>NZ_CP064942.1:2460000-3660000 GCF_015679265.1 Pontivivens ytuae
CCCCAACGCGAGCATTATCCTCGCCGAGCGACCCCGGCGATGAGCGCGTCAAGGCGGTCGAGGCAGTCCTGCAACTCGAAGCGCTCCATCACCGTCTGCCGGGCTGCGGCGCCTAACGTGTCCTCGACCGCGGGAACTTCACGTCCGAGCACCTCCAGTGCCCGTTCCGCCACTTCGTCCGCGGAGAAGAAGTCTACCAGGACGCCGGTTTCGCCATCCGTGATTACCTCCTCCACCGGAGCCGTGCGGGAGCCGACGATGCGACAGCCCGCGGCCATCGCCTCGAGACACGACCAGGACAGCACGAACGGATAGGTCAGGTAGATGTGCACCGCCGAGATCTGGAGCAGCCGGACATATTGCGCGTAGGGGATCTTACCGAGGAAGTGGACGCGCCCTTCCGGCAGGTCCACCTCTCGGGTCAGCAGGTCACGATAGGTCCGCCCCGGCGGCGCCGCGCGGCCGTAGCTCACCTCATCGCCGCCGACCACGACGACCTGAACGTCCGGACGCTCGGACAGGATCCGGGGCAGGGCGCGCATGAAGGTGTGGAAGCCGCGATAGGGTTCCAGATTGCGCGCCACATAGGTCACCACGGGATCGCCCGCGCGCAGCACGCCACCGGCCACATCAAACGTCGCCTTCGCATCTGGTTTCACCACCGAGCAATCGATGCCGTCGTGGATCACCTCGATCCGGTCGCGCAGCGTCTCCGGAAACTGCTGCCGCTGCCAGGCCGTCGGGGCATAGAGTGCATCCGCCGCCTCCGCCGCGACCAAGTGATGGGCGTTGCGCATCCGGGTGCGGAAGGCGATCTCCGCATGCTCGGGATACTCGGGGTCGAAGCCGATATTAGCCCCGCGCGCGTTGTAGTAGAACTCGCAATAGCTCACGAGCGGCACGTCGGGGTAGATGTCCTTGACGAAGAGCGTCTCGCCCCAGCCCGGATGCCCGATCACGACATCAGGCTCGAAGCCCCGGTCCCGCAGCGCGATCAGCGCCTTCGCCACGCCCTGCCCGTTGATGACGGCCGTCTCGGCCGGGCGCAGGTAGTGGTGCGTGCTTTCGTGCGCCGTGCGATGCGGCCGATACTCGACATGATCGACCCCCGCCAGCCGCTGCTTGCCGGGCTGCGTCACGTAGACCACCCGGTTCGTCTGGTCCTTGGCGAGGCGTGCGGCGATGTGCCGGAACTGCGCCGGCGCGTTCTGGTGGAGGAACAGGTAATTCATCGGGCGCTCCCCCTGTCTGCCGCGTTCGCGCGACCCTAGAAATGCCTGCAAAGCCTGTCAATTCGCCGCTCTTTGCAATCCCTCGCACAGGCGCGTAAGGTCGGTCTCGCCTCGGGGGGGCCTGACCGGCCTGAGATGCGCATCCCGCGCGGACCCGTTGAACCTGAACCGGATCATGCCGGCGGAGGGAAGGCCGAGACGCGTACGCTGCTCCCCTTCGATCCCATGGCTGGAGGAGACCCGACCATGCGTCACGCGCTGACTGCCCTTGCTACGCTCGCCACCCTGCCTGCCGCCGCGCAGGAGCTCATCGTCTATACCTATGACAGCTTCACATCCGAGTGGGGGCCGGGCCCGGTCATCGAGGCCGCGTTCGAGGCGGAGTGCGGCTGTGAGCTCACCTTCGTCGGTACCGGCGATGGCGCCGCGATGGTCGCGCGGCTGCAGCTCGAAGGGGCGGGGACCGATGCGGACGTGGTGCTGGGGCTCGACACCAACCTGACCCATGCGGCGGCGGAGACCGGGCTGTTCGCGCCCGCGCCCACCGACATGCCCGCGCCCGATCTGCCGGTGGTGTGGGAGGATCCGACCTTCGTCCCCTTCGACTGGTCCTACTTCGCCTTCATCTACGACACCACGGTTCTGGCCGAGCCGCCGACTTCCTTCGAGTCGCTGGCCGAGAGCGATGTGAGCATCGTGATCCAGGACCCGCGCAGCTCCACCCCCGGCCTCGGCCTGCTGATGTGGGTCGATGCGCTCTATGGCGAGGAGGCCGGCGCGATCTGGGGGGAGCTCGCCGACAACATCGTCACCGTCACCCCCGGCTGGTCGGAGGCTTATGGCCTGTTCCTCGAGGGGGAGGCGGACATGGTCCTCTCCTATACCACCTCGCCCGCCTACCACCTGATCGCCGAGGAGGATGGCACCAAGGCCGCGGCCCCCTTCGAGGCCGGTCACTACATGCAGGTCGAGGTTGCGGGGCAGCTTGCCTCCACCGATCAGCCTGAGCTGGCCGAGGCGTTCCTGCGTTTCATCGCGACGCCGCCGTTCCAGTCCGCGCTGCCGACGACGCAGTGGATGTATCCCGCCTTCCCGACCCCGCTGCCCGAGGGCTACGAGACGTTGCACGTGCCCGAAACCGCGCTGCTGCTGCCCGCCGAGGAGGCCGCGGCCCGGCGCGATGCGGCGCTCGCCCTCTGGCGGGAGGCGCTGAGCCGGTGATCGGCGCCGTCGGCCTGGTTCTGGGACTGCTCGTCCTCGCGGTCTGCGCAGCACCCATCGCGGCGCTGATGCAGGCCGCGACGCCGGGCACCTGGGCCGGGGCCGACACCGCGATCCTGCGCTTCACTCTGATGCAGGCGGTGCTGTCGGCGCTGCTCTCCGTGGCGCTGGCGGTTCCGCTGGCCCGCGCGCTCGCGCTGCGCCGGTTCCCGGGGCGCGGGGCGCTACTGACGCTGCTGGGGGCGCCGTTCCTGCTGCCTGCACTGGTCGCGGTGCTCGGCCTGCTGGCGATCTGGGGGCGCGGGGGCGTGATCTCCGACGGGCTGGCGCTGGTCGGACGCGGTCCGCTCGACATCTACGGGCTCGGTGGGATCCTGCTCGCCCATGTCTTCTTCAACCTCCCGCTCGTTACGCGGCTGCTGCTGCAAGGCTGGGCGGCGATCCCGGCGGAGCAGTTGCGTCTTGCCGCCGGCCTCGGTTTCCGGCCCGCAGACCAGTTCCGCCATGTGGAGTGGCCGATGCTGCGCGAGGTCGTGCCGGGCGCGGCCCTTCTCGTCTTCCTCCTCTGCACGACGTCGTTCGCGATCGCGCTGACGCTCGGCGGCGGGCCGGGGAGCACCACCGTAGAGGTTGCGATCTACCAGGCGATCCGGTTCGAGTTCGACCTCGGCCGCGCCGGGCTGCTGGCCCTCGTGCAGACCGGTCTGTGCCTCTGCCTCGCCGGGCTACTGATGCTCGCCGGGCGCCCCGTCACAGCGCAGGGCGGCCTGCTGCCCGAGGCCGGAGGGGTGGAGCGGCATGGCTGGCGGCGCGGCGCCGACAGCGCCCTTCTGCTCGGCGCGGTGGCGCTGCTGGGCCTGCCGCTGCTGGCGATCGTGCTGCGCGGCCTGCCAGGGCTAGCGGAGCTCGATGGCAGCGTGCTGCGCGCCGTCGGGCGGTCGCTGGCCGTGGCTCTGTCCTCCGCAGCGATCTGCGTGCTCTGGGCGCTCGGCATCGCGGCGGGGCTGGTGCGGTTGGCGGAGCGGCTGCCCCGGCTGGCCCGCGCGGCGGAGGGCGCCATGCTCATCACCCTCGCAGTCTCCCCCTTCGTGCTTGCCGCCGGGCTGTTCCTGTTGCTGCGCGGCCGCGTCGATCCCTTCGCGATCGCGCTGCCGATGGTGGTGCTGGTGAACGCGCTCATGAGCCTGCCCTTCGCGCTCCGCGCGCTGGTTCCGGCTCTGGCCCTTGCCCGTCGCACGGATGGACGGCTGGCCGACGCGCTCGGCCTGCGCGGCTGGACCCGGTGGCGGGTGGCGCTACTGCCGCGCCTGCGGGGACCGCTCGGTTTTTCCGCCGGGCTGGCGGCAGCACTGTCGATGGGCGACCTCGGCGTCATCGCGCTCTTCGGCTCGACCAGCACGTCGACGCTGCCGCTCGTGGTCTACCAGCTCATGGGCGCCTACCGGATGGAGGCGGCGGCAGGTGCGGCCCTGCTCCTTCTGGCACTGAGCCTCGCGCTCTTCGCGGCATTCGACCTGTGGGGGCGGCGGGCATGATCCGGTTCGATCGCGTGGTGATCCGGCAAGGCGATTTCGTGCTGCGCGCCGATCTCGAGGTTGCGGGGCCCGGCATCACTGCCGTTATCGGGCCATCGGGCGGCGGCAAGTCGACCCTGCTAATGGCGCTTGCCGGCTTCGTACGGCCGGCGGAAGGGCGGATCCTCGTGAGCGGTGAGGACATCACCCGGCGCGCGCCCGACCGCCGCCCGGTCTCGATCCTGTTCCAGGAGCACAACCTCTTCGCCCATCTCGATGTCGCCGGAAACGTGGGCCTCGGGCTGCGCCCGAGCCTACGACTGAGCGCCGACGAGCGCGCGAAGGTCGAGGCGGTACTGGAGCGGACGGGCCTCGAGAGCCTCGGCGCGCGAGCCGTCTCCGCCCTGTCCGGCGGCCAGCGACAGCGCTTGGCACTAGCACGGGCGCTTCTGAGGGATCGCCCGGTGCTGCTGCTCGATGAGCCGTTCGCGGCACTCGGCCCGGGGCTGAAGCGCGACATGCTGGACCTGCTGGCGGAGATCGTGGCGGAGCGGAGGCTGACGGCCCTCATTGTAACCCACGACCCGGAAGACGCGAAGCGGGTGGCGACTGAAACGCTGTTGGTCGCCGATGGCGTCGCGGAGGCGCCGCGGGAGACGGGGGAGCTTTTCGCCGCGCCAACGCCCGCGTTGCAGGCGTATCTCGGGGACGACTGATCGCTGAGAGCTGAGGGCCCGGCCTGTCAGCCGGGCGGGAAACTTGAGAAGTTCAGCTTAATGAAAAGGGCCGGAGATCACTCTCCGGCCCTTCCAGTCAGAATTCAGCCGATCAGGCGTCGTCGCTGCGCCGGTGCTTCACGTCGTGCCACAGCTTCTTGTTGGTGAGGTACAACAGCACCGTCAGCAGGCCGAGGAACAACACCGCAGTCAGGCCGAAAGCCTTGCGCTGGTTCAGCTTCGGCTCGGCCGCCCACATCAGGAAGGCCGCGACGTCGACCGACAGGCTCTCCAGATCGTTGGGCGCGCCGTCGGCGTGCTCGATGTCCTCGCCCCAGAGCGGCGGGGCCATCGCGATCCAGCCGCCCGGGAAGGCGGTGTTCTCGTAGTAGATCACGCCCGCTTCCTCGCGCTCCTCACCGGTGTAGCCGGTCAGGACGGAGGCGATGTACTCCGGCCCGCCCATGCCGTTGATGAGTTGGCTGATGCCGGTGCCGTAGGGGCCGTGGAAGCCCGCGCGCGCCTTGGCGAGCAGCGACATGTCGGGCGCCGTCTCCATCTGCGAACCCGGGAAGCGGTCCGTAAGGCCCGCCTCACGCTCGTCACCCGGCTGGGCGTCGAGGCTGTCATCGGGCACGAAGTAGTTGGAGGCGAGCTCCGTCACCATCTCCGGCGGCATGTTGGGGCCCGAAGGCTCCGTCAGGTTCCGGAAATAGACGTACTCCATCCCGTGACAGGCCGCGCAGACGTTGTGGTAGACGGCGAGCCCGCGCTGGAGTTGTGCCGTGTCGTAGCTGCCGAACGGTCCCTCGAACGGGAAGTCGTAGTCGACGGTTTCGCCGTCGCCCCCGGCAGCATGGGCGCTGCCGAAGGTCAGGGTGAAGGCCGCAAGGGCCGTGAGGATGATCTTTTTCATCGGTCTTCTTTCCTCTCGGGCCTTATTCCGCCGGCTGGTTGAGCGCCGGGGCCACGTCGGTGGTGCCGCGCGCGTCATGGGCGGTGGCCGGATGGGCCTTGTCCCAGGCTTCCTCGATCGTCACCGGCTGCGGCAGCGGCTCTTCGAAGAGACCGAGCAGCGGCAGGATCACCAGGAAGTAGGCGAACCAGTAGATCGTGCCGATCAGCGAGATCACCGGGATCAGACCCTCCGCCGGCATCGCGCCAGCCCACATCAGGACGATGAAGTCCACTACGAGCAGGGCGAACCAGTACTTGAACATCGGGCGGTACTTGCCCGAGCGCACTTTGGACGTGTCCAGCCACGGCGCCAGCGCCAGGATGAACAGCGATGCGAACATCACCAGCACGCCCAGGAAGTCCGACTCGAGGATCGTGATGTCCGTGAACGGGATCCCGATCGAGAAGGTGATTGCGCGCAGCATCGCGTAGAACGGCAGCAGGTACCATTCGGGCACAATGTGGGATGGCGTCGCCAGCGGATCGGCCGGGATGTAGTTGTCCGGGTGGCCGAGGTAGTTCGGCATGAAGCCGACGATGGCCACAAACACCACCATGATCAGTGCGAGCGCGTAGAGGTCCTTGATTACGAAGTACGGCCAGAAGGGCAGGGTGTCCTTCTGCGCCTCTTCCTTCGAGCCGCGGCGCACCTCGACCCCATCGGGGTTGTTGTTGCCCGTGGTGTGGAAGGCCCAGATGTGCACGGCGGTCAGGCCGAGCAGCAGGAATGGCATCAGGTAGTGCAGCGAGAAGAAGCGCGTCAGCGTCGCGTTGTCCACCGCCGGACCGCCGAGCAGCCAGGTCTGGATCGGCTCACCGATGAACGGGATTGCACCGAAGAGGCCGGTGATCACCGTCGCACCCCAGAAGGACATCTGGCCCCAGGGCAGCACGTAGCCCATGAACACGGTCGCCATCATGATGATCAGCATGATGCAGCCGATGATCCACGTGACCTCGCGCGGCGCCTTGTAGGAGCCGTAGTAGAGGCTGCGGAAGATGTGCAGATACACCGCCACGAAGAACAGCGAGGCGCCGTTTGCGTGGATGTAGCGGATCGCCCAGCCCCCGTTCACGTTGCGCATGATGTGCTCGACGGAGGCGAAGGCCATGTCCTCGTGCGGGATGTAGTGCATCACCAGCACGATGCCGGTGACGATCTGCATCACCAGGGTGAAGGTCAGCACGATGCCCCAGATCCACATCCAGTTCAGGTTCTTGGGCGTGGGGATCATCAGGGTGTCGTAGGCGAGGCCGAGGATCGGCAGGCGGCTGTGAAGCCACTTCTCACCGCCGCTCTTCGGCTCGTAATGGTCGTGGGGAATACCAGCCATCGGTCGCTCCCTTATCCGAGTTGAATGACGGTGTCGGAGACGAACTCCGCAACCGGTATGTGCATGTTTTCAGGTGCCGGGCCGCGGCGGATGCGGCCGGCGGTGTCGTAGTGAGAGCCGTGGCACGGGCAGAACCAGCCGTCGAAATCGCCGGCATTGCCCAGCGGGACACAGCCCAGATGCGTGCAGACGCCGTTCATCACGAGCCACTCGCCGGTCTCGTCCAGCGAACGGTTCTCGTCGGTGGCCGCACTGTCGTCGATGTTGGGGTTGCGCGCGTCGCGATCCGGCAGGTCGGCCACGTCGACGGCGCGGGCGGCCTCGATCTCTTCCTGCGTACGGCGGCGGATGAAGACCGGCTTGCCGAGGAACAGGACAGTGAGCTGCGAGCCCGGCTGCAGCGCGGACACGTCCACGGGGATCGAGGACAGCGCCGCCACATCTGCGGACGGGTTCATCTGATTGATGAGCGGCCAGACGGCGGCCCCGACGGTCACGACCCCGGCGCCGGCTGTCGCCACGTAGAGAAAGTCGCGGCGGTTTGGTTCTTCTGCGGACTGGGACACGAAGTGCATCTCCCTTTTCGGTCTCTCGCCCCCTTGAAGCGTCAAGGCGGACACGTCATCTTCGTCGCGGAGTATAAGGGCCCGCGAGGTGGCTCCCACCTACACCTTGGTGCGACGCCGGTCCAGCGGACAGTGCGACGCACGAATTCACGTGTTCATCCCTGATCGAGCGATATGGTTCTTCCTTTGCGGCTTGCCAGCTTCCAGCCCGATATGGCGGCCAATCTGGGAGCTTTGGTGCGGATTTCCGCCTGCTTCGGCGTTCCGCTCGACGTGATCGAGCCTTGCGGGTTTCCGTTGTCTGCCAAGGCCTTGCGCCGGGCTGCCATGGACTACGGCCAGCGGGCGGAGGTGGTGCGACATGATGATTGGCAACAATTCGCCGCATCCTGCACCGGACGGCTGGTTCTCCTGACCACGAAGGGGGCGGAGCCGCTGGAGCGTGCGGCCTTCCGCCCCGGCGACATCCTGATGACCGGGCGAGAGAGCGCGGGCGTGCCCGAGGAGGTCCACGCCGCGGCCGACCTGCGCGTGGCGATCCCGATGGCCGAGGGCGCGCGGTCGCTCAACGTGGCGGTCAGCGCGGGTATCGCGCTCTTTGAAGCGCGGCGGCAGCTCACGACCGATCACGTCGGTGTCGCATCGGGCTGACCGCGGCGCGTGCGTGCTCTAGATCAGGCTTCAGAGCAGGAGATCCCGATGAACCGACGC
The DNA here is from genome assembly GCF_015679265.1 of Pontivivens ytuae. NCBI lineage: Bacteria > Pseudomonadati > Pseudomonadota > Alphaproteobacteria > Rhodobacterales > Paracoccaceae > Pontivivens > Pontivivens ytuae. The sequence goes on from NZ_CP064942.1 coordinate 2,468,252, forward strand.
GATTTCGCCCTGGCGCTGGGCGCCGCCACCCTTGTCCCCGCCGCGGCCCGTGCGGTGACGGCCCGCCTGATCGACGGTCCGTGGCAGCGCTTCGGCAGTACGGGCGATCCCGCAATGGGCGTGTGGGAGGGGATCCTCGCGCAGCACCTCGTCATGGGCGCCGACGGCGTGGCGCGCGTTCGCTATTCGGCTGTGCCGTTGCCCGAGCTGCGCCAGTTCATCGGCGCGATGCAGCAGGTCGACGTGACGACCCTCAACCGCGACGCCGCCTTCGCCTACTGGGCCAATGTCTACAACGCCGTCACCATCGCCGTGGTGGCCGAGGCCTGGCCCGTCCGCTCGATCCGCGACATCGGCGGCGGGCTGTTCTCCCCCGGTCCCTGGCGGGAGAAGCGGTTCGCGGTGATGGGCCAGACGCTCTCCCTCGACGATATCGAGCATGGGATCATGCGGCCGGTCTTCGGCGATGCGCGGGTGCACTACGCGGTCAACTGCGCCTCGATCGGCTGCCCGAACCTCAAGGCGACGCCATGGCGTGCCGCAAATCTCTCCGCCGAGCTCGACACCGCGGCGCGGGCCTACGTCAACCATCCGCGCGGGGTGGAGGTCACGTCGGGCGGGCTCGTCGTCTCCTCGATATATGACTGGTTCAAGGCGGACTTCGGCGGCACCGATGCCGGCGTGATCGCGCATCTGGGCCGCTATGCCGAGGATCCGGCGGTCGGGGCCGCCACCCGCATCCGTGACGACCGCTACGACTGGGCCGTTAACGCCGTCTGAACCCATCCCGCCCGATCACATCTTGCACAGGCCCGCTTGCGTCCCGCCGTTTCATGGCATGATGGTGCGGTCCGGCCGGACGCCCCCGCCCGGCCGCAGGAGTGAAAGGCGAAGATCATGTTGAAGACCATCCTCATTGGGGCGACCGCGGCGCTGACGCTCGCGGCGTGCTCCCCCAACCGCACGGGCAGCGAGTCCGTCGTCAGTTCGCGCGACGTGGGCCTGCGCTCGACCGTCGAGCGGTGCCGCGTCCTCGAAGTGCGCGAGGTCACCATCCGCGACGAGCAGGAGGCCGGGATCTCCGCCGGGGTCGGCGGCCTTGCGGGCGGCGGCATCGGGGCCGCCCTCGGCAACCAGGTGGGCGGCGGTTCGGGCAACGAGCTTGCCACGGGCCTCGGCATCCTCGCCGGTGTTGTGGCGGGCGGTGCGCTTGGCGAGCAGCTCGACGACGCGCGCGGCACGCGCACCGGGCTCGAGTACTCGGTGATCGACCAGCGCGGGCAGGAGGTCGTTCTGGTGCAGGAGTTCCTGCCCGGCGATCGTGTGGCCCAGGCGGGTGAGACCTGCCGGATCCAGGTCGCCTCCAACGGTCGTGCCCGCGTGCTGCCGGGCGAGCAACTGCCGGGCGCGGTGAACGCGCCCGCACAGACCGTCGTCATCCGCTAGGGCAATTGGGTGCCGGGCCGCATCAGCCCGGCACCGCGAAACCGCGCCTTAGCGCAGCCAGACGTCACCGGATTCGCACAGCGCCCGGCAGTCGGTGGCGTCGCCCATCAGGTCCTCGGCATTCATGATCGAATGGATGCCGGGGCCGGTGAAGCGCGGGTCGTCGCACTCGTTGTCGTTCGACCATTCCGAGCTGTCATCTCCGAAGGAGATCGAGCGGCATTCGGACACGTCCGCTTCGGCGCGCGTGCGCACCATGCGGATCATCCCGGCATCGAACAGCATCGCGCAGTCCGACGCGTCCGTGAGCACGGATTCCGCGGCAAGGCTCGCCGCCATGCCCTCTCCCACGAAGCGGGGGTCGTCGCATTCTCCGTCATTGGCCCATTGGTTGCTGTCGTCCCCGAACTTGATGGATTGGGCGACGGCCGTCCCGGCGATCAGGGCCACGAGCCCTGCAATGGCGATGTGATGAAGCGTGGCGCGCATGGTTTTTCCTTCCAGCATCACTGTTTGAGTCGCGTGACGCTGGAATCCTTAACGCAAACTCGCGTTAAGGTTGTGTCGCCAATGTGGCATTCGCCTTTTTCGTGTCAGGCTGTGTCCCGCACGTCCCCGAGGCTCGCGACCCCGAGCGCGTCGAGCGCCTGCGCCACGATCTGCGGAGCATTCATCGCCGCGACCTCGTACATCTCCCGCGGGCTCGCCTGGTCGATGAAGATGTCAGGCAGCACCATCGGCCGCACCTTCACACCGCTTTCCAACACGCCCTGATGCGCCAGCAGGTGCATGACCTGGGAGGAGAAGCCGCCGACGGCCCCCTCCTCCAGCGTGATCAGCACCTCGTGCTCGCGGGCGAGGCGCAGGATCAGATCCTCGTCCAGCGGCTTGGCGAAGCGGGCGTCGGCGAGGGTGGTGGAGATGCCCTTCACCTCCAGCTCCTCCCGCGCGATCATCGCCTCGCCGAGGCGGGCGCCGAAGCTGAGCAGGGCGACGCGCGTTCCCTCCTTCAGCACGCGGCCCTTGCCGATCTCCAGCACCTGGCCCCGCTCCGGCATATCGACGCCCAGCCCCTCGCCCCGCGGATAGCGGAAGGCCGACGGGCCGTCGTCGATGGCCGCGGCGGTGGCGACCATGTGCATCAGCTCCGCCTCGTCCGCGGCGGCCATCACCACCATGCCCGGCAGGTTGGCGAGATAGGCGATGTCGTAGGCGCCTGCATGGGTCGGCCCATCGGCCCCCACCAGCCCCGCCCGATCGATGGCGAAGCGCACCGGCAGCCGCTGGATCGCCACGTCATGTACTACCTGATCGTAACCGCGCTGCAGGAAGGTCGAGTAGATCGCGCAGAACGGTTTCATTCCGCCGGCCGCAAGCCCCGCGGCGAAGGTCACCGCGTGCTGCTCCGCGATGCCGACGTCGAAGGTCCGCTTCGGAAAGCGCTCGCCGAAGATGTCGAGGCCCGTGCCATCCGGCATCGCGGCGGTGATCGCGCAGATCTGCTCGTCCATCTCGGCCTGCTGCACCAGCGCGCTGGCGAAGACCTTGGTGTAGGAGGGCGCGTTCGACTTCGCCTTCTTCTGCTCGCCGGTCGCGACGTCGAACTTCGCGCGGGCGTGGCCCTTGTCCGGTGCCCCCTCGGCGGGCGCGTAACCCTTGCCCTTCTTGGTGATCGCGTGGATCAGGACCGGGCCGTCCGCACGAGCCTTCACCGCGCGCAGCACGGCGAGGAGCTGGTCCATGTCGTGCCCGTCGATCGGGCCGATATAGGAAAAGCCCAACTCCTCGAAGAGCGTGCCGCCCACGGCCATGCCCTTCACCAGCTCCTTGGCGCGCTTGGCCCCCTCGCGGAAGGGCGGCGGCAGGAAGCTCGCCGCGGTCTTGGCCGCAGCCTTCAGCTCCTCGAACGGGCCTTCGGTGTAGAGGCGGGAGAGGTAGTTCGACATCGCACCCGTCGGCGGAGCGATGCTCATCTCGTTGTCGTTGAGGATGACGATGAGCCGCTTGCCCAGATGGCCCGCATTGTTCATCGCCTCGTAGGCCATGCCGCCACTGATCGCGCCGTCGCCGATTACGGCCACCGCATCGCCCAGCCCCTCGGGACAGCGCCCCTGCAGATCGCGCGCCACGGCAAAGCCGAGCGCCGCCGAGATCGAGGTGGAGGAATGCCCGGCCCCGAACGGGTCGTAGGGGCTCTCCTTGCGCTTGGCGAAGCCCGACAGCCCGCCGCCCTGCCGGATCGTGCCCATCCGGTCGCGGCGCCCGGTGATGATCTTGTGCGGATAGCATTGGTGGGACACGTCCCACACGATCTTGTCGCGCGGCGCGTCGAACACCGCGTGCAGCGCCACCGTGAGCTCCACCACGCCGAGGCCGGCGCCCAGATGCCCGCCCGTCTGGCTGACCTGGCTGATCGTCTCGGCCCGCAGCTCATCGGCGAGCTGTTTGAGCTCGCGGTCGTTGAACTGGCGCATGTCGGACGGATAGGTGACCCGGTCGAGAAGCGGGGTATCGGGGCGCGGGGCCATGGCGGTCTCCTCAGCTTTGGCGCGCGAGGGTAAAGCGGGCGGCCTCGACGAGCGGCCGGGCCGCCTCCCTGAACTGTGACATATGCGAGACGGCCTGGCAAACCAGCGCCTCGGCCTGCGACCTGGCGCCCTCCACCCCCAAGAGCGAGACGAAGGTGGCCTTGCCGGCCTCGGCATCCTTGTGGAGCGCCTTGCCCGCGAGATCCTCGTCCCCCTCCACATCGAGCAGGTCGTCGCGGATCTGGAAGGCGAGGCCGAGCGCGTCGGCATAGTCGCGCAAGGCGGTGCGGGCGGCCTCATCGGCCTCGCCCAGGATCGCCCCCGCCTCGACGGAGAAGCGGATCAGCGCGCCGGTCTTCAGCGCTTGGAGTGCTGTGATCTCTTCGAGGGTCAGCGCCCGGCCCGCCGTCTCCGCCGCGATGTCCATCGCCTGCCCGCCGACCATGCCCTTTTGCCCCGAGGCGGCGGCGAGCGCCGCGACCAGCGCCGCCCGAACATCGCCGGAGGGGTGCGTCGCGGGAGCCGCGAGGATCGCGAAAGCCTCGGTCTGGAGCGCATCGCCCGCCAGCACCGCCGTCGCCTCGTCCCACTGCCTGTGGACCGTCGGTCGGCCCCGGCGCAGGTCGTCATCGTCCATGCAGGGCAGGTCGTCGTGGACGAGGGAATAGGCGTGCAGGCACTCTACGGCCGCTGCTGCATTCAGCGCCCTGTCGCGCGGCACGTCGAACAGCGCCGCACTCTCCACCACCAGGAACCCGCGCAGCCGTTTGCCGCCGCCCAGCGTGCCCCAGCGCATGGCATCGGCAACCGCGTCTCCAGTCGGGAGCAGGGCGTCGAGACGCGCCTCGATCTCCGCCGCGACGGACGCGAGCCGCTCCGGAAAACCGTCCATCACTCGTAGCTGGCGGGCTTGGCGCTGACCTGACCGCCCTCGGCGGTGATCTGGGCGATCTTCTCCTCCGCCGCGGCAAGCTGTTGCTCGCAATGCTTTTTCAGCGCCGCGCCGCGTTCGTAGAGGGCGATGGACTGGTCGAGCGGCACGTCGCCGCCCTCGAGCTGCGCGACCACCTTCTCGAGCTCCGCCATTGCGGCCTCGAAGCTCATCTCGCTCACGGGTGTGTCGCTCATGCCCTCTCCCTTTCCATAAGTACGCCGACATGAGCGGCGACGGAGGCGCCGAGGGCGTCGAGGTCGTAGCCCCCCTCCAGCATCGATACGAGCCGCCCGCCCGCGTGCCGTTCCGCGATAGCGCAGAGCCGCTCGGTGATCCAGACAAAGTCCTCCTCCACCCAGTTGAGCTGGGCGAGCGGATCGGCGGCGTGGGCGTCGAAACCGGCCGAAACCAGCACGAGTTGGGGGGCATAAGCGTCGAGCATCGGGAAGACCTCGGCCTCGTAGGCCGCCCGCATCGCGGCCCCGTCGCTGTCGGGCGGCAGCGGGATGTTCGCCACCTGCCCGAACGTCCCCTGCTCCGACCGCGCGCCGGTGCCGGGCCAGAGCGGCGACTGGTGGGAGGAGACGAAGCGGACGCGGTCCTCCTCCCACAACAGGTCCTGCGTGCCGTTGCCGTGGTGCACGTCGAAATCGACGATGGCGACCCGGTCGAGGCCATGGACGTCGAGCGCGTGCTTCGCCGCCGCGGCCACGTTGCCGAAGAGGCAGAAACCCATGACCTTGGCCCGCTCCGCATGGTGGCCCGGCGGGCGGGTGGCGACGAAGGCATTGCCAGCATTGGACAAAACCGCATCCACCGCCCGGATCGCCCCGCCCGCGGCATGGCGCGCGGCCTTCAGCGTGCCGGGCGACATCCAGGTGTCGGGGTCGAGCTGGACGATCCCTTCGGCCGGAGCAGCCGTGGTGAGTGCGTCGATATGGGGCTGGGGGTGGACGCGCAGCAGCGCCTCGTCGCTGACCTCCGGCGCCTCCTCCCGGTCGAGCGGGTCGAATTCGGGGGCGGAGAGGGCGCGGGCGATCGCCTCCAGCCGCTCGGGCCGCTCGGGGTGGCCCTCGGGAACGCGGTGGTCGGCGCCGGACGGGTGGGTGATGAGGAGCGTCATGGGCGAGACCTTAGCGACTTGGTCAACGGGCGCAAACCGCTGTGCACGGGACGTATGATTTGCGTATGACCCGCGTATGACCGACCCGCTTCGAGGGCGCAAAGGTTAATGGGGTGCGGTGGCGTGATGTGGCTCGCCGTGTGAGCAAGGCTGACACGGAGTGCCGAGGGCCGCGCCCGACCTGGAGGGCGCAAGCGGGACTGTATTGAGAGGCGCGCGCTTTCAAGCATCGGTGTCGCTCATTCGATGCATGACATCACCAACGCGCCCTCCTGGGGGAGGTCGGGCGCGGCCCGGCGGTGCCGCCGGGCGGAAAGCTTCCTTAGGAGATTGTCAGTTCTCGATCGGTTTTCAGGATGTCCAAGGCGTCGGTTGCGAGCGGTCCCGGCGCTGCGGCCGGGACGGTGCAGGAATGGCAACCGCCCCGGACTTGATCCGGGGTCGTGTAGAGCGTTGCAGCAGATCCTCGGGTCGGACCCGAGGATGACGGTGCACTCCGGACGCCTCAGCCCCGCTCGGTCAGGCGGTCAGGCTCGCCGGCCTGCCAGTCCTCCGACAGGCCTCCGTAGAGGGTGTGGTACATCTCGTCGCCGGTGTGCTGGGTGAACTCGGCGTTCACCTGGTGGTCCTCGTAGCCCAGGATCTCCTTGCACGCCTCGATGAGCAGCCGGGCCAGCTCCGCGCGCTGCTCCGGCGGGCGGCCCTTGCGGATGTCGAGCATCAGGAGGGCGGCGGGATAGGGCGCGTCATCGGTACAGCGCCAGACGCTGCCTTCGCCGAGCTCCCGGATGGCCACTGTGATCCGGTGCGGGCTCGCACCCATCTGCGCCGCGAAGATCTCGCCGAAGCGGCGGGCGAGGTTCTGCTTCTGCGCGGGCGTGTGGGAGAACGGCGTGTCGAGTTGCAGGTAGGGCATGCGTCACTCCTTGGGCGGGTCGAGCACGGCGGAGGCGAGGTCGCGGGCCGGCCAGTCGCGGCGCCCGCCGGCCTCCGCATCGCGGACCAGCTCGACGAGGCGGGCGTTGACGGGTGCTTCGCGGCCCAGGCGCTGAGCGAGGCGGACGACCTCGCCGTTGAGCATGTCGATCTCGCTCGGCCGTCCTTCGGCGAAATCGTCGGCCATCGAGGAGCGGGCCTTCGGATCGATCTTCTGCAGGCGCAGGCCCACCGGGCGGAAGATCACGTCGGGCAGCGACAGGAAAGTGGGAACGAGGTTGGGGGCCATCGCGCCGACCTTGGCCGGGCGGATGCCCGCGACCTGCAAAAGCTCCAGCGTCTCCCGCATCGCGGCGGCGAGGACGCGGCGATAGGGGCGCTGGGACAGCTCCTCCCGCAGGGTGAGGCCGGAAAGCGCGTTCACCGCGTTGTTGAGGTTGAGCAGGAGCTTGCCCCAGGCGATCGGCTCCATGTCGTCGACCTCCTCCAGCTCCGCCGGTGTACCGACGGCCTCATGGTGGATCGCGTGGAGCAGCGGGTGACGGTCGGCGAAGATGTGGCCGAGCGTTGCCTTATGCCAGCGCCCCGGCCCTTCGGAGACCACGTTGAAGGGCACGGTGCCGTGGAGGATCGTGCGGCCGGGCAGCAGGCGACGCAGGACGTCCGGGTTCGACACGCCGTTCTGGAGCGAGAGCACCGGCGTCTCGGCCCGCGCATGGCCGCCGATCTGGGCGGCGGCGGCCTCGGTCCCGGTGGACTTCACCGTCAGCACGATCAGGTCGGCGTCGTGCATGACGGACGGGTCGGTGGTGAAGGGGGGGAAGGACGTATGCTCCCAATCGTCATAGTCGGTGAGGTGCAGACCCTTCGCCGCCTCCTCCGCCCGGCGGGCGCGGCCGATCAGGACGACGTCGAGGCCCGTGGTCGCCCAGGTGCCGCCGACGAAGCAGCCGATGGCGCCCGCGCCCAGCACGGCGATCTTGGGTGTATCGGTCATCGGCAGCTCCTCCCACGGCGGTATCTGGGCGCAAGGCGCGGTCCGAGGCAAGAGTTGCGCGGGGCGGAGGCCTCCGGCGGGGATATTTCGAGCAAGAAGAAGCCGCTGGGCCTCAGTGGGCGAGGATGTTGAGGAGGCGGCCGAACGGGTCGCGGACATAGAAGCGGCGCACGCCCCAGGGCTCCTCGACGGGTCCGTATTCAGGCGTGTGGCCGGCGGCTTCGAACCGGGCGAGGGTCGCGTCTAGGTCGTCCACCTCGATAGAGAGGTCGGGGACCGGGGTGCCGCTGCCGCCTTCGGTGGCGACGCTGATCTGGGGGCGAGCGTCGGCCGGGGCGGCGAAGGTGGCGATCCAGCCCATGTCCATTACGACGTCGAGGCCGAGAAGGTCGTGTAGAAGGCACGCGCGTTTGCGGGGTCTCCGTCGATATTCGGGACGATCCGCAGGACGGCCATCAGTCCGGTACCAGCATGTAGCCCGCGCCGCGCACGGTCTGCAGGTAGCGGGGCGCCTTGGGATCCGTCTCGATCTTGCGGCGCAGTCGGGTGATCTGCACGTCGATCGCCCGCTCCTGCGCCTGGCCGTGGTCGCGGCCGAGCTCCTCGATCAGGGTCTGGCGCGTGACGGGCGCGTGCGGCTGGCCGGAGAAGATGCGCATCAGCGCCTGTTCGGTGGAGGTGAGGCGCACCTGTTCCTCGTCCCGCCACATCTCGCCCCGGCCCATGTCATAGCGGATGGGGCCGAGGTGGAGCGTCTTGGGCGGCTCCGTCTTTGGCTGCGGCTTCGGCACACGCCGTAGGATGGCGTTGATGCGCAGCAGCAGCTCCCGCGGCTCGAAGGGTTTGGCGAGGTAGTCGTCGGCGCCTGCCTCGAGCCCCGTGATGCGGTCGTCGGCCTCACCCCGGGCGGTCAGCAGCATGATCGGGGTCGCCAGCGTCTCCCGCAGCGAGCGTGTCAGGGCGAAGCCGTCCTCGCCCGGCATCATCACGTCGACCACCAGCAGATCGAATTCGAGGCCGTCGAGCAGGCGGCGGGCATGGGCCGCGTCGCGGGCCATGGAGACGAAGTAGCCGTTGCGGCTGAGGAACTTGCGCAGGAGCGTCCGGATCCGCTCGTCGTCGTCGACGATCAGGATATGCGGGTCGCTGTCGAGCTCACTCACGGCCGTCCCCCATCAGGCTGAGCACGCGGGGGCGCATCTCCGGATCGATCATCTCCTCAAGCACCGTACGGAAGCCCGCCACCGCCTCCGGCCCCGCCCGCATGTAAGCCTGGCGCATGCGGCCGCGCTGGGCTTCGGAGAGGCTGCGCTCCAGCGACTGCCCGCGCTCGGTCAGGTGCAGGTTGCGCTGGCGGCGGTCGGTGCGGCCGACGCGGCTCTCCACCAGGCCGTCGTCGACGAGCTGCCGCAGGACGCGGTTCAGCGACTGCTTGGTGACGCCGAGGATGTCGAGCAGCTCGTTCACCGTCAGCCCGGGCCGGCGGTTGATGAAGTGGAGCGCGCGGTGATGCGCGCGGCCGTAGCCGTAATCCTCCAGCATCCTGTCGGGATCGGCGGTGAAGCCGCGATAGGCGAAGAACATCAGCTCGATCCCGTTGCGGAGCTGATCGTCCGTCAGGAACAGGAGCTGCTCGCTGCGGGTGTTGGAAGGCGCGAAGCGCTGGCTCATCGGATTGTCCTGCTCGTTCTCGGGCTCACATTTTATGTCAGTCTTGTTGACTATCCAAGATCGGAATGATAGCCGATTCTCGATTTTGCGAAACTTCATGCCCTAACCCGGGTGTTTCGCGCAACAATCGAAAATGACAAGGGTAAGGAAACGAAGATGGCGGGCTCCTACGACGATCGGGACGGGCAGATCTGGCTGGACGGGACGATGGTCCCCTGGCGGGATGCGAACGTGCACATCCTGACCCACGCGATGCACTATGCCTCCTCGGTCTTCGAGGGGGAGCGGGCCTATGAGGGCGTGATCTTTGAGAGCCGCAAGCATTCCGAGCGCCTGCACGCCTCGGCCAACATGATCGATTTCGAGATCCCGTGGACGGTGGACGAGATCGAGGCGGCCAAGCAGCAGGTGCTGACCGCCAACGGCTTCACCGACGCCTATGTGCGCGCCGTCGCCTGGCGCGGCTCGGGGGAGGACATGGGGGTCGCGGCCAAGCGCAACCCGGTCCGCCTCGCCATCGCGGCGTGGGAGTGGGGCGCCTACTACGGTGACAGCAAGTTCAAGGGCGCGAAGCTCGACATCTCCAAGTGGAAGCGTCCGAGCCCCGAGACGATCCCGTCCCATGCGAAGGCCGCCGGGCTCTACATGATCTGTACCATGTCGAAGCACACGGCGGAGGCGAAGGGCTGTGCGGACGCCATGATGTTCGACTATCGCGGCTATGTGGCCGAGGCGACGGGGGCCAACATCTTCTTCGTCAAGGATGGCGAGGTGCACACGCCGGACCCGGATTGCTTCCTCAACGGCATCACCCGGCAGACCGTGATCGGCATGCTGAAGGACCGGCAGGTCAAGGTGCACGAGCGGCACATCATGCCAGATGAGCTGGAGGGCTTCGAGCAGTGCTGGCTGACCGGCACGGCGGCTGAGGTCACGCCCGTGGGCCAGATCGGCGACTACAACTTCGAGGTCGGCACGCTCACCCGCGACATTGCCGAGGGCTACGAAAAGCTGGTGCGCGGCAAGGCCTGAGGTGAGCCTGCGCGTCCTCCGCTGGTCACGCGGCGAGCGGGCGCTACACGTCCTGCTGGTCGCGGGGCTCGCGGCGGCGCTGGTGAGCGGGCCGGTTGGCGGGCGACTTCATGCCGTGTTCGGCTGGGCCTTTGTCGTGGTGGTGCTGCGCGTCTGCGCGCGAGCGGCGTTGATCGCCTGGCTCGATCCGCGAAGGCTGCGGCGGAGCGGTCGGGCGGCGGGGCTGGGCCTCTGCATCGTGCTCGCCGCGACGGTGGTTCTGGGCTGGGGGCCCGCGGCGCTGCACCTGCCGGCGGCGGCGCTCCTGGTGCTCTGGACCGCGGTGCACGCGCTCGCCTACCGGCGCGAGCCGATGCGGCGAGCGGCGCTGCGCGGGGAGCCGGTGCCGCTCGACTGGGTGCGGATGCGGCATCCGGGCTCCCTCCCGCCGGGCATGCGCAGGGCGCGGTAAGCCGCCCTCAGGGCGCGAAGAAGCGGAAATCCCCCTCGATCGTCGCGCGGTCGCATTCGCGGTGGGTGAGCGGCTGGGTCTCCGCATGGAACGCGTCGAGATCGCGGAACACTTCAAGGATGCCGCGCATCACCGCGCCGTCGCTGTACCGGCCCGTTGCGTGCAGGGTGTAGACGTAGCCCGAGTCGTGCACGAGCCCGATGCCGAACGTTGCCACGTCGCCCACGAAGCCCCCGTATTTCGTGGTGCCCCAGTTCTCGCTGCTCCTGAAGGCCAGTTCGGGTTCGGCGCCGGGTCGACCGAAGCTGTAGGTGAAGTACTCCGCGAAATAGTCGTCGTGCACCGCACAGATCTCCAACCGGCGGTCCTCCCCCGCGATGTTGCAGGCGAAGACGGTCTGCAACGGCGAGAGACACGCGGCCGAGGCCGGGCTGGCGAGGGCGAGGGCGAGCAGGGTGCGGATCATCTGGCGGCTCCTTTTCGCACCGCCTTAACACGTTCCGGGCCGCGACGTGTGACAGCGCGCCCCGCCAGATCGCGGTTGATTGCGGCGGCCGGGCGCGGAACACTCGGGGCATGGTTGCCACGCCCGCGCCGCTCTCCGCCCTTGCTCACATCCCGGGCCGCCGGGGGCTGCCCTATGTCGGCGTGGCGCTGGAGTTCATCCGCGATCCCTACGCGATGGGCCGCCGGCATACGGAGCGGTTCGGCCCGGTCTTCCGCCAGTACCTGCTGGGCCACTGGACCGTCAGCCTAACCGGGGCGGATGCGGTCGAATACGTGCTGGGCGATCCCGACGGCATGTTCTCTTCCTACGAGGGCTGGCGGCTGTTGCACGAGCTCTTTCCCGGCGGGCTGATGCTGCGCGACGGGGCCGATCACCGGGCGCATCGGCGGGTGATGCAGGCGGCGTTCCGGGCGAGTGCCATGCGCGACTATCTCGACGGAATGAACGGCGGCATTGCCACGCTGCTCGACGGCTGGGGTGGGGAGATGCGGTTCTACCCCGCCATCAAGGATCTGACGCTGAAGCTCGGCGCGGCGGTCTTCATGGGCCTGCCGCTGGAGGGGGAGGAGGCGCAGCGGCTCAACCGGGCCTTCCAGGCGGAGGTGGCGGCGTCGCTGGCGCTGATCCGCGCGCCGGTGCCGGGGCTCGCTTACAAGCGCGGGCTGGATGCGCGGGCCTACCTCACGGGACGCTTCGCCGAGATGATCCCGGAGCGGCGGGCGCGGCCCGGTCCCGACTTCTTCAGCCAGCTCGTCGCCGCGACCGAGGATGGCTGGTCGGAGCAGGACATCGTCGATCATCTGAACTTCCTGATGATGGCCGCGCACGACACCACGACCTCGGCGCTCACCACGATGGTCTGGGCGCTCGCCAACCAGCCGGAGTGGCAGGAGGCGATCCGAGAGGAGATTGCGGGGATCGGTGGCACGACCCTCGACTACGACGACGCGGCGCGGATGGAATTGACGGAACGGGTCTTCAAGGAAGCGCTGCGCTTCATGCCGCCGCTCGCCTTCATTCCGCGACAGGCGGAGCGGGCCTTCACTTGGGCGGGGATGGAGATCCCGGCGGGCGCGCATGTCGGCGTCTCGCCCGGCGCCGTGATGATCAGCGAGGAGTACTGGAGCCACCCCGACCGGTTCGACCCCGACCGCTTCAGTCCGGAGCGGGCGGAGGACCGCAGCCACCGCTTCGCCTGGTGCCCGTTCGGCGGCGGGGCGCACAAGTGCATCGGGATGCATTTCGCGCTGTTGCAGGTGCGGGCCTTCACATTCCAGTTCCTGCGCCGCTTCCGCGTCGAGGCGGTGGCGGGGACCGATGCGGACTGGGCCCGCGTGCCGATCGCGAAACCCAAGAACGGCCTTCCGCTGCGGCTGGTGCCCCTTGGACATTGAGGCGCTGCGAACGGAGCTGCGCACGCTGATCCCGGCGCAAGGGCGGCTCGTCATGGGACTGGTGGGGCCGCCGGCCTCGGGCAAGTCGACGCTGTCCAAGCGGCTTGCGGCGGGGCCGGACGCCGTGGTGCTGCCGATGGACGGCTTTCACCTCGACGACGACATCCTGCGTGCGCGGGGCGACCTGCCGCGCAAGGGGGCGGAGTGGACCTTCGACCGGGCGGGGCTCGCCGCGATGCTCGCCCGGGTGCGCGCAGGCGAGGAGGTCTTCGCCCCCCGCTTCGACCGGTCGATGGAGCTGAGCCGCGCGGGTGCGATCCGCATCGCGCCCGAACACCGCCTCGTCGTCGTGGAGGGCAACTGGCTGAGCCTATGGCCAGAGGTCCGCGAACAGCTCTCCCCCATCTGGCATCTGAACGTCGATGAGGGCGAACTGCGCCGGCGGCTGGAGCAGCGCTGGGCCGCCATGACGCCGGAAGCGCGGCGCGTGAAGATCGAGGAGAACGACCTGCCCAATGCCCGCGCTGTGGCCGCCCTTGCGGACAGGGCGGATCGGGTTGTGCGCTCCGCTTAACACCTCGCCACGGAAACGTCACGCTCGTCTTATTGTTCGGGGGCGCGCGAACCGCTATATTTAGCGATGTGAAGCGGTGCCCGTTGGCCCGCAAGTGCAGGAGGACATCGTTCTGACGGAACGTGTTTCCGCGGTTATGGACGCCGCACCGGGCCGTGCCACCGGGCTCAAGGCACACCAGATCAGCCCCTCCGAGTTGCTGGCGCTGATCCTTTCTTCCCTCGACGATGACAAGGCTGAGGACGTCGTTCCGATTCCGCTCAAGGGCAAGTCGGAGATGGCGGATCACATGGTCGTGGCCTCTGGACGCTCGTCGCGCCAGGTCGCCTCGATGGCCGATCACCTGATCGAGAAGGTGAAGGCCGCGACCGGACAGGCGCCGCGGACCGAGGGGCAGGACACCGGCGACTGGGTGCTCCTGGACGCGGGCGACGTGATCGTGCACCTCTTCCGCCCGGAAGTGCGCGAGTTCTACCAGCTCGAGAAGATGTGGCTCGCCCCCGGCGAGATGCCCGTCACGCACTGATGGTCAGCTCCGCATGCGCGTGACGATTGCCGCCGTCGGGCGGCTGCGGTCCGGGCCGGAGCGGGACATGGTCGAGGACTACCTCACCCGGTACGCGCGCACCGGGCGCGCACTGGGTTTTTCCCCCGCTCAGCTCACCGAAGTGGAAGACCGCAAGGCCGGCGGCATGGCGGCCGAGGCGAAGCTGCTCGCTGCAGCGATCCCCGCGGGCGCCGTGCGGGTGATGCTGGATGAGCGCGGACGGCAGCTCACCTCCCCTGACTTTGCGACGCGCCTGATGGGCTGGGCCGAGGAGGGGCGGCGCGACGTCGCCCTCGTGATCGGCGGGGCGGACGGGATCGCGCCGGAGTTGCGGGAGACGGCTGACCTGAAGGTGAGCTTCGGCGCCATGGTCTGGCCGCATGCGCTGGTGCGCGTGATGCTCGCCGAACAGCTCTATCGCGCCGCGACGATCCTCGCCGGAACGCCCTATCACCGGGTCTGAACCGGCCCCTTCCTTCGATCATCCACTGAACGCGAACGGCCCGTTCTGCATCCGGGGGTAGATCACGCGCGTTTGCGCTCTACCTGTAAGCCGATGTTTACACGTGGCGTGCGCGAGGGGCATTTCAAGTAATTAGTCAAATAAAACTGATTGTGCTCGAAGTGGATACGCAGCGTATCTAAATATGTGTGGCTAAATGCCTGTTATCAGGCGTGTTGTTGCCTCGCGGTTACTCCGAATCTCTCGTGAACATTGCATTCTGTAATGGTGTCGTGATCCGGCACCCCACAGAAAAGGCAATCCCATGAAACGCACCCTCCTACTTGCTGCCAGCGTCGCCGCGCTCACCACCGGCGGTCCGGCTCTGGCTCAGGATACGGCCGCGATGCAGGCGGAGCTCGAAGTGCTTCGGGCCCGGCTCGCCGCGCTCGAGTCCGCCATGGCCGAGACGCAGCAACAGATGATCACCGCGACCCAGGTCGCGCCGGGCACCCGGGGCGACATCACCACCGGGGACACCGGGATCCGGCTCACCGTGTCGGGACAGGTCAACCGCGGCGTGCTCTTCACCGATGACGGGGAGTCCACCGACACGTTCTTCGTCGACAACGACAACTCGTCCACCCGCGTCCGCTTCACCGGCGAGGGCGACCTGAACGAGAGCACCACGGTCGGGACCCTGATCGAGGTGGAGATCGAGTCGAACTCGTCCGCCGAGGTCAGCCAGCTGAACGAGAACACGGGGTCCGAGAGCTTCAGCGATCGGAAGCTGGAGCTCTTCGTCGACAACGATCAGCTCGGCCGTATCGCGCTGGGCCAGGGCGACACGGCGTCGAACGGCACGTCGGAGGTCGACCTGTCGAACACGGACGTGGTCGGCTATTCGGGCGTCTCCGACTTCGCAGGCGGGATCATCTTCCGCGGCGAGGATGGCGAACTGGTCGACGGCGGCGGGGACGACAACCCGGATATCGGGGATACGTTCAGCAACCTCGACGGCTTCAGCCGACAGGACCGGATCCGCTACGACTCGCCGGAGATCGCAGGCTTCCAGGTCTCGACCTCCGCGATCTCGGATGACCGGTATGACGTCGCCCTGCGCTACGGCAACGACTTCGGACCGGTGCGGTTCGAGGGCGCGATCGCCTATGGCAACAATGGCGGCGCGGATGCCGACGATGTGGAGGAGTTCGTGAACGGTTCGTTCTCGGGCCTGCACACGCCGACGGGGCTCAGCCTCACCTTCGCCGCCGGTCAGGGCGAGTTCGAGGGCGATCGTGACGAGAACACCTTCTACTACGTGAAGGGCGGCTGGCAGACCAACGACCTGACGAGCCTCGGCACCACGGCGTTCGCCGTCGACTATTTCGACGGGGAGAACACGGACAGCGAAGGCGACGAGTCCACCACCTACGGCGTCTTCGCCGTGCAGGAGGTCGACCGCGTCGGCACCGAGGTCTTCCTCGGCCTGCGTCAGTTCGAATACGAGGACGACGCGCAGGAGTTCGACGACATCACCGCCGTCATGGCCGGCGCGCGGGTCCGCTTCTGATGGTGCGGGCCCTGGCCGCCACGCTGGTCCTGATGGGGCTGACCGCCTGCGTGCAGGAACGGCCCATCGAGCGGTCGGAGATCGGGACGCCGGGGGAACTGAACCCCGGTCCCGGCCTTCTGTCCGGCGAGGACGGGGAATTCGTGTTCCGGCCCTGAAACAAGGCGGCCGCCCTCACCGGGGGCGGCTGCTATTCGTCCAGCTCGCGCGCCGCGTCCACCAGCATCACCGGGACGCCCTGGTTGATGGGAAAGGCGAGGCCGGCGTTGCGGGAGATCAGCTCGTTCGCCTCGCGGTCATAGACCAGCACGCCGCGCGTGACCGGGCAGACCAGCATTTCCAGAAGCTTGCGATCGACCGGCTCGCTCATTGCAGGGGCGTGTCGTCCTGCGGGCTGGCGCCGCTGCGCAGCGCGAACTCCATCAGCGTGACCAGCGTCTCCCGCCGGGTGGCAAGCGACGGGGCCTCCAGCAGCGCCTGCTTCTCCTCGGGATCGAAGGGACAGAGCATCGAGAGGGAGTTGATGAGCAGTTCTTCGTCTGCCTCGCGCAGGCTGTCCCAGTCCGAGGAAAGCTGCGCGCTCTCGAAGAAGCGGCCGAGCAGTTTGAGGAAGGCGGGGCGGTCGAAGCCCTTGTCCTTTTCCTCGCCACCCAAGTCCCGCTCGAAGCTGGACCAGTCCATGCGGGCGCGGCGGTAGGGGGTGAAGCCCTCGACCTCCTCGACCAGGCGGAAGCGGCTGATGCCGGTGAGCGAGATGATGTAGCGCCCGTCATCGGTTTCGGAGAATTGGGTGACGCGGCCCGCGCAGCCGATGGAGTGGAGCCGCTTGCTCGACCCCTCCGGCCCGTCGGCGGGCTGCACCATGCCGATGAAGCGCTCGGGCGTCTTCAGCGCATCCTCCAACATGGCAAGGTAGCGCGGCTCAAAAAGGTTGAGGGGCAAGCGGGCGCGCGGCAGCAGCAGAGCGCCGCCGAGCGGGAAGATCGGGATGATCTCGGGCAGGTCGGCTGACGTGAACCGGCGCATCACGCGAAGATCATCGAGCTGAGCCGGCGGCGGCCGGACTGTGTGAGCGGGTCCTTCGGCCCCATCGCGTCGAAGAGCTTGAAGAGCTGCTCCTTCGCGGCCGCCTCGTTCCACTCGCGATCGCGGCGGAAGATCTCGAGCAGGCTGTCGATGGCTTCTGCATTCTGGCCCGCGCCGATCTGCGCGGTGGCAAGCTCGTAGCGTTTCTCCAGATCGTCGGGTGCCGCCTCCACGGCGGCGGCGAGGCCAGCGATCTCCCCGGCGGCACCGGCGTTGGCACTGAGCTCGATCTGGGCGCGGACCGCGGCGATCTCGGGCTTGTCCTGCAGCGCCTCGGGCGCGTTGTCGAGGGTCGCCTGCGCCTTTTCCACGTCGCCTGCGGCCATGTACGCGCGGGCGAGACCCGCGATGGCGCGCACATGCTCGGGATCCTCGCCGAGGATCGCGGCGAAGACCTGGGCGGCGTCGGCCACCGCGCCTTCCTCCAGCATCTGCTCGGCCTGCTCCACCGCGTCGTCGAGCCCGCCGGACATGTCGCCGCCCGCGGCCTTCACCACGTTCTCGATGAACGCCTTGATCTGGCTCTGCGGCAGCGCGCCCTGGAAGCCGTCGAGCGGCTGACCCTTGTAGAAGGCATAGACCGTCGGGATCGACTGGATGCGAAGCTGGGCCGCGATCTGCTGGTTCTCGTCCACGTTGATCTTCACGAGCTTCACGGCACCGCGGGCCGCCGTCACCTCCGCCTCGATGGCCGGGGTGAGCTGCTTGCACGGCCCGCACCAGGGCGCCCAGAAATCGACGATCACCGGCACCTCCATGGAGGCGTCGACGACATCGGCCATGAAGGTCGCCTCGCTGGAGTCCTTGATCAGATCGGCGGCGGGTGCGGTGCCAAGTTCGAGCATCGTTTATCTTTCGTCATTCGGGGCGGTGAGTGCCCGTTAAGATACAGCGTTTCGCCTACGCGGCCAGCGCGGCCGCTTCCAGTGCGTCGAAATCGACCGTCTCGGGGGAATGCCCGGTCAGGGCGAAGATGCGCATCAGGTTCGAGGTGGACATGGCCACGGTCGCCTCGTTGTGCAACGGGTGGCAGTTGAGCACGTCGGCCTGCATCATCTGCGCATCGAGGATTACCCGCACGGCCCGATCGGTGTCGTTGAGCACCGCAAGCGGCGTCACGGCACCTGGGCTCACGCCCAGATGCTCCATCAACCGCTCGGCCGACGCGAAGGAGAGCTTGCGCGCCCCGATCGCCTTTTCGAGGTCGCGGATGCGGATCTGCCGGCTTTCCTCGCAGGTGACGAGCACCAGCTCGCCCTTCTTCGACTTGAGGAACATGTTCTTGCAATGGGTGCCGGGCTGCGCACCACGCAGCGCCTGGCTCTCCTCCACCGTGCGGAGCGGCGGGTGCCGGTGGAGCGACACGGGGATGTCGTGCTCGGCCAGGAAGGCCAGGAGATCGGCTTCGGTCCAGGGCATCGGATCCTCCTCGAACACCACCCTAACCCGCCCTCACGCCCGGTGGAACAGGGCGGACATTTTGCCCTTGCAGCCCCCTCGCGAATCCTTATACATCGCCCTCACCCAAGGACGCGGGCGTAGCTCAGGGGTAGAGCGCAACCTTGCCAAGGTTGAAGTCGTGAGTTCGAATCTCATCGCCCGCTCCATTTTCTCTCTCCATCGGAATTGACGCTGGAAACGGCCTCGAACCCCGTTTCACGGGCCGCTCCAGGTGCGTCGGCGCGCCGCGGCCATCGTGCGGGGTCGTCATCGAAGCTTCACTAAACTGAAAAAAATAGTCACACGATCCCCCATAGCGTCCCGCCGAATTCTGGCGGAGGGACGATGCTCCAGATCGATGGACTGACGAAGCGTTTCGGCGGCAATGCAGCCGTGGACAACGTGTCCCTGCGCGTGGACGAAGCCTGCATGATCGGCGTCATCGGGCGTTCGGGTGCGGGCAAGTCGACCCTTCTGCGCATGCTCAACCGGCTGACCGATTCCACCGAAGGACGGATCGTGTTCGAGGGGCAGGACGTGACCGCGCTCAACGGTGCGGCGAAGCGGCGCTGGCAGTCGGACTGCGCGATGATCTTTCAGCAGTTCAACCTCGTGCCGCGGATGGACGTGGTCTCGAACGTGCTGCACGGCACGCTGAACCGCCGCTCGACGCTCGCGACGATGTTCAACCTGTTCCCGAAGGAGGATATCCGGCGGGCGATCGACATCCTCGACCGGCTGGGCATAGCGGAGCAGGCGCCCAAGCGCGCCGAGGCGCTCTCCGGCGGGCAGCAGCAGCGGGTCGCGATCGCGCGGGCGCTGATGCAGGACCCGCGGATCATCCTCGCGGACGAGCCCATCGCCTCGCTCGATCCGATGAACGCGCAGATCGTCATGCAGGCGCTGCGCCGGATCCACGAGGAGGACGGGCGCACCGTCATCTGCAACCTGCACACGCTCGACACCGCACGGCGCTATTGCGACCGGGTGATCGGGATGCGTGCGGGCCGCGTCGTCTTCGACGGCACGCCGGAGTTGCTGACCACCGACATGGCGCGCGAGATCTACGGCGCGGATGAGACGTTCTCGGAGGAGGCGACCTCCACCGAGATCGAGACGCTGGACGGCCGCGAAGGCCGCGAGGCGCTCGCCACCCTCTGACCCATTACCCGTTTCGCCCCGGCCGACAGGGACGGCGGGGCATAACCTCGGAGAGAGACCACCATGAAGAAGATTCTGACGGCCCTTGCGGCCACCACCGTGCTGGCGACCCCCGCGCTGGCGCAGGGGATCGAAGAGTTCAACATCGGCCTGCTGGGCGGTGAGAACGCGCAGGACCGCCTGTCGAACAACGAGTGCCTTCGCGCCTATGCCGAGGAAGCGCTGGGCGTGCCCGTCTCGCTCTTCGCCCCGGCCGACTATAACGGCGTGATGCAGGGCCTTCTGGGCGGCACCATCCAGATGGCCTGGCTCGGCGCGTCCTCCTATGCCGGCGTCTACGTGCAGAACCCCGATGCGGTCGAGCCGGTGCTGGTCAAGACCAACCTCGACGGCTCCTTCTCGTACCATTCCATCGGCTTTGCCCGCGCGGACGCGGCGATCGAGAGCCTGACGGACATGGAAGGCAAGGTATTCGGCTTCGGCGACCCGAACTCCACCTCCGGCTACCTGATCCCGTCCATCGAGATCCCGCAGGAAGCCGACGAGATCACCATGGAGCCCGGCGACTACTTCGGTGACGTCGTGTTCACCGGCGGTCACGAGCAGACCATCGTCGCGGTCGCCAACGGCGATATCGACGCGGGCGTGACCTGGGCCGACGGCCTCGGCGAGTGGGAAGACGGCTACAACTCCGGCGCCCTGCGCCGCGCGGTGGATGCCGGCCTCGTCGACATGAACGACCTCGTCCAGATCTGGATGTCGAAGCCGATCCCGGAAGGCCCGGTCGTGCTCGCACAGGACCTGCCGCAGGACGTCAAGGACACCATGACCGAGCTGGTGCAGAACCTGCACGAGAACGACCCCGACTGCGCCTACGGCGTGGCGGCGGGTGACACCGCGGGCTTCACCCCGATCACCCACGAAGCCTACGAGACGATCATCGAAGTGCGCCGCGCGCGCTCCGAGTAATCGGCACCAGCGGAGCCCCGGCCTGTCCGGGGCTTCGCGCTTTTTTGGGCGGACCCGATGAGCGACACCACCCTGACCGCTGCCACCCCCGGCGGACGCTACGAGAGCTACATGGCCGAGCTGCGCACGCGGCGGCTGTGGAGCACCGTGCTGCTCGCCGTTTTCATCGCGCTGATGGTCGCGGGCTTTCTGACCGCGAACGAGCGCAATGCCGGCGGCTTCTGGGCCGGGATCGGCAACATCTTCGGTTTCCCCGCGGACGTCGTGAACGAGGCCTGGCGCAAGCGGGACGAGCTGCCGGGCTACCTCGTCGAATACTTCCCGTCGCTGGTCGAGACCATCAACATCGCCGCCGCCTCGACCCTTATCGGCGCAATCTTCGGAGCGATTTTCGCGTTCCTCTCGACACGCGGGCTGGCGCTCTACCCGCGGCTGATCCCGCTCTTCCGCCGCTTCCTCGATTTCCTCCGCGCAGTCCCGGACATCGTGATCGCGCTGATCCTGATCTTCATCCTCGGCGGCGGCCCGGTGCCTGCGATGATCGCCATCGCGCTGCATTCCGTGGGCGCGCTGGGCAAGCTCTTCTCCGAAGTGGCGGAGAATGCGAGCCTCGGCCCGGTCGAGGGACTGCAATCGACCGGTGCGAACTGGACCCAGCGCATGTGGCTGGGCGTGATCCCGCAGGTCGCCCCGAACTTCCTGAGCTACGCGCTGTTGCGCTTCGAGATCAACGTGCGGGCCTCAGCCATCCTCGGCTTCGTCGGCGCGGGCGGCATCGGGTATGACCTGCGCAACACGATCTCCTGGGGGCAGGGGCAGTTCGACAAGGCGGCCGCGATCTTCATCCTGTTGTTCCTCACCATCGTGGTGATCGACCAGATCTCCAGCCATTTCCGCAACCGACTGGTGCATGGAGACGCGCGATGAGTGCCGAGGCCCTGAGCACCGACGACCGCTACGCGACCGCCGACCGGCTGTTCCGCCGCAAGCGGATCATGTCCTTCGGCCTTCCGGCCGCGATCCTCGCCTACTGCATCTACATCTTCGTCGCCTTCGACATGGCGGAGGTCTTCTCGGATGCGAACGGGGAGAACGGGCGCACCCTCGTCCGCGACACCTACAGCTACAAGGTGCACGTGACGCGCGACAACCGCTCCGGCGAGGTCGGTGTCGCCATCGAGGGCGAGCGCAAGGGCCGCTATCCGCAGGGCGAGGGGCCGGACTGGGTCGATCTGGGCGACGAGACGGTGATCGACCTCGGCGACGGTCACATCATCACCTACGGGCCGGAGGTCGTGACCTACGACATCCCGGGCTACGGCCTCATCACCGCGCAGCCGGGACGGCAGGGCGCGCAGGCGACATTCCCGACGGAGGAACTGCCGGAGTGGATCAACGCCTCCCGCAACCGCGTCGCGATCACGACGGAAGCGGGGCGGCTGACCATCACCCGCAACCGGACCGAGGTCTTCCGCTATTTCGGCGGATGGGAGCTCTTCTTCTTCACCCTCGACAGCCCCTATCACGGGCTGAGCTGGGGCGAGCTTGGCAGCCGCGCGTTCTCAGGCGAGGCGGGTGCCATCCTCGACGATTTCTGGACCAACGACATGTGGCGCCACGCCGATGTCGCCTGGGCCATCGGGGAGACGATCCTGATGGCGTTCCTCGGCACCATGGGGGCCGCGATCTTCGCCCTGCCGCTGGCGTTCCTGGCGGCGAAGAACTTCGCGCCATTGGGGGCTGCGCGCTTCTTCGTGCGTCGGGTCTTCGACTTCCTGCGCGGGGTGGACGGGCTGATCTGGACCATCGTCCTCTCCCGCGCCTTCGGCCCCGGTCCGCTGACCGGAACGCTCGCGATCCTGTTGACCGACACGGGCTCCTTCGGCAAGCTCTTCTCCGAGGCGCTGGAGAACGTCGACGGCAAGCAGATCGAGGGTATCCGCTCGACCGGCGCGAAGCCGCTGCAACGCTACCGCTTCGGCGTCATCCCGCAGATCACCCCGGTCCTGATGAGCCAGATCCTCTATTTCCTGGAGTCCAACACCCGTTCGGCCACCATCATCGGCGCGATCACCGGGGGCGGCATCGGGCTGTTGCTCACCCAGGCCATCATCACGCAGAAGGACTGGGAGGAGGTGACCTACTACATCGTCCTCATCGTCCTGATGGTGATGCTGATGGATACCGTCTCCGGCTGGCTGCGGCAGCGGCTGATCCGCGGCAAGGGCTGACCATGGCCAAGCTGTCGGAGGAGCCGCTGGTCGCGGCAGACGCCCAGGTGCGCAACAGCACGCTCGGCCGCTATACGGAGGTCGGGCAGGGCTGCAGCCTGCTGAACACCGAGCTCGGCGACTACTCGTACGCGACGCGCTATTGCGACTTCGCCAACACGGTGATCGGCAAGTTCTCCAACATCGCGAGCTTCGTGCGGATCGGCCCGACCGACCATCCGCTCGACCGGGCGAGCCTGCACCACTTCATGTACCGCGCGGCGAGCTACTGGGACGATGCGGAGGACGAGACCGCGTTCTTCGAGGCGCGCGCGGCGCGGGTCGCCCATATCGGCCACGACACGTGGATCGGCCACGGCGCCATCATCAAGCCGGAGGTGACGGTGGGCCACGGCGCGGTGGTCGCCGCGGGCGCGATCGTGACGAAGGACGTCGCACCCTACACGATCGTCGCAGGCGGGCCGGCGAAGGTGATCCGCCACCGCCAGCCCGCGGAGATCGCGGACCGGCTCATCGGCTTGGGGTGGTGGGACTGGGACCACGCGGCCCTGCGCGAGGCGCTGGAGGATTTTCGGGGCCTGAAGGCGGAAGCGTTCCTGGAGAAGTACGGCGGCTAGCAGGCCGTCATGGTCGGGCTCGACCCGGCCATCGCCCGGATTTCGGAGATCCTCGGGTCAAGCCCGAGGATGACGCTCCATTGAAGAGACGAGGGCCGCGCCCTCGGGGGGAGGGTGAGCGCCGTCTTGCAAACGCTCCGGTGGAGCGTTTGAGGCGAGAACGGGCGGAGCCCGGGGCGGGCGCGGCCCGGCGGTGCCGCCGGGCAAGGCGTGTAATCAATGCATCACCACCCCGGACTTGATCCGGGGCCTTTGGCTGAGGAGCGCTTCGGTTGCTGAAAGGTCCCGGCTCTTCGGCCGGGACGGTGGCCCCTGAGCACGACCACCCCGGACTTGATCCGGGGCCTTCTTCCGCGGATCACCTCCGGACCCAAAGGTCCCGGCGCAGCGCGTCTACCCCTGATCCTCGACGCTCAGCGCCACGCGGTCGCCCGCGAACCAGGCGTGGCCGTACTCCACCGGCACCCCTTGCGGATCGACGTTGATGCTGACCGTGCGCAGGATCGGCGCGCCCTCGCGCAGGCGCAGGTGCCGGGCCTGCGCCGCCGTGGCGAGCTTCGCCGTGATCCGGGTGGAGGCACGGGTGTAGTCGGTCACGCCGCACTGTGCGAGGGCCAGGGTGATCGATTCCTCCTCGGCCAGGATCGCGGGCAGGTCGGGGAAGCGCTCCGCCGGGAACACGCTGCGCGACAGGGCGAGCGGCTGCCCGTCGGCGAGGGAGACGCCCTCGAACACGTGGACCTTCGCCCCCTCCTCCAGCGCCAGCGCCTCCAGCTCCGCCGGATTGGCCTGCCGGGTCTCGTTGGACAGCCGCTTGCGCCCCGGCAGGCGGCCCGCCGCATTCAGGTTGCTGCGGAACCGAACGCGCCGCCCGATGGCGTATTCCGTGGGACGGGCGGAGATGAAGACGCCCGCCCCCTGCCGCGACTGCACCACGCCGTCCTCGGCCAGGGCCGCCAGCGCCCGGCGCACCGTGTGGCGGTTGACGCCGAAGCGCCCGGCGAGCTGCGCCTCGCTCGGCAGGCGGTCGCCGACATCGTAGTGCCCCGCGGCGATCTCGCCGGACAGGGCGTCGTGGATCGCGGTCCAGATCGGTGTGCGGCTCATGTCATCGAAACTTCACTTCGTGGCGATTGCGCCGAAGCGCCTCTATCGGTATCACTTGTATAGTTGTATAATAACTCCGACAAGTGGAAAGGGTTGTCTATGTCGCAGGACGCCGCGAGAGCCGGTTGGATGAGCCTGATGGCCAAGGCGCCCGCGGCGGCGGTCGCACGGCTCTGGCCCGCGCTGGGCGAGGAGCCCGCCTTCGACTGGCTGCGCGCGCCCGAGATCGGCAGCATCATGGTCCGCGGCCGGGCCGGGGCGGTCGGCGCGCCCTTCAACCTCGGCGAGATGACGGTGACGCGCTGCGCGCTCCAGCTTTCGGACGGTACGGTCGGCCACGGCTACGTGCAGGGCCGCGACAAGGAAAAGGCGCGCCGCGCGGCGCTCGTCGACGCACTGATGCAGACCGGCGCCGCCGGGAAGATACGCACGGCGCTCCTCACCCCGCTGGAGGCGGAGATGGCGGAGGCCCGGCGCACCCGCGCGGCCAAGGCCGCCTCCACCAAGGTCGATTTCTTCACCATGGTCCGGGGAGAGAACGGATGACCGCACTGGCCGGAGGCTTCACCGAACCCGCCCTCGAGGCCGCGCAGGCCTTTCGCGCGGCGATGAACGCGATGGCCCGGCCGGGGCGGATCGAGCATGCGGCGGCGGCCCAGCCCCCCGCACCGCTCTCCCCCGCGGCAGGCACGCTGCTGCTGACGCTCTGCGACACGGATACGGCGCTTTACCTCGCACCCGGCCACGACACCGACGCGATCCGGCAGTGGATCGCCTTTCACACCGGCGCGCCGATCGTGGCGGCGGGGGAGGCCGATTTCGCGCTCGGCACCTGGGCGGCGCTGCAACCGCTCGACACCTATCGGATCGGGGAGCCGGACTATCCCGACCGCTCCGCCACGCTGATCGTCGAGGTGGAGGAGCTGGAGGCCGCGGGCGCGACCCTCACCGGCCCCGGCATCGAGATCGAGGCGCAGCTCAACCTGCCGGACCCGGCGGCCTTCGCGGCCAATGCGCGCCACTTCCCGCTGGGCTTCGACACGTTCCTGACTTGCGGCGACCGCCTCGCAGCGATGCCGCGCAGCACGAGGGTCGGCTGATGTATGTTGCGACGAAAGGCGGCGAGCGCGCCATCGACAACGCCCATGCCTGGCTGGCCGAGGAGCGGCGGGGCGATCCGTCGGTGCCCGAGCTCTCCATCGCGCAGATCCGGGAGCAGATGAAGCTCGCGGTCAATCGGGTGATGGCGGAGGGCTCTCTCTTCGATCCCGATCTCGCCGCCCTCGCCATCAAGCAGGCGCGCGGCGACCTGATCGAGGCCGTGTTCCTGATCCGCGCCTACCGCACCACGCTGCCTCGCTTCGGCATGTCGGAGCCGGTAGAGACGGGGAACATGGCCTGCGACCGCCGGATCTCGGCCACCTTCAAGGACGCGCCGGGTGGGCAGGTGCTGGGCCCGACCTTCGACTACACGCACCGCCTGATCGACTTCGCACTGGCGGCCGAGGGCGAGGCACCGCGGGCCGAGGAGGGCGAGCCGCGGCTGGAGCCGACGCCGCATATCGCCGGTTTCCTCGACCGGGAAGGACTGTTGCAGGCGGAGGCCGAGGGCACGCCCACACCGCCCGACCTCACCCGCGAGCCCATCGAGGTGCCTGCCGACCGGCCGCTGCGGCTGCAGGCGCTGACCCGTGGTGACGAGGGCTTCGTGCTGAGCATGGCCTATTCGACCCAGCGCGGCTTCGGCCGCACCCACGCCTTCGTCGGCGAGCTCCGCATCGGCCGCGTGGCGGTGGAGATGGAGGTGCCGGAGCTCGGCTTCGCCATCGAGATCGGCGAGGTGGAGCTGACCGAGTGCGAGACCATCAACCAGTTCCAGGGCTCCAAGACCGAGCCGCCGCAGTTCACCCGCGGCTACGGGCTCGTCTTCGGCCAGTCGGAGCGCAAGGCGATCTCGATGTCGCTGGTCGACCGGGCGCTGCGCTGGGAGGAACTGGGCGAGGATAACGTGGGCGCACCGGCGCAGGACCAGGAATTCGTGCTGATGCACGCGGACAACGTGCAGGCGACGGGCTTCCTCGAGCATATCAAGCTGCCGCATTACGTGGATTTCCAGTCCGAGCTGGAGCTGATCCGCAAGCTGCGGGCTGAGGCGATGGCGAGCCGGGAGGCGGCGGAGTGAGCGCGGCGTTGCCCCCCTCTTCGGTGCTTTGCGGGTGGCCCCCCTCCCCGGCCCTCCCCCCAGTAGGGGGAGGGGGCGAAATCATCACCGCCTACGCACCAATCCCCTCCCCCCGGGGGGGGAGGGTTAGGGAGGGGGGCTTCCCCAACGCCCTTAACCCCACCTTCACCACAACCCGCAACGCTCCGGAGCGCCCCAGTCCTCGGAGCCGCCCCATGCACAGCCGCAACCTCACGGCACGCCAGAAGACCCGCATCCGCGCCCTGCGCGCCGAGATGACGCCGGCCGAGCGCACGCTCTGGTACCACCTGCGCGCCCACCGCTTCCTCGGGTACTCGATCCGCCGCCAGGCCCCGATCGGCCCGTGGATCGTCGATTTCGTCTGCCCCGCAAAGCGCCTGATCCTGGAGGTGGACGGCGACACCCACGACCCCGCCGAAGACCTGCGCCGCGACGCCGACCTCGCGGCCCGCGGCTACCGGGTCCTGCGCGTCAGCAACCACGACGTCTTTACCAGTCTCGACGGCGTCCTCGCCCAACTCGCCATGGAGCTCGCCCGATGAGCGCCCTCTCCCACATCACGCTGATCGTGGCCGATCTCGACCGGACGCAGGCGATGGTGGAGCAGGTGCTGGGCGGCCGCCTCGTCTATGACAGCGGTGCCGACACGTTCTCCCTGTCGAAGGAGCGGTTCTACCTCGTCGGCGACGTCTGGCTCGCGACCATGGAGGGCGCGCCGCTGGCCGAACGCACCTACAACCACGTCGCCTTTCGAATTGACGAGAGCGAATTCGAGGCCCGGCAGGCCGCCATCGAGGCACTCGGCCTCGACCTGCGCCCGCCCCGCCCGCGGATCGAGGGCGAGGGGCGCAGCCTCTACTTCCACAGCGCCGACGGGCACTTGCTGGAGCTGCACACCGGCACGCTCGACCAGCGCCTCGCGGCCTATGCGGCACGGAGGAGTGCGTGATGTCAGTCGCTGCCGCCGCCGTCGAAGCCACCGCCGCCATCGTCCCGACCTCGCAGATCGCCGGCGTATGGGGGCAGGTTGTCGGTCCGCCCATAGCTCCTGCGCGGGCTCAGGTATTTGCCGAGCCTGTAGGAAAAGCGGATCGCCACACTCAGGAGCACGCCAAAGACAACGAATATCAGGACTTCGGGCATTCAGCTTCCTCAGCAGTTCAATTCGACGTCACGAGACCGGGTGCGCCATGACCGATTACAACTTCGCCTATCTCGACGAGCAGACCAAGCGGATGATCCGGCGGGCGATCCTCAAGGGGCTCGCGATCCCGGGCTACCAGGTGCCCTTCGCATCCCGCGAGATGCCGATGCCTTATGGCTGGGGCACCGGCGGGGTGCAGGTCTCCGCCGCGGTGCTGACGCCCCAGGATACGTTCAAGGTCATCGACCAGGGGGCGGACGACACGACGAACGCGGTCTCGATCCGCAAGTTCTTCGAGCGGACGGCGGACGTGCCGACAACCACCCACACGAGCGAGGCGACCGTCATCCAGACCCGCCACCGCATCCCGGAGGAGCCGCTGACCGAGGACCAGATCCTCGTCTACCAGGTGCCGATCCCCGAGCCGCTGCGCTTTCTGGAGCCGCGGGAAGTCGAGACGCGCCGCATGCACGGGCTGGAGGAATACGGCCTGATGCATGTGAAGCTCTACGAGGACATCGCGCGCCACGGTGCCATCGCCACCGCCTATGCGTACCCGGTGAAGGTGGAGGACCGCTACGTGATGGACCCCTCGCCGATCCCGAAATTCGACAATCCGAAGCTGTCGGACAACCCCGCGATCCAGCTCTTCGGCGCGGGCCGGGAGCAGCGGATCTATGCGCTGCCGCCCTACACCAAGGTCGTGAGCCTCGACTTCGACGACTACCCGTTTGATCCTTCGAAGGCGGAGCATCCGTGTGCGCTCTGCGGGTCGCGGACCAGCTACCTCGACGAGGTGATCATGGACGATGCCGGCAGCCGGATGTTCGTCTGCTCCGACACCGACTATTGCGAAGGTCGGCGGGAGGGGGCCGCGTGACACCGCGCGTCTGGATCAACGGGGCCGGGATGAACGGCGAAGTGCCGCCCTTGGAGGCCGCGGCGCATCCCCTGCCGGATGTCGCGATGGTCGAGGATATGGCGCAGGCCATCGTCCGCGACATGCCCGAACGGGCGGACGTGATCGGTCATTCGCTAGGCGGCATGGTCGCGATGGTGATCGCGGCGACCTGGCCGGGGCGCGTGCGGCGGCTGGTGATCTACGAGAGCACCTATGGTGTGCGCACCCGGATCATGGACCGGATCGGCACGCGGGTCGCGCTTTTCATCGCGCGGGTGCTGAGCCCCCGGCGCATCGCGGCGCTGACCTCGATCGGCCAGAAGCCGGAGACGGTGGCGGCGTTCCGGCCCCTGCTGGAGGCGGCTCCGCACAGGCAGACGATGCGGCAGTTGCGGGCCGCCGCGCGCTTCGACGGGCGGCCGCTGCTGCCGCGGATCGCGGCGCCGACACTGGTGCTGACCGGCAAGCAGAACAGTCGGACCCACGCTCAGGCGCGCTACATGGAGCGGCACATCCCGGAGGCCCGCGCGCAGATGCTGCCGGGCGGACATTTCGCGCATCTCGACGACCCGGTGGCCTTTGCCGCGGCGGTCGAGGGATTTCTGGAGGCGGCGTGATGGGGACGAGCTTACCCCCCTCCCTAACCCTCCCCCCTGCTGGGGGAGGGGATTGGTGCATTGGGGGCGAGGCTGTCGCCTTCACGGCGGACGAGGCGCTACACTGTCGCGCCGCCCTCGCCGATATCGCCCCCTCCCCCCGCGGGGGGAGGGCCGGGGAGGGGGCAAACCCCACCCAACCAAAGGACCGACCATGATCAACCAGCTGCGCACCTACGAGATCTTCGCCGAGAACCGCCAGGCCTTCCTCGACCGGTTCCGCGACCACGCCGCACGGCTGATGGCGGATCACGGCTTCCGCATCCAGGCGATGTGGGAGATGGAGCGCGACGGCCGCCTCTTCTTCGTCTACCTCCTCGCCTGGACCGACGCGGCCGAGATGGACGCGCGCTGGGCCGCCTTCATGGCCAACCAGGAGTGGAAGGACATCAAGGCGCGCACTGCCGCCGAGCACGGCAACCTCGTCGGCGAGATCGAAAGCGCCGTGCTCACCCCCACCGAGTTTTCCGCTGCAATCGGGAGTGCGACATGACCCCCCTCCTCGACGTGAAGGGCCTCACGAAGTTCTACGGCCCCCGCATCGGCTGCGCCGACGTGACCTTCGACCTCTGGCCCGGTGAGGTCATGGGCGTCGTGGGCGAAAGCGGATCGGGCAAATCGACGCTCCTCTCCTGCCTCGCCGGGCATCTGGCACCCGATCGCGGCGAGGTGATCTTCGACACGCGGGCGGAGGGGCCGCGCGACGTGCTGACCATGAGCGAGCCGGAGCGTCGGATGCTCGGCCGCACCGACTGGGCCTTCGTCCACCAGAACCCGCGCGACGGCCTGCGCATGGGCGTGAGCGCGGGCGGCAATGTCGGTGAGCGGCTGATGGCCGTCGGTGCGCGCCATTACGGCGAGATCCGGGAAAGCGCCATCGACTGGATGGGCCGGGTGGAGATTGCGGCGGACCGGGTCGACGACCGGCCCTCGGCCTTCTCGGGCGGGATGCAGCAGCGGCTCCAGATCGCGCGCAACCTCGTGACGGGTCCGCGGCTGGTGTTCATGGATGAGCCCACGGGGGGCCTCGACGTCAGCGTGCAGGCGCGGCTGCTCGACCTGCTGCGCTCGCTGGTGCGGCGCATGGGGCTGTCGGCGATCGTGGTGACCCACGACCTCGCCGTCGTGCGGCTGCTCGCGGACCGGCTGATGGTGATGAAGGACGGGCACGTGGTCGAGGCGGGGCTGACCGACCAGGTGCTCGACGATCCGCAGCACGCCTATACGCAGCTGCTGGTGAGTTCCGTGTTGCAGGTCTGAGGACCGGGGCGCTGCCCCGGACCCCGGGATACTTGGAGACAGATGAAGATGCGGGAGCGGATCGCGGCCATCGATCATTTCAGCGGCCTGGACGCCGGCCAACTCGACCGGCTGCTCGCAGGCAGCCGGGTGGAGAGCTATGCGGCGGGGGCGGCGATCCTCGATCCCGAGACCTCGCCCGCGTTCTACTCGTTCCTCTTGGAGGGGCGCTGGTGGATGCGGCGGACCATCCGGGGCGTCGCCCCGCGGGATTGGATCGACGACCGGCCGGGCAACTGGCATGGCGGGATCGGGCTGATCGACGCGGTGGCGCCGCCCGAGGTCAAGGCGGAGACGGACTGCACCGTGCTGCACGTCCCGCGCAACCTGCTCGACGAACTGGCGGGGGAGAACCCGCATCTGGGCGTCGCCATGCTGCGCGGGGTGCGCGGCGGGGCGACCATGCTGCACAAACATGCGACGGGAGAGGGCGAATGATCCGGGTAGAGGGCGTGGGCAAGGATTTCGTGCTGCACAATCAGGGCGGCACGGCGATCCCGGTGATGGAGCGGGCGGAGCTGGAGGTCGCACCGGGCGAGTGCGTGGCGCTGACCGGCGCCTCGGGCGCGGGCAAGTCCACGCTGATGCGGATGATCTACGGTAATTACCGCGTGGGCCGTGGCGTGATCGCGGTCGACGGGCTCGACGTGGCGCAAGCCGCCCCGCGGGAGATCCTGGAGCTGCGGCGCTGGACGCTCGGCTATGTGAGCCAGTTCCTCCGCGTCCTGCCGCGGGTGCCGACCGTGGAGGTCGTGGCCGAGCCGCTGCTGGCGCTGGGCGTCGATGAGGGGGAGGCACAGAGCCGGGCCGAGGCCCTGCTCACCCGCCTCAACATCCCCGAGCGGCTGTGGACGCTGAGCCCGACCACCTTCTCCGGCGGGGAACAGCAGCGGGTCAACATCGCCCGCGGCTTTGCCCACGAATACCCCGCCCTCCTGCTCGACGAGCCGACGGCGAGCCTCGATGCTGCCAACCGGGAGGAGGTGCTGACCCTGATCGAGGAGGCGAAGGCCCGCGGCGCGGCCATCGTGGGGATCTTCCACGACGTGGCGGCGCGGCAGCGCCTCGCGGATCGGGAGGTCGATGTGACGGCCTTCGCCCCTGCATGAGCGGACGTCTGATCGCGGTGGTCGGCCCCTCCGGCGTCGGCAAGGACACGGTGATGCGGGCGCTGGCCGCGCGGGCCGAGCTCGGCCTCGTGCGCCGGGTCATCACGCGCACCGATGCGGTGGGTGAGGACTGCGACGTGGTGAGCGCCGACGCATTCGCTCGCCGCCGCGCCGCGGGCGCCTTCCTGCTGGATTGGGAGGCGCACGGGCTGAGCTATGGCATCCCGGTGGAGGTGCGCGCGGCGCTGGCCGAGCGCGACATGCTCGTCAACCTCTCCCGCCGGGTGCTGGAGCGGGCGGCGGCGCTGGTGCCGGGCTTCATGGTGATCTCGCTGACGGCCGCGCCCGAGGTGCTGGCCGAGCGGCTCGCCGCCCGCGGGCGGGAGGATGCGGCCGACCAGGCCCGCCGCCTCGCCCGCCGGGTCGAGCTGCCCGAGGGCCTGCACGTGGTCGAGATCGACAATGGCGGCCCATTGGAGCGGACGGTGGAGACGGCGCTCGCCGCCCTCTACCCGGTGAGGGCGTAGCGGTGGACCTCGCGAAACATCCCGTCCGCGCCCTCGCCGACCAGCGTGAGGCTGTCGATCACGTGGGGGCTGCCGATGATGCCGGTGAGCTGCACCTCGGCCTCGGCCCGCACCGGCGCGGGATCGTCGAGCGCGCGGGACAGGGTCATGTGGAAGCGGAACTCCTCCATCACGTAAGGGTAGCCCCAGCGGATGAGGTTCGCCTCCTGCGCCGGGGTGAGCCCCGCGGCACGGCGCCGCTCCAGCTCCTCCGCCGGGGCAGGGGCGCGGTGGGCGTCGAGCGCTCGGACCGCCTCCGCCGCCATGGCGTTGAGCGCGGTCACGTCGCCCGCAGGCACAAGCGCCACGAACCGGCCCAGCGGCCGGACGATCAGCGCCTCCAGCGTGACGGGGGCGAGGCGGGCGGTGAGGGCGGCGACGTCCGCCTGCAGCGCGCCCACGTCCGCGGTGGGGCGGAACGGCGGCTTGATCGTCGCGTGAAAGCCGTACTTGCGGGGGCGGGCCACGATGTCCTCCCGCTCCGCGGCGACTGCGCGCGGCGTCCCGCTCGCCACGTCCCAGCCCAGCCAGTCGGCGCCGAATTCGGCCAGCGCGCCCGGCGGCGGCGTGTAGTAGATGGCGTAGCGGCGATACATCCGGCCCTCCCGTTTTCCCTTTCCTCTCAATGCTCGGTGACGCTCTCGTGACACAGGATCTCGTTCTCGCCAATGCCACGCTCATCCTCGATGACGAGACCCGGACCGGCCGGGTGACGGTCGAGGACGGCAAGATCGCGGGCCTCGATTTCGACGCCGCGGTGCCCGAGGGCGCGGTGGATTGCGGCGGCGACTGGGTGGCACCGGGGCTGATCGAGCTGCACACCGACAACCTGGAGCGCCACATGACCCCGCGCCCCGGCGTGAACTGGCCGCATGAGGCGGCCTTGCTCGCCCATGATGCGGAGCTTGCCGGGACCGGGATCACCACCGTCTTCGACGCGATGCGGGTGGGCTCCATTCCGAAGGGCAAGGGCCGCTACCTGCAATATGCCCGCGACCTCTCGCGCGAGATGCTGGCGCTGCGCGCCGCCGGCGTCTTCAAGATCAGCCACTTCCTGCATCTGCGGGCCGAGATCTGCTCCGAAACGCTGGTCGAGGAGCTGGCCGAGTTCGGGCCGGAGGATCGGGTGGGGCTCCTCAGCCTGATGGACCACACGCCCGGTCAGCGGCAGTTCCGCGATATCGGCCAGCTCAAGACCTACGTGATGGGCAAGAACAACCTCGACGAGGCGGGCTTCGACGAGCATGTGGCGCGGCTCTACGCGGTGAAGGCGGAGCACGGCGCGCGCAACGAGGCGGCGGCGCTGGAGGCCGCGCGGGTCTGCGGCGCGGTGCTCGCGAGCCATGACGATACGGACGTGGCGCATGTGGAGGAGTCGGCGCGGCACGGCATCCAGCTCGCGGAGTTTCCGACGTCGCGCGCGGCGGCGCAGGCCTGCCGAGACCACGGGATCGCAGTGATGATGGGCGCGCCCAACGTGATCCGCGGCGGGTCGCATTCGGGGAACGTCGCGGCGGGCGAGCTGGCGGAAGCGGGGCTGCTCGACATCCTCTCCTCGGACTACGTGCCCGCGGCGCTGCTGCTGGCGGCGGCGCGGCTCGGCGCGCTCTGGGACGACATGGCGCGGGCGCTGGCCACGGTGACATCGGCTCCGGCGGCGGCTGTGGGGCTGGACGACCGGGGGCGGCTCGCGCCGGGCCTGCGCGCAGACCTCGTGCGGTTCCGCGAGCGCGAAGGCGGCACGCCCGTGGTGCGCGGCGTCTGGAGCCAGGGCCGGCAGGTGGCGTGAGGGGGTCTGGGGCGGCTGCGAGAAGAGCCACCGTCCCGGCCGAAGCGCCGGGACCTTCTGCCCCCGAAGCACTCCGCTGCGAAAGACCCCGGATCAAGTCCGGGGCGGTATCGCTTTGAAGCACTGTCCCGCCCGGCGAATAGGCCGGGCAGCGCCCGACCCTCCCCACGGGAGGGCGCTTCTGCAACGGATCAAGCGGCGCTTCCTGTCTCGAATGTTTCAAGGTTTCAAGCCGTACCGTCGGTCCGCCGCGCCCACCCAGGGTCGGGCGCTGCCCTCATCGCACAGTTCTGACGATTAACAGCGCTAGCTCTCGGGGCTCCGAGAAATGAAGGGCGCGAGCCCTGCAAGACAGCCCTCACCCAACCCAAACCGGGTTCGTCCAGGCCCGCCTGCCGCGCGCATCCATCACCGTGAGCCGCCGCCAGGGCGATCCGCCGACCCGGTCGTAGGGCACGACCGTCTCGGTGATGCCCTCGCCATGGATCGCCCGCGCCGCACTTCCGCGTCCCAGCACCACGACGCTCGCCGCCTCCGAATGGCGGACGACGACGCGCTTTTCCTCCCACGCGACCTCGTGGATCTCCGGCCCGGTCGAGCTGTAGAACGCCCCCGCCTTCAGCGCCGCGAGCAGGGCGTCCGGCGTATTTTCCTCCGCCTTCACCATCACCCAGCCGCCGAAATGATCGGGCTCGGTGAAATGCGCGTCGTCGGTCGCGATCAGCGTGAGCCGCCGCCCCGCCTCCAGCATCCTGTCGAGCGTATGGAAGCCGTGGGGCCGGTCCGCCCCCACCGCACAGCCGTGGTTGTAGATCTCGACCGCGTGCGCCGCCTCGATCCCCATCGCGTCCGCATGGGTCAGCCCGGACCACTCCGGATGCGCCACGGCGACAAACGCCCCGGCGGCGCGAGCGCGGGCGGCGAGCTCTGCCCCGCTCTCCTGCCCCTCCACCGGGTGGAAATGCGGCGCGTCGGGCGGCGCGAAGTCCGGCGGCAGGCCGACGGCGAGCAGGTGCCAGAGCTCGCCGTTCTCCATCGCGCCCGAATGCAGCTCCGCGCCGAGGATCGTGGTGAAACCTTCGCCGCGGAACCCCGTCGTGTCCACGATCGGATAGCCGAAGAGCCCCACGAAATGGTCGGTCAGCGCAATGAAGTCGTAGCCCTCCGCCCGGTAGCGGCGACAGACCTCCGCCGGCTCCAGCGCCCCGTCCGAGCGGTTGGAATGGGTGTGCAGGTTGCCGCGCCAGAAGCGGCCCGGCGTGGTGAAGGCGGGATCGGTCATGGCGTGCTCCCGAAATCCGGCGGTATGTCCTTGATTTGAAACCTGCGGCGGCGACCGAGTCGAGCCCGGCGCCGCCCGCTTCCACCCTGTGGACCCTTGACCTTCCCGTGACTGGAACCCCTATCTCTGGGAACGATTGGAGGTGGCACATGGGCGATCGCGCCGAATTCACGTTGAGCGTGGGCGGACTGCATTGCGGCTCCTGCGTCGCGCGGGCCGAGGATGCCTTGCGCGCCGTGGCGGGGGTGGAGAGCGCGCGTGTGAACCTCGCCACCGGCACTGCCCATGTCTCGGGACAGGTCGCGGCGACGGATCTGCCTCCGGCGTTGGCGGCGGCGGGTTTCGAGGCGGAGCTGACGGAGTATCGCCTCGCGCTCGAGGGTATGACCTGTGCCGGATGCGCCGCGCGGGTCGAGCGGGCGCTGGCGGCGGTTCCGGGCGTCGTCACGGCCCGGGTCAACTTCGCCGACGGCACGGCGCGGATCAGCGGGGCCGAGGGGATCGGCAGCGATCTGCGCCGCGCGGTCGAGCAGGCCGGCTACGGCGCGCGCGAGGCCACCGACCCGCCGCCGGAGCAGGATGACGAGACGGCGGCGCTGCGGCGGCAGACGATCCTCGCGGCAGTCCTCACCGCGCCGGTCTTCGCGCTGGCGATGGGCGGCCACATGATCCCCGCCCTGCACGACTGGATCATGGGCACGCTGGGGATGCGGACGAACTGGTGGATCCAGCTCGTGCTTACGACGCTGGTCCTCGCCGGGCCGGGGCGCCTGTTCTTCACCCGCGGGCTGCGGGCGCTGAGGATCGGGGCGCCGGATATGAACAGCCTCGTGGCGATCGGGACGGGGGCGGCCTGGGGCTTCTCCACCGTGGTCACGCTCGCGCCCGGTCTGCTGCCGGAGGCGAGCCGCGGCGTCTATTTCGAGGCCGCTGCGGTGATCGTGACGCTGATCCTGCTCGGCCGGTGGATGGAGGCGCGGGCCAAGGGTCGGGCCGGGGCGGCGATCCGCGAGCTGATGGCCCTGCGCCCCGCCACGGCGCGGGTCGAGCGCAACGGCGCGGTGGTCGAGCTGCCGCTGGCCGAGGTCCGGCCCGGCGACATCGTCCATGTCCGTCCTGGTGAGAGCATCCCGGTCGATGGCGAGGTGGTCGAGGGCCGCTCCCGCGTCGATGAGAGCATGATGACCGGCGAGCCCAACCCCGTCTCCCGCGTTCCCGGCGATCCGGTCGTCGGCGGTACGGTCAACGGCACCGGCGCCTTCAGTTTTCGCGCGACCCGCGTGGGGGAGGAGACGGCGCTGGCGCAGATCGTGCGCATGGTCTCCGCCGCGCAGGGCGCCCGGCTGCCGGTGCAGGACCTCGTGAACCGGATCGCGCTGCGCTTCGTTCCGGCGGTGCTGGCGGTGGCGGCGGTGACGCTGGGGGCGTGGCTGGTCCTCTCGGACGATCCGGCGCTGGCGCTGATCGCCGCGGTCTCGGTGCTGATCGTTGCCTGCCCCTGCGCCATGGGTCTCGCCACGCCGACCTCGATCATGGTGGGCACGGGTCGCGCGGCGGAGCTCGGCGTGCTGTTTCGCGGCGGCGATGCCCTGCAATCGCTGGGCTCCGTCGACGTGGTCGCCTTCGACAAGACCGGGACGCTGACCGAAGGGCGGCCGGAGGTCACGGGCTTCGACCTCGCCCCCGGCTTTGCGGAGGAGGAGGTGCTGCGCCTCGCCACCGCGGTGGAGGCGAAGTCGGAGCATCCGCTGGCCCGCGCCATCGTCGCCCGCGCCGGGGCCCTCGACCTGCCGCCGGTGGAGCAGTTCGAGGCGGTCGAGGGCCGCGGCGTCCGGGCCGAGGTCGCCGGGCGGCGCGTCCTGATCGGCTCGGCCCGGTTCATGGCGGAGGAGGGGATCGCTGTGGAAGGTGACGCTCCGATCCATGTCGCGATCGACGGGCGGGCGGCGGCGCGGATCACCGTCTCCGACCCCGTGAAGCCGGAAGCGCGGGCGGCGCTCGACATGTTACAGGATCTGGGTATCCGGCCTGTTCTTGTCACAGGTGACGCCCGCGCGACGGCGGAAGCGGTGGCGGCCGAGCTGGGCATTCGCGAGGTCGTCGCCGAACAGCTTCCGGCGGACAAGCTCGCCGTGATCGAGGGCCTGCGCCGCGACGGCCGGGTGGCCTTCGTCGGCGACGGGATCAATGATGCGCCCGCGCTCGCCGCAGCGGATGTGGGCATCGCGCTTGGCTCCGGCACGGACGTCGCGATCGGCGCGGCGGAGGTCGTGCTGATGTCCGGCCGCCTGCACGGCGTGCCCCGCGCGCTGGAGATCAGCCGCCGGACCATGCGCAACATCCGCCAGAACCTCGTCTGGGCCTTCGGCTACAACGTACTGCTGATCCCCGTGGCGGCGGGCGTGCTCTACCCGGTGACGGGGCTGTTGCTGTCACCCATGCTGGCGGCCGCGGCGATGGCGCTGTCGAGCGTCTTCGTCGTTACCAATGCACTGCGGTTGAAGGGGGCGGGGGCATGAATATCGGCGAGGTGGCCCGCCGCTCCGGCTTGCCCCCGAAGACGATCCGTTACTACGAGGAGATCGGGCTGATCCGCCCGGCACGCGACCCCAACGGCTACCGCGCCTTCGAGGAGAGCGACCTGCACAAGCTCACCTTCATCGGCCGCGCACGGGCGCTCGGCTTCACGGTGGAGGATTGCCGCAACCTGTTGGCCTTGTGGGAGGATCGGGCGCGGGCGAGCGCCGATGTCCGCCGGATCGCGCAGGATCACCTGGCGGAGATCGAGCGGCGCATCGCGGATCTCGAGGCGATGCGCGGCACCCTGACGACGCTTGTCAAAGCCTGCGCCGGCGACGACCGGCCCGACTGCCCGATCCTCGCCGATCTCGCAGGGCCGGAGGGCTGAGCTTCGGATTCCATACAATTCGAAGGGACTATGTGGGCTATTCCGCAACAGTGACGAAACCGTCATCTGGTCCCTCGCGCGGGTGTGATGTAACACGGCAAAATGAGGGGTTGGTTT
This sequence comes from Pontivivens ytuae, assembly GCF_015679265.1. NCBI lineage: Bacteria > Pseudomonadati > Pseudomonadota > Alphaproteobacteria > Rhodobacterales > Paracoccaceae > Pontivivens > Pontivivens ytuae. Next base: position 2,506,993 of record NZ_CP064942.1, read on the forward strand.
TTTTCGCTTCCGGGTCACCGGACCATACTGGTCTACATGTTCGACACCGTTTCGGTGTCCCTGGCGGTATATCTGGCGTTCTGGCTACGACTGCTCGATCCGATGCTGGGCCGGTATGGCGGCACGTTCCAGGCCACCGTCGTCTTCGCCACCATCCTTTACTTCGTCGCGGCGCACTTCCTGAAGCTCGGGCGCGGGTTGTGGCGACATCTGTCCTCTCGCGATGTGAACCGATTGATCGTTGCGGCGAGCGCGATCTCGCTGGGACTGATCGTGCTCAGCTTCGTGCTGGGGCGGGCGTATCCCCTGCCGCGCTCGATCGTGGTGATCTACTGGTTCATCCAGCTCGCCTTTTTCGTCGGTATGCGGTTCGCGTACCGGCACTATGCGCTTTGGCGCTCAGGCCATCGACGCTCGACCGTGGAGCTGCCGCCGGTGCTGATCCTCGGGGACGGCATGGCGGCGGAGAGCTTCGTGCGGCAGATCTTCGACGGGCAGGCGGCGTTTCATCCTGTCGGCATCCTGTCGCGGAGCGCGCGGAACTCGGGCCACTCGATCTTCGACGTGCCGGTTCTGGGTCAGATCGATGCGCTCGATGATGTGCTTCAGGGGCTGCGACGGGTCGGTGTGCATCCGACGCGGCTGATCGTCACCGGCGAGCGAGCCGTGGAGCGTCTGCGCGCCCGCGATGGCGAGCTTCTGAAGGTGGCACGCGCCCACCGGATCCCCATCGCCCGCGTCGCGGACCGCCCCCTAGCGCTCGGCGCGCCGGAGAGCGACCGGGTCAGCATCGTGCCCGTGCAGGTCGAGGATCTGCTGTTTCGCGACGTCTCCGGCCTACTTGGGCCCGATGATCTGGAGTTGCTGCGCGGACGGCGGGTGCTGGTGACGGGTGGGGGCGGCTCCATCGGGTCGGAGCTTTGCCGGCAGATCGCGGCCGTGGGTCCGGCGCGCCTGACGATCCTCGATATGAGTGAGCTTAACCTATACGCCGCGGAGATGGACGTCCGCGCGCGCATGGCCGGAGGGGAACTGCATACCGTCTATGCCGATGTGCGTGACCGGGCGCGGATCCACCGCATCATAGCCCAGGAGCATCCGGACTTCGTCTTCCACGCCGCCGCCATGAAGCATGTGCCTATCGTCGAGGCCGATCCGGGCGAGGGGGTGCGGACCAACGTCGCCGGGACGCGGAACGTGGCGGATGCCAGCGTGGCGAGCGGCGTGCGCGGCTTCGTGCTGATCTCCACGGACAAGGCGGTTAACCCGACGAACTTCATGGGCTGCACCAAGCGGGTGGCGGAGATGTATTGCCAGGCGCTCGACGATGCGGGCCGGGGGCGGCAGGGCGCGACGCGCTTCGTCGCCGTGCGCTTCGGCAATGTGCTGGGGTCGAGCGGGTCGGTCGTGCCACTCTTCAAGAAGCAGATCGAGGCAGGCGGGCCGGTGACGGTGACCCACCCCGACATGACCCGCTTCTTCATGACGATCCCGGAGGCGGTATCGCTGGTGCTGGAGGCGTTTCGCTACGGTTACCGCGCGGACCCGGCGGCGCGCGCTTCGCTCTTCGTGCTCGACATGGGCAAGCCGGTGAAGATCATCGAGCTCGCGCGTCAGATGATCCGCTTGGCGGGACTTGAGCCCGACGTGGACATCCCCATCGTGATCTCTGGCCCGCGGCCGGGTGAAAAGCTGGAAGAAGAGCTGTTCTATGACGGCGAGGCGCTGACCCGGCTGAACGACCGCGACATCTTCATTGCCGAGCCGGAGACGCTGCGGCTCTCCGACCTGCGCCCCCGCCTCGACCGGCTGGAAGCCGATGTGCTGGCCGGGAACGCTGAGGCGGTGGTGGATGGCATCTGCACGCTGGTAAGCGGCTACCACGCGCCGGAGATCCTGAGCGCGGAGTAGTCCCGGCTCAGAAGGAATCGGCGCTGACGCTGAACGGATCCGCCCGGGTGGCGGAGATGCTGCCGACAGCACGCGGCGAAGGCCCTGAGGGCAGCGGCCGAGCCGTCGAGGGAGAGAGTTGTGAGGTGCGCGCCCGCGTCGTTGCAGATGGCGACCGCGCTGCCGGCCATGAGTTGCGCTATGAAGCGGACGCCGTCATCCGATCACGCGAGACCGACCCTGACGGCATGCCCCTCCACCTGCCCGTCTGTGGTCCAGCGCGCGTAGTCGACATCGACCATGAAGCGCACTGGGCGCGCCCGCAGGTCCCAGTTCGGGTTGAGGACGAAGAGCGAGTTTCCGCGATGCCGGTGGCGACCAAGGCGAAGCCCAGATCGGTGCCGTTGCCCGTCTCCGCTGCGCATCAGAGGTCGCGGGTGCCGCAGCCGCAGTCATGGGTGGGGTGTCCCGCCATTTCCCCTCCGCAAACAGGGGCCGCGTGTCGAACTGGGTCATCGCGGCGGGGACCTGTCCGAGAAAGCCGAGTGCGAGGGGCCGTCTGAGCTGTGTACTCCGATCTCTCCCTCACGCTCTGGTGGCGATGCGCCTCCGAAGCGCGGAAAGGGTGCAGGAAGCCTTAGGCGCGGGCGATCACCGTCCGAATTTCGGCTTTGACTTGCCCTTGTAGGCGCGGGTGCCGCCGCGGCCCGCGGTGGAGCGGCCCTTGGTCTTCTGCGCGGTCTCGACCGCCTCCTCGATGGCGGATTGGCGGGCCAGCGGATCGTCGGCGACGGCCATGTCCACGGCCTCCAGCCGCTTGACTTCGTCGCGCAGGCGGGCGGCCTCCTCGAACTCGAGGTTCTCGGCGGCCTTCAGCATCTCCTTGCGCAGGCCGTCGAGATGGGCGGCGAGGTTGTCGCCTACCTTGGGGGCCGCGTCGAGCGTGGCGGTCACGCGGCTCTGATCCGTGTCGCCCTGGTAGAGACCGGCGAGGATATCCTCGACGTTCTTCTTCACCGTCTCGGGCGTGATGCCGTGCTCTTCGTTATAGGCCTTCTGCTTTTCGCGGCGGCGGTTGGTCTCGCCGATCGCGCGTTCCATCGAGCCGGTGATGCGGTCGGCATACATGATGACCCGGCCCTCGGCGTTGCGCGCGGCGCGGCCGATGGTCTGGATCAGGGAGGTCTCGGAGCGCAGGAACCCCTCCTTGTCCGCATCCAGGATGGCGACCAACCCGCATTCGGGAATGTCGAGACCCTCGCGTAGCAGGTTGATGCCCACCAGCACGTCGAAGGCGCCGAGGCGCAGGTCGCGCAGGATCTCGATCCGCTCCACCGTGTCGATGTCGGAGTGCATGTAGCGCACCCTCACGCCCTGCTCGTGCAGGTATTCGGTGAGGTCCTCGGCCATGCGCTTGGTGAGCACGGTGGCGAGGACGCGAAAGCCCTTCTCGGCCGTCCTGCGAATCTCGTCGAGGAGGTCGTCGACCTGCATCTCGACGGGTCGGATCTCGACCTCCGGATCGAGGAGGCCGGTGGGGCGGATCACCTGCTCGATGAAGACACCGCCGGCCTGTTCCAGCTCCCACGCCGCCGGGGTGGCGGAGACGAAGACCGACTGGGGGCGCATCGCGTCCCACTCCTCGAACTTCAGCGGGCGGTTGTCCATGCACGAGGGCAGGCGGAAGCCGTGCTCGGCCAGCGTGAACTTGCGCCGGTAGTCTCCCTTGTACATGCCGCCGATCTGAGGGACCGAGACGTGGCTCTCGTCGGCGAAGACGATGGCGTTGTCGGGGATGTATTCGAAGAGCGTGGGCGGCGGCTCCCCCGGCGCGCGGCCGGTGAGGTAGCGGGAGTAGTTCTCGATTCCGTTGCAGACGCCGGTCGCCTCCAGCATCTCCAGGTCGAAGTTCGTGCGCTGTTCGAGGCGCTGGGCCTCCAGCAGCTTGCCCTCGTTCACGAGCTGGTCGAGGCGCTGCTTCAGCTCCTTCTTGATGCCCTGGATGGCCTGGTTCATCGTCGGGCGCGGCGTGACGTAGTGGGAGTTGGCGTAGACGCGCACCTTTTCCATCACGCCGGTCTTCTCGCCCGTCAGGGGGTCGAACTCGGTGAGAGTTTCGAGCTCCTCCCCGAAGAAGGAGAGCTTCCACGCGCGATCATCGAGGTGGGCGGGCCAGATTTCGAGGCTGTCGCCGCGCACGCGGAAGGATCCGCGCTGGAACGCCTGGTCGTTGCGGCGGTATTGCTGGGCGACGAGGTCGGCCATGACCTTGCGCTGGTCGTACTCCTTCCCGGTCACGAGGTCCTGGGTCATCGCCCCGTAGGTCTCGACCGAGCCGATGCCGTAGATGCAGGAGACGGAGGCGACGATCACCACGTCGTCGCGTTCGAGCAGGGCCCGGGTGGCCGAGTGGCGCATCCGGTCGATCTGCTCGTTGATCTGGCTTTCCTTCTCGATATACGTGTCCGACCGCGGGACGTAGGCCTCCGGCTGGTAGTAGTCGTAGTAGCTGACGAAGTACTCCACCGCGTTCTCGGGGAAGAAGCCCTTGAACTCGCCATAGAGCTGGGCGGCAAGCGTCTTGTTGGGGGCGAGGATGATGGCGGGGCGCTGCGTCTCCTCGATCACCTTGGCCATGGTGAAGGTCTTGCCGGTGCCGGTCGCACCCAGCAGCACCTGGTCCTGCTCGCCGTTGAGGACACCGGCCGACAGCTCCTCGATCGCGGTGGGCTGGTCGCCCGCCGGCTTGAACTCGGTATTCATGACGAAGCGCTTGCCGCCCTCGAGCTTTTCCCGGCGCTCGGGGGCGCGCATCTGCATGTCAGGTTCGGTGAGCGTGTCGGTGTCGGCCATGGATCGTCCTCGCGGGGCGGTCGCGCCCTCAGCCGCAACATGTGCGACCGTGGGAGGGAGGTTCAAGATGCGCCGCCGTCGCGCCCTGACAGGGTTGTGTCAGGAGGGTAGCTCCGGGATCGGGGCGCGGTGGGGGCTGGGAGAATGCTGCCGTGGTGAGTGAAGTTGCTGGGTTTTGTCTTTTGCGGTGGTGCTAGGGGGAGCCTCGATCCGATGACGCTGCGATAAAGGTGGAGACGTCGTGTGGCAGGATCGCATCCGCTATGGGTGTCACGTCCTGCACAAGCTCATCCTCCGGTGTCATCGCAAAACCGGTGCGGTTGCCAGCGCTGACGGGCTCCCGCTCTGCGGGAAAATGGGGTGGGCTTCCGGCCTCCAATCGTTAAGGCAAGTTTAACGGCGGGCGCGGTGCTTCGGGAATAAAGCGCCGATATTTATGGGCTTTCCTGTTTGCCATAGGGAACCCTGCGGCTACGTTCATTCGGGCAAGCAGCTGTGTCGTCGGCGCTGGACGGACCACCCACCCACCCCTCGCTCCCAGTTCGGGGCCGACGACCGCAGCTTGATCCCCTAGTCCTCACCCCGACCGATCGGACGCATGAAGTGCTCCGGCGCCGCCCATGTTCCGGGCAGGTGGACATTGGCGAAGCGGCACATCTCCTGCAGCACGGGGTGCAGGGCGCGACCCATCTCGGTCAGTTCGTAGGCGTAGCGCTTCGGCCGTTCCTGGTAGAGGCGTTTGCGCACGAGGCCCGCCTCCTCCATCCGGCGCAGGCGGTCGCCGAGGACGGTGGTCGCGATCCGCTCCGGCCCGTCGAGAAGCTCGCCGTAGCGGGACTTTCCGTTCAGCATGTCGCGCACGATGACGAGCGTCCACTTGTCGCCGACGATGTCGAGCGTGCTGGCGATGGGGCAGGCGGAGCGGTGGTCGGTCACGGAATTCGCTTGTAATTTGCAAGTTGCAAGTGACTATGGGACCATCCAACCAGAAGGTCAACGGATGGGAGGCGACTCATGGCGACGACACTCGAGGGCGGATGCCTGTGCGGCGCAGTCCGCTACCGGACCGGGGGCGAGATCGCGGCGGCCGGTCACTGCTTCTGCACCGACTGCCGGCGCGCGAGCGGCACCAGCCACGGCACCCATGTCGCGATGAAGGAGGCGGATGTGGAGCTGTCGGGCGAGTTGCGCTTCTTCGACAAGCCCGCGGACAGCGGCAACATCGTCTCCCGCGGGTTCTGTCCGGAATGTGGCGCGGCGGTGCTGTCGCGCAATGCGGCGATGCCGGGCATGGTGTTCCTGCGCGCCTCCAGCCTCGACGATCCGGAGCTCATCGCGCCCGCCATGACCGTCTTCGCCTCGCGCGCGCCGGGCTGGGCGCATATCGACGACAGCCATCCGGTCTTTCCGGGCGAGCTCGACTTCGCCGCGGCGATGCGCTGATCCATGGCGCGCTCGCCCGAGACCGAGGCGCGGCTGCGCGCGGCGCTGGAGGGGCACGAGGGCATCTCCGAAAAGCCGATGATGGGCGCCGTGTGCTTCTTTCTGGACGGGAACATGGTGGGCTGCGCGGACCTCGGCGACGGGGACGGCCGGTTCATGTTCCGCGTGGGCAAGGCGGCGCAGGACGACGCATTGGCGCAGCCGGGGGCCGAGCCCGCGATCCTCGGCGGGCGGCGCATGGGCGGGCTGATCTTCGTGGCGGCCGGGGCCTGCGACGCGGCGGCCCTGCGCGACTGGACGGCCCGCGCGCTCGACTTCGCCCGGACGCTGCCGCCGAAGTGAGCGGGCGGCCCTTGCGCGGCGGGGCGGTTTCTCATATAACCGGGGCCGGAAAACCGCCCTTCGAAGGACGTTTCAGACGATGTTCGCCCGTATCTACCAGCCCGCCAAGACCGCCATGTCGTCCGGCACCGCCAACACGCAGCACTGGGTGCTGGAGTTCGAGGCGGAGGAGGCCAAGCGCATCGACCCGCTGATGGGCTGGCACGGCTCGGGCGACACGCGTGGGCAGATCCAGCTGACCTTCGAGACCAAGGACGCGGCGGTGGAATATGCCCGCCGCCACGGTCTGCCCTTCCAGGTGCAGGAGCCCAAGACGCGCCGCCCCAACGTGCGGGCGCGGGGCTACGGCGACAACTTCGCCCACGACCGCCGGGGCGCGTGGACCCACTGAGCTAGCGGCCGGGCCTCAGGCTCGCGAGATAGGGCAGGCACCAGCGCGGCTCGGGCGTGAACTCCGACTGCGCGGTGCAGGTCACGCCGATGGTGATGTCGGTGTCGTCAAGCTGGATGTCGCCGCTCAGGGTCGCGTAGGCGCCGCCCGATCCCCCTTCGTGATCTTCGACCGTGTAGTGCAGCCTGCCATTGGCGAGGCGGGTGCTGTCGGGATGGGTGTGCTGCGGGTTGCCCCGGTGGAGCTCCATGACATGCGGGGTGCGGGTGGTGGCGCCGAGGACGACCTGCACCGGATCGCCCTCGATCAGGCGCGCGCCGCGGGGTGGAACCATGCTCATCCGGGTGCCGTCGAGCGGGAAGCTCAGCCGGATGCCCTCCGCTGGGCCGACGGGTTGCAGGGCCTGCCAGCCGAAGGCGGCGGCGGATACGGCGAGGATGATGAAAATCAGGCGTGTGCGGATCATGGGCGCGGTTTTAGCATGGACAGCCTCGCCCCGATATCGGATCACTGACGCCGCCGCGGCCCCTTAGCTCAGCTGGATAGAGCAGGTGACTTCTAATCATCAGGTCGGGGGTTCGAATCCTCCAGGGGTCGCCAAAGATCTTTCCTAGGCCTCATTTCTCAATGTTTTAGAGCGACATGCATGGACACAGCCGCTGTGCTACCAGTCGTAAGCGAAGATAGAGCGAGGACTGGAGCGGAAAATGGAGCGGAAAGTTCCTCCAGAGTCGACAAAGGCCCGGTTGCGACTGATTACGGCATCCTCGTTGTTGATAGACAGCGCGAGGAGACAGAGCGTCACTCCGTCATCAAGCAATGCAGCTGAGGGTCGGATCGGCAGGCGGGCGCCTGGTAGGAATTTACCTTGTTTTTGAGGAGTGTCGTCGGCCACAAAGTCGATGAGATCCGCTACGTCTATGAAATTAGCGAAGGCGTGCGCAAGATGCCCCGCACCGAACAAAGCGATCCGCCCTTTTACGTCGCGATATTTTTCCAGATGGCGACGCAGTTCGATCTTTGTCACAGGATAGCTAGCCGCGTAGCGCGCAAGTAAGTCAGCCTGTTCGAGCGCAGCGGAGGTTGGCAGCACGTCACCTGGTGCACCTGTCTTTCGTGCGATTAAGACGATGGAATTCTCGAAAGGTCGTGGATGGACATCGAGGCGAAGCGTCTCAAACCCGCCCAATGTGGGCACGAGCGCGAATGTCTCCGGGGTAAAGTACAGCGAATGCTCCTCCCAAACCATGCAGTAGTCAGCATTACAAAGGTTCGCCGCGCAGTCCGGAATCTCGAGCATCAGCAACCCATTCGGCGCTACAAGGGCAGCGAGACCTGCCATGAATTCGCGCAGATTCTCCGCATGCTCTATAATATGGCGAACGATGAGGAGATCTGCTGGGCCGTGCCGCTCTGCCACCTTCCGCGCTCGATCCGATGATATGAGTTTCTGCACGGTCTCGATACTCGCAGAAGGATCCGAGACATCTAGGTCCCGTTCGAGCTCCAGCCGCCATCCATTCTCGAAACCCTTGGCGCGGAAACGATCGATTGTAGTATCATCTTTGTAGCTAATGCCGGAGACGATGCTGTCTGCGTTTATATGCCCATAAGCGAGAATATCTTCCACCGTTTGGTCGAGATGCTCTTCAGGCTCACGTGCAAATAGCCAGTCGTAGGGCGGTATTAGAGCGTGATGAGGCACCGGCTGCATCATCTGGACTACGGCACAGGTGCCGCACTGACCCAGACGGATAGGATGCAATTTTTCTACCGCGTTCGGTTCCTGCAGGAAAAAAGACGCGACCGGGTGTGAACCGACATCGAGTTGCTGTTTGACGGTATCGGCACCACAGACGAGACAGGTCATTAGGATCCTTTGAAAAAGCGAAACTGAAAAGGTTGGTGCATCCGCCGTTTCATTTCGTCAAGCACCGGTGGGCGATGTTTCTCGCAGCTGAGCAAGAAAGGCAGCGCCGGCGGTTGGGTCGGTTTCTGCCGGCGCCCATGGCGCGCCTTCATTGTCGGATGGGTCGAACGGACCGATTGTGGTTTCTACGAAGACTGTCCAGCGCGTGTCGAAGAGCAGAGTATGATATCGACCCGTCGGCATCCTGTAAAAGAAGGCGCCACCACCGCCCGGCGCGCTCAGGACAGCCCGTTCATATACGCTCCCGTCGTCGTGAAAGAGCACCGCCGTGCAGTGTCCTTCAATCATACCCAGCGTCTCGACCCGGCGACTATGACGATGCGGACGAACATAGCTGTCCTCGTGCATGACGATCACCATCTCCTGTTGGGTGTCCGTCGGGCTATCATGAAGGCACAGCCGCGCCCGACGGCGCGGTGAGGTTTCAGCTGCTGATCGGAGCATCGCAACGTCGGCGTCCGTCACCGCACGAAAGCCACCATCTGAATAAAAGACTTCCGGCGCGACCTGCCGATACTGCAATCCCGTCATCGCTTTCAATCACCTTCAACGCACGTTGGTTGGGGCTGGCGCCGCGAAAAGTCTACGCTCCGAGTTCACCGCTTGACCGACACCCCTTCTGCGTTCAAGCAGTGCGAGATTTAGCAGGAGAAATTCATTGGTTGAAGAGGTCTCTGCCAAACGAAAGGTCCGGTTTCTCACCGCCGTATGGGGGGAACGCTATGTTCGGGAGTTCGCGTCCTTGTCGCTGCCCAGCTTCCTTGCGCCAGGAAATCTACCAGCGCTGGTTCGGGAGGTCGATCTCGAGGTCGTGATTATGACGACGCAGTCAAGCAGCGAGGCATTTGATCGTGAACCGGCGGTTAGGCGCCTGCGAGAGACCGCGCCCTGCCGCTTCATCTTCATTGATGATCTGGTCACGAACGGTCTCTACGGTGTTACGCTGACCCTCGCGTATGCCCGAGGCATTATGGACGCTGGAGCAGCGCAGACCGATACGTGGTTCGTGTTTATGAACTCGGACTTTGTATTGGCCGATGGCAGCCTCCGATCTCTTCTTCCCCATCTGGGCGTTGAGCCCGGTGCCATAATGTCCGCTTCTCTCAGGGCGAAGGCCGAAAGGGTGGTCCCGCTTCTCGATAGCTATCGGTGCCAGGGTGAAACAATACTGTCACTTTCTTCACGGGAGGGCGTACGACTAGCGCTTGAACACCCGCATCGGACGGTAGTCGCAAAGACGTTGTCACAATCTGCAATCACATCTTCCACTCATAATCAGCTTTACTGGCGCGTAGACGATCAGACACTGCTTGCGCGAAATCATTTGATATTCATGCTGGCGATCCGGCCAGAGGTGCCTCTTGCACCTATCTCGTCATATTGCGACTATGGATTTACGCCGGCCATGGTTCCTTCCGGTCGGATCGACGTTATCGATGACTCTGACACCTTCTTCATGCTGGAACTGCAGCCGTCTCAGCAGGAGGCCGAGATGGTGTCGTGGGGAAAAGCCGATACGAGCCGCATCGTAAAGCAACTCGAAAGCTGGACGACGCGAGAACATCGCCTCTGCGCGCGTTGTGATGTGGTGTTTCACTCCGGTGAGGTGCCGACCGGCCTCGATGATGTCCGGACTGAGGCAAAAGCATTTGTTGATGCATTGCATGCCCGCATGCGGGATCCGCTTCCTGCCGAACATCACGCCCAATGGGTTCTTGGTGTGGAGGCGTGGCGAGACTTAATGGAGCGTTCGACTTGGCAAGGGCGGAAAAATCACATTGAGCCAGAAGAGCTCGGCGCAATGCCAGTCGCCGGCACCGCAGATAAGATCAAAGGAGGGCGTTTTCCAACACTAGTACGCTATCTTACCAGGTTTGTGCGTTCACAGATCTACCGCGTGTTGCGAACTGGACCTCCTTATCCGCTCTGGCATCTGGGATATCAGGCTCGCCGTCTCTTCCGCATCTGGCGCGAATCTTCGGTTGATCCCAACGGCGCGAATACGTGCGTGATGTGGAGCCGCAGCGACGTGCTTGATGGCAATATCAGATCTTGGGCCTCTGCTGTCGCAGCATCCTCGGGGGCAAAGATGTTCTATATTGATGAGCTTGCAGCGGATCTCTTGGAGAAAACATTTCATGAGATATTAGTAATCACAAATATTTCAGGATCAGATTACATTTTTTCACAAGCAGAGCATTTGTTGAAGGCTCTGGTAAATGGTGGGAGGCTATCAATCTTCATTGAGCACTCACAGCTCGGAATGAGTCAGGCCGATCTTGCGCGTCGGGTTCTTGACTATCTTCTTGACGATGCTGGAGATCTCTTGAAATATGGAGAAGTAGAAACCCATTTCGTCGGCTCTGATCTGCTCTCCAGTATGAGCCGAGTGCAGAAGGTCGCTGCGCGAACAGTTTTTGTCGATGGATCCTCAAGCCTGCTCAAAAGCCTTCTTGGCATTGTGACGGGCGCGGCGGCGACTCTGTTCATTCTGGGTGCGAATCTCTTGCAACCTGCTACGGGCACAGCCCAGCGCGCCGGTGCGAGCGCAATGCTTGTGAACATCAGAACGCCGGCGCGGACGTCTGTCCGCCTTGACAAGTCCAAGGCTGCATGATCGGCCTGTCGCCAGGTATTCCGAAAGGGACTAGAAATGAGTGACGAAGCCATTCTCGTCGTTGGCGGCGACAGTCTAGTGGGAGGCGGCGTCATCAGGCATTTGAAATCGCAGGGAAGACCCGTCTTCGCCACCACTCGGCGGCCGGATACCCTTGATGGTGAGCGCCTTCTGCTCGATTTCGAACGTCCTGAGGAGTTTGACGTTCCGGAGCAGGTCGGCTCCGCCCTCGTGATTGCAGCCGCTACTAACTATGATTTCTGCGAGACTGATCCGATGGCACGTGTCATCAATGTTGAGATGGTACCGCGAACTGTGGCCGCGTTGCTTGATCGAGGTCTGCACGTCACCTTTATTTCCACCAATTCGGTCTTCGGTGGAGATAGGCCGTGGCCGCACGAGGATGACCCACATTCGCCCGGAATCGCCTATGCGCGTCAGAAGTCGGAGTGCGAAGCTGCTATACGTTCGGTGGCACAGACAACTTCGACGGCAGACCGGCTTTGCATAACCCGTCTGACCAAGATCCTTTCCTCTGATACCTCGCCCATACCTGCATGGCGTGCGATATGGGAGCGGGGAGAAGATGTGGAGCCCTTTGAAGACCTCGTCTTCGCCCCGATGTCGGTTGATTTTGTCAGCGCCTCCCTCGCACGGATTGCCGAGCTTAAGATCGCTGGCAATCTGCATCTATCCGGAGCAGAGAATGTTGACTACACTGCTTTCGCTGAGGCAATTGCTCGGCGCATCGGTGTAGATCCCAGTCGGGTGAGACCAACCACGTCAAAAGCGAAGGGCGTGCACATCGCCTTTCTTCCCACTTACAGCGGGCTCGGCATGACGCGCACGACACCACTTACTGGTATCGAACCACAGCCGCTGGATGCAGCCATTGCCGATATCTTTCCGGTTTGAATTCAGACCTGCGTGAAAGGAGATCTCTTCGTGAACGCAATTCACTTTCGTCGTGACACTTGTCGGCTTTGCGGCAGCCCGGATGTGCATCGCGTGGTGGCACTCGAGCCCATTCCACTCTCGGAAGGCTACACAGACGATCCAAAGAGTGCGAAATTGGCTGAGCGGTATCCGGTGGACGTCTATATGTGTGAGTCCTGCGGGCATGTGCAGCAGCTTGATGTTATCAACCCTGACACGCTGTGGGACAGCTACACATACTTCTCAGGCGACGCAAAGGGCATGTCTGAACACTTCGCCAACGTCTCTGCGCGCATACTCGAGCGTGTTCAGCCGTCGGAGGGAGCGCTCGTAGTTGATATTGGCAGCAATGACGGCTCTCTGCTGAAGCCCTTCAAGGAGAGGGGATATGAAGTAGTTGGCATTGATCCCGCCAAGGACGTGGCGCGCAAAGCCAACGAAGATGGCATCCCAACATTCGACGCACTGATGAGCCCCGCACTCGCCCGTCAAATCAAGTCGGAACATGGTCTCGCCGATATTATATGCGCATTCAACGTTTTTGCACACGCCGACGATCTAGGCGAGATGACCGATTGCGTGCGTGAGATGCTGGCACCCGATGGCCTGTTCTTCTTCGAGGCACAATATCTGCTCGACATTATCGACGGTATGTTGATCGCCACGATCTTTCACGAGCATCTCAGCCATCACTCCGTTAAACCGCTCGTGCAATTCCTGGACCGACATGGACTGGAACTCATCGCACTAGACCGGGCGCGCATCCAGCACGGCTCGATGGTTGGCGCTGTTCAGATAAAGGGTGCGGGCCGTCCCGTCGAACACTCGGTCATTGAAACAATTGCGCTGGAGGATGCGCGGTCTCTCGACGAGCTCGACACGATGCTGGACTTCGGCGCGCGGGTGCAGCATTTGCGAGATGGCACCAGGGCGCTCGCGGCCAAATGGAAATCTGAAGGCAAAAGCATCGCTGCTTTCGGGGCGGCACGCAGTGGTCCAACGCTGATGGCTCAGATGGGATTGCGCGAGTCAATCGATTTTATTGTGGACGATCACCCACAAAAAGTTGGGCGCTATTCATCGGGGGATGGCGTACCGATCCTGCCGACAGCGGAACTCTGCGAACGGATGCCGGACTACTGTGTCATCCTTGCCTGGGTGCACTCTGCAAAAATCGTCGAGACCAACCGCGATTATCTCGAGAAGGGCGGCCGGTTTGTAATATTGTGCCCGGAAACCCGCGTTGTCGGCCGAGATGGCGAGGAACCCATTGATTTTGCAGACGCCGAGCGCTTTGCCCAGTGAATATGTCAAGGGAAGAATGATGGAAGCGAAGACGAAGGAAACACAGTATCAGGTTTGTGTTGAGGCTGCGGAGGAGCGTGGCTTTGAACGCATGGGCTTGCGTAGCAGTGAGAGCTGGCACGAGGATCCTAAGCACATTGTGTTCCGCTTCTCCCGATACAAATTCGTGTCGAAGATGCTAGCCGGTCGCAAGCACGCGCTGGAGATCGGTTGTGGTGATGCGTTTGGAACGCGGATCGTACAAGCAGAAGTCGAAAAGCTAACGGCAATCGATTTTGATCCAGTTTTCATAGAAGATGTGAAGTCGCGGATGATGGCGAAGTGGGAATTCGATGTCTTCGTTCATGACATGCTCGACGGTCCCGTACCCGGTGCGTTCGATGCGGTCTATGCCTGCGACGTGCTCGAGCACATAGAGCCCTCTCAGGAGCAGCTTTTTCTCGATAACTGCTTCGGCACGCTTGATCTGAACGGCTGCGCGATAATCGGCTTGCCGTCGTTGGAGAGTCAAGTCTACGCCTCACTACAGTCGAAGGCGGGACATGTAAATTGCAAGTCGGCACCAGATTTGAAGGCGCTAATGGAAAGGTACTTCCACAACGTCTTTATCTTCAGCATGAATGATGAGGTGGTGCATACAGGCTATCATAAGATGGCGCATTACATCTTCGCTGTTGCGGCAGGCCGGAAGATTTGAATTATGCGTGCCTCCGCAATGATGCGGAAGCACGATTTCATTATTATTCGAAAAATATGAACTCATGATCGCCTGAGTAGCCGGACTGCTCAAATATGAATTCCCATTCCGTAGGCGTGTGGAAGGCGCGACATGTAAGCTGCCAATACATCAGATTTACCTTTTCGCGTTCATTGCGGTAGCCCTCAACGCAAATATATTTGCTCCCGCGACTGACGCGCTCGATCTCTCTAAGAGCTGCCCACAGATCGTAGTTATAAAGATTGTGCAGCGTGTTGATGGATATCACGAGGTCAAAATGATCGTCTGGGTATGGTAGCAGCGCTGCGCTGCCCTGCTGTACAAAAGACTTCACGGTTTCCATTGTATGCTCAATAGCATAGGCGGAGATGTCTATTCCCGCGACCTCAATGCCAGGACAAGCTTCCGCAAAGTCGTGAAGTAAGAAGCCTTTCCCGGAGCCAACATCGAGTACTCGCATTCCAGCCTTCAGGCCATAGGTGTCGATCATTGCATCCGCAACCTTGCGCCACCTGCCGTCATAGCGATAGCCTCCATAACCGGTTTGGCGACTGCCGTCCCAGTAGTCGTAGTCGAACAGGACAGCCAGTTCGGCGACCTCGGCTTTATCTCGTTCGGTAACACGCGCAACATAATCTCGCGGCGTGGACTTGTGGATCAAGCTCACGAAGTCGCGGTAGGGCATGGTCTCTCTCCTCGCTAGGCAATTTCATCAAGTTTTGCGTGCGCCTTCGCGATTTGTGCGCGGCAACGTTCCGCATGATTGGTCCCTAACGCGAAGTCGCGTCTGGCAGCGTCCTCAGGTAGGAAGTCATTCAGGATGATACAGGCCCATTTTACGCGGTAGACGTCACGCAGAGCTGCGGCGCGGGCTTCGAAGGCCGCGCCGAGAGCGAGGCCGGCAGAGAGTGCCGAAACGAAAACATCGAAGCAGTCCTGAGGTGCGGGGATCTCTGGCACAGCGAAGAAATCACCGACGAGTTTTGCTGGATCGTCCATGCCAGCATACTCGAAATCAAGGAAATTCAGAGTGTTATTATGGACAAGTGCGTTGTGAAAACCGAAATCCGAAGGCGAGATGACTCGTTCGGCCGGAACCAGTGGCGCATGGATATCTATACCGGCGCGCTTCGCATTTTCGAGAGTCGACGCTGCAACTTGTCGCCAGATCGGTGCCAGGCGATCTGTCACAAGGTCTACGGCCTGCTCAACGTAGGGCCGTGCGACATCGAGCGCGCGGAGCCGCTCGACCCTGCGCGCGACGGAGGCCAGATGTTCACCAATCGTAAAGCATGCTTCAGAGCCAGGTCCCATTGCGTCCGCTTCCGCCTCGGACGGTGGATTTAAGGAGACGATGAGGCGTGCGGCCTCTGCCACATCCTCTGAGGTCGCGCTGCTGCTCCGCTTCTGTCCGGGCAGAAAGGTGTAGAGGGCGGCTCCAGCAGACGTATCCTTGGCAAGCGGCTTAGGTACGCACGCGATCCCGTGAGCCTGAGCGTAAGTTAGGAAACGCCATTCTGCGCCCAACCGGTCGCGCTTGTCGGAGAAGTATACTTTCAAAACACTATCCGAGCCGCTGTCGCTGCGGAGCAGATAGACTCTATTGTTCTTTCCGCCAGACAAACGCTCCATGCTCGCAGGTGGTAACAGTCCGGCGCGACCCGCCAACTCTGCTGCAAGGCTCGTAGTTGCTGCGTCCGCCGTCGTGCTTGTCATCCCAAAGTAATAAGCAGTTCACCGATCTCTTCCCATGATCCAACATGGTGAAGGGCGGGATGGTCGCCGTTATGATGCCGCAGGGGATCGAAGAGCAGCGCCTTCGTTTCATCCGGAAAGCCCCTCATTGTCAGGATCTCCGGCAAGTCATCGATAAAGACGTCACAATCGAGTTCGCCGATCCGGGCCACCTTTGCTTCCTTCGTTTCCTCGAAGAAGATAGCGTCGGCTGCAATCCGGTTGGGCCCGGTGATGTCCCTCAGATCGAGAAAGTTACGGGCGGCGGAATGTAAGTCGTAGGCAGGGCCCGCCAATGGGGTCCGAGTCTTGTGGCTGACGATGAATATCGCGTGACCCACTCCGACCGCCGCATCGACGAAGATGTCGAACCCCGGGTAGGGCGACACAAGATCCATGCCTGGGCCATAGATCCAACCCTGGAGTTCGGTGAATGCTTCCTTTCGGCCGGAGCTGTTCAGATGGTCGCGCACAGCGTTCTTGCTCATCCCGACATCTGGCGGGATCAGGCCCCTGTCCACGGCTGCTCGGTGGAATACGCCATCGTAACAAGCAATTGTATTGTCAAAGTCGATTCCGATGCGCATTGCCTGATCCATCAGTCGAGCGACATGTCGATAAGAGGACGGCCAATGGTGCCCGCAGCCAGATCAGTGAGAGCCTCGTTGATTTGCGATAGAGCGTATGGAGCCGATAGGAGATCTTGAACAGGGAAACGGTCGCTTGCGATTAGCTTCCCGAAGCGAGCGTAGTCGCGGTCGGGTACGCTGTCCCCCCCCCACGTGCCCAGAAGGCTTTTCCCCTGATTGAAGAGACCTGGGTCTAGCGAGAGGGCGTTGCCTGCCTTCGCGTTTCCGATCACTACGGCACGACCACCTTGAGCGCGGGTAGTCTGGAGTGCTTGTTTCATAACAGCTGGCTGGCCGGAGGCCTCGGCTGCGAGATCAACGCCGCCTGGCACGATCTCTCGGATCGCCTCGACCACATCGGACTCGCTGGGGTCAAGTACGTGTGTTGCACCGTAGGTTATGGCCAGCTCCCGCCGGGCAGGGCTTGGATCAATACCGATCACCGGAGTCGCGCCGCTGAAGGCTGCAGCCATTACTGCATTGAGCCCGACGCCTCCAGTCCCGAACACAGCGACAGAATCTCCCGGTCGTGCCTTCAAAACGTTGAAGACTGCACCCATGCCGGTTGGCGCGGCACATCCGAGCAGTACGCCAAGTTCCTGCGACAGCCCCACCGGCACCTTTGTCAGGCGGTTTTCTGAGACGATAGCCAGCTTCTGGAACGTAGTTACGCCGCCGGCATTTACCTTTCTCCCCGCCCAGTCATAGACAGCTCCTCCGGCCTCCTGCCCAACGCCGCGGATCCACGAGAGCACGACTCTGTCATCCTGCTGCACCTTTGTGACTGCAGATCCAGTTTCTAGCACGACACCGGTCCCCTCGTGCCCTAGGCAATGAGGTACCCATTTGTCCTCGCCCTTTTCGCCGCGCCACTCCATTACCTGGGTACCGCACGCGCCCGAGTAGTTCACCTCGACCAGCACTTGGCCTGGCTTCAGTGCTGGAATTCCGATCTCGGCTACCTCCAGCGGCCTTCCGGTCTCCACAAGAATGGCGGCGCGAGTCTTCATGATGCTTCCTTCTGACGACGGGTCTCTACGATGCGGCCGGCGATTTGCTGCGCGGAGAGGCCCAACTGCTCACGTGCAAAATCCTGCTCACCTGAAAGCTTGTAGAAGCGGTCCGGCGTGCCAATCCGAAGCAAGCTGCCACTGCGTGTGCCCGTATCGATGAGCCACTCCGCGACTGCTGCGCCGAAGCCGCCGATCACCGAGTGTTCCTCGACAGTCACGATGAGCGGATGATCGGCAAAGGCTGTCGCGAGATACACCTCGTCCAAGGGCTTTACTGTATGGAAGCTTGCTACGGAGGCGGAGATGCCTTCCTTCTCCAGCAGATCAGCGGCTTCCAGCACTTCGGGCAGCATGTTGCCGGTGGAGAGCAGACAAACGTCTCTTCCCTTGCGAAGGCTAAGGGCGCGGCCAATGGCGAAGTCGGCCGGGATGCTGTCATGAACTACTGGTTCGCCCTTCTTACCCATGCGGATGTAGCAGGGCCGGTCGTCCGCGATCGCGGCGCGCAGTGCTGCGCGCACCTCCCACTCATCGCCGGGGCACACGACAGTCATGTTCGGGATCGACCGGAGGAACGAGATGTCCTCGCAGGAATGATGCGTTGGCCCGAGGCCGGCATATGCGAGACCCGCACCCACCGCTACTATGGTTACCGGTGCTTCGTGGTAGCAGACATCGGTACGGATTTGCTCTAGGCAGCGGGTCGTCACAAAAGGTGTGATCGTATAGGCAATGGGCCGAAGGCCGGACATTGCCATCCCTGCGGCGACGCCCATCATATTTTGTTCGGCAATACCGCAGTTGAAGAAGCGGTCCGGATGCTTCGCGCGGAACTTGTCGAAGAGCCGGTTTCCGATGTCGCCTGACAGCATTACCACGCGGTTGTCCTCGCCGCCGAGTGTAGTCAGTTCGTTCGCGAACGCGTTTCTCATACCAGACCAAGCTCCTCGTGCGCTGCGGCGACCTCATCGGCGGTCGGGGCACGGTAGTGCCAGTTGTTGTCGTCCTCCATGAAGGAGACACCCTTTCCCTTTATGGTGTGGGCGATCAAGGCGACAGGCCGCGCCGCTTCGTACCCAACGGCCGCCATCTCAACAGCAAGCGCCGCGATGTCATGACCGTCGATCTCTCTCGCGTCCCAGCCGAAGGCCGCCCACTTATCGCGGAGAGGAGCCAGTTCCAGCGTCTCGTTCGATCGTGCGGTTGCCTGCCACTTATTGTAGTCCACGATAACGCAGAGGTTGCCCAGGCGTTGAGCTGAGGCCAGCATCGCTGCCTCCCAGACGGAGCCCTCATTGTTCTCACCGTCCGAAAGCAGGGCGAAGACGCGGAAGCGTTCGCCTCGGATACGCCCCGCCATCGCCATGCCTACTCCTATGGGGAGACCGTGGCCCAGCGAGCCCGTCGCCGCCTCTACTCCCGGCAGCAGATTGGCGGGTGGATGCTCTGCAAGGCGGCCGCCGTCTTGGCAAAAGCTATCCAATTCTTCTTCGGGTAAGAAACCGCGATAGGCAAGTGCAGCATATAGCGCTGCCGCAGCGTGCCCCTTCGAAAGGATGAAGCGATCTCGCTCCGGCGCGTCCGGCGTCGCTGGGTTCACGTTCAGCACATGCCAGTAGGCCGCAGCAAGAACGTCACAGGCAGAAAGGCACGACGCGAGATGGGCGGCGCGCGCCTTGTGGCTCATCTCCACTACCCGTCCGCGGAGTTGGGCGGCCTTGCGTTGCAGAAGGACCGTGTCCAGTAGGTTATGGTCTTTCGTATTGGTCATTGCAGCCTCCTCGGCAGCTCGGCAGGCAGTGAGCGAGCCTAAGGGCGGTGTTCATATTTATGAGGCAGATCAGGTAGAGCATTTCGGAACCGTTCTGCCCACGATACGATATCATCAATCCCCTCAGCGAGGCTTGTGCGGTCCCGCCAACCGAGCTCAGTTCGGAGTTTAACGCTGTCGAGCGTATAAGCTGCATCCTTGCCTGGACGATCTGGTCCTATCTCGACGCATTCATCGAAGTTGCGGCCCAGCCGTTCTAGGATCATCTCAACCAAACGGCGGATGGAGACGAGCTCATAGCCAGAGATGTGGTAGGTTTCTCCGATCCGTCCTTGTCGTGCGATCCGAAGTGTGGCGTCGGATACGTCGGTCATGTGGACGAAGACACGCACCGATTTGCCGCCGCCGTCCAGCCGTAGCTTCTGCCCACCGAGAGCAGCGAAGACTGTTCGCGGAATGATGCGATAGAGTTGCTGGCCGGGTCCGTAGACGTTCGCGGCCCGCGTCGACACAGCTGGAAAATCATGGGTGTCCACATAGGTGCGCAGGCTCATGTCGCCGGCGGCGCGGGACACAGCGTAAGGCGTGGACGGATTGAACGGCGCGTCCTCATTCACCCATCCGTCCGTCGAGCCATAAACCTCCGGCGTCGTAATGTGGACATACCGTTCCAGAAATCTGTGCCCGCGCAGGCGCTCATGCAGGCGCACAGTTGATACAACGTTGGTCATCATCCAGTGGTCTGGATTCTGCCAGCTTTCTCCAACCATACTCTGCGCTGCGAAGTTCACTACATGAGTGATTTGCTCCTGTTTGAGCAGCGCTTCCAACGCGTCGAGGTCGTGATTTATGTCGATCCGCTCGAAACGGACGGCGCCCGGCCTCTCTTGCCATTTGTATGGTAGGAGCGGTGTCGGAGCCTCCGGCGAGCGAGACGTGGCGATGACGTCGATGCCGCTTGCCGCGAGGAAGTCGCAGAACGTCGCACCGGAAAAAGAATTCGATCCGAGAACCAAGAAGCGCTCGTGCCCGCTCATGTCCGATGCTCCGCCGGGACAATTTCGTCGCTGTGTAAGGAGAGCCACTGCATAAGCATGTGACCTATGATGAGTTGCATGTCTTCAGCGACCTGCATGTCATCGAGTTGTATGTGAATTGGCATATCGGCCATCTGGAGTGCTTTGCCGCCGGAAAAGCCGAGGATTGCGTAGCTTTTCATACCGATGCGGCGCGCCTCTTCCAAAGCTTCCAAAATGTTCGGAGAGTTGCCGCTCCCTGAGAATACGACGAGCACGTCGCCCGCCCGAGCCTGTACGGCAAGTTGGAGGGAGAAAACCTTGTCATAGCCCTCATCATTTGCGAGGCAGGTAAGGACTGCAGGGTTGGCTGGAAGGCCGTGCACGCGCAGTCCAGAGCCTGCACGCTTTGAGAGCGCGTAAAGAAAGTCGTTGGCAAGGTGCACAGCGTTGCCTGCGCTGCCTCCGTTTCCTGCGAGAAAAACTTGGCGGCCCGTCTTCCAACAGTCTAGCAAATCATACGCAAGTTCCTGAACCAGAGACCAGTCGAACTCAGACAACAGGTGAGAGATACGCTTGGAGTAGGCCTTGAAATGATCTGCCGGATCCGGGATCGCGGTGGTCATTTGGCATAGCCCTTCTGCATCCATTTCAGGTTGTGGAACCTATCGTCATTTACAAGCGCTCCTTGCCGGTAGAGGCCGACCATCTCCTTGATTGCGTCCTCAACGGTCTTCTGGGGGCGAAAGCCCGTGGCGAGCAGGCGGTCGGAATTTACACGGTAGGAGCGTGGATCATTGGATGGTGTCACCGCGATCTCAGCATCTACGTGCTTTTGTACCATCTTAGCGATGTCCATAATCGAGATGTTCTCAAAACCCGCATTGTAAACACCTGTGTGTTCGGGGTGTTCAAGTAGAAATACATAGAGATCTGTAATGTCGTCGATATGAATATTTGGTCTGGTCTGATCGCCGCCGAAGACGGTTATTTTGCCCTTTTCCAAAGCCTGCATCGTCAAAAGGTTGACCGATACATCAAGCCGCATACGGGGCGAAAAACCACAGACCGTAGCCGGGCGCACCATTTGCACGACCATGTCTTCCGCATAGGACATTAGGATGCGTTCGGCGCACATCTTAGTCTTGTTATATTCGGAGATGGGAACAAGTTCGAGATCCTCGACAACCTGGTCCTCCTCCTTGACACCGTAGACGCTGCCCGACGAAGCGTAAATGAAGCGATTTACTCCTCTTCGCTTCGCCTGATCGGCAAGCTGCATCGTCGCGAGGCAAGAGATTTCCCAAGTCAGCTTCGGGTCCAGGTCTCCACAAGGGTCATTCGCCACGCTAGAAAGATGGATAATGGCATCCACGTCATCCAGTGGCACAGAATCTATGTCGCGTACATCGCCCTTCACGACGGTTAGGTCTGGATGCGGTGTCAACTCGTTGCCGAACCACTGGATATCAAAGCCGACGACGGAGTGCCCTGCGGCTAGAAGTTTGGGAACCAGAACGCTCCCCTTGTAGCCACATGCACCGGTAACGAGAATCTTCATGGAGCCCCTCTTATCTGCTGCCTCTTCGCGCTGAGGCAGCGATCACCAACCTTGTCGGCGAACTCAGTTTCCTTGCCCACCGCGCTTATCCATTGCCTGTCACGCGCGCAATGGTGAATTCGCTTTGATTTGTGAACACTTGCTCATGAGGCGCAGTCGCCATAGGCCTTTAGAACTTCATTCGGGCAACCGTCCATGCGTATGTCGCCTTGGTCCAGCCATAAGACGCGGTTGCATGTTTTCTCGATGATCTCCGCGTTGTGGGAGGCGATGAACAGGATACCGCTTGCCCCAACCATCTCCCGCAGACGCTTCTGCGCCTTCTCAACGAACGTGCTATCGCCTACCCCGATCCACTCATCCATCAGTAGGATGTCAGGGACCATGGAGGTCGAGATAGCGAAGCCGAGCCGCAGGACCATCCCACTCGAATACGTGCGGACAGGCATGTGCAGGAACTCGCCAAGTTCCGTCACTTCTGCGATGTCCTCCATCCGGCGCTCGAGCTGCTTTTTTCCAACGCCGCGCAAGAGACAGCGAACGCGTATGTTCTCGTAGCCCGATGCTTCGATATCGAGGCCGAGATTGATGTCGATGAGGGATTGGACACGCCCCCGAATGCGTACGAGGCCCGATACAGGCTCATATACGCCGGCGAGTGCACGCAGGAGTGTGGACTTTCCAGAGCCGTTCCGGCCAATCAGGCCGATGCGATCACCGTGTTTAGCCTCGAAGCTCAGGGACTTCAGAGCACGGACGACCAGCCGGTCGTCGGAACTGAGGCCTACTCGCCCTGCAGTCGTGAACTGAAGCATTGAACGCTTCAGTGACCGACCATGGGACGAATAGATCGGGAACTCGACGTTGACATTCTCGAAGCTGACGTGAGCGCCAACATCAGTGTCGGGCTTGATATCCATGAGTTGGGTCATACCGAAGTCCTCACAGCCAGTAAGCGATCCGATGCCGCGTCATACGGAAGAATCTGAACGTAAAGCTCCAGCCGATAAGCGCAAAAACCGCCATCAGAGCAAAAGAAAGAAGCGAGGGGGGCTGCCCCAGCAACGGGCTGCGCATGACTTCCATCATATAAGCCAAAGGATTGTAGTCCACGACAAAGGAGAGTTCCGGCGGAAGGATTTCCGGCTTGAATATCACTGGAGACACGAAGAACAGCATCTGCACAACGTTTGCGACGATAGGGGGCACGTCGCGGAAACGGGCACAAACTATAGCGACGAGCAATGACAGCCACACCATATTAATAATCAAAAGCACAGTGGCAGGTATCAAAAAGAGAAAGTTCCAGCTAAGGAGAGAGGGATTCCAAATATAAATGCCAAGCATTACAGCTACATTATGTAGTGCGATAATGAGATTTCTGTAACATAACCGAAATATATGGATCGATAGGGGCCGTCCCCCGTCTTTTATAATATTTTCAGCACCAGTAAAGCCACTAGTTGCCATCATTGATGGTAGAGGAAAAATAGTACCAAATAACGAAACCAGAAGCAATATGTGGTATGAAAACATCGACTTCGATCCGGAACATGCCAGCATAAATTATACCCAGCGCGAGAACCAGCGTCATCATGCTAATGGTAATCCAGAAAGGGCCAAGCACAGCGCGCCGGTAGCGTTGCTGAACGTCCTGCCAGCCGAGATTAGTCCAGAGTTGCCATGACTGCAGCCCCTCCGTCAGGTCGCCAATGGCCTTTGCCGTGGCTTGTGCCGGATCACCATAGGTTCGTTCCGGCAGCGGGTTGCCGATACTCGGATTCATATTTTACTCTCCAGGGCCGATGGTAGGGCAGCGCCTGTATGATGGTGGTCGCCAGACAAGCTCTCGAGGAGCTTTGCGATAGGCCGACCGTCCGCCGGTGTCAACTTGTGCCGCTGCGCGTGGTCCCCTGCGCCACTGGTGATCAACTCGGTGGCCTTGCGGCGTTCTCGTTCCTTTAGATCTTGTGCGCGCTTCCGGCGCGGAGCCAATCAGATCCGACGAAGTTGTCGCCAAATCATAGTTTTTATGATCCGAAGAACGTTGGTAGGGCGATAATGCAACGTGAGTAGGACTTGCAGAACAAGCCGGCGCCACGCAGGCGACGCAGCGAGACGTACTCGAGCAGTTCCAAATCGCCATCGCCGCGCAAACAGCTTTGGATACCACGACGGAAAACAAGGATCGGTGGCCATCTGCCTCATCGCTGCGGACAAGATCTGTTCTGCGCTATCTGGATCTGAGGCGAGGCTGCGCGAAATTCCACTGTTGCTGAGTCGCCACTCGACCCCTGGTACGGGGGCGAACGCGGAGCCATGCCGAAATGCGAGTTGCCGCGCGACGAAGCCATCCGCTAGTGCGCCAAGCGCAGGGTTGAAGGCGCCTGCCGCTCGCAGCTTATCCGTGCGCCATATCGTAGCCCCGGTTAGGATCCAGTTGTCAATGTTCCGGAAAAGGGCGCAGACATCGTCGCGAGAAAAGACAGCTGGTTCGAAAGCCGGCAGCACCGGCGGGCGCAACGCAGAGCTGCCCGTATCGAGATCGGTGACAATTGCCTCAGTCGAGGCCAGTGCGATCGCCGGCGCACTGGCCAGCAGTGGCAGCAGCGCTTCAAACAGGCCGGGCTGCACCTTGTCGTCAGCAGCGCCGAAGTAGACGTACTCCGTCTGCGTCGCCGCTAGGCCCGTGTTCAGCGCCCCGATGGCACCCATATTCCGCTCATGAAAAACCACGTGCAGTAATGGTTGAGTCTCCGCAAGCCGCTGCAGCACTCGCCGACTGTCATCGGTCGAGCCGTCATCGACGACTACAATACGGCTGGGGGCGGGATTTTGGGCGGTGAGGGCTGCTATCGCATCGGAAATGACCGACCCATGGTTGTAATTGGGGATGACTGCCGTCACGCCTGTTATCCCGGTCCCGAGAGGCCCTTTGGTTGGTGTCATCCCGTGCATCTCCGCTCGGTTGTCTGGTGCGGTCTTTAGCAAGCGTAAAGTCGGAGCGAAAGCGGTTTGACCGCTTCCATAATGCGGGCATTCAGAGCTAACTGCCCCGCAACGGCGCGATGCTCTCGAAAGCTGGGGCTTCGCCCGTACGTAAACGTAAGGCAGGACAATAGCATGATAGACCACTCTGCGATCACTTCGATTTCGGATCTCATCACAGAGGCGCGTTCGAAAGAGAAGGCAATTGTCTTCATCTCCGGCAAGTTCAACATTTTGCATCCTGGACATACCCGACTTCTCAAATTCGCTGCAGAGCAGGGAGATGTTGTTCTTGTCGGTTTGGTTCCTGATGATGACAAAGATGTATCCGTGCCGGGCGCAATGCGGATCGAAGCGTTGAAGTCGCTTACCTTCGTCGACCACGCTTTCGTCATGAGCTTCCCGCTTGTTGAGATCATCCGTCAGCTCCGCCCTGACGTTGTTGTCAAGGGTAAGGAGTATCAAGAGCGTGAGAACGAGGAAGAGTCTGTATTAAAATCCTATGGAGGGAGGCTCTTATTTGGATCAGGTGATGTCTTTTTTTCCTCATTTTCACTTCTAAAGCGCGAGTATTTTGAAACAAATTACTCATCAATCATAAAGCCGAAAGATTTCCCGGTACGACGTAAATTCGATATTCGAGATCTTAAGGAGGTGTTGGAGAAATTTAGAAATCTCAGAGTGCTGGTGATAGGTGATCTCATAGTGGACACATACATAAATTGCGAGGCGCTCGGAATGTCGCAAGAAGATCCGACGATCGTTGTTTCGCCTATCGAGCAAACAACTTTTGTAGGTGGTGCTGGAATCGTGGCCGCACACGCGCGCGGTCTTGGAGCGAACGTCTCATTCGTCACTGTGTGTGGTGACGACGAGTCCGCCAATTTCGCGCGTTCGAAGCTCGCAGATTACGATGTTGATGCCTGTCTTTTCACTGACACCGCGCGACCGACTACAAATAAGCAGAGGTTCCGAGCCCGTGGAAAAACCCTGCTGCGTGTGAACCACCTGCGGCAGCTCTCGGTAGATGCTGCGCTATCGAGTGAGCTGATCGCCGCAGTCGAGGATCGTCTGCCACAGACCGATCTGTTGCTGTTCTCCGATTTCAATTACGGTTGTTTGCCTCAGCCTGTTGTCGACAGCATCTGTGAGAAAGCGGCAGCGCGGGGCATAATGATGGCGGCTGATAGCCAAGCCTCATCGCAGGCCGCCGACATCTCGCGTTTCCGCGGGATGACTTTGATTACACCCACTGAGCGTGAGGCGCGTATGGCACTGAAGGACGCCGAGTCGGGCCTGATAATGGTCGCTGAAGAATTGCGTAAGACCGCAAAGGCTGAGCATGTCGTGGTGACGCTTGGGGAGGAGGGTTTGCTGATGTATGTCAACAAGGAGGGCCAGTTGGAGACAGACCGGCTTCCTGCCTTCAATTCCGCGCCGAAAGATGTTGCTGGTGCGGGCGATAGCTTCTTTACATGCACGTCGATGGCGCTTTGCGCTGGCATAGATGTCTGGCGTTCGGTTTACCTCGGTGCGCTGGCGGCAGGATGTCAAGTATCGAGGGTGGGGAATACGCCACTGACGCAGGCAGAGCTTGCTACTGAAATCGACTACAAACCGAGCTAGGGACAATGTGATGCACGCGCTTCTGCTGGCTGCCGGTGTCGGTTCGCGATTACGGCCCATCACCGATACGACGCCTAAGTGTCTTGTTCCGATCCACGGGCGACCGTTGCTTGATTACTGGTTTGATCTTTTGCTTGGAACACATGCGATCGAGCGTGTGCTTCTTAACACGCACTATCTTGCCCATCAGGTTCACCGCCATGTGGAAGGATCGCGTTGGCAGTCCAGAGTCGATCTCGTTCACGAGGCGGAGTTGCTCGGGACTGGTGGTACGCTGCTTGCTAATCGCGACTATTTCGGGAGCTCGGATTTCCTCATTGCACACGCCGACAATCTGACCGATTTCGATCCGCATTGGCTAATCACGCAACATCGGGCGCGCATGCCGAATGTTGTGATGACGATGCTCGCCTTTCGCACGGACGATCCGTCTTCGTGCGGGATCCTGGAATGTGATGCTGACGGTATTGTTCAGGCATTCCACGAAAAGGTGCCGGATCCGCCGGGCAACCTTGCAAACGGGGCGGTCTACGTCGTCACACCCGAGATCGCTACGCATGCCGCATCGCTTGGGCGGCCCATCATTGATCTATCGACAGAGGTCATTCCACACTTCCTCGGGCGCATTCTTGCGGTGGAGACGTCCGGATATCATCGCGACATCGGCAATCCGGAGAGCCTACAGCGCGCACATGAGGAATTTCATCCATCGCGACCCTAACCCCCCTGGCCCTTGGCTAGCAAGTCTGCATACCACCTGGAAGCGGCAACGATGTCAGGTGCTACAGCAAAGCGGCGTGGCCGCGGCGCTTCAGGCGAGAGTGTAGTACCCACAAGACAGGCAGCCTCCAGCCCGGCTGCCTGCGCCGCGCCTATGTCGGAGGGCCGGTCGCCAATCAGAGCAGATGCTGCCAGATCGAGTCCGTGCCGATCTCGGGCTTCCAGAATCATGCCCGGTCTCGGCTTCCTCCAGGAATGGTCTACGCGGTACTGCGCCAGTGGTGCTTCGGGATGGTAGGGACAATGGAGCACATCGGTTAGTGCTGCGCCCTTCTGTTCGAAAAGCCTAAGCATGTGCGTGGTGAGCGCTGCATAGATTTTCTCGTCGAAAAGACCGCGCGCGATACCGGACTGGTTAGTGACGACGATCACGGATCGACCTGCGTTGCGTGCAAGGCGAACGAGATCAAAGATGCCTTTACGAGGATGAAAATCTTCGGGTCTGTGGCAGAAGTTAGTCTCTTCGTTCACCACACCGTCGCGATCGAGAAATAGGGCAGGTCGCAACACTAAATCACTCCGGATTGGCGGGCGGTTTTCGTCAGGAGGACCTCGGCTTCTTCAATCCGTAATAAGATCGCGGTAGAGCTGCTCAACGGTTGTCTGAACCGCCTTATCGGTCATGTCCCGGGCGAAACGCCGGTAGGCTGCGTCGGCCATCTGATAGCGTATCCCGGCATCTTGAGACAGGCTTGCGAGCGCGCGCGCCGCAGCGGCGGGATCGCGTGGTGGCACGAGATAACCCTCTATCCCATCCCTTACGACATCGCGGCATCCGGGCACATCCGTGGTGACAATGGGACGGCCCGAGGCTGCAGCCTCTACAAGGCTGCGCGGTAGGCCCTCGCCCCCGCGCGAGAGCAGCATCGCCACATCGGTTTCCTTCCAGATGTTGGAGACGTTGCTCGTAGGGCCGCGCCACCGGACGCCCGGCTCGCTACCAAGCGCCTCCAACTCTGCGTTTTCGAGGCTTGCCGGGTTCTCAGCATCTGGCGCGCCCCATAGATCAAGTGTCACCGGGTGCCCCTCGGCGCGGACCTGTCGGACCGCTTCTATCGATTCCAGGATACCCTTGGAGTGCACCATCCGCGCAACCACGGCAACGCGCATGACGGCGCCGTTCTGTGGTAGTGGATGGCGCGGAAAGCTGCTTGCCGCAACGCCAGCGCCCGAAACAAATGCCGCACGGCGAACATGATGGTCCGGCACCCCAAGAGATACCGGATCATCGTGGTTTTCAAAAAGGAAACGCATGTGCGAGCGAAGGCAAAGGCCACGTAAAGCCATACGCACGCCTGCACGAGCAGCTCGGGCACGCCATCCCTCCGCAACCCAGAGTGCGCCAAGTCCCGTTGGTGCGATTACCAGCCGGGGTGACCCTTCCAGTCGTGCTGCTATTCCGCCGTTCAGCGCCGGTTTAAGCGCGATACAATGCACGATCTCTGGCTGCACCTTCCGGATCGCAGAGCGGTAACCAGATACAGCGGCGCGTAGCCCTTCGATGCTCACGGCCGACCGGGGCGTATTGACGGCGATCTGCGGAAGCACCTCCGCGAGCCCCACGTCACCCCGCGTTCCCAGCTGTGCAGCGAGGACGGGAGCGAAGCCTGCGGCGCGCGCAGCGGCCGCGAAGCCTTTAAAATGGGATGCGAAGAACCAATCCTCCGTAGCCATGAATAGGAGACGTGGACGGTTCGCGTCATCTTTCGGGCCAGAATATTCAGTCAAAGCGCCAATCTCTTACGGGAGTTGTTGGGCAAATGCCAATCGTATCGTGTCGGCGGAGGCGCAGCCTGCCTTACCGACTTTGGGACGGAATGGAGAGCAGATCGGGCGAGGTCAAGTAGGAGATCCCCGAGAAAGCAGTTCAACGCTCGCGAAATCACCTTCGGCTGTTGAGCGACTTCCGTGTCTCTTTGTCACAAGCGCGACAGCCGGCGCAGGGCCGCCAGCGCGAAGCAGGTGGCGGCGACGCAGATGATCGTGGGGCCGGCGGGCGTATCGTAGAGATAGGAGAGCCAGAGGCCCGAGAGGGCCGAGAGCCCGGCGATGGCCCCCGCGATCACGGCCATCGCCTCGGGCGTGCGGCTCAGCGGGCGGGCGGCGGCGGCAGGGATGATGAGCATGGCCGCGATCAGGAGCGCGCCCACGACCTTGATCGCGACGGCGACGACGAGGGCGAGTGCGAGGGTCAGGATCATCTTCTCGCGCTTCGGGTCGATGCCCGCCGCGCGCGCGAGATCCGCGTTGAGCGTCGCCGCGAGCAGGGCCGACCAGCGCCACGCGACGAGGCCGAGGACGAGCGCCGCGCCCACCCAGATCACCGCGAGGTCTGTGCGCCCCACGGCGAGGATGTCGCCGAAGAGATAGCTCATCAGGTCGATCCGCGCGCCCGGCAGGAAGGATACGGCCACGAGGCCGATCGCGAGGGCCGCGTGGGACAGGACCCCGAGCAGGGTGTCGATCGCGTAGCCCCGCTCACTGAGCGACGTGATCGCCAGCGCCATGGCCAGCGCCGTCGCCAGCGTGCCCGCGAAGATCGAGGTGGAGAAGGCGAGCGACAGGGCGACGCCGAGGATCGCCGCATGCGCCGTCGCGTCGCCGAAATAGGCCATGCGCCGCCAGACGACGAAGCAGCCGAGCGGCGCGGTCGCAAGTGCGACGCCCAGCCCGGCGAGGGCTGCGCGCATCAGAAAATCGTCGAGCATCAGACCGCCGTATCCTCGCGCGGGGCGTGGTCATGGCCATGGCTGTGATCATGATCGTGCCCGTGGTCATGCCCATGATCATGGTCGTGGCGGTAGAGCGCCAGCGCGCCCTGCGTGCCGGTGCCGAACAGCGCCCGGTATTCGGGGGCGGAGGCGACCACCTCGGGCGTGCCGTGGCAGCAGACATGGCCGTTGAGGCAGATCACCCGGTCGGACGCGCTCATCACGACATGCAGCTCGTGGCTGACCATCAGCACTGCGCAGCCCAGCGTGGCGCGCACCGCCTCGATCTGGCGGTAGAACGCGGCGGAGCCGGGCTGGTCGAGGCCGGTGGTCGGCTCGTCGAGAATCAGGAGCTCCGGCTTCTCCAACAGTGCGCGGGCGAGGAGCACGCGGCGGAACTGCCCGCCGGAGAGATCCGTCATCTGCCGTTTTTCGAGGCCATCGGCCCCGGCGTCCACGAGTGCCTCGCGCACGGCGGCGGCCCCGCGCCGGACCGGCAGGTCGAGGAAGCGGCGCACGGTCAACGGCAGCGTCTGGTCGATATGGAGCACCTGCGGCACGTAGCCGATGCGCAGCCCTGCCTGGCGCTCCACCCGCCCCGTCGAGGGCTGGATCGCGCCGAGGATCGCGCGTAGCAGCGTCGTCTTGCCCGAGCCGTTGGGGCCGACGACCGTCACGATCTCTCCCGGAGCGAGGGTGAGATCGACGCCGGTCAGGATCCGCTGGGCGCCCGCGTCGACGCCGAGGCCGGTGACGGTGACGAGGCTCACGCCTGCTTCTCCGCCCGGTCGCAGCGGGGGCAGAGGCCCTCGGCCTCCATCACCACGGTCTCCAGCCGGAAGCCCGCTTCGCTCGCCACGTCGCCCATCAGCGCCATCATGCCGGACGGAGCCTCCGCCACGGTCTGGCAGCTCCTGCAGATCAGGAAGGCGGGGGCGTGATTGGCTCCGGGATGGGAGCAGGCGATATAGGCGTTCAGCCGCTCGATGCGGTGGGCGAAGCCGTGGGCCATCAGGAAGTCGAGCGCGCGGTAGACCACGGGGGGCTGCGCGCTGCGCCCGCCCTCCTTGAGCTTGTCGAGGATGTCGTAGGCGCCCATCGCGCGGTGCGCGTCGAGCAGGATCGACAGAACCTCCCGCCGGGCCGGGGTGAACTGCAGCTTGGCCTCGGCACAGTGACGCTCGGCCGCCCCCATCGCATTGGCGATGCAGGCCGCGTGGTCGTGCTGTTCGAAGCCGCGATCGGTCATCCAGTCCTCCTGTGATGAGGCGGGTTGCTACATTATAACATATCGGCTAGTCCAGACACCTCTCTACCAGATACGAGGTTACTGGCAATGCGCGCGCTTCTCCTTTCGCTTCCGATCGCCCTGGTCTGTGGCGGCGTGGCCCGGGCCGAGGTGCCCCGCGTGTCCGCCGATATCGCTGCGGTGCATGCGCTGGTGGCGCGCGTGATGGAGGGTGTGGGCACACCGGACCTGCTGATCCCGCCCGGCAGCTCGCCCCACGGCTACGCGATGCGGCCGTCCGAGGCGGATGCGTTGCAAGCGGCTGACATGGTGTTCTGGGTCTCGGAAGAGCTGACGCCTTGGCTGCCGCGGGTGATCTCCAACGTCGCAGCGGACGCCGAGGTCGTGGAGCTGCTGGAGGCCGAGGGCACGGTGTTGCTGCCGACGCGCGAGGGTGTCGCGTTCGAGGTGGAGGGCGCGCACGATCATGATCATGACCACGGGGATGACGACCATGGTCATGAGGAGCACGCCGACGCGGATCATGCGCATGACGACCACGGTCATGAGGAGCATGCGCACGACGACCATGGCCATGAGGAGCACGCGGAGCATGCCGACGACGACCACGGTCACGACGATCACGGCCACGGTGACCATGCCCATGAGCACGGCGATACCGACGCCCATGCCTGGCTCGACCCGGTGAATGCGGCGAACTGGCTGGGCGTCATCGCAGCGGAGCTGTCGGAGGCGGATCCGGCCAATGCGGAGACCTATGCCGCCAACGCCGCCGCCGGGCAGGCGGAGATGGAAGAGCTGTCGGCCCGCGTCTCCGAGATCCTCGCGGACGGAGGGCGGCCCGGCTACATCGTGCTGCATGACGCTTACCAGTACTTCGAGACCCGCTTTGACGTCCCCGCGACCGCGGCGGTCGCGCTGGGTGATGCGGCCCAGCCCGGCGCGCGGCGGGTGGCCGCATTGCGTGAGCTGGTGGCCGAGCGTGAGCTCGCCTGCGCCTTCATCGAGCCGCAGCTCAACGCCTCGCTGCTGGAGACGGTGTTCGAGGGCAGCGGCGTGACCATCGCCACGATCGACCCGCTGGGGTCGGCGCATGAGCCGGGGGCCGGGCTTTACCCCGCGCTGATCCTAGACATGGCGACGGCGATCGCGGAGTGTGCGGGCTGACCGTTTGACGGAGCCCTGCCGATGATGCCTGCCCTGCGCCTGACCGGCGCCCGAGTGCTGCTGCCCGGCGGGCTGGAGGAGACGGCGCTGACCCTCGCCGAGGGGCGGATCGCGGACGGACCGGGGCGGGAGGTGGACCTCGGCGGCCACCTCATCCTGCCCGGCGTGATCGATGTGCATGGCGACGGGTTCGAGCGGCACGTCGCGCCGCGCCGGGGCCTCGTGCCCGATCCGGGTGATGGACTGCCGATGCTGGAGGCGGAGCTCGCCGCCTGCGGGATCACCACGGCGTGGCTCGCGCAGTTCTGGAGCTGGCAGGGCGGGCTGCGCTCGCCCGACTTCGCGCGCGCCATGGCGGCGGCGCTGGCGGGGCGGCGCGGGGCGCTGGACCTGCGGCTGCAATTGCGTGTCGAGACCCACATGATCGCCGATTTCAACGCCATCGCCCGCTTCGTGCGGCAGGCGGGGATCGGCTATGTCGGCTTTTCGGATCATCTGCCGCATCGCGCGTTGGCGGCAGGCAAACGGCCCGAGCGGCTGACAAGTGCGGCGCTGCGGGCCAAACGCTCGCCCGAGGCGCATCTGGCGCTGATGCAGGAGCTGGCGGCAAACGCGACGGAAGTGCCGACCGCCCTCGCCCGGCTGATCGCGGAGATGCCGGGGGTGAAGCTCGCCTCCCACGATGACGATGCGGCGACGCGGGCGCGCTATGCGGCGTTGGGCGTGGAGATCGCGGAGTTTCCGGTGGAGCTGCCTGACGCGGGGCCTGCGGTGATGGGCGCGCCTAACGTGCTGCGCGGCGGCTCCCACGACAGGGGGCCGAGTGCGGCGGAGGCGGTGGCGGAGGGGCGGGTGACCGCGCTCGCCTCCGACTACCACTACCCGGCGATGGTGCCGGCGGCGCTGAAGCTGGCGGAGGCGGGACTGCCGCTGGCCGACGCCTGGCACCTGATCTCGGGTGGTCCGGCGGAGATGCTGGGCCTCGCCAATCGCGGCCGCATCGCGCCGGGCCTGCGTGCCGATCTGGTGGTGCTGGAGGCCGCGACGGGCCGGGTCGCCGCGACCTTCGCCGGGGGCCGACCGGTGTATCTGGGGCCGGAGGTCGCCGCCCGGCTCCTCGCCTGAGGCATGGACATGTGCGGCGGGACACCGCACCCTGCGCGGCAAAGGAGACCCGCATGGAAACCGCCGCCATCCTTCTGACCTTCGCGCTGACGCATCTGGCCGCCGTTGTCAGTCCCGGTCCGTCCTTCATCGTCGTGCTGCGCGAGACCGTGTCGGGCGCGCGGCGGCGGGGGCTGCTGGTGGCCTTCGGGCTGGGCCTCGGCACGCTCGTCTGGGCGAGCGGGGCGTGGTTCGGGCTGGCGGCCCTCTTCGAGGTCTTTCCCTGGATGCTTAACGTCCTGCGCTGGGCGGGGGCTGCGTTCCTGATCTGGCTCGCCATCCAGCTCTGGCGCCATGCCCGCGCGCCGGCAGTGGTCGAGGCGACGGAAGCGGCGGAGACCAAGGGGCCGTGGGACGCGATCCGGCTGGGGCTGCTGACGCAGCTTGCGAACCCGAAGGTCGCGGTGTTCTTCGGCTCGATCTTCGTGGTGATCCTGCCTGCCGACCCCTCGCCGATGATGCTGGCCGCGGTCTTTGCCATCGTTTTCCTCAATGAGTTCGCCTGGTACGGGATCGTCGCAGCCGTGATGGCTGCCCGCGCGATGCGGCGGCGCTATGCCTCGGCCAAGCCCGTGATCGACCGGGTCAGCGGCACGTTCCTCGGCGCCCTCGGCCTCAGGCTGATCGCGGACGGATGAGATGCGTGCGCTCCGCCTGCTGCTGGCGCTGACCACGCTGGCGACGCTCTGGTCGCTGGCGCAGCAGCCCTTCGTGGCTCCCTACGTGGAGCGGACGGCGGCGGAGATCCGGGTGGCCGTCGAGGCGGAGCTGGCGCGGGAGGTCGATGCGGAGTGGCTTGCGCCCCGGCTGACCGAGGCGATCGCGGCGCGGGACAGCGACCGCGTGGAGCTGCTGACCGGGATCGCGGCGCAGCATGGCCTCCCGCTGACCGAGGCGCAGGAGGCGGAGGTCGCGGCCTTCGTCACGCAGCACCGGGCGGAGATGCCCGCGATCTGCCTGCGCTGCGCCGTGGAGCCGGAGAGCTGTCCCGGCCTTGGCGAGATCCTGGCCTGCAACCTGCCCTTCGAGCTGACGCCCTTCGGCGATCTCAACGCGCTGCGGCGCGGGGCGCAGGACTGGGCTGCGGGCGACGAGGTCGATCAGCTCGATGTGGGGCTGGCCGCGGCGGGGCTGACGGCGACGGGCGCGGGTCTGGTCACCGCGGGCTCCAGCCTCAGCGTGAAGGCGGCGTCGGGCGTGGTTCGGGTGGCCAAGCGCACGGGGCGGCTGACGCCGGGCCTGCGCGCGGTTGTGACGGACGGGGCGAAGGCGCTGCGGCCGGGCGCCGATGCGGCGGGGCTGGTGCGGCTGCGCCGGACCATGGGCGATCTGGGCGCCATCCGGGCCAACGCCACGACCACCGGGCTCTTCCGCATGCTGCCCCTGATCGACGGCCCCGCGGATGCGGCGCGCTTTGCCCGGGTGAGCGAAGCGATGGGAGGGCGCACGTCGGAGGCGGTGGTGGTGCTCGGCAAGTCGCGCCTCTTTCGTGCGACGGTGCGGCTGACGGATCGGGCGGCAACGGCGCTGCTGCTGCTCATCGGGCTCGGCGCGCAGATTGGCTTGTTTCTTATGCAAATGATGCTCAGGGCTTTGTTGCGCGGGCGGGGCCGCTCCGGCAAGGTGGGGCGGTTTGCGAAGCAGGGCGGAGCGTAGAATGCGCAAGTTCCTCGTGGTGATGGATGACAGTCCCGAGTGCATCAACGCGATGCGCTTCGCGGCGCTGCGGGCGTGCAATACCGAAGGTGGTGTGCAGATCCTCGCCGTCATCCAGCCCGAGGAATTCCAGCACTGGATCGGCGTCGGCGACCTGATGCGGGCCGAGGCGCGCGAGAAGATCGAGGAGAAGTTCGCCTTCTTCGCCGAGAAGATGAAGGAGAACGAGGGCGTGACCCCCGAGCTCGTCATCCGCGAGGGCGAGACGGCGAAGGAGGTGCTCGACCAGATCAAGGAGGATCGCGAGATCGGGGTCCTGGTGCTCGCCGCTGGCACGCAAGGGGACGGGCCGGGGCCGCTGGTCACGCAGCTCGCGGGGCGGATGGCGGCTCAGATGCCGGTGCCCGTGACGGTCGTGCCGGGTGGCATGACGCTGGAGCAGATCCGCTCCGTATGCTGAGGATCTGATGCCGAGCCTGTCATATTGAGCCGGTGGTGCTGAGCGCCCCATGTTGAGTGCGGATGCGCATATCGGGCGGCGGTCGTTCCATGGCACGAAGCTCGTTCTCTTCGCTGGCGAGCGCGTCGTGTTGCTCCGGCGGGACCGGAAGGCGTGGATCCCATGGCCCGACCGCTGGGACTTTCCGGGCGGCCAGCGCGAGCCGGGGGAGAGCCCGGTGGAATGTGTCCTGCGGGAGCTGGAGGAAGAGACGGGACTGCGGCTGCCAGTGGGGCGGCTGGAGCGGGCGCGTCGCGTGCGCGGTCGCTGGGGGCATGTCTGGGTCTTCATGGCGCGGATCGGCCCGCGGGAGGTCGCGCGGCTGAGGCTCGGCGACGAGGGGCAGTGCATCGTCCTGATGTCCCCGGGGCGGCTGGTACGAGATGCGCGGCGGATCTCCTATCAGCGGCGGCAGATGGCTTCGCTGGGTTTGCTGCGCGCGGGCCGTGGCGGGACGACGGTGCTGCAGCGGCGCGGTGTGGGCGGGTAGGCTGAGGTGCTGCAGTTCTGGGAGCTTTTGTTCGGTTTCGGTTGAGCGGCTCGAGCTGTGGTGAGCGGCCCCGGATCAAGTCCGGGGTGGTTGATGCTACTTGCAACCGTCCCGGCCGAAGAGCCGGGACCGCTCGGTTCCCCGCGCGTCGCTCTCTGCTCCGAAAGGCCCCGGATCGGGTCCGGGGTGGTTGTGCGCCCTCACGCCGGGGTCACGGCGGATTGTGAGGGTGGGGCGGTACGGCGTGGTAGGATGGGGCTTCCCTTCGGCACATCGGTAGAGGAGAGCCCCCATATCCCAGCCCAGCCGCCGCCGTTTCCTCGGAGCCACCGCTGCGGGCGCGGCCCTCGCCCCAATCACCATTGCCCGGCCCGCTCGCGCCGAAACCGACGCGATGGACTACGAGGTCGTTCGCAGCGAGGCGGAGTGGCGCGAGCAGCTGACCGAGGACGAATACGCCATCCTGCGCGAGGGCGGGACCGAGCGGCCGCACTCGCATCCGCTGTCGCAGGACTACCGGGCCGGTGAGTTCCTGTGCAAGGGATGCGGCCTCTGCGTCTACGTCTCACGCTGGCGGGAGCAGGTGGACAAGGGCTGGGTCTTCTTCCGCCACGCGCAGCCCGACACGGTGCTGATGGCGATCGACGGGCCGGAGGAAGCGTATGGGCAGGCGGGTATGGGCCTTGAAAGCCTCACCAATATCGAGGCGCATTGCCGCCGCTGCTCCAGCCATCTCGGCCACATCCTGATCGTGGAGCGCAAGCTGCTCCACTGCATCAACGGCACGGCGCTGACATTCGAGCCGGCGGAGGCCTGATCGCTTAGGCCGCCGCACTCCGCAACGGCCGGATCACCACCCATTCGACGAGGCGCGTGCGGCTGCCGATCTCCACGAACCGCTCGGCGAAGAGGCGAAGCTGGCGGTTCAGCGTGACCACCGGCGAGGTCGGGGCAAGCAGCCGGGACCAGGCGAGGGTGAGGATGCAGGCCGCCAGGATCTCCACCACGCAGATCGCGGCGATCATCCAGCCGGTCGTCGCCGGATAGGCTGGCACGGCCAGAAGGACGAGGTTGCCGAGGAGGAAGTAGGGCAGCGTCTGTGCGCCGATCTGCGTCGCGGGTTGCAGGATGGCGCGCGGCAGGACGCGGCTGAGCACCTCGGCCAGCAGAGCGATCACCCCCAACGAAAGAACGCCGTAGAGGTAGTAGCCGATATGGTTCGAGGCCCGCCACGCGTCGTAGTCGGAGATCCGGTGCAGCACGCCGCGCAGGCCGTGCTCCGCCATGAAGGCCCCGAGCCCGCCAAGGCAGATCGCGATGAGCAGTGCGAGGGCGACGCGGCCCGCGCCGCTCGGCTGCCGGACATAGAGCGCGTTGCCGAAGGTGATGCCCGCGATGACGAGGAAGAGCGCGTGCAGGATGCTCGGCCCCCAGACATCGCCGATTCCGAAGAGAAGCCCGCCGACATGGTCGAGGTGACCCGGCAGCGCCTCCACATGCCGCAGCACGGCCCAGTCCGCGAGCCAGATCGCGGCGGCGAAGCTCCAGATCCCCCACATGCCGAAGCGGACGCGCAGCGCGACGAGGAAGATGATGAGGAGGAGCAGCAGCGCATACATCTTGAAGATGTTGGCGAGCGGCGCCGTCTTCACCAGCGCGAGCGCGCCGACGAAGCGCGCTACCCCGATCTCGCCCACGATCAGTGCGACGAGCGCCAGCAGGACGAAGCAGAGGTAACAGACGATCGCCCGGTTGATCAGCGCGATCGACAGCCCGCGGCGGTCGCGGTGGAATTTCCGGGTGTAGACGATCTCGGCCATGATGCCGAAGAGAACGAGAAGCGCCGGCGTGGCGGTCCGTGTCACGGACTTCACCACGAGGTAGACGTTCTCGCTCATCAGATCTTCGAAGTCGTAGTGCAGCACGGTGTGCGACACCAAAGCGAAGGTCACGGTCAGAAAGCGCAGGATATCCAGCGACAGAATCCGGTTGGATCGGTCCACGACGAGCCTCATAAAAAATGGCCCAGCCGTAACCCGACCAAAGGCCCCCCGCCGAAAAGTGTAGCCGAATGTTGCAGTGCGTCCAACGAACGGGTGCTGAAAATTCAACTTG
This sequence comes from Pontivivens ytuae, assembly GCF_015679265.1. Taxonomy (NCBI): domain Bacteria; kingdom Pseudomonadati; phylum Pseudomonadota; class Alphaproteobacteria; order Rhodobacterales; family Paracoccaceae; genus Pontivivens; species Pontivivens ytuae. The sequence goes on from NZ_CP064942.1 coordinate 2,545,587, forward strand.
ACGTTGCATTGCAGCATGCCGACTCGCCTTGAGGTTGCGATTTAGATTGGTTCTAAAGAGAACTTGAACAATTCACTCGGAAAGGGCATGTAGGGAAAGCAATCAGAAGGGGGTGCCCCATGTTTATCCAGACCGAGGCGACGCCGAACCCGGCCACCCTGAAATTCCTGCCCGGGCAGGCCGTAATGTCCGCCGGCACCGCCGATTTTCCATCCGCTGAGGCGGCGGAGGCTTCGCCGCTCGCCCGCCGCGTCTTCGGCGTCGAGGGCGTGACCGGCGTGTTCTTCGGCCCCGACTTCGTGACCGTGACTAAGGCGGATGCCGTGCAGTGGGACCATGTGAAGCCCGCGATCCTCGGCGCGATCATGGAGCATTTCCAGTCCGGCCAGCCGGTGATGGAGAGCGATGCTGGCACCGTCGGCCATGCCGAGCATACCGGTGAGGACGGTGAGATCGTCGGCCAGATCAAGACGCTGCTCGACACCCGGGTCCGCCCGGCCGTTGCACAGGACGGCGGCGACATCACGTTCCACGGCTTCGACCGCGGCGTGGTCTACCTGCACATGCAGGGTGCGTGCGCGGGCTGCCCGTCGTCGACGATGACGCTGAAGATGGGGATCGAGAACCTGCTGCGGCACTACATCCCCGAGGTGACGGAGGTCCGCCCTGTCGGCGTCTGACCCCCGCATCCTTGCCTTCGACACCTCGGCCGCGCACTGCGCGGCCGCGTTGTTTCAGGGTGGCCGGATGCTCGCCCATGCGCGGGAGGAGATGGCCCGCGGCCAGGCCGAGCGGCTGATGCCGATGCTGGAGGAGGTCTCGGGCTTTGAGGTCGACCTGCTCGCGGTCTGCGTTGGTCCGGGCAACTTCACCGGCATCCGCATCGCGGTGGCCGCGGCCCGGGGGCTGGCGCTTGCCAAGGGCATTCCCGCGGTCGGCGTGAGCGTGCTCGAAAGCCTTGCGCCCGAGAGCGGCGAGGCGCTGGTTCTCGCCGATGCGCGGCAGGAGCGGCTCTATGCCCAGATGTTCCGGGACGGGGTGGCGCAGGCCGACATCCGCCTGACCGATGCCGACGAGATCGCGGAGGCCGCACCCCAGCGCTGGCACGTGGTCGGCCACCGGGCGGAGGAGATCGCGGAGCGCCTCGCCGCCCCCTCCTTCGACGTGCGGGAGGTGGCGGATCTCGCCGCCATCGCCCGGATCGCAGCGACCCGCCCCGATGCTCCGCGCCCGGCACCGCTCTATGTCCGGCCGCCGGACGCGGCGCTGCCCTCCGAACCGCCGCCGGTCATCCTGCCATGATCGACGCGGACGCGCTGGCGGACCTGCATGCCCGCTGCTTCACCGACGGCCCGCGCCCGTGGACGGCGCGTGAGTTCGCCGATTTCGACGCGGCGCCGGAGGCGCTGATCCTGACCGCACCCGGTGCGCTCGCCGTAGCCCAGCAGGCGGGGGACGAGGCCGAACTGCTCACCATCGCCGTCGCCCCGGAAGCCCGCGGCCAGGGCCGCGCCACCGGCCTGCTCGCCGACATGATGGCGGAGCTCGCCCGGCGCGGTGCGCGCTTCCTGTTCCTGGAGGTCGCTGCGGACAACGCGGCCGCGCGCGCACTCTATGCCAGCGCGAGCTTCACCCTGTCGGGCCAGCGCAAGGGCTACTACCGCCGCGGCGATGGCCGCCGGGTAGATGCCCTGGTCCTCTCGCGCCACCTCTAGCCCATCACTCTCTTCAAATACGCAAAAGCCCCCTCCGCCACGTCAGGGCTGACTTTGCCGCGGGGGCGCTCCACCCTGCGGGAAAACGAAGTGAGGGGCCCATGCCGAACATTCTGGATCCGCGCGACATCTCGTTCCTGCTCTACGATCTGCTGGGGCTCGAGGCGCTGCTGGAGGCGACAGGCCATGATCGCGCGACGGCGGATGGCATCCTCGCGACGGCGGAGCGGATGGCCGAGGAGCTGTTCCAGCCCTTCGCCGCCAAGGCCGATGCGGAGGAACCGCGCTTCGACGGCACGCGCGTCCACCTGATCCCGGAGACGGAACCGGCTCTGAAGGCCTATGCCGAGGCGGGCTTCCCGGCGGCGGGATTTGCCGAAGCCGACGGCGGGATGGGGCTGCCCTACCTGCTGTGCCAGGCGGCGGCGGGGTGGTTCACGGCGGCCAATGTGGGCTTTGCGGCCTATCCCTTCCTTGCGCAGGCGGCGGGCAACCTGCTCGCGGCCTACGGGACGGAGGAGCAGAAGGCGAAGTATCTCGCACCGATCGTCGAGGGGCGCTTCTTCGGCACCATGTGCCTCAGCGAGCCGCAGGCGGGCTCGTCGCTCGCCGATATCCGCACACGGGCCGAGCCGCAGGAGGACGGGAGCTATCGGCTCTTCGGCGACAAGATGTGGATCTCGGGCGGGGCGCACGAGATGGGGGAGAACATCGTTCACCTGGTGCTCGCCAAGATCCCCGGCGGGCCGGCGGGGACCAAGGGGATCTCGCTCTTCCTCGTGCCGAAGGTGCTGGAGGACGGCACGCTCAACGACGTCCGGCTGGCCGGTCTCAACCACAAGATGGGCTACCGCGGTGCCACGAACTGTGCGCTGAACTTCGGGGAAGAGGGCGGGGCGGTCGGCTATCTGGTCGGTGAGCCGCACCGCGGCCTCGCCGTGATGTTCCACATGATGAACGAGGCGCGGATCGGCGTGGGGCAGGGCGCGGCGGTGTTGGGTGTCTCGGGCTACCTCCACGCACTCGACTACGCGAAGGAGCGGACGCAGGGCCGCGACGTGACCGAGCGCGATGTGACAACGCCCATGGTGCCGATCATCGAGCATGCGGACGTGCGGCGGCAACTGATGCAGGCGAAGAGCTATGCGGAGGGAGCACTCGCGCTCTGCCTTTACGCCGCGAGCCTCGTGGATCGGGAGAAGGCGGGGGATGCGGCTGCCACGCAGTTGCTGGCGATCCTGACCCCGATCGTGAAGTCCTGGCCCTCGGAATTCGCCCTGCGCGCCAATGACATCGCGATCCAGGTGCACGGCGGCTACGGCTACACGCGGGACTACCCGGTGGAGCGGCTCTACCGCGACAACCGTCTCAACCCGATCCATGAAGGGACGAAGGGCATCCAGGGGATGGACCTGCTCGGCCGCAAGGTGGTGCAGGATGGTGGCGCGCCGCTCCGGGCGCTGCTGGCCGAGATCGGGGCGACGCTCAAGGCCGCCGAAGCAATGCCGGAAGAGCGCGATGCGCTGGCGGCGTTGGTGGGTCGGGTCGGCGAGGTCACGATGGGGATGGCGGCGACGGCGGCGCAGGATCCGAAGGGGTATCTGGCGAACGCGACGGTCTATCTCGACATGCTGGGGCACGTCGTCGTCGGTTGGATGTGGCTGCGCATGGCGCTGGCCGCCGAGAGCCATCCGGATGCCGATTTCGCGGCAGGGAAGAGGGCGGCTTGTCGCTATTTCTTCCGCTACGAGCTGCCGGCGACGGGGCCGTGGCTCGACCTGCTGGCGGCGCAGGATCGTACCTGTCTGGAGGCCGAGGCCTCTTGGTTCTGATATCCGCACTCGAGCAGTGTGTGGAGGGCGGCGCACGACCTTGGGTGGGCGCTTCCTGACGGCGCCGCAAGTCACCGTCGTAGCCAGGCGAGTTTCGGTTCGACGGTTTGAACCGTCGCAAGAGCGCCCTCCCGTGGGGAGGGTCGGGCGCTGCCCGGCCTCTCAGCCGGGCGGAAGGGGGCTTCGATGCGCCTTCAGCCCCCCGTCGGCAGCGTCTCGAAGCAGGGGACGTCGTCGGCGACGATATGGAAGGGCTGCCGATCCTCCATGAAGATTGCAGCCTTCGGTCCGCCGAAGGCCGCCGGATCGTCCAGTGTTCCCACCTTCAGCACCACACCGTTGAGATCGGGACGGCGGGTTGTGATGTGTGTCCCGCACGTCTCACAGAACTCGCGGGTCACCGGCTGCTCCAGATCCGGGCGGGCGAAGCGCTTCGGCGCGCCTGTCACATAGGCGAACCCGTCCGGCGGCAGCACCATGAAGTAGTTCGGCCCGCCGCCCGCGATGTGCTGGCAGGCGCGGCAGTGGCACTGCGCCTTGAAGAGCGGCCGGCCCGTCACCTCGTAGCGCAGCGCGCCGCAATAGCATCCGCCTGTCATCGTCATCTGCCATCCTCCCCGAACCGTGCAGCTACCCGCTATTGCGTATTGTGACGCAATTGTGCGGTTGCTAACACTCACGGCGACGCGACCCCCGGCCCGGAGGGACTTTCCATGCCCGAATTCCAGAAGATCCTGATCGCCAACCGTGGCGAGATTGCCATCCGCATCATGCGTGCGGCCAACGAGCTGGGAAAGAGGACCGTCGCCGTCTTCGCCGAGGAGGACAAGCTGGGCCTGCACCGCTTCAAGGCGGACGAGGCCTACCAGATCGGCGAGGGGCTGGGGCCGGTGGCGGCCTATCTTTCGATCGAGGAGATCATCCGGGTCGCCAAGCTGTCCGGCGCGGACGCGATCCATCCGGGTTACGGCCTGCTCAGCGAGAACCCCGATTTCGTCGATGCCTGCGTCGCGGCCGGGATCACCTTCATCGGTCCGAAGGCGGAGACGATGAGGGCGCTGGGCGACAAGGCCTCCGCCCGCCGCGTGGCGGTCGAGGCGGGCGTGCCCGTGGTGCCCGCGACCGAGGTGCTGCCCGACGACATGGACGAGGTGCGCAGGATGGCCGACGCGGTCGGCTATCCCTTCATGCTCAAGGCGAGCTGGGGCGGCGGCGGCCGGGGCATGCGCCCGATCATGAAGCCCGAGGAGCTGGAGGACATGGTCCTCGCCGGTCGGCGCGAGGCGGAGGCGGCCTTCGGCAACGGAGAGGGTTACCTCGAAAAGCTCGTGCAGAACGCGCGGCATGTCGAGGTGCAGATCCTCGGCGACAAGCACGGCAACATCTATCACCTCTACGAGCGGGATTGCTCCGTGCAGCGCCGCAACCAGAAGGTCGTGGAGCGCGCGCCCGCGCCATACCTGTCGCCGACCCAGCGCGAGCAGCTTTGCGAGCTCGGCCGGAAGATCTGCGCCCACGTGAACTACGAGTGCGCGGGCACGGTCGAGTTCCTGATGGACATGGATTCGGGCGATTTCTACTTCATCGAGGTGAACCCGCGGGTGCAGGTCGAGCATACGGTGACCGAGGAAGTCACCGGCATCGACATCGTCCGCGCCCAGATCCTGATCGCGGAAGGAAAGAGCCTGACCGAGGCGACGGGCGTCGCGAGCCAGTATGACGTGAAGCTCGACGGGCACGCCCTGCAGTGCCGGGTCACGACCGAGGATCCGCAGAACAACTTCATCCCCGATTACGGCCGCATCACCACCTATCGTTCGGCCACGGGCATGGGCATTCGCCTGGACGGCGGCACCGCCTATTCGGGTGCCGTCATCACCCGCTTCTACGACTCGCTGCTGACCAAGGTGACGGCCTGGGCGCCGACGCCGGATGCGGCGATCAGCCGGATGGACCGGGCGTTGCGGGAGTTCCGGATCCGCGGTGTGGCGACGAACATCGCCTTCGTCGAGAACCTGCTGAAGCACCCGACCTTCCTCAACAACACCTACACGACGAAGTTCATCGACACGACGCCGGAGCTCTTCGACTTCCGCAGGCGGCGGGACCGGGCGACGAAGCTCCTGAACTACATCGCCGACATCACGGTGAACGGGCATCCCGATGTGGAGGGGCGGCCGAAGCCGTCAGCCCACGCGAAGCTGCCCAAGGCGCCGCGGCAGCGGGCGGAGACGGCACCCAAGGGCACGCGTCAGATCCTCGACGAGCATGGGCCCAAGGCGGTCGCGGACTGGATGCTCGACCAGAAGCGGCTGCTGCTCACCGACACGACGATGCGCGACGGGCACCAGTCGCTGCTGGCCACCCGGATGCGCTCCGCCGACATGATCGCGATCGCGCCGACCTATGCGCATGAGCTCTCCGGCCTGTTCTCGGTCGAGTGCTGGGGCGGGGCGACCTTCGACGTGGCCTATCGCTTCCTGCAGGAATGCCCTTGGCAGCGCTTGCGCGACATCCGCGAGCGGATGCCCAACATCATGACGCAGATGCTGCTGCGCGCCTCGAACGGGGTCGGCTACACCAACTACCCCGACAACGTGGTGCAGTTCTTCGTCAAGCAGGCCGCGGAGTCCGGCGTGGACGTGTTCCGCGTCTTCGACAGCCTCAACTGGGTCGAGAACATGCGGGTCGCCATGGACGCGGTGATCGAGAACGGGAAGGTCTGCGAGGGGACGATCTGCTACACGGGCGACATCCTCGACCCCGACCGGGCGAAGTACGACCTGAAATACTATGTCGACATGGGCAAGCAGCTCCGCGATGGCGGGGCGCATGTGCTGGGCGTTAAGGACATGGCGGGGCTGTTGAAGCCCGCCGGCGCCCGCGTCCTCATCAAGGCGTTGAAGGAGGAGGTGGGCCTGCCGATCCACTTCCACACGCACGATACCTCCGGCATCTCCGGCGCGACGGTGCTCGCCGCGGCGGAGGCCGGGGTGGATGCGGCGGACGCGGCGATGGACGCGTTCTCGGGCCTCACCGCGCAGCCGCCGCTCGGCTCCATCGTCGAGGCGCTGGAGAATACGGAGCGTGCCACCGGCCTCGACCGCGCGTCGCTGCGGCGGGTCAGCGAGTACTGGGAGGACGTGCGCGAGCAGTACGCCGCCTTCGAGACCACGATGAAGTCGGGCTCCTCCGAGGTCTGGCTGCACGAGATGCCGGGCGGCCAGTTCACCAACCTCAAGGCGCAGGCGCGCTCGCTGGGGCTGGAGGAGCGCTGGCACGAGGTGGCCCAGGCCTATGCCGACGCCAACCAGATGTTCGGCGACATCGTGAAGGTGACGCCGTCCTCCAAGGTCGTGGGCGACATGGCGCTGATGATGGTGAGCCAGGGCCTGACCCGGGCCGATGTGGAGGATCCCAAGAAGGACGTCGCCTTCCCCGATTCCGTCATCGACATGCTGCGCGGCAATCTCGGCCAGCCGCCGGGCGGGTGGCCGAAGCCGCTGGTCAAGAAGGTGCTGAAGGGCGAGAAGCCCTCGACCGACCGGCCGGGCGCCCATCTGCCGCCCGTCGATCTGGAGGCGACGCGCAAGGACCTCTCCGAACAGCTCAACGGCTGGAATGTCGATGACGAGGATCTGAACGGCTACCTGATGTATCCGAAGGTGTTCCTCGACTACATGGGCCGCCACCGCGACTACGGCCCGGTGCGGATCCTGCCGACCCATGTCTACTTCTACGGCATGGAACCGGGGGAGGAGATCCAGCCGGAGCTTGCCCAGGGCAAGACGCTCGTGATCCGCCTGCAGGCGATCGGCGACACGACGGAGGAGGGCGAGGTCCGCGTCTTCTTCGAACTCAACGGCCAGCCGCGGGTGATCCGGGTGCCGGACCGCAAGGCGGCGGCGGGCGTGGCGAAGCGGCCGAAGGCGGAGCTCGGCAATGCCGACCACGTGGCCGCCCCGATGCCGGGCGTGATCGCCTCCGTTGCAGTCGCGGCGGGGCAGGAGGTGGCGGAGGGCGACCTGTTGCTCACCATCGAGGCGATGAAGATGGAGACGGCGATCCATGCCGACCGCAAGGGCACGGTGAAGGCCGTCCACGCCCCGGCGGGCAGCCAGGTCGACGCGAAGGACCTGCTCGTCGAGTTCGGCTGAGCCCGCTAGCGGCGGTTGCGCAGGACAACGCCCGCGCCCGCGACGAGGAGCATGACGGCGCCGCCCAGAACGAAGGCGGCGCCGATCCCGAAAACCGCCGCCACGGCCGCGCCGATGAACGGGGCGGAGAGGAGGGCGAGCGTGTTCGCCGCCTCGCTGAGTGCTGTGACCCGGCCCATCCGATCCTCGGCCACGTTGTTTTGCAGGATCGTGCGGAACGGCACCACGGCGAGCGCGGTGGCGAAGCCGACGATCCCGAAGATGACGAGGAACACGGGGCGCGGCATCGCGGCCAGGCCGAGCTCCGCCAGTCCGATCCAGATGACAAGCACGGCTGCGACGAAAGCGCCCGCGCCGATCCAGAGGAAGGGGCGGCGCGGCTCGGGCCCCAGCGCCAGCCCGAGCGCCCCGATCACGCCGCCCGCACCGACGGAGGCGAGCGCAAGACCCAGATCGGTCGGGGTGAAGCCGAGGCTGCGGATCAGAGGTGCGATCAGCGTGTCGTAGAAGAACATCGCGAAGTACCCCGCGGCCATCATCAGCAGTGCGGCACGGACGATGGCGTTGCCCCGGATGTCGTTGAGCCCGGCGCGAAGGTCCTGTCCGAACGAAGGTCTGCTCTCCGCCCCCGCGCGGCCTGGCAGGTTCAGCCGAAGGGCCAGCGCTGCGGCGAGGATCGATACGGCTGCGTTCACGAGGAAGACCTCCGACGCATCGAGCTGCAGCAACAGCGCGCCGCCGAGGGCCGGGGCCACGATCTTGGACGCCTGGTTGATCGCGTGGCTGAGACCGTTCGCGGAGGTCCGCTCCGCCGGCCCTGTCAGCACCTGGATCGCCGCCTGCTTGGCGGGGGTGAAGAAGGTGTCGACCCCGCTGCGCAGCGCGACGAGAGCCAGCAGCACCGGCCAGTCGGGCGCGAGGAACATCATGGCCGTCACGAGGCCGCGCAGTAGGTTGCTCAGGATCAGCACGCGGCGCAGGGCGACCCGGTCGACGACCACGCCGGCGAGCGGACCGAACAGCAGGTACGGTGCGCCAATGCTGACCGCTAGCAGGGCGAAGACGAAGGGCTCGGCCTGCCAGGTGAACGCCAGCAGCGCGCCGATCGCGACGAAATCGAGCCAGTCCGCGAAATCCGCGGGCATCTGCGCGAGGAGCAGTCGGCGCAGTCCTGCGTTGCGGAGGGCGGGCGGTCGTCGCATGGCCGGGCCACGCTAGGCGGGCTGCGCGTTCCCGAACAGGACTTTCGCGGCCCGCAGTGAGTCTTTCCCGCCTCCGGACCCCACATCTTGATCCGTTAACAAATGCTCACCATATCGGCAGTCCTGGTGATCGGGGGGCTCACTCTGCGGCAATTCCCCGCGAATTGGTGGAAAGCCCGACTTTCACCCTTGATCCGATCCCGGTGAAGCCGAAATGATGAAGGGAGCGCTTCCGTCGCGCTCGCCCGCCGTGCTCTCACGCGCGGCGGCAGACGAAAGGACCTGCGGTATGCCGTCATTCTCGAATACACTTGAAGCCGCAATTCACAACGCGCTGGCGCTGGCCAACGCACGCAAGCACGAACTCGCCACGCTGGAGCACCTGCTGCTCGCGCTCATCGACGAACCCGATGCGGCACGGGTGATGACGGCGTGTTCCGTCAACCTCGACCGCCTGCGCACGACCCTGACAGACTTCCTCGACGAGGAGCTGGACGCGCTGGTGAGCGACATCGAAGGGTCTGAAGCCGCGCCGACCACCGGCTTCCAGCGCGTGATCCAGCGCGCCGCGATCCACGTTCAGAGCTCCGGCCGGACGGAGGTGACGGGGGCCAACGTGCTCGTCGCGATCTTCGCCGAGCGGGAAAGCCACGCCGCCTACTTCCTGCAGGAGCAGGACATGACCCGCTACGACGCGGTCAACTACATCTCCCACGGGGTGGCCAAGGATCCGGCCCATTCCGACTCGCGCCCCGTACTGGGGGCCGAGGACGTGAACGAGGAGCAGGCGTCGAACTCTGGCCCTCAGGGCGGCAAGGAGGAGACGGCGCTCGAGAAATACTGCGTCGATCTCAACGCCAAGTCGCGCGTCGGTGATGTCGATCCGCTGATCGGCCGTGATGACGAGGTCGAGCGCTGCATCCAGGTGCTGTGCCGCCGCCGCAAGAACAACCCGCTGCTGGTGGGCGACCCCGGCGTGGGCAAGACTGCCATCGCCGAGGGCCTCGCGCGCAAGATCGTGGACGGCCAGACGCCGAAGGTGCTGGAGAACACCACGATCTACTCGCTCGACATGGGCGCGTTGCTCGCCGGAACCCGCTATCGCGGTGATTTCGAGGAGCGGCTGAAGGCCGTGATGAAGGAGCTCGAGGATCACCCCGACGCGGTGCTCTTCATCGATGAGATCCACACGGTGATCGGTGCCGGTGCGACCTCCGGCGGGGCCATGGACGCCTCCAACCTGCTGAAGCCCGCGCTTCAGAACGGGGGGCTGCGCTGCATGGGCTCGACCACCTACAAGGAGTTCCGCCAGCACTTCGAGAAGGACCGCGCGCTCTCCCGTCGGTTCCAGAAGATCGACGTGAAGGAGCCCACCGTGGACGACGCGGTGAAGATCCTGCGCGGTCTGAAGCCGATCTTCGAGGAGCATCACGAGATCCGCTACACGCAGGAGGCCATCAAGTCGGCCGTCGATCTCGCGGCGCGCTACATCCACGACCGCAAGCTGCCCGACAAGGCGATCGACGTGATCGACGAGGCGGGCGCGGCGCAGCACCTGCTGCCCGAGTCGAAGCGGCGCAAGACGATCACGGCGAAGGAGATCGAGGCGGTTGTCGCCAAGATCGCCCGCATTCCGCCGAAGAACGTCTCCAAGGACGATGCCGAGGTGCTGAAGGATCTGGAGGCGTCGCTGAAGCGCGTCGTCTTCGGTCAGGACGAGGCGATCGAGGCGCTGTCCGCGGCGATCAAGCTGTCCCGCGCGGGTCTGCGCGAGCCGGAAAAGCCGATCGGCAACTACCTGTTCGCCGGTCCGACCGGTGTGGGCAAGACCGAGGTGGCCAAGCAGCTCGCGGATACGCTGGGCGTGGAACTGCTGCGCTTCGACATGTCCGAGTACATGGAGAAGCACGCCGTCTCCCGCTTGATCGGCGCGCCTCCGGGCTATGTCGGCTTCGACCAGGGCGGCTTGCTCACCGATGGCGTGGACCAGCACCCGCACTGCGTGCTGCTGCTCGACGAGATCGAGAAGGCGCATCCGGACGTCTACAATATCCTGTTGCAGGTGATGGATCACGGGAAGCTGACCGACCATAACGGGCGGACCGTCGATTTCCGCAATGTGGTCCTGATCATGACCTCGAACGCGGGGGCTGCGGAGCAGGCGAAGACCGCCATGGGCTTCGGCCGCGACCGGCGCGAGGGTGAGGATACGGCCGCGATCGAGCGGACGTTCAGCCCCGAGTTCCGCAACCGCCTCGATGCAGTGATCTCGTTCGGCGCGCTGCCGAAGGAGGTGATCCTGCAGGTGGTCGAGAAGTTCGTGCTGCAACTCGAAGCGCAGCTGATGGATCGCAACGTGACCATCGAGCTCACGAAGCCCGCCGCCGAGTGGCTGGCCGACAAGGGCTACGACGAGAAGATGGGCGCGCGGCCGCTGGCCCGCGTGATCCAGGAGAACATCAAGAAGCCGCTGGCCGAGGAACTGCTCTTCGGCAAGCTGGCGAAGGGTGGCGTCGTCCGGGTCTCGGTCCGCGACGGCAAGCTCCAGCTCGACATCGACGAGGATGGCAAGCGCCTGTCCTCCAACGACCGGCCCCCGTTGCTGACGGCGGAGTGATCCGGGTGAGGTGATTGGAAAGGGCGGTCCGGTGGGCCGCCCTTTTGGGTTGGGGTAAGGCCCGCGCGAGTTTTCCTTAAACGAGCTGTTCTGCCCGATGCCATCGCCATGCTGCTGGGTGGAGCGCTGCTTCAAAGTAGCACCGCCCCGGACTTGATCCGGGGCCTTTGGCTACTGAGAGATTCGTTCTGAGCGGTCCCGGCGCTTCGGCCGGGACGGTGGTGAGATTTTGATATTTAGGCCCTGCGCGGCCCGGGCCCTTATCGGCCGTCTCTCCGATACCGCCCCTACGCGACCGGCTCTGCATCGCGAGCGGCTCCGGCAACGCAGGCGGGGCGGGCGAGGCAGCGGTCGAGCCAGTCCTGGACGGTGTCACTCTGGGGCAGCGCATCGCGCATCCAAGTACCGAGGCTGGCATAGAGCAGGTCGGCCGCGCCGAAGGTCTCGCCGCTGAGATAGGGAGCGTCGGCCAGCGCCGCTTCGATCCTCGCATGCACGGCGCCGAGGTCGCGGTAGGTCCGTGCGATCATCGGGTCGTCGCCCAGCCCCATGAACTGCGCGATCAGCACCGGTTCGAGCACGGCGCCATAGTAGGCCAGCCAGCCGAGTGCGGCGCCGCGCTGCGGGGTGCCGACCGGTGGCAGCAGCCCGGCCTCGGGGTGCAGGTCACACAGGTGCTGGATGATCGCCGTCGTCTCCAGCACCAGCGCGCCGTCGTGGAGCAGGGCAGGCACCTTGCCGTCGGGATGCGGGTTTGCCGGATCGCGCCCGCCGCTGCCGTCGCGCCGGGTGATGTTCACGTAGCGGACCTTGACCGCGTCCGCGCCCAATTCCTCCAGCAGCCAGAGGATGCGGGAGGAGCGGCTTTGCGGCGCGTGAAAGAGTTCGAGCATGGCGTCACCTCCGGCCTCGGAGGGTAGCACAGGCCGTCAGCGCTGGGTGAACTTCAGCTCGATTCGGCGGTTGCGGGCCAGCGCCTCGAAGCTCGAACCCTCATCGACCGGCTGGTACTCGCCGAAGCCCGTCGCGGCGAGTCGGTTCGGCGGGATGCCCTCGACCTGCTGGAGGTAGCGAACCACCGACAACGCGCGCGCCTGGCTGAGCTCCCAGTTGTCGGCATAGGCGGACGCGGTGCTGACCGGGATGCGGTCGGTATGGCCGTTCACCTGCAGGATCCAGTCGATGTCCTCCGGGATCTCGCCGGAGATCTGCTGGATGACGCTCGCCACGTCGGAGATCTGCTGGCGCCCCTCGGGTCCGAGCTGCGCCGAGCCGATCTCGAACAGCACTTCGGAGGAGAAGACGAAGCGGTCGCCGACGATGCGCACGCCCTCCTGATTGCCGAGGATCTCGCGCAGGCGGCCGAAGAACTCGGAGCGGGCGTTGCGTAGCTGCTCCGCCTCGTCCTCGGCCAGCTCGGCGCGGCGACGCTGGTCGGCGGCGACCTGGGCGAGCGCGGTGTTGAGCTGGGAGCCGAGCGCCTCGATCTGGACCTGGTTCTCCGCATCACGCTCGGCCGCGGCGTCGAGCAGGTTCTGCAGCCCGGAGAGCTGGCGGCGCAGCTCGGCGGTCTGCTGGTTGAGAAGCGCGATCTGCCGACGGGCATCCGCGGTCTCGCTGCGCTGCTCGGTCAGGAGCTGGTTGGCCTGGGCGAGCAGGGCGCGCTGGCGATCGAGCTCGCTGACCTGGTCGGCCTGCGCCTGGTCGCTGATCTGGCGCGCGGCCTCGGCGGCGGCGAGTAGTGTGAGCGTCTCCTCGGCTTCGCGGCGCTGCTCCTCCAGCGCGAGGGTCATGGCGGTGAGTTCGGCATCGGCGTTCTGCAGCCGCTCGCGCAGGGCCTCGGCGGCGGCGGCCTCGGCGAGGCGGGCCTGCTCTTCCTCGGTCAACGCGCCTTCGGCATTGGCGAGCTGTTCACGCAGGCGCGCGGCGGCCGCCTGTTCGGCGAGGAGCGCCTGCTCCTCTTCCGTCAGCTCGGCGCGGGTGTCGGCGAGGGCGGTCTGAAGCTCGGTATTGGCGTTGCGCGTCTCGTCGAGTGCGGCGGAGAGCTCGGCGAGGGAGACCTCCTGCTCGGCGGCCTCGGCGCGCAAATCGGCGACGAGGGCGTCGAGCGCTTCCCGCTGTGCGGCGGCGAGGCGGGCGGCCTCCTCCTGCGCGCTGATCTCGTCGCGGGCGCTGGCGAGGGCGAGCTGCAAGGCTTCGATCTGGCTGATCTGCTCGGTGCTCTCGTCGCGCAGGCGGGCGATTTCCTCGGCACTCGCGGTGAGCTCTTCGGCCTGCGCGGCCGCCTCGTCCCGCGATGCGGTCAGCGAGGCGGTGAGGTCGGTGTTGCGGGCCAGAAGGCTCGCCACCTGCTCCTCGAAGCTCGCGATGCGGGTGGCGGCGTCGGCGGCCTCCGCCTCTAGCGATGCGATGAGGAGGCGCTGCGTTTCTGCCAGTTCGTTGGCCTCATCGAGGGAGCCGGTCAGCGTGCCGACCTCGGTTTCGAGCTGGTCGGTGCGCTGCTGCTCCAGCCCCAGTGCCTCGGCCAGCGTGGCAAGCTCGGTGGAGAGCTCCTCCAGCCGGCGGCCCTGGCCCGAGATCGTCTCCTGCAAGACGAACTGCATGACCATGAAGATCGTCAGCACGAACATCAGCACGAGCAGGAGCGCGGTCATCGCGTCCACGAAGCCCGGCCATATGTTGGCCGTGAAACGCTGGCCCGAACGGCGGAGCAGTGCCATCAGTCGCCCCTCACCGCGGAGGTGAGCGCCGCGATCTCGGCCCGGATCTCGGACACGCTGTCCTGACGGCCCGCGGCCAGTTCCTCCAGCACGCGCAGGAGCTGGACGTCGATGTTCTTGAGGCGCATCCGCGTCTCTGCATCGAGGGCACCCGCTTCTTCTTCTCGCGCCTCGACGGCGGCGGTCATGCGCTCCTGGCTTGCGACGAGGCGGTTGATGTCCTCGCTGGAGCTGCCGTTCTGGCCGCTGTCGATGCGGGAGGCGAGACCGGCGACGACATTGATCAGCTCACCGATGCGGGCGTCGGTTTCGGCCCGCCGCTCCTCGGCCCGGCGCATCAGTTCGCCCAGACCTTCGAGGTCGAAGGCGATGGGGCCTTGCGCGCCGCCTTCCCCCTCGGTCGAGATGCCGATGCGGGTGATGGAGCTCAGCCACTCCTCCAGCTCCATGTAGAAGCGGTTCTGGCCATGGCCCGCGAAGAGCTCCAGGAGGCCCACGACGAGCGAGGCGGCGAGGCCCAGCAGCGAGGAGGCGAAGGCGGTGCCCATGCCGCCGAGCTGGCTCTCAAGCCCGGTCATCAGGCGTTGGAAGACGGCGATGCCCTGTTCGCCCTCGGACGGGGCGAGGGCCTGGATGGTCTCCACCACCGCCGGAACGGTCGTGGCAAGGCCGTAGAACGTACCCAGAAGGCCGAGGAAGATCAGCAGGTTGATGATGTAGCGCGTGATGTCGCGCGCCTCATCGAGGCGGGTCGCCACCGAG
Organism: Pontivivens ytuae; assembly: GCF_015679265.1. Classification (NCBI taxonomy): domain Bacteria; kingdom Pseudomonadati; phylum Pseudomonadota; class Alphaproteobacteria; order Rhodobacterales; family Paracoccaceae; genus Pontivivens; species Pontivivens ytuae. Next base: position 2,560,592 of record NZ_CP064942.1, read on the forward strand.
TCGAGGATCGAGCGGGTGGAGTTCGCCGTCAGCCCCCGCCGCGCCCGCTGGTCCTTGAGCAACGCGGCAAGCGAGGCGAGAAGCCGTGGCGATTGCACGAATTCATGGCCGGGCCGGTTGAGCGCGAAGCCCTCGATCCAGTTCACGGCGCTGATCAGCGTGAGCACCTGCCAGAAACAGGCGAGCACGCCCACGACGAACACCCCGAGGATGAAGCCGTTGAGATAGATGTTCGCAAAGAACACCGATGCGACCGAGCCATATATCAGGAACGCACCTGCGCCCGTCAGCCCGAGGATGAGAACCATCAGCAGCACCTGGCGTATGGGCTGCGAAAAGTGTGGCTCTTTGTCGGTTTCCAGTATCATACTGCCCCGCGTAGTCCGCTTTTTTTCGCGATCCTACGCGCAGTGCGCGGGCAATCCAACGACGTTCGGCGGTCCCGCGGACGGTCGGCAACATGGTGCCGCATTGTTGCCGCACCGCACTTGTAAGCCATGCGGTCATGGTGTGCAGTTACACCTAATAACAAAACTTATTCGGGATAGTACGTGTGAGACGGTCATCTCTCCTCATGGCCGCGGGGGCGGCAACGGTCATGGTAGCGTCAGACGCCGCCGCGCAAGTCCCCTGCGAGCCCTACATCATTCAGTCGGGCGACACGCTGCGGGGCATTACCGAGCGCGCCTATGGCAACGGCAACTTCCGCCCGATCTTCGAAGCCAACCGGAACGTGATCGGGTTCGACCCGAACGTCATCGAGGTGGGCGACGTGATCGATCTGCCCTGTTCGAACACGGGTACGGCCGCGTCCACGGTCGTGATCGAGGCGACGCCGCCGCAGCCCGCGCCTGAGCGGGTCACCGAGGCGCCTGAGCCTGAGCCCGAGCCGGAAACCACCATCGCGGCCCTGGTGCCCGAGGAGCCGGAGCCCGAGATCGACCTCAGCGGTCCGGCCGACGTGCGCTTCGTCACCTATGACGGAAACGCGCCCTATTCGGGGGCGAACCTGCCGAACGGTGGGCTTGCGACCGAGCTTCTGGAAACCGCCTATGGCCGCATCGCGCCCGATGCCGAGGTGGACACGACGCTCGTCACCGACAACTTCGCGTTCCTCATGGCGATGGGCAGCGAGGCCTACGACGTGGGCTTCCCGTCGATCCGTCCGAACTGCAACGTCATCGAGACGCTGGCGGTGGAGATGATCGAGCTCTGCGCGAAATACGCGTTCTCCGAGCCGTTCCACGAGATCCGGATGACGGCCTGGGCGCTGAACGGCAACAGCTTTGCCGGTGCGTCCGAGCCCGCGGAACTGTCCTCTGCCCGCATCTGCCGGCCCGAGGACCTGTTCACCTTCGATCTGGAGGCCGATCGTCTGCCGGGTCGCGGTGGTGCGCTGGTCAGCCGCCCGGACAATGGCGGCTGCTTCAATGCGCTGCTGGCCGGTGAGGTCGACCTCATCAGCATGCCGTTCACCGACGCGCGCGACATCATCACGGAGCGGGGCCTCAGCGCGCAGGTCGCGCCGGTGCCCGCGCTGGAGCGGGGTGTGACGCTGCATGCGGTCGCCAACCAGTCCAACCCGGACGGCGTGCGCGCCATCTCCCGCCTCAACCGGGGGCTGGAGCAGATGCGCGGCGATGGGCAGTGGTTCTCTATCGTGTCGCGGCAGCTCGCCGCCCGTTGATCTTCGGATGGGCCGCCACCCGGCGGCCCAACTCCTCCAGCTCGACATCGGCGATATCGAGCTCCTTCAGCGCATCCACTGTGGCGAAGAGGTAGTCGGCGTTCGGTCCCCGACCGCCGGTGGAGCGTGCGATGATCTCTGCCTGTTCAGCGAGCGGCAGCCCGCCGGCGTACTGCACGTGGTGCGGGTCCATCACGTAGGTGAGCGCCGTCACGCGCCGCCCGTCGTCGAGATGTACCTCCTGTGCGGTCTCCAGATAAGCTGACGTCACCAGCTCCCGCTCCCGCAGATAGGCGAGCGTCTGCTCCGCCGCGCTGGCCTCCGGACGGAAGGCGACGCCGCGGCAGGACGTGCCGGCATGTTCCTCCAGCGCCAGCACGAGGCCTGGAGCCTCCGGCGTGCCGCGATGCTCGACAGAGCGCATGCAGAACGAGCGGCGAAAGCCTGGCAGCTCGGCAACCTGCCGCTCGGCATGGGCGAAGCCGGGGTTCCACATCAGCGAGCCGTAGCCGAATACCCAGAGTTGCGTGAGGTCCATTGCTTACCGTCCTTTCGTTCCCATGCTATAGGCCGGTCCTGCGCTTGGATCGAGAGGGGGAAGATCGCCATGCAGATGCGCGCGCTCATCATCGTTATCGTGATCGCGGCCCTCGGCTGGTCGGGCTACTGGTGGGTCAGTGCCGACCTGCGCCGCGATGCGGTGGAGACCTGGTTCGCGGCCCGCGCGGCCGAAGGCTGGGTGGCGGAGTATGACGACCTGACCATCACCGGCTTTCCCAACCGGATCGACACGATCCTGACCGGGGTCGAGCTTGCCGATCCGCAGAGCGGGTGGAGCTGGTCCGGCCCGCGTTTCGAAATGCTGACGCTGAGCTACCGGCCCTTCGAGCTGATCCTCGCCTGGCCCGGTGTGCACACGGTCGCCACACCCTTCGAGCGGCTGGCGGTGCAGGGCGAGGTGCTGCGCGCGTCGGCCGCGGTGACCGCCGACGGCTCCTTCACGCTCAGCCGCTCGCGGATCGAGGGACAGGAGGTCTCGGTCGAGAGCACGCAAGGCTGGACGGCCGCGATCGCGCAGGTCGCGGCGGCCACGGATACGGCGGAACCGATGGACGGGACCACGCACCGGCTGGGCCTGTCGCTGACGGAGATGACGCTCTCCGACGACTTGCGCGGCCGGATCGATCCGGGCGATATCCTGCCCCCGATCTTCGACGTGGTGCATCTGGACGCGGTCGCGACCTTCGACGCGGCGCTCAGCCTCACGGCGCTGGAGCAGGACCTGCCGGATGTCGTGGCGCTCGACGTGGCGGATGCGAGTGCGACCTGGGGTGCGCTCGACCTGCGGGCCTTGGGGGAGGTGACGGCGGATCCGCAGGGCCTCGCCGAGGGCGAGATGACGATCCGCGCGCGGAACTGGGAGGAGATGATCCAGCTTGGCGTCGCGAACGGAGCGATTCCCGAAGGCAATGCGCAGGCCGTGGTCTTCGGCTTGCGGCTGCTGGCGCGCACCAGCGGCGATCCGAGCAGCCTGTCGGCACCGCTGCAGTTTCGCGACGGTCTGACCCGGCTCGGTCCGATCATCCTGGGACCCTCGCCGCGCTTGCAGCGGCGGTAGAAGGAGGGACCGTCCCGGCCGAAGCGCCGGGACCGTTCGGTTGCGCTTGGCAGCAAGAGACCCCGGATCAAGTCCGGGGTGGTAGCGTACAGAACCAACCTATCGCCCGGCAGGCCCTCCCGACGGAGATCAGTCCTTCTTCACCCGTCCGAAATCGGGTGCGTCGGTGTCCTGCCCGGCCTCCAGGATCCCGCGGCGGATGGCGCGGGTGCGGGTGAAGTAGTCGTGGAGGTGCTCCCCGTCGCCCTTTCGCACCGCGCGTTGCAGGGCGAAGAGCTCCTCTGTGAAGCGGCCCAGGATCTCCAGCGTCGCACCGGTATTGTTGAGGAACACGTCCCGCCACATCGTGGGATCGGACGCCGCGATCCGGGTGAAGTCGCGAAAGCCCGCGGCGGAGTACTTGATGACCTCGGAATTCGTCACCCGGCGCAGGTCGTCGGCCACGCCGACCATGGTGTAGGCGATCAGGTGCGGCACATGGGAGGTCACGGCGAGCACGCGGTCGTGGTGCGCCGGATCCATCTCGTCGACATTGGCGCCCATGCCCTCCCAGAACTGCCGGTAGCGGGCGACCTCGTCGCGCGGCGCATCATGAGGGGTCAGCACGCAGAAGCGGTTCTCGAAGAGGGTCGCGAAGCCGGACTCCGGGCCCGAATGCTCAGTGCCTGCGAGGGGGTGGGCGGGGATGAAGACGGCGCCCTCGGGCAGATGGGGCGCGACGGCGTCGGTCACCGCCTGTTTCACAGACCCGACATCGGAGACGACGGTTCCGGGCGCCAGCTTCGGGCCGATCTCGCGCGCGACAGCCTCCATCGCGCCGACGGGGACGCAGAGGATGACGAGCTCGGCGCCCTCGACCGCTTCGACCGCCGTCTCCGTCACGCGATCCACGAGGCCGATGCGGGCTGCGGTGGCGCGGGTCTCTGCCGTGCGGGCTGTGCCCACGACTTCCCTGGCCAGCCCGCGCCGTTTCGCGGCCAGCGCGATGGACCCGGCGATCAGGCCGAGGCCGATGAGAGCGACGCGGCGGTAGATCATCGCGCGGCCATGAACCGGGTCAGCGTGTCGGCGACGCCGCGCATCGAGGCTTCGTCCCCGATCGTGATGCGCAGCGAGCCGGGCAGGTTGTAGCCCGACACGTCGCGCACGATCAGTCCGCGCTCGCGCAGGGCCTTGTCGGCGGCCTTCGCGGTCGCGTCGTCGGGGAAGCGGGCGCAGATGAAGTTGCAGTGCGAGGGATCGCTCTCGATCCCCGCGCGGCGCAACTCGCGCGCCAGCCACTCGCGCCAGATCTCTGTCTGGATCACGCAGTGCTCGGTCCACTCGGTGTCGCGCACCGCCGCTTCCGCCGCCGCGAGTGCGGCCGCCGTCACGTTGAACGGACCGCGCACCCGGTTCAGCACGTCGATCACGTGGGCGGGCGCGTAGGCCCAGCCGATGCGAAGCGCGCCGAGGCCGTAGACCTTCGAGAAGGTGCGGGTCATCACCACGTTGTCCCGCCCCTCGACGATCGAGAGCGGCTGATAGCCCGGCTCTCGCACGAATTCCGAATAGGCGCCGTCCAGCACCAAGAGGACATGCGGCGGCAGGCTGTCGGCGAGCCGTGCGATCTCCGCATCCGGGATCAGCGTGCCCGTCGGGTTGTTGGGGTTGGCGACGAAGAGGAGGCGGGTCTTGTCCGTGACGCCGGCGAGAAGCGCGTCGACATCCGTTTCCCGGTTCTTCTCCTTCACCACCACGGGCGTCGCGCCCGCGACCTTGCCGTAGATCGCGTACATCGCGAAGCCGTGCTCGGTGTGGACGAGCTCCGTCCCCGGCCCGGCATAGGCCTGGCAGAGAAGGCTCAGGATCTCGTCCGAGCCCGCACCGCAGATCAGGCGCGCGGGGTCGAGGCCGTGCACCTCGCCGATCGCGCGGCGCAGCTCCGCGTGGCTGCCGTCGGGATAGATGTTGAGACCGTCGCCCACACGCCGGTAGGCGTCGATGGCGCGCTGCGAGGGGCCGAGCAGGTTCTCGTTGGAGCTGAGCTTCACCACGCGGTTCGCGCCGTGAACCTTGCTCTCGCCACCCTGGTAGGGGATCACGTCGAGAATGCCGGGTTGCGGGGCGATCTGGTGGGTCATTTCTAGGCCTTCGCTGGAGGTCGAAGCTCCTCGTAACGCGGGCGCTCGGCCTTTTCCAGCGCTTCGGCGTCGAGATGATGCCGCAGGAAGCTGCCGATGCGGTCGAGCGCCTCGTCGGCCTCCGGCAGCCAGCCGTGGAACAGGTGCCAGCAATGGGGCGTGCGGTTCCAGATCTCCAGCGTGACATCCGTTCCGAAGCGTTCGAGCCGGGCCGCCATGAGGCGGGCGTCATCCTCCAGCACCTCGGCGGCGCTGGCGTGGATCAGCACGGGCGGCGCGCCACGGAACGTGCCGAAGAGCGGCGAGGCGGTGGGATCATCCGCCGGGCCGCCGCCCATGTAGATGTCGCGCGCCTGTCCGATGCGGCTGGTGGGCAGCATCGCCTCGCGCAGCGCGTTGCGGTGATGGCTCTCGTTCGACAGCGTCATGTCGGTCCACGGGCTCATCAGGGCGAGCGCGCCGGGCCGCGGGGCGTCTTCGATGCAGAGGCTGTGCAGGAGCGCGAGGGCAAGGCCGCCGCCCGCGCTGTCCCCGGTCAGGCCGATGCGGTCTGGGGAGAGCCCCTTCTCGAGCATCGCCTGCCAGACGGCCCGCGCATCCTCGACGGCCGCGGGGAACGGATGCTCCGGCGCGAGGCGGTAATGGGGCAGCAGCACGCGCAGACCGGTGCGCTCCGCGAGGGCGGCGGCAAGGTGCCGGTGCGTCGCGGGCGAGCCCATCAGGAAGGCGCCGCCGTGGAAATGGATGATCATCCGGTCCTGCGGCGCGCCGTCGGGTATGATCCAGACGCATTCGATCGAACCATAGGGGCCGGGCACGAAATCGCCGTGCTGGCGCACCGTCTCCGGCCAGCGGAAGACGCGATCCGCGGTGCGCTTCATGCCCGCGCGCAGGCGCATCGGATCGTCGGGTGCGCGCGCGAGCAGCGGCTTCTCGATCCAGCGCAGGTAGGTGTTGAGAAGGGCAAGCTGGATCGACATCAGGTCCGCCGCGCCTCGATGGCCTCCCAGATGCGGGCGGTGACATTGGTGCCGTCGAAGCGTTCGAGCTCCTGCAGGCCCGTGGGGGAGGTCACGTTGATCTCCGTCAGCCAGTCGCCGATCACGTCGATGCCGACGAAGATCTGCCCGTGATCACGCAAGGTCGGTCCGATGGCCTCGCAGATCTCGCGGTCGCGCGGGGTCAGCTCCACCTTCTCCGCCTTGCCGCCGACATGCATGTTCGAACGGGTCTCGCCCGCCGCGGGCACCCGGTTGATCGCGCCGACCGGCTCCCCATCGACGAGGATGATGCGCTTGTCGCCCTTGGAGACGGCGGGCAGGAACTTTTGCATGATCAGGGGTTCGCGGTTGATGCCGGAGAAGAGCTCATGCAGCGAGGCGAGGTTGCGGTCCTCCGGCGTCAGGCGGAACACGCCCGCGCCGCCATTGCCGTAGAGCGGCTTGAGGATGACGTCCTCGTGCTCGGCGCGGAACTCGCGCAGGGTCTGCAGGTCGCGCGCGATCAGCGTGGGTGGGGTGAGGTCGGGGAAGCGGAGCACCAGAAGCTTCTCCGGGAAATTGCGCACCCAGGTCGGGTCATTCACCACCAGCGTGCCCGGGTGGACGAAGTCGAGCAGATGCGTGGTCGTGATGTAGCTCATGTCGAAGGGCGGGTCCTGGCGCAGCCAGACCACGTCCCAGTCGGCGAGATCGACCTCGGTCTCGGGCTCCGCGTCGTAGTGATCGCCATGGGTCCGCCGGAGAGAGACGCGATGGCCGCGCGCGAGCACGCGCCCCTCCCGCCAGCTTAGCCCGTTCGGGGTGTAGACGAAGAGCTCGTGCCCGCGCGCCTGCGCCTCCTCCATGATGCGGAACGTGCTGTCCGCATCGATGTCGACATCGGCGAGCGGGTCCATCTGAACGGCGACCTTGAGCGTCATCGCCTCTCCTTTCCGGGACGGAGCACCCGGAACCGGGCGCTCAGGTATTGTCGCGCCGGCGCCGCGGATCGTCGACGAACAGTACGTGGCTGACCACCTGTTCGACGCCGGAGACCCGGGCGGCCGCATCGGTGACCTTGCGCAGCTCCTCGGCGTCCTGCGCCAGCCCCATCACATGGACCACACCGTTCACCGTTTCAACGCTGTAGTTCACGAACTGCACGTCCTCCAGATCGAGGAGGCGGAAGCGCACCGTGTTGCTGATCCGCGCGTCGTTGGCGAGGTCGCCGAAGCCTCGATCCGCAACGATGAGCTCGTTGATCACGTCGCGCACGTCCTGCACGGAGAGCGCGATCTCCTCCGCCTGCTGGCGCCGTGCCTCGTTCGGAACGGCGCCCAGAAGGACGACGCGGCCCTCGGTCACGTCGGTGGAGACCTGCCCGAAGAGGCTGGCATCCGTCTGCAGCAGCGCATTGTTGATCCGCACCTTGATCTCGGTATCGGTCAGCGCCTCACCGGTGCTGCGTTCCTGGGCGGCGGTGACCGCCCCCGTGGCGATGCCGCCAACCGTCAGCGGAGCGCATCCGCCCGCCGCCAGCGCAAAGGCGAGCATCACGCCCGGCCCCCGTTTGAAGAAAGACATGCTCGATCCCTTTTCCGCCTGTATCCATGCCTCAGTACGGGTGAGCGTTCTCCAGGATCTCGACGCCGCCATGGCGGTCGGCGAGGACCACGTCGAAGCGCAGGTCGGTCCGTGCGCTCACTCCGTGTTCCATGATATAGGCGTTCGCCGCCGCCTCCAAGCGTGACCATTGCCGGGGTGTGATGGCGGCTGCGGCCTCCTCGATCGTGCGGCGGGATTTGACCTCGCAAAAGACGAGCCTGCCGCCGAGTTCCAGGATCAGGTCGATCTCCCCGACGCCGCGCCGCCGGAACCGCCGTGCGACCAGCCGAGCGCCCTGCATCCGGTAGAGCCGCAGGGCGGCCTCCTCGGCCGCCTCGCCGGCTGCGTGGGCCAAGGCACCTCGGCGTCGGCGTGCCAGATCCGGCGACGGTACCGGAATCGGCGGGCGATCTAGCGCCTCAAGGAAATCGAGCTGTCTCGGTTCGACTGACATGACACCGTCAGACCACGATTCCCCTAATCATCCCTTAATCCCAGCGCCATCTTGTAGATCTCCTTGCGGGGGCGGCCCGTCTGCCGTGCCACGGCATCGGCTGCGTCGCGCGTCCGCATGGTTTCCAGCGCGCTGCGTAACAGATCCTCGACGGTTTTGTCGTCGGCGGCTTTTGCTTCGGGCGGGCCGATCACGAGGACGATTTCGCCGCGGGGAGGATCTTCGGTGGTACGCGCGAGGTCCGTGAGGGTCCCGCGCCGCACCTCCTCGAACCGTTTGGTGAGTTCCCGGCAGATCGCCGCATCGCGGGTGCCGCCGAGGATCTCGGCCATGTCGGCCAGCGCGGCGGCGAGCCGGCGCGGGCTCTCGTAGAAGACCAGCGTGGCGGGCACCGCCGCGATCTCCTCTAGGAAGCGCCGCCGCGCGCCGGCCTTCGGTGGCGGGAAGCCCGCGAAGAGGAAGCGGTCCGTGGGCAGCCCCGCCACGGCAAGGGCCGCGAGCAGGGCCGAGGCACCGGGGGCCGTGCGGACCTCGTATCCGGCCTCGATCACCGCGCGGGCGAGTTGCAGGCCCGGATCGGCGACCAGCGGCGTCCCGGCGTCCGAGGCGTAGGCGACGCTTTTGCCCTCAGCCAGCGCGGCTAGCAGCTTCGGCCGCTGCGCCGGGCCATTGTGGTCGTGATAAGGCAGGAGCGGCCGGCCGTTCAGCGCGATGCCGTGGATCTCCATCAATCTGCGCAGGGTCCGCGTATCCTCCGCCGCGAGCACATCCGCGCCCGCCAGCACGTCGAGCGCCTTCAGCGTCACGTCGCGCGCCGCACCGATCGGGGTGGAGACGAGATGGAGGGCAGGTTCGATCGGGTCAGGCATCGGCGGGGTCCACTGGCGAATTCCGGCTTTGCCCCGGCCGGGCCGCAGACTACCATGCCGGTCCCGACCCGCCGGCCTGCCGCGCGGCCCGAACGAGACAGGAGGCGCATGATGCGCGAAACACCGACCGCCGTCACCCGGATTTTCCGCGCTGGAGCGGCCATGGCTCTCGCCGCGCTGGTGGCCGGATGCGTCCAGCAGCCCGGACAGCGCACGACGACCACGCCTACGCAGACCGCGCCAGAGCGCACGGTTCTGGCCCCCGGCCAGGTCGATCCGAACGGACCGGTGCAGGTGGCCCTGCTGGTGCCCACGGGCAGCGGCAATGCGGAGCGGGACGCCATCGGCCGCTCGCTGGAGCAGGCGGCGCGGCTGGCCGTGGCGGATGCGTCGAGCGTCAACATCCAGCTTCAGGTGATCCCGACCGGCGGCAATGCTGGTCGTGCAGGCGGGGCGGCGGCGCAGGCGATCGCGCAGGGGGCCGATGTGATCGTCGGGCCGCTTTTCTCAACCTCCGTCGCGCAGGTGGGGCCGACGGCGCAGGCGGCGGGCGTGCCGGTCTTCGCCTTCTCCAACAATCCCGCCGTGGCCGGGCAGAACGTCTACATTCTCGGCAAGACCTTCGAGGACAGTGCGGCGCGCATGCTCTCCTTCGCCGCGGCGCAGGGGCGCAACCGGGCAGGCGTGATCTACACGCAGGATGCCGAGGGGCAGGCGGCGCTCAACGCCGTGCAGGCCGCGTCCCGGCGGACCAATGCGCAGCTCGTGGCGTCCGCCTCCTACCCCCGGTCACGGGAAGGTATCCCGGCGGCGGGTGAGGCGTTCACCAGCGCCATGACCTCCGCCGGAGCCAATGCGGTCGTGATGTCGGATCGCGGCACGGGCCTGATCTATGCCGCATCCTTCCTGCCGTTCTACGGCCTCGATGTGGACAACGTGCAGGTCATGGGCCTGCAGGAGCTGTCGGGCGGGGCCATCGCGGCCGAGCGTGCGCTGGACGGCGCGTGGTACACCGTGGCCGACCCGGCGCGGGCCGAAGCCTTTGCCGCGCGCTACGCCTCGCGCTACGGCAGTCAGCCGCATCCGCTTGCGGGGCTCGCCTATGATGGTATTGCTGCGGTTGCCGCCCTGATCGCGGAGGCCCGCCAGACCGGCGACTTCAACGTGTTCGCGGCACAGAACATCACCAGCCCCGCCGGTTTCGCCGGGGTGGAGGGCGCGTTCCGCTTCCGGCCCGATGGCGGCAACGAACGCGCGCTCGCGATCATGGAAGTGAGCCGTGACGGACCCCAGCTTGTTGATCCCGCCCCAGCCGCATTCGGACTCGCCGGTTTCTGACCCGGCGATGACCGACCCGTCCGCCAGCGAATTCGAGCTGGCGGGGCGGGTGATCGAGCCGGAGGCGTTGATCGCGCGGATCGCGGCGAGCGATGCCTCAACGGCGGCCGAGTATCGGGAGACCGCGCTGGCCGAGCTGCGCGCGGTGCAGGAGACCGCCCGCGCGCGCATCGCGGCCGCCCTTGCCGATGCGCCGCTCTGCGGGCCGCAGGCCGCGCGCGCCTATAGCCGCCTGATGGACGGGCTGGTGCGCACGGCGCTCGAGGTCGTCTCCCGCTGGCTGCACCCCAACCCGACTCCGACCGAAAGCCAGCGCATTGCAGTGCTCGCCGTCGGTGGCTTCGGGCGGGCGGAGATGGCGCCGTTCTCCGACGTCGATCTGCTGTTCCTCACGCCTTACAAGCAGACCGCCTGGGGCGAGAGCCTGATCGAGGCGGTGCTCTACCTCCTCTGGGATCTCAAGCTGAAGGTCGGCCAGTCGGTGCGCACGATCGAGCAGTGCCTGCGGCTGGGGCGCGAGGACATGACCATCCGCACCTCGCTGCTGGAGCGGCGGCTGATCTGGGGCGACGAGAGTCTGTCCGCCGAGCTCGACACCCGGATCTGGGACGAGCTATTCCGCGACACGGGCCCCGCCTTCGTGGAGGCGAAGCTCGCCGAGCGCGAGACGCGGCACGAGAAGAACGGCGGGTCGCGCTACCTCGTCGAGCCCAACGTCAAGGAATCGAAGGGCGGGCTGCGCGATCTGCAGGCGCTCTACTGGATCGAAAAGTACCTCTACAACGTCGACAGCATCCGCACGCTGGTGGACAAGGGCGTGTTCTCAGAAGACGAGTACGCGATCTTCTCCGCGGCCGAGAGCTTTCTGTGGTCGGTGCGCTGCCACCTGCACCTCGCCGCCGGGCGCGCGACGGAGCAGCTCGGCTTCGACATGCAGGTCGAGGTGGCCCGCGCGATGGGGTTCGAGGATGCGGACGGCCAGCGCGGGGTGGAGCGGTTCATGCAGGTCTATTTCCTGCACGCCCGTTCGGTCGGGGAGCTCAGCCGGATCTTCCTCGTCGCGCTGGAGGCGACGCATATCAAGCAGCGCCCGTCGCTGAGCCGGGCGATCGGCGGGCTCTTTTCCCGAGATCGGACGCCCGATGGCTTCGCGCTCGCAGACGGGCGGCTGACGGTGGAGGATCCGGATGCGTTTCTCGCCGATCCGGTGAACCTGCTGCGGCTCTTCCAGGTGGGGGTGGAGACCGGGGCGCTGATCCATCCCGACGCGCTGCGGCTCGCCACCGCCAATCTCGACCTCCTGGAGCAGATCCGCGGTGACGAACGCGCCAACCGGATCTTCCTCCATCTGCTGGTGGGCAACCGCAACCCGGAGCGGGGCCTGCGGCGGATGAACGAGACCGGCGTGCTGGGGGCCTTCCTGCCGGAATTCGGGCGCATCGTCGCGATGATGCAGTTCAACATGTACCACCACTACACGGTGGACGAGCACACGATCACCTGCATCTCCGTCATGTCGAAGATCGAGCGCGGGGAGCTGGAGGACGAGCTGCCTTACGCCACCGAGATCATGGCGAAGGACATCAATCGCCGCGCGCTCTACGTCGCCATGCTGCTCCACGACATCGGCAAGGGCCGGTCGGAGGATCACTCGGAACTCGGTGCCGAGATGGCGGCGGAGATCTGCCCGCGGCTCGGGCTGGACGAGGCGGATACGGAGCTCGTGGTCTGGCTGGTGCGCCACCACCTCCTGATGAGCGACACGGCGCAGAAGCGCGACATTTCCGACCCGCGCACGGTCAGCGACTTCGCCAAGACCGTGGCGAGCATGGAGCGGCTCAGGCTTCTGCTAGTCCTCACAGTCTGCGACATTCGCGGGGTGGGGCCGAACACGTGGAACAACTGGAAGGCGACGCTGCTGCGCCAGCTCTATTCCTACACCGCCGACTACCTGACCGACGGCCTCGAAAGCCCGACCCGCGACCAGCGGGAGGAGGACGCGAAGGCGGCCCTTGCCGAGGCGCTGTCCGACATGCCGGCGGAGCAGATGCAGGCCGAGCTCGAGCGTCACTACACGCCCTACTGGCTGGGGCTCTCCACTGCGACGCAGGTGTGTGTGGCCCGGATGATCCCGGCGGTAGACGATGACCGGGTAGAAAGCGATTTCGTGGAGGATCCGGAGCGGGACGCGACCCGCGTGACCTTCGTGAACGCAGACCATCCGGGCGTCTTCGCCCGGCTCGCGGGCGCGCTGGCGCTGGTGGGCGCCAACGTGCTCGACGCGCGGACCTACACCACCTCGGACGGCTACGCGATCTCGGTCTTCTGGATCCAGGACGCGGACGAGACGCCCTACGAGAAGGCGCGACTGAAGCGGCTGCGGGACACGGTGATGCGCACCCTGATGGGCGAGGTCGTGGCGCGCGCCGCCCTCGATCCCAAGGACAAGATCAAGCGGCGGGAAAAGGACTTCATCGTTCCGACCCGCATCCGCTTCGACAACCAGGGCTCGGACCTCTTCACCATCGTGGAGGTCGACACGCGCGACCGGCCGGGACTGTTGCACGACCTCACGCGGGCTCTGGCGGCGTCGAACGTCAACATCTTCTCCGCCATCATTGCGACCTATGGCGAGCAGGCGGTGGACACGTTCTACGTGAAGGACCTGTTCGGGATGAAGCTCACCTCCGAAAGCAAGCGCCGGCAGGTGGAGCGGGCGCTGCGCGATGCGGTCATGCGGCGGCCGGAGGGAACGCGCTGAGCGGGCTCACTTGTCGGAGACGATGCGCCCGTCCTCCAGCGTGATGATCCGGTCGGCGAGCTCCAGGATGCGGTTGTCGTGCGTGACCATGACGGTCGTGGTGCCCCGCTCGCGACCCAGGGCCTTCAGCATCTCCACCACGTTGCGCCCGCTTTCCTTGTCGAGGGCGGCTGTGGGCTCGTCGGCGAAGACGATCTCGGGATTGCCGACGAGGGCGCGGGCCACCGCCACGCGCTGCTTCTGCCCGCCGGAGAGGTTGGCGGGCAGGTAGTCCACCCGGTCGCCGAGGCCCACGAGCTCCAGCACATGGCGCGCCGCCTCGTTCTCCAACGCCTGATCGCGGGCGCGGCCATGGACCTGCAGGCCCATCAGCACGTTCTGCCGCGCGGTCAGGCTGTCATGCAGGTTGTGCGCCTGGAAGATGAAGCCGAGGCGGCGGCGGAGCTGGACCTGCTGCTTCTCGCCTGCGCCGTTAAGCTCGGAGCCCAGGAGACTGACCGAGCCGTCCTGCACGTCGCGCAGGCAGCCCATCAACGTGAGCACCGTCGTCTTGCCGGAGCCCGAGGGTCCCATCAGGATCGTAAGGCTGCCGCGCGCGATGCTGACATTCACGTCGAAGATCGCCTGCTTGCGCGCGTCGCCCGCGCCGAACCAGTGGTTCAGGTTGCGCACGTCGATCGGGGCAGGGGCGTTCGAGATGTTCATATCAGAACAGGTCCGCCGGATCGGCCGAGGCGAGGCGCCGCGTCGCCACCGCACCCGACAGCGCGCAGGCCACGATTGTCCCGATCAGCACCGCGACCGCGGTGGTGATGGTCAGCGACATCGGCAGCGCCGTCATCGCCTCCATCCCCGCATAGAGGAGGAGGGCGATCACCACCCCGGGAATGAAGCCGAGCACGGCGAGGACCAGCGCCTCCTCCAGCACGATGCCTAGGAAGAAGCCCTGCGAGTAGCCCATCGCCTTGAAGGTCGCGTATTCCTTGAGGTGGTCGGCCACATCCGTCGCCAGCACCTGGTAGACGATGACGATCCCCACCATGATGCCGATCACGACGCCGAAGCCGAAGATGATGCCGGTGGGCCGCTCGGTGGTCTGGTAGCTCAGATCCTCCTGCGCTGCCGCGTCGAACGTGCGCACGCGCATCTGGTCGCCGATCCGCTCCTGCAGGCGGGCGGCGACGGCCTCCGCATCCGCGCCGCGGGCGGTGCGCAGCAGGACATGGTTCGGTGCGCCCGTGCTGCGGTTGGGAAAGAGCCGCAGGAAGGTCTGGTCGGAGGCGAACATGTAGCCGTCCGCGGCGAAGCCCACGCCGCCCTCGAACGTGTCGACAACGGTGACCGTCCGGCCCTCCAACTCGAAGATCATCGGGGTCTGGGGGCGGACCGCGGCGGCTTCCTCCGCCGTGAAACCGCGCGTCATCCGGTCGAGGATCGCGTAGTCCGCAAGGCGCAGCGGTGCGATCTGGGCGGCGAGGTCGGGCCGCAGGAAGCCCGACTTCTCCGTATCCACGCCGAAGACCTGCAGCGAGCGGTCGTTGTTGTTGTGGAGCCAGTCGCGGAATCCGATGAAGAGGGTCGTGCCGTCCACCACGTCCGGATCGGCAAGCGCCTCGAACAGGTACTGGCGCGGCACGTTGCTGCCCTCGGTCATCGTGTTGGCATCGTTGGCGGAAATCATGATGTCCGCCTCGAACATCTCGTAGCCTTGGATGATCGTGCTGTTGAGCGCGCCGAGGATCCCGAGCTGCACCAGCACCAGCACATCGGCGAAGGCGACCCCGGCAAGCGCCGCGAAGAGCCGCCCCTTGGAATGGGTGAGCTGCAGCCAGCCGACCGGCAGCCGCCCGATCAGGCGGGTGAGAAGCGCGATCACTGCGCGGTCCTCGTGTCGATCCGGGCGATGACTTCGAGATCCGTGAAGCGCGAGGCGATGATGGAGCTCGCCGTGTCGAGCCGGACGAGCACGTCGATCACGCGCGCATCGGTATTGGCCGCCGTGTCGTCGGAGACGACGTCCTGCCGCCCGACCGTGAGCCCGATCCGCTCCACCGTGCCGTAGAGCGTCTCGCCCAGAGCGTCGGCGACCAGCTCGACCGCCTGGCCTGCATCGACGCCGCGGATCTGCGACTGGAAGACCTCGATCTCGGCCATCATCTGCGCGGTGTTGCCCATTTCCAGGATGCCCTCACTGTCCGGCCGCTCCCCGGGCTGGAGGAAGATGTCGAGGATCGTGCCGTCGATGGGCGCGACAACCACGCCTTGCGACAGGTCCCGGCGCGCGCGGGCGAGGTCGGCCTCGGCTGCATCCACGTTGCGCTGGGCGACCAGCACGTCGGGCTGCTCGTCGATATTGTCGGTCTCGTAGCGCGAGAGGGTGGCGCGGGTGCGGGCAAGCTCCCGATCCGCCTCCCGCGCGGTGGCCTGCGCCTGGTCGAAGGATGCCTGGGTGGACACGCCGCGATCGCGCAGGGAGGTCGTGCGCTGCAGCTCGATCTCCGCCACCTCCGAGGCGGCCTCGGCCCGCTCCACATCGGCGCGCGCCTCCTCGATGGAGGTTGCGACGGACTGGCGGGTCTGGATCAGCGTAGCCTCGCGCACGGCGAGGTCGGCCTCCGCGGAAAGCACGGCGCTTTCCAGCACGTCGAGATTGTCGAGGATCGCGAGCCGGTCGCCGCGCACGACCGTATCGCCCTCGCTCACCAGCAGTTCGGCGAGCCGTGCGTCCCCTGCGCCGAAGGGTGGGGCGACGATGGTCTTGTCGCCCTCCGGCATCAGGCGCGCGAGGCCCACAACATCGGTAGGCTGCAGCGTCTGCGCCATGTCCTCGGGCAGTTCCACATCGGGGGGCAGGGCGATGGGGTGCGAGGTGCCGCCGCCGGGCTGCAGCCCCGTCGCCTCGAAGAAGCGCTGCAGGCTGGGCGGCTGGTAGTAGAGGCCGACGATGCCGCCGATGGACAGCAGGATCATGACGAAGGGCACGAGGAAGACCGCGCGAAAGATCAGACGGCGGCGCCGGCGCGCGGGCCGCGCACCCCCCTCGTCGCGCTCGACTACCTCGAGAGGCAGGCCGGGGCGCGTTGCGTCGGCGGTCTCGGTCATCGGTGCACCTCTTGCTTACTGACCGGTCAGTAAGTTAGGAAGGAGATGTGAGCAAAGCAACCCCAGCCCCCCGCCGATTGCCGAAAGAAGATCGGATGGCCCAGATCCTGTCCGCTGCCCTCAGCGAGTTCGCCGAGATGGGCTACGAAGGCGCGCGGCTCGACGCGATTGCGGAGCGGGCCGGGATCTCGAAACCCACGATCTACCTCTACTTCGACAACAAGGAGGCGCTGTTCACCGAGGTGATCGAGAACACGATCACCCGCACGATCCGCGAAGCCTCCGAAGCGGTGGAGCTTGCCGACGGTACGACGGAGGAGGCGCTGCGGCTGATCCTGGGGCTTGCCTACGACCACTTCATCGACACGGAACTGATGTCGATCATGCGCCTCCTGATCGCGGAGGGCGGGCGTTTTCCGGAGCTTCTGGAGACCTACCACAAGGTCGCCTTCACCCAGGGCCGCGCCTTGATGCAGGGCGTCCTGAGGCGCGGCGTAGCACGAGGTGATCTGCGCCCCAGTCCCGCAATCGAGACGCCGGAGCTGGTGATCGCACCGGCGGTGTTCCTCTCCATCTACCGCATGACCTTCAACCGCTTCGCCCCGATCGACAAGGAAGAGTTCCTGGGCGCGCATCTCGACATCATCCTCAACGGGATCCGCGCGGAAGAACACGCATAGCGTGTATTCAGGGGCTTCCGATCAAGTCTCGCGGCACGTCATTTCACACGCTGAAATCCGCATGACAAATGCGGACAATACACTGAAAAGTCTAGCTTAATTCCGAAAATGCAATCGGTGCTCCATGATACCTTGCGCACACGTTTAACGTGTATGGGAGCATTCGTTATGGAAGTTGTTCTGGAGGGGACCGAGGGTCCTGACCGCCTGTTCGGCGGCAGCGCCCCGGAGCGCATCATCGGGCTTGGCGGAGATGACACGATCTCCGGCGGGCTGGGCGTCGACACGATGAGCGGCGGGGCCGGCGTCGACACGATCGACTTCGACTACACGGGCGCCGATGTCGACATCAATCTGGAGACCGGCCGCGCGCTGTTCTTCAACGGCGTGCTCGAGCGGATCTTCAGCTTCGAGAACGTGGTGGGCTCGACCGGCGACAACCTCATCACCGGCAGCGACGACGACAACGTGCTCTACGGCAACGAGGGCAACGACACCCTGATCGGCGGCCTCGGCATCGACAGCTTCGATGGCGGCGCGGGGATCGACACGGTCGACTTCTCCTATACGTCGGCGGACGTGGATATCAATTTGAATGCGTCGGACGGGGATGGGCCTACGGGCGCGACCTTCGCCAACGGTGTCTTCGAGTCGATCGTGAACGTTGAGAACGTGATCGGGACGAACGGATCCAACGTGATCACAGCCAGCAATGCCGCCGCACGGCTGGAGGGTCTGGGCGGCAACGATGTCCTCAACGGTTCCTTCCGCGCGGATGTTCTGCTCGGCGGCAGCGGCAACGATGTCATCGACGGGTTCGGCGGTGCCGATACGATCGAAGGCGGGTCGGGCAACGATACCATCTCGAGCGGAGAAGAAGCGGATGCCGGCGGTATCATCTTCGGCGGCTCAGGTGACGACGTCATTTTCACGTCTGGCGAACTCACGACCCGCGCGTTCGGCGAGGATGGCGACGACCGCTTCTTTGGCGTCGATGGTCAGACCGAGGGACCGACCGATGACTTCTTCGACGGTGGCGCCGGCAATGACTTCATGAACGGCTCCGCCGGAGATGACACGATGATCGGCGGTGATGGCAACGACGTGATCGCCGACAGCACGGAGTTTGACGATCTGGATTTCGGCACCGGAGACGACGTGATGACCGGAGGGGCCGGGTCTGACACCTTCCGGTTCCGCAATGATGCGGGCCGGGACACGATCACCGACTTCACCCAGGGGGAGGATCTCATTGATCTGACAGCGTTTAACGAAAGCTTCGACGATCTCGATATCCAGATATTCGCCGACCGCACGGAAATCCTGTTGGAAGAGGCCGATCCGGGGGATCCCGGTTCCCTGATCGTACTCGCAGGTTTCACCGATACACTGACCGAGGACGACTTCCTCCTCTGACAGGCTGCGAACAGATGCATTGGCTCCGGTCCTTCGGCCGGGGCCGGTGCGGTATTGGAGAGGTAGGCCATGCAGATCGTTCTGAGAGGAACCGACGGCAACGATGCGCTGAAGGGCGACGAGGAGGGCGAGCGGATCATCGGCCTCGGTGGCGACGACACCATTATCGGTGATCTCGGCATCGACACCATGGATGGCGGCGCGGGGACCGACACGATCAGCTACGACTACACGCCCGCCGATCTCATCATCAACCTCGAGACGGGCCGCGCCCTCTTCGCCAACGGCGTGCTGGAGCGGATCACGAATTTCGAGAACGCCATCGGCTCGCGCGGCGACAACCTGATCCGTGGGACGGAGGGCGACAACGTGCTCTCCGGTCTTGCGGGGAACGACACGCTGATCGGCGATCTGGGCATCGACAGCTTCGACGGCGGCGCCGGGATCGACACGGTCGATTTCTCTTATACCGGCGCGGACGTGGACATCGTGTTGGGGCAGAGTGATCCGTTCGGTGATGGTGGTAGCCAGCTGGGACAGGCGACCTTCGCCAACGGGGTCGTGGAGACCATCGCCAACGTAGAGAACGCCATTGGCACGAGTGGGCGGAATGCAATCATTGCCGGAGAGGCGGCCGCGCGGCTGGAAGGGCTGGGCGGAGACGATTTTCTGGCGGGCTCGGAGCGCGCGGATTTTCTGGATGGCGGCAGCGGCGATGATGTTCTGCGGGGTGGGCGTGGTGACGACACGCTGATTGGCGGCAGTGGCAATGACACAATAGATGGCGGGGAGGGTACGGGGTCGGACACGATCCTCGCGGGCAGCGGCAACGACGAGATCACTCTCGTCGACGAAGCGTTCCGGGCTTTCGTCGATGCCGGCGAGGGCGATGACCGCGTCTTTCTCGACGGCAGACAGCACACCGTTCTGGCCGGTGCGGGTGACGACTATATCGAAGGTGTGGACGATCTGGGCACGCGGCTCGGCGGCAGCAAGCTTGTGGAGGGCGGTGCGGGCAACGACACGATCCTTGCCGGCACCGGCAACGACACGTTGGATGGCGGGGACGGGAACGATGTGCTCTTCGGCTCCGGCGGCGGCCAGATCTTCAGCAACAATTCAGGCAATGATCTGCTGACCGGCGGCGCGGGCGCTGACCAGTTCATCTTCGGCCGTAGTGCGGGCCGCGATACGATCACCGACTTCACTCAAGGCGAAGACCTGATCGACCTGTCGGAACTGGGACGTGAGCTTGACGGCTTCGCTATCACGCAGCGGGACGGCGGTACGGAGATTTTCATCTCGGCCGGTCCCGCCGAATTTGGCGGGCTCGCTGACAACCTGGTCTTTCTCGACAGGTTCACCGGCGCGCTGATGGAGGACGACTTCATTCTGTAGCGGCGACGACATGGCGGGCCGAGAGTGGCCCGCTTCCCCGTGACGGCCCCTTCATTCCCGCGTAAGGAGGGGCGATTACGGGGAGAATGATGCGACCGATCCGACTGCTTTCCGCCTTTCTCACCGTCGGGGGATGGACGCTGGCGAGCCGTGTTCTGGGCTTTGCGCGGGACATTCTGATTGCGGCCTTCCTCGGCGCGGGGCCGGTGGCGGAGGCGTTCCTCGTCGCGTTCTCGCTGCCCAACATGTTCCGCCGGTTCTTTGCCGAGGGGGCGTTCAACACCGCGTTCGTCCCGATGTTCTCCAAGAAGCTGGAGCGGGGAGAGGGGGCGCTGGCCTTTGCGCGTGATGCGTTCTCGGGCCTTGCGGGGCTGCTGATCGTGTTCACGCTGGTCGCACAGCTCGCCATGCCGGGGCTGGTGCTCCTGATGGCGGCGGGATTCGCGGATGATGCGCGCTTCGATCTGGCCGTCGACATGGGGCGGATCGTCTTTCCCTACATCCTGTTCATCTCGCTGGCCGCCCTGCTGTCCGGCGTCCTGAACGCAACAGGGCATTTCGTGGCGGCGGCGGCGGCACCGGTGCTGCTCAACATCATCCTCGTCGCCGCGATGCTCGGCGGGCGGGCTGCGGGGATCGATATCGGGACGGCGCTGACTTGGGGCGTGCCGCTTGCGGGCATCGCGCAGATGGCGCTGGTGTGGGAGGCGGCGCGGCGCGCGGGCTACCTGGTCGTGCCCCACCGGCCGCGCCTCACGCCGGAGCTGAAGCGGCTGGCGGTCGTCGCCTTTCCGGCGGCGCTGGCGGGCGGGGTGATGCAGATCAACCTGCTGGTGGGCCGGCAGGTCGCGAGCTTCTTCGACGGGGCGGTGGCGTGGCTGAACTATGCCGATCGGCTCTACCAGCTGCCGCTGGGTGTGGTCGGGATCGCTATTGGCGTGGTGCTGCTGCCGGACCTGTCCCGCCGCCTGGGCGCCGGGGACGATGCGGGCGGGCGCGACGCGGTCAATCGCGCGGCGGAGTTCGCGCTGGCGCTTGCACTGCCCGCGGCGGTGGCGCTGATGATCGTGCCGGGGCCGCTGGTCAGCGTGCTGTTCGAGCGCGGCGAGTTCTCCGCAAGCGACGCCGTGGCGACGGCGCAGGCGGTGGCTATATATGGCGCGGGGCTGCCGGCCTTCGTCCTGATCAAGGTGCTCTCCCCGGTCTTCTTCGCACGGGAGGATACGCGCACTCCCTTCCGCTTCGCCGTCGTCGCGATGGTGGTGAACGTCGTGGTGGCGGTGGGCGGTGCCTGGGTCGTCGGCTTCACGGCCGCCGCCTGGGGGACGACGCTTGCGGCCTGGGTCAACTTCGCGCTGCTCTGGCGGTCGGCCGCGCAGTTCGGCGATGCGGCGCGGATGGATGCGCGGCTGACGCGGGCGCTGCCGCGGATCCTCGGCGCCACGCTGGTGATGGGGGCGGGCCTCTTCGCCTTCGCCACGCTCGCCGCCGACTGGTTCGAGGTGGGCGGGCTGCGCTACCTCGCGCTGCTGCTGCTCGTCGGCGGCGGGGCAGTGCTTTACGGTCTGGCGGCGATTGCCAGCGGGGGTGTGAGCCTGTCGGGCCTCAGGGGAGCGTTGCGGCGGTGAGCTTGCGTATTTGGGGAAAGATGAAGGCATGAGAGTCCTCGCTATCCTGTGTGTGAAGGATGAGGGCGTGGGCCTGCTCCATTGGCTCGCGCATCACCGGGCGCTGGGCGTGACGGATGTGCTCGCCTTCTCCAACGATTGCTCCGACGGGACCGATGCGATGCTCGATCGGCTCGCAGCGATGGGGGTGGTGGAGCATCTGCGGGGCCGGGACGGAGCGCGCGGGCCGCAATGGCGCGCGCTGCGCGAGGCGGCGGAGCATCCGCTGATGGCCGTCGCCGACTGGGTGATCTGCATCGATGTGGACGAGTACGTCAATCTGCGCGGGCGGGACCTGGCCTGGCTCGCCGGTCAGGCCGAGGCCGATTGCTGGGCGCTGACCTGGCGGATGTTCGGGTCCTCCGGCCTGACGGAGTGGGAGGATCGGCCCGTCACCGACCGCTTCATCCGCTGTGCGCCGAACCCGCTGCACTGGCCCTGGCGCTGCGCGATGATCAAGACGCTGTGGCGGCGCGGAACCTATGCGCGGCCCGGCGTCCATCGGCCGCTGGAGCCGGCGGGCGCGCCGGTCTGGGTGGACAGCAACGGCGCGCGCCTGCCGGAGCGCTTCGTGGAGAAGGGCGTTTTCACGGATTTCACGCGGTCCGCCTACGGGCTGGTGCAGCTTAACCACTATGCGCTCGGCGATGCGGAGAGCTTCGTGGTCAAGGCGGCGCGGGGCAGGCCCAACCGGCAAGGCAATCCGGCGGATGCGGGCTACTGGGTGGAGCGGAACTTCAACCAGGTAGAGGATGCCTCGATCCTCGCCCATGGCACGCCGGAGCTCGAGGACTGGATCGCGGATCCGGAGCTCGCCGCATTGCGGGAGCGCGCGGTGACCTGGCGCAGCACTCGCTTCGCTGAGCTGATGCGCGAGGATGCGTGGCGCGACCTCTATACCCGCGTGGTGATGGCGGGCGAGAGCCGCGCCTTCTCCCCGGCCGAGGCGCAGGCGATCATGGCGCACGCGCGGGGCTGAGCGGGCGGCTCTCGCGCCAGGCGAGGATGCAGGCCGCCGCGATGATGACCGCCGATCCGGCCAGCGACAGCGTGTCGGGGATCACGCCGAACAGCGCGAGGTCCCAGAGGGCGGCGAAGATCAGGGTGGCGTAGAAGAACGGCATCGCGAAGCTCGCCTCCGCCGCGCGCATCGCCTGGAGGAAGCAGACCTGTGCGGCGACCACGCTCAGGCCGGTCGCAGCCATCAGCAGCCATTGCGTGAGGCTTGGCCAGATCCAGACGGTCGCGGCGGTGGAGAGGGCGAGCGTGCAGCCGATGATATTGTTGACGATCAGGATCTGGAAAGGCGCTTCGCGGCGGGTCAGGCGCTTGATCGCGATGACCTCCCCACCCATGAAGAGGGCCGCGGCAAGAGCGATGAGGGCGGCCGGCTGCACCGCGCCCATGCCGGGCCGGATCAGGAGAAGCGCGCCGATCAGGGCGGCGACCGCGGCGCCCCAGCGCCAGACCCCCGGCCGCTCGCCGAGCAGCGGGATCGCCAGCAGCATCGCGATCACCGGGTTGAGGAAGGTGATCGCCGTCGCATCCGCCATCGGCATCCGGGCGATCGCGAAGAAGAGGCAGGTCACGCCGGACCAGCCGAGCAGCACCCTCAGCGCGTGCAGCGGCAGGTTCGGCCGCGCGATCCGCGGCCGCAGGATTGCCGCCGCGATCCCCAGCGCGATCAGCGCGAACAGGAAGCGCCCGCCGCTGACCTGGAAGGCGTGCATGCCCGAGGTCCCCAGCAGCTTCGCCACCAGCGACGCGGTACCCATGCACGCGGCGGCGATCAGCATCATCAGGGCGGCGTAGGGACGGTTCGGCATCGGGGGCTCCTTCTCGCGCCGCACCCTGAGGGGTGCGGGCGGAGGGATCAATCGGGGATGGCCCGAACTGTCTTCTCGAAGGTGATCGAGGTCGGCCGGTCGTAGCCCGCATGGGCGGTGCGCGCGACCTCGCGAAAGCCGCAGCGGAGAAAGAGGGCGTGGTTCTCCACCAACTCCACCCGGCTTTGCAGCCGCAGGACCGGGCGGTCCGCCTGCCCCTCGGCCTCGGCCAGAAGGGCTCGCGCGATCCCCTGACGCTGACGTGCCGGCGCCACGGCGAGCTTGCTCGCATAGGCGTGATCCGACTGGTGCGCGAGGAAGATGCAGCCGACGATGCCGTCTGCATCACGCGCGAGGATCAGCCGCTCGGCCCGTCGCTTCGCCGCCAGTCCCTCCGGATCGAGTCGGTGCAGGGAAGACGGCGGATCGATCCGCCCCTGCATGCTCGCGAAGGCCTCGCGCAGCAGGGCGAGCACCGCCGCATCCTCCGCGAAATCCGGTCCCGCAGTGAAGAGCCTGACCTCTTTCATCTTTCCCGAAATACGCCCGCCGGAGGCGCACATGGCAATCGGCGCGCCCTTGCGTATTTGGAGAAAGATGAAGGCCGCGGTCGAGCCTTTTCGTTGACTTGGCGGCAGGTGCCCCGGATAAGCGGGGTTTCGGCGCCCGATCCGGCTGCGCGGGCGCCGAAATCCCATTCATCGCAGCCTTTCAGGAGTGACCACAGTGATCACGCCCGTCCTGCCGACCTATGCGCGGGCACCGCTCTCTTTCGAGAAGGGCGAGGGCCCCTGGCTGATGACCGAAGACGGTACGCGCTACCTCGACATGGGGGCCGGCATCGCCGTCTCCCTGCTGGGCCACGCGCATCCCCGTCTTGTCGCCGCGCTGGAGGAGCAGGGCCGACGACTGTGGCACACGTCCAATCTCTACGAGATCCCGAACCAGAAGCGGCTGGCGGAGATGCTGGTGGAGAACACCTTCGCCGACTCCGTCTTCTTCACCAACTCGGGCACCGAGGCGACCGAGGCCGCGGTGAAGATGGCGCGCAAGTACCATGCGGTGAAAGGGACCGGGCGCGACGAGATCATCACGTTCTCCGGCTCCTTCCACGGGCGGACGCTCGGCATGATCTCGGCCGCGGGGTCGGAGAAGCTGACGAATGGCTTCGGCCCGCTGCTGCCGGGCTTCGTCCATCTGCCCTTCGGCGATCACGATGCGCTGAATGCCGCGATCAGCGAGCGGACGGCGGCGATCCTGATCGAGCCGGTGCAGGGCGAGGGCGGCATCGTGCCTGTGCCTGATCCTTGCCTGAAGGGCCTGCGCGATCTCTGCGACGAGCACGGCATCCTCTTGATCTATGACGAGATCCAGTGCGGCATGGGCCGGACCGGCAAGCTCTTCGCCCATGAGTGGTCCGGGGCCGCGCCCGACATCATGGCGGTGGCCAAGGGCATCGGCGGGGGCTTCCCGCTGGGCGCGTGTCTTGCGACCGAAGAGGCGGCGTCCGGCATGACGGCGGGTACCCACGGGACGACCTATGGCGGCAACCCGCTCGCCTGTGCCGTCGGCTGTGCGGTGATGGAGGTGGTGACCGAGGACGGGTTCCTCGACCGCGTCTCCGCCATCTCGGGCCGTCTGCGGCAGGGGCTGGAGGGCCTGGTTGCCTCGCATCCGGACGTGTTCGAGTTGGTGCGGGGCTCCGGCCTGATGCTGGGCCTGAAGTGCCGGGTGCCGAACATGGACGTGGTGAATGCGGGCTACGATGCAGGCGTGCTGGTCATCCCCGGCGGGGACAACGTGATCCGCATCCTGCCGCCGCTCAACCTGACCGATGCCGAGGTGGACGAGGCGCTGCGACGTCTCGATGCCGCCGCGGGCGCCGTCGCCAAGGGCGCGGCCGCCTGATCCTGCCGGGCGGAGCCAGCGCGCTCCGCCCCCACGACATCTCCCGGAAAGGGATCTCCGACATGAAACACTTCCTGGACCTGAACAAGGTCGATGCCCCCGTTCTTCGTGATCTCATCGACGATGCGCGCGCGGTAAAGGACGCGCGCGCCGGGCAGCCGAAGGGCGCACCGGATGCGGAACAGCCGCTGAAGGACCGGATGGTCGCGCTGATCTTCGAGAAGCCGTCGACGCGCACGCGCACGTCCTTCGACCTCGGCGTACGCCAGATGGGCGGGCAGACCATGGTGCTGACCGGGGCCGAGATGCAGCTCGGCCATGGGGAGAGCATCGCGGACACCGCGCGGGTGCTGAGCCGCTATGTCGACCTCATCATGATCCGCACCTTCGCGGAGGAGACGCTGCTGGAGCTGGCCGAGCACGCGAGCGTTCCGGTGATCAACGGGCTGACCGACCGCACGCATCCCTGCCAGATCATGGCCGACGTCCTGACCTTTGAGGAGCACAAGGGCCCGATCGCGGGCAAGCGCGTGGTCTGGACCGGGGACGGCAACAATGTCTGCGCGTCGTTCCTGCATGCGGCCGGGCAGTTCGGCTTCGACCTCACTTTCAGCGGGCCGGAGGTGCTGGACCCGGAGGCGGAGGCGATGGATTTCGCCAGCTCTAAAGGAGCCGACGTGCGGATCGAGCGCGATCCGGTGAAGGCCGTGGAGGGTGCCGATCTCGTGGTCGCGGACACGTGGCTCTCCATGCACGACGACGCCAGCGCGCGGGACCGGCGGCACAACCTCCTCAAGCCCTATCAGGTCAACGAGGCGCTGATGGCGGCGGCGGGGGAGCAGGCGCTCTTCATGCACTGCCTGCCGGCGCATCGCGGTGAGGAAGTCACGGATGCGGTCATGGACGGGCCACAGTCGGTCATCTTCGACGAGGCGGAGAACCGTGTGCACGCCCAGAAGGCGATCCTGAAATGGTGCCTGTCCTGAGGGCGCGGCCGTGCGCCTTCGGCGAGGATACTTGAAGAAGAGAGAGCGGGGCCTCAGCGCGTGAGGCCCGGCACCTCCCGCGCACGGGCGGCGATGTGTGTGACGAAGGCGCGGATGACCGCCGGTTGCACGACCGCCGGGCGCCAGAGGGCCATCAGCGGCGGCACCGGCAGCGTGTGATCGGGCAGCACCTGCACGACCTCGCCGGCCTCCAGCGCGCTGTGGAACGACCAGAGTGGGCCAGCAGTCAGGCCGAACCCAGCCTTCACCGCCTCCACGATCGAGGCGATGGCGTTGATCGAGACGCCGGGACCGCGTGGGAGGCGATGGAGCTTGCCGTCCGGGTCGGTGATCTCCAGCGGCCGCAAGCGATGCTCGGGGTGGAAGAAGACCTGTGTCTTGTGGGCGAGGTCGGCGACGGTTTCGATCGGGTTCTTTTCGAGCCAGGAGGGGGCGGCGAAGAGGGCGCGCGGCACGTCCGCGAGCTTGCGCGCCATCAGCGCGCTGTCGGGCGGACGGGCGACGCGGACGGCGACGTCAATGTCGTCGCGCACGAGGTCGACGGAGCGGCTGTCGAGCAGCAGTTCCGGCGTGACCTCCGGATGCTCCCGCGCGAAGTCGAGCAGCCACGGCGCGACATGGGCCTGCCCGAAATCAATGCTGGCGGCCACGCGCAGGCGGCCGCTGGGGCGCAGCGTCTCGCCGGAGATCTCGCTCTCCACCGCCTCGATCTGACCCATCAGCCCGCGCATCGCCGCGTGATAGCGCTGGCCCGCCTCCGTCGGCCGGGTGCGTGCGCCGGAACGGTCGAGGAGCTTTGCGCCCAGCCGCGTCTCCAGCGCGGTCATGCGGCGGGAGATGGAGGAGGGTTCGACCCCGGCCTCGAGCGCCGCCGCCCGGAGGGAGCCCAGCTCGACCACGCGGGCGAAGAGGGCGCTGTCTTCGAGACGGCCGGACATGTTGCTCCCTGCGCATCATAGGCTTGCTGTGCGGCAGAATATGCGGCGCCCAGTGCATTGTCCATCTTCTGCCTCAACGGCGCGGCAGTCGCGCCGAGATGAGGAGAAAGACGATGAGCAAGCTTGAGAATAAGATCGCGCTGGTGACCGGCGGCAATCGCAATATCGGCCGGGAAACCGCACTGGCGCTGGCCGCCGACGGGGCCGACGTGATCATCACCTACCGTTCCCGGGCCGAGGACGCGGCGCAGACCGTCGCGGATATCGAGGCGCTGGGCCGGAAGGCCGCCGCCGTGCAACTCGACCTGTCGGGCACGGGCGAGATCGCGGATTTTGTCGAGACGGTGAAGGGGCAGCTTGGCCACTGGGGTCGGCAGGACTTCGACATCCTCGTCAACAATGCCGGGATCCTCGGCGACCAGATGTTCGGGCAGGTGGAGGAAGCTGCGCTCGACCGCGTCTACTCCACCAACTACAAGGGCGTCTTCATGCTGACCCAGGCGCTCGACCCGCTGCTGGCCGAAGGCGGCCGGGTGGTGCTGATTTCGTCGGGAACGGCGCAGGTCGCCTTCGCCCCGCTGGTCAGCTACGGCCCGCTGAAGGCGGCGATCGAGAGCCTGACGCCGTATCTCGCGAAGCATTTCGGCGGGCGTGGGATCACGGTGAACGCGGTGGCGCCCGGCGGTCTCGATGACGAGTTCAATGCGGAGCTCTTCGACCGGATGCCGCAGGCGCGCGACTACCTGCGCGGCAACACGGCGCTGGGCCGGATCGGGATGCCGGAGGACGTGGCGGGCGTCATCGCCTTCCTCGCCTCGCCCGCGGCGGGCTTCGTCAGCGGTGCGGTGATCCCGGTCGATGGCGGCTACCACCTCTGAGGGCAAGCAGACTTTCGCAAAATGGGAAAGGGGCGCCCGCTTGGGCGCCTCTTTTGGGTCAATGAAAGCGCTTTGAAGCTCTGCCGGCCGGAATCGTGACGGCCCGCGGTCCGCCGGTCGATCTCGGCGCTGAAATACCTCAATTTTTAAGGATTTGGAATGCGTTGGCGGTGCACGCGAAACATCGCATGCGTCTCCCTCAACGCGCCCGAACGCAAGTTTCGTCGCGTCAATCGCGGGGTGCGAAAGCCGGTGATCATCTTGCAACGGATTTATGAATAGGTCAGCCTTGCAGACAGGCTAATCAACCACAGGGAGATAAAACATGCCTCGTTCGATTCTGCGGACGGCAGCCCTCACGTCGGTGCTCGCGCTGACGGTCGGTGCGGCGGCCTCGGCCCAGACCTATTTCCGCGGCTCCGATGGCGATCCCGAGACGCTCGATCAGCACAAGACCTCCACCGTCGTCGAGGCGAACCTGCTGCGCGACATGTTCGAAGGGCTGGTCATCTACGACAGCGAGGCGAACGTGATCCCCGGCGTGGCGACGGAGTGGGCGACCTCCGACGACGGCACCGTGTGGACCTTCACCCTGCGTGAGGAGGCCCGCTGGTCGAACGGCGACCCGGTCGTGGCGGGTGATTTCGTCTACTCGCTGCAGCGGATCATGGATCCGGCGACGGGCGCGAAATACGCCAACATTCTCTACCCGATCCAGAATGCTGCCGCGATCAACTCCGGCGAGATGGAGAAGGAGGAGCTCGGTGTCCGTGCGATCGACGACCAGACGCTGGAGATCACGCTGGAAGGCCCGACGCCGTTCTTCCTGGAGCTGCTGACGCACCAGACCGGTCTGCCGGTGCATCCGGCCTCGGTCGAGGAGCATGGCAACGACTTCGTTCTGCCCGAGAACCATGTCTCCAACGGCGCTTACACGCTGGAGAGCTTCACGCTCAACGACCGGATCGTGCTGACGAAGAACGAGGAGTTCCACGCCGCCGACAGCGTCGAGATCGAGCGGGTCGAGTTCCTGCCCTTCGAGGATCGCGCCACCTGCGTGCGCGGCTGGGAAGCGGGCGAGGTCCATTCCTGCTCCGACCTGCCGGCGGAGGATATCCCGCGGCTCGAGGCAGAGTATGGCGATGCGGTGCGGATCGCGCCGTATCTGGGCGTCTACTACTACGGCATCAACTCCGCGCGTGAGCCGTTCGACGATCCGCGCATCCGTCAGGCCCTCTCCATGGTGATCGACCGCGACTTCCTCGCGGAAGAGATCTTCTCCGGCACGATGGTGCCCGCCTATAGCTGGGTGCCGCCGGGGATCGGCAACTACCTGGGCGACGACGCGCCGTCCTACGAATGGTCCGACATGTCGATGCTCGACCGCGAGGATGCGGCCATCGCGCTGATGGAGGAGGCGGGCTACGGCCCCGACAACCCCATCGAGATCGAGATCAGCTACAACACGTCCGAGAACCACCGGAACGCGGCCACCGCGATCGCCGACATGTGGTCGATCCTCGGCGTGGAGACGACCTACAACGTCCGCGACGCCTCGGCCCACTACGCCATGCTGCGCGACGAGAAGGTGCACGACGTGGCCCGCGCGGGCTGGATCGGCGACTATTCCGATCCGCAGAACTTCCTATTCCTGAACCGCGCGGACAATCCGGGCTTCAACTACGGCAACTACGACAATCCGGAATATGACGGTCTCCTCGACCAGGCAGGCGAGACGACCGATCTGCAGGAGCGCGCGCAAATCCTGGGGCAGGCCGAGGAGATCTTCCTCGCCGACAACCCGCAGATCCCGCTGCTCTATTATTCCTCGCGGTCGCTGGTGAGCGACGCGCTGGTGGGCTGGGAGGACAATATCCAGAACGTCCACCCGACCCGCTTCATGTCCATCTCCGAGTGAGTTGACACCGGTGCCGCCCGCACGGGTCGGGCGGCACCCCTGCCGAAAGTTCGATCATGCTGGCTTACGCGATCAGGCGCCTTCTGGGGGCCATACCGCTTCTGTTTTTCATCATCACCGCCGCGTTCTTCATGATGCGCGTGGCCCCGGGCGGCCCCTTCGATCAGGAGCGCACGCTGGAGCCCTCGGTGATGGCCAATCTCAACGCGACCTTCGGGCTCGACCTGCCGCTATGGCAGCAATATGCGCGCTATCTCGGCAATCTGCTGCAGGGCGATATGGGGCCGTCCTTCGTCTATCGCGACTTCGATGTGCAGGAGATCCTGGGCGCCGGGCTGCCGGTCTCGATCCAGCTTGGCGGGATGGCCTTGCTGCTCGCGCTGCTCATCGGGGCGACGCTGGGATCCATCGCGGCGCTGCGGCAGAACTCATGGGTAGACTATGCGGTGATCGCGACGGCGACCTTCGGGATCACCATTCCGAACTTCGTGGTGGCGCCGGTGCTGAGCCTGATCTTCGCCGTCTGGCTCGGCTGGCTGCCCGCCATCGGCTGGGGCTCCTGGCAGCAGATGGTGCTGCCGGTGATCGCGCTGGCGCTGCCGCAGGTAGCCGTGGTTGCCCGCCTGATCCGCGGCGCGATGATCGAGGCGCTGAGGTCTGATCATGTGCGCACGGCGCGGGCCTACGGCCTGCCGACACGGATGATCGTGATCAAGCACGCGCTGAGAGCGGCGAGCCTGCCAGCAGTGAGCTATATGGGCCCGGCGGCGGCAGCACTTCTCACCGGCTCCATCGTGATCGAGCAGATTTTCGGCATTCCCGGCATCGGCCGGTACTTCGTGCAGGGCGCGCTGAACCGCGACTACACGCTGGTGATGGGGACGGTGATCATCGTCGCGGTCTTCGTCGTGATCTTCAACCTGATCGTGGACCTGCTCTACGCCCTGCTGGACCCGAGGGTGCGCTATGACTGACGTGACCGAGATCGCTGCGGGCCAGCCGGAGATCCGCTCCCGCTCCCTGTGGCAGACAGCCCTCCTGCGCCTGCGCCGGAACCGGGCCGCCATGGCCTCCATCTTCGTGCTGGTCTTCGCGGCCCTCGCCGGGATCATCGGCCCGGCGATCGCGCCGCATCACTACGCGGAGGTCTACCCCGCCTATGTCCGCGCGCCCGCCTCGCTGGAGGCCTATCCACGCGCCGAGGAAATCATCCCAGAGGCCGAAAGCGCCCTGCGCCGCGCCCGCCTGCAGCTCGACGACATCACGCTGGAGGGCGAGGTGCTGACCGTCACCGGCACCTCCCTGCGTGAGGTGGACGAGCGGGTAACGCGCTATCTCGACCGCTCGGACCTCTTCACCAACGCCCGCGTGGTGGAGATCGACGAGGCGGAGAACCGCATCGTCATGGCCGCCGACGTGAACCGGCTCTATTTCTATTTCGGTACGGATGCGAACGGGCGGGATCTGCTGAGCCGCATCCTGATCAGCTTGCGCATCTCCCTGATGATCGGCCTGCTCGCCTCCGGCGTCGCACTGGTGATCGGCGTGCTCTACGGCGCAACGGCGGGCTTCATCGGAGGGCGGGTGGACAACGTGATGATGCGCATCGTCGATGTGCTCTACTCGCTGCCCTTCATCTTCTTCGTCATCCTGCTGGTCGTGTTCTTCGGACGAAACGTGGTGCTGATGTTCATCGCGGTGGGCTGTGTCGAATGGCTCGACATGGCACGGATCGTGCGGGGGCAAACGCTGTCCTTGCGCCGTCGGGAGTTCGTGCAGGCGGCCGAGTCGCTCGGCGTGAGCAACGGCGCGATCCTGCGGCGGCACATCATCCCCAACACGCTCGGAACCGTGATCATCTACATGACCCTGCTGATCCCGAAGGTGATCCTGCTCGAAAGCTTCCTCTCCTTCCTCGGCCTCGGCGTGCAGGAGCCGCTGACCTCGCTCGGCGTGCTGATCTCCGAAGGCGCGAAGAACATGCAGAACGCGCCGCACATGCTGATCTGGCCGGCGCTTACGCTGACCGTGCTGCTCTTCGCGCTCAACTTCCTGGGCGACGGGCTGCGCGACGCGCTCGATCCGAAGGACCGGTGATGGCGCGACAGTTTGGTTCCGAAATGACGATTGAAGGACCCGGGCGCCCCGATAGCTCCCTCAACGAAGGCGGATGGTCCGCCGGAGCGCAAGGAGCACATCATGGCAAAGGTCGCGATCGTCTATCACTCGGGTTACGGGCATACGGAGAAGCAGGCGGAGGCCGTTGCCGAGGGCGCGCGCGATGCGGGCGCCGAGGTCGAGGTGCTGAAGGCCGACGACCTCACCTCGCCCGACAGCGGACCGTGGGAGGCGCTGGACAGCGCGGACGCAATCATCTTCGGCTCGCCGACCTATATGGGCTCGGTCTCCGGCACGTTCGAGCAGTTCGCGGATGCGTCCTCCAAGAAGTGGCAGAGTGCCGCGTGGAAGGACAAGCTGGCCGCGGGCTTCACCAACTCCGGCTCCTTCAGCGGCGACAAGGTGCTGACCCTGCTGCGCATGGTCGTGCTCGCCGCGCAGCAGCAGATGATCTGGATCTCGCTGGGTCAGCCGGGGGCGGAGCAGATCCATCCCGGCGACGATCCGGAGAACCTCAACCGCATGGGCTACTACCTCGGCGCAGCCGCGCAGTCCGACGTGGACAAGGGGCCGGACGTGGTGCCGCGGGCGAGCGATCTCGCCTCCGCCCGGGCGCTGGGCCGGCGCGTGGTGGAGATTGCCGGGAAGTTCAACCGCTGAGAACGGGCGCAACCGTCCCGGCCGCCGGGCCGGGACCGCTCCCTTCGGCGATAGGAAAGGGGGCCTCGGACTTTATCCGGGGCGATTGCGCATGAGCGAAACGCGCGTTCTAGACATCGACGACATCCGCGTCACTTTCGACACGCCCGATGGGCCGGTCGAGGCGGTGCGGGGTGTCTCGATGCACGTCAAACCGGGTGAGACCGTCGCCGTGGTGGGCGAATCCGGCTCGGGCAAGAGCCAGATCATGATGGCCGCCATGGGCCTGTTGGCGGGCAACGGCACCGCTGCGGGCGCCGTGCGATACCGTGGGCAAGATCTGCTCAGCCTCAGCCCGCGCAAGCTGAACGCCCTGCGCGGCAAGAAGATCACCATGATCTTCCAGGAGCCGATGACCTCCCTCGATCCGCTCTACCGCATCGGGGTCCAGCTCTCCGAACCTCTGCGGGTCCATGGCGGGCTGAGTGCCAAGGCGGCGATGGCCCGTGCGCTGGAGCTGCTAAAACTCGTGCAGATCCCGAAGCCGGAAGAGAAGATCCGCGCCTACCCGCATGAGCTCTCCGGCGGGCAGCGGCAGCGCGTGATGATCGCCATGGCGCTCGCCAACGATCCGGATCTCCTGATCGCGGACGAGCCGACCACGGCGCTCGACGTGACGATCCAGGCGGAGATCCTGCAACTGCTCGCCGACCTGCAGGAGCGGATCGGCATGTCGATCCTCTTCATCACCCACGACCTGACCATCGTCGAAGCCTTCGCCGACCGCGTCTACGTGATGCGCAAGGGGCTGTTGGAGGAGGAGGGGCCAACCGACCAGATCTTCGGCAATCCCCGGACCGACTACACCAAGATGCTGCTCGCCGCCGAGCCCGAGGGCACGAAGGCGCCGGTTCCGGCGAACGCACCGGTGCTGCTGAAGGGCGAGAATGTCGAGGTCACCTTCGGTGCGCCCGCGAGCCTCTTCGGCAAGGACACGACGTTCCGCGCCGTCGATGGCATCGATATCGCGCTCCAGAAGGGCCAGACCATCGGAGTCGTCGGTGAGTCCGGGTCCGGCAAATCGACGCTGGGCCGCGCCCTCCTCCAGCTTCTGCCGTCGGACGGCACCGTGGTCTATCAAGGCGACCGGATCGACGGGCTCGACCGGGGGCAGATGCGCCGCTATCGCAGCCACCTCCAGATGGTGTTCCAGGACCCCTACGGCTCGCTGAGCCCCCGCATGACGGTCGGCGAGATCATCGCGGAGGGCTTGAGCGTCCACGCCCCCGACCTGCCGCGCAAGGAGCGGGAGAAGCAGGTCGCGCAGGTGCTCACCGATGTCGGGCTCGAGCCCTCGTTCCGCAACCGTTTCCCGCACGAGTTCTCCGGCGGGCAGCGCCAGCGGATCGCGATCGCGCGCGCGGTGATCCTGCGGCCCGACGTCATCGTGCTCGACGAGCCGACCTCCGCCCTCGACCGCTCCGTCCAGAAGCAGGTGATCGAGCTTCTGCGCCGCCTGCAGGTGGAAAACGAGCTCAGCTACATCTTCATCTCCCACGACCTCGCCGTGGTGCGCGCGCTCAGCGACTACGTGATGGTCATGAAGAACGGCGTGGTGGTGGAGCAGGGTCCGACCGCGGAAATATTCGACAGCCCGCGTACAGAATACACCCGAAAGTTGATGGAAGCGGCCTTCAATCTTCGTGAGGTTTTAAAGGGGCAAATCCAGGTGAAAGAGGCAACGGCCGCGACTTGACTTGAAGCGGGCTTTTCCTCACTTCTGGTTCTCAGGACGTGCACCGGAGAAGACCTGTGAATCTGACCCGCTTGGTATATTACAGTCAGCGTAACCCCTCGATGTCGATGGATCTGCGGGAGCTGATCAAGACCTGTCACCGCAACAACGCGATGAACAGCATCACCGGCATCCTGCATTACAGCGGGACCTATTTCCTGCAGGTGCTCGAAGGGGGGCGGGCCGAGGTCAGCGCAACCTATCACCGGATCGCAAACGATCCGCGGCACTCGAACGTGATCCTGATCTCCTGCTCCGATGTGCGCGAGCGGCTGTTCCCGGTGTGGACCATGGGTCTGCACGAAGGGATGGACGAGGAGACGCGCAACATCTTCCTGCGCTACTTCGCGACTAAGGACGTGAACCCGGAGACGGTGAACGTGGACAGCCTGCTCGACGTGCTGCAGGATCTGTCGGCCGAACTCAGCTGATCTGGGGGAATGCGGCGCGCCTCAGCGGGCGCGCGCGCGACGCCGTTCCTTCTCGAACCGGCCATTGGCACGGGACAGGCGCTGTTCCAACTCGCTGTTGCGCCGGCGCAGACGCACGAACTCCGTCTGATAGGCGGCATCGAGCGTGGTCGTGACCTCGGCCGACTTCTTGCGGCCGCGGCGGTGGCCGACCAGCACCAGCAGGATGAGGAAGACCAGCAGCGCCGGGATCAGCGGCACTTGCGGGGCCATGAGCTGGTCGAGGATGTCCATCGCGGTCATTCGCTTTCCTCCATCGTCGGGCGCACGTCGACGGGCGCGGTGCGCGCGGCCTCAAGTTCCGACAGATCGACGTCGAAGGTGACGGCGCTGACGGCCTGTTCGGCGGAGGTCAGGCCGACGCCCTGTGCGCGGTACATGCCGGTGTCGAAGCCGGCTTCGGAAATCGAGTTGATCACCGCCTCGGCCCGCCGCCAGCTCACCAGATGCACCATGCGGCCATCCGCGTCGGAGGAGGCGTGGCCCGTCACGACGAGCTGGATCATGTCGCAGCCTGCCACCCGCTGCGCCACCTGGCGCGCGGCCGCACGGGCCTGCGGGGTGAGCTCATGGCTGCCCGCCTCGAAGGCGATGCGGGTGGAGCGCACGTCCTCATAGACGTCGTCCGAGCAGATCTGGCCAACCGGCTGCACGCGCAGGGCGACGGCGGTCAGCTCCTCTTCAACGGGCTCCGCTTCGACCTGATCCGGCGCGGTGTACTGGGCGATGAGGCGCTGGGTCTTGTTGAGCAAATCGTGCTTGTCGGCAAAGACGAGGCCCGCGGCCAGCGCACCGCCGGCGAGCAGAGTGAGACCGAAGACGACAAGGCGGTTCGGGCCCTTCAGCGCCTCCAGGTTCGGCTCGCCCGGCGTCGGCCGTGCAGGCTGACGCGGCCCCCGGCCATTGGCGGCATTCGCAAAACGTTGGGCCTGTGCGAGACTCATCCCGGCACGGCGCCCGACCACGGTCTTGTCTGACTTCCTCATGACGATCCCCCAGCGTTTCCAAGAGGATACGCAGGGCATTTGTCGGAAATGTGGTCAAAAAACGCGAATTCTACGATTTGCGATGAAAAACAAACGCTGTAGCTGAACCTTCGCTCTCTTTTTCCATTGCAAGTTGCAAGAGATCGGCCGCCTCGCGAAAGGTGGGCTCGTTCTGATCGAGCTTGAGATCTGTGTTTTCATCCGAGACGACAACAGTCAAGCCAAGATCAACTACAAGTTGCTGCAGCACTGTCACAATTCGGTGCGAGTAAACAATTTTCGACAAGCGACAGTCTCCCACATGCTTTTAGTATGTGTCATAGCTTGCTCTGTAGCATCGCACAATGGCGCTGATAAAAGATAAGTTGAGGGACGGATGGATTTCGCAACATGGATGACGCGCCCCGAGGCCGATCATATTGCAGTAGTCAAAGGGGGAAGTGCCGATCTTTTTGATCAGATCGCAACACTTGATTACGGCGTTCCGGTCCGCGTCTTGTGCAACGGTGCGGCGATGCGCCGCCTCGCGAGTACGCAGGACCTGACCTTCAAGCCCCATGTGTCCGCACTTGTCACCGATATGCCCCGGCGCGACCTGGAGCGGCTGGAGCCGCGCGACAGCGGCGGGCCGCTCTTCGTCCTCTCCGAAACGGTGGAGGAGTTCATCGGGGCGGAGATCACCTTCTGCCGCCGCCATGCCGACATGCTGGCGGGCTACTCGACGCCGCTGCCGATCCTGGAGGAATGCGCCGCCGCGAGCTTCGTCGCCCTGATGAACGACATCTCGGACCGGCGGGCCGGGCCGCTGGTGATCCATGACCTGCGTGACCGCCTCGATGTGGTCAGCAGCGACATCCTCACCGTCTTCGACGTGACGACTGCGCCGGCTGCGGCCCGCTCCCCCGATCCGATCGAGCTGCCGTCGGAGGCTCAGGTGCTCCAGCACGCGAGCTTCATCGGCTCGACCGATCGCGGCGCGCTGCGGGACATGCACAAGCCGGTGCATCGGCGCGGCTACGACCCGCTCTTCCGGTTCTGGATCGAGAACCTGCGCGCCCGCGCGGACAGCCCGACCCATGGCGACATCGTGGCCGACGCCATGGACCGGATCGACCTGATCCGCCCGAGTTAGCGCGAGCGGACGAAGCCCACGATGTCGTAGGTCTTCGCGAGGATCGGCTCCGCGATCTCGGCGGCGCGCTCGGCACCCTTTCCGAGCACGCGGTCGATCTCAGCCACGTCGGCCATCAGGCGGGCCATCTCCTCGCTGATCGGGGCGAGCTTCTCGACCGCGAGCTCGGCGAGCGCCGGCTTGAACTGTCCGAACTGCGTGCCGCCATGCTCCGCGATCACCTGCTCGGGCGAGATGTCGGCGAGAGCGGCGTAGATGTTGACCAGGTTGCGTGCCTCGGGCCGCCCCTCCAGTCCGTCGAGGGCTTCGGGCAGTGGCTCGGGATCGGTCTTCGCCTTGCGGATCTTCTTCGCGATCGTATCGGCGTCGTCGGTGAGGTTGATGCGGCTCGCATCCGACGGATCGGACTTCGACATCTTCTTCGACCCGTCGCGCAGGGACATGATGCGGGTCGCCGCGCCCTCGATGATGGGTTGCGTCTCCGGGAAGAACTCCACGCCGTAATCGTGGTTGAACTTCGCCGCGATATCCCGCGTCAGCTCCACATGCTGCTTCTGGTCCTCGCCCACGGGCACATGCGTGGCGTGGTAGGCGAGGATGTCGGCCGCCATCAGCGACGGGTAGGCGTAGAGGCCAAGGCTCGCCTTCTCCGCGTTCTTGCCCGCCTTGTCCTTGAACTGGGTCATCCGGTTCATCCAGCCCAGCCGCGTGACGCAGTTGAAGATCCAGCCGAGCTCCGCATGCTGGGGCACCTGGCTCTGGTTGAAGAGGATCGACTTCTCCGCATCCAGCCCGCAGGCGAGATAGGCCGCCGCCAGCTCCCGCGTCGCGTGCTTCAGGTCCGCCGGATCCTGCCAGACCGTGATCGCGTGCAGGTCGACGATGCAATAGATCGTCTCCATCCCGTCGTTCTGCATCTCCACGAAGCGCTTCACGGCGCCCAGGTAGTTGCCGAGTTGCAGGTGGTTGGTCGGCTGGATGCCGGAGAACACGCGCGGCGTGAAGCTGGTCATCGGTCAAACCCTCGGATAGATCGGAGCGCGTTATCGCCGCCCCCGCGGCACAACGCAAGGTGAGAGATGGCGCTCTACATCGATGCCGATGCCTGCCCGGTGAAGGAGGAGGCAAAGCGCGTGGCCCATCGCCACGGCCTGCGCGTCTTCGTGGTCTCCAACGGCGGCATCCGGCCCGATCCGCACCCGGATGTTGAGACGGTGGTGGTCGAGGCCGGCGCGGATGCCGCGGATATGTGGATCGCGGAGCGGACGGGGCCGGGCGATATCTGCGTGACCTCCGACATTCCACTCGCGGACCGGGTGCTGAAATCGGGTGCGGCGGCGATCCGCCCCGATGGCGAGGTCTTCACCGAAGCGTCCATCGGCCATCAGCTTGCCATGCGCGACCTGATGGCCGACCTGCGCGCCGCCGACCCGTTCCGGCAGGGCGGCGGCAAGGCGTTCTCGAAGGCCGACCGCTCCCGCTTCCTCGACCGGTTGGAGGCGCTGGCGCGGAAGGCGCAGCGCTAAGCCGTTACAGGTGCGGCAGGATCGAGTCGTAGTTGGTCGTGAGATGGACCGACAGCACCTGCCAGCCCTCCAGCCCCCGATAGGCCGCGATGGCGGCGAAGAGCAGCCCCTCCGGGCTCTCGAACAGCACGGCCTCCCGGTGGAAGGTGTCGCCGCTGCCCGACGA
Organism: Pontivivens ytuae; assembly: GCF_015679265.1. Taxonomy (NCBI): domain Bacteria; kingdom Pseudomonadati; phylum Pseudomonadota; class Alphaproteobacteria; order Rhodobacterales; family Paracoccaceae; genus Pontivivens; species Pontivivens ytuae. Next base: position 2,599,597 of record NZ_CP064942.1, read on the forward strand.
GGACAGGATCGTGCAGCTCGTAACCCCGGTGCCGTAGACGTCATAGAGCTCCGCCCCCAGCCGTGTCGCGTCGCCCTCATCGATCTGGCCGCGCTGGACGGCGAAGTCGAAGGCGCGGGCGTACTGGCCGTCCTCGATGGCGCTGCGGATCTCCATGACGGGCGGGACGTTCGCGCCGCTATCCTCGCCGATACAGGTCATCGCGTGAACGGGCGCTGCGGCGAGCAGCACCGCCGGAAGCAGTTTCATTGCAGCCTCGTGGACAGGATCAGAAGGAAGAGGGCGACGATGGCCGTGCCGGTCAGCGCCGGGGCGAGGCCGACCGCATCGGTCAGCACGCCGAGCAGGATGGCCCCCATCGCGGTCGAGGCGAGCGCGGTCGTCACCCACAGGCTCATCACCCGCCCGCGCAGGGCATCGCCCAGCCGGATCTGGATCGCGGACTGGATGCCGACTGCGGTGAGGGTCCCGGCCGCGCCCAGCCCGAACAGCACCGCAAGCGCTGCGGGCCAGCTCGGCACGGCGGCGAGGACCGCCACCAGGAGGATGCTTGCGAAGGCCGCCGCGACGGAGAGGCGCGGCAGGCGGTCGCCGGGCCGGATCGGATGGGTTGCAAGCCAGGCGGAGGAGAAGAGCGCGCCCAGTCCCGCCGCGGCGGTGAGCTGACCGAGCCCCTCCGGCCCGCGGGCGAAGGCGCCGTCGGCGATCACCGGCAGGATCTCCTGCACCCCGCGGGCGGGCAGGGCGGCGAGCGCGGTCATCGCGATGCCCGAGCGGATCACCCTATCGGCCCCGGCATGGGCCAGCCCCTCGCGAAAGCTGTCGAGAAAGCCCGTGGGCTCCGTCTTTGGTCCGTCCTGCGGGCGCGGCGTGACGACTAGAAGTGCGGCGAGCAGCGGCAGGAACGCGACGAAGTTCACGACCAGCGCCGCGCCGATGCCGAAGGCGGCGATCAGCGTGCCCGCGATAAACGGCCCCAGGAACCGCGAGAGGTTGAAGTTGATCGAGATGATGGGCACCGCCGCCCCGATCGCCTCCCGCGGGACGAGGCGTGGGGCCATCGCCATGCGCACCGGGTGATGCAGCGCCGTCACCGTTCCGATCAAGAGCGCGAAGCCCGCCAGCAGCACCGGCCCAAGCGCGCCGCTGAAATAGACGGCTATCAGGCCGGCCGTGACGGCGGCCAGCGCGATCTGCGCCCCGATCGCCGCGCGCCGCACGTCGGAGCGGTCGACCACCACGCCCAGCACGGGGCCGAGCGCCAGCGTCGGGATCATCATCAGGAAGGCGAGCAGTCCCACGAAGCTCGCACTGTCGGTCAGCGCCCAGCCCAGCCAGGCGATCGTGATCCGCTGCACCCACACACCGTTGAGGGCGAAGAAGTTGCCGATGACATAGATGCGGAAGTCGCGGTGGATCAGCGCTGTGGGGACCATGCGGGGTAAGTAGCGCCGGGCGACGAAACTGCCATGCATTCCGTGCAGGGCGCTACGGCTCCAAAGCGCTTTGAACGTGCGCGTCACGTCTCCATATTGCAGTGCATCACAGACGGGCTCCGCGTCGTGGGGATGACGGGGCAGAGAGCAAAGGAGATCTGCGATGACGACTGCAACGATGACCGCCAGCGGCCGCAGCCTCTTCGACACGGTTGCGCGCCTGCGCGTGCAATACGCCAAGTGGGTGCAATACCGCGAAACGGTGGCCGAACTCCGCCGCCACAACGAGCATGAGCTCGAGGATCTCGGCATGAACCGTGCTGACATCACGCGCGTGGCGCGCGCCGCCACCTACGGCGAGATGGCCTGACCTAGCGTCATTTCGCTATGGCTCCGCGGCAGGCCATGCATTCAGCGCATGGCGTGGCGGACCGAACGGATGTTGTGGCAGCAGGGCTGCCCATTACATTGCACTGCAGCAGAACACGAGACGGGGGCCGCGATCCGGTCCCAAATGAAAGGACCTGAACAATGGCATTTGTGACCAGCACCGATATCCGCGGCACTTCCTTCGCAGACCGCGTCCGCGCCTTCTGGGCCGAGCGTGTGGAAGCCTTCGAGAAGCGCCGCCTCTTCAACCGCACCGTGTCTGAGCTCGACGCTCTGACCAGTGCGGAGCTGAACGACCTGGGCCTCTCCCGCGCGAACATCCGCTCGGTGGCCTACGAGGCCGTCTACGGCAAGTGATGAAGATCCCCTGATGGGGTAAGCCAGCCCGCGACCCTACACGCGGGCAAGGCTCAGAACGGCGGCGCTTGAACCGGGGCATCCCTCCCTGAACCTCCCCGGCTCGCGCCGCCGTTTTCTATTTCAGAAGGGTACTTCGTTGGCGGCGGTGACGTAGCTCGCCACGACCTTCTTCTGACCTGCCTTTTCGAAATCGATGGTCAGCTTGTCGCCCTCGAAGGCGGCGATGGTGCCGTAACCGAATTTCTGGTGAAACACCCGCTCGCCCAGCTCGAAGGCCGGCGTCGCGGCGGCGTCGATCACCATGTTGCGCGCCTCCGACGGCGCGCGCATCGACCGGCGGCCGGAGTTCTTCTGCAGCCGCGCCCAACCCGGCGAGTTGTAGACATCAGCCTTCGACGCCTTTTCCATCAGGTCAGAGCCGCGCATCATCTGTGCGGCCGGGCTGGCGGTCGCCGCCGCACCGAACCCGCCACCGTAGAGGCCCGGCGGGGTCAGCACGTCCACATGCTCCTGCGGCAGCTCATCGATGAAGCGGGAGGGCATCTGGGAGTTCCACTGCCCATAGGTCTGCCGGTTCGCCGCGAAGCTGATCGTGCAGTGCCGCTCCGCCCGCGTGATGCCGACATAGGCGAGGCGGCGTTCCTCCTCGAGCCCCTTGAGCCCGGTCTCATCCATGCTGCGCTGGCTGGGGAACAGCCCGTCCTCCCAGCCCGGCAGGAAGACCACGGGGAACTCCAGTCCCTTGGCGGCGTGGAGGGTCATGATGGTGACCTTCTCCGCCGAATCCTCCGTGTCGTTCGACATCACGAGGGCGACGTGTTCGAGGAAGCCCTGCAGGTTCTCGAACTCCTCCAGCGCGCGGATCAGTTCCTTGAGGTTTTCCAGCCGCCCCGGCGCCTCCGGCGTCTTGTCGTTCTGCCAATGGGCGGTGTAGCCGGAGTCCTCCAGCACCAGCTCCGCGAGTTCGATGTGGGAGAGCGGCGCGTCGAGGCCCGCGGGCCGTTCCGGCATCGGCTCGTCCACATCGATCACGTCGTCGTCCTGCAGACCGGGCTGCGCGGACCAGCGCATGATCGCGCGCCAGCGATCGAAGCCGCGGATCAGTTCGTCGAGGTTCTTGCCGCCCTTCCCCTTGATCCCGCCATCGGCGACGACCGTGCGTGCCGCATCCATCATGCTGACCCCGTTCTCGCGGGCGAAGCTGTTGATGGTGGCGAGCGCCTTGTCGCCCAGCCCGCGCTTCGGCGTGTTCACGATCCGCTCGAACGCAAGGTCGTCGTCGGGGCTCACGACCACGCGGAAATAAGCCATGGCGTCCCGGATCTCCATCCGCTCGTAGAAGCGGGGGCCGCCGATGACGCGGTAGGGCATGCCGATAGTGAGGAACCGGTCCTCGAAGGCGCGCATCTGGAACGACGCGCGGACGAGAATCGCCTGTTCGTTGAGCCCGATCGGGTCGAGGCCGCGGGTGCCGCGCTGGTACGCCTCGACCTCCTCGCCGATCCAGCGGGCCTCCTCGTCGCCGTCCCAATGGCCGATCAGGCGGACCTTCTCGCCGCCCTCCGCCTCGGTCCATAGTGTCTTGCCCAGCCGGTCCTCGTTGGCCGCGATGACGCCCGAGGCGGCGGCAAGGATGTGGGAGGTCGAGCGGTAGTTTTGCTCCAGCCGGATCACGGTCGCGCCGGGGAAGTCCTTCTCGAACCGCAGGATGTTGCCGACCTCCGCCCCGCGCCAGCCATAGATCGACTGGTCGTCGTCGCCGACGCAGCAGATGTTCCGGTGCCCCTGCGCGAGCAGCCGCAACCAGAGGTACTGCGCGACGTTGGTGTCCTGATACTCGTCCACGAGGATGTAGCGGAACCAGCGCTGGTACTTCTCCAGAATGTCTGGGCAGGTCTGGAAGATCGTCAGGACATGCAGCAACAGGTCCCCGAAATCGACCGCGTTCAGCGTGATCAGCCGCTTCTGGTAGGCGTCGTAAAGCTCCGGCCCACGATGGTTGAAGGCCCCGGCTTCGGAGGCGGGCAGCTTGTCGGGCGTCCAGCCGCGGTTCTTCCAGTTGTCTATGATCGAGGCGAGCAGGCGCGGCGGCCAGCGCTTCTCGTCTATATTCTCCGCCTGGATGAGCTGCTTGAGCAGCCGGATCTGGTCGTCCGTGTCGAGGATCGTGAAGTTCGACTTCAGGTCCACGATCTCCGCATGGCGACGCAGCAGCCGGTTGCAGAGCGAGTGGAAGGTGCCGAGCCACGGCATCCCCTCGATCACCCCGCCCACATGGCGACCGACGCGGTTTTTCATCTCGCGCGCGGCCTTGTTGGTGAAGGTGACGGCGAGGATCTCGTTGGGCTGGGCGCGGCCGGTGTTGAGCAGGTGCGCGATGCGTGTGGTGAGCGCCTTCGTCTTGCCGGTGCCCGCGCCCGCGAGCATCAGGACGGGGCCGTCCAGCGTCTCGACCGCGCGGCGCTGTTCGGGGTTCAGGTCGTCGAGATAGGGCGCCGGGCGCGCGGCCATGGCGCGGGCGGAGAGGCTCTGCTCCGCGGCGGCCTCGAACGGATCGTCTTCCCAGTCGGTCATGCCGGGCAACATAGCGGAGGGGGCGGGCGAGTTAAAGGATTGTTCACGCCCTGTTCCATGCGGCGGATGGGCTTTGGATCGGTTGTGCTGAGGCGCGGGTGGAGGATCTGCCGCACTGGGCGATCGCCGCGTCGAGCCCGACCATGACACCCCTCGTCCACCGTCCCGGCCGCAGCGCCGGGACCGCTCTGTAAAGTAGAGCCCCGCGGCGAAAGACCCCGGATCAAGTCCGGGGTGGTATCACTTCGAAGCACAGGCGGGGCAGCGCCGCTCCACCGGCTTGACCGTCACCCACCCAAGTGCTTCCGTCCCGCCCATGCAGAACCTAGACGACCGCTTTCCCGCCATCTCTGACCTCGCCGCGGCCGCCAAGTGCCGGATCCCGCATTTCGCATGGGAATATCTCGACAGCGGCACCACCGACGATGTCGCGATGCGCGCGAACCGGACGGCGCTCGACGCGGTGCGCCTCGTCCCGCGGTTCCTGAAGGGCGACCAGAGCCCCGATCTCACCTGCACGCTCTTCGGTCAGGAGTACGGCGCGCCCATCGGTATGGCGCCCGTCGGCCTCACCGGTTTGATGTGGCCCGGTGCCGAGGCGATGCTGGCCGACACCGCCCGGCGGGGGCGGATCCCCTATTGCCTGTCCACCGTCGCCGCCATGACGCCCGAGGAGGTCGGCCCCGCCGCCGGTGACTACGGCTGGTTCCAGCTCTATCCCCCGCGCGATCCGGAGCTGCGCCGCGACGTCCTCGCCCGGGCGTGGGAGAGCGGGATGAAAGTGCTCGCGCTGACCGTCGACATCCCCGCCCCCTCCCGCCGCGAGCGGCAGCGGCGCGCCGGGCTTTCGATCCAGGCGGGGGTCAGCCGCCAGATGCTCAGCCACATCGCAGTCCGGCCGCGTTGGGCGCTCGCCACCGCGCGCAACGGCAAGGCGACGCTCGCCACCATCGTGAAATACGCGGGCACCACCGATCTGGAGGGCCTGCGCCGCTTCTTCACCGAGCGCTTCATCCACAATCCCGACCTCTCCTATGTCGAGGCGCTGCGGCAGGACTGGCCCGGAGCGCTGGTGGTGAAGGGCATCCTCAGCGCCGAGGACGCGCTCGAGGTGGTCGAGCGCGGTGCGGACGGCGTCTGGGTCTCCAACCACGGCGGGCGGCAATTCGACGCGGCGCCGCCGGCGATCGAGGCGCTGCCGCGGGTGGTCGAGGCGCTGGCGGGCCGGGCCCCCGTGATCTTCGACAGCGGCATCCGGACGGGGCTCGACATCGCCCGCGCCCTCGCGCTCGGCGCCGATTTCTGCTTTGCAGGCCGACCGTTCCTCTACGGCGTGGCGGCCGCCGGGCAGGCGGGCGCCGACCAGGCGCTCCACATCCTGCGCGACGACCTCGACAACGCGATGCGCCAGTTCGGGGCGGAGACGTTGGCCGAGCTACGCCGCCCGGGCGGAATCGCGCCCTGACGCCACTGGTTCCCGCCCCTGAAATTGCTTATATTTCGAGCGAAATCGCACGGGGGAGCCTACCATGATCCGCATCGCCGCAATCGCCGCCGTTGGAGTGGCCGTCGCAGCCCTGGCCGCAACGGCCGGGGTCGTTCTACTCGGCGGATCGGGGGATGACCGCTTCGCGCAGTGCCGCGAGAGCCAGGTCGCCGGCGCCGATATCGGCGGGCCCTTCAGCCTGGTGAGCGAGGACGGCGCGCGCGTCACCGATGCCGAAGTCATCGACCGCCCGTCGCTCGTCTATTTCGGCTATTCCTACTGCCCCGACGTCTGCCCGATCGACCTGTCGCGCAACGCGGTCGCCGTCGATCTGCTCACCGAGCAGGGCATCGACGTCAAACCGGTCTTCATCACCGTCGATCCGGAGCGGGACACGGTCCAGCAGATGGCCGAATATACCGATTTCATGCACCCGGAGATGGTCGGCCTCACCGGCTCCGTCGAAGAGGTCGAGGCGGCGAAGCGCGCCTACCGGGCCTATTCGGCCAAGGTGGGCGACGATCCGGAGAACTACCTCGTCGACCACTCGTCCTTTACTTACCTGATGGCGCCGGAGGAGGGGTTCCTCGACTTCTTCCCCAGCAATACAACGGCCGAGGATATGGCCCGGCGGACGGCCTGTTACACGGAACTGCTTTGACCCGGTGATCCAGCGACCCATGTCAAGCGTAGAAAGCGTGAGACATGACAATAGGTTCGCTTATGACACCCGACGCTGCTGCCGATCTTGGCCCCGATCCGACGCTCCTTCTGCTCGATGATGACGAGCCGTTTCTCCGACGGCTCGCGCGTGCGATGGAGAAACGCGGGTTCGCGGTGACCGAGGCCTCGACGGTGGCCGAGGGCAAGGCGGCGGTTCAGTCGAAGCCGCCGGCCTACGCAGTGGTCGATCTTCGGCTGGAGGACGGCAATGGCCTCGACGTGGTGGAGGCTCTGCGTGGCGCGCGCGACGATGCGCGCATCGTGGTTCTGACCGGTTATGGCGCCATCGCGACCGCGGTCGCGGCCGTGAAGATCGGCGCGACGGATTACCTGTCGAAGCCCGCTGACGCGAACGATGTGACGGCGGCACTTCTGGCAAAGCCCGATGACAAGCCCGCCCCGCCTGAGAACCCGATGAGCGCCGACCGCGTGCGGTGGGAGCATATCCAGCGGGTCTACGAGCTTTGCGATCGCAATGTGAGTGAGACCGCGCGCCGCCTCTCGATGCATCGCCGGACGCTGCAACGCATCCTCGCCAAGCGCTCACCCCGCTGAACACGCCCTCCCGTGCTATGATGCGTGGGGAGGTGTGTGATGTCCGATCTCAAGACGGCCGAAACCGACGCCGATCCGCGTGCCTATGTCGAAGCTGTCGAGCACAAGGGTCGGCGCGAGGATGCGCTGATCCTCCTCGATCTCTTCGAACAATGGAGCGGCTGGCCGCCCCGCATGTGGGGCGAACGCCTGATCGGCTACGGCGCCTATGACTATGTTTACCGTAGCGGGCGCCACGCCCGCTGGTTCCGCACCGGCTTCGCGCCGCGCAAGGCAAACCTCGTCATCTACCTCATGCCGGGCGTGAAGAAATACGCGGACATCCTCGCCGATCTCGGCCCCTACAAGAACTCCGTCTCCTGCCTGTATCTGCCGCGTCTGGAGAAGATCGACCTGAACGTGCTGGAGGACGTGGTGCGCCGCTCGCTCGACGACATGGCCGACATCTACGGACCGCCCGCCTGAGCATCACTCTCGCGCAATACGCCCGCCGGAGGCGACTCAACCGTCCTTCAAGGGATCGTGCCCCCAGTTCATGAGCGAGTAGCGCCAGTCGGACTGCTCCACCTCATCGTCAGGCCCGCCCTGGCTGAGATGGCGTTTAATGTAGCCGACGACCTTGCCCATTTGGTCCCACTGGTCGTCGGTCAGATCGTCCTTGTTGGTGCGCTTGATCTCGACGATGCGACGCCCGGACTTGTGGCCCGTGCTCTCACCGCTATCGCTGTCGCCGACGGATTTGGACTCCTCGGTCTCCAGCCACTCCTCCAGCTCCTGCGGTGCCATGTTCACCAGCTCGCGCCACTCGTCCCAGATCTGATCGCGGCTCTTCGACATCGGCAAAACTCCTTTCGCATCAATGCGGAAGGAACGGGCGGGGCAGGCGGTGGTTCCTCAGCCGCGACCCTTGGTGCGGTTGGCGCCGGGCTTCGCGTTGCGCTCGATATGCTCGATGATCTTACCGGCCACGTCGAGGCCGGTGGCCTTCTCCACGCCTTCGAGACCGGGCGAGGAGTTCACCTCCATCACCACCGGCCCCTCGTTGGCGCGCAGCATGTCCACACCACAGACGGCAAGGCCCATCGCCTTCGCCGCCTTCACTGCCGTGGCCCGCTCCGCCGGGGAGATGCGCACGGTCGTGGCGGTGCCGCCCTGGTGCAGGTTGGAGCGGAAGTCGCCCTCAGCACCCTTCCGCTTCATCGCCGCGACCACCTTGTCGCCGATGACGATGCAGCGGATGTCCTCGCCATTGGCCTCTTTCACAAAGGACTGGACGAGGAACTCCGCCTGCAGGCCGGAGAATGCCTGAATGATCGCCTCCGCCGCCTTCTGGGTCTCGCCCAAAACGACGCCCTTTCCTTGCGTGCCCTCCAAGAGCTTGATGATCGCGGGCGCCCCGCCCATCAGCGCCAGCAATTCCTTCGGGTCCGAGGAGCGGTGCGCGAACACGGTCGAGGGCAGGCCGATCCCGCGTCGCGACAGCAGTTGCAGCGAGCGCAGCTTGTCGCGGGAGCGCGAGATCGCGACGCTCTCGTTCAGCGCCCAGACCCCCATCATCTCGAACTGCCGCAGCACCGCGGTGCCGAAGAAGGTGACCGAGGCGCCGATGCGCGGGATGACCGCGTCCACCCCCATCACCTTCTCACCATGATAATGCAGCGCCGGCCGGGCGGAAGCGATGTCGATATAGCAGCGCATGTGGTTGACGTGCACGACCTCGTGGCCGCGCTCGGCCCCGGCCTCCATCAGCCGCTGATGCGAATAGAGGTCGGGATTACGGCACATGAGCGCGATACGCATCAGTCTCTCCCCAGAAGCCAGGAGCCCTGCGAGTCGATGAGTGTTCGCCCGTCCAGCGCCTCGCGCCCGATCAGCATGGCGTAGGTCATCAACTCGCGGTCTGTGAGAGTCACATAGATCGGCCAGCTCCGTCCGCCCATGGAAAGCGTGGTGCGGATCGTCGGACGGCGCTCCACCTGCCCATTGGAGGAGCGCACGCGACGCAATTCCGCCACCTCCACCCGGCACTGGCGGTACTTCGGGCGGCCCGCGCTGTGCGCCTCGAAGAGGGCGAAGGTCTTCCCGTCCTCCTTCTCCAGCCTCAGATTGCGCGCGTGCAGGGCCGAGGTCTTCGCCCCGGTGTCGATTTTCGCACGCACGCGCAGGCCGCCGAGATCCGGCAGTTCGACCTGTTCGCGCCATCCGATAAGCAACCTGTCATCCATGCGCGCGGACATGGGGCACCGCCCGATCCTTGGCAATGGCCGCGATTGGGCTTGCGTGCGAATACGGATCGCCCTATGTAGCGAAACAACAGCGGAGGCTGGGGTCCAAACCGAGCCGCCACCGATACGACACGCACGGGCCGCTGGCCCGTTTTTTTGTGCCTGAACGCAAGTATTCGAGAGACCGACTTGACCGACCTGATCGCCAAGGCCGCCATCGACCGGCGCATCCGCGACATCATCGCCCCGACCGTGGAGTCCATGGGCTATGAGGTCGTGCGCGTGCGCTTCCAGGGCGGCAAGACCAAGCTCGTTCAGATCATGGCCGACAAGCCCGGCGGGATCGAGGTGGACGACTGCGCGGAGATCTCCAACACCGTCTCGGCCCTCCTCGATGTCGAGGATCCGATTGAGGGCGAGTACAATCTGGAGGTCTCCAGTCCCGGCATCGACCGCCCCCTTACCCGCCTCAAGGATTTCGAGGACTATGCGGGTTACGAGGCGAAGCTGGAGACGCAGGAGCTCATCGACGGCCGCAAGCGCTTCAAGGGCGTATTGCAGGGCGTCGAGGACGGCGAGGTCCTGATCGAGATCCAGGAAGGCATCGTCGGCCTGCAATTCGACTGGCTGGCCGACGCCAAGCTGGTGCTGACGGACGAGCTGATCGCGGAGAGCCTGAAGGCCCGCGAGACGAAGCTCGAAGGATTTGACGAGATCATCGAGGAAGATGCCTCGAGCGAGGAGGAGTAAGGACCATGGCCACGGTTGCCGCCAACAAGCTGGAGCTTCTGCAGATCGCCGACGCGGTCGCGCGGGAGAAGATGATCGAGCCCGGCCTCGTGATCGAGGCGCTGGAGGAGAGCTACGCCCGCGCGGCGAAGGCCCGCTACGGCGCCGACTACGACATCCGCGCCCATATCGACCGCAAATCCGGCGACCTGACCATGGAGCGGGTGCGCACCGTGGTGGAGGAGGTGGAGGACCACTTCACCGAGCTCGACCTCGAAGACGGGCGCGAGATCGACCCGCAGGCCGAGATCGGGACCGAGATCCGCGATCCGCTGCCGCCCATGGACTTCTCCCGCATCGGCGCGCAGTCCGCGAAGCAGGTCATCATGCAGCGCGTGCGCGAGGCCGAGCGCGAGCGCCAGTACGAGGAATTCAAGGACCGCAAGGGCACGATCATCAACGGCCTCGTCAAGCGGACCGAATATGGCAACGTCATCGTCGACGTGGGCCGGGGCGAGGCGATGCTGCGCCGCGACCAGCTCATCCAGCGCGAGGCGTTCCGCAACGGCGACCGCATCCGCGCCTTCATCAAGGATGTGCGGCTGGAGCAGCGCGGCCCGCAGATCTTCCTCAGCCGCACCGCGCCGGAGTTCATGGCCGAGCTCTTCAAGATGGAAGTGCCGGAGATCTATGACGGCGTCATTGAGATCAAGGCCGTGGCCCGCGATCCCGGCTCCCGCGCGAAGATCGGCGTGATCTCCTACGATTCGGGCATCGACCCGGTGGGTGCCTGTGTCGGTATGCGCGGCTCCCGCGTGCAGGCGGTCGTCAACGAGCTCAACGGCGAGAAGATCGACATCATTCCGTGGAACGACGATGCGGCGACCTTCCTCGTCAACGCGCTCCAGCCCGCCGAGGTGGCGAAGGTCGTGATGGACGAGGATGCAGGCCGGATCGAGGTCGTGGTGCCCGACGAGCAGCTTTCGCTCGCCATCGGCCGCCGCGGTCAGAACGTGCGCCTCGCCTCCCAGCTCACTGGCTGGGACATCGACATCATGACCGAGGCCGAGGAGAGCGAGCGCCGTCAGGCCGAGTTCGCCGAGCGCTCTAAGCTCTTCATGGAGGCGCTCGACGCCGACGAGATGGTGGCACAGCTCCTCGTCTCCGAAGGCTTCACCTCGCTGGAGGAGGTTGCTTACGTTGAGCTCGACGAACTGACTGTCATCGACGGCTTCGACGACGAGACGGCGCAGGAGCTTCAGACCCGCGCCCGCGAAGCGCTCGACGCGATCAACGCTGCAGCGACCGAGAAGGCGCGCGAGATGGGTGTCGAGGACAGCCTCTTCGAATTCGAGGGTCTGACTCCGCAGATGATCGTCGCTCTGGCCGAGGACGGCATCAAGACGCTGGAGGACTTCGCCCAGTGCGCCGATTGGGAACTCGCCGGCGGCTACACCACCATCGACGGCAAGCGCGTCAAGGATGACGGCCTGCTGGAGCAGTTCGACGTGAGCCTCGAGGAAGCCCGCGAACTCGTCATGACTGCCCGCGTCCTGCTCGGCTACATCGATCCGGAGGAGCTGGTGGCCCAGCAGGCCGCTGATGCCGAGGAAGCCGAGGGTGAAGAGACCGAGGAGGCCGAGGGCTGATCCCAGCCCTCGGAGGTCGCGCCCGTGAGCCGGGGTGGTCGGACAAAGGATCGCGAGACGCCTGAACGGCGCTGCATCGCGACGGGCACGAGCGGGCCGAAGGCGCCGCTCGTCCGCTTCGTCGTGGGCCCGGATGATACGGTCGTGCCGGACATCGCGGAAAAGCTGCCCGGCCGCGGCATGTGGGTGAGCGCCGATCGGGACGCCATCGCGCTGGCGGCGAAGAAGAATCTCTTCAACCGCGCCGCCAAACGCCAGGTGAAAGCGCCCACCGATCTGCCCGATCTGGTGGAGCGTCTGCTACTACGCCGCGTTCAGGACGCGCTGGCCCTTGCCAGAAAGGCCGGGCTGGCCCATATGGGGTTCGACACGGTAAAGACGCGGCTGCGCGCCGGACCCGTGGCGGCCTTGGTGGAGGCGTCGGACGGCTCCGAGCCCCAGCGCGCCAAACTTCGCCCCCTCGCGGCGGAGGCTCCCCTAATTTCCTGTCTTTCCGGGCACGAATTGGGTTTGGCATTCGGACGTGATAATGTGATACATGCCGCGCTGGACGGGGGCGGCATCACCGATCAGGTCCTCAGAGAGGCGTCGCGGCTTGCCGGGCTGCGAGGCCATGAGGTCGTTGGAACGACGGATGACGCCGCACCGGACGGGATGCGGCAGACGGATGAACAGATGCGGGGCATGGGGCCCCGGCGAGAAGGTTAAGGTCAGCATGAGCGACAACAAAGGCAGTGACGGCAAGGGCAGGACGGTCGGGACTCGCGGTGGCGGGACCGAGACGAGCCGTGTCCGGCAGAGCTTCTCCCACGGGCGATCGAAGTCGGTCGTCGTGGAGAAGAAGCGCAAGCGCGTCGTCGTGCCCAAGCCCGGAACGGCAGCGACCGGCGGCGGCAACGCCGCCCAGGTCCGCGCCGCGCAGGGCGGTGCGAGCAAGGGGCTTGCCGACAGCGAGATCGAGCGCCGCCGCCGCGCCCTGATGGCCGCCAAGGCGACCGAGGCCGAGCGCGTCGCCAAGGAGAAAGAGGCCGAGGAGCGCCGCAAGGCCGAGATGGACCGTCTCCGCGAGGAGAAGGAAGCCAAGGAACGGGCCGAGGCCGAGGAGGCTGCGCGCCTGAAGGCCGAAGCCGAGGCGAAGGCGATGCAGGAGGCCGAGGAGGCCAAGCGCAAGGCCGACGACGCGGCCCGCCAGAAGGCAAAGCCGCGCGGCAAGAAGGACGAGGCCGTGGTCTCGCCCGCCGACATCCCTGCGCCGCCGAACGAGAACGAGGGCCCGCGCCGCAGCGCGCCCGGTGGCGGTGCGCCCAAGCGCGACGATCGCCGCGACGACCGCGGTGGCAAGGGCCGCGCCGGGGGCGACAAGCGCCGTCAGGGCAAGCTCACCATCAACCAGGCGCTCGGCGAGGGGGGGCGGCAGAAGTCGCTTGCCGCGATGCGCCGCCGCCAGGAACGCCAGCAGCGCAAGGGCGGTGGCTCCAACGAGCCGCGTGAGAAGATCGTGCGCGACGTGCAGGTGCCCGACGCGATCATGGTCTCCGAGCTCGCCAACCGTATGGCCGAGCGTGTGGCCGCCGTCGTGAAGGCGCTCATGCAGAACGGCATCATGGCCACGCAGAACCAGACGATCGACGCCGACACGGCCGAGCTGATCGTCGAGGAGTTCGGCCACAAGGTCGTCCGCGTGTCCGACGCCGATGTCGAGGATGTCATCACGACCGTCGAGGACACGGATGACGATCTGGAGGGACGCGCCCCGGTCATCACGATCATGGGCCATGTCGACCACGGCAAGACGTCCCTGCTCGACGCGATCCGCAAGACCAACGTGGTCTCGGGCGAGGCCGGCGGCATCACGCAGCATATCGGCGCCTACCAGATCACGACGGAGGAGGGCGCCAAGCTGACCTTCCTCGACACCCCCGGCCACGCGGCGTTCACCTCCATGCGCGCCCGCGGTGCGCAGGTGACCGACATCGTCATCCTGGTGGTGGCGGCTGACGACTCGGTCATGCCGCAGACGATCGAGGCGATCTCCCACGCGAAGGCGGCGGGCGTCCCGATGATCGTCGCGATCAACAAGATCGACCGCCCCGGCGCCGATCCGCAGAAGGTGCGGACCCAGCTTCTTCAGCACGAGGTGATCGTGGAGGAGATGTCGGGCGACGTTCTCGATGTGGAGGTCTCCGCCGTCGAGGGCACCGGTCTCGACAAGCTCTTGGAGAACATCACGCTCCAGGCCGAACTGCTCGAACTCAAGGCGAACCCCGACCGCGAAGCCTCCGGCGCCGTGATCGAGGCTCAGCTCGACACCGGCCGCGGCCCGGTCGCGACGGTTCTCGTGCAGAACGGCACGCTCAAGCGCGGCGACATCTTCGTCGTGGGTGAGCAGTGGGGCAAGGTGCGGGCGCTGATCAACGATCAGGGCGAGCGCGTGGACGAAGCTGGTCCTTCGGTGCCGGTCGAGGTGCTCGGCCTCAACGGTACGCCCGAGGCGGGCGACGTTCTCAACGTGGTGCCCGACGAGGGCCGCGCGCGGGAAATCTCCGAGTACCGCCAGCAGCTTGCGAAGGACAAGCGCGCCGCCGCCGGTGCCGCGACGACCCTCGACCAGCTCCTCGCGAAGGCGAAGGCCGACGAGGATGTCAGCGAGCTGCCGATCGTGGTGAAGGCCGACGTGCAGGGCTCCGCCGAGGCGATCGTCCAGGCGATGGAGAAGATCGGCAACGAGGAGGTGCGCGTCCGCGTGCTCCACTCCGGCGTCGGCGCCATCACCGAGAGCGACGTGACACTGGCCGAAGCCTCCGGCGCGCCGATCATCGGTTTCAACGTCCGGGCCAACGCGCCCGCGCGGGAGAGTGCGAACCAGAAGGGCTTGGAGATCCGCTACTACTCGATCATCTACGATCTGGTGGACGACATCAAAGCGGCGGCCTCGGGCCTCCTGTCGGCGGAAGTGCGCGAGACCTTCATCGGCTATGCCGAGATCAAGGAGGTCTTCAAGGTCTCCAATGTCGGCAAGGTCGCGGGCTGCGTGGTCACCGAAGGTGTCGCCCGCCGCTCCGCCGGTGTGCGCCTGCTGCGTGACAATGTGGTGATCCACGAGGGCACGCTGAAGACGCTCAAGCGCTTCAAGGACGAGGTCAAGGAAGTGCAGTCCGGCCAGGAATGCGGCATGGCCTTCGAGAATTACGAGGACATCCGCCAGGGCGACGTCATCGAGATCTTCGAGACCGAAGAGGTCGAGCGCACCCTCTAACGGGCGCCTCCTCGAAGCGACACAGGGCCGGCTCCGCGGAGCCGGCCCTTTTCTTTTGCGGCTCGGCTCCTTAAGCCGAAGGCGTGTGGAGGGCGTGCGATGCGTTTGGTGGTCCTGATCCTGATGCTCCTGACAGGGCCGCTTGTGGCGCAGGAGCGGTTCGGCGCCCTGATCCTCGGCTCGCAGCATTTCGGCGATGGCGGTGAGCTCAACGACTTCAACCCGGGCCTCGCACTCGGCTGGCGATGGCCAGGCCCGCGCGGCCTCGAACAATCGGTCGAGGGCGGGGTCTTCTACAACAGCTACGAGGAGGTCTCGCCCTTCGTCCTCTACGGCCTGAGCGCCGAGGTGGCCCGGCCCACACCGAACTGGAGCCTGCGCGCCGGGGCCTTCGCCGGTATCGCCCTCTACGAGGATCTGTCGGAGATCCTGGAGGACGATTACGGCCTGCCCAATGTCGAGGGCTTCATCCCCATCGCCGGGATCACCGGCATCGCCCGCTGGCGCGACACGACGGACGTGCGCCTGACCCTCGTTCCGCCGGGCGCGGATGTCGACCTGATCGTCAACCTGTCGCTCGCCCGGCGCTTCTAAAGCAAGACGCGCCCGGATTGCCCCTGACGCGCCCGCAGTCCCTCTTGTTCTGAATTTACTCTGCGGCGGTGCCGACGACGCCCCGCGCGATCTGGTCCGCCTCGATCGACTCGAAGAGCGCTTTGAAGTTGCCCTCGCCGAAGCCGTCATCGCCCTTGCGCTGGATGAACTCGAAGAAGATCGGCCCGATCACGGTCTTGGAGAAGATCTGGAGCAGGATGCGCGTCTCGCCGCCATCCACCACGCCTTCGCCGTCGATCAGGATGCCGTGCTTCTTGAGCTTCTCGATCGGCTCCTCGTGGCCCACGACCCGATCTTGGCTCATCTCGTAATAGGTCTCGGGCGGCGGCGGCATGAAGCGGATGCCGTTTTCGTGGATCTGATCGACGGAGCTGTAGATGTCCTCCGACGCCACCGCGATGTGCTGGATGCCCTCGCCGTTATAGCGCTTGAGGTACTCCACGATCTGGCCCTTGTCGCCGCGATCCTCGTTGATCGGGATCCGGATCTTGCCGCAGGGCGAGGTCAGCGCGCGGGAGACGAGGCCGGTATACTTGCCTTCAATGTCGAAGAACTTGATTTCCTTGAACTTGAAGGTCTCGGAATAGAACTTGTACCACGTGTCCATGTTCCCCTTCACCACGTTGTGGGTCAGGTGGTCGAGGTAGTAGAAGCCGACGCCGACGGGCTTCGGATCACGCTCGCCGAGCCAGTCGAACTCCGCATCGTAGGGCGAACGGCCCTCATCGTAATTGTCGATGAAGTAGAGCAGCGAGCCGCCGATCCCGATCACCGCGGGCGCGTCGATGGACTTGCCCTCGCCGGTATACTCGGTCGCGCCGAGGTCGAGTGCGCGCTTCAGCGCGACCTGCGCATCGACCACGCGCCACGCCATTGCGGGGGCGCAGGGACCGTGATCCTCCACGAACTGCGCGGCGTGGGTGCCGGGCTCACGGTTGACGATGTAATTGATGTCGCCCTGACGATAGACGGTGATGTCCTTCGTCTTGTGCTGCGCCACCGGCTCATAGCCCATCGAGCGGAAGAGGGTGTCGAGCTTTTCGGGCTCGGGATGGGCGAACTCCACGAACTCGAAGCCGTCGGTGCCGGCGGGGTTCGCGTCGGAGATCGTGGCCTTCGGGGCGTCATGCGGGAACGGACCCATGGAATCCTCCTGTTGAATGCTTTGAGTGGAAGATAGGGTCTCGCCGAGGCGACATCTGCGCATTCTGGTGGATTATACGACGTCATCGTGCGAGTTTTCCGCGTCCGTAAGGTTTCCAGCGCGAGATTTCACCATGCCCGACTGCCTCGACGCGACCGACCACAAGCTGCTTGCCCTCCTGCAGCGCGACGCCCGCCTCACCGCGGCGGAGCTGTCGGAGCGGGTGCATCTCTCCGCCTCGCAGGTCGCCCGCCGGAAACAACGGCTGGAGGAAGAGGGCTACATCACCGGCTACCGGGCGACGGTGAACGCCGCGCGCATCGGGGCCGCGGTGGAGGCGTTCATCCAGATTACCATGGCCGCCCACAGCCGCGAGAACGCCGAGGATTTCGTGCGCTTGATGGCCCGGACCGAAGCTGTTGTCGGCGTCTGGACCCTGACAGGCGAGGCCGACTACATGTTGCGCGCCTTCTGCACCGACCTCGCTGCCCTCAACGACGTCGTGCAGAACGTGCTGCTGCCCCACCCGGCGGTGGCCCGGGTGCAGAGTCAGATCGTAATGGCCCGGCTGAAGGCGGACGCGCCTGTGAGCCCCTAGCGCAGCCGCCTCGCCCGGCTGACAGGCCGGGCAGCGCCCGACCCTCCCCACGGGAGGGCGCTTTGCGACGGATCCAGCGGTTCTGCCGCCGGAAAACTTGCGAAGATCGTCCTTAACGGGATCGTTGCGAAGCGCCCACCCAGGCTCGGGCGCCGCCCTCATCGCTCACGCCGGCGCCGTCTCCCGCGCCATCAATGCCATCTCCGCCTTCAGCGCATCCATCAGCCTGCCGAGGAACTCGACGCTCTTCGGATCCTTCAGCCGCCCCTCCTCGTCGAACGCGTTGTTCGCGCCCGGGATCATGACCTCCGGCGCCAGCACCACGCGCGTCCGATGCGGCACCAGCGCATGGCGCAGCGTGTATTGCGACCGCTCCCCACCGGCGCGTCCGGCGGCGGCCGACATGATCGCCACCGGCTTGTCCACCATCGGGTTGCCACCCTTCAGGATGCTCAGCCAGTCCAGCGCGTTCTTCACCACACCCGGGATCATCTTGTTGTATTCTGGCGTCGAGATGATCACCGCATCGGCACTCCGGATCACCTCGGCAAGGCGCTGCGCCGCCTCCGGTCCATCCCCCTCGTTCAGGTCCTCGTTCAGCAGCGGCAGGTTCATGTCGCCTTGCGTGAACCGCGCCGGAGCGAACAGCCGCGCCGCCTCGTTCATCAGCAGGGTATTGGACGAATTCTTGCGCAGCGAGCCGGAAAGGCCCACGAGGTGGATGTCGGACATGTGGTGCTCCCGTTGGTTTCCCAGCGTCTTAGCGCAAATCACCCCCGAGACGAGCGCCGCACCGTCGCGCGCAACATGTTGTGGCCGAGGCCCTCGGCCCCGCTCCATATGGCGTGCGTCAACTTGACTCTCCGCCGCCACGCGCGGAGCATGACCCTAGGCAAGAATCGAGTGGCAGAGACCGCGTGCAGTTCACCAAGCTGAGACTTCTGGGCTTCAAGAGCTTCGTCGACCCGACCGAGCTGGTCATCGCCGACGGCCTGACGGGCGTCGTGGGGCCGAACGGCTGTGGCAAGTCTAACCTGCTCGAAGCGCTGCGCTGGGTGATGGGGGAGAACCGCCCGACGGCGATGCGCGGCGCGGGGATGGAGGACGTGATCTTCGCCGGTGCCTCCTCCCGCCCGCCGCGCAACTATGCCGAGGTCACGCTGACCCTCGACAATACCGAGCGGCTGGCGCCCGCCACCTTCAACGACCAGGACCGGCTGGAGATCGTGCGGCGGATCACCCGCGATGCCGGTTCCGCCTTCAAGACCAACGGCAAGGATGCGCGGGCGCGCGATGTGCAGATGCTGTTTGCCGACGCCTCCACCGGTTCGCACTCGCCCGCGCTGGTGCGGCAGGGCCAGATATCCGAGCTCATCAACGCGAAGCCCAAGGCACGGCGGCGGATCCTGGAGGAGGCCGCGGGCATCTCCGGCCTCTACCAGCGGCGGCACGAGGCGGAGCTGAAGCTGAAGGGGACGGCCGCGAACCTGGAGCGGGTGGAGGACGTGCTCGCCCAGCTCGACAGTCAGCTCGCTTCGCTGGCCCGGCAAGCCCGACAGGCCGCCCGCTACCGCGAGATCGCGGCGGAGCTTCGCCAGGCCGAGGCGTTGCTGCTCTACCGCCGCTGGCGCGAGGCGGATGCGGCGCGGGCCGAGGCCGAGGCCGCGCTGACCGACGCCGTGAAGGCGGCCGCCGCGGCGCAGGGCGAGGCCGCCCGCCGTGCCACCGCCCGGCAGGAGGCCGCCGACGCGCTCCCCCCGAAGCGGGAGGAGGAGGCCGTCGCGGGCGCCGTCCTGCAGCGCCTCACCGTCGAACGCGACACGCTGAAGGACCGCGAGCACCGCGCCCGCCGCGCCATCGAGCGGATGGAGCAGACCATCGCGCAGCTCCGCAACGACATGGATCGCGAGGGTCAGCTCAACAAGGATGCGGGCGAGACCATCGACCGGCTCGACTGGGAGCAGTCGGCCCTGAAACAGGCTCATGCCGGGCACGCCGACGCGCTTGAGGCCGCACAGAAGGCGGCGACCGAAGCCGCGACCGCTTTGCAGGGTGAGGAGGCGACGCTCGACCGTTTGAGTGAGGACGCCGCCCGCCTCGCCGCCCGTCATCAGGCCACGCAACGGCGGCTCGATGAAGCGCAACAGGTGCTCGCCAAGCTCAACCGCGAGCTGGAGCAGGCCCGCGAGGCGGCGGAGACGGTGGAGCGCGACCTTGCGCAATCCAGCGATCGGCTGGAGGCGGCGAAGACCGCGCAGGCCGATGCCCAGACCGCCGCCGATGCCGCCGAAGCCGCCCTCGCGCGGGCCGAGACCGAACGAACGCAGGCTCAAGGCGCCGAGGCCGAGGCGCGGGCGGCAGCGTCAGCAGCCGCTGGCGAGGCGAAGGCGCTGCGCGCCGAGGTCGACGCGCTGACCCGGCTGCTGGCCCGCGATGCGGGCTCCGGCGATCAGCTCCTGGAACAGGTTCGTGCGGCGCCGGGCTACGAGGCGGCGCTGGGGGCGGCGCTGGGCGACGACCTGAAGGCGCCGCTCGCGACGGACGGATCCGGTTGGGCGGTGCTCGATGCCTATTCCGACGCCGCGGACCTGCCGGGCGGCGCCGCGCGTCTGGCCGATCACGTGGTGGGTCCCGACGCGCTCGCGCGGCGGTTGCAGGCCGTGGGGCTCGTGGCGCGCGCGGAGGGGAACGGCCTGCAGGATGCGCTCCGCCCCGGCCAGCGGCTGGTGTCGAAGGAAGGCGATCTCTGGCGCTGGGACGGGTTCCGGGTGTCCGCCGAGGATGCCCCCTCGGCCACGGCCCTGCGCCTGCAACAGAAGAACCGGCTCGATGAGCTGAGCGCGGCATTGGACACGGCCGAGCGCGCCGCGCGGGAGACGACAGAGGCGCATGAGGCCGCACGCCAAGCGCTGAACGCCGCCACCGACGCGGACCGCGCCGCCCGCACGGCGCGCAAGGGCGCCGACGAGGCGCTATCGGGTGCGGTGCGCGCGCTCAACCGCGCCGAGGCGGATCGCTCCATGCTCGAAGGCCGGGCGGAGACGCTGAAACTCGCGCTCACCCGCCGGGGCGAGGAGGTGGGCGAGGCCGAAGTCGCGCTGACCGAGGCACGGGCCGCCATCGACGAGCTCGACGATCTCGACGCCGCGCGCGCCGGGGTCGAGGCGCAGAAGGGCACCGTCTCCGAAGCCCGCGCCGCCATGCTCGCCGCCCGCTCCAAATCTGACGAGATCCGGCGCGAGGGCGACGCTCGCACGAAGCGAATGCAGGAGCTGACCAAGGAGCTCAGCGGCTGGCGCCACCGGCTCGACACCGCGGAAAAGCGCATCGCCGACCTGCAATCCCGCGCCGAGAAGCAGGAGACGGAGCTCGCCTCCGCCCGCTCGCAGCCCGAAGAGATCGCGGAGAAACGCGGCGAACTCGCCCGCGAGCTGGAGCGCGCGGAGGCCCGCCGCAAGACCGCCGCCGATGCGCTGGCCGAGGCCGAAACAGCTGCCCGCGCCGCCGAGCAGGCCGAGCGCGATGCGGAGCGGGCCGCCTCCGAAGCGCGGGAGGCGCGTGCCCGGGCCGAGGCCGTTCAGGAAGCCGCCGAGCAGGCCGTCGAGACCGCAGCCGAGCGTATCCGCGAGGAGATGAACGTCGCGCCGGAGAAGCTCCTCGAAACCCTCGAGGCGGACCCGGACAAGATGCCGCCCGCCGAGATGATCGAGACCGACATCGCGCGCCTGCGCCGCCAACGCGACAGCTTGGGCGCCGTCAACCTGCGCGCCGAGGAGGACAGCAAGGAGGTCCGCGAGGAGCACGAACAGCTCGCCGCCGAGAAAGAGGATCTGGACGCTGCCTGCGAAAAGCTGCGCACCGGTATCGCCAATCTCAACAAGGAGGGCCGCGAGCGCCTGCTCGCCGCCTTCGATACGGTGAACGAGAACTTTGCCAAGCTCTTCACCCACCTCTTCGGCGGGGGCGAGGCGAACCTGGAGCTGGTCGAGAGCGACGACCCGCTGGAGGCGGGGCTGGAGATCATGTGCCAGCCGCCGGGCAAGAAGCTCTCCACCCTCTCGCTGCTGTCGGGCGGGGAGCAGACGCTGACCGCACTCTCGCTGATCTTCGCCGTGTTCCTCGCCAACCCCTCGCCGATCTGCGTGCTCGACGAGGTGGACGCGCCGCTCGACGACGCGAACGTGACGCGGTTCTGCGACCTGCTCGATGAGATGACGCGGCAGACCTCGACCCGCTTCCTCATCATCACCCACCACGCGGTGACGATGGCGCGGATGGACCGGCTCTTCGGCGTCACCATGGCGGAGCAGGGGGTGAGCCAGCTCGTCTCCGTCGACCTGCGCAAGGCCGAGGAACTGGTGGGCTGAGCGGAGCGGTCATGCTCGGGCGCGACGCGGGCACCCTCGGGTCATCACCTTCTCGGGTCATGCTCGGGCTCGACCCGGGCATCTCCTGATGGCGAGATCCTCCGGTCGAGCCGGAGGATGACCGGCGACAGACACGGTTCCGCCTGCCGGCGGGGATATTTGCCGCAAGCTGGAAGTCTAGGGGTCGATGTAGGGGGCGAGGGCGGCTTCCAGGTCGGCCGCTTCCCAGGCGCCGAAGGCCTCGATCCATTGGGCGGCGGCGGCGACCGCGTCTGGGTTGAGGGCGCACCACTTTTCCCGTCCGCGCTTCTCCGTCGTCACGAGGCCGGCGCGGGTCAGGATCTGCAGGTGTTTCGAGACCCCGGCCAGCGTCAGGTCGAACGGTTCGGCGAGCTGGCCCACCGGCAGGTCGCCCTCGAGCAGCCGTGTTAGGATGGCCCGGCGGGTCCGGTCCGCGAGGGCGGCAAAGATCGCGTCGAGATCGTTGGGGCGGGCGGTCATGGGGGCAGACCGTACAGGCTGCGGATGAATCATCAACCGATTGGTTGAAGATGACGTTTGGGGCATCCTCGCGCCTCGTGCCCGCCGCGGCGGTTTTGCCGCCACCGCCAACCCTTTGATTTTGCTGACGTAGCCGCCCTCATGGACCTGTTGACTTGCCCCCGGACGCTGCCTATGGTCCGCGCAAATTCGGCAAGGGGCCGGGATGAACGACCGGAACAAGCTGGACGAGCTCGACAGGCGGATCGCGGCGGCGAAAGCGGCCCACGAACCCGCCGAGACGGCGGAGAGCAAGTACCATCAGGCAAACCTCGCCTGGCAGATGGTGATCGAGCTCGTCGCCGGGATGATGATCGGCCTTTCCATAGGCTGGGCGCTCGACTGGCTCTTCGGCACGCTCCCGATCTTCCTCGCCATTTTCGGCCTTCTCGGCTTTGCCGCCGGGATCCAGACGATGATGCGGACCGCGAAACGAGTGCAGCAGCGTCAGGCCGAGCGCAAGGATCAGGAGGCCGCGTCCGCGGTCGAAGACCCGCCGTCCGGCGGCTGACAGAAAGGGCCAATACGTGGCAGGTGTACCCGCAGACGGCGGCTTCGTCATCAAACCCATGGATCAGTTCGTCATCTCCGGCTTCTTCAGCGAAGGCGGGCCGGAGGGCTGGGGCGATCTGCTGATGATTACCAACCAGACCCTGTGGCTGGCGATCACCGTGATCTCCATCGTGCTGCTCTTCGTGATGGGCAGCCGGGGCCGGGCGATGGTGCCGACGCGGCTGCAGTCCGTGGGCGAGCTGATCTACGGCTTCATCTACAAGATGATGGAGGACGTCGCGGGCAAGGACTCAGTGAAGTACTTCCCCTATGTTATGACGCTCTTCACCTTCATCCTCTTCGCCAACCTGCTGGCGCTGATCCCGACGAGCTTTTCGGTCACCTCGCACTTCGCGGTGACGGTGGTGCTGGCGCTCTTCGTCTTCCTCGGCGTGACGATCCTCGGCTTCGTCATCAACGGGGCGAAGTTTCTCAAGCTCTTCTGGGCCGAGGATGCGCCGCTGGCGCTGCGCCCGGTTCTGGCGGTGATCGAGCTCATCTCCTACTTCGTGCGGCCGGTCAGCCACTCGATCCGTCTGGGCGCCAACCTGATGGCGGGCCACGCGGTTCTGAAGGTGTTCGCGGGCTTTGCGGGTGCCATGGGCGTCGGGGCGATCGTGCCGATCCTGGGGGTCACCGCGATCTACGCGCTGGAGGTCCTGGTGGCCGTCATCCAGGCCTACGTCTTCACCATTCTCACGTGCGTCTACCTCAAGGACGCGCTGCATCCGGGCCACTGAGGCCCGGACCTCTCACCGAATTCCAACCCTTACGCCAACCCAAAGGAGCATACACATGGAAGGCGATATCGGACAGCTGGGCCAGTACATCGGCGTGGGCCTCGCGGCACTGGGCTCGGGCCTCGCCGCACTCGGCGTCGGCAACGTGGCCGGCAACTTCCTCGCCGGTGCCCTGCGCAACCCGGCGGCCGCGGGCGAGCAGACCGCCACGCTCTTCATCGGCATCGCATTCGCCGAGGCACTGGGGATCTTCTCCTTCCTCGTCGCACTGCTGCTGATGTTCGCCGTCTGAGGCGAGACGACCTTGCCGCGCTCCCCCACCGGGGGCGCGGCTGATCTGACGAATTTCAGGGCCCCCGCCGGGCCCATCAGCCGCGGATCGGAGACCCAGCCATGGCGACCCCAACCGAAGGCGCTGAAGCATCGGGGATGCCGCAGCTCGCCATCGAGACCTTTCCCAACCAGATCTTCTGGCTGCTGATCGCGCTCGCCGTGATCTATTTCGTCCTGGCCCGTATCGCGTTGCCGCGCATCGGCGCAACGCTTGAGGAGCGGCAGGACGCCATCGCGAACGACCTCGAACGCGCCGCGGACTACCGCCGGCAGGCCGAGGATGCAGAAACCGCCTACGAGAAGGCGCTGGCCGACGCACGGGCCGAGGCGAACCGCATCGCCGACGAGGCGCGCGCCGAGGTGCAGAAGGAAGTCGACGCCGCGATGGCCAAGGCCGACGCCGAGATTTCCGAGCAGACGGCCGAGAGCGAGAAGCGCATCGCCGCCATCCGCGACGAGGCCGCCGCCGCGGTCGAGAGCGTGGCGAAGGACACCGCGCAGGCGCTCGTCGCTGCCCTCACCCCCGATCTCGCCGACGACGCAGCGGTCAACGCCGCGGTGTCCGCCCGCGTGAAGTCGTAAGGAGGCCCCGATGGATTTCCTCTACAACACCGACATCGTCGTCGCGATCGGCTTCGTCATCTTCATCGGCATCCTGCTCTATTTCGGGGTGCCCGCGCTCATCACCAAGATGCTCGACGACCGGGCGGAGAAGATCCGCTCCGACATCGCCGAGGCGCGCGAACTGCGGGAGGAGGCCCAGTCCCTCCTCGCCTCCTACGAGCGCAAGCAGAAGGAGGTCGAGCAGCAGGCGGCCGAGATCGTGACCAAGGCCCGCGACGACGCGCAGGCCGCCGCGAAGCAGGCGCACGAGGATCTGGCCCAGGCCGTCGACCGTCGCATCGCCGCCGCGAAGGAGCAGATCGCCTCCGCCGAAGCCTCCGCCATGCGGGAGGTCAAGGACCGCGCTGTCGAGGTGGCCGTGGCCGCCGCCCGCGACGTAATCGCGAAGAACATGGATGCGAGCCGGGCCAACAGCCTGATCGACGACGCCATCGGGCAGGTCTCGACCAAGCTGCACTGATTGCTTCGGCATCCCAAGATCAAGGCCCGGTCCCCGACCGGGCCTTTTCGTTTTGGGGCCGCTGTTGCGCTGCGGCCCTAGCCGGGCCCGACGGAGCACCGCAGTCTCCCTCCCGAACGGTGGGAGGAGACAAATCGCCATGATCTTCAAGAGACTTTTCGGGGGAAAGCCCGACGCGCCGGCCGCGCCGGAGGGCGTGATCATCACGGCCCGGCTCAACGCCAAGGTCCAGCCGATGGATCGCCACGAGCAGTTCGAGGATCCGCTGGATCAGGTGCTGACCGCGCAGGGCCTCGGCGCCGTCACGGGCGGGGGCACCCAGCTCATGGAGCCGCCGCACGGCATCGCCTTCTGCGATGTGGAGATCGAGTTGACCGACCTGACCGACGAGGCGCTCGACGTCGTGATCGCTACGCTGGAGAAGGCCGGCGCGCCCAAGGGCTCCCGCATCCTCTTCCCCGACGACCGGCCTGACCAGCCCTTCGGCCAGCTCGACGGCCTCGGCATGTTTCTCAACGGCACCGATCTGCCGGACGAGGTCTACGCCAACAGCGATGTGAACGAGATCATCGCGGAGGCGAACCGGCGGCTCGAGGGCCTGGGGAGCATGCTGGGCTACTGGGAGGGACCGCAGGAAACGGCGCTCTTCTTCTACGGCAAGGATTTCGAGCAGATGCGCCGCATCATCGAGGACTACATCCCCACGGAGCCGTCGCTGGAGCTCACTCGCATCGAGCAGATCACCTGATCACCGCGCGGGCACGGGCCGCCCCCGTGAACAGACAGAACGCGGCAAGCCCGACCTTGCGTCGGGCTTACTTGCTTCCACTTCTGGTTGCGCTTCGCCCAGATCGCAGGCAGTTCCGCATTTGGTCGCATCCGAAAACGGCAGATGCCGCCGAAGCGCGTCCGAGCGACCTCTAAACACTTGGAGACGGGCATCCCTTGCCGGACGCTGAGGCGTATCTCAGCGAAAGGACCCCCTCCCATGCGCACCGCCCTCAGCATCGCCGCACTGCTTTTCGCCCTTCCCGCCGCCGCCGAGATGGCCGCGCCCACGGGGCAGGTCATCCTGACCGTGGGCGGCGAGATCGGGCAGGGCAATCGTGGCCCCTCCACCGCCGACGATCTCAGCGTGCTCGGGAAGATGGAGCTGGTCTTCGAGGAGGGCGCCTCCTTCGACATGGACATGCTCGCGGCCCTGCCGCAGGCCGAGATCGTGACCAACATGCCGGGGACCGAGGATCAGCCCGCCACCTTCTCCGGCCCGCTGCTCAGCGACGTGATGGTCGCCGTCGGCGCGGAAGGGCGCGCGGCCTATCCCATGGCGCTCGACGGCTACAGCGTGGAGATCCCGTGGGAGGAAATGGTCGAGCACGGCCCGATCCTCGCCACCCATGTCGACGGCACGCCGCTGCCCATCGGCGGCATCGGCCCGACCATGACCGTCTATCCGCAGATCGAGGACGCGGCCCTCTACGAGGAGTTCCTTGCCAAGCAGGTCTGGGCGACCTTCTACCTCGGCGTGGAGTAAACGCTCAGCGCCCCGCGGCGTGGTATTCGGCGTTGGGCCGCATGTCGATGGCCGAGGACATGCGGTTCGACATGTTGAAGAAGCTCGCGACCGCGGCGATGTCCCAGATGTCCTTGTCGGTCCAGCCCGCATCGCGCAGGCGCTGACGGTCGGCCTCCTCGATCCGGTAGGACGCCTCGGTCATCTGCACCGCGAAATCGAGGGCGGCGCGCTGCTTCGGCGTCACGTCCGCGACGCGGTAGTTCATGACGAGAGCCTCGCCGAGTTCCGGCATCCCGGAGATCTCCCGCACAGCCGCACCGTGGGCGACGAGGCAGTAGAAGCAGCGGTTCACGGCGCTGACGACGACGGCGATCATCTCCCGCTCCAGCTTGCTGAGCCCGCTCTCGCCCAGCATCAGGTCGTTATACATCAGCGAGAAGGCGTCGAGCTTCTCGGTGTTGTGGGCATAGGCGCGCAGCACGTTGGGGACGAGGCCCAGCTTCTCCTCGCAGATCCTGAAGAACTTCTCGGTCCGCTCAGGCAGCGGATCCTGCTGGTGCAGGTTCAGCGCGGTGGGATGGTCGGGGCTCATGGCGCGTCCTCCTTGATGCGGTAGTGGTAGCCGCCGATGTCGCGAAAGCCCATGGCGGCATAGAGCGCCCGGGCGGGTGCGTTGGCCTCGGTGACGAGCAGCGAGAGCCAGCGTGCGCCCTCGTCATGCGCCCAGAGCCCGGCGGCGAGCGTCAGGTCGCGGCCGAGGCCACTGCGGCGGAACGGAGCGGCGATCTCCAGCGCGTGGAGCATGGCAATGTCCCGGTGGGCCCCGACGAAGGCGCAGCCCGCCGGGCGGTCCCCGACGCGGCCTGCGAGGTAGACCTTCGGCCCCGCCGCCCGCGCCATCACCGCCAGCCGCTCCGGCCCGATGCCGCCCGCGGCCCAGATCTCTTCCATCAGCGCGATTGGCGCTTCTCCGGCGATGGTCCGCGGACCGGGCGGAGGCGGGGGAAGAGCGGCGGCCTCTGCCACCATGACCCGCGTCGGGTCCTTCACCGCATAGCCTGCATCTGCCAGTGCAGCGTCCAGCGCCGCCTGTCCGGGCCGGATCATCACGAGAGGCCCAGCCTCGGCGATCTGCGGCGCTGCCAATGCCGTCGCCGCCGAAACCCGGCTGCCCCCGCCCGCGCCCTCGCGCCGTGTCCAGCCAGCGGCCTCCCACCGCCGCGCGGCGGGCCAGGTGGCGTCGATCGTCTCGAAGAACGCAAGGGGAGGCGGCAGATCGGCTGACAGGTCCATGTCTCGAGTGCTAGCCTAAGGCGCCCGCTCCGAACAGGGGGCGGGCGACGTTCTCGGGGCGGGGTGCAATTCCCCACCGGCGGTTATAGCCCGCGAGCGCTCCTCCCTCGGGAGGAGGTCAGCAGATCCGGTGAGATTCCGGAGCCGACGGTAACAGTCCGGATGTGAGAGAACGGGAGAGCGGGTGCCGTCGGGCGCCCGTGCGCCTGCATGTGTGGGCGCGTCTCCTTTTGCCTCGGGGTCGTCGTGTCTTTGAGCGAAAGGAGAACAGCCATGACACGTGAGACCCGTATCGCCTTCATCCGCGCCCGCTGGCACGCGGAGATCGTGGACCGCGCCCATGAGGGCTTCGTCGATCAGCTCGGCCAGTTGCGGCCGGACTGGGGCGTCGATGTCTTCGACCTGCCGGGCGCCTTCGAGATCCCGTTGCTGGCGCGGCGGCTGGCGGCCTCGGGGCGCTATGCCGCGGTGGTGGGTGCAGCCTTTGTGGTGGATGGCGGTATCTACAGGCACGACTTCGTGGCCGCGTCGGTGATCGACGGGCTGATGCGGGCGCAGATGGACACCGACGTGCCGGTGCTCTCGGCGGTGCTGACGCCGCACCATTTCCACAACTCGGCGGAGCACCAGCGCTTCTTCGAGGCGCATTTCGTGGAGAAGGGGCGCGAGGTGGCGCGGGCGGCGGTCGCCGTGCTGAGCGCCGGGGCTGCGTTGGAGGCTGTGGCTTAAGGCCCCCTCCCCAACCCTCCCCCCACGGGGGGAGGGAGACGTACGCCGTTCAATAGTGTCGCCCGGCGGCAACGCCGGGCAGCGCCCGACCCTCCCCACGGGAGGGCGCTTTACGCCCACCCAGGGTCGCGCGCTGCCCTTGGTTCTTTGCGTCACAGAAGCCACGTCATGGTCCGGCTCGACCGGACCATCTCCGGATCATAGAGATCCCCGGGTCGAGCCCGAGGATGACGTCTCAAGAATAAACGGAAGATCCCGGATCGGGGTCCGGGATGGCCGACGCATCCCGCGCCGGTCAGCTCCCCAAGAGCCGCGCCTTCTGGCGCTGCCAGTCGCGCTTCTTCTCGGTGTCGCGCTTGTCGGCCTTCTTCTTGCCTTTGGCGAGCCCGATCAGCAGCTTCGCGCGGCCGCGGTCGTTGAAATACATCCGCAGCGGCACCAGCGTCATGCCCTCGCGCCCCACGCCCTGCCAGAGCTTCGCGAGCTCCTTCTTAGAGACCAGCAGCTTGCGCCGCCGCCGCTCGTCATGGCCGAAGGCGCGGTTCATCGCCTGGCCGAAGGGTGCCACGTAGGAGTTGATGAGCCACAGCTCCCCCTCCTCCACGCTCGCATAACTCTCCGCGATGTTCGCGCCGCCCTCGCGCAGCGACTTCACCTCCGAGCCCTGGAGGACGATACCCGCCTCCAGCGTATCCTCGATGGCGTAGTCGTAGCGGGCGCGGCGGTTCTCCGCGATCAGCTTCGAGTTGGGGTCGCTCTTCTTCTGGGCCATCGGGAACAGATAGGGGCTGCGTCAGCCATTCAACAGGCCGGCATGGACCATCGCGTCGCGCACCTTCGCCTTCGTTGCGTCCGTGGCACCCACCAGCGGCAGGCGCACCTCGTCCGAGCAGCGTCCGAGCAGCGACAGCGCGTATTTCGTGGGCACCGGGTTCGGCTCCATGAAGGCGGCGCGGAACAGCGGGAACAGGCGCTCGTGGATCGCACGGGCCGCCTTGTAGTCGCCTTCCGCACAGGCGTTCTGCATCTCCGCACTCAGCCGCGGCGCGATGTTGCCCACCGTGGTGATGCAGCCGTGTCCGCCCTGCGCATTGACCGCCAGTGCGATCTCGTCATTGCCCGAGAGCTGGATGAACTCCTCGCCGCACGCGATCTTCTGGTCCGAGATGCGGGAGACGTCGCCGGTCGCGTCCTTCACGCCGACCACCCGCGGCAGCTTGGCGAGCGCGCCCATCGTCTCCACGCTGATGTTGACGACTGAGCGGGAGGGGATGTTGTAGAGCAGGATCGGCAGGTCGCACGCCGCGTGGATCGCCTCGAAATGAGCGACGATGCCGCGCTGGCTGGGCTTGTTGTAGTAGGGCGTGACCACGAGGATGCCGTCCGCGCCCACGCTTTCCGCATACTGGGCGAAGCGCACCGCCTCGACCGTGTTGTTGGAGCCTGCGCCCGCGATGACCTTCAGCCGGCCCGCGGCCTCCTCGACCACGATCTTCACGACGCGCTCGTGCTCCTCGTGGGTGAGCGTCGGGCTCTCGCCCGTGGTGCCGACCGGGACCAGCCCGTGGGAGCCCTCGGCCACGTGCCAGTTCACCAGATCGCGCAGCGCTTTCTCATCGACCCCACCGTCCTTGAACGGCGTGATGAGCGCTGGGATGGATCCGTGGAACATGACGTGCCTCCGATTGGCAACTTGAGCGGATTTCCGCGCAAGCGTGAATTGATGCAAAGCCGGGTCTACCTTACGCCGAAGACAGGCCGGTGCGTCCGGTGGTTCTAGTTGATTCGTGCCCTTTGTCGAGGTCGATTGTCATGCGTTTGCTGCCTGCCCTTGTTGCCGTTTGTCTCGCCGTCACCCCCGCCGCGCCGGCCCAGGTCTCCGATCAGGCGGGCCTGCGCATGGCCGAAGCGCTTCGCGCCGGGATCCAGCGCGATTGGGACCTGGCCGAGAGCCTCGCCCGCCAGACCGGGGAGCCGGTGGCCCGCGAGGTGCTGACCTGGACCCGGCTGCGCACGGGCGACGGGAACTGGAACGAGTATCTCGACTTCATCGAGCGCAACGCCGACTGGCCCGGCCTCACCCGGATGCGCCGGGCGGGGGAGACGCGGATCCCGGCCAATGCCGACCCGATGGACGTCTTCCTGTTCTTCGGGGACGACGATCCGCAGACGGGCCTCGGTGCCCTCCGTCTGGCTGAGGCGCAGGCGGCTTTGGGCCGCGGGCGAGAGGCCGACGGCACTCTTGTGCGCGCTTGGCGGGAGCTGCCGCTCAACACGCTCGAGGAGCAGCTCATCGCCGCGCAGGCGCCGCGCCTGCTCGAAGCACACCACATCACCCGCCTCGACAACGCGATCTGGGACGGGCGCCTCAGCGAGGCCGCCCGGATGGAGCCGCGCGTGTCCCCGGCCTGGCGCGCTCTGGCCGAGGCGCGCATCGCGCTGCGCCGGAACGAGAACGGCGTGAACGAGCTGATCGACGCGGTCCCGGCGGAGCTCGCCGATCATCCGGGCCTTGCCTATGACCGCTTCGTCTGGCGGCGGGAGCGCGGGCTCGACACCGCGCAGGAGCTGTTGCGCGCGCAATCGACCTCCGCCGCGGAGCTCGGCCAGCCCGAGGCGTGGGCCCGCGCCCGCCGCGGCTATGCCCGGGCTGAGATGCGGACCGGCAACGTCTCCCGCGCCTATGAGCTCGCCTCCCGCCACTTCCTGACCGAAGGCTCCGACTACGCCGATCTGGAATGGCTCTCGGGCTACATCCAGCTGCGCCGCCTGCGCAGCGCGGAGCGGGCCATCCCGCACTTCCAGCGGTTCGAGGCGGCGGTGGAGACGCCGATCTCGCTCGGCCGCGCCGGCTACTGGCTGGGCCGCGCCTACGAGGGCGTCGGCAACCTCGCCGCGGCCCAGGCGGCCTTCGAGCGCGGTGCACAGCACCAGTCCACCTTCTACGGCCAGCTTGCGGCCCAGCGGCTGGGCCTGCCCGCCGATCCCGCCTTCTCGGTGCAGGAGCAGATGGACTGGCGCTCGGCCTCCTTCGCCAACGACCCGCGGCTGACCGCGGCGGCCCTGCTCTATGCCGCGGACGACTGGTCGAACGGGGAGCTCTTCCTGCGCCGCATCGCTCTCGACCTGCCCGACCCGGCGGAAACGGTGGCCCTCGCCGATTTCGCGATCGAGGTGCTGCAGCGGCCCGACAGCGCCGTGCGCCTCTCGAAATTCGCAGCCCGCGAGACGGGGCAGGCCTTCCCCGCCACGGCCTATCCGCTGCTCGACCTCTCCGGCGTGCGCACCGCGCTGCCGCCCGAGCTGATCATGTCGCTCGCCCGGCAGGAAAGCGAGCTCAACACCAACGCCGTCAGCCGCGTGGGCGCACGGGGGCTGATGCAGCTGATGCCCGGCACGGCGCAGGACGTCTCCCGCCAGCTTGGTATCCCGTATTCCGCGTCCGGCCTCACGCAGGACCCCGAATACAACATCCGCCTCGGCACGACCTACCTCGCCGACCTGATGGACCGGTTCAACGGCTCCTACGTGCTGTCCGCCGTGGGTTACAACGCCGGTCCGGGCCGGTCGCGCCAGTGGTCGCAGCGCTACGGCGACCCGCGGCGCATGGACCTCGACCGGACGATCGACTGGATCGAGCACATCCCCTTCACCGAGACCCGCAACTACGTCATGCGCGTGATCGAGGGGATGCACGTCTACCGCCAGCGGCTGGAGGGCGGCCCCGTACCGTTGCGCATCGAAGCCGACCTGACCGCCGGCTGAAACCGCGCTTGCGTATTTGGGGAAAGATGAAGGGGCGGGCTCAGCGCGTCCGCCGCTCCCGCCAGAGGGTGTAGAGCCCTGCACTGACGATGAGCGTGGTGCCCGCGGTGGTCCACGGGTCGAGCATTTCGCCGAAGATCGAGAGGCCGATGGCGGTGGCGAAGACGAGCTGGAAATAGGCGAAGGGCTGCACGGTGCCCGCCTCCGCCGCCTCGTAGGTCTTGATGAGCAGCCAGTGCCCGCCCGCGCCGGTGATGCAGAGCGCGCCCATCCACAGCCAGTCACTGCCGCTCATCGGCTCCCAGAAGAACGGGCCGACGCAGGTGATCGCGACTGCCCCTGCCACGCCGGTCCAGAAGAAGGACGTGGCCGCCGTGTCGTCCCGCGCCGCGCGGCGCGTCAGCAGACCGTAGAGCGCGAACATCAGGGCGGCGAGCAGCGGCACCAGCGCCTCTGGCGCGAAGACGCGCAGGCCGGGACGCAGGATGATGAGCACGCCGACGAAGCCTACGCCGATCGCCACCCAGCGCCGCCAACCCACACGCTCGCCCAGCACGGGGCCGGAGAGGGCCGCGATCAGGAGCGGGTAGAGGGTGAAGATCGCGTGGCTCTCCACCAGTCCCAGCAGGGTGAAGGCGAGCACCATGACGCAGATCTCGGCGACCAGTAGCAGCCCGCGCCCGATCTGCAGCACCGGCTGCGTGGTGCGGGCGGTCGCCATCACGCCGCCCGGCTGGCTCACCGACAGGGCGATGACGAAGGCCGCGAAGAACCAGTAGCGGATCATCACCACCATGATGACGTTGTATTCGGAGGCGAGGTGCTGGCTGATCCCGTCCTGCACCGCGAAGACGAAGGTGGTGGCGATCATCAGCGCGATGCCGCGCCGCGCGTCGTTCGATTGCATCGCGTCACCTCCGGCGGGTAGGTGAGGGCGCATGGACCGCCCCGTCAACATCAAACCGCCGCCGCTGATCGACTATGCGCCGCCCAAGGGGCCGGTGGAGGTGGTGCACGCCGATGAGGCGTTGTTGGTGGTGGTCAAGCCCACCGGCCTGCTGAGCGTGCCCGGCAAGGACTGGCCCGACTGCCTGGAAGCGCGGCTGCGCGCCGAATACCCGGAGGCGTTGACCGTCCATCGGCTCGACATGGACACGTCGGGCCTGATGGTTTTCGCCCGGACGCCTGCCACGCAGCGCCATCTCGGCCTGCAGTTCGAGCGGCGGCAGGTGGCGAAGACGTATCTCGCCCGGGTCGAAGGTTGCGTGGCCGGGCAGGCCGGTTTCGTGGCACTGCCGCTCATCGCCGACTGGCCCAACCGGCCGCTGCAGAAGGTCTGCTGGACCCACGGCAAGCCCGCCCATACCGACTGGCGCGTGCTGGAGCGGGGGGCGGACACGCTGCTGGAGCTTCGCCCCCGAACTGGACGCAGTCACCAGCTTCGTGTCCATTGCCGCGAGATGGGGCATCCGATCCTCGGCGACCGCTTCTATGGCGGGCCGCCTGCCGCGCGGCTCATGCTCCACGCGGCCGAACTGCGGCTGCGGCATCCGGAGGGCGGGCGCTGGATGCGGTTCGCGTCGCCAGCGCCCTTTGCCTGAACCGAAGCCGCTCCCACCCGTTGATCGGGTGAATTTCGATTACCGGAGCGATTTCATGGACCTCATCCGCATCATCCTCTCCATCCTGCTGCCGCCCCTCGGCGTGTTCCTCCAAGTGGGCATCGGGTTGCAGTTCTGGATCAACATTCTGCTGACGATCCTCGGCTACATCCCCGGTATCGTGCACGCCGTCTGGATCATCGCGCGCCGATGACGGAGGTGGCCGACAGCGCCCGGCGGCTGAAGCGGGTCGAGGCGCTGGCCGACCTGCTCGACACCCGCTTTCGCATCCCGGGCACGCGCATTCCGATCGGTGCCGACGGGATCCTCTCCATCGTGCCGGTGGTTGGCGACACGGTGGCGGGCGCGATGTCCGCCTGGCTGATCTGGGAGGCCTACCGCATGGGCGCGCGCAAGCGCACGCTCGCCCGGATGCTCGGCAATGCGGGCGTCGACTACGTGGTGGGGTCGATTCCCGTGATCGGCACCATCTTCGACATCGCCTTCAAGGCCAACAGCCGCAATCTGGCACTGCTCAAGCGGGAACTCGCGCAAATGGAGCCCGAGGGCACCCGGCGGATTTGATCGCGGCGGGCGCTCGCGCCACGCGCACCGGCATCGGCGGTGAGCTGCGGGTGGGCCGGACAAAGGGCGAATATCACCGGATCGCAGCCGCCGACCGCCGCGCGCCCTCGCATACAGGCGCATTTCGTCCCCTCCTGCCACGCACCGGGCTGCCGGGCCACGAACATCCACGCCGAACCCGGCGGGATCCCGCGCGGCAGGGTCTTGCCGATGGCCCTTCAAATCTCTGGTGAGCCGTTGAGCAGGGCCCCCGCCGCCCGCACCATTGCCCCACCGAACACGCCACGTCCGCCGGCCGGTGCGCTCACGCCAGGGTGCGCCGATCCCGCCGGGCCCAGATGACGAGACGACCACATGTCCATTGCCGACGATCTCGAACGCCAGATGCTCGACCTCGTGAACGAGGAGCGCACCTCCCGCGGGCTCGACCCGCTGGAGCTGGAGCAGAACCTCAACGAAGCGAGCGAGGACCACAGCGCCTGGATGCTCGACGCGAACGTGTTCTCCCACACCGGCACCGCCGGCTCCAGCGCCGGGGAGCGGATGGAGGATGCGGGCTTCGACTTCTCCGGCTCCTATGCCTGGGCCGAGAACATCGCCTATCGCTCCGTCAGCAACCCGGACCAGTATGACGAGACGGTCGTGCTGCTCCACGAGGCGCTGATGGACAGCCCCGGCCACCGGGCCAACATCCTCAATCCCGACCTCGACTATCTGGGCGTCGGCATCGAGGTGGGCGAGTTCAACGGGTTCGAGGCCATGATGGTGACCCAGAACTTCGCCCTGACCGCCGGTGAGGTCGAGCTCGACACAGGCACGCCCGCCCCGGCCGAGGAGATGCCGGTCGCCGAGGCGCCCGCACCGGTGGAGCAGCCCGCGCCGATCGTGCCGCCCGTGATGCCGGAGGTCGAGGAGACGCCTGAGCCTGTCGCGGGCCCGGT
The DNA here is from genome assembly GCF_015679265.1 of Pontivivens ytuae. Lineage (NCBI taxonomy): Bacteria > Pseudomonadati > Pseudomonadota > Alphaproteobacteria > Rhodobacterales > Paracoccaceae > Pontivivens > Pontivivens ytuae. The sequence goes on from NZ_CP064942.1 coordinate 2,635,383, forward strand.
CGAGACGCCCGAGGCTCCCGAGCCGGTCGAGGCGCCCGAGATGCCCGCGTTCGAGGAGACCCCGGCGCCCGAAGAGACGCCCGAGCCCGTGACGGCCGAGGACGAGACCCCGGAACCGGTGGAGACCCCGGAGCCCACGATGCCCGAACCGGTCGAGACGCCGGAGCCGATCGAGGCGCCGGAGGAGACGCCCGCGCCGATCGCGATGGACGACGAGACACCGAACGCGCCGGTGGAGGAGGAGACCCCGACCCCCGTCGCGATGGATGACGAGACGCCCGCCGAGGAGGACGAGCCGACTCCGGTGGCCATGGACGACACGCCGGAGGCTCCGGTGGAGGAAGAGACGCCCGTAGATCCCGTGATGGAGGACAAGCCCATCGCCTTCGACTGGGTCTGCGGCCGCGAGGACGAGTTCGCCTTCGACCTGCCCGATGTGTTCTGGGCCGCGGCGCGTCTCTTCATGACCTATGTGGAGGAGACCGGCTTCGGCGAGGATCTTCGGGACGGAGACGACCTTCTCGGCGCCTCCGACAGCCTTGACGATTTCGTGGACACCGGTGTCCGGGCAGCCGATGGGGGGAGAGACACGTGCGACGACCTCGCACTGGTCTCGATCTTCGATATGGGGTGAGTGGCGGCTGCCTTTGAGGGGGGCAGGGGCCCCGGCGCACGCCGCCGGGGCCCCTTGCATTTGGGGGCGGTTGAGCGGGATGTTCTGCGAGTTGTACCCACCCTCGCTGTGCTTTGGAGTGATCTCGACACTGCCAACGCTGCAGGTGCTACTCAATTGAGCCGACACGCGCTTCTAGCCCTACAGTGAAATAGCGACGCCAAGATCAGCTCGCGTCTTGTCCATGAGTCGGGCGAAATTTACTGCGGCTGTTCTCCCAGAGACTTGCTCATCCGCTTCTTTGCGCTCATCTGAAGCAGGGTTCAGTTTGGGAGAGTGTGATGTCGGAGATCTTTTCGCCCGTGGGTCTTGCGTTCTTAGGTGCGGCGCTCGCGTTCGCAGCCTGGTTTTGGCAAACCAAAATATCACATGATTTTCAGGGCATTGCCATAGCTCATACCTACATCGCGACCATCGAAGCGACGCAGAGCAGCCTGAAGCGTGTCCAGGAGGACCCGCTGTTTCTAGCTCACGCCAAGGGGGAACGGCCGACATGGATCGATGACGACTTCCGTCGCGAGGACTGGTTCGCAGTTCATCACCGGCTGTGCGGTGATCTGGGAAAACTCGTACATCTCGATCGGTTCGGCGGGCCCCGGGCAATTCAGGCCGTCTCGTCATTCTTCCAGAACCTGAAGTATGCCAGGGAGGTCTTTGCCTACACTTTGGCGTTGCAGAAGATCTCCAGCGAAGCCGATGAGGCGCTGAAGGCCCGGATCGAGGCCGAGTTTAAAATCCGGGCGGAGAAGATCGGGCAACAGATCGTCGAGCTCGACGAGCAGGCGACGACGGCCATCAAGTTGCTGAAGAAGATCTCCTGACCCCACGCATTCGGTAAGGACAGCGCAGTCTCCCAACAAAAAGGCCCCGGCACGTGAATGCCGGGGCCCTTCGTTTCAAGCGGTCGGGATCAGCCTTCGGCGGCGATCTCCTGGCCGGTTTCCTGGTCCACGACCTTCATAGACAGGCGGACCTTGCCGCGGTCGTCGAAGCCCACGAGCTTGACCTTCACTTCCTGGCCTTCCTTCAGCACGTCCTTGGGATGCCCCACCCGCTCGTTGGAGAGCTGGGAGACGTGGACGAGGCCGTCGCGCTTGCCGAAGAAGTTCACGAAGGCGCCGAAGTCCATCAGCTTCACGACCTTGCCGGTGTAGATCTCGCCCACTTCCGGCTCGGCCACGATGGAGTGGATCATGGCGCGGGCCTTCTCGATCGCCTCGCCGTTCGGGGACGCGATCTTGATGACGCCGTCGTCGTTGATGTCGACCTTCGCACCCGACTCCTCGACGATGCCGCGGATGACCTTGCCGCCGGAGCCGATCACTTCGCGGATCTTGTCCTGCGGAACGGTCATCGTCTCGATGCGCGGCGCGTGGACGGAGAACTCGGCGGCACCCGTCAGGGCCTTCGCCATCTCGGCCAGGATATGCATCCGGCCGTCCTTGGCCTGCGCCAGGGCGGTCTCCATGATCTGGGGCGTGATGCCCGCGACCTTGATGTCCATCTGGAGCGAAGTGATGCCGTTCTCGGTGCCCGCGACCTTGAAATCCATGTCGCCGAGGTGATCCTCGTCGCCCAGGATGTCGGTCAGGACTGCGTAGTCGCCGTCCTCTTCCAGCACGAGGCCCATGGCCACGCCCGCCACCGCGGATTTCAGCGGCACGCCCGCATCCATCATCGACAGCGAGCCGCCGCAGACCGAGGCCATGGAGGAGGAGCCATTGGATTCCGTGATCTCCGACACGACGCGGATCGTGTAGGGGAAGTCGGTCGCCGCCGGCAGCACCGCCTGCAGCGCGCGCCAAGCGAGCTTGCCGTGGCCGATCTCGCGCCGGCCGGGGCCAGCCATGCGGCCTGCCTCACCCACCGAGTAGGGGGGGAAGTTGTAGTGCAGCAGGAAGTTCGAGCGGCTCTCGCCATGCAGCGCGTCGATGATCTGCTCATCGTCGCCGGTGCCGAGCGTGGTTACCACAAGGCCCTGCGTCTCACCACGGGTGAAGAGCGCGGAGCCGTGGGTGCGGGGCAGCAAGCCCGTTTCGCACACGATCGGGCGCACGGTGTCGAGGGCACGGCCGTCGATCCGGTTGCCGTTCTTCACCACGTCGCCGCGCAGCACGGCGGATTCCAGCTTCTTGAAGGCGGAGCCGAGGTTCTTGTCCTCCAGCTCTTCCTCGCTCAGCCCCTCGCGCACCTTCTCGCGCGCGGCGGAGATGGCGGCCTGGCGCTCCTGCTTGTCGCGGATCGCGAAGGCGGCGCGCATGTCGGCCTCGCCCAGACCCTTCACCTTCTCGTAGAGCGCGGTGTAGTCCGGCGGGGTGAAGTCGAACGGCTCGTTGGCGCAATCCTCGGCGAGCGCGATGATCATGTCGATGACCGGCTGCATCTGCTCATGACCGAAGGTGACCGCACCCAGCATGACCTCTTCGGAGAGCTCGTAGGCCTCCGATTCGACCATCATCACCGCGTCCTTGGTGCCCGCGACGACGAGGTCGAGCTGCTGCTCGGGGTTCTCGCGCAGCTTGTGCATGTCGTCCACGGACGGGTTCAGCACGTACTCGCCACCCGCGTAGCCGACGCGCGCGCAGCCGATCGGGCCGAGGAACGGCGCGCCCGACAGGGTCAGTGCGGCCGATGCGGCGATCATCGCCACCACGTCCGGGTCGTTCTCCAGATCGTGGCTCAGCACGGTGCAGATCACCTGCGTCTCATGCTTGAAGCCCGGGACAAAGAGCGGGCGGATCGGACGGTCGATGAGGCGCGAGGTCAGCGTCTCCTTCTCCGTCGGGCGCGCCTCGCGCTTGAAGAAGCCGCCGGGGATCTTGCCGGCGGCGTAATACTTCTCTTGATAGTGGACGGTCAGCGGGAAGAAGTCGAAACCCTCCTTCGGCTGCTTCTCGAACACCACGGCGGCCATCACGGAGGTCTCGCCATAGGTGGCGACGACGGCGGCATCCGCCTGACGGGCGATCTTGCCGGTCTCCAGGGTCAGCGTGTCGCCGCCCCATTCGATGGACTTCTTGAATTCGTTGAACATTCTCGTTTCCTTCCTGCGGATCTGCCGTCCCCTGACGGCCCCGCGGCCCCCGTTTCATGCGTCCGGGCGTCGGGCTGGGGCTCGGCCCGTGCGCCCATCGGACACTGCACCTGTTTCCGGGCGGTGCCCCCAAATGCAAAGCGCGCCCCCGGTGGAGCGCGCCCTGCGTCGTCTCGTGTCAGCGGCGGATGCCGAGGCGCTGGATCAGGTCCTTGTAGCGGGCCTCGTCCTTGCGCTTGACGTAGTCCAGCAACTTCCGGCGCTGGCTCACCATCTTGAGGAGGCCGCGGCGGGAGTGGTTGTCCTTCTTGTGCTCCTTGAAGTGCTCGGTCAGCGTGGTGATCCGGCTCGTCAGGATCGCGACCTGCACCTCGGGGGAGCCGGTGTCGCCGTCCTTCGTGCCGTATTCCTTGATGAGCTCTTCCTTGCGCTCTTGCGTGATCGACATCGGGTCATCCTTTCGGTTCTCGGTTTCGATGCCCTGCGCCCTGCGGCCGATGCCGGGATGTCGTCCAGCATGGTCGGAAAAACGACGAAGGGGTCGCGAGGCCGGAGCATCCGGCGCGACCCGCGCGATATGACACAAAGCGCAGGGCTGCGAAAGGGGCTAATGCGCGCGTCGGAGCCCCGCGATGTTGGACACCAGAAGTGCCGAGATTACGATGGCCCCGCCGATCAGCGCACCTTGCCCCGGATGCTCCCCGATGATCCACCAGACGAGGAGCGGCGCGAAGGTGGTCTCGAGCAGCAGGATGAGGCTCACCTCCGGCGAGGGGACATAGCGCGGCGCGGTGCTGAGCAGGGCGAAGCTGACGGGCGCGATCACCCCGCCGATCAGGAACAGGATCGGCAGGTCGCCCTCCAGCGGCATCGCGGCCCCGCCCATCAGGGCGCCCAGCCCGATCGGCAGCACCGTGGCGAGTGCGAGGGCCGGCACCATCGACTGGCCCTGCGCCCGGCGCGCCAAGGTGAAGCCGATGGCCATCCCGATCGCCCCGCCGAGGGCGGCGAGATCGCCGCTCCAATGCGCCACGCCGCCCGCGTCGCGGCTCACCGCGATCACGCCGATGCCGACCAGTGCCACGGCGATCGTCCACACCGTGCGCCGCGAGGCCCGCTCCCCCATCCAGAGCCACGACAGGATCGCGGCCCAGAGCGGTGTCGTCGCCACGATGAAGAGCGTGTTGGCCACCGTCGTCCACGAGATGGCCAAGGTGAAGCAGCAGGCCGCGATCCCCATGGCCACCGCGAAACCCCACCCGTGTCGTCCCAACCCGCGCAGGTCATCCGCCAGCCGCGCCCCGCGCCACAGGATCAGCGCGACCCACAGCGACAGGCCCTGAAAACCGGCCCGCCAGAACATCAGCACCCATTCGTCGGAGCGGATCAGCCGGAACAGGATCGTGTCGGGCATCAGCACCAGCACGGCGAGCACCGCGATCCCCAGCCCCTTCGCCCGGTTGCTCACGCCCACTCCTCCGGCGCCTGCGCATAGGCGACATACAAGGGATGCCGCGGATGCCCCTCCTTGGTCAGACCCAGCGTCAGCAACCGCGCGCCGCTCTCCCGCAGCAACTCGGCAACCTCCGCCCCGCGGCCCAGATGCGCGCCATGCACGCCCCAGGCACAGAGCGTCGCGTCGGCCCACGCCGCACCTGCCAGCACCGCCGTATCATTGCCCGGACCCACGGGCGCCTCTGCCGCGCGCAGCACCCGCGGGTCCGTTGCGCGAAAGCCGAAGATGTTGGTCACCCTGAACGCGCCGTAGCCCAGCGCCCGCGCCCGCCGCTCGCACCGCTCCACGGTCGGATCGTTCGCGACCTCGTCGGCCTTGGAGGGGTTGAGCATCACGTAATGCAGCCGCGGGCCGTCGCCCCAGACCCGCGTCAGCGCAAAGCGATAAAGCCCGCAGGCCGAGAACACTGCTTCCGAGCGCGCCCGCGCGTCGGCATGGTGGCGGCGCACCAGCCCTTCGGATTCGTCCAAATATCCAGATCCGACAGCGGCCACGGGCGCGTCCTTCAGAGGTTGAACACCCGGCTCGGATGCAGCTCGCCGGCCTTGTAGACGCCGATCGCGACCGGCTTGCCGTCATGGCTGGCCCACGCCTCCTCGCCATACTCCACATCGGCGGCCATCACCATGCCCGGATTGCCGTTGCGCAGCCGCGCGGCGCCCTCGGGTGTCGCTGCAAGCTCCGGCAGGTCCTGCAGGCCGACCTCCAGCGGATGGACATGCGCGTCGAGCGCGGGGTCCTTCGCCAGCCGCTCCAGCGTCTCCCAGTCGAGCCCGTCGACCGGCTCGAACGGTCCCGACCAGATCCGGCGCAGGCCCTTCACATGGCCGAGGCAGCCGAGCGCCGCGCCGAGATCCCGCGCGATGGAGCGGACATAGCCGCCCTTGCCGCAGACCATCTCCAGCGTCACCACGTCGCCGTCGCGGCCCACCATCTCAAGGCTCTCGACATAGAGGGGGCGTGCGGCGAGCTCCATTTCCTCCCCGCCGCGGGCCTTGGCATAGGCCCGCTCGCCATCGACCTTCACGGCGGAGAATTGCGGCGGCACCTGCTCGATATCGCCGGTGAAGGCAGGAAGGGCGGCGCGGATCTCCTCATCCGTCGGGCGGCTGTCGGAGGTGGCGATCACCTCGCCCTCCGCATCATCGGTGTTGGTCGCGGCCCCCAGCGTCACGTCGAAGCGGTAGGCCTTCAGCGCGTCGGTCACGTAGGGCACCGTCTTCGTCGCTTCACCGAGTGCGATGGCCAGCACCCCCGTCGCCGCCGGGTCCAGCGTGCCCGCATGCCCCGCCTTCTGCGCGCCGAGCGCCCAGCGGACCTTGTTCACCACCGCGGTGGAGGTCACGCCCGCGGGCTTGTCCACGATCAGCCAGCCGTGGACGGCTCGTCCGGATTTGCGTCGTCCCATGTCTCGTCCGCCTTCGCCGCGCCGTCCCGCGACAGCGCCTCGTACAATTCGAAGTCGGCGCGATACATGGTCCTGAAACGCTCGGCAACCGATACGGGCACCCAATTGCGCCAGTTCGGGGGCAGCGCGGTCCGCGCCAGAGCGCCGCGCAGCGGATCGTCCGCGGCAAGCGGTGTCGCCGCACCCGAGCGCACTTCGCCCCCCTCGACCAGCAGCGGCATCATCCCCCAATCGAGCGGGCGCTTCACGTCATGCACCTGCGCGCGCGAGCCGTCTGGCCCTGTGATCGCCGCGAAGCTGGCCGCCCGGCGGCCCATGTAGATGCTCAGCACATAGAGGTTGCGCGCATGCTGCGCGTCATCCTCGGGCTCTGGGAAGAAGCCGCGCGTCCGGGTGAGCAGATCGCGCAGCCGCGTCCAGTCGCTCTCCCCCTCCTGCAGGAAGATGTGGAGGTAGAACGCGACGAAGCGCTCCAGCGGCTCACGGATCAGCACCACGCCTTCGGGCAGCGCATCGCGGGGCACGTCGACGAGCGCCCCGCCCCCGAGGGCCGCAGCCAGCGAGGACCGGCCGGACGCCGCCGCCCCCCGCAGCACGAACCCGCCCGCCCGGGTGCAGCGCAGATGGCCACGCAGCGGCGGGTCGGGCAGGCGGCGGGTGCGCTGCTGCCCCGCCCAGACCTCGGTCGCGCGCGCATGCAGCCGCCCGTCCCGCTGGTATCTCGCCCGGATCGCGGCCGCCGTCGCCTCGTCGGCGATCTCGCGCAGGGGAACGGGGCGCGGCGAGCGATTGCGCTCCTTCACGATCTCCATCCGCTCGGCGAGATCGGGGATCACGGGCTTCAGCAGCAACGGAAGCTGCCAGTCCAGCCCCTCCAGCGTCAGATGCGTCAGCGGGAAGTGCCGCGCCCGGCGCAGCCGCCCCGTCTGCGCGCGCCAGTGGTGATAGCGGCCACCGGCGACCAGCGCCTCCTCGGGCTCCCCGGCGAGGCTGCGGCTCGTCCACTCCAGCAGCCGCATCACGTTCGCCCGGTGCCCCTCCACATCGAGGTCGCGCGCGAGGTCCACGATCCCGTCCTCGGCAAGCCGGTCCCGGATCTCGGGAAAGTTGGTCGGCCCGTCGCCCCAGATCTTGTCGAGGTAGAACGAGACGTAGCGCGTTACCGGATCGCGCAGCACGACGAAGGCATAGGGGCTTGTCCGCACCGTCTCGGGCGGGATGTCGTCGGCGCGGATCAGGCCCTGCTCCTGCCGGTGCAGGTGGATGCCGTCCGGATGCTCCTCCCCGAAATCGAGCGCGTAGAACAGGCTCTTGAGGAAGGTGCAGCCGCACTTGGTGATGGACAGGTAATAGATCGGGTAGGTGCGGGTGGTATAGAGCATGCTGGCCGGCTCATCCGGCGCAGGCTCCTCGTCGCGGCGTGCCGCGCCCCTCATCCGCTTCAACCAGTCCGTCGCCCGCATCCGTCCCACGCCTTCTGCCGGGGTCGCGGGGGATCAGTCCTCCGCGTCGTCGAGGTCGCGGCGCACGTTGTCGCTGGACAGAAGCCGCCGCGTCTCGTCCATCCGATCATAGCTTTCATCGGCGCGAAAGCGCAGATCTGGCGAGTATTTGAGGGTTACTGCGCGAGTAACCAGCCGCCGCAACTCGCTCCGGTTGCGTTCGAGTGCAGCGAGCACGCCCTCCACATCGACGCCGCCCAGCGGCATCACGAAGACGGTGGCGTGGCGCAGGTCCGGGCTCATCCGGACCTCGCCCACCGTGATGGAGGTGCGCCCCAGATCGGGGTCGTGGGTGTCGCCGCGCATCAGCGCGTCCGAAAGCGCGCGCCGGACAAGCTCGCCGACGCGGAGCTGGCGCTGGGACGGTCCCGCGCCTTCGTTGATCGTGTGTCGTGCCATGGCGGCCATGTCTGCCCCTGAAGAGCCGGAGTCAAGCGCATAGACCGTCGAATGCCTCCGGCGGGGATACTTGGACGCAAGAAGACGGCGGGAAGAAGGACCGTGCGCTCCGCCGGTTGCGCGGCTAAGGAGGGGCAAAGGACGGGAGGCAGATCATGATCGACGTGACCGTAACGGGCGTGGCGGGCCGCATGGGCCGGATGCTGATGCAGGCGGTGGCCGAGGACGACCGGGTGCAACTCGTGGGCGCCACCGTGATGCCGGGCGACCCGTGGGCGGGGCGCCCGGTCAGTGAACTGGTGCCGGGTACGGGCGACGTCGTGATCGCCGACGACCCGCTCGACGCCATCGCGCGCGCCGATGCGGTGCTCGACTTCACCGCGCCCGAGGCGACGCGGGAGCACGGGACGCTCTGCGCGCAGGCGGGGGCCGTGCACGTGATCGGCACCACGGGCCTGTCGGAGGACGACCTTGCCCATATTTCCCGCTGTGCGGTGCATTGCCCGGTCGTGCGGGCGGGCAACTTCAGCCTCGGCGTGAACCTGCTGACCGTTCTGACCCGCAAGGTCGCCGCGGCGCTGGGCGCCGAATACGACATCGAGATCGTGGAGATGCACCACCGCCACAAGGTCGACGCCCCCTCCGGCACTGCGCTGATGCTGGGTGAGGCAGCGGCCGAGGGGCGGGGCGTGGACCTCGCCGAGATGCGCGACAGCGGCCGGGACGGCCAGACCGGCGCGCGGCGGGAGGGCGTCATCGGCTTCGCGGCGCTGCGAGGCGGCGACGTGGTCGGCGACCACCGCGCGATCTTCGCAGGCCCCGGTGAGCGGGTGGAGCTGGCCCATATCGCCAGCGACCGCATGCTGTTCGCCCGCGGCGCCGTCACCGCTGCCGTCTGGGGACGCGATCAGAAGGCAGGCGAATACGACATGGTCGACGTGCTGGGGCTGACCTAGCCGGAGGCGGTTCGCCCGCAGGTCAGAAATTGCTCGACGCGCTGGTGGTGGCGGCGCCAGTTGACGAACTCAGTGCGACGATAGCTCATCGAAACGGTCATGCCTTCGACCTCGAAGTCATGATGGCAGCTTGGAAACGGGACCGTGGTCAGGGCACTGCATTCGACGATGCCAACGATCTCATTCTCCGTCGTCAGGTCGAGAAAGATGTCGGTTTTCCGACGCCTGCGCGGCTCTGGAACATTCACTTCGGTCAAACCGTGCGGGCCGCCTTGCATCTCGTAACTGAAGATCGTGAAAGCGGGGTCTTCGATCTCCGGTGTGCTGGCGTTGCGGTCCTGCGAAACCGCGATCAGTAGGGCGATCTCATCGAGTGGCAGGAGATCGCTGAGCGTGAAGGTCATCCAGTTCCAAATACCTTGCCGATTACGCCGCCCGGTTTCCGGTCGCGAGACAGGCTCGAACTCGGCGATCCCGACACTGAAGAGCTGCGCGCCATGGCTTGCGCCTTCCACCCGGTCCCAGGCGTCTTCGAGGTAGATCGTCGGCACGCGGAACGGCACCTGCCGATCCTCCAGATCCATCTCGAGGAAGAACCGCGTGAACTCCGTCTCGCTCTCCCACGCCCAGCAGGGGTCGTGATCGGCCGGGATCTCTGTCGGAGGATCGGCGCGGATGGGGTAGGGCGCTTCCGGCAGCGCCGGGCTGGTCGCGAGGAAAACGGCAACGATGAAACGGCGCATGTCCCACTGCCCAAAAAATTGCCGGCTGCGTCAGGGACTCCGCAGCCGGCAAATCTCGCGATCCCTCCCCCCTCCGGTGGATCGCTGTCGCCCCCCGGCGATAATTAGAGAATTGAGCAGGCGCGCTCAGGTCTCAACCCGGAGTTGCTTAAAACTTGATCCATCAGGGCTTTAGAAATACTTTCCCGTCCAGTTTCTTAGTTGCTGCGGGCAATTCCGACATGGCGTCCGCCAGCGACACCACCGCCGTCACGTCCGTGCGGCACTTGCCGCTGACGAAGCGTTCCTGCACTTCGGTGATGACCGCGCCGAGCTTTTCGGGGCTGGCCGTCTTCATCCATTCGGTCAGCCAGAAGCCCTCGATTTTCTTGTGCTGGAAGATGAGTTGGCCGAGCTGCGTGAGCCGCGGCGGCTCCGTCGAGAGCTTTCCGTAGTTCACCCAGCGCGCCCGATTCGGCATCGCGAAGAACAAGTCTGCCGTGTGTTGGTCGCCCACCGCGTCGAGCAGGATCCGCGGTTTGCGCGCCTTCATGATGGGTGCCGCCTTCGCCAGCATCTCGGGGTCGGAGGTGACCAGAACCTCCTCCGCACCGAGGTCACGCAGCATCTCACCCTGCTGGGCGCGGCGCACGACGGCGATGGGTGCGATGCCGTAGTCGCGCCCCAACGCGATCAGCAGCTTGCCGAGCTGCGAGCCCGCCGCCGTCAGGATGAAGCTGTCCGCCCCGCTGTCGCGCACGATGTCGAACATGGCCGAGGCGGTGAGCGGGTTGACGATCAGTCCCGCCGCATCCTCGGCCCGCAGATCGGGACGGCAAGGTATGAGGCCGCGCGCCTCGGTCAGCGCGTAGTCGGCCCAGGTCCCCGAATGGGTGGCGTAGAAGCTGACGCGCTGCCCGACGAAGGGCGTGTCGCCCGCGACCACCGTGCCGACCCCCTCGAAACCCGCCGGCGCGCCCTTCACCCGCGGCTGGCCGTACTCGCCCTTGATGAAATGCAGGTCGGATGGATTGACCGCGGCGAGGTCCACCTTGATGAGCGCCTGGCCCGGCCCCGGCTGCGGCACCGGCACCTCGCGATACTCCAAGAGCGGTGCGAGATCGTCGATCACCGGACCCTCCTGCCGGCCGGAGTAGCCGTCATGCAGTTGGACCAGGGCTTTCATCGTCTCTGGGGTGCTCATCTCGCGTGTCCTCCTCACGTCGCGTCATGCGGGATCGGGGTTTGCCCCGTTCGCGTCATCCGGTCATGCTGGCCCGAAATCATCAAGCGTCACGCGGTTTTGACGTGGCGGAAAGGGGAGTGAGCCATGTCCTATCTCGAGGATCTCTTCGGCGTGTCCGGCAAGGTGGCGCTGGTCACCGGCGGGGCCACCGGCATCGGCCGCATGATCGCCGAGGCACTGGCCGCGGGCGGCGCCACGGTGATGATCGCGAGCCGCAAGGCCGAGGCCTGCAAGGCCGTGGCCGAAGAGATCAACGGGTCGGGCCTGCCGGGCCGGGTCGAGGGCTTTGGCGGCGACGTCTCCACGCCCGAGGGGATCGCGGCACTGGTCGGTGAGGTGAAGGGGCGGACCGGCGCGCTCCACATCCTCGTCAACAATGCGGGCATCACCTGGGGCGAGCCGTTCGAGACCTTCCCGATGGAGCAGTGGAGCCGGGTGATGGACGTGAATGTCGGCGCGATGTTCACCTTGACCCGCGACCTCACCCCGTTGCTGGAGGCCGCGGCGACCCACGCGGACCCGGCGCGCATCATCAACATCGGCTCCGTCATGGGCACCGTTCCCTTGGCCGAGGGCGCCTATTCCTACACCATGTCCAAGGCGGCAGTGCACCACATGACCAAGGTGCTCGCCACCGAACTGGCCTCGAAGCGCATCACCGTGAATGCCTTCGCCCCCGGCCCCTTCCCTTCGAAGATGACCCGCTTCGCCACCGGCACAGCCGAGAAGGCGGAGAAGGTGGGCGCCAACGTCCCCCTCGGCCGCATCGGCACGCCGGAGGACATGGCGGGCGCCACCCTCTACCTGTGCGGCCGCGGCGGGGCCTATGTCTCCGGCGCGATCCTGCCGCTCGACGGCGGCATGAGCGTCGAGGCGCCGCTCAACCTCTTCGCCAACGTGGGGTGAGGCCGATGTTCGAGGGAAAGACCGTTCTGATCACCGGCGCCGCCGCCGGTCTGGGCAAGGCCGCGGCCGAAGGTTTCGCGGCCAGGGGCGCCACGCTCCTCCTCTCCGACCGCGCGAAGGAGGTGGAGCAGGTGGCCAGCGACCTCGGCGCCACCGCCATGATCGCCGACGTGACCGAGCCGCAGGCGCACAAGGACCTCGTGGCCAAGGCCGTCGAGATCGGCGGACGGCTCGACGTCGCCATCAACAACGCGGGCGTCGTCCATCCGCCGATGCGCATAGAGCAGACGCCGGAGCAGGTGGCCCGCACCGTTATCGAGATCGACCTCCTGGGCGTCATGTGGGCGCTGCAGGCGCAGATCCCCGTCATGCAGCAGCAGTTCCGCGACACGGGCGACGGGGGTGTGATCCTCAACACCGCCTCCATCGCGGGGCTCGTCGGCTCCTCGACGCTCGGAGCCTATTCCGCGGCCAAGCACGGCGTCGTCGGCCTCACCCGTGCCGCGGCCATCGAGAACGCGCGCCGCGGTATCCGCGTGAACGCGATCTGCCCGGGCTTCACCCGCACCGCGATGACCCAGTTCGCTATCGACCTGCATCCGGAGCCCGAAACGGCCGAGGCCGACCTTGTGCGCGGCGTTCCCATGCGCCGGCAGGGCGAACCGTCGGAGATCGTGGCCGCCATGCTCTTCGCCGCCGACCCCGCCAACAGCTTCATGACCGGCCAGACCATCGCACTTGACGGAGGCGTCACCGCATATTGAAAAAACCCTGTGTCGTCAGCGCATCAGTTTTCCTGTATGATCCATACGTCATTGGAATGTGAGCGCCGCGACACATGTACAGCGGCAGACCCACCCTGCAGGAGTATGCAGACATGAAGGCCCTTCTCGTCACCAGCGCCCTCACCTCGCTGGCCGCAGTGCCGGCCCTCGCCGATCACGGCAACCAATTCTACCTCGGCGCGGAGCTCGGGTTCGAGCAGCACGAGATCGACGGCATCGATGACGATGGCGGCGACGTGGATGGTCTCTACTACGGTATCTTCGGCGGCTACGAGTACGGCTTCGGCCGCGCCTATGTCGCGGGTGAGGTGAACTACACGCTCTCCAACGCCGACAACGACCAGGATGTCGAGGCGGAGGACAGCTACGGCATCGGCGTGCTGGCGGGCTACAACGTGACCGAGTTCGTCTCGCTCTATGGCCGCCTCGGCTACCAGATCCAGGAGGTCGATACCGGCGATCTGGGCGCGGGCGACCTCGAGGAAGGCGGCATCCGCTACGGTGTCGGCGTGAACTGGTCGATGCCGGCGTTCTTCCACGGGCGGCTGGAATACACCCGCACGAACTACGACGATTTCGACGGGCAGGACTTCGACCTCGATACGGATCGCGTGTCGGTCAGCGTCTACCGCCACTTCTGATTTCCGGCCCTTCCGGGTCCGTCGGCGCGTCCCTCGGGGCGCGCCGTTTGTTGTATGGGGATGTCATCCTCGGGCCTGCCCCGAGGATCTCCGCAAGCTGAAGATGGCCGGGTCAAGCCCGGCCATGACCCTCATTGCCACCGTCCCGGCCGAAGCGCCGGGACCGCTCGGCCCAAGGTAACCTGCAACGCAAGGCCCCGGATCAAGTCCGGGGCGGTAGCTCCCAGAACGACTCTCCCGCCTGCCTTCCCCTTGGAGGGCGCGGACCTCTCAATATGGTCGCGCAAGCGCCCTCCAGCTCCGGCGCGCCCCCCACCGCTTCAGAGCACCACACTCCACCCCTCCTGACCCTAGACGCCCCGCCGCCGCTGGTGTATCCCGCCCCCATGTTCGGACGCTTCGCCTTCGCGATACGAATTAGCCGCCCGGCGCTCTGAGGAGTGGCCGGGCCAAGGCGCATGGACCTCTTCCGCGCCGACACGCTTCCAAGACACGACCGCCCATGACGGAGCCGCAAGAGATGTGCGCCGACCAGACCACCACGACGCCCGACTACAAGGATACCCTCAACCTGCCGCAGACCGACTTCCCCATGCGGGCCGGTCTGCCCAAGCGCGAGCCCGACTGGCTCAAGCGGTGGGAGGAGATGGCGATCTACGACCGCCTGCGGGAAAAGGAGGGGCGGGAGCCCTTCCTGCTCCATGACGGACCGCCCTACGCCAACGGCAACCTTCATATCGGCCACGGGCTCAACAAGATCCTCAAGGACATGGTCGTCCGCTCCCAGCAGATGATGGGCCGCGACGCGCGCTACGTCCCCGGCTGGGACTGCCACGGCCTGCCCATCGAGTGGAAGATCGAGGAGAAGTACCGCCAGAAGGGCCGCAACAAGGACGAGGTCCCGGTCAACGAGTTCCGCGGCGAATGCCGCGAATTCGCCCGCGAGTGGGTCGGCATCCAGCGCGACGAGTTCAAGCGCCTCGGCATCACCGGCAACTGGGAGAATCCGTACCTGACCATGGACTTCGGCGCCGAGGCGACCATCGCCGAGGAGTTCATGAAGTTCGTCATGAACGGCACGCTCTACCAGGGCTCGAAGCCCGTCATGTGGTCCGTAGTGGAGAAGACCGCGCTGGCCGAGGCCGAGGTCGAGTACCACGACCACCAGTCCCACATGATCTGGGTCCGGTTCCCCGTGGTCTCGCCCGCGGGCTCCGACCGGCTGGCCGATCAGCCGGAGGATAGCGGCGCCGACATGGCCTCCGACATCGCGACATCCTCCGTCGTGATCTGGACCACGACCCCCTGGACCATCCCGCAGAACCGCGCCGTCTGCTTCGGGCCGGAGATTTCCTACGGTCTCTACGAAGTCACCGGCCGGCCCGAGGAATGCTGGGCGCGGATCGGGGAGAAGCTGCTGCTCGCCGACGCGCTTGCCGAGGATGTGTTCCGCCAGTCCCGTCTCGACGAGACCATGTATCGCCGCCTGCGCGACGTGACCCCGGCCGAGCTGGAGGCGCTGACGCTCGCCCACCCGCTGCGCCATGTCGACGGCGCCAACGGCGAGTGGGATTACGACGTGCCGATGCTGCCCGGCGACCACGTGACAGACGACGCGGGCACCGGCTTCGTGCACACCGCGCCCAGCCACGGCGACGACGACTACCAGATCGGCTTGAAGCACGGCCTGCCCATGACCCACAACGTGGGCGAGGACGGCACCTTCCGCGAGAGCCTGCCGCTCTTCGGCGGGCTCGCGATCTTCGATCACAAGGGCAAGGAGGGGAAGGCCAACACCGTCGTCATCAACGCGCTGGTCGAGGCGAAGCGTCTGCTCGCGCGCGGGCGGCTCAAGCACTCCTACCCGCATTCCTGGCGCTCCAAGGCGCCGCTGATCTACCGCAACACGCCGCAATGGTTCGTGGCGATCGACCGGCAGCTTGGCGGCGACGATACCTACGGCAAGACGATCCGGGAGCGGGCGCTGACCTCCATCGACGAGCTCGTGACCTGGACCCCCGCCAACGGTCGCAACCGCATCCACGCGATGATCGAGAACCGCCCCGACTGGGTGCTTTCGCGCCAGCGCGCCTGGGGCGTACCGCTCACCTGCTTCGTGAAGCGGCGTGATGACGGAACCGTCGAACTCCTCCAGGACGAGGCCGTCAACGCCCGTATCGTCGAGGCGTTCCGGGCCGAAGGCGCCGATTGCTGGTTCGAGGACGACGCGGCCGCCCGCTTCTTGGGCGACCGCGCGTCGGAGGGGTGGGAGAAGGTGACCGACATCCTCGACGTCTGGTTCGATAGCGGCTCCACCCACGCCTTCGTCATGCGCGACCGGGAGGATGGCGGTTGGCCCGCGGACCTTTACCTGGAAGGCACCGACCAGCACCGCGGCTGGTTCCACTCCTCGCTGCTGCAAGCTTGCGGCACGGTGGGCCGCGCCCCGTACAAGGGCGTGCTGACCCACGGCTTCACCCTCGACGGCAAGGGCATGAAGATGTCGAAATCGCTCGGCAACACCATCGTGCCCGCCGAGGTGGTGAAGCAGTACGGCGCCGACATCCTCCGCCTCTGGGTCGCGCAGACCGACTACACCGCCGATCAGCGCATCGGGCCGGAGATCCTGAAGGGCGTCGCCGACAGCTACCGCCGCCTGCGCAACGCGTTCCGCTTCATCCTCGGCTCGATCGAGGATCATGAGGCGGTCGCTTACGCGGAGATGCCGGAGCTCGAACGCTGGGTCCTCCATCGCCTCGCGGAGCTCGATGCGGAGGTCCGGCAGGGCTACACCGCCTACGACTTCCAGGGCGTGTTCCAGAAGCTCTTCACCTTCATCACGGTGGACCTGTCGGCCTACTACCTCGACATCCGCAAGGACGCGCTCTATTGCGGCGATCCGGCGAGTGTCGAGGCGCGGGCGGCCCGCGACGTGCTCGATGCGCTGCACGCGCGGCTGACCACGTGGCTCGCCCCGATCCTGACCTTCACCATGGAGGAGGTGTGGCTGGAGCGGCACCCGGACGGCTCGGTCCACCTGCAGGACTTCCCGGAAACGCCCGCGGAGTGGCGCGACGACGCGCTCGCCGCGAAATGGGCGCGCATCCGCGCCGCGCGTCGCGTCGTGACCGGCGCGCTGGAGATCGAGCGCACCGAAAAGCGCATCGGCTCCTCGCTGGAGGCCGCCCCGGTGGTCCACGTCGCCGATCCGGAGCTTCGCGCGGCGCTCGAGAGCGTGCCGTTCGAGGATATCTGCATCACCTCGCAGATCACCGTGACGGGTGATGCGGCGCCGATGGGTGCTTTCACTCTGCCGGAGGTTGAAGGCGTCGCCGTCATCCCCGCGGAGTCGGATGGCGAGAAGTGCGCGCGCTGCTGGAAGATCCTGCCGGATGTGGGCCTGCATACACACTCGCAGACCTGCGGCCGCTGTAATGCGGTCCTTTCAGCTCAGTGACTTGAGAGCACTGTGAGCCCCGCCGGCAGCACCGGCGGGGCTTTTCTCTTCCGCGGATGCGAAAACAGCCCGAGTCGGGTAGTCTGACAGAGCCACAACTCTAGGTTGTTGTGCCTCGACAGTGCCACGAAAAGCCCGCCTCACCCCATGGCGCGCAGTGGGAAACGATCGGCTGCTCCCCCCCGCCTGTGCGCGCCCCCGTGCAGGTGCATGGTCGACGTGTCCCCGCAAGGAGACCGAATGAGACCAACCCTCTCCCCCCGCCTCGCCACCCTTCTCGCAACCACCCTGATCGTGATGCCGCACGCGGCTCTCGCCGACGGTTACCGGCTCGACCCGATGGGCCGCGCGCTCGCCTCAGCCTTCGGCATGGAGGAACTCGATTCCGAACGCGGCAACTGGTCGGGCAACGACAGCGATGACGACGACCGCGGCCGGTCCTCGAGCAACGAAAGCTCGGGGGGCGGCTCCAGCGGAGGCAGCTCCGGCGGCGCCTCCGACGATGACGACAGCGACGATGAGCCCGACGACAGCGGCAGCTCCGATAGCGGCGGCAGTGACGGCGGCGGCTCCGATAGCGGCAGTTCGGACAGCGGCGGAAGCGATAGCGGCGGCAGTGACAGTGGCGGCGGGGACAGCTCCGGCGGCAGCGACGACAGCGGGTCCGATGACAGCGGCGACGATTCCGGCGACGACAGTGGCTCCGACGATAGCGGTGACAGCGACAGCGGAGACAGTGATAGCGGCGGCGGCGACAGCAGCGACAGTTCGGACGATAGCGGCGACGACTCCGGCTCGGACGATGACGATGACGACGATGACGATGATGATGACGACGATGACGATGATGACTGAGGCAGACGACCTCGCTCGGGTCCCGCGCTGACGGTTCGACGCTGTCGAACACGCGCAGGGTTTCACTGATTCTATCGGCCGGATCGCGGCCCCAGACGCCTCATCCCGAGGCAGAAGGCCGAAGTATCGCGCCGAATGAACCTTAGACCCCCATCAACCCCGGTTGATGGGGGTTGATGTTGTGTTGGGGCAACCTGCTGTCACATATCTGCCTCCGGTTTAGGCGGCTCAGCCCTTCCGGTCACGTCACCGGCTCTAACCCCCCGACGGATGTTCCGGACGGGCCTTCCGGTCTCTTCTCGAGAGCGAGCCGCAACGGTGCCGCTCCCATACAGACCGAAAGGATCACGCCATGAAGACCCTCACCCGTCTTTCCACCGCGACCGCCATCGCGCTCTTCCTCACGCCGACGGCCGCCCTCGCAGACGAAGACGATCGGCGCACGATCGGCGAGATCATCGTCACTATCCTCGGCGGCAGCGACGATCGGGACGTCTCGGATCGCGACGACGATTACGAGGATGACGACGACGATGACGACGACGACGATGACGACGATGACGACGACGACGATGAGGATGACGACGATGACGATGACGACGACGACGATGATGACGACGACGATGACGAGGATGACGAACACGATGATGATGACGACGACTGAGTCTTAGTCACATCGCGTGAGGAGGGCCGGACGGGGGTGCGTTCCGGCCCTCCGCTTTTGCGTGTCCGCCCTCTTGTGGAGGTGACGCAACGCCTCCGCCGCTCTATGATGCCCGCCAACGATACAGGGGACCCAATGCGCCTTCTCGCCGCGCTTCTTGTTGCCATCACGCTCTGGATCTCTCCGGCCCCGGTTCAAGCGCAATCGGAAGGCGGATGCCAGAGCTGGGTGTGCCGTGTGTTCAACGCCAAACGCCAGCAGGGGCTGTCCGAAGAGCAGCGCCGCCTGTTGCTCCAGGATGACGATAGCGATCGCGACCGCGGGCGGGACCGCGACGACGACGATGACGACGACGGCGGATCGCGCGGCGGCGGCGATGATGACGATGATGACGACGACGACGATGATGATGACGACGATGATGATGATGATGACGACGATGATGATGATGATGATGATGACGACTGATCGTGTTGTCCGCTGAGGTTCAGGACACCCCGGCACAGCCCGAGGAGCCCGGCCCTTACCTGCCGGACAACTGGCTGCGCGCGGCGCTCCTCGGGGCGGCGGTCAGCCTGCAGGTCATCTGTGCGCTGTTCTTCACCGCCGACCTGATCCTCGACTTCATCTACCCGTCCGACATCCCCGATTATCGCCTCTTCATGGCGTTCGAGTGCTTCGCGGTGTTCAGCCTGTGGCTCGCCGTGTGGCTGGGCGCGCGCCAGCTCTCCCGCCTCCGGCGCCGGCACGACAAGATGGCTGGTCAGCTCGCCGTCGCGACCGGCGCCTTTCAGGACCTGCTGGAGGTCCGCTTCGGCGAGTGGGAGCTGACCGAGGCGGAGCGGGACGTCGCCCTCCTGATCCTCAAGGGCATGAGCACAGCCGAGATCGCGGAGCTTCGCTCTTCGGCCACCGGCACCGTGAAATCGCAGAGCTCCGCGATCTACCGCAAGTCGGGCCACGCCAACCGGGCGCAGCTCATCTCGTCGTTCATCGAGGATCTTCTCTGACCGCCCGCTTTCGCCTCAACCGCCGTTCGAAAGCGCGCAGCGCGAGGCTGAGGCCGACTGTGATCAGCAGGTAGATCACGGCGACGATGTTGTAGGTCTCCATGTAGCGGAACGAGCCCGAGGCGTAGATCTTGCCAAGCTGGGTGACGTCGGTCACGCCGAGGACGGAGACCAGTGCGCTGTCCTTGATCAACGCTATGAAATCATTGCCCAAAGGCGGAAGGATCGTGCGCAATGCCTGCGGGAAGACGATCAGCCGGAAGCGCTGCCAGCCGCTGAGGCCGAGCGCCTTTGCCGCCTCCACCTGGCCCGGATCGACCGATTGCAGCCCGGCGCGGAAGACCTCGGCGATGAAGGCGGAATAGCCGATGGTCAGCGCCAGGATCGCCCGCCACATCAGGGAGATGTCTCGGGTCTGGATCGGATCGAAACCGAGGGGCTCGATCACGCCGTTTACCACGGGCACCAGCAGTGGCGCGCCGACGAAGGCAATGTAGAAGAGCAGGACGAGCATCGGGATGCCGCGCACGATCTCGATGTAGAAGCGCGCGATCTGCCGCAGGATCAATGACTTGGAGAGGCTCATCACCGCCAGCAGCAGTCCCACCGTGGCGGCGAGCGCGAAGGCGGTGACGGTAACGAAAGCGGTGATGCGCACACCCCGCACGACCACGTCGAAGATCTGCGAATAGAGCTCGTCCGCCGCGATCTGCCACCCGATCCACAGCGCGATGGCGATGGCGGCGACGAGCCACCAGGGAAAGTCGCGGTCCTGCGTGTCAGGTGTCATTCAGCGCAACCGCCCCGGACGTGATCCGGGGCCTTTCGGGATCCCGAGCGGTCCCGGCGCGGGGCCGGGACGGTTGTGTGGGAGGACTTCGCAAAGTTCGCAATTCGCAGGAATTCAGCCATCTCGGCCGCGAAAATCTGCGAATTGCGAAGTTGCGAACTCACTGGCCCAGTTCGTATTCGAGGAACCATTTCGTGTTCAGCGCATCGATCGTCCCGTCCGCCCGCATGTCGGCGATGGCCGCGTTGAAGGGCTCCACTAGGTCGGAGCCGAGCGGGAAGATGAAGCCGAAATCCTCGGTCCCCAGCGGGTCGCCGACCAGCTTGAAGAGGTCCGGGTTCGCATCGACATAGCCCTGGCCCGCGGTGCCGTCCGTCAGCACCATGTCGACGTCGCCCGCGCGCAGGGCCTGAACGCCCGCGCCGAAGGTCTCGAAAAGGCGCACGCGCGGGTTCGCCTCGTCCCCGTCGAGCACGTCGTAGACTGCGACGTAGAAGGGCGTGGTGCCGGGCTGCGCGCCAACCAGCAACTCGTCATCGGCGGCGAAGCCCGTGGCGTCGTCGAAGCGCTCCTCGTCGGCACGGACCAGCATGAACATCTCCGAGCGCATGTAGGGATCCGAGAAATCGACGACTTCGGCCCGGTCTTCGCGGATCGTGATGCCGGTCATGCCCATGTCGTACTGCCCTTCGGAGACGGCGGCGATCATGGCGTCCCAGGAGGTGTTCTGGATCTCGACCTCGATGTTGATGCGCTCCGCGATCTCCTCGATCGCGTCGTATTCCCAGCCGATGGCCTCGCCCGTCGCGGGATCGACGAATTGCAGGGGCGGATAGGCATTCTCCGTCACCACGACGACGGTGCGCCCGCCGAGATCGGGCAGGTCCTGTGCGGCTGCCGGAAGGGCGGCGAGGGCGATCAGGGCGGCGGGAAGGTGCTTGAGCATCGGGCAGACTCCGTGGGTTGAGCGCGAACCGTGAGCAGGAGAGTGCCCCCGTGCCTCTTCAATTGGCAAGAGGTAGGGTGGTGGCGGATTTCCGCTTATGCGGGTGAACGAAAATGTCGCAGGCGCGTTTACCATTCATAACAATCACGCCTGAATTTGAGGACCTTAGCCATGTTGTCGATGTTTTCCGGAAGCCTGTCCGCTGCTCTGCTCGCCATGACGCTGGCGCTCGTCGCCATCGGGGCCGTGCAGACCCCGTCCGGCGGGGCCGCGTCGGCGGAGGATCCGGCCGCTGTGGGGGCGCCGGAGAGCTGAGGGGCGGGCCGCGTGGGGCGGTCGTTCGCCTTGCGACCGTCCCGGCCGACGCGCCGGGACCGTTTGCTGCGTTAAGTCATCCTCGGGCTAGACCCGAGGATCTCCGGAACCCGGGAGATGGCCGGGTCAAGCCCGACCATGACGGTGCCAATTGATGCCGTCCCGGCCGCAGTGCCGGGATCGTTGAGACCGGAGTACGCCGAGGTGAAAGACCCCGGATCACGTCCGGGGTGGCGTCACTTCGGAGCAGGCGTTCGCCCGGCTGATCGGCCAGGCCGCGCCAGCACGCGCGTTTCTCAGCCCCGCTGCCGTCTGCTCTTCGCGCGGGCGTCGTCGTAGATCTCCATCAATCGGGCCTGGTCGATGCCGGCATAGACCTGCGTGCTTTGCAGTGAGGCGTGGCCGAGCAGGGT
This sequence comes from Pontivivens ytuae, assembly GCF_015679265.1. Taxonomy (NCBI): domain Bacteria; kingdom Pseudomonadati; phylum Pseudomonadota; class Alphaproteobacteria; order Rhodobacterales; family Paracoccaceae; genus Pontivivens; species Pontivivens ytuae. The sequence continues at coordinate 2,657,621 of NZ_CP064942.1, forward strand.
CTGGATCGTCCGCAGATCGCCGCCCGCCTCGAGCAGATGGGTGGCGAAGGAGTGGCGCAGCGCGTGGGGCGTCGCCGTGGCAGGCAGGCCGAGCTGGGCGCGCAGGTTGGCCATGAGCTTCTGCACCATGGTCGGCGCGAGCGGGCCGCCGCGTGCCCCGAGGAAAAGCGCATCCCCCGGGCCGGCGGCATGGGGGCAGCGGCGGCGGTAATCCTCCACCGCGGCGCGGGCGACGGGTAGGACCGGGACCAGCCGCTCCTTCCCGCCCTTGCCGGTGATGCGCAGCATCTCGGGCAGCGGCGCGTCGGACTGCTTCAAGGACAGCGCTTCGGAGATCCGCAGCCCGCAGGCGTAGAGCAGGGTCAGCACCGCGGTGTCGCGTGCGGCGATCCAGGGTTCGGGGTGCTGGAGCTCCGCGTGGTCGATGACGGCCTGCATCGCGTCGGCGCTGATCGGGCGGGGCAGGCCGGGTTTGACCTTTGGACCGCGGGCGGCGAGGACGGCGCTCGCCTCGATCCCCTCAGCCTCGGCCAGCCAGCGGTGGAAGCTTTTGACGGCCGAGAGTGCGCGGGCGGTGGAGCGGGCCGACAGGCCATCGGCTCGCAGCGACGCGAGCCAGGAGCGCATCTCGGACGGGGTGACGGTGGCGAGGCCCGTGCGGCCCACGGGCTCGCCGCGGTGGCCGTTCAGGAAGCCGAGATAGCCGGACACGTCGCGCCGATAGCTGCCGATGGTGTTGGCCGCGCGACCGCGGACGGCGGCGAGCTGTTCCAGCCAGCGGTGCATGAGGTCGAGCGCGCCGTCGCTGCCCTCGACCTGCGTGCTCATGCCAACCAGCGCCGCACGGCCCGTTCGAAGCAGCCGGTGAAGAACTCCAGCAGGTCGGTGCCCTGGTCGGGGGCGAAGCGGTCGGCTTCGGTGGAGCCGAAGACCAGCATCGCCTGCCGCCGCCCCTCGCCGATGTCGAGATGCATGAGGGCTTCGGACCTGATGCGCAGCGTCTCCTCCTCGAAGACGGCGGCGGCGTGGGGGCCGGTGGGGCGCAGGGTGATGCGCCCGGTCTCCCGATCCGGGTGCTCGCCGATGTAACGGGCGATGCCGTGGATGGGGAGGGCGACGATGCCGGGTGCCTGCGCCATGCGCCACTCGTCCTCGGTCAGTTCGAGCGCGAGGCGCACGCTGTCCACGGCGAGGATGTCGGACACGTCGCGCACCATCGCCTCCAGAAACCCCGCGAAGTCGGTGGGGTCGAGGATGGCGAGCACGGCGCGCTGCACCTGCTGCGTGCCCGAGAGGTTGTCATAGGCCGCGGCGATGACGTTGCGATGCGTGGTCTCCAGCGCGCCGAGACGGCCTTCGAGCCGCTCCAGCAGGACGCCGCGCAGGTCGACGACGCGCCCGTCGCTGTTGTCCTGCGTGGCGATCAGCGCGCGCATGACGTCGCCGTCGGCCAGCACGAGGGACGGGTCGTCGAGGATCAGTTGCCGGATCGAGGCGCGGTCCATGGATCAGACGATCTTCTGACCGGTCTTCGCCCAGTCGGCGAGGAACGCTTCGAGCCCCTTGTCGGTGAGCGGGTGGTCGGCGAGCTTCTTCAGCACGCCCGGCGGTGCCGTGATAACGTCCGCCCCGATGCGCGCGCTTTCCGTCACGTGGTTCACGGTGCGGATGGAGGCGGCGAGGATCTCGGTATCGAAGCCGTAGTTGTCGTAGATCGTGCGGATGTCCGCGATCAGCTCCATCCCGTCGAGGTTGATGTCGTCGAGCCGCCCGATGAAGGGGGAGATGAAGGTGGCACCCGCCTTCGCCGCCAGCAGCGCCTGGTTGGCGGAGAAGCAGAGGGTGACGTTGACCATCCTGCCCTCGTCGCTGAGCGTCTTGCAGGTCTTGAGCCCCGCCCAGGTCAGCGGGACCTTCACCGCGATGTTGGACGCGATCTCCGCCAGCTTGCGGCCCTCGGTCAGCATCTCGTCGGCGTCGGTGGCGGTGACCTCGGCGGAGACGGGGCCGGGGATGAGGTCGCAGATCTCCTTCGTCACCTCCAGGATGTCGCGGCCCGATTTCAGGATCAGCGACGGATTGGTGGTCACGCCGTCGACGAAGCCGAGCTCGTGCAGCTCGCGGATCGCTTCGACATCGGCGGTATCGACGAAGAATTTCATGGGTGGAGGCCCTCGCAGAGTGGTTTTGGCCGGACCTTACAGGACTGTGCGGGGAACCGGAAGCGGGGGCGAGGCGCCCCCAAGCCCGGAATCAAGCCGAAGGCGCCGGGCCAGCGCCGGCCCGTCCCGGCGGGCTGGCGCTTTGCCGCCTCGTGCAGAGTTCGGGTCGCGGAGACAGCTTGGACCATGAAAGCGCGTCGCTCCTCCGTCTCGGCGCCATCCCACGGGCCGGCGCTGGCCCGGCTTGCGGGTGGCCCGGTGCTGCGGGGCGGGTTGCTCCTGTCGGGGGCTGGCAGGAGAGGAAAACCGATGGCTTGCGCCTTGCGGGGCGGTGCCGGACGCTCCATCGAATGCGGATCGTCTTCTGGAACTGCGCGATGGCCCTGCACCGCAAGTGGGTAGCGCTGACCGCGCTCACCCCGGACATCGCGGTGATCGGCGAATGCGCGACGCCGGAGATCCTGACCCGTCGCGGCGTGACCGGGCTGGACGACCGATGCCAGTGGATGGGCCGCAATCCGAACAAGGGGCTCGGCGTCTTCGCCTTCAACGGCTACCGGCTGCGGCGCCACGCGCCCTTCCGCCCGACGTTGCAACATGTGCTGCCCGTCGAGGTCACGGGACCTGAGCGCTGCAACCTTCTCGCCGTGTGGGCGATGAACGCGAGCGGCGGGGTGACGCGCAAGCACCAGCTCGGCCCGCTGCGGCGGGGCCTCGCCGCCTATCGCGACTTCCTCGCGGCGGGCCCATCCGTGGTCGGCGGCGATCTCAACAGCAACGCGATCTGGGACAAGCCCGGCTGGCGGATCAACCATATGACGCTGGTGGAGAAGCTGTCGGGGCTCGGTCTCGCCAGTGCCTATCACCTCGAGACGGGAGAGGCGCATGGTGCCGAGCGGGTGCCGACCTGCTACTGGCGGGACCGGCGCAAGGACGGGCCGACCTATCACCTCGACTACGCCTTCGTGCCGCCTGCCGCGCTGCGCAGCCTCGCGGTTGGCTCGTTCGAGGAGTGGGTCGGCACCGGGCTCAGTGATCACGTGCCGCTCGTCGTCGACCTCGCGCCCGCGGCGGCTTGCGCGCTGGCGCCCGCTCGTGACACTACGCGGCGATGACCGACGCTTTCCTGCCCGAGCGCGCCCTTGCCGCGGTGCTGACGACGCAGCCGCTCGACCGGACGCTCGACTACCGGGTGCCGGAGGGGGGAGTGCGCGTCGGCGCCTTCGTCGCGGTGCCGCTGGGGCCGCGCAAGGTGCTGGGCGTGGTCTGGGGGCCGGGGCAGGGCGATTACGACCGGGCGAAGATCCGGGCGATCTCGGCGGTGCTCGACGTGCCGGTGATGCCGCCGGTCATGCGCGATTTTGTGGAAAGGGTGGCGGATTACACGATGACGCCGCTGCCCGCGGTGCTGCGGCTCGCCACCCGCGCGCCAGGCCTCGGCGAGCCGCCGGGCAAGCGCCACGTCCTGCGCCTGACCGATGCGCGTCCCGACCGGATGACCGATGCGCGGACCCGCGTGATCGCCTTTCTGGAGGAGCATGAAGGGATGGGCTTCGCGCCCGGCGAGCTGGCCGGGCTGGTCGGCGTAACGTCCTCGGTGCTGAAGGGGTTGGAGGGGCAGGGCGTGCTGGTGCGCGAGGCCGCCCCGCGCGACGCCCCCTTCCTGCCGCTCGACCCGTCGCGGCCGGGCAAGGACCTGTCGGGCGACCAGCGGCGCGCGGCGGCGCAGTTGCGCGAGGCGGTGCGCGGGCGGTCCTATGGTACGACCCTGCTGAAGGGCGTGACCGGCTCGGGCAAGACCGAGGTGTATCTGGAGGCGGTGGCCGAATGCCTCGCCCAGGGGCGGCAGGCGCTCGTTCTGCTGCCGGAGATCGCGCTGACCGGGGAGTTCATCGCCCGTGTGCAGGCGCGCTTCGGTCAGGAGCCCGCCGAGTGGCATTCCGGCGTGACCCAGGCCGGGCGGCGGCGGGTCTGGCTCGGCGTGGCGGAGGGGCGGGCGCAGCTCGTCGTGGGTGCGCGCTCGGCCCTGTTCCTGCCCTTTACCGACCTCGGCCTCGTGATCGTGGATGAGGAGCACGACCCCTCCTACAAGCAGGAGGACGGGGTGCTCTACAGTGCGCGCGACATGGCGGTGCTGCGCGCGTCGCTGTCGGGCGCGCAGGTGGTGTTGGCGTCGGCGACCCCGTCGCTGGAGAGCTGGGCGAATGCGGATGCGGGCAAGTATGCGCGGATCGATCTGACGGAGCGGTTCGGAGCGGCGGTCCTGCCCGAGATGCGCGCCCTCGACCTGCGCATCGATCCGCTGGAGCGGGAATCCTGGATCTCCGAACCCCTGGCGAGCGCCGTGCGGCAGCGGGTGGAGGCGGGGGAGCAGAGCCTTCTGTTTTTGAACCGCCGGGGCTACGCACCGCTGACGATGTGCCGGGCCTGCGGGCACCAGATCGGCTGCGACCAGTGCGACGCGCGGATGGTGGAGCATCGCTTCCTCGGGCGGCTGATGTGCCACCAATGCGGGGCGCAGAAGCCCATTCCGTCGGAGTGTCCCAACTGCGGCAACCCCGATCACCTCGCGGCGCTGGGGCCGGGGGTGGAGCGGCTGGCCGAGGAAGTCGCGCGCCGGTTTCCGGAGGCGCGGACGGCGGTGCTCAGCTCCGACATGACCATGAGCGCCCGCGCGCTGAAGGCCCGGATCGAGGAGATCGCGGGCGGTGCGGCCGACATCGTGATCGGGACGCAGATGGTGGCGAAGGGGCACAACTTCCCGCTGCTCACATTGGTCGGCGTGATCGACGCGGATCTGGGGTTGCAGGGTGGTGAGCTGCGGGCGGCGGAGCGGACCTTTCAGCTCATCCGCCAGGTCGCGGGCCGTGCGGGGCGGGCGGAGAAACCCGGTCTCGCCCTGATCCAGACCCACCAGCCGGAGCACCCGGTGATCCGGGCGATCCTCGGCGGCGACGAGGAGGCGTTCTGGCGCGCGGAGGCCGCGCAGCGGCAGGCGGCGGGCGCGCCGCCCTACGGCCGCATGGCCGGGATCATCGTGAGCGGGCCGGAGGAGCGGGAGACGTTCGAGCTCGCCCGCGCGCTCGCCGCCCGGGCTGGGATGCTGACGCAGGCGGGCGCCCAGCTCTTCGGCCCGGCGCCTGCGCCCATCGCGCGCATCCGGGGGCGGACGCGGGTGCGCCTGCTGGTGAAGGCGGCGAAGGGGCTGGCGCTGCAACCGGTGCTCGCCCGCTGGGTCGAGGGGGTGGTGCCGCGGGCGAACTACCGCATCCAGATCGACATTGATCCGCAGAGCTTCTTCTAGAGACTTGGTTTCGCGCTATCGCGCGAGGATACTTGGAGCAAGCTGGAAGGAGGGGCGCGGCACTGCCTTTCCAGCTTGAGGTAAATATCCCCGCCGGAGGCTTCCGAACCTCTCAGATATTGAGGCGGTAGGCGACGGCTTCCGCGATGTGAGGGCGGGCGACCGCCTCCTCCCCCGCGAGGTCGGCGATGGTGCGCGCGACCCGCAGGATGCGGTGGTAGCCGCGGGCGGTGAGCCGGTGGCGTTCGGCGATCTGGGAGAGGAGGGCGCGGCCCTCGTCGTCGGGCGTGGCGACGCGGTCGAGCAGGTCGCCTTCGGCATCGGCATTGGTGGTGACGTCGGGCAGGTCCGCGTAGCGTTCGGCCTGTCGCTGGCGGGCTGCGGCGACGCGTTGGGCGACCGGGGCGGAAGGCTCTCCGGGGCTGGCGCTCGCAAGATCGCCGACCGAGACGGGGGCGACGTCGATGCGGATGTCGAAGCGGTCCATCAGGGGGCCGGAGACGCGGCCGAGATAGTCCTGCCCGCAGACCGGCGCCTTGGCGCAGGCGCGCGACGGATCGGGGAGGTAGCCGCAGCGGCAGGGGTTCGCCGCTGCCACCAGCATGAAGCGGCAGGGATAGCGGACATGGGCGTTGGCGCGGGCGACGATCACGTCGCCGGTCTCCACCGGCTGGCGCAGGGTTTCGAGGACCTGGCGGGGAAACTCCGGGAACTCGTCCATGAAGAGGACGCCATTGTGGGCGAGGCTGATCTCCCCGGGCCCGGCCCGGCGGCCTCCACCGACGATCGCGGCCATCGAGGCGGTGTGGTGCGGCGTGCGGAACGGACGGTTGCGCGAGATGCCGCCTTCCTCGATCAGGCCGGCGAGGGAGTGGATCATCGAGGTCTCCAGCGCCTCGGGGGCCGAGAGTTCGGGCAGGATGCCGGGCAGGCGGGCGGCGAGCATGGATTTGCCGGAGCCCGGCTCGCCCACCATGATCATGTGGTGGCGGCCCGCGGCGGCGATCTCCAAAGCGCGCTTGGCCCGCTCCTGCCCCTTCACATCGGCGAGGTCGGGAATGAGGGCGGGGTCGGTGACCGTTCCGGCCTTGGCTGGCGGCAGGATCATGCGGCCGTTAAAGTGGTTCACGATGGCCAGGAGCGAGGGCGTGGCCAGCACCTCGACCGCGCCGACCCAGGCGGCCTCGGCCCCGCAGGCCTCGGGGCAGATCAGCCCGCAATCGGCCTCCGCCGCGGCCATGGCGGCGGGCAGGGCGCCGATCACCGGGACGGTGGAGCCATCGAGCGATAGCTCGCCGAGGGTGATGTGGCCCTCCGCCTCCTCCCGCGGGATGACGTCCATGGCCGCGAGCAGGCTGAGCGCGATCGGCAGGTCGAAATGCGAGCCCTCCTTGGGCAGATCCGCGGGCGAGAGGTTCACGGTGATGCGCTTGGCCGGCAGGGCGAGGCCCATGGCGGTCATGGCGGCGCGCACCCGCTCCTTCGCCTCGCTCACCGCCTTGTCGGGCAGGCCCACGAGGTGGAAGGCGGGCAGGCCGGGGGAGAGGGCGCACTGGATCTCGACCTTGCGCGCCTCGACGCCCTGGAAAGCGACCGTGTAGGCGCGCGCGACCATTCCCGACTCCTCGTATCCTGCGGGGACCGTCGCCGCGGCAGGGTTAAGGCGGGGTTAACGGGCCTCCGGCGGGCGTATTTGAAGAGAGTGATGGGCGGCTTGACCGGCGCGCTGCGGCGGGCCTAGCGTTGGGTCAGGCCGGGCGGTGATGGCGTCACCGCGCATCCTCCGGTTCTGGGTCCTGTACGCCGGGACGCGGGTGAGGGAGGACGCAGATGGACCGGCCCGATTTCTTTGTCAGAGCCAATGGGGAGAAGGCGCCGCTGCCGTTCAGCGCGGCGGAGTACGCGCGGCGGCTGGCGGCGCTGCGGCGGATCATGGCGGCGCGCGACGTGCCGGTGGTGGTGCTCACCTCGATGCACAACATCGCCTACCATTCGGGCTTTCTCTACTGCGCGTTCGGGCGGCCCTATGCCTGCGTGGTGACGGCGGAGGAATGCACCACGGTTTCGGCCAATATCGATGGTGGGCAGCCGGGGCGGCGTTCGGTCGGGGAGAACGTGATCTACACCGACTGGCGCCGGGACAACTTCTGGCGCGCGGTGCGGGAGCTGGTCGGCGATGCCGGGCGGATCGGGATCGAGGCGGATCACCTGACGCTGGCGGCACGTGACGCGTTGGTCGATGTGCTGGGCGCGCGCGAGCTGGTGGATATCGCGCCCGACGCGATGCTGGCGCGGATGGTGAAGTCCGAGGAGGAGATCGCGCTAATCCGCGAGGGCGCGCGCATCGCCGATCTGGGCGGTGAGGCGGTGCGCGACGCGATCCGGCCGGGCGCGCGGGAGATCGACGTCGCCATGGCCGGCCGCGACGCGATGGAGCTAGAGATCGCGCGGAGCTTTCCGGACAGCGAGCTGCGCGACACGTGGGTCTGGTTCCAGTCCGGTTTGAACACGGATGGTGCGCACAACCCGGTGACGGCGCGGGAGCTGCGGGCCGGGGACCTGCTGAGTCTCAACACCTTCCCGATGATCTCGGGCTACTACACGGCGCTGGAGCGGACGTTGTTTCTGGGCGAGCCGGATGCGGAGACCTTGCGGATCTGGCGGGCCAATGTCGCGGCGCACGAGCTGGGGCTGTCGCTGATCCGGCCGGGGGTGACCTGTTCGGGGATCTGCGCGGAGCTCAACCGGTTCCTGGAAGGAGAGGGGCTGCTGCAGTACCGCTCCTTCGGCTACGGGCATTCCTTCGGTGTGCTGAGCCACTATTACGGACGCGAGGCGGGGCTGGAGCTGCGCGAGGATATCGACACCGTGCTGGAGCCCGGCATGGTCGTCTCGATGGAGCCGATGCTCTGGGTGCCGGAGGGGACGCCGGGGGCCGGTGGTTACCGCGAGCACGACATTCTGGTGGTGGGCGAGAGCGGGGCGGAGAACATCACCGGCTTTCCCTACGGGCCGGAGGCGAATGTGATCGGGGTGTGAAACGAATAGAACCTTACGAAAGCCTATTTATGTGAAGATTGTTAATCTTACATTTAAGATAATGCTCTTCACGAGGATTTTTTGTTTTTATTTTGAGCTCCGGTCATGCGCAAAATGATTCCAGATAAAAATATCACAATACAGCCGAGTAGTTGTACGTTATTTACTTCTTCATTAAAGAATATGTGAGAGATTGTAATGGTTGCAATAATTTGCCAGTAGCCGAATGTTATATACTCCGACCAATGCCCTTTGCTTGTAACATAAGTAATCATAACGCTTGCCGTAAGCGAAAATATACAAAATAAAATAATATTAATTTCTCGTAAGCCTGATATAGGTGGATTTCCGTCAAAACGTATAAAAAACACGCAGGCTGCAAGTGCAGCGCCAATCCAAGATATACTCAAGGGTGATATATCGGTCAAGCCGAGTGCCCGATCCGTCAATGACCTTAGAGATAGAGTAGCCGCCGCAGCCAATGCCAAGAGCGACCCTTCAACGTTTGTGGTATCACCGGGTTGAAAAATTAATAAAACTCCGACACTAGAAGTGAGAGCAGATCCGTAAAGCTTTCGCTCAATTCTTTCCGAGAAGGCAATGCGAGCTGAGAGTCCAGTTAATATCGGATACGTAAATAATAGTGCTGTAGCGGTCGCTAGATCAGTATATTTTAGAGCTTCAATATAGAGGTGCAATGTGCCAACCATAAGTATTGATCGCGTGATATGAGAAACTATTATTCTTGCAGAGAATTTAAGAACAGTTTTATCAATGAATGGAGTTAATATTAATAAGGCGCTAAAATATCTATAAAATAATATCTCATCTATTGGCTTATGTTCAATTAATAACTTGCTAACAGTCGCAGAGGCAGCCTCAAGTGAAACTGCAATCAACATTAAGACTGTGACACCGTTCTTCGTCTTTTTTCTCCGATATAATTCGCCGAAGAGTCTACTCTCCAGACCGGCAGTGTCGCATATTGGCCGGTGCAGATGGGGGTATTTTTCGATTGATCGGTGCGCGAGCTTCAGGCTTGTTGCAACGCCGCACTCAGCTCTTGGTGATCAGGCGATAGCGACATATGCTTGGTTAGCTTCAATATGCGAAGCTTGGATAGCGTATAAAGGATGAAAGCATGGCGGTAGTGCAGAAACGGCCTCCGATGGTCGGCAATGGCAAAGTGCGGCTTGGAAACCACTCTGGCCTGCTATCGATGCGCAGAGGGAGCGTGTTGGAAGTTGCCGATCAAAAGTTGCAAACTATAGTGTCGGATAAGCGGAAGGTCCGCCTTGGGAACCATTCCAACTTATTTTCTGCCAATACTATTCCTTGAAATCAAATTTAATACTGGGCGGGTGATGTATATTGCTCGCCCATTTTCTTAGTATTGCATATTTTTTTAATAAATCCTCTCTTGTTGGGTGGACTATTTTTAAATTTACTTTGAATGTAGTGAGTCTAGATAGGGGATTTCATTGTTCACTTTTTTTAATCTAGTCGAAGGCAGTGTATCTCCAAGGCGCGCCACGAAGTGCGGCAACGGGACACTTCCAACCAATGGTTTCAGGTATTGTGAGCCACTTAGAATTGCATCGGGGTTCGGTTGGTACGTATATCTTCCTTTGGAAATCTGGTTCCTTTGGGATGGCTACGAGTATGAATGGAGCATCGACGAAGGTGCGACCTGGTTCGTTCTCGGTGATTCTATCCAATATCCCAACTTTCTTGAAGAGTTTGGAGAAGCAGCTCCGCCTGATATAGCGGAGTATGCGCCACCCTTTGCGTCTCGAACAAACGATCAGGATACGCTTCAGATCTGGCCCGGTATCGTTGCTCGATCGTCGGAAGGGATCGCAGCGCACGTGAGAGCGCCAGTCAATTTTGAGTACGGGCGCGGTTTTGTTGTTATTGAAGGAGTTATAGAAACTGACTGGTGGTTTGGACCGCTTCTGGTAAACTTGAAATTTCAAAAGAAAGGTAAGCCAGTTGTTCTGCGTCGTGATAAACCTCTACTGCAGGTCGTCCCATTTTCAAAGAAGGTTTATGAGCAATTCGAATCTTCTGACGAAAGTACAAAATCTGGCCTTCAGGCGCTTGATCAAGATGAGTGGAGAGCTTACCGTGATACGGTCGTGCGGCGAATGCAAACACGCACGCGTTTAGGTGATTACGCCGTCGATGCGCGTCGACGCCGCAGTAGGTAGCAGCCCCTTTTATTAGCTGCGTCTCCAGCAAGTTAACTGGCGCAATGTTTTACTAAATTTCATAACCAACTATATGCTCGAAGCAAGACCCTGGTTGATAAGAGGCAACCCAGTGTAGAAATCAGCCGCGCACGGCCTCCAGCATGCGGTGGACATTGTCGGGGTCGGCGTCCGGCGTGATGCCGTGGCCGAGGTTGAAGATGTGCGGGCCGCCCGACAGTGCGTCGCGGATCTGGCGGGCGGTGCGGGTGAGCGCCTCGCCGCCCTCGACGAGGAGGAGCGGGTCCATGTTGCCCTGCACGCAGACATGGGGTTGCAGCGCCTTCGCCGCCCAGGCCGGATCGACCGAGGTGTCGAGGGCGAGGCCCTGCACGCCCGTCGCCTCGGCAAAGGGGGCGTAGTTGCCGCCTGCGCCGCGGGGGAAGCCGATGACGGGCACGTCGGGGTGCTTTTCGCGGATCGCGGCGAGGATCGTCTTGATGGGCTCGACGGCGTAGCGGGCGAAGACGGTGCCGGGCAAAGCGCCGGCCCAGCTGTCGAAGATCTTCACGACCTCCGCGCCCGCGTCGATCTGCCGGATCAGGTAATGGGCGGTGGCCTGCGTGATCTTGTCGAGCAGCGCCTCGAAGGTCTGCGGATCGCCATACATCAGCCGCCGGGCGGGGGCCTGGTCGGGCGTGCCCTGGCCCGCGATCATGTAGGTGGCCACCGTCCAGGGCGCGCCGGCGAAACCGATCAGCGGGACCTCCTCGGGCAGTTCTCGGCGCAGGATGCGCACCGTCTCGTAGACCGGGGAGAGCGTCGCGTCGATCTCGTCCACCGGGCCGAGCTTCGCGAGATCGGCGGCGGAGGCGATGGTGGAGAGGCGCGGCCCCTCGCCCTGCACGAAGGTGAGATCGGCGCCGAGCGCCTGGGGCACCAAGAGGATGTCGGCGAAAAGGATCGCGGCGTCGAAGCCGTATTTGCGGATCGGCTGCAGCGTGACCTCCGCCGCGAGCTCCGGCGTGTAGCAGAGGTCGAGGAAGCTGCCCGCCTGCGCCCGCGTCGCGCGGTATTCGGGGAGGTAGCGCCCGGCCTGTCGCATCATCCAGACGGGCGGCACGGGCAGGGTCTCGCCGCGGAGGGCGCGAAGCAGAAGCTTGTCGGTCATGGGATCCTCTGGCCGGTCGGTCGTCCCGGTATGGTCGGCCAGTGGGCGACTTGTCCAGTGCGCGTTACAGTCGAGGGGGGAAGGTTGGGTCCGGCGTGAGGTGTCGGTCGCCGGGTCGCGGCGCGTGTCAGGGCGTGGTGCCGAGCCGCGGTGCGGCCGGACTTCAGAACAGCAGCGCGCCGAGGGTGAAGAAGAAGATCGAGATGATCGCGAGACCGACGGGGTTGAGCGAGCTCGTGCGCGCCTCCGCCAGCATCGCACGCTCCTCCAGGATCCGGATCAGTCTGTCCTTCTCGTCTTCCTGAACCGGCTTTTCGTGTTTCATGACGCACTTTCGAGTCGTTTTGCGCAATCCAAATAACGCGTTAAGACATGTTAACGTGCTGAGAAGTCAGAAGTTCCACCGGAACAATAAGTCGAATTTTAGTGGTTCTCGCGCAGCGCCCGATCGCGATCGGTTTTGAGATGGGACCTGGAGCAGGCCTCCTTGATCCTGATCAAGGCGTGATGGAGCGCGGGGTGCCAAAGCCTTGACGTCGCAGCGTTGCGTGACGCAAGGAACGTTGATGCTGCGGCGTTCGGGCGCTGGCAAGCAGCTTCGAACGGTTCTAAATCAGGCGCGACAAGACGAAGGACGACCGACCCGCATGGATTACGACGCACTCTTCCGCAGCCAGCTCGATGCCCTCCGCGATGAGGGGAACTACCGCGTGTTTGCGGAGCTGGAGCGGTCGCGCGGGGCGTATCCGCGGGCGAAGAACCACGGCGCCGGGGCGGACGAGGTCACGGTCTGGTGCTCCAACGACTACCTCGGTATGGGCCAGAACGCCGAGGTTCTGGGTGCGATGCACACCGCGCTCGACGAGTGCGGTGCGGGTGCGGGCGGGACGCGCAACATCTCGGGCACCAACCATGCGCATGTGCTGCTGGAGCGGGAGCTCGCGGACCTGCATGGCAAGGATGCGGCGCTTCTGTTCACGTCTGGCTATGTCTCGAACTGGGCGGCGCTCAGCACGCTGGGCGCGCGGCTGCCGGGCTGCACGATCCTGAGCGACGCCTATAACCACGCCAGCATGATCGAGGGCATCCGCCACGCCCGCTGCGACAAGCGGATCTGGGCGCATAACGACCCGCGCGATCTAGAGCGCAAGCTGGCCGATCTGGACCCCGACGCGCCGAAGGTTGTGGCCTTCGAGAGCGTCTATTCGATGGACGGCGACATCGCCCCGATCGCGGAAATCTGCGATGTGGCCGAGCGCTATGGCGCGATGACTTATCTCGACGAGGTGCATGCGGCCGGCCTCTACGGTCAGCGCGGCGGTGGCATCGCCGAGCGCGAGGGGCTGATGGACCGCGTGACGCTGATCGAGGGGACGCTGGGCAAGGCGTTCGGCGTGGTCGGCGGCTATATTACCGGGTCGGCGGAACTGGTGGATTTCATCCGCTCGTTCGCCTCGGGCTTCATCTTCACGACCGCGCTGCCGCCCTCGGTGGCCGCCGGGGCGACGGCGTCGATCAAGCTCCTGAAGGGGGAGGAGGGCGTGGCCCTGCGCGCCCGTCAGCGGGCCCAGGTGGAGAAGCTGCGTGCTGCACTCGATCGCGCCGGGATCCCGCATCTCGACAACCCGTCGCATATCGTGCCGGTGATGGTGAAGGATCCGGTGAAGTGCAAGATGCTCTCCGACATCCTGATGGAGGATTGGGGCATCTACGTGCAGCCGATCAACTATCCCACGGTGCCCAAGGGCACGGAGCGGCTGCGCTTCACCCCCTCGCCGCTGCACACGGATGCGGATATCGAGCATCTGGTGGATGCGCTTCATGCGCTGTGGAGCCAGTGTGCGCTGGCGCGGGCCGTCGCTTAACTCTGATTTTGTCGGCGCGTTAACACCTCGCGAAGGCTGACAGCATAGGTTTCTCGGGCGAACGACTCACCAACTCGTTGCCCGGGACACATGCGATGGAACAGATCTCTCTGAATGGCGCGGCCAATGCCGATGACGCGGGCAATGCGGATGGCACGGCGCTCGACCTGCTCAACGACCTCACGTCGTCCTTTGCGCTGTCGGTGCTGAACTCCTCGCCCGACTGCATCAAGCTGGTGGAGCTCGACGGCTCGCTGTCCTTCATGAACCGCAACGGCATGTGCGCAATGGAGATCGACGATTTCGCCATGGTCGAGGCGCAGCCGTGGCCGAGCCTCTGGCCGGTGGAGGCGCAGCCGCAGCTCGAGGCGGCGGTGACTGCGGCCGTCGCGGGCCAGACGACCCGGTTCGAGGCGTTCTGCCCCACGGCGAAGGGCGCGCCGCGCTGGTGGTCGGTCACCGTCTCGCCGGTGCGCAATGCCGCCGGAGAAACGGAGCGGGTGCTCGCAAGCTCCCGCGACATCACCGAGCAGGTCAACCAGATGCGCGTGCTGAACGAGCGGGACCTGCAGCTCAGCGCCTACGCGGAGCGGCTGGCGGTGGAGCTGTCGGACAAGGACCAATTGCTGGAGGAGAACCGCCTGCTGCTGCGTGAGATCGACCACCGGGTGAAGAACAACTTCGCCATGATCTGCGGGATGCTGCGGCTGCAGGCGCGCGGGCTCGACGATGCCTCCGCTCGGTTCGCGGTGGACGATGCGGCGGGGCGGGTGATGACGCTCTCCTACGTGCACGAGCAGCTCTATTCCGGCGCGCCGGATGCGGTGGAACTGCCCGACTACCTGCCCCGGATCGCCCGGTCCATCGTGGGCGCCCTGAGCGCGGAGGTCGAGGCGGTGGCGGCGGATGTCGCCACGGTGACGGTGGAGCCGGACATCGCGGTGGCGCTCGGGCTGGTGACGGCGGAGCTCTGCTCGAACGCGGTCAAGCATGCGGGGAGGCCCGCGCCCCGCATTGCGCTGCGGCTGGAGCGGGAGGGTTGCGATCTGGTGCTGAGCATATCGGATGACGGTCCGGGCCTGCCCGACGGCTTCGCGGCGGACGCATCGACCGGGCTCGGCATGCGGGTCTGCAAGGTGCAGGCGCGCCAGCTCGGCGGCACGCTCCATTTCGACGCAGTGCCCGATGGCGGAGCGTTGATATCGTTGCGTTTTCCCGCGCCCGCATAGCCCGGTCGGTTTGTCGCGCTGACGCCCTTGGCTGAGCGCCTACATGGCGGTCCCCAAGAAGGAGAAAGCCGAATGACCGATTTTAATCGCCGCCATTTCAATGCGTTGCTGGGTGCTACCGTCGTTGCCGCAGGCAGCGCGGGCGCGGAGTCCCATGGCGGGGGCACCGTGCACGAGGTGCAGATGCTCAACGCCCATCCCGACGACCGGTCCGAGCGCAACGTCTTCCTGCCCGACATCGTGCGCGCGCAGCCCGGCGACACCATCAAGTTCATCGCGACCGACCGCGGCCACAACGCGGTGTCCGACGAGAACATGACACCCGAGGGCGGCGCCGAATTCCGCGGTCGCATCAACGAGGAGATCGAGATCACGCTCGAGACCGAGGGCACTTACGGCTACTACTGCCAGCCGCACCGCGCGCTGGGCATGGTGGGTCTGATCCTCGTCGGCGACGCCTCGGTGAACTTCGAGGAAGCCCGCGCTGCCCGCCAGCGGGGCAAGGCCGAAGAGCGCTACGAGGACATCTTTGCCCGGGCCGAGGAGATGCTGGCCGCGGAGGCGTGATGCCTTTCTCCGCCGGGGCTTACGTGATCGTGAGACTGCGACAGATTGGACAGTGAAGCGTCCGGGGCTATGGTGCAAAGTCGCAATGCCGGGCAGAGGGCCCGGTCCCCGCACCACCGGAGGAAGTCTATGACGAAGACGACCAAGACCCTGCTGCCGGCCGCGGCAGCGCTCGCGCTGCTCGCCGCCCCGGCACTCGCACAGGACGAAAGCTCGTTCCGCCAGTGCCAGTCCTGCCACCAGGTCACGGCCCCCGACGGCACCAACATCGTGGGCCGCGGCCGCACAGGCCCCAACCTCTACGGCATCATCGGGCGTCAGGCGGGCACGGTCGAAGGCTTCGACTACGGCGACGGTCTGGTCGCCGCCGGTGAAGCGGGCCTCGTGTGGACCGAGGAGAACCTGGCCGCCTACATCACCAACCCGACCGACTACATCCAGGAGTTCCTGGGCGATGACAGCACCCGGTCCCGCATGTCGTTCCGCGCGCGCAGCGGGCAGGCGGAAGTGGCGGCGTTTCTCGCGTCGGTCCAGTGACCCTGAGGGCGGCGCATGAGAGATAGCCGCGCCGCCCGCAGCGACTGGGTGCGCCTGCGCACCGTCCTCACCTTGCGTTGGTGCGCGATCGCGGGCCAGCTCGCCGCCCTCCTGACGGCGACCTTCGCCCTCGGCATCGAACTGCCGCTGGAGCAATGCCTTGCCGTGCTCTTCGTCTCCGTCGCGGTGAACGTCGTGGGCGGCATCGTGCTGCCGGAGAACAAGCGGCTGTCCGCGGATTACACTACGGCGATCCTGCTCTTCGACCTCTTCCAGCTCGCGGTGATGCTGTACCTGACAGGCGGGCTGACGAACCCCTTCGTGGTGCTGATCAGCGGGCCGGTCATCATCGCGGCGACGGCGCTGCCGTTCCGCGTCGTGCTGGGACTGGGCGGCATGACCATCGCGCTGACTTCGGCGCTGATGTTCTGGTACGTGCCGCTGACGCTCGACAGTGGCGGGCCGCTGCAGCTGCCGGACATCTACCTCTTCGGCATGTGGCTCGCGGTGTCGATCGCGGTGCTCTTCTTCGGGATCTACGCGGCGCGCGTGACCAACGAGATGTTCGCGATGTCCGAGGCGCTGGTCGCGACCCAGATGGCGCTTGCGCGGGAGCAGCAGCTTTCGGCGCTGGGCGGCGTGGTCGCGGCGGCGGCGCATGAGCTCGGCACGCCGCTCGCCACCATCAAGCTCGCCGCAGCGGAGCTCGCCGATGAGCTGGAGCCCGGCTCGCCACTCGCCGAGGATGCGGAGCTGATCGGCGCGCAGGCCGATCGCTGCCGTGAGATCCTGCGCGATATGGGGCAGGCCGGGAAGGACGACACCCACCTGCATCATGCGCCGCTCGCCACCGTGATCGACGAGGCGGCGCAGCCCCATGCGGAGCGTGGCAAGCGGGTGATCGTGCGGCTCGACGGCAACCCGGATCCCGACCGGATGCGGGAGCAGCCGACCATGACCCGCACGCCGGAGATCATCCACGGCCTGCGCAACCTGATCCAGAACGCAGTCGATTTCGCCGATAGCACCGTCTGGGTCGACGCGACTTGGGACCACGACGTGCTGCGGATCGTGGTGGGCGATGACGGGCCGGGCTACCCGCCGGAGCTGATCGGGCGCCTCGGCGATCCCTTCACCGCGGGCCGGCGCCGGCGGCGGGAGAACCGGCGCAAAGGCTATGACGGCATGGGCCTCGGCCTTTTCATCGCGAAGACGCTGCTGGAGCGGTCGGGCGCGCAGCTCACCTTCACCAATGGCAGCCAGCCGGGTCAGCGGCGGCCGCGTGTCGGCGCGCCGGAATTCGCGCGGCCGCCCGGCGCGCTGGTCGAAGTCGCCTGGCCCCGCAGCACCGTGGCCCCGCTGGAGGATGCCGCGCGCGGTGTCCTGGGCCACAACCAGCCGATCCTGCAGATGCGCAGTGCCGGCTGAGGGGTTTGCTTAACAGACCGTTAACCTTCTCGACGCTAGGGTGTGGGGACGGATCTGCTGGACGAACACATGCCGGACTTTTCGGACCTTCCGCTCGATTGGGCCCTGGGCCTGGCCGGGCTCGCGGTGCTCCTGATCTATGCGCTCTCGACCCTGCCGCGCCGCGCCACCGGGCGGCGGGGTGCGCCGCCGATCGATCGGCAGGCGGTGGGGCGGGAGGCGCTCTACAGCGTTGGCGCGGGCCAGATCCGCCCTGCCAACGCCGCGGCGGGCGACCCCGCGACGGAGCTGTCGTTCGACGTGTTCCTCGCCGAGCTCGGCCTGTCGGAGGATGCCGCGTTGCGGCGGGACGTAGAGGCGCTGGGCCGCGACGGCACCGCCTTCGACCGGATGAGCCCCACCCCGGACGGCCGTCACATCGCGGTCGGCGGCTGGACGCGCGGCGCGCGGGCCTGGCTCTCTGTCCTCGATGCGACGGACCAGTTCCGCGAGGCCACCGAGATGTCGCGCGCCGCCGAGCAGGAGATCGCGCGCAGTTCCGATCAGGCGCGGCTCCTGGAGAACGCGCCGCTGCTGCAATGGCGGATCGGGGCGGAAGGCGACGTGATCTGGTCCAATGCCGAGGCGCGGCGCGCGGCCGGCCTGCATGAGACGGCGCTTGACCTCGTGCTCGCCCGCCTTGCCGAGCTGCGACCCGAGGGGCAGCCTCCGATGGTGCCCGCGCGCCACCGTATCGGGATCCAGCCCCGCGATGGCAGTGTCGGGACGTGGTTCGACGTGACCGAGCTGGCGCTGCCGGGTGGCGGCCATATCGGCTACGCGATCGGGGCCGAGCAGGTGATGCGGGCGGAGGCGGCACTCGCCCGTTTCGTCGAGACGCTGACCGAGACGTTCGCCCACCTGCCGATCGGCCTCGCGATCTTCGATCGGAACCGTGAGCTGGGCCTGTTCAACCCCGCGCTGGCGGATCTGCTGAAGCTGGATCCGGCGTGGCTTGCCGGGCGGCCGACGCTGACCGCTTTCCTCAACCAGCTGCGCGAGCGGCGGGCGATCCCGGACCAGCGCGACTACCGGACCTGGCGCTCCGAACTGCTGGAGCTGGGTCAGCCCGGCGGTTCGCAGCACTATGCGGAGGTCTGGGTGCAGCCCTCGGGCCGCACGCTGCGGGTCAATGCCCGGCCCCATCCGCAGGGCGCCATCGCGCTGCTCTTGGAGGACATCACGCCCGCGATCTCCCTCGAACAGCATTTCCGCGAGGGGATGGAGATGCGGGAGGCCGCCCTCAGCCGCCAGCCCGGCGCCCACGCGATCCTCGACGTGAGCGGCGCGATCCAGTTCATGGATGCGGAGATGCCGGCCCTCCTCGGCCCCGCGATCAACGATATCGAGATCGGGGCGCCGGGCGGTGTGCACCGGTTCCTCGACCGCTGTGGCGACCTCTTCGGCGGGTCTGTGCCGGGCGACGAGCTGTTGTCCTTCGTCGTCGGCGGGCAGAGCGAGCGGATGCCGATTGCGTGCGATCTGACGCGGCCCGATGGCAGCGTGGTGGTGCTGACGGCGAGCATGCTGCCCGGCGGCGGCTCCCTGATTTCGCTGACCGAACGCATGATGGTCGCCCCCGCCGCCCCGGGCACGCTGGCCGCGGCCCTCGACGCCGCACTCAGCCACGCCGCTGGTCTGTCGGAACCGATGGAGCGGGAGGTCACGCTCGACGATGACGGACCGGGGGAACTGCCCTGCAGCCGTCCGGATCTGGTGCGCCGGGTCGGGGTGAACCTGCTGTTGGCAGCCGTCGATCTGTCCGGCGAGAGCGAGCCGATCCGCATCGACCTGCGCTCGCCCGCTCCCGATCTGGTGGAGCTGAGCTGCGCCTGCCGCGCCGCCATGCCGCGCGCCACGACCGGTGAGCCGTCGCTGCCGCTCACACTCCTGCGCCGCTTCCTGGCGGAGGAGGGGGGCGAGGCCGTGGCCGAGACCTCCGCCGACGAGATGTCGACGGTGTTGCGCGTCACGCTGCCGATCTCCGCCCTGATGCGCACGGTCCGCGCGCCCATGCTCGCGGCCCCCCGGCAGGAGGCGCAGGGCGGCTGAGCGATCACGGTTCCGCCCCGCCGCGCGCTCTGCTAGGGGAGAGCCATGGACGACACTGCGCCCCTCCACCTCACGCTGCCGGATGCCGAGGCCACGGCGCGCCTTGCCGAGCGGCTGGCCGGCGGCCTGCGCGCGGGGGACACGCTGCTGCTGTCGGGGCCGATCGGTGCGGGCAAGAGCCATTTCGCGCGCGCGCTGATCCGCGCGCTGACGACGCCGGAACAGGAGGTGCCCTCGCCGACCTTCACGCTGGTGCAGGACTACGCGACGGCGCGGGGGCCGCTCTGGCATATGGATCTCTACCGCCTCGGCGCCGTCGATGAGTTGGTGGAGCTGGGCGTGGAGGATGCGCTGGGCACCGCCGTCTGCCTCATCGAGTGGCCCGAGCGGCTTGGCGAGATGACGCCCGCGGACCACGTGGCACTGGCGCTGGAGCCTGCGGCGGACAGCGAGGCGCGGGTGGCGCATCTGAGCGGGTACGGGGCGGGCTGGACCCGGCTGCGTCCGCTGGCCGAAGGAGAATGTCATGACGCCTGAGCCCCGGATCGCGGCGTTTCTGGAGCGTGCGGGCCATGGCGGTGCGCCGTGCTCGATGCTGGCGGGCGACGCCTCGAACCGCCGTTATCTTCGTGTTGGTGGGATGGTCCTGATGGACGCCCCGGCGGAGAAGGGCGAGGACGTGCGCCCCTTCCTCGACGTGACGCGGCGGCTGCGCGCGGGCGGCTTCAGCGCGCCGGAGGTACTGGCCGAGGACGCCGAAGCGGGCCTGTTGCTGCTGGAAGATCTGGGCGATGCGCTCTTCGCGCGTGTGACGGGGCGGGTGGATGAAGTCGCGCTCTACGAAGCCGCGGTCGATGCGCTGGCGGGTATTCAGGCGGATGTGTCGGCTGACGGCCTGCCGCCTTACGACGAAGCGACGTATCTGCGCGAGGCGCGGCTGCTGACCGACTGGTATCTGCCTGCTCGCGGCGTGAGCCTGCAAGCGGCGGAGATAGCTGCCTACGAGGCGCTGGTGGCCGAGGCCTGCGCGGCGCTCAAGGCCGCTCCTGTGATCGTCCTACGCGATTATCATGCGGAGAACCTGTTGTGGTTGCCGGAGCGGGCGGGTGCGGCGCGGGTCGGGCTCCTCGACTACCAGGACGCGCTCGCTGGGCATCCGGCCTACGACGTCGTGTCGCTGTTGGAGGATGCCCGCCGCGATACGTCCGAGGAGTTGCAAAAGGCCATGATCCGCCGCTTCCTCGACCGCACCGGCGCCTCGGAGGAGGCGTTCGCGCGGGCCTATGCGGTGCTCGGCGCCCAGCGAAACCTGAAGATCATCGGCATCTTCTCCCGCCTCGACCGGCGGGACGGGAAGCCGGCTTATCTCGCGCATCAGCCGCGGGTCTGGGCGCATCTGCAGCGCGACCTCGCCCACCCGGCGCTCGCCGGGCTCCGCGCCTGGGTCGCGCGCCACGTTCCCGCGCCGGAGGCCGTCACCGCATGAGCCTGCCGCGCGCCGCGATGGTCTTCGCCGCCGGGTTCGGCACGCGCATGGGCGCGCTGACCGCCGACCGGCCGAAGCCTCTGCTGGAAATCGGCGGGTGCACCCTGCTCGACCGCGCGCTCGACCAGATCGCGGCGGCGGGCGTGGCGGAGGCGGTGGTCAACACCCATTACCACGCCGGTCTGGTGGAGGCGGCGCTGAGCGGGCGGCGCGCGCCTGCCATCCGGATCTCCCACGAGCCGGAGATCCTGGAGACCGGTGGCGGCCTGCTCGCGGCGCGGCCCCTGCTGCCGCCCGCGCCCGTGATGACCGTGAACCCCGACGTGGCCTGGGGCGATCCGGCGGCGGCGGTCGCGGCGCTGGCGCAGGGCTGGGACCCGGCGCGCCACGATGCCTGCCTGCTCGTCGTGCGGCGGGTGGAGACGCGCTGCCATCCCGGCGCGGGCGATTTCGATCTGACCGAGGGCGGGCCGGTGCGCCGCGGCGACCGGCCCTCGGCCGAATACGTCTATGCCGGGATGCAGGTGATCGATCCGGCGGTGCTGGACGGGCTCGCGCCCGGCAAGTTCTCCCTCAACGTGGTGTGGAACCGGCTGCTCGCGGCGGGGCGGCTGGGGCTGGCCGTAGCACCTGGCCCCTGGGTCGATGTCGGCACGCCGGAGGGGCTGGCGGCGGCCGACGCGCTGGTGCGCGGATGAGCGTCTATGCCGTGCCCGCCGGGGCCGATTTCACCGCCTGCCTGGTGGAGGGGCTGACGGAGCGGCTCGCTGGATTGCCGCAGCTCGAGCGGGCGCGGGCGCAGGTTCTGCTCAACACCCGCCGGGCGCAGCGGACGGTGGAGGCGGCGCTGGCCGCCGATACGCGCTGGACCGGGCTGCTGCCTGCCATCGGGACAGTGACGGATCTTGCGGAGGGCGATGCAGTGCCGCCGCTGCGCAGGATGCTGCACCTCGCCCGGCTGGTCGCGGCGATGGTGGAGGCCGATCCGGGCCTCGCGCCGCGGGCGGCGGTGTTCGACCTCGCCAACAGCCTCGCGGCTCTGATCGACGAGATGGACGCCGTGGGCCTGCCGCCCGAGGCGCTGGCCAAGCTCGACCCCGCGGGCCATGCGGAGCACTGGCAGCGCGCGCTCGCCTTCCTGCGCATCGCGACGGAGGCGTGGCCCGAGGTGCGGGCGGAGGCGGAGGGCGGCGCGCCGGATCCCGAGGCTCTGCGTCGGGCTGCGGTGCGCGCGCGGCTCGCGACGTGGCAGGCGGCGCCTGCGCCGGGGCCGGTGATCCTCGCAGGCTCCACCGGCAGCCGGGCCTGGGTGCGGCTGCTGATGGAGGGGATCACGGCGCTGCCGCAGGGCGCGATCGTGCTGCCGGGCTGGGACTCGGACCTGCCCGCCGACATCTGGCGCGACCTGGACCTGCCCGCCGATCACCCGCAATACGGGCTCGCGCAGGTTTGCCGTGCGCTGCGGATCGACCCGGTGCACCTGCCGCTGTGGCATGGGACGGATGGCGGCGCGCGGGGGCGCCTCGTCTCGCTCGCCCTGCGCCCCGCGCCGACCACGGACACCTGGCTGGCGGAGGCTCCGGCCCGCGCGCCCGAGGTGGCGGAGGCGACGGCGGACCTCACGCTGATCGAAGCGAAGACCCCGCGGGAGGAGGCCGAAACCATCGCCTGGACCCTGCGCCGCGCGGTCGAGGCGGGGGAGACGGCGGCGCTCGTCACCCCCGACCGCGACATCGCGCGGCGCGTGACGGCGGCGCTCGACCGCTGGGGGATCGTGCCCGATGACAGCGCGGGGCGGCCGCTGCACCTGACGCCGCCGGGGATCCTGCTGCGCCAGCTCGCGGCATTGATCGGGCGGCCGGTGCCTCCTGCCGACCTCGTGGCGCTCCTGAAACACCCGCTGGTCGGCGGCACGGGGGAGGAGAGGCGGCTGCACCTGCGGCGTGTCATCGGGCTCCAGACCGGGGAGCGGCTACTCGACGGCCCGGCGCCGGACTGGGCGAAGCTCGCCGGGTGGGCGGAGGATCGGCGGAACGATGACGGTGCGCCCGGCTGGATCGCGTGGCTGCGCGGGGCGCTGGCTCCGCTCGGCACGGGAGGCGACGACCTCGCGGATCACATCGCCCGGCTCCGGCAGGTGGCGGAGGCGCTGAGCGGCGGCGAGGCCGGTACGCCAACCGTCTGGGACGAGGAGGCGGGCCTTGCGGCGCAGGCGGTGCTCGACCGGCTCGCGCAGGCGACAGACGCGGCGGGGCCGGTGCGGGCGCAGGATGTCGCGCGCCTCCTCGACACGCAGCTCGCGGCGGAGAACGTGCGGGCCGAGGCGTTCCTCGCCGAGCCGCGCATCCGCATCCTCGGCGCGCTGGAGGCACGGATGGTGCGCGCGGACCTCACGATCCTCGCTGGGCTCAACGAGGGCGTCTGGCCGGGGCGGCCCGCGCCCGATCCGTGGCTGAGCCGCGACATGCGCCGTGCCGTGGGGCTGGAGCTGCCGGAGCGGGAAACGGGCCTTGCCGCCCACGACATCCAGTCGGCGCTGAGCGGTGGGCGCGTGGTGATGACCCGCGCGGCCCGGGTCGAGGGCGCGCCGACGGTGGCGAGCCGCTGGCTGATCCGCCTGACCAACCTGATCGAGGGACTGGGGCCAGAGGGGGCGGCGGCGTTCGCAGACATGCGCGCGCGGGGATCGCGGCTGCTGGCGGAAGCGGTGGAGCTCGACCGGCCTGCGCAAACGATGTCGCCCGCCCCGCGCCCCAACCCGGCCCCGCCGCCGGAGGCGCGGCCGCGCCAGCTCTCCGTCACGCGGATCGAGACGCTGATCCGCGATCCCTATGCGATCTACGCGCGCCATGTGTTGGGCCTGAAACCGCTCGACCCGCCGGGGCGCGCGGCGGATGCGCTGATGCGGGGCACGGTGCTGCACGCGATCATGGAGCGGTTCGCGACTGCACTCGGCGGGGCGGAGGGGGCGGAGGCGCGCGCGCTGCTTGACCGGATCACCGAGGAGGTGCTGACCGCCGAGGTTCCGGCCCCTGCGATCCGCGCGCTCTGGCGAGGGCGGCTCCTGCGCATCGCGGATGTTCTAGTGCAGCGGGAGGTCGACCGTCGCGCCGCGGGCGTTCCGGTGGGGCTGGAGGTGCGGGGACACCGCGACCTCGCCGACCCGCCCTTCCGCCTCACCGCGAAGGCCGACCGGATCGATCGGGATGCTGCGGGCCGCTACCGCATATACGACTACAAATCCGGCAATCCGCCGAGCGAGAAGGAGGTGCGCAGCTTCGCCGTGCAGCTCCCGCTGGAGGCTTCAATTGCGCAGGCCGGGGGCTTCGCGGGCCTCGACCCCGCGCCCGTCGCGCATCTGGAGCTGATCGGCCTCGGATCTGACGCCAGGACGGTGCCGGTCGATCCGCATCACGAGGATATCGCGCAGGCGTGGGAGCGGCTCGCGGCGCTGATCGCCGAATACGCGCAGCCTGGCCAAGGCTACATCGCGCGCAGCCGCCCGCGACTGGTGAAGTTCGCCTCCGACTACGACCATCTGGCGCGTCGGGGCGAGTGGGGGGACGCGGACGCTGCGCCCGTGCAGGTGGTGACATGAGCCTGAGCGACGCGAGCCGGGCGCAGAACAGCGCGTCGACCCCCGCGGGCTCCGTCTGGGTCGGGGCCAATGCGGGCTCCGGCAAGACGCGGGTGCTCACCGACCGGGTGGCGCGGCTTTTGCTGCACGGCGCCGATCCCCAACGCATCCTCTGCCTCACCTACACCAAGGCCGCGGCGGCGGAGATGAAGAACCGCCTGTTCCGCCGCCTCGGCCAGTGGTCGATGATGCCGGATGAGGCGCTGCGGGCGGAGCTTGCCGCATTGGAGGAGCCGGGCGACGACCTGCCGCGCGCGCGCCGTCTGTTCGCCGCGGCGCTGGAGGTGCCGGGCGAGCTGAAGATCCAGACGATCCACGCCTTCTGCGCTGCGGTCCTGCGCCGCTTCCCGGTCGAGGCGGGCGTGCCGCCACGCTTCCGCGAGATGGACGATCGGGAGGCCGCGGCGCTGCGCGAGGAGATCCTGGATGCGCTGGCGGAGGAGCGGCCCGAGACCTTCGCCGAGATGGCGCTGCACGTGCCGGGCGACGGACCGGACGGGCTGATCGGGGCGATTCTGGGGACGCGCGACGCCTTCGGCAGCTTCGATGTGGCGGCCTGCGAACGGGCGCTGGGCGGCGACACGCAGGGGCCGGTGGCGGTGGTGGACGAGGACGCGCGGGCGCTGCTGCGGCGGCTCGCCGGGGCGATGGCGGCGGCGGGCACGGCGACGGAGCAGGAGAAAGGTGTCGAGACGGTCGGCGCGATCACCGACGCGGAGGATGCGGCGCGGCGGCAGGAGGAGGCCGAGAAGTTCCTGCTGTTCGGCGCGAGCGCGAAAGAACCGCATGGGCCGAAACGTGGCAAGATCGGCACCAGGGGCGCACGCGGCGCGCTGGGCGACGCGGATCTCGATGCGCTCGACCGGCTGGCCGAGGCGGTGGCGGAGGCGCGGACGCGCCGGATTGCCCGCATAACGGCCGCGCGGACCAAGGCGTTGCATGACTTCGCGGAGGCGTTCCTTGACCGCTATGCGGCGGCGAAGGCGGCGGGCGGGCTGCTCGACTTCGACGATCTCATCACGCGCACCCGCGCCCTGCTGACCGAGGCGGACATGGCCGCGTGGGTGCTCTACCGCCTCGACGGTGGGATCGAGCACATCCTGGTGGACGAGGCGCAGGACACGAGCCCCGAGCAGTGGCAGGTGATCGAGGCGTTGACGCCGGAGTTCTATGCCGGCGCCGGGGCGGGGCGCGTGGACCGGACGCTCTTCGTCGTGGGGGACGAGAAGCAGTCGATCTACTCGTTCCAGGGCGCGCAGCCCCGCGCCTTCGGCGAGATGCGGGAGATGTTCGGGACCCGTCTGGCGGAGGCGGAGAAGCCGTTTGCGCGCGTGGCGCTCGACTACTCCTTCCGCTCCGCGCCCGCGATCCTGCGGCTGACCGATGCGGTGTTCGAGGTGCCGGGACGCGGTGATGTGACCGACGCCGTGCACCACCTCGCCTACGACGACGAGAAGCCGGGCCGCGTCGATCTGTGGCCGTATCTGGTGCAGGAGAAGGGCGACGAGGGCACCGACTGGTGGCGCGCGATCGACGAGCCCTCGCCCGACAATGCGCAGCTTCGCCTGGCGGAGCAGGTGGCCGACGCGGTACATGGCATGATCGGCCGCGCCCCGCTGCCGGGTCGCGAGGGCGCGCGGGTGGTCGGCGCGGGCGACGTGCTGATCCTCGTCCAGCGGCGCGGCGTGCTCTTCAACGCGCTCATTCGGGAGATGAAGGCGCGGGGCGTGCCCGTCTCCGGCGCCGACCGGATGCGGCTGGGCGAGGAGCTGGCGGTACGCGACCTGCTCGCGCTCATGCGCTTTGCCACCACGCCGGACGACGACCTGTCGCTGGCCGCGGCGCTGCGCTCGCCGCTCTTCGACGTGGACGAGGCGGGGCTCTACCAGCTGGCGCATGGCCGCGGGCGGGAGCGGCTGATCGGGCGGGTGCAGGCAGAGCCGGGTCTGGCGGAGGCCGCCGCTTTCTTGCAGGACCTGCGCGGGCAGGCGGACTTCATCCGGCCCTACGAATTCCTCGACCGGATCCTGACACGCCATGGCGGGCGGCGGCGCTTCCTCGCGCGGTTGGGGCATGAGGCGGTGGACGGGATCGATGAGTTGCTGGCCCAAGCCCTCGCCTACGAGCGGGAGCGGGCGCCAAGCCTCACTGGCTTCCTCGATTGGATCGATGCCGATGGCTTGGAGATCAAGCGCGAGCAGGAGGAGGGCGCGGGCGAGGTCCGGGTCATGACCGTACATGGCGCGAAGGGGCTGGAGGCGCCGGTGGTCATCCTGCCGGACACGGGGCCGCGCCGCGCCCAGACCCCGCCGCCGGTGGTCAAGGTGGACCCGGTGGGGCCGGTCTGGCAGGCGAAACCTCGGCCCGATCCCGTCTCGGACGCCATAGGTGCGCTGGGCGAGAAGGCGGCACGTGAAAGCGAGCGCCTGCTCTACGTCGCACTGACGCGGGCCGAGCACTGGCTGATCGTGGCGGGTGCCGGGCCGGAGCTGAAGGAGGCGACCGCGGAGCAGTGCTGGTACGGCATGGTCGCCGCCGCCATGGAGCGCTTGCCCGCGGAGGCGGTCGGCGAGGGATGCCGGATCACCGAAAACTGGCCCGACGCGGGCGCGGCGGAAGAGGCGGTAGCAACGGAGGCCGTCGCGCTGCCCGACTGGGCGCACGCGCCGGTCACGGCGGCGGAGCGGGTGCGGCTGGTCTCGCCCTCCGATCTCGGCGGGGCGCATGCGCTGCCGGGGGAGGGCGATCCGGCGGAGCTGGCGAAGGCGCGCGGCACGGCGATCCACGATCTGATCGAGCGGATGGCGGAGCTGCCGCCGGAGCAGCGTGCTTCGGTGCGGTCCGATGGTCTGCCCGACGCGCTGGCCGAGGCGGTGCATTCCGAAGCGCTGGCGGTGGTGCAGGACCCGGCGCTCGCACACTTCTTCGGCCCCGACAGCCTCGCCGAAGTGCCGGCCTGCGGGGACCTGGGCGGGCGGCGGATGTTCGGCCGCGTGGACCGGCTGGTGGTGGAGACGGACCGCGTCCTGATCGTCGATTTCAAGTCGAACCGCGTGGTGCCCGAGCGGCCCGAGGACGTGCCTGAGGCGATCCTGCGGCAGATGGGTGCTTACGTCGCGGCGCTCACGCCGGCCTTCGACGTGCCGGTCGTCCCGCTCGTCCTGTGGACCGCCGAGCGACGGCTGATGGAGCTGCCGCACGCCCTCGTGAACGCGGCGCTCACCCGCGCCACCGCGCCTTGACCCGGTTGGGGCGGGTGCCTAGGTTTTGCCTCCGAGGCCGCAAGGCATACGATATAACCGGACAAGGAGCCTGACATGGCTACGATGAAAGTCACCGACGACAGCTTCGAGGCCGACGTCCTGAAATCCGACATCCCCGTGGTTGTCGATTTCTGGGCGGAGTGGTGCGGGCCCTGCAAGCAGATCGGCCCGGCGCTCGAAGAGCTCTCCGAGGCCTATGAGGGCCGCGTGAAGATCGCCAAGGTCAACGTGGACGAGAACCCGAACTCGCCGGCACAGCTCGGCGTGCGGGGCATCCCGGCGCTGTTCCTGTTCAAGGACGGGGCCGTCGTCTCCAACAAGACGGGCGCGGCGCCGAAGGCCGCGCTGCAGGGCTGGATCGAGGAAAGCCTCTGATCCTTTTCGCCTGACGCATCGGAAGCCCCGGCTATCGCGCCGGGGCTTTTCGTTTCGGGGCGCGGCTCCCCTTGGGATGTTTGGTCGAAGCTGAACGTCAGGCGCGAAGGCGGGCGCCGGTCTCCGCGTTGAAAAAACTGACATGGGCGGGGTCGACGGCGAGGCCGAGCGGCTCGGTGCTGTCCTCCGGCAGGCGGCCGGGCAGGCGCGCGGTGACGGGCGTCTCACCAAGCAGGAAGGTGACGTAGCTTTCCGAGCCCGTGTTCTCGATCATCGTGGGCGTGACCGTGAGATCCGGTGTGCCGGTCGCGCGGCCCAGATGTTCCGGCCGGATACCGAAGGTCACTCGGGCGGGCAGGCCGTCGGTGGGTAAGGCGAGGGTAGTGTCGCCGATCCGGATGCCCTCGCCCGTAACCTCCGCCGGCACCATGTTCATCGGCGGCGAGCCCATGAAGTCGGCGACGAAGGCGTTGGCGGGGCGGTCGTAGATCTCCTCCGGCGTGCCGATCTGCTGGATGTAGCCGTCCTTCAGCACGACGATGCGGCTGGCGAGCGTCATCGCCTCGATCTGGTCGTGCGTGACGTAGACGATGCTGGCGCCGGTGGTGCGGTGCAGGCGCTTGATCTCGGCCCGCATCTCCACCCGGAGCTTGGCGTCGAGGTTCGAGAGTGGTTCGTCGAAGAGGAAGAGCTTCGGATCGCGCACCAGCGCCCGGCCCATGGCGACGCGCTGGCGCTGCCCGCCCGAAAGCTGGCTGGGCCGCCGGTCGAGCAGGTGGTCGATCTGGAGGAGGGCTGCGACCTCCGCGATTTTCGCGTCCATCTGCGCCTTGGGGACCTTCCGGATCTTCATCCCGAAGCCGATATTCTCGGCCACGCTCATGGTCGGATAGAGCGCGTAGGACTGGAAGACCATGGCGATGTCGCGGTCCTTCGGCGGCTCCCGCGTCACATCGCGCCCGCCGATCTGGAGGGTGCCCGACGTGATCTCCTCCAGCCCCGCGATGCAATTGAGGAGCGTGGACTTGCCGCAGCCCGAGGGGCCGACGAGGACGAGGAACTCGCCCTCCGCCATCTCGATATCAATGTCGTGCAGGACCTCGACGATGCCGTAGTTCTTTGTCACCTGCGCGAGATGAAGCGCCGTCGTGCTCCCTATGTCGAGACCCATTGCTATCCCCCCTTCGGCGCCGGCCCGGTGGAGCCGCGCACGATCAATTCCACGTCCATCATAACCTGAAGCGCCTCCGCCGGCACGCCGCCCAGATGGTCCACCAGCATGTTCGCGAGCGGCTCGCACGCGTCGCGCAGCGGGGCGCGGGTCACCGTGAGCGCGGGATCGAAGCTGATCGCGCGGGTGAGCGGCAGCGCGTCGTCATGGGCCATGACGGATACGTCGCCCGGCACGCTCAGCCCGCGGTCGCGCACGGCGCGCATCACGCCTGCCGCGATGACGGTGGACGCGCAGACGAATGCGGTGGGCGCGTCCGCCTGCGCCAGCAACTCCAGCGCGCGGGTGTAGGCGTGGCTCTCGAACGTCGCACCGTTGCGGGCGCTGTCGGGGGCGAGGTCGTGGCGGGCCATCGCCGCCCGAAATCCCTCAAGCCGTTCGGCGGCATAGGCGTGGCGCAGTTCGCCGTTGATCAGTGCGATCCGGCGGTGGCCGAGATGGGCGAGCATGTCGACCGAGGTGGCAGAGACGGCGGCGTTGTCGATCCCGAAGTTCGGGTAGTCCGGCGTTGCCCGGTCCCGGCCATGCAGGACGAAGGGGATGCCCTGCTCCCGCAGGAAGGTCACCCGCGGATCGTCGGTGACCGGCGCGTTCAGGATGAAGCCGTCGAGGATGCCGCGCTCCAGCAGCTTGCGGTAGGGCAGGACCGGGTCGCCGCCCTGGTCGACGGCGAGCACGAGGTCGGTTTCGCGCGCCGACAGTGCTGCGGTCAGGCCCGTTAGCATCTCGAAGAAGGTCTGGTCGGCGCTCATGTCCGGCTTGATCTTGACCACCATGCCGACCATGCCCGAGCGCCCGGTGACGAGGCGCTGGGCTACGCGATTGGGCCGGTAGCCGAGGCGGTCGGCGGTCTCCTGCACCTTGGTGCGGGTCTTGAGGCTGACCTCCGGAAACCCGTTCAGCGCGCGGCTGACCGTGGCGACCGAGAGGCCGAGCTCCGCGCCGATATCCTTCAGGGTTGCCAAGGCCGTGGTCTCAAATCGATTTTGCTCATGTCCAATCAACCACCTGAATATATCAATTCAGATGCAATTTCACGCATTCAAAACGTTTTGAATATCGAAAGCGGTTTGATACGGTGCTCCCGACTCGGCTTGGGGGCTGACATGCGCGAATGGTGGCGGGATGCGGTGATCTACCAGATCTATCCGCGCTCTTTTCAGGACGACAACGGCGACGGGGTGGGGGATCTCAACGGGATCACCCGGCGGCTGGAGCATGTGGCGGAGCTCGGTGCGGACTGCATCTGGCTGTCGCCCGTCTTCGTCTCCCCGCAGAAGGACATGGGCTACGACGTGTCGGACTATCTCGACATCGACCCGCTCTTCGGCACGCTCGCCGATTTCGACGCGCTGATCGCGCGGGCCCATGCTCTGGGGCTGAAGGTCATCACCGATCAGGTGCTTTCGCACACCTCCGACCAGCATCCGTGGTTCAGGGAGAGCCGGACGAGCCGCGACAATCCGAAGGCCGACTGGTACGTCTGGGCCGATCCGCTGCCCGACGGCGCGCCGCCCACCAACTGGCACAGCCATTTCGGCGGCCCGGCGTGGGAGTTCGAGCCGCGGCGCGGACAGTACTACCTGCACAACTTCCTCGCCGCCCAGCCGGACCTGAACTTCCATCATCCGGAGGTCGCCGACGCGATCCTGGAGACATGCAAGTTCTGGCTGGACCGGGGGCTCGATGGCTTCCGGCTCGACACCGTGAACTACTATTTCCACGATGCGGATCTGCGCTCCAACCCGCCGGCGGAGCCGAAGAAGAACCAGGTGATGTCCACGGATCTCTATGGGATGCAGAACAACATCTATAACAAGAACCGCCCGGAAAATCTCGGCTTTCTGGAGCGGCTGCGCGCGCTCACCGACCGCTACGACGACATCATGATGGTGGGGGAGGTCGGCGACGGGCCGGCGCGGGCGATCGAGCTGATGGGACAGTACACGGCCGGGACGAAGCGGCTGCATGTCTGCTATAGTTTCGCCATGCTGGGCCAGGATTTCAGCGCCGCGTTCTTCCGCAACTGCATCGACGGCTTCCACAAGGGGGCGCCCGACGGGCACCCGAAATGGTCCTTCTCCAACCACGACACGGAGCGGCATGTGAGCCGTTGGGCAGCACACGGGGTGAGCGAGGATAACCTCGCGCGGCTGACCTGCGCGATGCTCATGTCCTTCGAGGGGACGGTGGGCATCTACCAGGGTGAGGAGCTGGGCCAGACGGAGACGGAGCTGGTCTACGAAGAGCTGACCGATCCGCCCGCCCTGCGCTTCTGGCCCGGGATCAAGGGCCGTGACGGTTGCCGGACGCCGATGGTGTGGGAGCGCGATGCGCTGAACGCCGGCTTCTCCGACGCGAAACCGTGGCTGCCGGTAAAGGCGCCGCAGGCCGCGCGGGCGGTGGATGCGCAGGCGCCCGACGGCATCCTCGCCTTCTATCGCGAGGCGATCGCGCTGCGCAAAGCGTCCCGGCCGCTGCGGGAGGGGACAACGCATTTCCACGACCTGCCCGAGCCGCTCCTCGCCTTCGAGCGGCGCGCGGGAGACGAGCGGATGACCTGCGTCTTCAACCTCTCGACGGAGGTGCAGACGCTCGCCCTGACCGGATCGACGGAGTTCGCAGGACCGCAGGCCGCAGCCCTCGCCGATGGCACGCTGACCCTGCCGGGCAATGGCTTTGCCTGGCTGACACATGACGAGCCGCTGACGCTCGCAACGACAGAAAAGACGCTCTGGGAGGAGATTTCATGACCAAGGCCCTTTCGCTTTCCGCCCTTTTGCTCGTGACCGCGCTGCCCGCAGCGGCCTTCGACGACGACACGCTGACGATCTGGACCGGGGCAAACCGCGACCGCGATGCGCTGCTGGAGGCGACCGCCGCCTTCACCGAGGATCTGGGCATCGAGGTCGTCGTGGAGGTCGTGGACCCCGACCTGCCGCAGAAGTTCCAGCAGGCCGCGGCGACCGGCGACGGGCCTGACATCGTGATGTGGGCCCATGATCGCTTCGGCGAATGGGCGAGCGGCGGGCTGATCCAGCCGGTCGCGCCGGGGGCGGCATGGGCGGACGGGATCCTGCCCGTGGCGATGGAGGCGGTCCGGTTCGACGGGAACACGTGGGGCTATCCGATCTCGGTCGAGGCGGCGACGCTGATCTACAACCGCGACCTGATCGAGACGCCCCCGGCGAGCTTCGAGGAGATCGCCGGTCTCGACATAGAGGGGCAGAAGATCCTCTGGGACTACAACAACACCTATTTCACCATGCCGATGCTGATGGCGGGCGGCGGCTACGCCTTCCAGAAGGTCGACGGCAGCTATGACGGGTCCGAGACCGGGGTGAACACCGATGGTGCGATCGCCGGGGCGCAGGTGCTCAAGTCGCTTTTCGATGACGGGGTGATGCCGCAGGGCGTGGATTACGGCGTCATGGACGGTGCGATGAACAACGGCGAAGTGGCCATGGTGCTCAACGGGCCGTGGGCCTGGGGCGGCTTCAAGGACTCCGGCATCGACTTCGCTGTCGCCCCGATCCCGACCGTGGCGGGCGAGACCGCGCCGCCCTTCCTCGGCGTGCTCGCACTTGGGGTGAACGCGGCGACGCCGAACGCGGACCTCGCGGTCGAGTTGATCGAGAACTACCTTGCCACGGACGAGGGGCTGGCGGTCTGGAACCAGAACGACGCGCTGGGCGCGCTGGCGGACATGTCGGCGGCCGAGGCGCAGGAGGATCCGCTCGTCTCCGGCATGCTGGAGGTCGCCGCCGATGGCGTGCCGATGCCTTCGAACCCCGAGATGGGGGCGTTCTGGGCCGCTATGGCGCCTGCGCTCACCAACATCACCTCCGGCACCGCGACGCCGGAGGATGCGCTGAACGACGCCGCCGCCCGGATCCTGGGCGAGTGACGCGGACGGGGCGGCGGCCCTCCCGCCGCTGCGCCGGCTCGTGATGCGGAGGGGCGCATGACGATCACCACGGAGGCCACGGTGGAGGAGGGCTCGCCGCTGCCGCGCCTGCTCGTCGTGGGGGCGGTGACGCTGGTGCTGCTGGCGGCGGCGTTCTACCTCTACCTCCTGGCGCAGCCCCTGTTCGGGGCGATCCTGCTGGCGCTCGCCATGGGCTTTGCCGTGATCTTCGGCGCGCAGCGGTTCTACGGCCCGCGTTTCATCTTCCCGGGCGTGGCGGCGGTGCTGATCTTCATCGCGTTTCCGGTGCTCTACACCGTCTATATCGGCTTCACGAACTACTCCTCCTTCAACCTGCTGAGCTACGAGCGGACGGTGGAGGTTCTGACCTCCCGCGGCTCGATCGACCCGGCGACGGAGCAGCCTTTCGCGGTGGCGCGGGATGGCGACGCCTATCGCGTGTGGCTGCCGGAGGCGGGGCTGTTGTCGGAGCCGGTGGAGCTGGCGGGCGAGCAGACCGCGGCGCTTAGCGAGGCCGACGCACCCGCCGAGCTGTTGGAGCGGCGGGAGGCGGTGCGGCTGCGCGGCGGCCTTCAGGAGCTGACGCTCACCACCCCCGACGGCGCGGAACTCCGCAATGCAGGTCTGCGCACCTTCGCCACCGTGACGCCCGACTACACCCGAACCGGGCCGGACGAGCTGACGCGGACCGACGGCAGCGTGCTGACCGCCGACCATTCCATCGGCTTCTTCGTCGATGAGAGCGGCGACCGCGTGCCGCCCGGCTGGCGCGTCTTCATCGGCTGGGACAATTTCGAGCGGGTCTTCACCTCCGAAGGCATCCGCCAGCCGATGGTCGCGATCTTCATCTGGACCTTCGTCTTCGCCGCCGCATCGGTCGTGCTGACCTTCGCGGTCGGGCTGACGCTCGCCGTGATCCTCCAGTGGCCGCATCTGCGGTTCAAGGCGGTCTACCGAATCCTGCTGATCCTGCCCTATGCGGTGCCCGCCTTCATCTCGATCCTCGTGTTCCGGGGGCTGTTCAACCAGAATTTCGGCGAGATCAACCTGATCCTCGAAAGCCTGTTCGGTATCCGCCCGAGCTGGTTCAGCGACGGGACGCTGGCGCGGGTCATGGTGCTGATCGTGAACACCTGGCTCGGCTATCCCTACATGATGCTGCTCGCCATGGGCTTCCTGCAGGCGGTGCCGGAGGATCACAAGAAGGCGGCGGCGCTGGAGGGGGCGTCGGCCGTCCGTGTGTTTTTCACCATCACCCTGCCGCAGATCATTCCGCCCTTCCTGCCGCTGCTGATCGCGAGCTTCGCGTTCAACTTCAACAATCTGGTGCTGATCTTCCTGCTCACCCGCGGCCTGCCGGATATCCCCGGTACGGTGATCCCGGCGGGGGAGACGGATATCCTCGCCTCCTTCACCTATCGCCTCGCCTTCGACAATGCGGGGCAGCAATTCGGGCTGGCCGGGGCGATCACGTTGCTGATCTTCCTCGTCGTCGCCGCCATCTCCTACGCCAATTTCGTGGCGATGCGGCGGGCGGCGCAGAAACGCTCCGGGAGGGCCTGAGATGATCGTCGAACGCCCGCGCGACCTGATGGTGAAGAAGATCCTGGCCCACGGCTTCCTGATCTTCTTCCTCCTCCTGATCCTGTTTCCGTTCGTCGTGGTCCTCTCGATCTCCTTTCGCGAGGGGAACTTCGCCGTTGGTTCGATCATTCCAGAGAACCCGACGCTGGAGCACTGGTACCTCGCCTTCGGTCTCGACTACACGCGGGTCGACGGGACGGTGGTGGAGCCGCCCTATCCGGTGCTTTTGTGGATGTGGAACTCGATCAAGATCAGCCTGATCGCCTCGACCGGGGTGCTGGCGATCGCCACGATCTCCGCCTACGCGTTCAGCCGGATCCGCATCGCGGGCAAGGGCGCGATGCTCGACGGGTTGTTGCTGATCCAGATGTTTCCCAGCACGCTCGCACTGGTCGCGATCTACGCGATCTTCGACGCGCTGGGCGAGGTCGATCCGAGCCTTGGCATCAACAGCCATCTCTCCCTCGTCATGATATACCTCGCCGGCGTCACGCTGCACATCTGGACGATCAAGGGCTACTTCGACAGCGTCGACACCGCGCTCGACAAGGCGGCGATGATCGACGGGGCGACGCCGTGGCAGACCTTCCGCCACATCTTTCTGCCGCTGGCGGTGCCGATCATGGCGGTGGTCTTTGTGCTCGCCTTCATCGGGTTCATCAACGACTACCCCATCGCCTCCGTCCTGATCCGGTCGGAGGAGAAGATGACGCTCGCCGTCGGCTCCCGCCTCTACCTCAACGAGTTCCGCTACTTGTGGGGCGATTTCGCCGCCGCCGCGATCCTGTCCGGCCTGCCGATCACGGTCGTCTTCCTGATCGCGCAAAGGTACCTTGTGTCGGGCCTCAGCGAGGGCGCGGTGAAGGGCTAGGCGATCATCGCCTTGAGGCGGTCGAGCGTGTCGGCCTCCTCGATCGGCTTGTCCCAGCGGATGCGCTTGATGCGGGGAAAGCGCATGGCGACGCCGGACTTGTGGCGCGTGCTCTCCTGAATGGCGTCGAAGGCGATCTCCAGCACCAGCGCGGGTTTCACGGCGCGCACTGGGCCGAACCGCTCGGTGAAGTTGTTGCGGACGAAGCGGTCGAGCTCCTCCAGCTCCTTGTCCGTGAAACCGGAATAGGCCTTGCCGACCGGCGTCAGCACACGCCCGTTCGGCGTCTCAACCCACG
This sequence comes from Pontivivens ytuae, assembly GCF_015679265.1. Lineage (NCBI taxonomy): Bacteria > Pseudomonadati > Pseudomonadota > Alphaproteobacteria > Rhodobacterales > Paracoccaceae > Pontivivens > Pontivivens ytuae. The sequence goes on from NZ_CP064942.1 coordinate 2,693,876, forward strand.
CGCCGAAGGTGTAGTCGGAGTAGTAGGAGGACCGCTTGCCGTGGCCGCGCTGGGCGTACATCAGCACGCAGTCGGCCTCGAGCGGGTCGCGCTTCCACTTCCACCACATGCCGACGGGTCGGCCCGCGACATATGCGGTGTCGAGGCGCTTGAGCATCAGCCCCTCCATCGCCGCCTCCCGCGCGCCGTCGCGCTGCGCCTCCAGCTCGGCCCAGGTGTCGAAGGGGATGAGGGGGGAGATGTCGAGGCGCTCGCGGCTCCCGAACGCCTCCAGCCGTGCGCGGCGCTTGGTGAAGGGGAGGGCGCGCAGGTCCTCGCCCGCGTGGTCGAGCAGGTCGTAGGCGCGGACATGGGCGGGGTAGTCGGAGAGGGTCTTCTTGCCCACGCGCTTGCGCCCCAGCCGTTTCTGCAGGTGGGCGAAGGGCGCGACCTCGCCGTCGCGGACCACCAGAAGCTCGCCGTCGAGGCAGGCGTACCAGTCCATCGCGTCGATGATGTCGGGGAAGCTCTCGGAGATATCCTCGCCCGTCCGTGTGTAGAGGCGGCGGCCCTGGGGCGTGGCGACCGCCTGCACCCGGATGCCGTCCCATTTCCACTCGGCGGCGTGGGCAGCCGGATCCAGCGTCGGCACCCGGTCCTCCACTGGCTGCGCGAGCATCATGGGCCGGTAGGCGAGGGAGAGATCGACGTCCGGCTCCGGTCCGCCCTCGAGCCAGGTGAAGAGCTCCGGATAGGGCGGCTCCAGCGCGAACCACAGCTTCTCGATGGTCTCGACCGGGTGGGTGTCGTCGGCCAGAGCAGTCTGCGCCATCCGGGTCGAGACGCCGACGCGCATCCCGCCGGTGCACAGCTTGATGAGCGCCAGCCGCGCCGACGCGCCGCAGCGGTCGAGCAGCCGCGCCAGCACCGCGGGCCGGTCTGAGCGGCTGGCGGCGAGCAGGGTTGTCACCACCTCGTCGAGGCTCGGCGGATCGTAGGTCTCGGGCTCCGGCCACAGCAGGCTTACCGTCTCCGCCAGATCGCCGACATAGGAGCGGGAGAGCGAGAACAGAACCGGGTCCATCCGCTCCTCCATCAGCCCCTTGATGACGGAGGAGGTGACATGCGGCAGGTCGAGCGTGCCGGCAAGCGCCGCCAGCGCCCAGCCCCGATCCGGGTCCGGCGTCGCCGCGAAATAGCGGCGCAGAAGCGTCAGCTTCCCGTTGCGGCCGGGTGTGAAGGCGAGCTTTTCGAGGAGGTCGGCGAAGGGCGTCATGCAGGGAACAATAGGCGCACCCGCCGCCATGGCGAGGGCCGCTCCGCCGCAGGCGCTCTCTTCATCTTTCCAGAAATACGCACGGCACGCCGGTCCGTCCGGGAGCCGGAGCCGCTTCGGAGGCGTTACCGCAGCAGCGCCACCGGCGCCGAGGGATCGCGCACGTAGTCGAGTGCCGCCGTGTCGGTCACGTCGGTCCGCCGCTTGTATTCGTAGCGGACCAGCGGCCCCTCATGCGCTGCGGTGACGATCAGGCAATCCGCGAGGTGCCGCTCCCCGTCATAGAGCGACAGATGCCCACGCAACAGCGGCGCATCGCCCGCGACCGTGAATCCGGTCTCGTCGAGGCTGATGAGATCAATCACCTGCTTGCCCATGCGGGCCCGCGGCCGGGTCTTTGCGCGCTTCGGGGCGGGGTCGCCCTCGCGCAGTGCGGTTGCGACATCTTGGGGGAGATGGATGTCCATGCGCCTGATCCTGTCTTGCATTGGGAGCACCGCTCGGAGGTGGCGCGGCAGCCCCGTTTGTCCAGCTTTCGAATCGCTTTCCGTCACATCATGCCACGCTGCCGTGACGTGAACGTTAACACACCGGTTTCCCGGACGGCGACAGTTCGTGCGCCCGTCGCCGGTTGTCCTCGCCCCCGCACATCGCATGTTCTTGGTTAACAGCAGGGAGGTGCGCATGGGACGCTTGGTCGACGGCGAGTGGGTCACGGACGATTTCGTCAACAAGAAGGGCGACGGCGCCTTCAAGCGCAGCGTCACCGCCTATCACAACTGGATCACGCCCGATGGCAGCGCCGGCCCGACCGGCGAGGGCGGCTTCAAGGCGGAGAGCGGGCGCTACCACCTCTACGTCTCCTACGCCTGCCCGTGGGCGCACCGCTCCCTGATCTTCCGCGCGCTCAAGGGGCTGACGGAGCACATCACCGTCTCCGTCGTTCACCCCGACATGTACAACGACGGCTGGAGCTTCGACGCGAGCTTCCCCGGTGCGACCGGCGACACGCTGATGGGCAAGGAATTCCTGCGGGAGGTCTACCTGAAGGCCGACCCCAAGGCCTCGGGTCGCGTCACCGTCCCGATCCTGTGGGACAAGCAGCGCGGGACCATCGTGAACAACGAAAGCTCCGAGATCATCCGCATCTTGAACTCCGCTTTCGACGGGCTGACCGGCAACCGCGACGATTACTGGCCGGAGCCCCTGCGCGAGGCGATCGAGCCTGTGAACGCGCGGATCTACGACACGCTGAACAACGGGGTCTACAAGTCGGGCTTTGCCGCCTCGCAGGAGGCATATGACGCGGCCGTTCACCCGCTCTTCGACACGCTCGACTGGCTGGAGGAGCGGCTGTCCGCCCGCCGCTACCTGATGGGCGACCGGGTGACGGAGGCCGACTGGCGGCTCGTCGTCACGCTCTTCCGTTTCGACGACGTCTACCATGGGCACTTCAAGTGCAACCGGGCGAAGCTGATCGAGTACCCGAACCTCTGGGCCTATACCCGGGAGCTCTACCAGTGGCCGGGCGTGGCGGAGACGGTGCACCACGACCACATCATCCGCCACTACCATGCGAGCCATGAGAGCATTAACCCGCACCGCATCGTGCCCATCGGACCGGTGATCGACTGGATGGCGCCGCACGGGCGGGACCGGCTGGCAGCCTAGGCCGTCTCGCGCATCGGGGCTTCGGTTTCGATGACATGGCAGAGGACCGCAGCCAGATCCTCGGGTGCGACGCGGGTGTTCAGCATGGTGCGCGCATTCGGCACGATGTCGTAGACGCATTGCGCGTTCGGCACGCTCGCATCGGCGAGCGGCACGATGACCACGCGCGGATTGCGCAGCACGGCGAGATCGGCGAGCGCCGTGGCGAGCCGCATGGTCAGCGGCAGGACGAAGGCGCGGGCATAGCCGGTGAGCAGCGCGTTGCGCGTCTCGATCATCCCGCGGGTTCCGGCGCAGTTCAGACCGGCACGCTGACAGGCGGCCATGCGCTCGCGCAGGTCGTCGCTGTCATCGGATGCGATCAGAACGTCGTACATCGGTCCGTCCGAATGCGCGCTCATGGGCGCGGATGTCTTGCGCGCGGCGGATCGACGTGATCCGTTGCGCACACCTTTCGTGGCGCCAAGGTTATTGACACCAACATGATTCTACCAGAACGGGAGCATGGCGGCAATCTGGACGCCGCCATCCGGCAGTTCGGGGGGGCGCCCACGGACTGGCTGGACCTGTCCACGGGCATCAATCCGGTCCCTTATCCGCTGCCTCCGCTTGCGCCTGAACTCTGGACCCGGCTTCCGGATCGGAGCGCTTTCGCCGCCGTCGAAGCTGCCGCACGCGCGTTCTGGAGTGTGCCGGACGGGGCAGAGGTTGTCATCGCTCCGGGCGCCTCGGCCCTGATCGCCGCCATGCCCGATCTGGCTGGGGAGGGCGCGGTGGAGGTCCTCTCGCCCACCTACAACGAGCACGCCGCGGCCTTCGCCGGGCGGGGCCGTCCTGTTCGGGAAGTAGTGCAGGCAGGGGATGACCCGGTCGCGCTCCGTGTCGTCGTCCACCCCAACAACCCCGATGGCCGCGTCTACGGCGCGGAGGTGCTGGAGGGCGCTGCGATCACCGTCGTTGATGAGAGCTTTGCCGACGTTGCGACGACCAGTTTCGTCGACCGGACGGCGACGCCCGGCTGCGTGGTGCTCAAGAGCTTCGGGAAGTTCTGGGGGCTCGCCGGCCTGCGCCTTGGCTTCGCCATCTGCATGCCGGAGCACGCGGCGATCCTGAGGGCGCGGCTGGGGCCTTGGGCGGCCTCGGGTCCGGCGCTGGCCGTCGCGGCGCAGGCCCTTAATGACCCTGGCTGGGCGGAGCAGGCGCGGGCGCGGCTGGCGGTCGATGCCCGCAGGCTCGACGCGATCATGGGGTCGGAGCGACTGGTCGGCGGTTGCGATCTCTTCCGCCTCTACGCGTTTGACGACGCGGCCGCGGTGCAGCAGCAACTCGCCCGCCGCCACATTTGGACGCGCACCTTCGGTTACGACCCGCGCTGGCTACGGCTCGGCCTGCCGGCGGGGGACAGGGATTTCGACAGACTGGCGGAGGCAATGGCATGAGCACGGTGGCGCTCGCCCTTGGCATGGCACTCGACGCAATCGTGGGTGAGCCCAAGGCGCTCTGGTCCAAGGTGCCGCACCCGGCGGTCCTGATGGGTCGCGCAGTGGAGGCGCTGGATGCGCGCTTCAACAAGGATCGGCGGCGCGACGGGGTGCTTGCGGTCGCGATCCTCGCTGTCGGCGCGATCGTGCTCGGCTGGCTGATCGACGTGATCCTGTTCCTGCCGTTGGAGTTCCTGGTCGTCGCCGTCTTCCTCGCGCAGCGCAGCCTCGTCGATCATGTCCGTGCGGTGGCCACCGGACTGGATGAGAGCCTAGAGGCCGGGCGCGCCGCCGTTGCCCAGATCGTGGGGCGCGACACAACGGTGCTCGACGAGAGCGGTGTGGCCCGCGCCGCGATCGAGAGCGGGGCCGAGAACCTCTCCGACGGAGTGATCGCGCCAGCCTTCTGGTACCTCGTGGCAGGGCTGCCGGGTCTCCTGCTCTACAAGGCGGTCAACACCGCCGACAGCATGATCGGGCACCGCACGCCGCGCCATGCGCGCTTCGGCTGGGCGGCGGCGAAGCTCGACGACGTGATGAACTACGTGCCTGCGCGCCTCACCGGGCTGCTGATCGGCATCGTGGCCCTCTCGGACTCGGCGATCAAGACGATGCTGGAGGATGCGCGCGAGCACCGCTCCCCCAATGCGGGCTGGCCGGAGGCAGCGATGGCCGGTGCCCTCGACATCGCGCTGTCCGGCCCCCGGATCTATGCCGAAGGCCCCTCAGACGATCCATGGCTTAACGTGCACGGCCGCAAGACGGCGGATGCGGAAGATGTCCGGCACTGCGTGTCGCTGATGTGGCGGACCTGGGCGGTCGCGCTCGGCCTTCTGGTGCTGTTCGCGGTGCTCTTCGTGCTCTAGCGGACGTTCATGACGCCGAGCGCGTCCTGTCCCAGCGAGCTCACGAAGAGCCGGTCGCCGACGATGATCCCGCCGGTGACGAGCGAGTAGCCGCCCTCGGGGTCCTGCAGGACCTCGAGCACCTGACCGTCGCCGTCGATGCGCATCAGGATGCCATGGTGAACGGGTTGCGGGCGCACGGCCTCGGGCAGGCGCCAGACGACATCGCGCACGGCGGGATAGGGCGCCAGCATGTCGGCGATCGGCCGCCGCGGCGAGACCAGGCCGATCCAGAACGTCCCGTCGCCCTGCGCCTGGATGTTGTCGGGAAAGCCCGGCAGCGCGTCGATCAGCACCTCGCGCTCGCCGAGGGCGAGGTCGTGCTTCCAGATGCGGTAGGCGCCGGTTTCGGCGATCAGCAGCGCATCCTCGTCCGGCGTCAGCGCGATGCCGTTGGCGAACGAGAAGCCGTCCGCCACCTTCTCGATCGCGTCGCCGGTCCAGCGCAGGACGCGGCCGGTCGTTTGATGCTCCCACAGATCGACGACAGAGGCGGGCAGGGTGCCGCCCAGCGCCTCCGGATCATGGCGGGTGGTCGAGACGGAGAAGTAGACCGAGCCGTCCCGCGCCGGCGCCACCTGGTTGGCATAGCGGATGGGCGCGCCCTCGAACTCGTCGGCGAGGATTTCGGAGCCGCCCGCGGGCGTCCACCGGATCAGACCCAGATAGCTGTCGGCGATGTAGAGCGCCCCGTCGGGCCCGTATTCGAGGCCGAGCGGACGGCCGCCCATCTGTCCCACACGGCTCATCTCGGCATTGTCGAGCCGCCAGAGCCCGCCCTCGGCCGTCGTGGTCCAGATCACGCCATCCTGGTCGAGGGCGATGTCCTCCGGCCCGTGCTCATCGCCGAGATCCAGCCGCTCGACCGCCGCCAGCGCGCTGTTCGGGGTGAAAACTCCAGTAAAGCCCGGATCGGTGCTGGGCTGCCAGGCTGCGGGCTGGATGCCCGTCGGTGTGAAGCCCAGATACCAGATGCCGATCGCGGCGAGCGCCGCGAGGCTCAGGAGACGGATTAGGCGGTACATGGCGTGTCCCGGTTCTTTTTCGGCGACTCTGCGCCGATTACAGGCGCTTCGCAAGCTTTTGTGCTTGAAACGTACCGTTCGAGGCCCGACATCGGGCCCGTTTGAACGAAAGTGAGACAGATGGTGTTGCAACCGCGTCCCGAGGTGATGGATTTCCTGCTGACGCGCCGCTCCCGGCCCGCCAAGACGCTGACCGGGCCGGGTCCGGATCGTGCGGCGCTTGAGCCGATCCTGACGGCCGCCGCGCGCAGCCCGGATCACGGCAAGCTGGAGCCCTGGCGCTTCATCGTGCTGGAGGGGGCGGCGCTGCAGCGGCTCGCGGCGCTGACCGCCCGGCGCGGGGCGGAGCGCGGTGAGATGCCGGAGAAGCTGGAAAAGGCGGTCGCCTCCTTCGCCGATGCGCCGCTGGTGGTCGCGGTGGTGGCCCGTCCGCAGCCCTCCGACAAGATCCCGGTGATCGAGCAGCATCTCTCCGCCGGGGCCGTGTGCCTCGCGCTGGTCAACGCGGCACTCGCCTCGGGCTGGGGTGCGAACTGGCTGAGCGGCTGGATGGCGCAGGATGAGGCGTGGCTGCACGAGGGGCTGGGTCTTGAGGCGGGCGACATGGTCGCGGGCTTCGTTCACATCGGTCGTGAAACAATGCCGCCGCCCGAGCGGCCCCGGCCCGATCTCGATGCGATCACGCGGTGGGTTGATACGTGATCGGCGCGATTGCGAAGGCGGTGGATCAGCTCGGCGACCGCGCGTTCCGCTCGGTGCTGATCAAGGCGGTTGGGCTGACCGTCGGGGTGCTGGTGGCGCTCTACGCGCTGGCGGCGTGGCTGGTCTCCGGTTTGGGACCCTATGATCTGCCGTGGATCGGCGTGGTGGATCCGGGCGCGTGGGCGACGGGCCTCGCGGTGGGGGCGGTGATGCTCGCCTCGGTATTCCTGATGATCCCGGTCGCGTCGATCTGCATCGGATTCTTCCTGGAGGATATCGCGGCGGCCGTGGAGGCGCGGCACTACCCCGCTCTACCGCCTGCCACCCGGCTGTCCTTCGCGGCCGCCCTGCTGGATGCCCTGCAGTTCTTCGGGGTTTTGGTGGCGGCGAACCTGGCGGCGCTCGTGATCTACCTGCTCGTGCCGCTGCTGGCGCCCGTGATCTTCTATTTGGTGAACGGGTATCTGCTCGGTCGCGAGTACTTCCAGCTTGTCGCACTGCGCCGCATCCCGAAGGCCGACGCCCGCCGCCTGCGCCGCCGGCATGGCGGGCGCATCTGGCTGATGGGGATCGCGATGGCGGTACCGCTGTCCATCCCGATCGTCAATTTGCTCGTGCCGCTGGTGGGGGTGGCGGCCTATACGCACCTTTTCCACGATGTTGGACGGGATAGGGCGAGTGCTGCCGCGGTCTAGGTCCGCGGTGCGGGGCATATGTTTGCAAAAAGTGTTGCGCGAACTCGAGCTTTCTGCGGCCTTCGCGCCAGAGGAACCAAGCAGCACAGAGGTGGAGGTACCGCGTCGCTGGACCCCGGAACTGCGCGAGAAAGGATTGCGCCGCCTGATAGCCCGCGCCCATATTGGCGGCCAGAGCTGAATTCCGCCAGTCTAGGGACCGTTTCGCCTGCTGCCCAGCTCCGATCCAGACCGCTCCGTTCTGAGGTGACGCGGCGACGGCAGTCTGCCACAGCTTCGCAGGCGGCATGGTCGAGGGCGAGTAGTCGACCCACCGCTTGCGAGGCGGCTTAGGCGCGTTGGGCTCGCGGCGGTAACGCAACCACTCTCGCGAGCCCTTTCGGCTCTCGCGGCAGTTCAGCAGTGGTGCAATTGCGTGGTTTGGGCACCTCAGCGGGCGCGTTGAGCGAAGGATCCGGATCCGCCAGCGCCACGCTGTCGTGTGTGCAATATCGAAACTGTGCGCGATCGAACGCACCGAGGTGACTTGACCGGCGGCCATCTTTTTCGCGACGGCCATCAGCTTGTCGGGGCGATGCAGACCTTTCAGAAGCCGGGGCTGGAGGACGAAAGTCCGGCCGCATTGCCGACACCGTCGACGAGTAGATCCATTCGCCGACCGACCCCAGGGTGCGGACCATGTGCTGCTACAGCGCGGACAGCATCCGGCATAACCCGAGCTTCTGGCTTCCTCGCGAGACATGGTGTGAAGATGTTCGCAGGAAGTGAACAATGAGTGAACGTGGGGCGTGTCACTGCAGGCTATCAAGCAATCTTTTCAACACTTTTTGCAAACATTAGCCGTCAGCACTCAGGCACGTTCACCGCCAACCCACCCTGCGACGTCTCCTTGTACTTCTCGCTCATGTCGCGCCCCGTCTGCCGCATCGTCTCGATACAGGCGTCCAGGCTCACTAGATGCCGCCCGTCCCCTCGCAACGACAGCGAGGCCGCACTCACCGCCTTGATCGCGCCTAGCCCGTTGCGCTCGATGCAGGGCGCCTGCACCAGTCCCCGGATCGGATCGCACGTCATGCCGAGATGGTGCTCCAGCGCGATCTCGGCGGCGTTCTCCACCTGCTCCGGCGTTCCGCCCAGCACCGCGCACAGCCCGGCCGCCGCCATCGCCGCCGCCGAGCCGACCTCACCTTGGCAGCCGACTTCGGCGCCGGAGATCGAGGCGTTGCTCTTGATCAGCCCGCCCACGGCCGCTGCGGTCAGCAGGAACGTCCCGATCTCCGCCGGGTGCGCGCCCGGCACATGGTCGAGCCAGTAGCGGATCGTCGCGGGCACCACGCCCGCCGCCCCGTTGGTCGGTGCGGTGACGACCTGGCCGCCGGCTGCGTTCTCCTCGTTCACGGCCATCGCGTAGACCGATAGCCAGTCGTTCACCACGTGGGGCGCAGGCAGGTTCAGGCCCCGTTCGGCCTGAAGCTGACGATGGATGCGACCCGCGCGGCGGGGCAGGTTGAGGCCGCCGGGCAGGATGCCGTCCGCCGCCAGCCCGCGCTCGACGCTCGCCTCCATCATGCGCCAGATATGCGACAGGCCGCCATCGAGTGTCTTCGCATCTGTCGCGGTCAACTCGTTCAGGCGCTTCATTGCGGCGATGCTCAGGTCGCTCTCTGCAGCCATCGACAGCATCTCGGCCGCCGTGCGGAAGGGGTAGGGGACGTCTGGTGGCGTATCAGCCTCCGCCTGCCGCTCCAACTCGCGCTCGGTCAGGACGAAGCCGCCGCCGACGGAGTAGTAGGTCTCGACCAGATGCAGGTTTCCGATGGCATCGAACGCTTCGATCACCATGCCGTTCGCGTGGCCGGGCAAGGGCGTGCTGGAGGCGAATTCGAGGTCCTGCTCGGGATCATAGGCGAGCCCCGGCAGCCCCTCGGGCGACAGCGAACGCGTCTCCGCAAGCTCCTCCAACGCTGTCGCCGCGGCAGCAGCATCGAACACATCGGGCCGAAAGCCCAGCAGGCCCAGATGCACCGCGCGATCCGTCGCATGCCCCCGCCCCGTCAGCGACAGCGAGCCGTGGAGCTGCACCCGGATCCGCGTTGGCGCGCCCGCGCCCGGCACCCGGTCCGCCCCGTCGCGCAGCGCATCGAGAAAGCGTGCGGCCGCGATCATCGGACCCATCGTATGGGAGGACGACGGCCCGACGCCCACCTTGAAAATGTCGAAGACGCTCAGGAACATCGGCCCCTCCCTCCGCCCTCGTTCTAGACCGGCTTTGCAGGTCGTGCAGCCCGGAAGCGACCGATCGCGTGTCGCGGGCGGTCCGAGGCCTCCGGCGGGCGTATTTTCGGGAAAGATGAAGGCTCAGGCGACGATTGGGCGGGCCGGGCGCGGGTCCATGCCAATGCGCACCCGCAGCGCCACGCCGACGAAGGATCCGGCGAAGCCCCAGATGAGCCACCAGATCCCGTGCAGGCTGCCCGAGGTCAGCCCGCCGAGATAGGCGCCGATATTGCAGCCATAGGCGAGCCGTGCGCCGTAGCCCATCATCAGCCCGCCGATGACGGCGGTGAGCACGTCGCGGCGGCTCAGCCGCCAGATCGGGTTCCAGCGCCCGGCAAGGCTCGCCGCCGCCATGGCGCCTGCGACGATGCCGAGATTGGAGGCGTTGGTGGTCGAGGACATCACGCCGCCCTCGACGTGGCCGCGCCGCCAGCCCTCCCAATAGGTCCAGGTCGTGGGCTCGGCGCCGAGCGCGTCCACGGCCTGTGCGCCCCACACCGCGAAGCCATAGGTGATGCCCCAGGGCCGTCCGAGAAACAGGAGGAACAGCACGGCCACGACCGCGAGGCCCACGGCCCCCGCCCAGATCGACCAGCGTGCCGTGCCCCCGCCCGCCTCCAGCGATCCGTGCGCCGCCCGCTCGACCCGGACGGAGAGCCACCAGATCGCTGCCGCCCCGGCCACGATCACGGCGACCGCGCCGGCCCAGCCGAGCTCCACGATCAGCGAGGTGCCCGCCTGCGTTCGCGGCAGGCTCGCCCAGAAATCCCAATGCGCTGTCGCCCACACGCTGCCCGCAATGAAGAACACGAGCACCAGCATCATCCGCGTCGAGCCACCTCCGGCAGTGAAGAGCGTGCCCGACGCGCAGCCGGAGCCGAGCTGCATCCCGATCCCGAAGACGAACGCGCCCAGCGCCGAGGCCACGCCCATCGGCAGCACCGTCCCCCGTACGTCGAAGCCACCGATGCCGCCCGCCGCGATCAGCGGATAGGCGGCCACCGCCACCAGCCCGATCAGCAGCATCTGCGCCCTCAGGCCCCGCCCGCGCCGCTGCAGCACCATGTTCCGCCACCCGGCGGTGAACCCGAAGCTTGCATTGTAGAGCACCACGCCCGCGAGCCCGCCGATCAGGACGGCGGCCAGATGTGTTTCACCCTCCACCGCCCACGCATACGCCGCGAGGAACAGAAGAACGAAAAGGGACGCGATCAGAGGAATTCGGTTCATGTTCGGCAGGAATACGCGGAACCGACCTCCCGACGGATAACAGATCGGTGAATAACCCCCTCGTGATGAAGACAGTCGCGACACCGGGTTTATGTTGCTTTGCGTCAATTCGATCCCGGAGAGAACATGCTGTCGGATCTCAACAGCCTTGAAGTCACCCTCGGTGATCCGCGTCTAGTTGCGGAATGGAACGCCGTGCAGCGCGCGTTTCTCGCCCATGGCGCGTCCACGCCGGTCCACCTGGGCCGGGTGCTGGAGGCCGAGCCGGGCTTCGCTCTGGGACATGCGGCGAAGGGCATGTTCTACCTGCTCCTGGGCCGGTCCGAGCTGATGCCGACCGTGACGATGGCGCTCGATGCGGCGCGCAAGGCCTCCGACGCCGGTGGCGCGAATGCGCGGGAGCGGGCTTACGTGGCCGTGCTGGAGACCGCGGTGGCCGGGAACTGGCGGCGGGCGGCGGCGGCACTCGACGCGATCACCATGGCGTGGCCGGGCGACGTGCTCGCCATGAAACTCACGCAGGCCGTGCGCTTCATGCTGGGGGATGCGACCGGAATGCTCGCCTCCACCCGGCTCGCCAAGCAGGCTTTTGCGCCGGATCACGCGATGCGCGGCTACCTGATGGGCTGCGAGGCCTTCGCGCTGGAGGAGAATGGCGACTACGCGGCGGCCGAGAGTGTCGGCCGCGCCGGTCTGGAGCTGTCGCCCGACGACGCATGGGGCCTGCATGCCGTGGCCCATGTGCACGACATGACCGGCCGGGCCGAGGATGGCGTGCGCTGGCTCGCCGGGCGCTCGCGCCACTGGTCGCATTGCAACAACTTCGGCTACCACGTGTGGTGGCATCTGGCCCTGTTCCACCTCGACCGCGGCGCCTATGGTCCGGTGCTGGAGCTCTATGACCGCAAGGTGCGGCCCGAGCCGACCGACGACTTCCGCGACATCTCGAACGCCGCCTCGCTGCTCTTCCGGCTGGAGGTCGAGGGCGTCGATGTGGGTGAGCGCTGGCAGGAGCTGGCCGATCTCTCCGCCAACCGCTGGGATGATGGCTCGCTCATCTTCGCCGATCTCCACTACATGATGGCGCTGATGCGCACCGGTCGCGAGGCGGAGGCGGAGGCGATGACCGCCCGCATCGCCACCGATGCCTCGACCCTCGACCACGATCAGCACGAGGTGAGCGCGCTGACCGGCGTGCCGATGGCGCGCGGCATGCTCGCCTTCCGTGCTGCAGATTACGACCGTGCGGCCACGGATCTCGCCCGCGGGCTGGAGCATCTGCCCCGCGCTGGCGGCAGCCACGCGCAGCGCGACGTCTTCTGGCGTCTCGCGGTCGAGTCGCATCTGCGCGCCGGCCGCTGTGCTGAGGCGGAAGGACTGCTAGCGCGCCGCACGCTGGAACGCGGCGCCGAGGACGGCTATACCGAAAGACGGCGGAGCCAGATCGCCGCCCGCCGCGCCGACCTGGCCGCCGCCGGTATCGCGGCGGAGTGAGACACGACCCCATGACGAGCGACGCAGCCAGGGCTGCGCCAATGGCGCAGCCTGCACAGGACGTATCCGCAGCCGGAGCCAAGCCGGTCAACGAGGTGAACGCCCCCAAGGCGAAGAAGCCCCGTGACCCGCGTCTCGACTTCTTCCGCGGCTGCGCGATGTTCATCATCCTGCTCGCGCACACCCCCGGAAACACCTGGGCGCTGTGGATCCCGGCGCGGTTCGGCTTCTCGGACGGCGCGGATCTCTTCGTGTTCTGCTCGGGCATGGCCTCGGCCCTCGCCTTCGGCGCGATCTTCACCGACCGGGCCTGGTGGCTGGGCGCGGTGCGGATCGTGCACCGGATGTGGCAGGTCTACTGGGCGCATATCGGGATTTTCCTCGTCACCGCGATCATGCTGTTCATTTTCGACCACTACGATCTCGGCGATCCGGAGCGGACCTACATCACGGGGCCTTATGTCGTGCCGCTCTTCGAGAATACGGGCGAGGCGCTGATCGGCCTCTTCACCCTGACCTACGTGCCCGGGCTCTTCGACATCCTGCCGATGTATATCGTCATCCTCGGCATGATCCCGTTCCTGATGCTGATCCACCGCGCGGGCGGCACGCCGGCGGTGCTCGCTTCGATGTTCCTGCTGTGGCTGGCCTCGAACCTCGCCGGTTACGCGTTCCGGATCGATCGCATGGCGGAGCCTGTAATGCTGAACGGGCTCCAACAGGTGCTCTACGGGATCGGGCAGACCTTCTCCTTCCTCAACCTGCCGTCGACGCCGTGGGGCGAGGGACGCTGGTTCTTCAACCCGTTCGCCTGGCAGCTCATCTTCTTCTCAGGCTATGTGCTGGGGATGAAGTGGGTGAAGGCGCCGCCGCGCTCCAGCCGCCTGTTCTGGATCTGCGTGGTCTACGTGGTGCTGGTCATCCCGTTTGCCTGGTTCAAGATCCACCGCGGCCTCTACCTGCCTGACGACTGGTGGATCCAGAACCTCATCGCCGACACGCGCGAGGCGATCCGCCCGTTGTGGCTGAAGCCCGACCAGGGGGCGCTGCGATACCTGCACTTCCTGGCAACGGCCTATATTGCGTGGTACCTCGTCGGCCCGCGCGGCATCCGGCTGAGCGAGGGGTTCGACGCACCGCGCGCGGCCCAGACCGGGACGCTGGTGCTCGCCGGGATCGTGGTGATCCTGACCGTTCCCTACACTTACATCGACATGATGCGCGTGGGGCTGCCGCCGCTCGACCAGTTCTTCGGCTGGCTACTGGGTCCGGCCGCGATCAGTGTCTTCGGCACCGATCTCTTCGTGCCGGTGGACCGGATCGGCGTCTTCCAGCTTCTCAACCTGATCGGATCGGTCATCCTGATCTGGGCCGCGATCGGTCCGAAGTGGCGGCACTGGATGACTCACGACCTGATCGGCCACGTGGTCCCCGTCGTGCGCAAGGTCGGTACGCAGAGCCTCGCCTGCTTCATGCTGTCGATCCCGCTGTCGCGGTTCAACGGCTTCCTGCTCGACGTCGTGGGGCGCGAGCCGATCACCTGGTGGGCCGTGAACCTGTGGGGCTTCGCCGTCCTGATCGGATGCGCCTATTTCGTCGGCTGGCTCAAGGGTCAGCCCTGGCGGGGCAAGCCCACCCCGCCCGCCGCGAACCCCGCCCCTGCCTCACCTCGTGGTGCACTCGCCTGACGAGTGCATCGTGCTAAGTCCCTACCCGCGTTGAGGGAGAGCCCGAGATGAATATCGCCGCCGCCAAGTCGATCACCCCCCTGCTGCCGCCGCGTTGCGCGACCGGCCCGGTGGTGATCGCCCAGCTCGGCCAGACGCTCGACGGTCGGATCGCGACCGTGACGGGCGCCTCGAAGTACATCAATGGCAAGGCGGCGCTCGACCACTTGCACCGTCTCCGCGCCGAAGTGGACGCGGTGGTGGTCGGCGTCGGCACCGCGCTTGCCGACGATCCGCAGCTCACCGTGCGGCGCTGCCCGGGGGAGAACCCGGCCCGGGTCGTCATCGACCCCAACGGCCGCGTCGATCCGGATCTGACGCTCTTCTCCGACGAGGCCGCCCCGGTCTACGTCGTCACCCGCCCCGGCCAGCGTGTCCGGGCAAAGGCCGAGGTGGTCGAGGTGCCCTGCGACGGGGAGCAGCTCGACCCCCGCGCCATCGTGGCGGCGCTGGCCGAGCGCGGTCTCGAACGCCTGCTCATCGAGGGCGGCGCCGACACGCTCGCCCGCTTTCTCGACGCCGATGCAATCGACCTGTTGCATATCCTGATGGCTCCGATGATCCTCGGCTCCGGAAAGGCGGGGCTGAAGCTCGCGCCCGTCGAACGGCTGGAGGAGGCGCGCCGCCCGGTAACGCGGGTCCATGTCTTCGACGACGGCGACGTGCTCTTCACCTGCGACCTGAGAGAGGCCTGGGACCGGACATCATGAGCGACGTATACAGCTACTCGATCACGCAGAAGGCCCTGCACTGGATCGTGGCGCTGCTGTTCGTTGCGATGATCCCGGCAGGCTTCATCTTCACCGACTTCGACAATCGCGACGCGATCGAGGCGACCTTCGGCGCCGGGTCCTTCGACCGGTTCTACAACATGCACAAGAGCGTCGGCTTCCTGGTGCTGGGCCTGATGCTGCTCAGGATCATTGTGAAGGTGGTGATGCCGAAGCCGCCTTATGCGCAGCCTCTGGCACCGGCTCAGCGCATGGCCTCCGGCATCGTGCATGGGCTGATCTATGTGCTGCTGATCGTGGTCCCGGTGCTGGGCTGGGCGGGGGTCAGTGCGTTTCCTGCGCCCCTCCCGGTCTTCGGCTTCTTCGACATGCCCAACCTCGTGGGGCCGGATCGGGAGCTGTCGCGGACCTTGCTCGACGGCCACGGCCTCGCCGTGCGGCTGCTGATCGCGCTGGCGGTGGTGCACATTGCCGCTGCGCTCTACCACGGCATCGTCAAGCGGGACGGGGTGCTGTCGCGCATGGTGCGCTGACGCCGCGACTTATGTTTGCAAAAAGTGTTGGAGCTTTGCGGATAGTTTCCAACAAAGGCGCCTGAGTTACGACGGCGGCAACGCCAGCAGATCGAGATGCCCCACCGAGGCACGCTGGGCAGTCCGCCGCGCCTGCCACCACGCCTCGAGCTCAGTGCCGATGAGCGCCCCGGTCTCCGCGACCGCATCGCGGGCACCATCAGCGAGGGCTTCGATCAGGGCCCGCTGGCCGGACCCGAGCCGCCATGGACTGTCCGCCACCGACACCTGCCAGCCCCGCGCTGCAAGTGCTGCCCCAAGATGCTGTGTCGCTCCGGGCCCGAGCGCGGGGCCGAACCCCTTGTCGCCCTCCTGATGCTGCCGGAACGCGGCGAGCGCCTGCGCCTCGAAAGGCGGGGCAGGGGACCAGTCCTCCCGCCCGTCATAGCTCAGCGCGAAGTAGACCGCCGTGGACGGCGCAAGCGCGGCGACCAGCCGGTCGAGCCACTCTGCCGACACCAGATCGATGAGGGCCGAGCCGGTCACGATGTCGGCCCTGACCACCATGTCCTCCAACTCCGCCGAGAGATCCACCTGACGGCGCTCCACGCCTGCTGGCATCCGCTCCAGTAGAACCGGATCGAGGTCGGTCAGCGTCCAGTGTCCGCCCAGCCGCGGCGCCAGCGCGCGCCAGCTCGACCCCGTCCCGCTGCCGAGGTCGACGATCCGCAGGTCGCGCCCGCCGACCCAGCGCTCCAGCCGGCCGAGCAGGGCCGGGCTGCGCGCCGCGTGGTCGGCCGGTTCGCGCAGCGCCAGCCAGTCGGGGGAGAAGCTCATGCCCGCACTCCTTCGAGGACATCGGCGATCCGGGCCGCGGTTTCGGCCCAGGTCGGAAGCGAAAGCGCATGGGCCCGTCCAGCGGTCGCCATCCGCTCAGCCACGCGCCCATCGTCGAGGACCATCCGCAGGCTGTCGGCCAGCGCACGCGCATCGCCCGGCTCCGTCAGTCGACCCGCCGTCGCCGGAACGACGTCCGGCACGGCACCGCCGGCGCAGGCGATGATGGGCAGGCCGGCCATCATGGCTTCAGCGAAGACCATGCCGTAGCCCTCGTAATGCGAGGGCAGGCAGAAGAGATCGGCGCCCGCGTAGACCGCCGCCATGTCGGTCGCCGCCCCTTCGATCGCGATGCGGTCGGTGAGGCCGACCTCCGCCACCCGTGCCTCGATCCGCGCGGCCCACTCTTCGTCCGGTCGCGCGCCGATCCAGCGGGCCTGCCAGGGCAGGTCCTCCAGCCGCAACAGCGCCTCGATCAGCACGTCATGCCCCTTGCGCGGCGTGAAAGAGCCCACGGTGAGGATCACCGGCGGCTCGCCCTGCCGTGCCGCCGCGTCCATCTGGGCCAGCCCTGGCTCCGCCACCGTGATGCGCGCATCGTCCACGCCGTACTCCGTCGCGAGGATGCGGGCGGTGGTGGTGCTGGTGCAGATCACGGCCTCAACCACGCCCAGCGCCGCGGTCTCGCTCGCCCGCAACGCCTCCGCCTGCACAGCGTCCAGCCCCGTCTCCAGCGCCAGTGGATGATGACAGAGCGCCACGATGGGCCGCTCCAGTCCCTCCAGCAGCGCCACCGGCGTAGCACCAAGCGCCAGCCCGTCGATCATCACCGGGCCGTGGCCGCTGAGCAGCGCCCGCGTCTCCTCAAGATCGGCGTCCGTTGGGGCCGGAAAGCTGCCTGGCAAGGCGACATGCCGCAACCCCGGCAGTGCGGCGAGCACATGGCGGTCATAGGCGTAACCGCCCGTCCGCATCTCCAGATCGCCGGGGATGGCGAAATCGCCGAGGCTCAAATCGCGGCCTCGTACCAGGCCTTCGCCACGTGGCTCTCGTTCAGCGTCACCCGCAGCGCCGACAGCCCGTCGGAGCCCGGCCCCAGCCCGCCCTCGCGCGCCGCCTTGGCGATCTCGGTGTGGATGTGGCGGCAGAGGTATTCGGTCGTCGTGACCTCGCCCGGAAAGACCTCGTCGAGATTGGCGTAGTTGATCGGGCCGAGAACGCGCTTGAGCACGTCATGCGCCCGGCCCATGTCCACCACGATGTTGTCGGCGGACAGGGTCTCGCGAAAGAAGGTGACGTCGACCACGAAGGTGGCGCCGTGCATCGCCTGGGCGGGTCCGAAGACCTCGCCCTTCAGGCTGTGGGCGATCATGATGTGGTCGCGGACCTCGACGGCGAACATGGGCGGCTCCTCGCAGCATTGCAGTTGCCCATGACCTAGCGGATCGGTCGGCATCCGCAATGCTGCATTGCAAAAATCGGCCACGCTGCGGCCGGGACGGGAGATCGGACCATGGTGAGCAACCCCTTCACGCTGACGGACCGGACGGTGCTGGTGGTCGGCGCGTCCTCGGGTATCGGGGCCGCGACGGCGGCGCTTGCCTCCGAACTGGGCGCCGAGGTCATCCTCGCCAGCCGGTCTGCGGCGAAGCTGGAGGCGGTGCGGGACGCGCTGCCACGTCCCGACTGGGCGCGCATCGTGCCCATGGACTACCTCGACCCCGCCTCGGTGACCTCGGCGCTCGCCGACGTGCCCCACATCGACCACGTCCTGATCTCCGCCGTTGCGGACGAGAACGCCAAGCGCGGCCCCTTTACCGAGCTGACCGAGGAGACGATGCGCGCCAGTTTCGACAAGTTCTGGGGCCAGGTCCACGTCCTGCGCGCGGTCGCGGCCCGGATGGAACGGGGCGGGTCCGCCACGCTTTTCGCCAGCGTGGCCGGGTTGAAACCGTCCGGACCGGACTCCGGCCTGTCGGTCATGAACGGCGTGCGGGCCGCCGTGATGCAGCTTGGCCGGTCGCTCGCCATCGAACTCGCACCGCTGCGAATGAACGTTTTGGCCCCCGGGGTAGTACTCACCAACGTCTGGACCGAAACGCAGCGGGAGGAACTGGGATCGTGGATGGAGGCAGAACTGCCAGTACGCACCGCCGGGCGGCCCGAACACATCGCGCAGGCGGCGGTCGCGCTGATGACCAATCCCTACATTTCGGGCGTCGTGCTGCCGGTGGACGGGGGATTGCACCTCACCTGACGCGTCGCTCACCCATAGGTGATCGCGGTCGCGATGCCGTCGGCCCCCTCGGTGAGGCGCTCGGGCAGCAGCGTCTCCGCCTCCTCGAACGGCATGTGATGGGTGACGAGCGCGTCGAGCGCGGGATCGTCGAGCAGGCCGATGGCCGTGCGCATCCGCTCCGCATGGCTGACCGAGGCGCGGCGGCCAGGTGCCACATGACCCACCTGGGAGCAGCGTATGGAGAGCCTGTTCGCGTGGAAGGCGCCGCCCAGCGGTACCGGCACGGGCTCGGCCCCGTACCAGCTCATTTCGATCACCTGCCCCTCGAACTCCAGCGCGTCGATGGCGGCGGCAAGGCCCCCCGCGCTCGCGGAACAATGGAATACCGTGGACATCTCAGACAGGCGGTTTTTCGCAGATGCGAAACTCACGCGAAGTTCACTCGCCAGTGTTTGGCGGCTCTCTATCTTGTCAGCCAACGTCACCTTGGCTTTTCCAATGCGTGCAGCCAGATAGGCCGTCAGACAGCCCACGAGGCCGGCCCCTATCACGGCCACGCGGGACCCGGGTCTGAGTTGGGCGTCCCAGATCGCGTTGAGCGCCGTCTCCATGTTGGCGGCAAGCGTGGCCCGGGCCGGCGGCAGGGTGGACGGCAGGACATGAACCGCTTCGAGCGGCAGGCGAAAGAGGGTCTGGTGCGGATGCATCGCGAAGACAAGACGGCCACGAAGGCGCTCCGGCCCTTCTTCGATCCGCGCGACGGCCGCGTAGCCGTACTTCACCGGGAAGCCGAAATCGCCCTCCTGCGTCTGGAGCGCCATGCGCGTGCGCTCGCTCTCGGGGACGGCGCCGGACCAGACGATGCGCTCCGTCCCGCGGGAGAGGCCCGAGGCAACCATGCGCAGCAGCAGCTCACCTTCACCGAGTTTCGCCGGGCGGATCGCGACACCGCGCTGCCCCGTGTACCAGATTGCCCGAGGCTCCATGCCCGTTCCCTCCCCGCGTTTCGCGAGACGATAAGCGTATGAAAGATCACGTCCAGCATCTGGACCCGGTCCCGGGTCACGACAGCGTGCGCACGCCGGCCGGCCTGCAGCAGACGGGCCTGCTTGCCCGCCGCCGCGGCATCGTCGCCGTGCTCAACCTCCTGACGCTCGCCGCGATCATCGCCGGCGTGGTCAAGGTCTTCGGCATGGGCGGGTGGACCGTCACCGATACCGTCATCCTCGTTTGCGTCTGCATCGGCGCGCCGTGGACCGTGATGGGCTTCTGGAACGCGGTGCTGGGCCTGTGGCTCATGCATTTCCACCGCGACGGGCTCGAGAGTGCTGCACCGCACATGCGCGATATCGACGAGACGGCGCCGATCGTCAGCCGCACCGCGCTCGCCATCTTCCTGCGCAATGAACCGCCCGAGCCGACTTTCGCCCGCGCGGTGGAGATGCGCCGCTCGCTCGACGCCACGGGTTGGGGCCACCGGTTCGAGATCTTCATCCTCTCCGACACCGATGATCCCGCGATCGCTGCGGCGGAGGAGATGGCGATGGCCCGCCACCGTCACGCGCTGGGCTCCAACGCGGTCTATCGCAGGCGCGAGGTCAATGCAGGCTACAAGGCCGGCAACGTCCGCGACTTCCTGCGGCAGTGGGGTGACGGTTTCGACTTCTTCCTGCCGCTGGATACGGACAGCCTGATGTCTGGTGCCGCCATGCTGCGCATGGTCCGCATCTGTCAGGCCCATCCTCGGATCGGTCTGTTGCAGAGCCTCGTGGTCGGCGCGCCTGCCCGCTCGGCCTTCGCCCGGATCTTCCAGTTCGGGATGCGGCACGGCATGCGCTCCTTCACGCTGGGCGCGGCCTGGTGGCATGGCGAGTGCGGACCCTACTGGGGTCATAACGCCCTGATCCGCGTCGACGCGTTCCGCAAGCACTGCCGCCTGCCGCAACTGCCCGGCAAGGCCCCGCTCGGCGGGCACATCCTCAGCCACGACCAGGTCGAGGCGGTGCTGATGCGCCGCGCGGGCTACGAGTGCCGCGTCATGCCGGTCGAGGGCGAAAGCTGGGAGGAGAACCCGCCCACCATCCTCGACTTCACCAAGCGCGACCTGCGCTGGTGCCAAGGCAACATGCAGTACGGTCCGATCATGTTCTGGAAGGGCCTGAAGCCAATGAGCCGCTTCCAGATCTTCTCGGCCATGATGATGTATTTCGGCGCGCCCGCCTGGATGCTGATGACCGGTGCCGCGGCCTTCAAGATGATGAACGACGAGGTGGGGCAGGTCGATCTCGCCTTCGGCCTCGCCATGTTCTTCATCATGATCGGCATGAGCCTGTTTCCGAAGATCGCGGGCTGGATCGATGTCGCCCTGCGCCCCGGTGGCGTGCGCAGCTATGGCGGGGCGGGACGCTTCGCGCTCGGCGCGCTGATGGAGACCGCGTTCACCATGCTTCTCGCGCCGGTTGTGGCGATGCGGGTGACGATCTTCCTCATCGGGCTCGCCTTCGGCCGCTCGGTGATCTGGGGCGGGCAGAACCGCGATCCCTACGCGCTGCCGCCGCTCACGGCGCTGCGCGGGCTCTGGCCGCAGACCCTCGCGGGCGCGGTGCTCGCAGCCCTGATCCTCTGGCGTGCGCCGAGCGCGCTGCCCTGGGCAGCACCGGTGCTCGCAGGCATGTTCCTCGCGATCCCGTTCGCGCTGCTGACCGCATCCCCGGCGCTCGGCCGTTGGATGCAACGGCGCGGCATCTGCGCGACGCCGGACGAGGTGGCACCCAACGCGGTGCTCGATGGCGCGGAGATGGCGCTTGCGGCCCCCGCTCCGGCAAGACCACAAGCCGCCTGACGCGCAGACGGCGCATGTTTGCAAAACGTGTTGAAAGGGTCGCCTCCTGCAGGCGGCCCTTTTCACTTCGCCCAGGTCGGCAAATCCCCTTGTAGCGCATTGCCGCGGCCGCACTTCGCATTTGACCGAATGGTCAGGATCGGCCTAGCCTCGCGCGAAGCCGGAGGCCCGCCGATGATCCCCCATCCCTATCTGCTGTTCCTGGGCGACGCGCCCGATCCGCTCGCCGCCAAGGTCGCGCAGGGCATCCGCGACTGGCGGCCCGACGCGGCCATTGGCCAGCTTCGTCTGCCGGGCTGCAATGCCGACATGAAGCTGCCGGACATGGACATCGCGGCGGCCGCGGCGGCGGGGGCCAAGACCCTCGTGATCGGTGTCGCCAACCGCGGCGGCGTGATCTCGCCCGCCTGGATGCAGGTGCTGGAGGAGGCGCTCGCCCACGGCATGGACATCGCCTCGGGCCTGCACACGCTCCTGCGTGACCAGCCCGCGCTGGTGACAGTGGCTCAGAAGCACGGCCGCACACTCCACGACGTGCGCGTGCCCACCGTGGCCTACCCGATCGCCAACGGCGAAAAGCGCGCAGGCAAGCGCTGCCTCGCCGTCGGCACCGACTGTTCCGTCGGCAAGATGTACACCGCCCTCGCCATGGAGCGGGAGATGCGCGCGCGCGAGATGAAGGCGACCTTCCGCGCCACCGGCCAGACCGGCATCCTGATCACCGGCGACGGCGTGCCGCTCGATGCTGTCATCGCCGATTTCATGGCGGGGTCCATCGAGCATCTAACCCCGCCCAACGACCCCGACCACTGGGACCTGATCGAGGGGCAGGGCAGCCTCTTCCACCCCTCCTATTCCGGGGTGACGCTGGCCCTGATCCACGGCGGCGCGCCCGATGCCCTGATCCTGTGTCACGAGCCGACGCGGAGCCACATGCGCGGTCTGCCGGGCTACGACCTGCCCAGCCTGGAGGCGCTGCGCGACAGCGCCCTCGCCATGGCCCATGTCGTCAACCCGGGCTGCACCGTGACCGGCATCTCGCTGAACACCGCCGCCCTCGACGAACCCGCCGCCGCCGACCTGCTGAAAGGCATCGAGCAGCGCATGGGCCTGCCCACCATCGACCCCTACCGCCACGGCGCCGCGCGCCTGGTCGATGCGCTGCCATGACCTTCTTCTTGCTCCAAATATCTCCGCCGGAGGCGTCATGATCTCCGTCACCGCGGACAGTTTTCGGTTGGCCGAGGCCTTCTCCATCTCGCGCGGGACGAAGACCGAGGCGCAGGTCATCACCGTGACCGTCACCCGCGACGGCATCACCGGCTGCGGCGAATGCGTGCCCTATGCCCGTTACGGCGAGACGGTGGAGAGTGTCCGCGCGCAGGTGGAGGGCCTGCCCGCGACAGTCGACCCCGGCGCGTTGCAGGAGATGCTGCCGCCCGGCGCCGCCCGCAACGCCGTCGACTGCGCCCTCTGGGACCATGCCGCGAAGGCTGCGGGCCGCCGCGCCTGGCAGCTCGCGGACCTTCCCGAACCACAGGCGCTCACCACCGCCT
Organism: Pontivivens ytuae; assembly: GCF_015679265.1. NCBI lineage: Bacteria > Pseudomonadati > Pseudomonadota > Alphaproteobacteria > Rhodobacterales > Paracoccaceae > Pontivivens > Pontivivens ytuae. Next base: position 2,717,055 of record NZ_CP064942.1, read on the forward strand.
ACACCCTCTCCCTCGGCACGCCGGAGGCGATGAACGCCGCCGCGGCCCGCCACGCCGCCCGCCCGCTCCTCAAGACCAAGCTCGGTGGCGGGCCGGAGGATGTGGAGCGGATCCGCGCCGTCCGCGCCGGCGCCCCCGCCGCCCGTATCATCGTCGACGCCAACGAGGGCTGGACGCCGGAGCAATACGCGACCCTCGCCCCGGAATTCGTGAAGCTCGGCGTGGAGATGGTCGAGCAGCCCTTCCCCACGGGCGAGGACGCTGCCCTCACCGATCTCGACCGCGTACTGCCGGTCTGCGCCGACGAAAGCTGCCACGACCGCGCCTCGCTCGCGGATCTCGCGGGCAAGTACGACATGGTCAACATCAAGCTCGACAAGACCGGCGGCCTGACCGAGGCGCTGGCGCTGCGCGACGCCGCCCGCGCGGACGGGTTCCGCATCATGGTAGGCTGCATGGTCGGCTCCTCCCTCGCGATGGCGCCCGCCGTGCTGGTGGGGCAGGGGGCCGAGATCGTCGATCTCGACGGCCCGCTCCTGCTGGCCGAGGACCGCGATCCGCCGCTCACCTACGAGGGCGCCGAGGTCCATCCGCCCGCCGCCGCACTCTGGGGGTAGGCAGATGTCTCCAACACTTTTTGCAAAAATGACCCGCCGAACGGCAGCCGCGCACAGGAGCACGCCATGACCCGCACCGTCTACGTCAACGGCGACTACCTGCCCGAGCAGGACGCGAAGATCTCCGTCTTCGACCGCGGGTTCCTGTTCGCGGACGGCGTCTACGAGGTCACTTCCGTCCTCGACGGCCGCCTCGTCGATTTCGGGGGCCACATGGCGCGCCTCGATCGCTCGCTGTCCGAGATCGACATGCCGTCGCCCGCTACCCATGCGGAGATCGAGGCGATCCACCGCCGTCTGATCGAGGAGAATGACCTGACCGAGGGCCTGATCTACCTGCAGGTCACCCGCGGTGCCGCCGATCGCGACTTTCTCTATCCGGAGGAGCCGAAACCCTCCCTCGTCCTCTTCACCCAGGCAAAGCCGCTGATCGAGACGGCGGCGGCGGCCAACGGCCTGCGCATCGCCTTCGTCGACGACATCCGTTGGGGGCGGCGTGACATCAAGACGGTGCAGCTCCTGGCGCCCTCGATGTGCAAGATGGCCGCCCGGGCCGAGGGCGTCGACGATGCCTGGATGGTCGAGGACGGCCACGTGACCGAGAGCACGTCGAGCAACGCCTACATCGTCACCAGGGGTGGCAGGATCGTGACCCGCAACCTCTCCAACTCCATCCTCCACGGCATCACCCGCGCCGCCGTGCTCCGCCTCGCCCGAGAGGCGCAGATGGAGGTGGAGGAACGCCCCTTCACGCCGGAGGAGGCGCAAGGTGCCGCCGAGGCCTTCGTCACCGCCGCCTCCTCCTTCGTCACGCCGGTGGTCGAGATCGCGGGCACCACGCTGGGTGACGGCACTCCCGGCCCCGTCGCCCGCCGCCTGCGCGAGATCTACATCGAGGAAGCGCTCGCCACCGCGACCTGACGGTCTCAGGGTAAAACGAACGCGAAATAAAGTTGCGCAGCGGCCAATCCGTGCGGAACGATCGGACGTAACCTCTATATCCGATCCCAAGTGCAGGAGAGGCCGATGCCCCGGCTCGTCAATCTCTTCGTCACCGCAGGCGCGCTCGGCTTCGTGCTGGCGGCCCTGCTCGTCACCATCCTCTGGGAGTTCAACATCGGCGGCGTCGCCACGCTCGTGGAGCGTGCAGGCCTCGGCATCTGGCCGCTGGTGCTGCTGACCTTCTCCCTCGGCACGACCTTCGCGACGGCACAGATCGCCTTCGCCGTCATGCAGCTCGCCGAGCCGGAGGAGTAGCGGGCCTCAGTGCGCCTTGGGCGCCGCGGCGAAAGCTTCCTTCTGTGCGTCGTTCGCTTCGGTCTGGTAGCGCTCGACCCACTCGCCATAAGGCATGCCATAGACGACCTCGCGCCCCTCGGCCTTGTCCATCTCGATCCCGCGGGCGTTGGCCTCCTCCTGGTACCAGCGCGACAGGCAGTTCCGGCAGAACCCCGTCAGGTTCATCATGTCGATGTTCTGCACGTCGGTCCGCTTGCGCAGGTGGTCGCGCAGGCGGCGGAAGGCGGCGGCTTCGAGCTCGAGGCGCGTCTGGTCGTCCATGGATCCTCTCCCTTTGGCTTGAGCGCTATGTAAGGCCGCGAGCCGCCCGCTTTCCAGTGCGCAGCTGTCGGAAATCCGTCGCGAAGCCGGTGTAGCGTCCGCGCCCATGACACGCCTGCTGCACTACCTGACCCATCCCCAAGTCCGCATCGATCCCGACATCCCGGTCCCCGATTGGGGGTTGAACGAGACGGGTGCCGCCCGCGTCCGGGAACTTGCGCAGACCGGCGATCTCGGCGGTATTGCCCGCATCTGGTCGAGCGCCGAGCGCAAGGCGATCGAGACGGCGGAGCCGCTGGCCAAGGCCGCCAATGCGCCGCTGGAGATCATGGAGCGGATGCACGAGAACGACCGCTCCGCCACCGGTTTCCTCCCGCCGCCGGAGTTCGAGGAGAGGGCCGACGCCTTCTTCGCCCGCCCCGACGAGAGCGTGCGCGGTTGGGAGCGGGCCATCGACGCCCAGGCCCGCATCGTCTCGGCCACCGAACGCGCGATCGCGGAGACGGAAGGCAGCCTGCTTCTCACCGGCCACGGCGGCGTCGGAACGCTGCTCTACTGCCATCTCGCGGGCCTGCCGATTGACCGCAGCCAGGACCAGCAGGGCGGCGGCCACTTCTTCACCGTCGACCTCGACACCGGCCGGCCCCGCCACGGCTGGCGCCCGATGGAGGACTGGCCCCGCGCCTGACCATTCCAGCTTGCCTGAAATATCCTCGCGCGGAAGCGCGAAACCCGCAGCGCCCGCGCCTACGCAGCCTCGAAGCGCCGCCCCACGGCTGGATCCGCCAGGATCGCCGCCAGATGCGGCGCGAGGTGCCCGGCCCAAGCCTCTTGCCCCGCCGCGTCGGAAATGAGGTCGTTGCGCACCTCGATCAGCACGTTGGGCAGGCCGCGCTGCATGGCGTGCCGGTCCTGGCTGTCGCCGCCATAGGTCCCCGGATAGGGCTCGTTGTCGCCCACGCACCAGCCCTCGGCCCGAAGGCGCGCCATCAAAGGCACCGCGATCCGCCCGTCGGTACCGTCCCAGAGGATCCCGACCTCCCAGGGCCGCGGCGGCCGTCCGGCGAGCTGCGGGGTGAAGGAGTGGATGGCAACGACCGAGGGTACTTCGCCGCGCGCCAGCACCGCGTCGACTTTCGCATCTACCGCCGCATGATAGGGCGCGTAGTAGGCCGCGATCCGCCGGGCCCGCTCGGCCGCATCGACACCGCGATTGCCCGGCACCACGCTGCGGTCGTAGATCCGGCGCACCAGCGTGGGATCGTTCTCCGCCCGGTTCGGATCGATCACGATCCGGCTCACGGTGGAGAGCACCGCCGCGCCCCCGAGCCGCCGCGCGAGACCCAGCGTCACGCCCCGCGCACCGACGTCCCACGCGATGTGCCGCGCCATGTCGTCTGCACTCAGCCCGATATCGCCCAGCTCCTCCGGCACGCGGTTGGAGCCGTGGTCGCAGGTCAGCACCAGCCGGTGGCCCGGCGCGCCCTTCACGGTTTCGTAGCAGTCCTGCGGCATCCAGCGGTCGCTCATGTTGTGATTCAGCGCTCCTGATCTAGCTTTGCCTCTGCGCGCAGGACAGCGCAAAAAGACATGATCTGTCCCGATTTTTGCGGGACAGGCCCGACCGGTGACAGTAAACGAGGCGCGACCGAACCGCTTTGGCCCGTCACCCCCGGGCCGTTGGGACAAGAAGGAAAACCGTATGAAACGCGACCGTCGCGTCAAGATCGTGGCCACGCTCGGCCCCGCCTCCTCCTCCCGCACCATGATCAAGTCGCTCTTCGAGGCCGGCGCCGACGTGTTCCGCCTCAATATGAGCCACGGCAGCCATGAGGAGATCGCGGAGCGTCACCAGCTCATCCGCGAGATCGAGCACGAGACGCAGCGCCCGATCTGCGTCCTCGCCGACCTGCAGGGCCCCAAGCTGCGCTGCGGCGTCTTCAAGGACGGCCCGATCGAGCTGGAGGAGGGGCAGAGCTTCCGCTTCGACCTCGACGACAAACCGGGCGATGCGACCCGCGTCCAGCTTCCGCACAAGGAGATCTTCGAGGCGCTGGAGCCCGGCTCCACCCTCCTCGTCAACGACGGCAAGATCCGGCTGAAGGTCGAGGCCTGCGACAAGGAAAGTGCCGACTGCATCGTCGAGGTCGCGGGCGAGATCTCCAACCGCAAGGGCGTGAACGTGCCCGATGTGGTCCTGCCGCTCGCTGCCCTCAGCGAGAAGGACAAGAAGGACCTGGAGTTCGTCTGCGAGCTCGGCGTCGACTGGCTGGCGCTCTCCTTCGTCCAGCGCGCCGCCGACGTGGAGGAGGCCCGCACGCTCGCCAAGGGCCGCGCCGCCCTGATCGCGAAGATCGAGAAGCCTGCCGCCGTCCGCGCCTTCGACGAGATCCTGGAGGCGACCGACGGTGTCATGGTCGCCCGGGGCGATCTCGGTGTGGAGCTCCCGGTGCAAGCCGTCCCCCCGATCCAGAAGAAGCTGATCCGCAAGTGCCGCGACGTGGGCAAGCCCGTGATCGTTGCCACCCAGATGATGGAGAGCATGATCTCCGCTCCCGTGCCGACGCGGGCCGAGGTCTCAGACGTCGCCCACGCGATCTACGAGGGCGCGGACGCGGTGATGCTCTCGGCGGAGTCCGCCGCCGGCGACTACCCGGTCGAGGCCGTGCAGACCATGAACGACGTCGCGGTGGAGGTCGAGCAGGATGCCGTCTACCGCCAGATCATTGAGGCGAGCCGCACCCGCACCCATCGCGGCCAGGCCGACGCGATCACCACCGCCGCGCGCGAGGTGGCCGAGACGATCGAGGTGAAGGCGATCTGCACGTTCACCCATTCCGGCACCACGGCGATCCTCGCCAGCCGCGAGAAGCCGCGCGTGCCGGTTCTGGCGCTGACCCCGATGATCTCCACCGCGCGGCGGCTCTCGCTCGTCTGGGGCCTGCACTGCGTCATCACGCCGGAGGTCAACCGATTCAAGCTCGCCGTCGTCGCCGCGGTGCGCGCCGCGGTGCAGCAGGGCTTCGCCGAGGAAACGGACAAGATCATCGTGACCGCGGGCGTGCCCTTCAACATGCCGGGTACCACCAACATCCTGCGCGTCGCACCCTGCCGGGAGAAGGACATCTACGAGGGCGAACAGGGGTGAGCGCCCTCGACTGGCTGCTCGTTGCCTACGGCGCCTCGATCCTCGCCCTGATCGGGCGCGGGGTCGAGGCGATCCTGTCGAATGATGGCTGGCTGCGACCCGCCTTCTGGGCGGCCACGGCGCTGGGCCTTGCCCTCTTCATCGAGTTCGCCACCCCCGCATCCGCCAGCTTCGGCGCGGTGATGCTGGCGCTGATCGACGTCGCCGCGCAGGTGTTTTGAGGGGGCCGGTGCCGCCCTTCGGCGGGCATCGCTGATTGCATGGATCTCCGCACCGAAAGGCCCCGGATCAGGTCCGGGGCGGTTGCACGAGGCACCACCGTCCCGGCCGCAGAGCCGGGATCGCCCGCTTTCCCGCACAACGTCATCCTCGGGCCTGACCCGAGGATCTCCCAATGCATGCGATGGACGGGCCAAGCCCGACTCTGACGACCCTTGCCACCGTCCCGGCCGAAGCGCCGGGACCTTCTGGCCTCGAGGCGCTCCTTGGCGAAAGACCCCGGATCACGTCCGTGGTAGTACTACTCCGAAGCAGCGTCCCGCGCGGCGGCACCGCCGGGCCGCGCCCGACCTCCCCCTCGGAGGGCGCGTTGGCGATGTCGTTCATAGATTCCGCGAGATCGACGCTTGAGGGGACGGACATCTCAATCCTGTCCCACAAGCGCTTTCCAGGCCGGGCGCGCGTCCCGCTCCCTGCCGCTCGCCCTTGACACGCAACGCCCGGGCTGCGATCCCGAACCTGCGACAGGGGCGCTCGTTCACTCGGGCTGAGAAGAACCCTCGAACCTGAACCGGATAATGCCGGCGGAGGAAGTCGCGGTGGTCGGACGCGGCATCTGCCGCCCCTCGTCCCCGTCTCTCCCCGCCGCAGGGGAGAGCTGATGGAACATCCCGGACAGTACCTCGCGACGATGCGGGACGCCGCACCGCTGGTCCACAACATCACCAACTTCGTTGCCATGAACGTGATGGCCAATGTGCTGATCGCCGCCGGCGCTTCGCCCGCCATGGTCCATGCCCGTGCCGAGGTGGCGGAGTTCGCCGGGATCGCCGCAGCACTCACCGTCAACATCGGCACAGCGGACCCCGAATGGGCGCAAGGGATGGAGGAGGCGGCCGCCGTGATGACCTCCGCTGGCCGTCCCTGGGTGCTCGACCCGGTCGGCGTCGGCGCCACCCGCTTCCGGCAGGAGCTCTGCGCCCGCCTGATCGAAGCGCGGCCCACGGTGGTGCGCGGCAACGCCTCCGAAATCCTGGCCCTCGCCGGAACCGCCGCAAAGGCCCGCGGCGTCGATGCGGGCGATAGCGTCGCGGCGGCGGAGGATGCCGCCCGCGCCCTTGCCACCCGCACGGGCGGCGTCGTCGCGGTAACCGGGGCCGAGGACTTCGTGACCGACGGCACAAGCGGCCTGCGCGTCGGCAACGGGCACGCGCTGATGACCAGGGTCACCGCCCTCGGCTGCTCCCTGACCGGCGTGGTCGGCGCGTTCTGTGCCGGGCAGCCGCCGCTTGAGGCCACCGCCGCGGCGCTCGCCTACTACGGTATCGCGGGCGAGCGCGCCGCGGCGCAGGCGGCGGGTCCCGGCAGCTTCCAGGTCGCCTTTCTCGACGCGCTCCACGCCGTGACCCCGGCGGAGGTGAACGCAAGCGCGCGGATCGTTCCGGTATGATCGGCCCGATCTACTTCGTCACCGATCCCAGCGCGCCGCTGACCTTCGCCGCGCAGGCCCGGGCGGCGGCCCGCGGCGGCGCCTCCACCATCCAGCTCCGCGAGAAGACGCTGCCGGATGCGGAGCTCATCCCGCTCGCCCGCGGGCTGAAAGATCTGCTCGCGCCCCGCGGCATCCGGCTGATCGTCAACGACCGGATAGAGGTTGCGCGCGCCGCCGATGCCGACGGCCTCCACATCGGGCAGGGCGACGGTGATCCACGGGAAGCGCGCGCGGCGCTTGGCCCGGGCAAGCTTCTGGGACTGTCCGTCGAGAATGCCGACCAACTCGCTGCCATCCCGGAAGGCGCCGTCGACTATCTCGGCGTCGGCCCGGTGCGCGCCACCGCGACCAAGCCGGACCACGCGCCGCCCATCGGCTTCGACGGGCTTGCGCGGATCGTCGCCGCGACGCCGCTGCCCTGCGTGGCGATCGGCGGTGTCGGCCCCGGTGACATGGCCGCGGTCCGGGCGAGCGGTGCTGTGGGGGCTGCCATGGTTTCCGCCATCTCCCGCGCGCCGGACCCTGAGGCCGCGACCCGCTCCCTGCTGGCCGAATGGAGGGCCTCATGATCCCCAACATCCTGTCCATCGCGGGCTCCGACCCCTCAGGCGGCGCCGGCATCCAGGCCGATATCAAGGCGATCAGTGCGAATGGCGGCTATGCGATGGCGGCACTCACGGCGCTGACCGCGCAGAACACCCGCGGCGTGGCGGCGGCAGAGATGATCGCCCCCGATTTCGTGGCCCGTCAGATCGAGACGGTGCGCGAGGACATCCGCGTCGATGCGGTGAAGACCGGGATGCTCGGCACCGCCGACATCATCCGGGCCGTCGCCGGGGCGCTCGCCGACCTCAAGGCACCTATCGTTGTTGATCCGGTAATGGTCGCGAAAGGCGGCCACCGCCTGCTCGCGCCCGAGGCGGTCGGCGCCCTGCGCGACGACCTGCTGCCCATCGCCACCGTGCTGACCCCGAACCTGCCCGAGGCCGCCGACCTGCTCGATACCGCGGAGGCCGCCACTCCGGCGGAGATGGAGGCGCAGGCCCGCGCGCTCCTCTCCCTCGGCCCCGATGCGGTGTTGCTGAAGGGCGGGCATCTCGCCGGGGGCGAAAGTCCCGATCTCCTGGCCATGTCCGACGCGCTCACCTGGCTGGAGGGGGAGCGCCACGCGACCGCAAACACTCACGGCACCGGCTGCACGCTGTCGGCGGCGCTGGCCGCGCTGCTCGCCCGGGGTCTGCCGCTGCCCAACGCGGCCGCCGCTGCCAAGCGCTATGTTGCATCCGCCATCGCCGCCTCCGACCGGCTCGATGTCGGCGGCGGCCACGGGCCTGTCCACCATTTCCACGCCTTCGAGAAGGGACAAACCGAATGACGTCTACCTTGCAGGACCAGTGCGTCCTCGTGACCGGAGCCGGACGCGGCCTGGGTGCGGCCATCGCCGCCGCCTTCGTGCGGGAGGGCGCGAGCGTCGCGATCAACTACCGCAACAGCGCCGACGCAGCCCTCGCGCTTGCTGGCCAGCTCGGCGCGCGGGCGCTTCCCGTGCAGGCCGACGTCACCGATCCCGATGCCGTCGAGGCCATGATCGCCACGGTCGAGGAGCGGTTCGGTGCGCCCACCACGATCATCCATAACGCGCTCGCCGACTACAGCTTCAACGGCGACGCGCGCACCCATCTCGACACGCTGGCGTGGGAGCATATCGCCCGGCAGGGGGAGACGGCGGTGGGCGGCGCGCTCAACATGATCCGTGTCATGCGCCCGCGTTGGGAGGTCGCCGGGGGCGGGCGGCTGATCACCATCGGCACCAACCTCGTTCAGAACCCGGTCGTGCCTTACCATGACTATACGGCCGCGAAATCCGCGCTGCTGGCCCTCACCCGCACGGCGGCCAAGGAGCTCGGGCCCCTCGGCGTCACGGTCAACATGGTCTCCGGCGGGCTGCTGCGCACTACCGATGCGAGTGCAGCCACGCCCGAGGAGGTGTTCGACATCGTCGCCGCGCAGACGCCCCTCGGCCAGGTCACGACGCCCGCGGAGATGGCCGATGCCGTCCTCTTCTTCGCGAGCCCGTGGTCGCGGGCCGTCACCGGGCAGAACCTGATCGTCGACGGCGGTCTCGTCTTCGGCTAGCCGCCCTCGACGTGATCGGCGAGGCGCACCAGCGCTGCGTCCCATTCCGCGCCCACGGCGTCGAGAAAGCGCTGCGCCTCGGTCAGACGGTCGGGGCGCAGCGAATAGCGCACCTCCCGCCCCGCCTTGCGCCGCCCGATGATGGCGGCATCCTCCAGCACTCGCAGATGCTTGGTTACCGCCTGCCGGGTCATGTCCGTGCCCCGCGCCAGTGCCGTGATCGACAGGTCCGCGCCGCCGCCGAGCCGCGCCACGATGGCAAGCCGTGTGGGATCGCCAAGTGCCCCGAAGAGCGGTGCGAGCGCGGCGGCGGCAGCGGGATCATGTGACATGGGCGGTCAGGTTCTCCATCTGTGCGGTCCAGCCCTTCTGGTTGCGCCGGAAATGCGGCAGGCGCGTGCCCTCTGGCAGGCTCTCGAAGCCGATCTCCACCAGCCGCAGCACGGTCGCATCGCCATCGGGCTCCAGCTCGAACGTCACCTTCGTCGTGCGCCCGTCGGCATGGGCATCCTCGAAGGGCAGATCCTCGTCCAGCGGCCAAGTGAAGCTGAAGCGGCGCGGTGCCTCCAGCTCCTCGGTCCGCATGTAGATCGCCTTGCCGGGCGTTCCGTCGTAGCGCATCACGCCGCGCGTCACCTCACCGGGCACGAAAGGCCCGTCGAGGTCGCAGCGGAACCAGGCGCCGAACTCCTTGTAGTCGGTCAGGGCGGTCCAGACCTTGTCCACCGGGGCGGCGATGCGCAGCTCACGCTCGATCGTGTCAGCCAGGTCGGTCATCGGGCTCTCCTATATGCAACCTATGAGTTGCTATATGGGAGACGTGCGATAAAGCGCAACCTTTCGGTTTCTAATTCAGCGCTCGACGCCCCGGTCGATGCGCAGATAGTGCCCCAGCCGGGCCCGCGGCCCCTTCAGCGCGCGGCGGTGGAGCGTCTTGGCAGCGGGTGCGCTGCCTTCGGGTGCCGTGCGGCGGCGGACGGCGGTATAGGCGCGGACGAGCGTGCCGGAATCGCCGTGACCCGTGATCTTTTGCATTCTGTCCTCCTCTGGATGGGAGGCCATCATAGCACGGATTCCCCTTGCCAAGCGGGCGCGATGCGTCTAATGCCACGCGCTCTATCCCGATGCGGCCGGCGACACGGGCTGCCGAGTCGCATCTCCACGACCCGACCAAGGAGATCGAAATGCCCAAGATGAAGACGAAGTCGAGCGCCAAGAAGCGCTTCAAGATGACCGCCTCCGGCCGCGTGAAGGCTGCGCAGGCCGGCAAGCGCCACGGCATGATCAAGCGGACCAACAAGTTCATCCGCGACGCCCGCGGCACGACCGTCCTGTCGAAGCCCGACGAGGGCATCGTCAAGAAATACATGCCGTACAACCGCTGATCAGGAGGCCAGGCACATGTCCCGAGTGAAATCCGGCAAGGTTACGCACGCCCGCCACCGCAAGGTCATCAAGCAGGCCAAAGGCTACTACGGCGCGCGCTCCACGAACTTCCGCACCGCGACGCAGGCCGTCGACAAGGCGCAGCAGTATGCGACCCGCGACCGGAAGGCGCGCAAGCGCAACTTCCGCGCCCTGTGGATCCAGCGCATCAACGCAGGCGTCCGCGCCCATGACGAAGCGATGACCTACAGCCGCTTCATCAACGGCCTGTCGCTCGCCGGCATCGAGGTGGACCGCAAGGTCCTCGCCGATCTCGCCGTGCACGAGCCCGATGCGTTCAACGCCATCGTGGACCAGGCAAAGGCCGCACTGCCCGCCTAAGCGGCTATACGAAAGAGACAATCGGGGGCCCTCGCACAGCCGTGCGGGGGCCCTTATGCTGTGCGGCGTGGGGACTGAACGTGGGGAAGGGTGCGGCGCATGGCGCGCATCAGCGAGTTGCACTATTCGAACGCCTTCGCGCGTTCCACCGGGATCGATGAATTCCTCGAGGTCTCCCTCTCCCAGGCGGAGGAGGCGAACGAGGACGATTTCGTCGTGGGCTTCTACCAGGCCGATGGCAGCTTCGGCATCGAGATCTCGCTAACCGACGCGGGCGTGCGCAAGAGCTTCGACGCGGATGCGAAGGAGTGGGTCTACGTCATCTCCGCCGACACCTTCCCGATCCTGCTGACCGATCCCGACGGGGGCGGGTCGACGAATTACGAGGCCTATGCGCTGGTCGACAGCTCGACCTCCACCGTCATCGACTTCTACGACATCGGCGGCGGGACGCAGAACATCACGGCGTCGGGCGGCCCGGCGGACGGGGCGACCTCCACCAACCTGCCGGTCCCGACCGATCCAAACAGCGCCACCTACTCGATCCAGTTCAACCAGCCCAACCCCGGCACCCAGAGCAACGAGCCGATCTCGGAAGGGGCGTCCGGCTCGGTCTGCTTCGCCGCCGGAACGCGGATCGAGACGCCGCACGGGCCGCGACCGATCGAGGATCTGCGGCCCGGCGATCTCGTCCTCACCCTCGATGCCGGTCCGCAAGCGGTGGTCTGGGCCGGGTGCACCCGCATGGTCGCCAGCGGCCGCACGCGCCCCGTGCGCATCGCGCCGGGGGTGCTGGGCAACACCTCCGCCCTCGTCGTCTCACCCCAGCATCGCCTGCTGCTGCGCGGCCCGCGGGCCATGCTGCTGTTCGGCACGGCGGAGCTGCTGGTGCCTGCCCGCGCGCTGGTCGACGGCCGGGCCGCGCGCCGGATCGCGGCAGGTCCCGTCGACTACCACCACATCCTGCTCGAACAGCACCACGTGGTCCGCGCGAACGGCGTGGCCGCGGAGACCTTCCTACCCGGCCGCACCGGTCTCGACGTGATGGACGCCGCCTTGCGCGAGACGCTACTCGCCATCCGCCCCGACCTGCGCGCTATGCCCGAGAGCTACGGCCCCGCCGCGCGGCCGCTGCTGCAACCGCGCGAATACCGCCTGCTCGCGGCTTAAGCGGCGAGGAACCGGTGCAGCCCCGCCACGATCTCCTCCGGCGCATCCTCCTGCAGGTAGTGCTTCGCCTCCGGCAGCTCCGTCACCTCCGCCTGCGGCAGCCGCGTCCGCCACGCCGCCAGCGCCTCTGGTGGGAACAGAGGGTCCTTCATGCCCCAGAAGATCCGGGCGGGACCCTCGAAGCGCTCCAGGAACGGCCCCGTCTCCCGCAGCAGGATCTGCGCCGACGGATGGGCGGAGCGTGTCGGGATCAGCCGCGGAAACGCCATGACGCCCGCCCGCTCCGCCGGGCTGCGGAACACCCCCTTGTAGGCGTGGTGCACCCGCCGCAGCGCCCTCCCGTCCCCGGTCGCCATCCGCATCACCACCCGCTCGAAGAAGCCGAAGCGGCACACCAGAACGTCCCCCGGCCCCTTAGCCCGCATCAGCCGCAGCGGCGCGGGCAGGGGCAGGTTCTCCGGATCCATCCCGTCGGCGGGTGGCCAGAACCCGAACGTGTTCATCACGACCAGCCGCGCGATCCGCCCCGGATGCCGCGCCGCCATGCCGAGCCCGATCGGCCCGCCCCAGTCCTGCATCACCAGCGTGATGTCCGTGAGATCGAGCCGCTCCACCAGCGCTTCCAGGTTCCGGATATGCGTGTCGATCGAATAGGCCGCACTGTCCGACGGCTTCTCCGACAGGCCGAAGCCGATATGGTCCGGCGCGATTACCCGGTGCGCTTCCGACAGCCCGGTCACGAAGCGCCGCCACAGGAACGACCAGGTCGGGTTGCCATGTAGCAGCAGGACTGGCGCCCCCGATCCCTCATCCACGTAGTGCATCATGCCCTGCGGCGTCCGGACGAACCGGCTCTCGAACGGATACTCCGCATCGAGCTTCAACTCTCGCCGCAGGGCCGCCGCCTGCGCACTCACTTTCGTCTCTGTCATTGCGTCCTCCATGTTCAACGATCAGTGAAGAATGGGCAAATAAGTCAGCCAAGCCGTCGCAGCGTCTCCTCCGCGATGTCGTGGAGCACGTCTGTATCCACCCTGGCCCGCGCCAGCACGCAGAGCGAGACATGGGCACCGAAGAGCATTCGCGCGGTGCGGCGCAAGGCTTCGTCGTCCAGCGCGAGCGCCCCGGCGTCCCGCGCGTGGGTCAACGCCGTCAGGTAGGCCCGCTCGATCCGGTCGAAATAGGCGGCGACGCGCGGGCGCACGATCGGCAGGTCCGCCGCCGCCTCGCGCGCCGTGTTGCAGACGAGGCAGCCTCGCCGCCCCTCGGGCTCCCGCGAGAGTTCCACGAAGCCGCGCAGCAGCCCCGCGATCTCCGCCAGCCCGCTTCCCTCCGCCTCCAGCGGGGCGAGGAACATCTGCCCGGCCACAGCATCGAAATCCTCAAGTGCGGCCACGAACATCGCCGTCTTGTCGCCGAAGCCGTTGTAGAGCTGCCGCCGGTCGAGCCCGGTCGCCGCCTCCAGATCCGCGAGCGAGGTCTCGGCATAGCCGCCGATCCAGAACGCCTCCAGCGTCCGGCGACGGATCTCCTGCGGGTCATGTCCGAGCGGTCGGGCCATGGCCCGATCATTCATCACCGGCCGGTGAAAAACAAGTCACTCCGTCATGCGCCGCCGCGTACGGGCATCGACCTCGGCCCGCAGGGTCCGCAGCAAGGGGTGCCGCTGCGTGCGACCGACCCCGTAGCCGAGGTTGAAGCCGTAGTCGAAATCCTCCGGGTTCCGCCCGGCGAGGTGCTGGAGCATGGTCTCGATCTTGTCGAGGCCCTTGGCCATCACCGCCTCCGCCGTCTCGCCCGCCTCGTACTCCTTCCAGAGGCCGATCATCCGGTCGCGCAGATCTGGGGGCAGGGGGGCGCAGAGCCGGGCCATGTCCGCCCGCTCCCGCTCCTTGCGGCCGTCCTCCGCCTGCTGCTCGGTCGCGGGGATGTCGCCGGAGATCGCCTCGCCCAGATCGTGCACGATACACAGCTGCAGCAGCCGCAGCGCGTCGACCTCCGTCTCCCCCTCCAGCAACAGCGCGAGGAGGCACAGCCGCCACGTATGCTCCGCCGTGCTTTCCCGCCGCCCCGCGCCGGTATGGCCGGAGCGCAGCGTGTCCTTCAGCGCCTCGGCGGCCTGCAGAAAATCGACGATGGCCTTGAGGCGCTCCGTCTCCATGACACTCCCCTCACGCGGCTTGCTCCTGCGCCGGGGCAGCCGCGTCGGGGCCCATCCCGGTCCACCAAAGATCCCCGCCGACGAGACGGCCGAGCATCAGTGGCATCGGCGGGATCAGACTCAGCGGCATCATGACACGATCGCGAAGGATCGGCAGCACCCGGCTCTCGGACTGGTAGAATGGGGTGAAGATCGCGCTCATCCCTTGATAGAGCGCAACGTGCAGTGCGCGGGCCCGCGCATGGCGGCGGAGGGCGGCATCGACCGCATGGCCCTCCAGCGCCTTGGCCAGCACGGCGGCATCGACGAGCGCCATGTTGGCCCCCTGACCAAGCTGCGGGCTCGCCCGATGCGCGGCATCGCCGATATGCACCAGCTCCCGCGCCGCCACCCGGCGCAGGGACCCGTGGCGGTAGCGGGCGAAGGTGAGGTCGTCATGGGTCGTGATCCCGGCGGCAAGCTCCGCGAATTCGGGCCACAGCGCCGCGACCTCCATGTGCCAGTCGGCCAGCGGCGTCGCCCGCCAGGCCGCCTCCGCCGTCTGCGGCAACGACCAGAAGATCGTCGCCTGCGGCCCCGCGCGCCCGGGCACCCGGCCCACCGGCAGCACACCCAGCATCTTCGACGCACGGCGATAGCGCTGGCGCAGCACCGGAGGCAGCCCTTCCGCGGGGACCGTGCCCCAGAGCGCACCGAACGACAGCACCCGCCCGAACTCCGGCGACAGGGCGGAGCGGGCACCGCCTGCGTTCACGATCAGATCGAAGGGACCACTCCGCCCGCCGCCCGCGAGCTCCAGCCGCCGCCCCGGCGCCTCCGTCACGCCGACAACCTCGGCCCCGGTCACGATCTCGACCCCGGCCGCGCGCGCCGCGCCATGCAGCGCCTCGAACAGCGTCGCGCGATGCAGCGCGAGCCCGAACCGCCCGGCCCCCGCACCGTCGTAGCGCACGTCGAGCACCCGGCGCGCGCCGCGCACCTCATGCCCCAGCATCCGCTCGATCCTCACACCCGCGGCCAGCAGCTCCTCCAGCACGCCGAGGCGCGCCAACACCCGCTGCCCTACCGGCTGGATGACGAGGCCCGATCCCACAGGCCCAGCCGCCTCGAACCGCTCATGGATGACGACCCGCACGCCCTGCCGCGCCAGCAAGGTGCCGAGCGCGAGCCCGCCGACCCCGCAGCCCACGATTCCCACAGTGATCCCCACGGCCCCACGCCCCTTCTTCCTTGTGCAAATATCCGCGGGGTCCGGGGCAGCCGCCCCGGTCCACCGCCCGCAATCTTGCAATCGGCCCGCCATGTGATACCCCGCTCCCACCGATCCGACGAGGCTTTCCGATGACCGATCTCGACACGCTCCGCGCCACCTGGCTCTCCCGCATCACAGACGCCTCCGACGAGGCCGCGCTGGAGGACACGCGCGTCGCCGCGCTGGGCAAGAAGGGCGAGGTCAGCCTCAAGATGCGCGAGCTCGGCAAGATGAGCCCGGAGGAGCGGCAGACCGCCGGCCCCGCGCTCAACGCCCTGAAGAACGAGCTCAATTCCGCCCTCATCGCCCGCAAGGCCGCGCTGGCCGACGCCGCCCTCGAGGAGCGCCTGAAGACCGAGTGGATGGATGTGAGCGCCGCGCCCCGGCCCGCGCAATCCGGCACGCTTCACCCGATCTCCCAGGTCAGCGAGGAGGTCATCGCGATCTTCGCCGATCTCGGCTATACGGTCTCCGAAGGCCCGCAGATCGAGACCGACTGGTACAATTTCGACGCGCTCAACATCCCCGGCCACCATCCCGCGCGGGCAGAGATGGACACCTTCTACATGAAGCGGGGCGAGGGCGATAACCGTCCGCCCCACGTGCTGCGCACGCACACCTCGCCGGTGCAGATCCGCGCGATGCAGGAGCATGGCGCGCCCATCCGCACGATCTGCCCGGGGCGCGTCTACCGCGCCGACTACGACCAGACCCACACGCCGATGTTCCACCAGGTCGAGGGGCTCGCCATCGACCGCGACATCTCCATGGCGAACCTCAAGTGGACGCTGGAGGAGTTCTGCCGCGCCTTCTTCGAGGTGGACGGGGTCGAGCTGCGCTTCCGCGCTTCGCACTTCCCCTTCACCGAACCCTCGGCCGAGGTCGACATCCGCTGCTCTTGGGCTGGCGGCCAGCTCAAGATCGGCGAGGGCGACGACTGGCTGGAGATCCTCGGGTCCGGCATGGTCCACCCCAAGGTGTTGGAGGCCGGCGGCATCGACCCCGACCAGTGGCAGGGCTTCGCCTTCGGCATGGGCATCGACCGCATCGCGATGCTGAAATATGGCATCCCCGACCTGCGCGCCTTCTTCGACAGCGACTTGCGCTGGCTGCGCCACTACGGCTTCGCGGCGCTCGACGTCCCCAGCGTACAGGGCGGGTTGAGTCGTTGAAGAGAGACGAGGACTATCTTCGCGAGCTTTTGACAGAGTTTGAGTCGAGCAGCGATTTTATCGTGCTTTCTTCGCTGACGCTTGGTGCTAGTTTGGAAGAAAAGAAGCGTTACTATCATATAGAGCTTCTTTGTGATGCTGGTTTGATGCTTCCAGTTGGTGAGACCAGCTACCGCCTTACTAGTCAGGGTCATGATTTTTTAGAAGCAGTGCGCTCGGAGAGCAGATGGTCTAAGATCAAGCATCGGGCGGGATCTGTGACGCTGCCCATACTTTATGACGTGTCTGTTGCTTTGCTTAAGGAAGAAGTGCGCAATCGCCTCGGAGGCGAGTGGTGAGAAACGACTGTAATACAATTGAGAAGCTCTCCGCCCGCTATCCCGGCGCCATCACCTTCACCATGGGCGACAGCCGCATGCTCTGCGACAGGCTGATCGCGCTGGTCCGCGCCGGCAAGAAGCGGGCGACATGCGGGCCGCTTGCCGATTACGAAGCCGGCAAGGACGACGTGCCCGTGGTTGGCCGTCGAGACATCGCGCTCGACTGGGATGGCAACCCGGTCTTCGTGATCGAGACCCTGCACACCGAGCAGATCCGCTTCTGCGACGTGCCCGAGGAGCTGGCGCTGGCCGAGGGTGAGGACGAGACGCTGGAGGGCTGGCGCGCCGGTCATGCGGAGTACTTCAAGCGCAATGGTGGGTTCGATCCCGAGATGATGCTGGTCTTCGAACGCTTTCGCCTCGTCGAGGATCTCGCCTGAGGCGTCCCGCCGCGCGACCCTCTGGTGAATTGCGGCTGGCAGGGCGACGCGTTCTTTTCGCGGCATGTCTAGCTTGCGTCGCCTCTGGTTTATCGTGCTCGCCCTGATGGTGGTGGGCGGTCATATCGCCATGCTCACATCGGACCGGATGCCCTTCGACGTCGCGCTCAGGCTCACGCTGGTCAACGCGGCGATCTGGGCGGTCCTGCTGTTGCCGCTCCTGCTCTTCGCACTCCTGCGCCGTTAACGCCATTGCAACCGCTTCGTGCGACGAGGGACGGAGCGGAGCATCGGCGGCAAGGGCATTTCATGCGTGACACGACGGAAGAGGACGTCTTTCACGCCCCCATGGGGGA
The DNA here is from genome assembly GCF_015679265.1 of Pontivivens ytuae. Taxonomy (NCBI): domain Bacteria; kingdom Pseudomonadati; phylum Pseudomonadota; class Alphaproteobacteria; order Rhodobacterales; family Paracoccaceae; genus Pontivivens; species Pontivivens ytuae. The sequence goes on from NZ_CP064942.1 coordinate 2,734,865, forward strand.
CCGGATGCTGCGCGTCGGCCTCTGCCGTGGCCGTGCGCTCCTCTGCGCCAACATCGCCCTCACCGCCGCCACTGCCGACAGTGAGGAGGAACGACAGGCCCTGCGCGACGGTTATGACATGCAGGTGCAGGAGATCCGGGCCTCCCTCGACGAACTGCTGCCGGAGGCCGAGCGCGACGACCACACCGGTGAGCTGCGCGGCGACATCCAGGTGATCCGCTCCGTCCTTCGGCGGCTGGAGGACGCGACGGCGCGCAGCGGCTCGCTCAGCATGTCGCGCAAGACCGCCGTCGCCCTCTCGGACGCGATCTGGCACCAGTTCTCGCCCGCGATCAGCAAGCTCATCAACCGGCTGGGGGAGGAGGAGGCGCGGGCCGCCAGCCAACGGCTTGAGACCGCGGGCCAGATGCGCAGCGCCGTGGACGGCATCATGGTCGAGATCGAGCAGGTCGGCCTGCAGGTCCGCCTCATCGCGCTCAACGCTTCGGTCGAGGCGGCGCGCGCCGGCGGCGCGTCGGGCCGCAGCTTCGGCGTGATCGCCGAGGAAATCCGCGCCCTCGCCGACACCACCAACCGCCTTGCGCGCGATGCCCGCCAGCATGTCGACCGGCTCGACGCCGCGATGGGCAATGCGCGGGGCCGCTCCGCCCCCGACACGTCATCAGAGGTCGCATGAACAGTCCCGCACCCATCGCCACGCGGCCTGGTGGCACCGGCACGCACCGGATCTTCCAGAAGGATCCGTTCAGTTCGGAGGTCGACAGCACCGGCGCGCTCACCCGCCTCGGCACGGTCCGCGGCCTCTCGCTAAACCTCGGGGCGCTTGCTATCCAGTACGCCACGGCTTCGGCGGAGGAGGCCGACGGCCTCACCCCCCTGATGCGGGAGATGCTGGACCGCGCCCTCGACGGCGGCGCCGTGGTCGACGGCGACGAGGTGGCGACCCTCGACCAGCGCGCCGACGCACCAGCCAACGTGATCCGCTCCTTCCTGCGCGACCTGCGCGGCCTGTTGTCCGGACAGGTCCGGATCGACCGCCCCACCGCGGTCGAGATCGCGCGCCGCTCGCGCGAGGATGTCGTGCCCGCCGTCTACGACCTCCTCAACCTGATGGCCGAGCGCAACCGCGCCGCCGCCGACGAGCGGATACAGGAGATCGAGCGCAACCGCGCGACCATCGACGGCCTCGTCGGCCAGCTCGAACAGATTGGCCTGCAGGTGCGCCTCATCGCGCTCAACGCCTCGGTCGAGGCCGCGCGGGCGGGCGGCGAGGCCGGGCGCAGCTTCGGCGTCATCTCCGACGAGATCCGCGCCCTGGCCGAGACGGCGACCCGCCTGATTGGCGAGACGAAGGACCGGCTCAGCCCCGGCTCCGCCCCCCTTTCGCGGCGGGAGGCGATGCGCTAGACGGTCCTCCGACGACGAAGGAGGCCGTGCCGTGAAATTCACCCTCAACTGGCTCAAGGATCACCTCGACACCGAGGCGACGCTGGACGAGATCCTTTACGCCCTCACCGATCTGGGGCTGGAGGTCGAGGGCGTGGAAAATCCCGAGGACCGGCTCGGCGCCTTCCGCATCGGCTATGTCCAGTCGGCAGAGAAGCACCCCGACGCCGACCGTCTGCGCGTCTGCATGGTCGAGACCGCCGACGGTACGCAGCAGATCATCTGCGGCGCGCCCAATGCGCGTGCCGGCATCAAGGTCGTCGTCGCTCAGCCCGGCGACTACGTCCCGGGCATCGACACCACCATCCAGGTTGGCAAGATCCGCGGCGTCGAGAGCCACGGCATGATGGCCTCCGAGCGCGAGCTGGAGCTCTCGGACGAGCATGACGGCATCATCGAGCTGGGCGAGGACGCGCAGGTCGGCCAGCGCTTCATCGATTATGCGGGCCTCAACGACCCGGTGATCGAGATCGCGATCACCCCCAACCGCCCCGACGCGCTGGGCGTGCGCGGCATCGCCCGCGACCTCGCCGCCCGTGGCCTCGGTACGCTGAAACAGGCCGATATCCCGGCGGTCCCCGGCCAGTATGACAGCCCGATCAAGGTGTACCTCGCCCCCGAGGTCGCGGATGAGGCCTGCCCGCTCTTCCTCGGCCGCCACATCCGCGGCGTGACCAACGGCCCAAGCCCGAAATGGATGCAGCAGCGCCTGATCGCCATCGGCCTGCGCCCGATCTCCGCGCTCGTCGATATCACCAACTACGTCACCTACGACCGCGGCCGCCCGCTCCATGTCTTCGACGCGGACAAGGTGACGGGCGACATCACCGTGCGCTTCGCGAAGGACGGCGAGACGCTGACGGCCCTCGACGGGAAGGACTACGCGCTCGCGGACGGCATGACCGTGATCGCGGACGAGGCAGGACCTGAGGGGATCGGCGGCATCATGGGCGGTGAGCTCTCGGGCTGCACCGAGACGACCACCAACGTCTACTTGGAAGCGGCCTGGTTCGACCCGATCCGCACGGCGAATACAGGCCGCGCGCTCAAGATCAACTCCGACGCCCGCTACCGGTTCGAGCGCGGCGCGGACCCTGCCTTCACCCCCGATGGGATGGAGCTCGGCACCCGCCTGATCCTCGATCTCTGTGGCGGCGAGGCCTCCGAGGTCGTGCAGGCCGGTGAGGTGCCCGACACCGCCCGCCGCTACATCCTGCGGCCCGAGCGGGTCGTGAGCCTTGTCGGCATGGAGATCCCGCGCGCCGAACAGATCCGCATTCTCGAAGCGCTCGGTTTCGACTGCGCCGAGCCCGGCACCGTGGCGAAGGCCATGGCGGCCCTCAGTCCGGTCGCCCCCCTCGCCGAGGCGGGTGAGATCAGCGTCGGCGTCCCCTCCTGGCGCCCCGACGTGCAGGGCGAGGCCGACCTGGTCGAAGAGGTCGCTCGCGTCGCCTCCCTCACCAAGCTCGAAGGCAAGCCGATGCGCCGCGCGAAGCCCGGCGTCGCGAAGCCCGTGCTCACTCCGATGCAGACCCGGACCGCCAGCGCGCGGCGCACGATCGCGGGCCTCGGCTACAATGAGTGCGTGACCTATTCCTTCATCCAGGCGGACCATGCGGCGCTCTTCGGTGGCGGGACGGACGCGACGGAGGTCGCGAACCCGATCAGCTCCGAGATGAGCCACATGCGGCCCACCCTCCTGCCCGGCCTGATGAACGCCGCCGCTCGTAACCAAGCACGCGGTTTCGCCGATCTCGCGCTCTTCGAGGTCGGCATGGCCTTCCCCGGCGGCGAGCCGGGTGAGGAGAAGCTGCTCGCCACCGGCATCCGCGTCGGCCAGACCGCGCCGCGCAACGCCCACGGCACCCGGCGGCCCGTCGATCTGTACGACGTGAAGGCGGATGCCGAGGCGCTGCTTGCCACCCTCGGCGCACCGGTCGAGCGGTTGATGCCGATGCGCAGCGCGCCCGAATGGTACCATCCGGGCCGCTCTGCTGTGCTCGGCCTTGGCCCGAAGAACCCGCTCGCGGTTTTCGGCGAGCTGCACCCGCGCGTGGTCGAGGCGCTGGACCTGAAGGGGCCTGCCATGGCCTTCACCGTCTTCCTCGCCAACATCCCGTTCCCGAAGCGGAAGTCGGCGACCCGGCCCGCGCTGACGCTGGCCGATTTGCAGGCGGTCGAACGCGACTTCGCCTTCATCGTCGATGCGGACCTGGAAACCGACAAGCTGGTGCGGGCGGCCAAGGGCGCCGACAAGGCGTTGATCGAGGCGGTCAGCGTCTTCGACGTCTTCGCTGGTGAGCGGGCCGAGGCGCAGATGGGCGCGGGCAAGAAATCCGTCGCCATCGCGGTGCGGCTGCAACCGACCGAGGCGACCCTGACCGACAAGGAGATCGAGGCGGTCGGCGAAAAGGTCGTCGCTGCGGTGAAGAAAGCGACCGGCGGAGAGCTGCGCGCCTGACGGCGCTAGCCGGCCTCCGGCGGGGATATTTCGTGAAGAGAGAGGGCGTTTACCAAGGTTAACGCCCTTTCCCGACTGAAACGCTTGGCATACGCGCGTCATACGCAAATCATACGCGCTGTGCACGGGCCCGAACGGAGTTAACGCGCATGGCCTGGACCGTTTACCTTTCCGGTGAGATCCACACCGACTGGCGGGAGGAGGTGGCTCGCGCTGCCGAGGGGCTGGACGTGACCTTTACCGCGCCGGTGACCGATCACGCGGCCTCCGACGATTGCGGCGTGGCCATTCTGGGCGCCGAACCGAACAAGTTCTGGCACGACCACAAGGGCGCGAAGATCAACGCGATCCGAACCCGCCACGCGATCGAGGAGGCGGACGTGGTCGTCGTCCGCTTCGGTGAGAAGTACCGCCAGTGGAATGCGGCCTTCGATGCTGGTTACGCCGCGGCCCTCGGCAAGTCCCTCGTCATCCTGCACAATTCCGATCACGCCCACGCGCTGAAGGAGGTGGATGCGGCGGCGAACGCGGTCTGCGAGACGCCGCGTCAGGTAGCCGAGATCCTGCGCTACGTGCTGACGGGGCGCTTGCCCGGCTAGTCCCATCCTGCGACCCTCGCGGAAAAACGGGAGGGGACGGATGGAATTCGACTACGTTATCGTGGGCGGCGGCTCGGCCGGCTGCGTGATGGCCGCGCGCCTCAGCGAGGATCCGGGCATCACGGTCTGCCTGCTGGAGGCGGGTGGCGAGGGCCGCGACCTCGTGATCCGCGCGCCGCTGGGCATCGCCACCATGATCTCGGGCCGGCCCAAGGTAAACAACTGGGCACTGCAGACGGTGCCGCAGAAAAATCTCAACAACCGCAGGGGCTTCCAGCCGCGCGGCAAGGCGCTGGGCGGCTCGTCGGCCATCAACGCGATGTTGTATGTCCGCGGGCATCCTTCCGATTACGACGACTGGGCCGCGGCGGGCGCCGAGGGCTGGTCGTGGGACGACGTGCTGCCATGGTTTCGGGCCTGCGAACATAACTCGCGAGGTGCCGACGATCTGCACGGGGTCGGCGGTCCGCTCGCAGTGAGCGATCAGCAGACACCGCGCGAGATCAGCCACGCCTTTGTCGATGCCGCCGCCGAGACGCAGCTCCGCCGGACAACAGATTTCAACGGGGCGGAGCAGGAGGGCGCCGGGCTCTTTCAGGTCACGCAGTACTCCGGCAACGAACGGAACGGAGAGCGCTGTTCGGCCGCGGCCGCCTATCTGCATCCGGTGATGGACCGGCCGAACCTGCATGTGATCACACGCGCACAGGCTGAGCGGGTGGTGTTCGAGGAGAACCGCGCGGCCGGCGTAACCTACCGAAAAGGCGGGCAGAAAACGGTACGCGCACGGCGCGAGGTGATCCTGAGCGCCGGTGCGTTCGGCTCACCGCACCTGCTTCAGCTCTCCGGCATCGGGCCCGGAGCGCGTCTTGCCGAGCACGGGATCGAGGTGTTGCATGACAGCCCGGAGGTCGGCGCCAATCTGCAGGACCACCTCGACTTCATCCTCTGCTACAAGTCCGACCGGCCGGTGGGCCTCGGCATCGGCCTCGCGGGGATCACGCAGCTCATCCGCGACAGCCTGCAATGGCGGCGTGACGGAACCTCGATGATCGCGAGCCCGGGGTCGGAGGCGGGGGCGTTCCTCCGCACTGATCCGGCGCTCAACCGGCCCGACGTGCAGCTCCACTTCGTGCCCTCAATCATCGACGACCACGCGCGCAAGCTGCACCTGGGCTACGGTTTTTCCTGCCATGCCTGCGTGCTGCGGCCGAAATCGCGCGGAACTGTCCGGCTCGCCTCGTCCGATCCGCGCAAGGCGCCGGCGATCGATCCGAACTACCTCGACGCGCCGGAGGATCTGGAGGTGCTGATGAAGGGCGTCTCGGCCATGCGCCGTATCATGGACGCGCCGCCGCTGCGGACCTATAGCAGCCGGGAGATCTACACCGAGGGCGTCGCCGACGAGGACCTCGTCGAGCACATCCGCGCCCGCGCCGACACCATCTACCACCCGGTCGGCACGGTGCGCATGGGCGGCCCCGACGCGCCCGCCGACCCCGAGGGCCGCATCCGCGGGGTCGAGGGCCTGCGGGTCGTCGACGCCTCCCTGATGCCGACGCTAATCGGCGGGAACACCAACGCACCCACCATCATGATGGCGGAAAAGATCGCGACTGGGATGCGGGCTTAACCCTCCTTCTCGGTCGTGAAGGCGAGGGGGTAGCCTTGGCTCTGGCCGGCGTCGGTGGCTTGCTGGGCCTTCGCCTCGGCCACCTCCTTGGTGAAGACGGCGACGACGCAGGCGCCCTGCTGGTGGGCGGTGAGCATGACGCCCATCGCCTCGCCCTCGCTCATGCGGAAGATCGATTTGAGGACCGTCACGACGAAGTCGCGCGGGGTGTAGTCGTCGTTGAGCAGGATGAGCTTGTAGAGCGGCGGACGCTCCGTTTTGGTCTTCGCTTTCGGTTTCAGGCGGGTGTCGACGTCGCTCATCTCGATGGATCCCCGGTCGCACCGCGTTAGCGTCTCAGGAATCGCCGCGCCGGTCCAGCGGCGCGGCGTCGCGGGGCCTCAGCCGTCGCGCGGCGGGATGTTGCGCGCGGCTTGGCTGGCGGGCCGGGCGAGGCAGGCATCGCGGTAGCGCACCACATTGGGCAGGTCGGCGAGGCCCAGCGCCTCCTCCCCGCCATAGAAGGCGATGACGTTGATCCAGGGCCAGATCGCGATGTCGGCGATGGTGTACTCGCCGGCCGCCACGAACTCCCGGTCCTGCAGGTGGCCGTCGAGCACTTTCAGGAGCCGCTTGCCCTCGTCCGTGTAGCGGGTCTTGGCATAGGGATCGCTCACCTTGTCGGCGGCGAACTTGTAGAAATGGCCGAACTGGCCGAGCATCGGACCGAGCCCGCCCATCTGCCACATCAGCCACTGCGTGACCTCGAAGCGTTTCTCGGGCGCGGTCGGATAGAACTGGCCCGTCTTCTCGCCGAGATAGATCAGGATCGCGCCCGTCTCGAAGAGGGCGAGCGTGCCGTTCGGGCCGTCCGGATCGATGATCACGGGGATCTTGTTGTTGGGGTTCAGCGCCAGGAACTCCGGCGTCATCTGGTCGTCGCGCATGATCGAGATCGTGTGCGCCTCGTAGGGCAGACCCGTCTCCTCCAACATCGCGCTCACCTTGATGCCGTTGGGCGTCGGGAAGGAGTAGAGCTGCAGGCGGTCGGGATGCTGGGGTGGGCGGAGCTTGGTGATCGGGTGGTCGAGAAGGTCGGACACGGGCCTCTCCCTGATGTGTGGTGCGGGTCAGGAGCTATCCCGGCGGCGCGCTGCGTCCAATCGCCCTAGCCGAAACAAACTATCCCAAACGCCGAGATTGTTCTGTTGCCGAAAGAAAACTTGCACACGCAAAAGTTGTGTGTGCACCGTTTCAATACGGAACCGTCAACCAGGGGACGCTCACCATGTGGCAGGAATTCAAGGACTTCATTGCGCGCGGCAACGTCATGGACATGGCCGTCGGGATCATTATCGGCGCGGCCTTTACCGCAATCGTGACCTCCGTCGTCGAGGATCTGATCAATCCGATCATCGGGATCATCACCGGCGGCGTCGACTTCTCGAACCAGTTCGTTCTGTTGGGCGAGGGCGAGTTCGCCTCACTTGCCGCGGCGCAGGATGCGGGCGTGGCCACCTTCGCCTACGGCTCCTTCATCAACGCGGTCATCAACTTCCTGATCATCGCCTTCGTCGTGTTCCTGCTGGTCAAGGGCGTGAACCGGATCAAGGAAAGCGTGGCGGAGAAGGAAGAGGCCCCCGAGCTCGAGCCCAAGGGCCCGACGCAGGAGGAGCTCCTGGCCGAGATCCGCGACCTGCTCGCCAAGGATCAGGCGGCGGCCTGAGCGACCTCCGCGGGGGCGGCGAAGTCCCGCCCCTGCGCCTGTGCCACGGCGGCATTCGTGAGCTGCCCGGCATGGATGTTGAGACCGGCGGCGAGGTGCGGGTCCTCGGCACAGGCCCGCGCCCAGCCCTTGTCGGCCAGCGCCAGCACGAAGGGCATCGTGGCGTTGCCGAGCGCGATGGTGGAGGTGCGGGCCACAGCGCCCGGCATGTTGGCCACGCAGTAGTGCACGATGCCGTCCACCTCGTAGATGGGCTCGTCATGGGTGGTGGGCGTCGAGGTCTCGAAGCAGCCGCCCTGGTCGATGGCAACGTCCACCAGCACCGCGCCGGTTTTCATCGTGGGCAGGTGGGCGCGGCGGACGAGCTTCGGCGCCTCGGCCCCGGGGATCAGGACGGCGCCGATCACCATGTCGGCGCGGGTGATGAGGTCTGCGATGGCGGCCTCGCTGGCGTAGCGCGTGCGGAAGTCGCGGGAGAACAGGTCGTCGAGCTGGCGCAGCCGGGGCAGGGAGAGGTCGAGCACCGTGACCTCCGCCCCCATCCCCGCCGCGATCCGGGCCGCATGGGTGCCGACCACCCCGCCGCCGAGCACCACGACCTCCGCCGGGCCGACGCCGGGCACGCCGCCCATCAGTACGCCGCGGCCGCCATTGGCCTTCTGCAGGGCCCAGGAGCCGACCTGCGGCGCGAGCCGTCCAGCGACCTCGGACATCGGTGCGAGCAGCGGCAGATGGCCGTCGCGGTCGGTGACGGTCTCATAGGCGATGGCGGTGCAGCCCGAGGCCAGCAGCTCCTCGGTCTGCGGCACGTCGGGCGCGAGGTGGAGATAGGTGAAGAGAAGCTGCCCCTCGGAAAGGCGCGCGCGCTCGACGGCCTGCGGCTCCTTCACCTTGACGATCATGTCGGCGGAGAAGGCGGCGTCCACGTCCCCGATCTCGGCCCCCGCGGCGCGGTAGGCGTCGTCGTCGAAACCCGCGCCCTCTCCGGCGCCGGTCTCGATCACCACCGAGTGGCCCCGGGCTGTGAGGGCCGTGACTGCGGCGGGACTAAGGCCCACGCGATACTCGCGGGTCTTGATCTCCTTAGGACAACCGATGCGCATGTCGAAACCTCCTGTTTGCGGGAAGTGTGCCGTGTTGTGCCGCGAATGTGCTTGCGAAGATCCTGCGCTAGGCGGCATTGTGCGCTGCAAACATCGGCGTTCTGGCGCTGATCTGTCGAAGGATCTTGCGTTGATGGAGCTCGATACGCTCGACCTGACGATTCTTAGCGCCCTCCAGCGGGACGGGCGATTGACGAACGCGGCCCTGGCGGAGGAGGTGCACCTCTCGCCGTCGGCCTGCCACCGGCGGGTGCGGCGGATGGAGAAGGCGGGCGTCATCACCGGCTACATCGCGCGCCTCGATCCTCGGGCGGTGGGGCGGCAGACGGTCGTCTTCGTGGAGATCACCTTGCAGGGGCAGAGCGAGGAGGTGCTCGATGCGTTCGAAGCAGCGCTCGCCCGCGTGCCGGACGTCGTGGAATGCCACCTAATGGCGGGCAGCGCGGATTACCTCGTGAAGGTCATGGCGGCGGACAGCGAGGATTTCGCCCGTATCCACCGCGAATACCTGTCCCGCCTGCCGGGCGTGGCCCAGATGCATTCGAGCTTCGCTCTCAGGACGGTTCGCGCGGGCGGCGGGTTGCCGTTGTAATTGTTTCGCCTGGCGGCGGCGGCGGGCAGCGCCCCGGAGCTACGTCACCCATAGCAGCAGATACAGCGCCGCCATCCCGCCCAGGATCGCGCCCAGCGTGTTCCGCGTTGCCGCCCCGATCGCGAAGGCCGCCAGCGCCGCGCCGATCCGTGCCGCGTCGGGGCTGCCGCCCGTCGCCTCGGGCCAGACGACAAGCGGTGCGACCAGTCCTGGCATCACTGCCACCGGCACGTAGCGCAGCAGGCGCAGCGCCCAGTCCGGCAGGTCCCGGTCGCCGATCAAGCCGAGGAAGGAGAAGCGGATCAGGAAAGTGCCGAGCCCCAGCACGATGATGACAGTCCAGACCGTGACAGGATCGATCATGCCGGGGCCCTCCGCCGCTCCAACGCGATCTCGGTCGCAGCCCCTGCGGCCATCGCCACGATCGCCGCCGCGATCAGGCCGAGCGAGTAGGGCACCCAGACCAGCGCCAGCGCCAGGACGACCGACACCGTCGCCGCCACCAGATGCGGCAGCGACCGCAAGGAGGGCGCGACCAGCGCGATGAAGGTGATCGGGATCGCGAAGTCGAGCGCGTATTCCGGCGGGATCGCAGAACCCGCCACCGCGCCCACCAGCGTGAAGCCGTACCAGAGCGGCGCGACCGGCGTCATCACTCCGAAGAAGTAGCCGAGCTTGGCGGAGACTGACGCCCCCGGCTCCCGCTCGTACTTAAGGGCGGCGGCGGCATAGGACTGATCTACCAGGAAATAGGCCGCGATCGCCTTCTGCCAGACCGGCGCGCCGCGCAGATGTGTGCTCATCGACGCCGAATAAAGCGCCATCCGCAGATTCACCGCCAGCGCGGTCAGGAGGACGACGAAGGTGGGCGCCTGCTCCTCCATCAGCGCGAGCGCGGTGAACTGCGCGGCCCCCGCGATCACGAGGATCGTCATGCCCATCGTGCTCGCGATGTCGAGCCCCGCCTCGGTCGCCACCACGCCGAAGAGCAGCGCGAAGGGGGTCACCACCAGCGTGAAGGGCAGCCCGTCGCGGACGCCCTGCCAGTACCATGTGCGCGTGCTCGGTCCGCTCATCGTGAAATCCTCCGATCCTGAGGGATAGGTATCGCGGCCGGTATCTACAAATGCTGAATTGTGACGGGCGCAATCGCCGGACGCGATGAAGGGACGATGGGCGGTGGACAAGGCCCGGGCAAAGCTCTCTAACTCGGGGGCGAGATGGAGGACGGGATGAGCACAGACAGGCCGGTCGGGCTGATCCACGGGCTGGGGCGCGGCCCCGGTTCGATGCGGGTCATGGCGAACCGGTTGGAGCGGCTGGGCTTCGCGACCTTTCTGCTCGACTACCCCTCCCGACACGTGCCGCCGGCCGAGGCGCAGGCGGTGCTCGAAGCGCAGATCGCGCGTGAAGCCCCGGAGGGCTGCCACCTCGTGGGCCACTCGCTTGGCGGCGTTCTGGCGTTGCGGCTGAAATGCGACCATCCCGACAGTGTGCGCCGCGTCGTGCAGCTCGGCTCGCCCAACCAGGGCTCACCGATGGCCGAGGCGTTTCGCGACGTGCGCTTCGTGGCCGATCTGATGGGGCCTGCACTCGAAAGGATCGCCGCGGCGGATCTGGGACTGGAGGAGTTGCCGCCCGCCATCGCCCGCGACCTCGGCATCATCGCGGGCTCCGCCCCGCTGGGCCGGGTGACGGAGCTCTGGGGTATCGACGGGCCGTCCGACGGGATGGTGCCCGTGGCCTCCGCGCTCGGCATCGACCACGCGGATGCGCTGTTGACCACGACGATTCACGGGATGCTGCCGCTCTCCGCCGATGCCGCGACGCAGGTCGGCGCCTTCCTGCGCAAGGGCCGCTTCACGCGGGCGGAGGCGGCATGAGCGGCTACCTCATCGGTCCCGATCCGGCGAACCCGCGGCTGACGCGGGCGGTCGAGGGCGTGGACCACGAGGGGCAGGTGCAGGAGATCCGCGTCGTCGAGGAGCGGCCGCTGACGATCTACCTCAACAGTCAGGAGATCGTGACGGCTATGACGATCGGAGACCATCCGGAATGGCTCGCCGTCGGCTATCTCGCCAACCAGGGCATGCTGCTGCCGACCGACCGCTTGACTGGCGTCGATTTCGACGAGGAGGTCGAGACCGTGGTCGTGCGCACCGAGCGCGCCACCGATTACGAGGAGAAGCTGAGCCGTAAGACCCGTACTTCGGGCTGCGCGGTCGGAACCGTTTTCGGCGACATGATGGAGGGGCTCGACGGCGTGACACTGCCCGCCGCGGAGGTCCGCACCTCCTGGCTCTACGCGCTGGCCAAGGAGATCAACACGACGCCGAGCCTCTATCTGGAGGCGGGCGCGATCCACGGCACGGTGCTCTGCCGAGCCGACCGCCCGCTCGTCTACATGGAGGATGTCGGGCGCCACAACGCCGTCGACAAGATCGCAGGCTGGATGCGGATGGAGGGTGTGGGGCCTGAGGACAAAATGCTCTACACCACCGGGCGCCTGACCTCCGAGATGGTGATCAAGACGGCGCTGATGGGCATCCCGGTGCTCGCGAGCCGCTCGGGCTTCACCGCCTGGGGCGTGGAGATCGCCCGGCGCGTGGGTCTGACGCTGATCGGGCGGATGCGGGGCAAACGCTTCATCTGCCTTTCGGGTGCGGATCGCCTGGTGCGCGACGCCGACCCCGCCGCGGTCGAGGACGAACCGGCGAAACTGCGCCGGAAGGGAGCGGCGGGGTGAAGACTTTTCCTCCGAAAAGTCTTGGGCAAAATCTTCGATCGAAGATTTTGGGGCGCTCGTGAAGATCGCCGGGGTGATCCTCGCCGGTGGTCTCGCGACCCGGATGGGCGGCGGTGACAAGGGGCTGCTGGAGCTCGGCGGCAAGCCGATCCTCGCCCACGTCATCGACCGGCTCAGCCCGCAGGTGGAGGCCCTGGCGATCAATGCAAACGGCGATCCGGAGCGGTTTGCCGCATTCGGCCTCCCCGTGATCGCCGATAATGTTGAAGGCCATCCGGGACCGCTCGCTGGCGTGCTTGCGGGCATGGACTGGGCTGCGGGTGAGGGGTTCGATCTGATCGCCACCGCCGCCGCCGACACGCCGTTCTTTCCGGAGAGCCTGGTTCACGGCCTCTACCTCGGCATGGTGTCGGAGCGTGTACCGCTCGCGCGGGCCGAGACGGCCCGCGAGGGCGGCTTCGACCGGCATCCCACGTTCGGCCTCTGGTCCGTCTCCCTGCGCGACGACCTGCGCGCGGCCCTCTCCGGTGGCACCCGTAAGGTGATCGCCTGGACCGATCCGCACGGCGTCGCCCGCGTCGTCTTCGACGGCGAAGACCCGTTCTTCAACGTCAACACCCCCGAGGATCTGGAGCGGGCGAGGGCGCGGGCATGAGGCTCTACGGCGTGACCGGCTGGAAGAATTCCGGCAAGACCACGCTGGTCGAGCGGCTGGTGGCCGAGATTGCGGGCCTCGGCTTCACCGTCTCCACCGTCAAACACGCGCACCATTCGTTCGACGTCGATCAGCCGGGCAAGGACAGCTATCGCCACCGGGAGGCCGGTGCGACCGAGGTGCTGCTCGCCTCGCGCAACCGCTGGGCGCTGATGCACGAGCTGCGCGGCGACGAGGAGCCGCCGCTGGAGGCGCTGCTTGCGCGCCTCTCCCCGGTCGATCTGGTGCTGGTCGAGGGCTACAAGCGCGACCGCCATCCGAAGGTCGAGGCGCATCGGGTGGCCACCGGCCAACCGCTGATCGCGCGGGACGATCCCACGATCCGTGCGGTGGCGAGCGACAGCGCGCCCGAGGGGCTGGCGGTGCCAGTCCTACCGCTCGACGATACGGAGGCGATCGCGGCGTTCATCCTGCGCGAGGTCGGCCTCGCATGATCTTCGACACGCATGTCGCGGTGGACTGGTCGGCGCGCTCGCAGCCCTCGCCAGCAAAGCCCGCGGCGGATGCGATCTGGATCGGCGTGGTGCGCGGCGGCGTGGCGGAGCTGCCGACCTATCATCGAACGCGGGCGGCGGCGCTGGAGGCGATCGCCGCGCTGATCTGGGAGGATCGTGTCGCGGGGCGCCGCATCCTCGTCGGCTTCGACTTTCCCTTCGGCTGGCCGCGGGGTCTGGCGGCGCATCTGACCGGAGAGGCGCGGGCGCGCGACCTCTGGCGTTGGTTCGCGGGGCGGATCGAGGATGCGCCGGACAACGCCAACAACCGCTATGACGTGGCCGAGGCTGTCAACCGGGCCTTGCCGGGCGTCGGCCCGTACTGGTCGAAGTCGCATCGCGACCGCTGGGCGGAGATCCCTTTCACCGATCTGCGCGACGGCCACGGCCTGCCGCGCCGGCGGCTGATCGAGGAGCAGGTGCGCGGCGCGAAGGAGGTCTGGCAGCTCGCGGGCGCAGGTTCCGTCGGCTCGCAGGCGATCCTCGGTGTCGCGGCGCTGGAGCGGCTGGCGGCGGAGACCGGGGCCGAAGTCTGGCCCTTCGACACCGGCCTCACGGTGCCGGAGGGCGACGCGGTGCTGGCGGAGATCTATCCCTCCCTCTTCAACGACGCGGTGAAGACGCGGCTCGGCGACGGCGACATCAAGGACGCCGTGCAGGTCGCCGTGACGGCGGAGCGGATCGCGCAGTGGGATCGGGAAGGGACGCTGGCGAGCCTTCTGAGCCCTACCGTCGAGCAGCCCGAGGTCATCGCGCGGGAGGAGGGGTGGATCCTCGGGGTGCCGGGTGCGGTTGCATCGACACCCAAGCTCTCCAACGACTGCTTCGCCCTACCGCCGGGCGTGGACTGGACGCCGGTGGACGAGGCGTTGGAGCGGCTGCGCGCCGGTCTCATCCCGATTGCCGAGGTGGAGCAGGTCCCGGTGGCGCAGGCTGGCGGAAGGGTGCTGGCGGTGGCCGTGGTGGCCCGCCGGTCCAACCCGCCCGCGGCCAATGCGGCGGTGGACGGGTATGCGTTCGCGGCGGCGGGGCTCGCCGGCCCGGTGCGTTTGCCGCTGGCCCCGGGCCGTGCGGCGGCGGGGGCGCCCTTCGACGGAACCGTGCCACCCGGTCATGCGCTGCGCATCCTGACCGGCGCAGTGCTGCCCGAGGGGGCCGACACGATCGTGTTGCAGGAGGATGTGGCGGTCGAGGATGGTGCGGTCCGATTCGAGGCGCGGCTGAAGCCCTGCGCCAATGTCCGCCCTGCTGGCGAGGACGCCGAGGCCGGGGCCGAGGTCCTCGCAGCGCCGCTACTGCTGCGCCCACAGGACCTCGCGCTGGCAAGTGCCGTAGGGGTGGACCGGCTCGCCGTGCGCAAGCCTCTGCGCGTTGCCGTCTTGTCTACCGGGGATGAGGTCGTGGAGCCCGGCAGCGCGGCCCGTCCGGGTGCCATCTTCGACGCGAACCGGCCGATGTTGCTCGATCTGGTCCGGCGCTGGGGCTACGCGCCGGTCGATCTGGGCATCGCGCGGGATCGGGAGGGCGAGGTTCGGGCCGCGCTCCAGCGTGGCGCGGCGGAGGCCGATGCGATCCTGACCTCCGGCGGCGCATCGGCGGGGGACGAGGATCACATCTCGGCCCTTCTGACCGCCGAGGGCTCCGTCTCCACCTGGCGCATCGCCGTGAAGCCGGGGCGTCCACTGGCGCTGGGGATGTGGCAGGGCACGCCGGTCTTCGGCCTGCCGGGCAACCCGGTCGCGGCCTTCGTCTGCACGCTGATCTTCGCCCGGCCCGCGCTGGGGCTGATGGCGGGGGCGGGCTGGCAGGTGCCGCAGCCGCTGTGGCTGCCTGCGGCCTTCGAGAAACGCAAGAAGCCGGGTCGGCGCGAGTACCTGCGCGCGCGGGTGCGGGACGGGCAGGTGGAGGTCTTCGCCTCCGAAGGCTCCGGCCGCGTCTCGGGCCTGAGCTGGGCCGAGGGGCTGTGCGAGCTGCCGGACGACGGGCTCGACGTGAAACCCGGCACCCCGGTGCGGTACCTGCCGTTCGAGGCGTTTGGCCTCTGACCCCTCTCGGATCGCGTATTTGGAGAAAGATGAAGGCGGGTGCTTGCGCGAGGCGGCTGCGGTGGTAGCAGTGGCGGGCCGCTCCGGCGTGAGGAGATCACCATGCCCCGACCGAATGCGCTGAGCCCTGCCGGGCTGCGGACCGCTGCCGCCTATGCCGCGATCTTTGCCGCACTCGGTGTGCACCTGCCGTTCTGGCCGCTCTGGCTCGCCGAATGGGGGCTGACCGCGGCGGAGATCGGGGGATTTACAGCCGCCGGCATCGTGATCCGGGTGCTGGCGGGGCTCGCGGTGCCGGCGCTCGCCGACCGGCTGGACGCGCGGCGCGCGGTTCTGGCGGCGGTGGCCGGGATCGGGGCGGTGACCTTCGCCGTCCACGGGCTGCTCGATGCGCGCGGCGTGCTGCTGGTCGCGACGCTGGTCACGGGTGTCGTTTTTGCCGGGATGATCCCGATCGCGGATGCCTTGGGCACGGCCGCGGCACGGACGGGAGGCTTCGGCTATGCGCCTGTCCGCTCCATGGGCTCGCTGTCGTTCCTTCTGGCGAGCCTCGCGGTCGGCTGGCTAATCGCGCGCTACGGCGTGGTCGTCGCACAGTGGTGGATCGTGGTGGCGCTGATCTTCTGCGTCTGGACCGCGTGGACGCATCCGGGCGGCGGCAATGTGCGCCAGCCGCATCCCCCGCGGCTGGGTGACCTGGGGCGGATGCTGACGGAGAAGCGCTTCGTTATCTTCATCGTCGCCATCGGCATGGCGCAGAGCTCGCATGCCGTGCTCTACGCCTACGGTTCCCTGCATTGGGAGGCGCTGGGGGTCAGCGAGCCGGTGATCGGGCAGCTCTGGGCCTTTGCCGTCGCGATGGAGACGGTGCTGATGCTGATCGCCGGAACCTGGCTGATCCGGCGCTTCGGCGCGGTGGGGGCTATTGCACTGAGTGCCGCGGCGGGGGTGGTGCGCTGGGGCTGGATGATGTTCGATCCGACGGGGGCGACGCTCTGGGGCCTTCAGGTGCTGCACGCGCTGACCTTCGGCGCGGGGCATCTGGGCGGGATCGCCTTCATCGCGGCTGCCGTGCCGGAGCGGCTGGCGGCCTCGGCCCAGGGCATGTTCAGCTCGGCGGCGGGCGGGGTGCTGATGGCGCTCGGTATGGCGATCGCCTCGGTGGTCTATCCGATGGCGGGCGGGCTCACCTACGGGATCGCCGGGGTGATGTCGCTGATCGGGCTGGTGCTCGCCCTGTGGCTCGGTCGGATCTGGGACGGTGGCGAGACCGTGCGCTAATCGAGCGCGCCGGTCACGGTCGCGAGCAGCATGAAGGCGCGGCCGGTGCGAGTGTCGGCGAGCCGCCCGATATCTTCGTCGGCCAGTGTCGGCGCCATCTCCTTCAACAGCAGGTCGAAGTGGCGCAGGAAGTGGAGCGCGGTGTCGCGCATCACCTCGTCCGTGCGCATCCGTCCGCGCGTGAGGCTGATGGCGGTCGTGTCCTCGATGCCGGCGAGCCCCGCAAGCTCGCTGCCGCGTTCACCTTCGGCGAAGCGGCGCCAGAGGGAGGGGTCTGTGGCGACCGGGTCGAGATCGTCCATGTAGATCCCGTCCTGGGAGAGCAGGTTCAGCACGTCCTCCGCCGCGCGCAGGACCTGGGCAACGGAGCGGTCCTGCATCGCGCGGCGCATGGCGCGGAAGCCCGCGGTGTCGTCCGCATCGGTCGGGAAGTTGAGGGCGCGCAGGATCTCCGGCCACTCGGGTGGGCCGGAGGGCTCCGCCGCCGACGGCTCGTCGAAGGGGAGGGAGCGCTGCGCCGTCTCGGGCTTCGGCGCGGGGCGCAGGGGCTTGGCGAGCAACCGGCTGGGTTTGCCGCTTTCAGCAGCCCGGGCCGCATTCTCCGCCACCTTCTCCAGCACGGTCCGGTCGGCCTCCCGCCCCTCCAGGAGAGCATAGAGCGCCCGGTCCGTCACCCGCTGCCGCTCGGTGATCCGGGCGAGCATGTCGGAGACTTCCTTGGACGGTTTCGCAGGGACGGGCGGTGTCTCCTGCAACTCGTCAACGATGAAGGCGAGCGCGCGGGCCTCCGCCCGCCAGTCCTCCAGCCGCCGGATGGTGAGTGCCAGGACGAAGGCGAGCCCGCCGGGCACCAACACGGCGAGAGCGCAGAAGAGGGCGACGGCCATGCCGGGGGCCGGCTGGGTCAGCAGCCAGGCGAGGACCACGGCGGCCCAGGCGAGGATCGCGCCCCCGGCCAACAGCCATCCGCGCCAGATCCCCCCCATGCCGCGCTCCTACTTGAAGGCCACGCTGACGACTTCGTAGGAGCGGGTGCCGCCGGGCGTCACGACCTCGACGCTGTCCCCCTCCTCCTTGCCGATCAGGGCGCGCGCGATGGGCGAGCGCATGTTGAGCAGCCCCGCCTCGATATCGGCCTCCTGCTCGCCGACGATCTGGTAGGTCTTCTCCTCGTCGGTGTCCTCGTCCGCGATGGTGACGGTCGCGCCGAACTTGATGGAGCCCGACAGGCCCGTCACCTTGATGACGTCGGCGCGGGAAATCACGCCTTCGAGCTCCTTGATCCGGCCCTCGATGAAGGACTGCTTCTCACGCGCGGCGTGATACTCGGCATTCTCGGACAGGTCGCCATGCTCGCGGGCCTCCGCGATGGCGGAGATCACGGCGGGTCGCTCCTCCAGCTTCAGCTTCTTGAGCTCGGCATCGAGTTTCGCGAAACCCTTCTCGGTCAGGGGCACCTTGTCCATTCATTCCTCCACCGGCCCCGAAAAGACACGGGGCGCAGAAATGTCTTTCACTGAAAAAGCCGCGTCCTCTCGGAACGCGGCCTCAAAGACGATAGGTCTGGCGCGTCGGCGTTGCAAGATGGCGACCAGCGAAAGCGGCGTGGCCAAGGTTCTCCAAAACGTTTCGTCACGAGGCGCGACAGAAGCGCCCGTGACCAAGCGTTCGGCACAGCAGCCGATTGACCTGCGCGTAACCTCTGAATACCTCTTTGCGCAACGATATTTCTCGACCGGCGAAGAGGAACGCAATGGCAGAGATCGAGCGCGAGAGCATGGAATACGACGTCGTGATCGTCGGGGCGGGGCCTGCGGGGCTGTCCGCCGCGATCCGGCTCAAGCAGCTCGATGCGGACCTCAACGTGGTGGTGCTCGAGAAGGGCTCCGAGGTCGGCGCCCACATCCTGTCCGGCGCGGTGCTCGATCCCGTTGGCCTCGACGCGCTCATGCCCGACTGGCGGGAGAAAGGCGCGCCGATCACGACGGAAGTGACGGAGGACCGGTTCATGGTCCTCGGCCCGCAGGGCTCGCTCAAGATCCCGACCTGGCCGATGCCGCCGCTCCTCAACAACCACGGCAACTACATCGTCTCTATGGGCAATGTCTGCCGCTGGATGGCCGAGCAGGCCGAGGCGCTGGGCGTCGAGATCTTCCCCGGCATGTCCTGCTCCGAGCTCGTCTACGGCGAGAACGGTGAAGTGAAGGGCGTCGTCGCGGGCGAGTTCGGCATCTCGAAGGACGGCACCAAGGGCGCGGGTTACGAGCCGGGCATGGAATTGCACGGCAAGTATGTCTTCCTCGCCGAGGGCGTGCGCGGCTCGCTGTCGAAGATGGCGATCGCGCAGTACGGCCTCGATGCCGCGTCCGACGTGCAGAAATACGGCCTCGGCATGAAGGAGATCTGGGAGGTCAAGCCGGAGAACCACAAGCTCGGCCAGGTCACCCACACCATGGGCTGGCCGCTGGGCTCGAACGCCGGTGGCGGCTCCTTCATGTACCACGCCGAGAACAATCAGGTGTATCTCGGCTTCGTGGTGCACCTGAACTACACCAACCCGCATGTCTTCCCGTACATGGAATTCCAGCGGTTCAAGCATCACCCGGAGATCGCGAAGGTGCTGGAGGGCGGCAAGCGCGTCGCCTATGGCGCGCGGGCGATCACGGAAGGCGGCTTCCAGTCGATGCCGAAGGCGTGCTTCCCGGGCGGTGCGATGCTCGGCTGCTCCGTCGGGCTCGTGAACGTCCCGCGGATCAAGGGCAACCACAACGCGATGCTCTCGGGCAAGGCGGCGGCGGAGCATGCCTATGCCGCGATCCAGGAGGGCCGCTCGGGCGATGAACTGACCGGCTACGACAAGGAACTGCGCGACGGCCCGGTGGGCGAGGACCTCAAGAAAGTGCGCAACGTGAAGCCGATGTGGTCCAAGTATGGCCTGACCGCGAGCCTCGTCGGTGGCGGCGTCGACATGTGGGCGGCCACCATCCTCGGCCGGCCGCTCTTCGGCACGATCAGCCATGGCAAGACCGATGCGGAGGCAACGGAGCCTGCCAAGCGCCACAAGCCCATCGACTACCCGCGGCCCGACGGCAAGATCAGCTTCGACCGGCTGACCAACGTGTCGTTCTCCGGCACGAACCATGAGGAAGACCAGCCGACGCACCTGAAGCTGAAGGACGCGGACCTGCCGACCCACGTGCACCTGCCGAAATTCGCCGGCCCGTCGCAGCGCTACTGCCCGGCAGGGGTCTACGAGTTCGTGAAGGCAGAGGACGGATCGGACAAGTTCCAGATCAACGGCCAGAACTGCGTCCACTGCAAGACCTGCGATATCAAGGACCCGCTCCAGAACATCGTCTGGACGGTCCCGCAGGGTGGCGACGGACCGAACTATCCCAACATGTGATCCAGCGGACGGGGGCCTTCAGGCCCCCGACTGCTTTTTAGCCCTGCGGGCCGTCTTGCGTATTTCGCGAAGGTGAAGGGCCTAGCGGTAGGAGCCAAAGGCGACGTCGGCGATCAGGGTCGTGTCGGCCTGCGGCGCCCAGCCGAGCTCGCATCGGATGCGGCGGCTGTCGAGGCGGTTGTCGGTTTGCAGGAACATCGCGGTGAAGGGGTCGAGGGCTGCGGCCGCTTCGTCCGGTTTGACCTGCTTCGGGCTGGCACCAGTGGCCGCGGCGGTGGCCTCCGCGAGTTGGCGGGCGGTGGGGCTGTCATCGGCCGCGACATGGTAGAGCGGGGCAGGGTTGTCAGCCGCGATCAGCTTCAGGAAGGCCTGGGCCGCGTCGTCCACGTGAAGGGCGGAGAGCCGGGCGGCTCCGTCGTCGACCACCGGGACCTCTCCGGTTTCGCGAGCGTGCTTCATGAGGATCGGCAGGAAGACACTGCCGCCGCGGCCATGGACGAAGGAGGCGAGGCGGACTTCCGTGCAGGCGAGGCCGGGCCGGGTCCGGAGGGCCATGAGTGACCGGGCGCGGACCGCCGCCGGGTGATCGTCAAGCACGGGTGTGTCCTCGTCCATTGGGCCGTTGGAGGGATCGAGGAAGATGGTGCCGTTCGTTACGATCAGCCGTGTTTCGGTGCCCGTCAGCGCGTCCGCCAGATGGTCGAGCGCTGCCCGCTCCATCTCCACCGCCGCAAACCAGTCGGCGCCGTGGCTGGGAAAACCCAGATGCAGAACGGCGTCGTGGCCGGGTGCGGCGTCGGCGAGGGCCTTTGGTTCGTTCAGATCGGCCACGAGGTGAGCCGCGCCCGCCGGCAGTGCTGAGGTCCGGCTCGCGTCCCGCAGGGCAGCGGTGACCTCGTGCCCGGCGGCCAGAAGCGCCTTCGCCGTCGCGGATCCGACATAGCCCGTAGCGCCTGTCATCAGTATCTTCATGGTCGATCTCCTTCTCGGTGAGGAGACCTGACACCCCGCGCCCGACGCGTGGAAGATCGCACTTTGAGGTGAGTATGGCCCGCATTGCCCATCGCGACCGGCCCTGTCCGCGCTTCGCCGCGACCGAGGCGCTGAAGCGCCTCATGGGCCGGTGGAAGGTGCCGATTCTGCTGACGCTCGCCGATGGCCCGATGCGCTATGCCGCGCTGCACCGCGCGCTCGTGCCGATCACCCACAAGATGCTCGCCCAGCAGCTCGCGGCGCTCGAGGCCGATGACCTGATCGAGCGGCGGGAACTGGTCGCGGACCCGCCGAAGGTCGTGGAGTACCGCCTCGGCCCCGAGGGCGAGCGTGCCCGCGTCCTGCTTGCGGAGCTGCAGCGGTGGGGTGCCGCGCAGGCGAATGAGGCGTGGGCGCCGCGCAACTGAGGCAAATGCCCACAGCGACGTGCGTTGCGCTTGCCGGGCGGCGCGCATAACTTTTGAGGCAAGCCACCTTTGGAGCCGTCCATGCGCCTGCGTCATGCCCTCGCCCTAAGTACAGCCCTGTTCCTTGCCGTCGGAGGGGGCGAGGCCCGGACGCTTTCGGGCGCTTATCTCGCTGCCACGCAGGCCGAACTGCGCTCCGACCACGTGGAAAGCGCGCTCTACTACACCCGCGCCCTGGCCTACGATCCGGAGAACTCGGTGCTGCTGCAGCGCGCCATGCAGGCCCATGTGGCCAAGGGCGACGTGGCTGTGGCCGCGACCATCGCGGAGCGGCTGCTCAACCTCAACGGTGAGAACCAGTTCGCGACACTGGTCGCGATGACCCAGGACATCAAGGAGAACAACCCGGCCCAAGCGCTCGCCCGGCTCGACCAGGGGGAGCAGGGGATGACGCCGCTGCTCGCCGACCTGCTGCGGGGCTGGGTGCTCCTGACTATGGGCGATTCGGAGGAGGCGCTGGCCGTCTTCGAGGCGATCTCGGGCAACGATACCTACGCGATGTTCGGAGCTTACCATGTGGGCCTCGCGCTCGGCGCGCAGGGTCGGCTTGAGGAAGCGTCCGCCCGGATGGAGGAGACCGGCGCCGGTCCCGTTCGCCTCAACCGCCGCTCGACCCTTGCGCGTATCCAGCTTCTGGCCGCGACCGGCGAGCGGGAGGCAGCGTCGAGCCTTGTGGACGAGGTGCTCGCCACCGGCTTCGGCGATGCGGAGTTCGAGGCGCTGGGCGCCCGGCTCGCGGCGGGGGAGGAGATCACCTTCGACGTCGTGCGCACGGCGGAGCAAGGCGTGTCGGAGGTCTTCTTCGACCTCGCCTCCGTGCTTGGCAACGAAGGGCAGGATGTGGCGCTGATCTACGGCCGCCTCGCCACCCATCTGGAGCCGCAATTCGTCGAGGCGCTGCTGACCGTCGCGGGCATCCTGCGAAACCAGGGCCAGCACGAGCTTGCTACCGAGGCCTACGATGCTGTTCCCGCCACCGCGCCGCAATTCATCGAGGCGGAGCTGGGTCGGGCTGAGGCCCTGGAAGATGCCGAGCGGATCGATGAGGCGATCGGCGTGCTGACCAGCCTGACCCGCGCCTATCCGGATCGCCTGCGCCCGCACTACCTGCTGGGCGAGGCCCTGCGCCAGGCGGAGCGCCCGAACGAGGCGGTGCGCGTGCTCGACCGCGCCGTGACGCTGGTCGGTGAGCCTGAGGAGCAGCACTGGCTCGTCTTCTATCAGCGCGCCATCGCGCATCATCAGGCCGACAACTGGCCCGCTGCGGAGGCCGATTTCCGGCAAGCACTGGAGCTGGAGCCGGAAAACCCGCTGGTGCTCAACTATCTCGGCTATTCGCTTGTCGAGGAACGCCGTAACCTCGAAGAGGCGCTCGACATGATCGAGCGGGCGGTCGCGCAGCGGCCTTACGATGGCTACATCACCGACTCTCTGGGCTGGGTCTACTACCGCCTCGGCCGGTTCGAGGAGGCGGTGGAGCCGATGGAGCGGGCGGTGGAACTCGCCCCCGTCGACCCGATCATCAACGACCATCTCGGCGATGTGTACTGGATGGTCGACCGCAAGCGCGAGGCGGAGTTCCAGTGGAAGCGCGCCCTTTCCTTCGACCCGGAGCCCGAGGATCGGGCCCGCATCCTGCGCAAGCTCGATGTCGGTCTCGACGTGGTGCTGCAGGAGGAAGAGGCGAACGGCGTGGGCGACGCCCCGCTCGAGGTTGCCGAGTAACCCGTGACGGCTGCGCCGTTGCGGGAACTGGCCCGCGCCAAGATCAACCTGACGCTCCACGTGACCGGGCGGCGGCCCGATGGTTTGCACGTGCTCGACAGCCTCGTGGTGTTTGCCGAATGCGGTGACGTGCTGGAGGCGGAGCCCGCCTCGACCCTGTCTCTGACGCTGGACGGGCCGTTCGGCTCGGCGTTGGATGCAGGCGGCGACAACCTCGTGCTGCGCGCGGCCGAGCGGATGGGTGGGCCGGGGGCGGCGCTGCGGCTGTGGAAGAACCTGCCGGTCGCCTCCGGCATCGGCGGCGGCTCGGCGGATGCGGCGGCGGCTGTGCGGCTGCTAGCGCGGATGAATGGCGGCGCACTGCCAGAAGCGGCGACGCTTACTGCGCTCGGCGCCGATGTGCCCGTGTGCCTGTCCGCGGCGCCCCAAAGGATGCGGGGGATCGGTGAGGAGCTGAGTGTGGCGCCGGCTTTGCCTCCGGCTTGGCTGGTGCTGGTCAATCCCGGCGTGCCGGTCGCGACGGCGCGGGTCTTCGCCCGGCTGGAGCGCTTCGGGCGGCCGATAGACCTGCCTGAGCGGTTTACCGATTTCCATAACTTCGCGGGCTGGCTGCGAGAGCAGCGCAACGATCTGGAGGCCCCGGCGCGGGCGGTTGCGCCGGTGCTCGATCAGGTCTTGCCAGAACTGGCAGCGCTACCCGGTGCCGCGCTGGCCCGGATGTCGGGCTCTGGTGCGACCTGCTTTGCGCTGTTTGGCAGTGACGCCGAGGCGCTGGCGGCGGCGGAGACGTTGCGCCGCGCGCATCCGGGCTGGTGGGTCATGCCGACGGCGATCGCGGCGTCCGGTTGAGGGCGCGTTTGCCTCCGGCGGGGATATTTCGGGACAGATGAAGGCGCGGGCGCGTCAGAGCAGGCGGACCACCACATGGTCGGCGAGGGCGCGCAGCGTGTCGCGCATCTCGCCCTCCGGGAACAGGTCGAGCGCGTCCTTCGCCCGCGCGGACCAGTCTAGCGCTGTCTTGCGCGTCGTTTCGATCGCGTCATGGCGGGTCATGAGGTCGAGCGCCTGCTCGAGGTCGCCGTCCTGGTACCTGCCGCGCGCGATGACGCGGTCCCAGAAGGCGCGTTCCTCGGAATCGGCGCCCGCGACGGCGCGGATCACAGGCAGGGTCAGCTTGCCCTCGCGCAGGTCGTCGCCCGTGTTCTTGCCGATGTCGTCGCCGGTCAGGTCCAGCAGGTCGTCGGCGATCTGGAAGGCGATGCCGAGCGCGTCGCCATAGGTGCGCAGGGCGTCGACCTTCGCCTCCGAGGTGCCCGCGATCACGCCGCCGACTTCGGAGGCTGCGGCGAAGAGGGCCGCGGTCTTGCCGCGGATCACCTTGAGATACGTCTCCTCATCCGTAGCGAGATTGCGCGCGACCGAGAGCTGGAGCACCTCGCCCTCCGCAATCACGGCCGCGGCGTTCGAGAGGATGTCGAGGACGCGCAAGGAGCCAGTCTCGACCATCAGCTGGAAGGACCGGGCGAAGAGGTAGTCGCCGACCAGCACGCTCGACGGGTTGTCCCAGAGCAGGTTCGCCGTGGGCCGCCCGCGGCGCTGCTCGCTCTCATCCACCACATCGTCGTGGAGCAGGGTCGCGGTGTGGATGAACTCCACCGTCGCGGCCAGCCGCACGTCATGATCGCCCGCATAGTCGCAGAGATCGGCGGCGGCGAGCACCATCAGCGGGCGCACCCGCTTGCCGCCCGCGCCGATCAGGTGGGCCGTGACCTCCGGAATGCGGGGGGCGTTCTCGCTCGCCATGCGGGTGGCGATCAGTGCGTTGACGGCCTCCATCTTCGGAGCGAGCAGGGACTGGAGCGCGGTGATGGGGGTGGTCACATCGATATCCTGGCAGGCCCCGCCGGCGCGGGTGTGGACGGGTGGGGGGACCCGGGATAGACCGATGGCATGGAAGAGATCCTGCGCACCAACGACCCCGTGACACTGAGCTTCGCCCAGGCGCTGCTGAGCGCCGAAGAGATAGACTCCTTCGTGCTGGACGTCCACATGAGCGTGCTCGAGGGCTCTATCGGCATATTGCCGCGCCGGATGATGGTGGCGCGGGAAAAAGCGTTCCAGGCCCGTGCGATCCTCACCGATAACGGGATCGAGCCGAGCCGGCGGTGAGCGGGTTTTCCGAGCATGAACTTACGCGCGACGCCTTTCTGGGCGGGCGGGTGATGCTGCACCAGCCGCGGCGGGGCTACCGCGCGGCGACGGATCCGGTGTGGCTGGCGGCGGCGTGCCCGGCGCGAGATGGGGAGAGCGTGTTGGAGCTCGGCTGCGGGGCCGGAGCGGCGCTTTGCTGTCTGGGCTGGCGGACGGGGGCCGCGCTGACGGGGCTGGAGCTGCAGCCAGGCTATGCGGCGCTCGCGCGGCGGAACCTGGCGGAGAACGGGCTGGACGGCGAGGTGGTGGAGGGCGACCTCGCCGAGATGCCCGCGGAGCTGCGGGGCCGGAGCTTCGATCACGTGATCGCGAACCCGCCCTACTTCGCCACCGACAGCCTGCCCTCGCCAGATGCGGGCCGGGACACGGCCAACCGCGAGGCGACGCCGCTCGCCACGTGGATCGACGCGGCTCTGCGCCGGTTGAAGCCGCGCGGCACGCTCACCCTGATCCACCGGGCGGAGCGGCTGGCGGGCATCATCGCGCCGTTGGAGGGGCGCGCGGGCGGTATCCTCGTGCTGCCGCTGGCGCCCCGGACGGGCCGCGATGCGGGGCGGGTGATCGTGCAAGCGACCAAGGGTGGGCGGGCGCCGCTGCGCCTTCTGGCACCGCTCATCGTGCATGAGGGCGAGCGCCATATAGCGGACGCGCCGGACTTCACAGCGGTGGCGGAACGGATACTGACTGAGGGGGCAAGCCTGAGTCTGGGCGAAGCTTAAGTCGAATCGTCCGCAAAATCAGCCCTGACAATTCACCTCCTCTCGCCCCAGATTAGAAGGGTTGAGAGAGAAGAGGAGGACGACCCGCATGAGTCTGAACGCGCACGTGACCGAGCTTCGCAAAAAGCACGAGACACTGTCCAAATCGATCGAGACCGCGCAGCGAAATCCGGGGACCGATTCCCTGCGCCTGAGCGAGTTGAAGCGGCAGAAGCTGCGCTTGAAGGAAGAGATCACGCGCTTGAGCGGCCGGGCCTGACGCCCCTCCCGGCGCGGGCGGCGATCACCGCCCCGCCGGTCACGAGGAGCGCGCTGACCGCGAGCGTCACAGTCGCGGGGGCCGCACCCGTCACCACCAGCAACAGGGTCGAGAGCAGGGGCGCCGCGTAGGAGGCGGTGCCGAGCAACTGGATATCCCCCTTCTTCACCCCGATGTCCCACAGGTAGAAGGCCGCGCCCACCGGGCCGAGGCCGAGCAGCAGGACACCCGCCCAGCCGCGCAGGCCGTTGGGCCAGACGGTTTCCTCCAGCGCCAGATGCGCTCCGGTCGAGAGCACCGCGGTGGCGAGGCAGAAGAGCGCGACGCTTTCGGTGGGCGCACTGCCCACAAGCCGCGACAGCACCGAGTAGCCCGACCAGAGCAGCGCGCAGAGGATCGCGGCGCCGTAGCCCACTGCGTGCTCGCCGGAGAAGCTGAGATCGGCCTGCGCCAGTAGCACCAGCGCCCCGGCGAAGGAGATGAGCGCGCCTACGACATGGCCGAGCCGCAACCGCTCCCCGGGCAGGAGGCCTGAGAAGAGCACGATCAGCAGTGGCCAGAGATAGGCGATCAGCCCGGCCTCCGCCGGCGGCGCATTCCTGAGCGCCGTGAAGTAGAAGAAGTGGTAGCCGAAAAGGCCTCCAATCCCGATCGCCCAGACCGGCCAGCCGAGCCCCTTGAGCACCCCGAAGCCGCGGCCGGCGAGCGTCCAGGCCACGCCGATCAGTCCTCCGATGGCGAAGCAGATCGCGGTGAGCTGGAAAGGCGGCACGGGCTCCGCCATCACGGTGAACAGCGCCAGCGTCGCCCACAGCGCGACCGCGCCGCTGCCGATCAGCGTCGCCTTCACGTCGCCGCGTCGCGGAAGAAGCGGGCGATCCAGCGGCCCCACTCGGCGTTGTGCACGGGCTGCGCGAGGCTCGCGAGCCCGATCTCCCCGGTCTCGGTCGGGATCGTGTCGCCGATGCGCTTGTGGATGATGTCGCCCACGAACTCGGCAGTGAACTCGGGATGCGGCTGGACGCTGATCGCCGCAGGCCGCTCGATATCACCGTAGACGAGGGCGGCGTAGTCGCAGAAGGCCGAGCTCGCCAGCACCGTCGCGTTCTCCGGCCGCTCGACGACCTGGTCCTGGTGCACCGCGCGGGCGGCGAACATCTCGCCCAGCCCCTCCATCCAGGAGGGCTGCGCCTGCACCTCGTAGGCATGGACGCCGACGCCCCAGCCGCGGTCGGATTTGACGACCTTGCCACCCATGGCCTCGGCCAGGATCTGGTGGCCGAAGCAGATGCCCGCCACCGGCACGCGCGCCGCGATGCAGTCGCGCAGGAAGCTCTTCAGCGGCTCGATCCACGGCAGATTGTCATAAACCCCGTGGCGCGAGCCGGTGACGAGCCAGCCGTCGCATTGCCCTGGGCTCTCCGGCATCTCGCCCGCGACGACGCGGATGGTCTCGAAGCGGAGGCCGGGGTCGGCCGCGCCCAGCAGAGCCTCGAACATCGGGGGATACTGCCCGTGATCCTCGCCGAGCTTGCCCGCGACCTCGCCCGTTTCCAGAATGCCGATCTTCATGGCGCACCTCCGTCGGCGCGAAGGTAGGCAGGCGCGCGGCAAAGGGAAAGGGGTCAGAAGCGGACGATCTCGCGCGTGTCGGCGAGGGCGGCGGTCGGCTTGATCTCCTCCTCCAGCCAGGCGCGGAAGCGGGCGATGATCGGCCGCTCCTCCGCCCCCTCCTGACAGATGAAGCGGTAATGCGCCTCCGTCGCGAGCGACAGCCTGAAGGGGGCCACCAGCCGCCCCGACATCAGGTAGCGATCGCAGAGCGAGGCTCGGCCCAGCACCACGCCCGAACCCTCCAGCGCCATGTCCACTGCGTGATCCGCCTGGCTGAAGCTCGGGCCATGGAGGTTGCTGGCGGTGACACCCGCGGTCTCCAGCCAAAGCGCCCAGCCGGGCCAGGGGTTGAGGAAGTTCAGGCTGTCGTCGTGGATCAGCGTCTCGTTCAGAAGATCCTCCGGCCGCCGCACCCGCTCCGCGATCTCCGGCACCATGATCGGGGAGACCCATTCGTCGAGCAGGGGTGTCGAGAACAGTCCCTCGTCCTGCCCGCGCCCGAAGCGGATCGCGACGTCGATCTCGTCCCGCGGCAGGTCCATGATCCGCAACGAGGCCGAGACGCGCAGGTCGATATCCGGGTTCGCCTGGGCAAAGGAGAACATGCGGGGCGCCAGCCACTTCGCCGTGAAGCCCGGCCCGGCGGTGATCGTCAGTGTCGTGTCATCGACGATCCGTCGCGTCGCGCGCCAGGCCAGCCTGAGCTGATCGAAGCCCTCGCTCGCGCCCGGTAGTAGTGCGCGCCCCGCCTCCGTCAGCTCCACGGCGCGGTTGAGACGGCGGAAGAGCGGCGCGCCCAGATGCTCCTCCAGGCTCTTGATCTGATAGCTGAGGGCCGCAGGCGTGACTGCGAGCTCATCGGCCGCATCGCGGAACGACATGTGGCGGGCGGCGGCCTCGAAGGCGCGCAGGGCGGTGAGCGGTGGCAGGCGATCCGGCATGGCTCAGTTAAATATAGCTTATCCGACCCGGAAGAAAGACTCGTTTGTCGGAGAGGCGATCCGTCAGCATATTCAGTCTCAAGACAGCGCGGCGCCCCGCCGCCCCGGATCAGGAGAGTTAAGATGTTCGACAGTCTCGACAGCCGCTACCTCGACGAAACCGCAAAGCCCATGAGCCTGCACGAAGCTCTGGAGCGCGCGCATCGCGAGCGCTCCCGCACGGCCCACGGCTTCATCACGGCCCTGCGCCGGGCCCTTTTCTGAGCTCCGCTCCGCCGGTCCGGCCCGACGGCAGCCGCCGCAGGCCGGACCGCAGGGCAGCAGGCGGCCCGGTGCACGATGCGCCGGGCCGTTCTACGTCGCGAAGGCGCGGAACCCATCGGCGGCCAGCGCCCGCCAGCGACGCTGGCGATGGGCGTAGAAGACGCGGGCGAAGAACCAGATGAACGGCGTCAGCAGGCCCGCCTCCACATCGACCCGGTCAGTGTAGCGTGTACCATTCCCCTCCGCCTCGACGAAGATCCAGTGATCCCACCGCCGCACCAGATCGCCCGCGCCGTTGTCGCGCAGGGTGAACTCGTCGGGAAAGCTGATGTCGATCCATTGCCGCCCCATCGGCAGAACGCCGACGAGCAGCATCCACGCCCGATAACGCCCGGGCGACCAGTGCTCCGGAAACGGGCCATCGATCGGCCGGAACACGACGAGTGGCGCCGCTATGTGCTCAAGCAGGGCCGACCTCTGCAACAGCCGCCAGACCTCGTCCGGCGGAGCGTCGATATGGCAGGTCAGCTCGACACGCATCGGTCGTCTCCGGTGCTCCAATACCTCCGTTAAGTAGGCACGCCCGATGCGACGAGGAAGGCCCGACCGATATGCGGCCCTCCTTCATCTGTCTCGAAGTATCCCGGGGGTTCAGGCCCGGACGGGCGGAGCCCAGGTCTCGGGGCAGCGCCCCGAGTGGGTACTGTCGGTCAGTCCGGGACGTTGTCGATGCCGAAGCCGCCCCATGGGTGACAGCGCCCGATGCGGCGCAGGGCGAGCCAACCGCCGCGCAAGGCGCCGTGCTTTTCCAGCGCCTGCAGAGCGTAGGCGGAGCATGTCGGTTGGTAGCGGCAGTTGTGCCCGACCCAGGGCGAGAAGACGGCGCGGTAGGCCCGGACGGGCAGGGCGAGGACGTGGGCGAGCGGCGTCATCCGTGCACCTTCGCAAGCGCCGCCGCTAGGTCGGATTTCAGCAGTTCAAAGGGCCGCGCCGCCGTCACGTCGCGCCGCCCGATCAGCACGTAATCCCAGCCGGGCCGGGCGAGGCCGGGCAGCACCAGACGCGCTGCCTCGCGCAAGCGGCGCTTCGCGCGGTTGCGGGCGACCGCGTTGCCGACCTTCTTGGAGCAGGTATAGCCGATGCGCACCGCGGTCTCGGACGGTTCGTCCTGCCGCCGCCTGCGAGCCTGCACCACCATCGAGGGCATCGCCTGCCGCCGTGCGCGGGCCGCGGCCAGGAAGTCCCGCCGCTTGCGCATCACGCCGACATCCGCCCACGACAAAGCCGCCGGAGGCTCCGGCTGCACGAGCGGAGCCTTCGGCGGCTGGGTCATCGGATCAGGTCCGGATCAGGCGCTGAGGCTCTTGCGGCCCCGCGCGCGGCGCGCGTTCAGAATCTTGCGGCCGTTCTTCGTCGCCATGCGGGCGCGGAAGCCGTGGCGCCGCTTGCGGACTAGGTTGCTCGGCTGAAAGGTGCGCTTCATCTCGTCTCTCCTTGCGCCGCTCGGGCGCCCTCGTCATGCCGCGAGGACGTCCCCCGCGCGGGTGCCGACGCCAGCAATAGGCGGATTCGTCACCCCGAATTCTCGTGAGCCGCCCTGTTACGGCGCGGTCCGGGTGAAGTCAATTCCCCGCTCACGGATTTGTCGGAGCCCTGCTTTGAAACAAATGGCGGTGCAGGGTCAACCCGGCGTGAGGCCTCTTCCACCGCCTGCCGAAGCCGCGCAGATGTGGGCCGACCCGAAACGCTCACCCCCGACCGGAGGACCGGCCCATGTCCGACCCCAAGCAAGGCTTCGACCTCAAGCGCGCACTGCCGCTGATCGCCATCCTGGCGGTGGCGGTGCTCGGCTTCATCTTCCTGCGCGACTATCTCACCTTCGACACGTTGCGTGAAAACCGCGAGGCGCTGATCGCCTGGCGCGATGCGAACTACGTGCTCGCCGCCGGCGTCTACGTGGTCGCCTACATCGTCGTCGTCGCCTTCTCCTTGCCCGGGGCGGCGATCATGACGCTGACGGGGGGCTTCCTCTTTGGCCTTGTCGGCGGAGTGCTGTTGTCTGTGACGGGGGCCACGATCGGCGCCATCGCGATCTTCCTTGCCGCGAAGGCGGGCCTGGGGGAGACGCTCGCCGCGAAGATGGATGCCTCCGGCGGCACGGTCGCCAAGATGAAGAAGGCGCTCAACGAGAACGAGATCAGCGTGCTCTTTCTCATGCGCCTCGTGCCCGCGATCCCGTTCTTCGCCGCGAACCTCATCCCGGCGCTGGTCGGCGTGAAGCTGCGCAACTACGCGTTCACCACCTTCTTCGGCATCATGCCGGGCTCTGTCGTCTACACGTGGGTCGGCGTGGGTCTCGGCGAGGTCTTTGCCCGTGGGGAAAGCCCGAACCTCGGCATCATCTTCGAGCCGCACATCATCGGGCCGATCCTGGGTCTCTGTGCCCTCGCGGCGCTTCCCATCGTCATCAAGGCCATCCGCGGTAAGTCCGCCCTGCCTGTCGAGGAATAATCAGATGAACCGCATCAAGACCGATATCTGCATCCTCGGTGCAGGCTCCGGAGGCCTGTCCGTCGCAGCCGGAGCCGTCCAGATGGGCGCCAGCGTGACGCTGCTCGAAGGCGGCAAGATGGGGGGCGACTGCCTGAACTACGGCTGCGTGCCGTCGAAGGCGATGATCTCCGCCGCACACTACGCCCATGCGCAAGCGCACTCCGCGGCCTTCGGCATCGCCAACGTGACGCCGCAGGTCGACTACGCCGCAGTGAAGGATCACGTGCACGAGGTCATCGGCGCCATCGCGCCCCATGACAGCGTAGAGCGGTTCGAGGGCCTGGGCGTCAACGTGATCACCGAGTACGGCCGCTTCATCTCCGAGACCGAGGTGCAGGCCGGCGATACGGTGATCGAGGCGCGGCGCTTCGTCATCGCCACCGGCTCCTCCCCGCTGGTGCCGCCGATCGAGGGGCTCGATCAGGTGGACTACCTGACCAA
Organism: Pontivivens ytuae; assembly: GCF_015679265.1. Taxonomy (NCBI): domain Bacteria; kingdom Pseudomonadati; phylum Pseudomonadota; class Alphaproteobacteria; order Rhodobacterales; family Paracoccaceae; genus Pontivivens; species Pontivivens ytuae. Next base: position 2,767,278 of record NZ_CP064942.1, read on the forward strand.
CGAGACGCTGTTCGATCTGCGCGAGACGCCGTCCCGGCTGGTCATCATCGGCGGCGGCCCCATCGGGATGGAAATGGCGCAGGCCCATGCCCGCCTCGGCGTGCCGGTGACGGTGGTTGAGGGTGACAAGGTCCTCAACAAGGACGATCCCGAGATCACCGCCATCGCGCTGGAGCGGATCCGCGCGGACGGCGTCGAAATCGAGGAGGGGTTCAAGGTGGTCACGGTCTCGCCCGAGGGCGGCGTGACCGTGAGCGCCGAGGATGGCCGCTCCGTCACCGGCTCGCACCTGCTGGTCGCGGTGGGGCGGAAGGCCAATGTCGATAGCCTCGACCTCGACAAGGCGGGTGTGAAGTATGACCGCGCGATCAAGGTGGACGAGGGGCTGAAGACCTCGAACAAGCGCGTCTACGCCATCGGCGATGTGACCGGCGGGCTGCAGTTCACACACAAGGCGAGCTACGACGCCACGGTGATCATCAAGTCCATGCTGTTCGGCCTGCCCTCGAAGGCGAAAAGCGACCACATCCCGTGGGCGACCTATACCGACCCGGAGATCGCGCAGGTCGGCCTGACGGAGGCGCAGGCGAAGAAGCGGCACGGCGCAGGTGTCGAGGTGCTCCGCTTCAAGTTTGCCGAGAACGACCGCGCTCAGGCGGAGAAACGGACCGAGGGGCTCATCAAGGTCATGGTGCACAAGGGAAAACCCGTTGGCGCCTCCATGGTCGGGATGCGCGCGGGTGAGCTCATACAACCTTATGCGCTGGCGATCGCGAACGGGCTGAAGATCTCGGCGCTGACCTCGATGGTCTCACCGTACCCGACGATGACCGAGGTCACGAAGCGCGCGGCGGGGCAATACTACGTGCCGCGGCTCTTCGAGAACGACACGGTGAAGCGGGTCGTGGGCTTCGTACAGAAATACGTGCCCTAACTGTCGTCCCCTCCCCCGCGGGGGGAGGGCCAGGGAGGGGGGGGCTAGTTCCCCGTGAGGGGGGGGGGCTAGTTCCTCGTCTCCTCCCGCCAATGCTTCCGGCAGAGCGACACGTAGGTCTCGTTGCCGCCGATCTGCACCTGCTCGCCATCGGTCAGCGTCCGCCCGTTCTCATCCTGCCGGATCACCATCGTCGCCTTGCGCCCGCAATGGCAGATCGTCCTGATTTCCCTCAAGGAATCCGCCAGCGCCAGCAGCGTCGCGGAGCCCGGAAAGAGCTCCCCGCGGAAGTCCACCCGCAGCCCGAAGGCCATTACCGGCACGCCCAGATCGTCGGCCACGCGGGCGAGTTGCCAGGCCTGCTCCTTGGTCAGGAACTGCGCCTCGTCGACGAAGATGCAGGCGAGGGTGCGTTCCTCCAGCCGCTCCGCGACTCGGGCGAAGAGATCGTCCTCGGGCACGTAAGTCTCTGAATCCGAGGCGATTCCAATGCGGGAGGCGATGGTGCCGTGCCCCGCGCGGCGATCCAGATCAGCCGTGAGGAGAAGCGTGTCCATGCCGCGCTCGCGGTAGTTGTAACTGGCCTGCAACAGGATCGTGCTCTTGCCGGCATTCATCGTCGAGTAGTTGAAGTAAAGCTTTGCCATTGTTGGGAGTTTCTCGAATCCGGAAATTGGCTGCGACACTATCGCAATATGTGGTTGACACAAACCGCCCTAGGTCCAAACCTTGTGGGATAACAGGCAAGGAAATGGGCAGGTTTTGTTCGACTTCTCGAACGAGGAGACCCGGGCGGATCATCTCGGCGCCATCTGGCTCGATGGCGAAGATGGGATGCGTTTCCGCTTCGAGGTCAGGGGCTTACACGTCCCGGCGCCAGGTGCGGTGGCGATCTACGCGCGGCTGGCGGGCGGTCGCTATGTCCCGCTGCGCATCGTGGAGAGCGGTGCGGACACGCCACACCCGCGTGCAACACACGTTCTGACCCACCGCCCCCACGCCGACGACCCGCTGAATTGCCGTGACGTCATTCGGGCTCTGAAGGAGCGTATGAAACGCGTGTGATTTGCGCGCACAGAGCGTATGACACCTGTGCACCGCAGCACCGTGCGGTGGTCTGTTAACCCGATCTCAAAAGTGACCTGAAGCACCGGCACAGGGCCGAGGACGCAGCCTTCAGGCCGCGCCAAGCCCCTGGATCGGCATCACCGCAATCTCACCATCGAGGCGATTGCGCATGGCGAGCGCTGCTGCGCGGGCCCCGGCGGCGGTGGTGTAGTAGGGGATCTTGTCGTTCAGGGCGACGCGGCGGATGTCGCGGCTGTCTGCGATCGACTGCGCACCCTCGGTGGTGTTCATCACGAGGGCGACGGTGCCGTCCTTCATCGCGTCCACGATGTTGGGGCGCGGCTCATGCGCCTTGTTGACCTTCGTCGCCGTCACGCCGTTCTGCGCAAGCCATGCAGCGGTGCCGGTGGTGGCCACGATCTCGAACCCGAGACCCGCGACGGTTTGCGCCGCCTCCAGCATCGCGGCGCCCTTGTCGGCGTCCTTGATCGAGATGAAGGCGGTGCCCTCCCGCGGCAAGTCCACGCCCGCGCCGAGCTGGGCCTTGAGGAAGGCGCGTTCGAAGGAGGTGTCGAGGCCCATGACCTCGCCGGTGCTCCGCATCTCCGGGCCGAGCAGGGTATCGACGCCGGGGAAGCGGGCGAAGGGCAGGACCGCCTCCTTGACCGCAATATGCGGGGTTTCGGCGGGTTTCAGCTCGAAGGCGTCGAGGGCCTCACCCGCCATCAGCCGTGCGGCGATGGAGGCGATAGGCGAGCCCACGGCCTTCGCCACGAAGGGCACGGTGCGCGAGGCGCGGGGGTTAACCTCCAGCACGAAGATCTCGCCGTCCTTGATCGCGAACTGCACGTTCATCAGGCCGACGACGTTCAGCTTCAGGGCCATCGCCTCAGCCTGCCGCTTCAACTCGGCCACAGTGGCGGCGTCGAGCGAATGCGGGGGCAGCGAGCAGGCGCTGTCGCCGGAATGGACGCCGGCCTCCTCGATATGCTCCATCACGCCGGCGACGTGCACGCGGGTGCCGTCGCTGAGGCAGTCCACGTCGACCTCCACCGCACCGGCAAGGTAGGAATCCAGCAGGACCGGGCTGTCGCCGGAGACCTGCACGGCGGTGGCGATGTAGCGTTCCAGATGCGCAGTATCGCGCACGATCTCCATGCCGCGCCCGCCCAGCACGTAGGAGGGGCGGATGACCAGCGGGTAGCCGACCTCGTCCGCGATGCGCATGGCCTCCGCGGCCGACGACGCGATGCCGTTGCGCGGTTGCTTGAGACCCAGCTCGTTGAGCATCGCCTGGAACCGCTCGCGATCCTCGGCGAGATCGATCGCGTCGGGCGAGGTGCCGAGGATCGGGATGCCCTCGGCCTCCAGCGCGTTGGCGAGCTTGAGCGGGGTCTGGCCGCCGAACTGGACGATGACGCCTTGCAGGCTGCCGTTTTCCTGCTCCACCCGCAGGATTTCGAGGACGTGCTCCAGCGTCAGCGGCTCGAAATAGAGGCGGTCGGAGGTGTCGTAATCGGTGCTCACCGTTTCCGGATTGCAGTTGACCATGATGGTCTCGTAGCCCGCGTCCGTGAGCGCGAAGCAGGCGTGGCAGCAGCAATAGTCGAACTCGATGCCCTGGCCGATGCGGTTGGGGCCGCCGCCGAGGATGACGACCTTCTTGGCGTCGGTGGGCCGGGCCTCGCACTCGACCTCGCCCATCATGTCGGCCTCGTAGGTCGAGTACATGTAGGGGGTCTGTGCCTCGAACTCGGCGGCGCAGGTGTCGATGCGCTTGAAGACCGCGCGCACGTCGAGCCGATGGCGGTGGTGGCGCACGTCGGTTTCGGACTGGCCGGTGAGGTGGGCAAGGCGGGCGTCGGTGAAGCCCATCATCTTGATCCGGCGCATGCCGGCCGTGGTCTCGGGCAGGCCGCTGGCGGCGATCTGCGCCTCCTCCTCCACGATCTCGCGGATGCGGGCGAGGAACCACGGGTCGAAGGAGGTGAGCGCCTGGATCTCGTCATCGCCCAGGCCTTCGCGCATCCCTTGCGCGATGACGCGGAGCCGGTCGGGGGTCTGCTTGGAGAGCTCGGCAACCAGAGCCTCGCGCCCGTCGAAGGTGATCTCGTCAAAGCCGGTGAGGCCGGTTTCCATGCTGGCGAGCGCCTTCTGCACGCTCTCATGGAAGGTCCGGCCGATGGCCATGGCCTCGCCCACGGACTTCATGGCGGTGGTCAGGTTCGGTTCGGAGCCCGGGAACTTCTCGAAGGCGAAGCGGGGGATCTTGGTGACGACATAGTCGATGGTCGGCTCGAAGGAGGCAGGAGTGACCCCGGTGATGTCGTTGTCCAGCTCGTCAAGCGTGTAGCCGACGGCGAGCTTCGCCGCGATCTTGGCGATCGGGAAACCCGTGGCTTTGGACGCCAGAGCCGACGACCGAGACACCCGCGGGTTCATCTCGATCACGACCATGCGGCCGTTCTCCGGGTTCACGGCCCATTGCACGTTGGAGCCGCCGGTCTCCACCCCGATCTCGCGCAGCACGGCGATGCTGGCATTGCGCATCATCTGGTATTCGCGGTCGGTCAGCGTGAGGGCGGGGGCGACGGTGATGGAGTCGCCGGTGTGGACGCCCATCGGATCCACGTTCTCGATGGAACAGATGATGATCGCGTTGTCCGCCTTGTCGCGGACGACCTCCATCTCGTACTCCTTCCAGCCCAGCAGGCTCTCGTCGATCAGGATCTGGGAGACGGGGGAGGCGTCGAGGCCGCTCCGGCAGATGGTCTCGTAGTCCTCGCGGTTGTAGGCGACGCCGCCGCCGGTGCCGCCGAGCGTGAAGGCGGGGCGGATGATGGCGGGGAGGCCCACATGGGGCAGGGCCTCCATCGCCTCGTCGAAGCTGTTTGCGATGGTCGCCTTGGGGTTTTCGAGGCCCAGCCGGTCCATCGCCTCGCGGAAAAGCTTGCGGTCCTCGGCCATCTCGATGGCGGCGCGCTTGGCGCCGATCAGCTCAACGCCGAACTTCTCCAGCACGCCGAGATCGTCGAGTTCGAGCGCGGTATTGAGGCCCGTCTGCCCGCCCATGGTGGGGAGGAGGGCGTCGGGCCGCTCCTTCTCGATGATTTTCGCGACGACCTCGGCGGTGATCGGCTCGATATAGGTGGCGTCCGCCATGCCCGGATCGGTCATGATCGTGGCGGGGTTGGAATTGACGAGGATGACGCGGTAGCCCTCCTCCCGCAGGGCCTTGCAGGCCTGGGCGCCGGAATAGTCGAACTCGCATGCCTGCCCGATCACGATGGGCCCCGCTCCGATGATGAGGATCGAGGAGATATCGGTGCGCTTTGGCATGAGGGCGACTCCGGGTCGGGTGCGGGCAAATTGGCGGTGGTTTACGGGGGCGGCGGGTGTGGCGCAAGCGTTGCGCGCGGGCTTTTTGGGATCGGGGCTTTTGGGTTCGGGTGCTTCCCTCGATCCGGCGGCGCGTGAGCACGGTTGCCACGGGGACGAACCGCCCGGAATCAAGCCGAAGGCGCCGGGCGAGCGCCTGCCCGTTCCGGCGGGCTGGCGCTTTGCGGCAGCGTGCTCGGTTCGCAGGTAGCAACGACCTTGCAGGCATAAAGTGCGTCGTCCGCAGGGCGGGGGCGCCATCCCACGGGCACGCGCTCGCCCGGCTTTGGTTGGGCGTGTATGGGCAACGGGCAGGGCAAGCCCGGAGGCCGAGACGCCCGAACCGCCTCACCCGCATCTACCTGACGGGAAGCTGCAAATCCGTCCTTGAGCCGCCGCGCGCCCGTTCACATCTCTGACGCGTTGTTCGTGCAAGGAGAGGACATGCCCGATCGAACCCGACCGCTGGAAGATGTCCTCGACGATTTCGGAGAGACCGTGGATCAGGAGGGCACCACGGTCGGCGCGCTGGTCCACGCCTTCGAGGATCGCCCGCTCGGTGTGCTGCTCACCCTCCTGTCGGGCGTCTTGCTGATCCCCTTCGTCGGCGGGATCCCGGGCCTTCCCGATGTGGCCGCCACGCTGATGCTGATCTTCATCGTGCAGAGCTGGGTGGGGCAGAAGGGGATCTGGCTGCCGAAGTTCATCGCCAACCGCGATGTCGGGTATGACCGGCTGAAGGGCGCGCTGAGTTGGGCGCGGCCCTATGCGCGCCGGGTGGACAGCCTGCTGAAGCAGCGCCTCGTCTTTCTGGTGCGAAGCTGGCCCGCGCGCATCGTGATCTCGCTGATCTGCGCGGCGCTCGCCTTCTCGATCTACTTCCTGGGCTTCATTCCCTTCGCCATGCTGCCCGCGGCCGCGGCGATCTTCGCCTTCGGGCTCGCGCTGATCGGGCGGGACGGGCTTCTGGCGCTGGCGGGCTATCTCTTCACCGGGGGCACGGTCTGGCTTCTGTTCCGGGTGATCTGACGATGTGGAAATGGCTGTGTGTGGTGCTGGCGCTGGCCGGGTGCTCGCCCATCGACTTCGTGAACGCGCGGGCGGGGGTCGAGGGCGTGGTGGAGACGCGGGACGTGGCCTACGGGCCGGAGCTGCGGCAGCGCTACGACCTCTACGATCCGGGCGGGGAGGGGCCGGTGGTCGTCTTCGTGCAGGGCGGCGCGTGGTCGGCGGGGGACAAGCGCTTCTACCGCTTTATCGGCACGGCGCTGGCGGCGGAGGGCTGGCGGGTCGCAGTGCCGAACTACCGCCTCGCGCCGCGGGTGGTGTTCCCGACCTTCGTGGAGGACGTGGCTGCCGTGGTCGAAGCGGTGCGCCGCGACGTGGCGGGCGGCGCGCCGGTCTGGCTGGTGGGGCATTCCGCGGGCGCGCATATCGGGGCGCTGATCGTGCATGACCCCCACTATCTGGCAGCTTTGGGGAGCGATCCGTGCGGGTCCGTGGCAGGCTTCGTCGGGATTGCGGGAGCGTATGACTTCCTGCCGATCGAGGGGCCGCGGTTCGGTGCGATCTTCCCGGAGGCGACGCGGGACGCCAGCCAGCCGGTGAACTTCGGTGCGGGTGAGGCGCCGCCCACGCTGCTGTTGCACGGTGCGCGGGACAACATCGTGGACGTCGAGCAGGCGGAGAGCTTCGCGAAGGCCCTGCGCAAGGGCGGCAACCGTGTGCGGCTGGAGATCTATCGCGGCGTCGGCCACCTGAGCATCCTCGGCGCGCTGGGCGAACCGTTCCGAGGGCAGGCCCCGACGCTGGACAGCGTGCGGACATTTATCGAAGGGGCAGCGCCGGGGTGCCGATAGTTCTTGGGGCCGCCGGGCGGTAGGGTTCTTCTGCATCTTACCGCCCCGGACCTGATCCGGGGCCTGTCGTGGATTGGGGCGGCGATCCCCTACCGTCGCAATCCGAGAGGCGCGCCGATGCGGGGCGGGTGGGGCACGGCGGCGTGGTCGGCCTTCATCCGCTCCAGCCGCTTCAGCGCCCAGTCGGGGAACGGCGCGCCACGGCGGGCGTCCAGATCGACGTTCATCACCATGAGCTCGGAGGTCGCGCGGACCTCGCCCTCGCTCACCAGTTCGGCCCAGATGTGCATCCGCTTCGTGTCGTGGTCGAGCAGGAGGAACCGGCCGTGAAAGGTCGCGCCCTCCAGCATCTCGCCCAGATAGTGCATGTGGGTCTGCAGCACGTAGGGCCCCATGCGGTCGGCCTTCGCATGCGCTTCGCCGAGGCCGAGGACGTCCTGCAGCTCGTCCTGCGCCCGGTCGATCGCCATCGTGTAGTAGGCGACATTCATGTGGCCGTTATAGTCGATCCACTCGGGCGGCACGGTCTGCTCGGAGGTCTCGAAGGGGGCGGCGTAGGGGCCGTCATGGCCGGTGAGCGGACGAGACATCGGGAGCCTTTGACTTGGGGCCGCGGTCTTCGCAGGATCGCGGAAAACCGGGGGAGTGACATGAGCATAGAAACGGCGATCGTGGCCCTGGGCAAGACCCTCGGCGACCGGGTGCAGACCGGGGAGAGCGTGCGCGCGCTGCATGGCGCCAACGAGAGCTACTATGACGAGGTGCTGCCCGACGCCGTGGTCTTCCCCCGCTCGACGGAGGAGGTGGCGCTGATCGCGCGGACCTGCGCGGAGCATGGCTGCCCGATCGTGCCCTGGGGGACCGGAACGTCGCTGGAGGGGCATGCATTGGCGGTGAAGGGGGGCATCAGCCTCGACATGAGCGAGATGGCCGCGTTGCTGGAGGTGAACGCCGAGGACATGGATTGCCGCGTGCAGCCCGGCTGCACCCGCGAGGCGCTGAACGAGGAACTGCGCGCGACGGGGCTGTTCTTCCCGGTCGATCCCGGCGCCAATGCCTCGCTGGGCGGGATGGCGGCGACGCGCGCCTCGGGCACCACCGCCGTGCGCTACGGCACGATGCGGGAGAACGTGCTGGGGCTGCAGGTGGTGCTGGCCGACGGGCGGGTGATTCATACCGGCAGCCGGGCGCGGAAATCCTCCGCCGGGTATGACCTGACGAAGCTGATCGTCGGCTCCGAAGGGACGCTGGGGATCATCACGGAGCTGACGCTGCGGCTGCAGGGCCAGCCGGAGGCGGCGGCGAGCGCGGTCTGCGCCTTTCCCGATATCGACAGTGCCGTGGCGGCGGTGCAGGCGACCATGCAGATGGGCGTGCCGATGGCGCGGATCGAGTTCCTCGATGCCGAGTGCGTGCGGGCGGTCAATGCCTGGGACAGGCGGGACATGCCGGAGACCCCGCACCTCTTCATGGAGTTCCACGGCTCCGAGGCCGGGGTGGCCGAGCAGGCGGAGACGGTGCGCGAGATCGTCTCCGAGTTCGGCGGCGGCGATTTCGGCTGGTCGACGGCTCAGGAGGAGCGAAACCGCCTCTGGCACGCGCGGCACAACGCATATTACGCGGTGAAGGCGCTGCGCCCCGGCTGCCGGGCGGTGACGACCGATGTCTGCGTACCGATCTCCCGCCTCGCGGAGGCGGTGACGGAGACGGCGGCGGAGATCGCGCAGAGCGCCATTCCCGGGCCAATCCTTGGCCATGTGGGCGACGGGAACTTCCATGCCGCCCTGCTGATCGAGCCGGGCCATGAGGGTGAACTGGCGGAAGCGAAGCGGCTCGCGCACGCCATGGCCGAGCGGGCGCTGCGGATGGGCGGGACCGTGACCGGAGAGCATGGCGTTGGCATCGGCAAGAAGCGCTACATGGAGGCCGAGCACGGCGCGGGCTGGCAGGTGATGGCCGAGATCAAGCGCGCGCTCGACCCGGGCAACATCCTCAACCCCGGCAAGGTGGTGGAGGTGAACTGAGACGCGGTTTCGCGCTGCCGCGCGAGGATATTTTCGTTCAAGGTGGAAGATGATGGAGCTGCCCCAGACCCCAGAGGACATTCCCGCGGCCTTTGCCGAGGCGTGGATGGCGCGGGATGCGGCGGCGCTGGCCGGGCTGATGGCCGAGGATGCGGACTTCGTGAACGTCGTGGGGATCTGGTGGCATGACCGCGCGGCGATCGAAAAGGCGCATCACTACGGGCTGACGACTTTCTTTCGGGACAGCGTGCTACGCTTTGGCCGGGTGAAGGTGCGGATGCTGGGTGATGTGGCCGTGGTGCATGGGCGGGCGCGGCTGTCGGGGCAGTATGCGCCGGATGGCTCGGTCGCCGGGGATCGGCAGAACATCCTGATTTTCGTCGCGCGGAAGGTCGCCGCTGGCTGGCAGGTGGTGGCGGTGCAGAACACCGATATCGTGCCGGGGGCCGAGACCTATGTGAGCGGCGGCGACGGGTTTCGGGCGGAGGATTATCGGGGGTAGATCGGGTGACTGCCCCCTCCCTAACCCTCCCCCTTGGAGGTGGAGGGGACTTTTCCCGGGTTACTGGTTTTTCTGGCGGTAGAAGAGGCGGCGGACGGAGCCGGTCTTCGACCGCATCAGGATCGTCTCCGTCTCCAGATACTCGCCGTCGCGCCGGGCGCCGCGCACGACGGAGCCGTCCGTGACGCCCGTGGCCGAGAAGATCACGTGCTCGGTCACCATGTCATCGCGCTCGTAGATTCGGTCGAGATCGGTGATCCCGGCCTTCTCCGCCCGGCCTCGTTCATCGTCGTTGCGGAAGAGGAGACGGCCCTGCATCTGGCCGCCCATGCACTTGAGTGCTGCGGCCGCGAGCACGCCCTCCGGTGCGCCGCCGGAGCCCATATACATGTCGATCCCGGTCTTTTCGGCCTCCGCGCAGTGGATGACGCCGGCCACGTCGCCGTCGGTGATGAGGCGGATCCGGGCGCCGGTCGAGCGGATCTCGGCGATCAGGTCCTGGTGGCGGGGGCGTTCGAGGACGCAGACCATCACGCCTTCGGTCGTCGTGCCTTTCGCCGCCGCCATGACCTGGATGCGCTGGGTGGGGCTCATGTCGAGGGTGACGAGGCCGTCGGGATAGCCCGGGCCGATCGCCAGCTTGTCCATGTAGACGTCGGGCGCGTGCAGCATCGAACCGCGCGGACCCATGGCGATGACGGCGAGCGCGTTGGGCATGTCTTTGGCCGTGAGGGTCGTGCCCTCCAGCGGATCGAGGGCGATGTCCACGCCGGGGCCGTTTCCGGAGCCGACCTCCTCGCCGATATAGAGCATGGGCGCCTCGTCCCGCTCCCCCTCGCCGATCACCACGACGCCCTTGATGTCGAGCATGTTAAGCTGGGTGCGCATCGCGTCCACGGCGGCCTGGTCGGCGGCCTTTTCGTCGCCCGAGCCGATGAGCTTGGCCGCCGCGATGGCCGCGGCCTCCGACACCCGTGCGAGGCCGAGGCTCAGCATGCGGTCGGAGAAGATGTTGTCTTTCGCGGTCTTGGTGGCCATGGGGGCGTCTCCCGAGGGTCGTTGCTGCGATCGCGTCATTCCTGCGGGACGGGCTGCTTCGTTTCAAGGGAAAGGCTTGCCGCGGTGCAACTTAAAGCGGTTTCGGGACCGGAGCGCATCGCCCTTCCCCAACGTCATGCGGTTTTCGGTTGGTGCGGCGGGCCGTCGCGCCGCACTCTCTGCCGACAAAAAGAAAAGGGGAGGGACGGACATGCTCATCGAGGTGTTTCTGCCGCTGTCGCTGGCGTTCATCATGTTCTCGTTGGGGTTGGGACTGATGCCGGCGGACTTCGCGCGGGTTGCGCGGATGCCCAAGGCGTTCCTGATCGGCGCGGTCGCGCAGGTGGCCTTGCTGCCGCTGATCGCGTTCCTGTTGTTACAAGTGTTTGAGCTGCCGCCGGAGCTTGCGGTGGGCGTGATGATCCTCGCCTACGCGCCGGGGGGCGTGACCTCGAACATCATCACGAAGCTGGCGGGCGGGGCGGTGGCGCTGTCGGTGTCGCTCACGGCGGTGGTGAGCCTGCTGTCTGTCGTCACCGTGCCGCTGCTGGTCGCCTTCGCGGTGGACTGGTTCCTGGGCGAGGCCGCGCCGGAGGTGAATGTCACCTCGCTGGCGCTCTCGATGTTCGCGCTGACGGCGGTGCCGGTGAGCCTCGGCGTCGGGCTCCGGGCGCTGGCGCCGGGCTTCGGCGTGCGGTTCGAGCGGGTGGCCTCGCGCATCGCCACGGTGCTCTTCGTCATCATCATCGTGGGCGCGCTGGCGGCGAACTGGGGTGTGTTCGTGGAGAACCTGCCGGTGCTCGGGCCGCTCCTGATCGTGCTCAACGCGGTGATGCTGGCGGTGGGCTACGCGCTGGCCCGCGGTGGCGGGCTGGAGACGAAGGAGCGGATCGCGATCGCCATCGAGGCGGGGGTTCAGAACGGCACGCTCGGCATCACGGTGGGGGCGCTGATCGGCGGTGGCTCGGTGATCGGGCCGTTCTCGCTCGCCTCCGGCGTCTACGGGATCACGATGTATTTCGTCGCTCTACCCTTCGTGCTGTGGGTCCGGCGGCGGGGCTGACGCCCCGCCGGTCCGCCTCCGGCGGGCGTATTGGACGAGAGTGATGGATCAGGCGGCGAGCGGCCTCGGCTCGTTCTCCCGAATGGGCAGGTGGACAAGGGCGGAGAAGGCGCCGACGCCGACGCCCACCCACCACACCGCATCATAGGTGCCGTAGATGTCGTAGAGCGCGCCGCCCAGCCAGACGCCAGTGAAGCTGCCGAGCTGGTGGGAGAAGAAGACGATCCCGTAGAGCGTGCCCATGTAGCGCAGCCCGTAGAGATGCGCGATCAGCCCCGAGGTCAGCGGCACCGTGGCGAGCCAGAGCGAGCCCATGGTGATCGAGAACACGATGACGGTCAGCGGCGTCATCGGCAGCGCGATGAAGAGCGCCGCGATCACCGTCCGGCCCGCATAGATGCCTGCCAGCAGGTACTTCTTGGGCAGCGTCGCGCCGAGCTTGCCCGCGTAGATCGTGCCAGCGATGTTGGCCAAACCGATCAGCGCGATGGACCAGGCGCCGAGCGCCGCGGTGTCGGAGATGCCAACGCTGTCGAGCACTCCTCCGGGCGAGATCGGGCCACAGACCTCAGTCACGAAGGCCGGGAAGTGCGCGGTGATGAAGCCGAGCTGATAGCCGCAGGAAAAGAAGCCGACGAAGATCAGGATGTAGGACGGGTCGCGGAAGGCGCGGCCGAGCATCTGGCCCATGGTCTCCTCCACTGCCGAGCGCGGCGCGGGCTGCGGCACGCGCATCAGCGGCAGGAAGGCGAGGGAGGCAAGAATGAGGACGGTGAAGACGAGGAACACGCCGGACCAGTCCATGAAGGTGAGGAGCGCCGCGGCGACCGGCGGGCCGACGACCTGACCGGCGGAGCCTGCGGCGGTCGCGATGCCGAGCGCCATCGACCGGTGCTCGTCCGCCGTCGCCCGGCCGACCACGGCGAGGATCACGCCGAAGCCGGTGCCCGCGATGCCGAAGCCGACAAGGATTTCAAGGAGCTGCATCTGCGCGGGGTTCACCGCATAGGCCGAGAGCGCAAGGCCGATGGCATAGACCACGGCGCCAAGGATAATCGCCTTGCGATCGCCGAACCGCTCCGCAATCGCGGCGAAGATCGGCTGGCCGACGCCCCAGGCGAGGTTCTGGATGGCGATGGCGAGCGAGAATTCGGCGCGCAGCCAGCCAAACTCCTCAGCGATCGGGATCTGGAAGACGCCGAAGCTCGCACGGATGCCGAAGCTCACCAGCATGATGAGCGAGCCCGCGATCAGGACGGGGGTGAACAGGCGGGACTGGGTCATGGCGGCTTCCTCCGGGTGCGCGAGGGTAGGCGCGAGGCCGGGGGCGGCTCAAACGAATTATTGTATGGGTTCGGTTCAGGATTCCTGATGTGACGATGCCCAGCGGTAAGCGAGCTCGGTCCGCGTGGCCTCACCGAAGGGCACGTCCTTGTCGGCGCCGGGGATCCTGGCAGCGCCGATCGCGGTGTAGAAGCGGCGGGCGGCATGGTTGTCCTCCAGCACCCAGAGGCCGGTGTCGCCGTCGAGACCCTCGAGGGCCGTGGTGAACAGGGCCGTGCCGAGGCCCCGTCGCTGGCCGCTTTTGAGGATGTAGAGGGCGTAGAGCTCGTGCAGGCAGCCGGCAGCGCGCAGGCCATCGTCGCGCATCGGACCGGCATTGGCGAAGGCGACTTCACCGGCGATCAGGATGCGGCTGGCGCCGGGCGCTGCGATCTGCTTCGTCCAGAAGGCCGTGCTGCGCGCCACGTCCAGTTGGTCGAGAAAGGCGTTCGGGATCAGGCCGGTATAGGTCTCATGCCAGCTTTCGACATGGATGCGCGCGATGGTGGCGGCGTCCTCGGGGCTGGCAGGGCGGATCGGCGGGGTCATGCTCGGACTTTAGCGCTGCCGCGGGCCGGACGTCATCCTCGGGCTTATCCCGGGGATCCTCCGCGGCGGGAGATGGTCGGGTCGCGCCCGAGCACAACGAGTACATTCGCCCGCCTTCCTCCTTGTCCAAATATCTCCGCCGGAAGCCCCGCGCCCGATCGGGCGCGCCCCGGAGCACCGCGGGCTGGTCAGCGCGGCGCGGTGCCGCTAATCGGGACACATGACCGACGGACCTCTTCCCCGATACCGCGCGCTGGTCTCCGACGGTGCGCTCAACGCCGATCCGGCGCAGCGGCTCGCGGCGGAGAAGCTGCAACTGCTCCACGGCCGGCTGAAGGGCTACGACCCGAAGGCGGGCAAGAAGGTGCGGCTCGGCCTCTTCGGCTGGGGGCGCGAGCGGGTGCGGGAGGCCGATATTCCGGGCCTCTACATCTACGGCGGGGTCGGGCGCGGCAAGTCGATGCTGATGGACCTGTTCTTCGAGACCGCACCGGTGGAGCCGAAGCGCCGCGTCCACTTCCACGCCTTCATGCAGGACGTGCACGAGCGGATCGGCACGGCGCGCGCGCGGGGGCAGGAGGATCCGGTGGAGCCCGTGGCCGAGGCGATTGCCGAGGGTGCGACGCTGCTCTGCTTCGACGAGATGCAGATCACCGACATCACGGATGCGATGCTGGTCGGGCGTCTCTTCGAGAAGCTGTTCGCGCGCGGTGTGATCGTGGTCGCGACCTCCAATCGCCATCCGGATGCGCTCTACGAGAACGGGCTGAACCGCCAGCTTTTCCTGCCGTTCATCGCGCTGATCAAGGAGCGGATGGAGGTGCATGAGCTCTCGGACGGCACAGACCACCGGACCGGGCGGCTAGAGGGGGCGAAGCGCTGGTTCGCGGCGGGCGATCCGGGTTTCGATGCGCTCTGGGGCGAGATTGCGGGCGGAGACTGCGCGCCGCTGGTGCTGCACCGCAAGGGGCGCGAGGTCGTGGTGCCGCGTTTCCGCAACGGGGCGGGGCGGGGCGATTTCGCGGCTTTGTGCGGCCAGCCGCTGGGGCCTGGCGACTACCTCGCCATCGCGGACGCGGTCCGGGTCCTCTTCATCGAGGACGTGCCGACGCTGAGCCGGGCGCGGGCCAATGAAGCCAAGCGCTTCGTCACGCTGATCGACGCGCTCTACGAGGCAAAGGCGGGGCTGGTGGCGAGCGCGGCGGCGGAGCCCGAGGCGCTCTATCCCGAAGGCGACGGGGCGTTCGAGTTCCAGCGGACCGTGAGCCGGCTGCACGAGATGCGCAGTGCGGGGTGGGGTGAGGATTGATCTCCGGCGGCTTTCAGCCACCGAGGATACTTCTGCAAGGCAGCGGGGTCAGTCCTGCACTTCCTCCAGCGTCAGGGCGAGGAGGGCGCCGCCCGCGCTCATCGCCGCCATGATGGCGATGACCGTCGCCGCGCCGGCGAACTGGGCGAGGATGCCGAAGCCCGCGCCGGCGATCAGGATGACGCCGATCACGGTGTTGGAGAGCGCGGTGTAGAGCGTCCGCTGCTCTTCGGGTGCCAGGTCGACGAGATAAGTCGAGCGGCCGACGCGGACGCCTTGGTAGGCGAGCATGAGACCGAAGAGGAGCGCAGGCAGCGTGACCATGCCGAGCGGTCCGGACAGCGCGAGGGCCGTCGTCAGGCCCAGCGTCACGGCGGCAGCGAGGCCCGCATAGATCAGCACCTTGCGGCTCGATCGGTCCGACAAGCGACCCCAGACCCAGCCGGAGACCAGTGCCGCGCCCGCCGACGCGAGGACGAGGAGGCCGAGGGCGCCGAAGCTCTCGCCCGCGCCGGACGTGCCGAGGGTGACCATGAACGGCGGCGCGAGAGCGGTGGCGGTCAGCAGGCCGCGAACGAGGATGAAGCGGCCGAGCGCGCGCTCCTGCCAGATGAGGGGGAGCTTCGCGAGGGTCTCGCGTGGCGTGCCACCTTCGCCCGGGTTCGCCTCTTCCGCCAGCGTGGTGAAGAGCGCTCCGGCGAGCAACCACAGTCCCGCGGCCAGCGCGATACCGCAGATGACGAGCACCTGCTTGTCGAAGATCCCGGCACTCAGAAGGAGGCCATAGAGGATCGTGCCGCCCGCCGCCACGGACCCGGCGAGCCCGGTGGCGGTGCCTCGCGCGTGTTGCGGGGCGGTTTTGCCCAGCACGTCCTTATAGGCGACCGAGCAGATCGAGCGGCTGAGGGCGAGGGCCGCGAGCAGGGCGACGATGGTGGCTCCGGCGGCGGCTCCACTCAGGGTGAGGGCGGCCACGACCATGCCGCCTGCACAGATCCCTTGGCCCGCAGCCCCCGCGGCCCACACCCATTTGCGGCGGGCGCGGCTCGCGATCGGGCCGGCGGTGAAAATCTGCGGCAGCAGCGCCCCGGCCTCCCGCACCGGGACCAGCAGCCCGGCATAGAGCGTGGGTGCGCCGAGGCTGGTGAGCAGCCAGCTCAGGACCAGTTTCGGGTCGATCAGTCCGTCGGCGACCTTGCTGGAGGAGAGGCTGAGCAGATGCGTGACGAAGTTGCGCGGCGCACTCTCGGGCACCGCATCGTCCTGCGCGCGTGCATCCGTGAGGGCTTCGTAGACGGTCTCCGTCGTGTCGGTCATCCCGCGTCCTGTGTCGTTGCGTTCATCGCGCGAGATGGAGCGCGGGGACGGGAAAGCGAGCCGACGAGGCGGGGAACAAGGTCGCAGGGCAAGGCGGGCGGGGCCTGTGCCCGCCCGCCCGCATCGGGTCAGACGCCCGGGTAGGTCGCGAGATCGCCGCCCGCCACCAGGTAGTCGAGGAGGGCCGTGCGGTTCGGATCGGTCCGCGCATCGAGCGCGTCGAGCTCGGCCTGCGTCAGGATGCGGCGGGAATAGCCGCTGCGGCTCAGGCAGGCGTCCATGCCGTTGGCCTCCGCCCGCGCGCGCAGGTCGGAATCGTCGCTGGCGGTCGCGGCCAGACCCACGAGGCCGCCGGCCAGCGCCATGCCGATAGAGGTGCCGACCATGGCGGTGTCGGCGGACTGGTTCGCCTCGGTGCTGCACGCGCGGATGTCGGTGCGCGCCTGCTGCATCGTGGTGTCCGGACGGGTCGGAATCGACGCCTGGGGCGGCTTGGCGCAGCCCTACAGCGCCAAGGCAGCCGAAAGAACGGCCGCACCGAGGTTGTCTTCGAAATCAGGGTTTCCGCTGCGTCGCGATATGCGCATCCAACGCGGCTGCCGAACCTCAGTCGGTGGCGAGCGACGAGCGGATGGTCGAGCCGCTTTCGAGGAACAGGAGTGCGCGCCGCTGCTGTGCGTTGGTCAGCGACGCCCAGAGCTCCGCATCGCCGGCCTGCAGGACGTATTGCGTCGGTAGCGGAAGGCTACCGGCGGCGGTCTCGACCGGCGCAGGGGTAGGGGCAGGGGCCGGAGTTGGAGCGGGTACCGTGGGCTCCGGCGTTGCGATGGTCACGGGGGCGGGTGCGGTGGAGGCGACCTGCGGTCCACCCGCAGCGATGCAGGCATTGATCCGGTCGGCCTGCTGCTGCGTCACGTTCGGACCGGTCTGGATGCGGTACTGCTCCCCATCGGCGCCGAGCTCATAGGACATCACGAAGGTGCCGACGATGTCCTCGGACGAGCGGCATGCAGCCGCCACATCTCGCAGGCCCGCCCCGAAGGACGCGCTTCCGCACGCTGCAAGCACTGTAGTCGCCACGGCGACGATGGATATCCGGACCATAATTCCTCCCCCCGAATGAAAAATGGCCCACCGATCTTGCGCGATCGGCGGGCCTTTGCAACGGGGTGGCGCAAACAAAGCGTCACACGCGGCGTTCAACCATCATTTTCTTGATCTCGGCGATGGATTTCGCCGGGTTCAGACCCTTCGGACAGGTCTTGGTGCAGTTCATGATCGTGTGGCAGCGGTAGAGCTTGAACGGATCCTCAAGCTGGTCGAGCCGCTCGCCCGTCGCCTCGTCCCGGCTGTCGATGATCCAGCGGTAGGCGTGCAGCAGGGCCGCCGGGCCGAGATACCGATCGCCGTTCCACCAGTAGGACGGGCAGGCGGTCGAACAGCTCGCGCACATCACGCATTCATAGAGACCGTCGAGCTTCTTGCGATCCTCGATCGACTGGCGCCACTCGGTCGCCGGGCGGTTCGTCTTGGTCTCCAGCCACGGCATTATGGAGGCATGCTGGGCGTAGAAGTGGGTGAGGTCGGGGATCAGGTCCTTGACCACCGGCATGTGAGGCAGCGGATAGATCGCGATGTCGCCCTTCACCTCGTCCAGGCCATAGATGCATGCGAGCGTGTTGATCCCGCCGATATTCATCGCGCAGGAGCCACAGATTCCCTCCCGGCAGGAGCGGCGGAAGGTCAGCGTCGGATCGATCTCGTTCTTGATCTTGATGAGGGCGTCCAGAACCATCGGGCCACACGTATCGAGATCCACGAAATAGGTGTCGACCCGCGGGTTCTCGCCGCTGTCGGGATCGAAGCGGTAGATCTTGAATGTCCGCAGGTTCGTGGCCCCGGCAGGCTTCGGCCAGGTCTTGCCCACGGTGACGCGGGAGTTCTTGGGAAGTGCGAGTTCAACCATTTGCGGATCCTCTCCAGTCTTGGGGGCGTGCAACCGTCACTGCGACAGCAGCGGAGCGGCGCGGCCCACATCCTTTCCTTTGTGAGCGAAGGTCATGATTTCGCTCACAACGTGTTCGTGTTGCTTGATCGTGAAGTCGCGGTAGATCGTTTCATCGAATTCGATGTCGTTCAGGTAGCCTTCGGGCCGGGCCAGGCAGAGCATCGGAATCTTCTTCTCATGGCACCACCGGGCGAAGCGGATGTCCACGAAGCGCTTCGCGTCTTTCATGTAGTCAAAGGGCGGCAGCATGGAGGGCCGTGCGATCAAGTGACCCGTGCCGAGTTGCGAGACGCGGGTCGTGCGTTCCAGCGCCTTCTTGAAGAAGAAGACCTGCCGGCGGCGCAGGATCGGCTTGAAGAGCGTCTTCAGCCGTCGCCGCTTGTAGATCGTGCCGTGGAAGCCGGCGACGAAGCGATTGAGATCGATCTTCTCGACCGACCTCCTGGCGTAGTCGACGTAGTCTGGTGGGTAGATCTGATCATCGTCGATCAGGAACACGAGGTCTGCGTCCTCGACATCGGGCATGAACTTGCCGGTGTCGCGGGTGTTGTCGGCCGGGATGATGGGATTGAGATTTGGGACGCCCGCCAACTCGTCCGGCACCTCATTGTACTCATTGAGCACGAGGTTGATCCGGTCGACCTGCGGGGCCATGGCCTCGATCACGGGCAGGAGATGGGAGCGCCGGGCCGGATATGTCGCGAGGTTCGCTACGATCATCGGACGCCGTGCTTCTTTTCGAACCGCGCGATCTCGCGCCGGATGGAGCGGCCGTTTTCACGGCCTTCGGGCGCGAAGACGACGGTGGGTGTCGCGTTGTGCACTTCGGCCGCGACATAGCGGTGCTGTTCAAGCTCCTCGCGGAAGCGGTCGTACTCGGTCAGGTTGGCAAGCTCCGCAACAATCACCGGGCGGTCGCGGGAAATGACGCCAGCCGCGCCGCGCAGCACGTTGGTCTCGTAACCCTCCACGTCGATCTTGAGGAGGCGGATGGGCGTCCGGTCGGCGGGCAGGGCGTCATCCAGACGCACGATGGCCGCCCGTTCGCCTGCGTCGATACCCTCGACGATGCGGAACATGCCGGCATTGCCTTCGTTCGGTGTGGTCAGGACGACCTCGCCCGGAGCATCGCCGACCGCCTCGGGGCGAACCTCGATCTGATCGATCAGATCGTTTGCCTCGATCAGCCGCTCGAGGATGAGGCGGTTGCGCGCCACAGGTTCGAACGCGATGCAACGCAATCCGATGACGCCCGCAAAGAACAGCGCGTGGTTCCCGATATTCGAGCCGCAGTCGATCGCCCAGCCGTCCGCCGGAACCCGGCGGGCGAGTGCTGTGAGCATGTCGACTTCGTAGAACGTCCGCTTCTTCTCGATCTGCCGCGCGATGTGGTCGCCGGGCGGCAGATCGGGGAAGGCAAAAGTCTTGTCCTCGAAGCGGATCTCCATGCGGTTGGGCCTCAGTACACCCGGGCCTTCGGGGCGATCTTGGCGAGGTCGATGCCGCCCTCGTTGTGGCCCGTCAGCGGCGAGAGGTGGACGGGGCGGTAGCCTAGCGTCGTGCCCTTGCCGTTGACATAGGCCAGCGAGTGGACGCGCCAGTTCTCGTCATCGCGGTCGGGGTAGTCCTCGTGCGCGTGGGCGCCGCGGCTCTCCTTCCGGGCTTCGGCCGAGACAACCGTGGCGAGGGCGTTGGGCATCAGGTTGGTGAGCTCCAGCGTCTCCATCAGGTCGGAGTTCCAGACGAGGCTGCGATCGGTCACGCTGACATCGCTCATCCGGCCGGCGATGGCGGTCATCTTCTCGACCCCCTCGGCCAGCGTTTTGTCGGTGCGGAAGACGGCGGCGTCGGCCTGCATGGCCTTCTGCATGTCGAGGCGCAGCTCGGCGGTCGGGGTCGAGCCCTCGGCATGGCGCAGCTTGTCGAAGCGATCCATCGCGCTTTCGACGCTCTTCGCGTTGAGGTCGGCGTTCTTCGCCTCGGGATCGACGACCTTGCCCGCCTTGATCGCGGCGGCGCGGCCGAAGACCACGAGGTCGATCAGGGAGTTGGAGCCGAGGCGATTGGCGCCGTGCACGGAGGCACAGCCCGCCTCGCCCACGGCCATCAGGCCGGGCACGATGCGGTCGGGATCGTCCTCGGTTGGGTCGAGAACCTCGCCCCAGTAGTTCGTCGGGATGCCGCCCATGTTGTAGTGGACCGTCGGCAGCACCGGGATCGGCTCCTTGGTCACGTCGACACCGGCGAAGATGCGCGCGCTTTCGGAGATGCCGGGCAGCCGCTCGGCCAGCGCCTCGGCCGGCAGGTGGTCGAGGTGGAGGTGGATGTGATCCCCGTCCTTGCCGACGCCGCGGCCCTCGCGGATCTCCATCGTCATGCAGCGCGAGACCACGTCGCGGGAGGCGAGGTCCTTGTAGGTGGGCGCGTAGCGCTCCATGAACCGCTCGCCCTCGGAGTTGGTGAGGTAGCCGCCCTCGCCGCGTGCGCCTTCGGTGATGAGGCAGCCTGCGCCGTAGATGCCGGTGGGGTGGAACTGGACGAACTCCATGTCCTGGAGTGGCAGGCCCTGGCGCGCGACCATGCCGCCGCCGTCGCCGGTGCAGGTGTGGGCGGAGGTCGCCGAGAAGTAGGCACGGCCGTAGCCACCCGTTGCCAGAACCACCATCTTCGCGTTGAAGCGGTGCAGCGTGCCGTCGTCGAGCTTCCACGCGATCACGCCCTGGCACTCGCCATCCTCGGACATGATGAGGTCGGTCGCGAAGTACTCGATGTAGAACTCGGCCTGCTGCTTGAGCGACTGGCCGTAGAGCGTGTGCAGGATCGCGTGGCCGGTCCGGTCGGCGGCCGCACAGGTGCGCTGCACGGGCGGGCCCTCACCGAACTCTGTCGTGTGGCCGCCAAAGGGGCGCTGGTAGATCTTGCCTTCCTCGGTGCGCGAGAACGGGACGCCGTAATGCTCCAGCTCGTAAACCGCCTTCGGTGCCTCACGGGCGAGGTACTCCATCGCGTCGGTGTCACCCAACCAGTCGGAGCCCTTCACCGTGTCGTACATGTGCCATTGCCACGAATCCGGGCCCATGTTGCCGAGGCTCGCGGCGATGCCGCCCTGGGCTGCGACCGTGTGGGAACGGGTCGGGAAGACCTTGGTCACACAAGCGGTGCGCAGGCCCTGCTCGGCCATGCCCAGCGTCGCGCGCAGGCCGGACCCGCCGGCCCCCACCACGACGACGTCATAGGTGTGATCGATGAATTCGTAAGCGGACATGTGGGTAATCTCCTCAGAGCGCGATGCGGGCCACGGCAAAGATGCCGGCGGCCGCCGCGGCATAGCTCAGGCAGGTCGTGGCGACGATCAGGGCGGTGCGCGTGGCGCCGCCTGTGTAGTCCTCGATCAGGACCTGCACGCCTTGCTTGAAGTGCATCCAGCCCACGACGAGCGTCAGGGCCGCGACGATGGCCGGGAAGGGCTGGGAGTAGACGGCGAGCGCCGTCTCGTAGTCGCTGCCCAGCGTGCGACCGAAGGTGAAGATGAAGAGCGGGATCAGGATGGCCAGCGCGATCGAGCTGAGCTTGACCTGCCAGAAATGCTCGGTCCCGTCCTTGGCCGAGCCCAGACCCATCACGCGCTTGTAGTCGGTGCGATAATCCATGTGAGCCTCCCTCAGACCGCGATGATGGTCAGGATGGTGAGCACGCCGGATCCGATGACGACGCCCCAGCCGAGCTTGTAAGCCGTCTCGAGGTCCAGGCCGCGGCCCGTGTCCCAGTAGAGGTGCCGCAAACCGGCGAGGAAGTGGTACCAGAGCGCCCAGACCGAGCCGAGCATCACCAGATCGCCGAGGATGGAGGTGATGAGACCGTTCGCGGTTGCGAAGGCTTCGGGACCGCTGGCCAGCGCGAGGAACCACCACACGATCAGCAGCGACGCGACAAGCAGGGCGTTTCCGGTGATCCGCGTCAGGATCGACGTGACGGAGGTCAGCTGCGGCTTGTAGATCGTCAGATGCGGCGAAAGCGGGCGGTTGCCCCGATTGACGTCGGCCATGCGGTCTCCTGATCAGTTGCGACCCGAAACGGGCGTTAGCAGCTAAACTAGACCAGTTGAGAGCGCGGCCAAACCCCGGAATGCCCCGGTATGCCGAGCGAAAACGTGAAAACTTGACGCAGGGGTGTCGAGCGTGATCACAAAATTTTTGCTGTGATCACGCTCTGAAAGTCAGTTGCAGCTGAGCAGGACGACCGCGAACTGTCCGGGTGCGACCCGGGTCACGCTGACATCGCAGCCCTCGGGCAGAATCTCAGTCGCACCAAGGGATTGTCCGACGCTAGCCGTGACGTATTCCTCGTTCAGGTAGCCGCCGAACATCTGCCCGTGCGACCGGGTGAAGGACAGCGGGATCGGCGTACCGCCCGGCGGCAGCAGCATCACGGCCTCGCCCATCTCGATGCGCATCGCACCGGCGTGGAGTTGGCTGACGAAGGCCGCCCCATCCTCGCCGTTGCCATCCGCGACGACGGCGGTAGCAGCGGAGCGCAGGGTCTCGATCGACGCGTCGAGGCGCGAGAGCTGCGCCCGGTCGGAGACGACGATCTCACCGGTTGAAATGGTGCCGGCCAGCTCCTGGATCACCTCGGCTGGATCGGCCGCGACGATCACCTTCTCCGACTTTGCGGAATAGGCCAGGCGCTCACCGGCGAGGGCGATGACGGCCCCCATGACGGTGAACATAAGAGCGGTGCGGGCACGCCGAGCAAAGCGCGGCGCGCTCGTTTTGTTGGCCGCCTGCGGCGCGTCGATCATGTCGTCGAGCGTGCGCGAACGGCGGGCCGCGCCCTTCTTGGGCTGCGACCTGGTCTGAAGCTCTGCCGCGTCGCGCCGCGCTTTCTCAAGCTGCGCGGCGTACATGGCATCGGCCTCAGCCATTTTCTCCTCGATCCAGGAGCGGGTTACACGCGAATCGGTCATGAATTGAGTGTATCGGCAAAAAATTGCTCAACCAAGAGGATAGCAGGGGGTGAAAAGGCCCCATGTTGAGAACAAACAACAGCAAAATGCCACGAGGTAGCCACATCGCCGCCCTTATTTTCATAGCTCTGGCGGCCCGATGTGCAGTTTGAAACCCGTGTTTGGAGAGGTTGAAGAAAATTCGTGCGGCCACCGTCGGGCGCCAAGTTGTTCTGCCGAAGTTGCAACAACTGTGCACAAACTGACATCAAATCCACTCAATGAGCCCCAGACGAGGGGGTGAGTCGCCTCTTCAGCCTCTATGATTCGCCGATTTGCGGGCAGTAAAGCGAAGTAAGCTTACGTAGGGTCAGCCTCTCGATAGGAATGCTCCGGGCAGGCTCCCCGCTCCAGTCAGGTCTGTCCGTGCGGTCTCACACAGGCAGCAACGCCCAGTAGTCGAGGTCGAGCAGGATGCCGGGTCGGTACTTCCCGTCCTCCCCGCGCAGCTCGCCCAGTGCATGGTCGGCGCCGGTCGCCACCAGCCGCAGCCGCAGCGCGCCGACGCCCGGCGCCGTCGTTTCGGCCTTGTCGAGCACCTCGGACCATGCGCGCACGGTGGTTCCGGCGAAGCACGGGTTGGCGTGGGCGCCCGCATTGATGCCCGCGATCATCTGCGCATTCGCGAGCCCGTTGAAGCTGAGCGCTCGGGCGAGGCTGATGACATGCCCGCCATAGATCAGTCGGCGGCCATCCTCCCGGTTGGTCGCGTCGAAATGCACCTTGGCCGTGTTCTGCCAGAGGCGCGTGGCCATCATGTGCTCCGCCTCCTCGACCGTCACGCCGTCCACGTGGTCGATTATCTCGCCCACCGCGTAGTCGCCCCCGCGGTGAGGCTCACCCGCCGCCGTGAAGTCGTAGGTGGAGAAGTCGAGGCCCGCGGGCACCACCAGATCCTCCGCTGCCAGGGCCGGTTTCAGCTCGGGCACCACGGTCTCCGGCGCCGGGGCGTCCGCGTCGCGCTTACGCACCATCACCCACCGGATGTAGTCGAGCACCGCCTGGCCGCGCTGGTTCTCACCCCGCGTGCGGACCCAGACCACGCCCGTCTTGCCGTTGGAGTTCTGCTTGAGCCCAATCACTTCGGACGTCGAACGCAGCGTGTCGCCAGGCCAGACCGGCTGCAGGAAGCGCCCCTCCGCATAGCCGAGATTGGCCACCGCGTTCAGCGAGATGTCCGGTACCGTCTTGCCGAAGACGGTATGGAACGCGATCAGGTCGTCGAGGGGGCTCGCCGCCAACCCGCAGCCCTGCGCGAACGTGTCCGCCGAATAGAGCGCATGCCGCGCGGGGTAGAGCGCGTGATAGAGCGCCCGCTCCCCCGCGCCGACGGTGCGCGGCACGGCGTGCGCGATCACCTGCCCGACGGCATAATCCTCGAAGAAGCGGCCCTCGTTGGTCTTCATAGCTCACCCAGTTTCATGGAGGGGTCGTAGGTGCCCGGCACGTCCTTGGTGACGGCCTGCGCGCACATCATCTTCCCCGTCTCCGCGTGATATGCGTAGGAGGGGTTGCCGTAGAGCTGCCAGCCCTTGGCGAGCGCGTCCGTCACCTTGTGGCAGAAGGCCGACGTGTCCTCGTGGGTCAGAAGGCGGTAGGCGATCATGGCGTTACCCCGGAAATGGCCAGACGAAATAGGCGTGGATGCCGGTGATCACGGCGTAGGCGACCAGCGTGATCACGACGAGACGGATGTCGCCCGCGATCGGGCCGGGCTCCGGCCGCTCCCATTCGGGCACGGCGCGGTTGATGGCCCGGATCTGGACGATGGACCAGAGGCCGAGGCCGCCGAAGAGGATCAGGGACTTCACGTCGCCATTGACCAGCAGGTGGGCGACCGCCCAGACACCGACGGCGGTCGTCATCGGATGGCGCATCCAGGCGCGGGCCTTCCCCTTCGAATGGCCTGCGCCGAGCAGGAAGACCGCGACCAGCATCAGCGTGTTGTTCACATGGGTCATCCAGGGCGGTGCGACCCAGAGCAGGGTGATGTCCGCACCGCGCCAGCCGACGATCATCAGGATGATGGAGAGCAGAAGCGCACCCGCGACCACCCCCTTCGAGGCATCGCCCATCCGCTCCTGCAGGTTTGCGCGGGCGGCGGGGGCCACGCGCTTGAAGAGATGCGCGCCCCACCAGAGGGCGACGCCGAGGATCAGGATGACGAGGGACATTGGGAGGCTCCGTGGCAAGTGGCTGCGGGCGGAGGGTAAATCAGGCCGCCGCTGCCTCCAAAGTGGCAATGGCCTCGGCTTCCGCCAACAGGCGGCGCGCGTTCTCCACGTGCAGGTTCTCCACGATGCGGCCGTTGACGACGGCGACACCGCCGCCCGTGCGCTCGACCTCCTCGAAGGCGGCAATCTGGGCGCGCGCTTCCTCGAGCGCCTCCTCGGACGGGGCGAAGACCGCGTTGGTGATGGCGAGCTGCGCCGGATGGATCAGCGTCTTGCCGTCGAAGCCCATGTCGCGGCCCTGCTCGCAGGCGGCGCGCAGGCCGTCCTCATCCTTGAAGGCGTTGTAGACCCCGTCGATGATGGCGAGCCCGTGGGCGCGGGCGGCTAGCAGGCAGAGGCCGAGGCCGGTGACGAGCGGCAGGCGCTCCGGCGTATGGGCGGCGTGGAGCTCCTTCACCAGATCGTTGGTGCCCATGACCATGCAGGTGAGGCCGGGCGCGGCGCCAATCTCGGCGGCGTTCAGCATGCCGAGCGGCGTTTCCATCATGGCCCAGAGCGGGATGTCGCCCGCGATCTTCCGCGCGGCGGCGAGGTCCTCGGCGCTGTTCACCTTGGGCAGCAGGATCGCGTCGGGTTGGGCCGCGGTGGCCGCCTCCAGATCCGCGGCGCCCCACGGCGTGTCGGCGCCGTTCACGCGAATTATGACCTCGCGCGGGCCGAAGGGTTTCGCCTTCACCCGGTCGCAGACGAGGTCGCGGGCCGCGTCCTTCTCCGCCGGGGCCACGGCGTCTTCCAGATCGAGGATCAGGGCGTCGGCGGGCAGCGACTGCGCCTTTTCCAGCGCCCGTTCCTTGGAGCCCGGCATGTAGAGGACGGAGCGGCGGGGGCGATGGGTCATGGCGGGTCTCCTCGTCGTGTCGCGGTGCAACATACACGGCGCGTGCGTGCGCGCAAGATTGTTTCGCGCATGGGGCGCCCGCGGCAGGCATCTGTCTCAACCTTTCGTTAACCATCCGCGCGCAGGATGAGGCGGCGCGGGGCTGCCCCTGCCGATTTTCCCAGAGCCTTTTTCGTTCACACCGCCCGCATTCCGGGCGCGCAAAGGATTTGTCATGACCGGATTTCAGAAGCACATCGCCGCCTCCCTCGCCTTTTTCGGGGCCGCGATCGCAGCGCTCGACGCACGGGCCGAGGGGGCGCCCTGTGGCCCCCGTGAGCAGGTGATCGAGCGACTGACGGGCCATTTCGGGGAGACGCGGCGGGCGATGGCCCTCGACCCGCGCGGGATCCTGGAGATCTTCGCCTCGGAGGAGACCGGCTCCTGGACCGTGACGATCACAACGCCGGAGGGCCTGACCTGCCTGATCGCGGCGGGCGAGCACTGGACAGATGCGCCGGGCGCGCCCGTGACAGGGCCGGGGGTCTAGTTTGAAACCCTATTGCCCGGCTGACAGGCCGGGCAGCGCCCGACCCTCCCGTCGTGCGAGGTGCACGCTTGCAGCGTGACGGGAGGGCGCTTTTGCGACGGATCGAGTATCGGCAGGCTGCTTGCTCATTTAAGCGGCTCAAGCAGGTCCGATGTTTCGCAGCGCCCACCCAGGCTCGGGCGCTGCCCTCATCTCATCAAACCAGCGCGTCCCAGATCAGCTTTGCCCCTGTGATCGTCAGCAGCACGTAGGTGATGCGGAAGAACAGGACCTCCGGCACCACCCTGTGCGCCCAGACGCCGATGAAGGTGCCGGCCAGCGCCACCGGGGCGAGGATCAGGTTGGCGACCGCCGTCTCTCGCGTGAAGAGCCCGAGGGCGAGGTAGGGAAAGAACTTCAGCACGTTCACCCACCAGAAGATGATGACCGTCGTGCCCTGATAGGCCTCCTTGGACAGCTGCTGGCCGAGGAGATGCACCGCCGCCGGTGGCCCGCCCGCGTGGCTGACGAAGGAGGTGAAGCCCGACACCGCGCCCCAGCCCATCGCCCGGTTGGCGGAGAAAGGCCGCGGCGGCACCGTGATCCAGCCTTGCCCCCGCCCGATCTGGAAGGCGACAAAGCCGAGGGCGATCGCCCCGATCGCCAACCGCACCGCGTCGTCGCTGGTGTAGCGGAAGAGGATCACGCCGAGCACGACGCCCGGCACCATCCCGATCATCAGCGCTCGCGCGTCCGGCCACGACCACTTGCGCCAGTAGGGTCGCAGGTTCGCGATATCCATCAGCATCAGGAGCGGCAGCATCACCCCGACGGCAAGCTGCGGCGGCACGACCAGCGCCAGCAGAGGCGCGGCGGCAAATGCCGCGCCCGAGCCGAAGCCGCCCTTCGAGATCCCGGCGAAGATCACCGCCGGCACCGCGAGTGCGAAGAAGGTCGCGTCGAGCTCCACTCGGGTCAGTCCGTGGCGTCGACCAGTGCGGCGAGCAGCGCCTGCATGTCGGCGGGTTTGGCGAAGATCGCCGCGGCATCGAACCGGGCGGCGATGGCCGCGGGGCTGGCATGGCCGGTGTGAAAGACCAGCGGCACGCCCCGTTCGGCCAGCCATTCGGCGAGCGGATAGACCTCCTCGCCGCAGAGGTTCACGTCGAGGAGTGCGGCGGAGGGCAGGTTGTCCTGCGCTTTGGCCAGCGACAGCCCCTCGCCGACCTGCGCGACGGGGCCGAGGATCAGGGCGCCGGCTTCGGCGAGCGTGATCTCCAGATCGAGCGCCATCAGCGCCTCGTCCTCGGCGATGAGGATGGTGCGGCCTGCGAGCGGGCTGTCGGGCTGTTCGGGCGGCGCGGGTGCCGGAGTGGCTCGCCCCCCGGTCTCCGAAGGGGCGCATTGAATGGTCGGCATGGGCACTCCTTCGCGCGGCGGGGCCGCATTGCTCACATGATCGGGATACGGAGCCGGGCGCGCAAGCCCTCTGGCGTCGGCTCCACCTCGATCTCGCCGTCGAGCTGGCGGGCGGAGGAGCGCATCATGACCGAGCCGAACCCTTCGGTGACGTCGGCCGGGTCGAGGGTCACGCCCCGCTCCTGCCAGTGGAGCTCCACCCCGTCGCGCGTCGTCTCCCACCGGATGTCGAGCGCGCCGCCATCGCGGCAGAGCGCCCCGTACTTCGCGGCATTGGTGCTGAGCTCGTGCAGGATCAGACCCAGCGGCGTTACGGCGGAGATCGGGAGGCTGACCGCCGGCCCCTCAATCGTGATCTGCGCGCCGGTGTCGCGATAGGGCGCCAGCGCGGCCTCGGCGAGGTCCTGCAGGGCGGCGGCCCGCGTCTCCAACTGGCCGATGCTCACCGAATGCGCGACGGAGAGCGCGTGGACCCGGTCGCGAACCTTGCCAAGCGCGGTCTGAACGTCGCTCTCGTCTCGGCTGGAGCGGCTGATGATGGCGAGGATCACGGCGAAGAGGTTCTTGACCCGGTGGTTCAGCTCGCGCGCCAGCAGGTCCGACCGCTCCCGCGCCTCGCGCAAGGCGGCGGCGTCGCGGGCGGCGGCTTCGGCGAGTGTCGTGCGCCGCTCCAGCCAGAGGCCGAGCATCATCAGCAGGACCAGCAGGACGCCGATGATGCCGACGACGGGGATGCTGAACGCCTCGCGCTGTTCGGCGCGGACGACGGCCTGTTCGAGGACGGCGAGCTCCTCGTCCTGAAGCTGGGAGATCGCGATCCGGAACGCGTCCATGATCTGCTTGCCGCGATCGGATTCGATCCGTGCGATCGCCTCGTCCCGCCGGTCCTCGCGGATCAGCACGACCGACGCGGCGAGCTCATCGAGCTTGCGGGTCGCAAGCTCCCGCACCTGTTCGGCGAGTTCCACCTGCCGCTGAGTGCCGCCGCGCATCAGCTCCACCTCGAGCTGGTCGATCTGGTCGAGCCAGATGGCCCGCGCCCGGGTGTAGGGCGTCAGGTATTGCGGATCGCCCGTCAGGACATAGCCGCGTTGCCCGGTCTCCGCATCGATGCCGGCCTGCAGCGTGGTGCTGAGCGTGCGCAGGATCGCGTTGGTCTGGCGGACCTGCTCGCGCGCCTCGCGCTCTGCCCGGATCGTGAGGGTCAGCATCGCGGCGCCGACGCCCAGGAGGACGCACAGCACGATCAGCAGCAGTCGGGAGGATATGCTCGTCGTGGGCCGCCGCGGGCGAACCGCGCCGTCGGTGGTGTCCATCGGGGTCGTCTCCGCGACATGGTGCGGTGCAGCGTGAACCGGACAATACCGTGGCCCGCGCCCGCCGCCAAGGCAGGCGGGAGAATTCTTGCGATGTGATCCCGCACCCGGTACACGGCGGCATACCTTACCAACGGCCAACATGGAGAACGGACATGGCGAGAGCGAAGATCGCGCTGATCGGCGCAGGACAGATCGGCGGCACGCTGGCGCATCTGGTGGGGCTCAAGGAGCTCGGCGACGTGGTGCTCTTCGATATCGCCGAGGGCATCCCGCAGGGCAAGGCGCTCGACATCGCCGAGTCTTCGCCGGTCGACGGGTTCGACGCCGCCCTGTCCGGCGCGCAGGACTATTCGGAGATTGCGGGCGCGGACGTGTGCATCGTGACCGCCGGTGTCGCGCGCAAGCCCGGCATGAGCCGCGACGACCTTCTGGGCATCAACCTCAAGGTCATGAAGTCGGTGGGCGAGGGCATCAAGGCGCACGCGCCCGACGCCTTCGTGATCTGCATCACCAACCCACTCGACGCTATGGTCTGGGCGCTGCGCGAGTTCTCCGGCCTACCGCATGAGAAGGTCGTGGGCATGGCGGGCGTGCTCGATTCCGCGCGCTTCCGCTACTTCCTGGCCGAGGAGTTCGACGTGTCGGTGAAAGATGTCACGGCCTTCGTGCTCGGTGGCCACGGCGACACGATGGTGCCGCTGACGCGCTATTCGACGGTGGCGGGTATTCCGCTGCCGGACCTGGTGCAGATGGGCTGGACGACGCAGGACAAGCTCGATGCCATCGTGCAGCGCACCCGCGACGGCGGGGCGGAGATCGTGGGCCTGCTGAAGACGGGCTCGGCGTTCTACGCGCCTGCGGCCTCGGCGGTGCAGATGGCCGAGAGCTACCTCAAGGATCAGAAGCGCGTTCTGCCCGCGGCGGCCTTCGTGGACGGCAAGTACGGCCTCGATGGCATGTATGTCGGCGTGCCCACGGTGATCGGCAAGGACGGCATCGAGCGCATCGTCGAGATCAGCATGAACGACGACGAGAACGCGATGTTCCAGAACTCGGTGAACGCGGTGAAGGGCCTTGTGGAGGCCTGCAAGGGCATCGACGAGACGCTGGCCTGATCGGGTCGTAACTCTGACGACGGACGGGGCCTGCGGGCCCCGTTTTGCTTTCGGCGTGGTTCGTTATTCATCTGTCACGCCCGGCGGCCACGCCGGGCCGCGCCCGACCTCCCCCAGAGGGCGCGTTGGCGATGCCATTCATTGAAGTAGTGACGAGGGTGCTTGAGGGGGCGGGCCTCTCAAATCTGTTTCACAAGCGCCCTCCAGGTCGGGCGCGGCCCTTGTCGCTTCGTGCTCAGGGCACCAACACGATCTTGCCGATGTGGCCGGAGCTCTCCATGCGGGCGTGCGCCTCGGCCGCCTTCTCCAGCGGGAAGGTCGAATCCATGACCGGGGCGATGCGGCCCGCGGCGAGTAGCGGCCAGACCTCGCGCTCCAGCACCTCGGCCACCGCCGCCTTGTCCTGCACCGAGCGGGGCCGCAGGGTGGAGCCGGTCAGCGTCAGCCGCTTCGTCATGACTTGGGCGAAGTTCACCTCCGCCTTAGGTCCGCCGAGGAAGGCGATCATCGACAGCCGCCCGTCCATGGCGAGCGCCCGCACGTTGCGCGGGACATAGTCGCCGCCGACCATGTCGAGGATCACGTCGACGCCGCGCCCGCCCGTCGCCCCCTTCACCACCTCCACGAAGTCCTCGTCGCGGTAGTTGATGGCCCGCTCCGCGCCGAGCCGCTCGCACGCCGCGCATTTCTCCGCTGAGCCTGCTGTGGCGAAGACGCGCGCACCGCGGGCTTTCGCGAGCTGGATTGACGTGGTGCCGATGCCCGAGGAGCCGCCATGGACGAGGAACGTCTCGCCCGCCTTCAGCGCCGCCCGCTCGAAGACGTTGATCCACACGGTGAAGAAGGTCTCGCAGAGCGCCGCGGCCTCCTCCCACCCGATGCCTTCGGGCACGGGTAGGGCGTGGTCGGCGGGTGTGACGACATATTCCGCGTAGCCGCCGCCGGGCAGCAGGGCTGTGACCGCGTTGCCCTCTTTCCAGCGCGACGCGCCGGGGCCGACGGCGGCGACCTCGCCCGCGGCCTCCAGCCCCGGCAGGTCGGAGGCGCCCGGCGGCGGGTCGTAGGCGCCCGCGCGTTGCAGGGCGTCGGGGCGGTTCACGCCCGCGGCCTTCACCCGGATCAGGATCTCGCCCGCCGCGGGCTCCGGCACCGGGCGCATGGCAGCCACCAGCACCTCCGGCCCGCCGGGTTTCGAGATCTCGATGCAGCGCATGTCGGCCATGGGTCCCTCGTCAGAGCAGGTGGTGGATTGCGCGCGGCGTGATCTTGCGCAGCGCGCCGTCATTCAACGCCGTGTGCCGCCACAGATGGTAGATCGCGTGAAGGATGACGGCGAAGAGCATCACCTTCACCACCAGATCCTGAGCTGTGACCGCCCAGTCCGGCACCCCGCCGAGCCCTGCTGCGGGCGTAACCACTACTGCCCCCGCCAGCAGCGGCAGCGAGAGGTAAAGCGCATGGTGCGCGGGCCGGTGGACGCGCCGCGCCAGCCCCTCCAGCTTCGGCCCCGGTTTGAAGAGCAGGCCGCGCAGGGCGTAGAGCGCGAACCAGATCGCGGCGACCCCGGCCACGAGCAGGGCGGCGATCACGTGGGGCAGGGGTGCGGCGGGCGGCTTCCACTCGAAGGGCACGGAGACGAACCACAGGATCCCGGCGAAGCTGAGCCAATGCAGCCAGAGGATCGCGATGCGCCGCGTGTCACGCCCCATGGGCATAGGACCAGTAGAGCTCCCGCGCGCGCCGAGTGACGGGGCCGAGCTGCATCTCCCGCTCCTCGAACCGCTTCACGCCCATGACTTTGGCGGCATTGCCGGTCAGGAAGATCTCGTCGGCCGCCGCGAAGTCCTCCACGCGCAGCGAGGCCTCCTCCACTTCAGTGCCGTCCTCGCGCAGCAGCGCGATGACCCGCTGCCGGGTGATCCCGTCGAGGAAGGTGCCGTTGGGCACCGGCGTGCGCACCACGCCGTCCTTCACCAGAAAGGCGTTGGTCGTCGCCGTCTCCGCCACGTTGTCCTCGAAATCGAGGCTCAACGCATTGTCGAAGCCGCGGGACTTCGCCTCGGTCAGCATCCGGCCGTTGTTGGGATAGAGGCAGGCGGCCTTCGCCTCGGTCAGCGCCATGTCGGGGCGGGGGCGGCGGAAGGGGGAGACCGTCAGCGAGATCGCACCTAGCGGCGGCACCGGGAAATCCTCGATCGTCAGCGCGAAGACGCAGGAGCCGGGATCGGGCGCGATCAGGTTCGCGGCACCCTCCGCACTCCACATCATCGGGCGGATGTAGAGCTCGGCATCATCGGGATACATCGCGATCCCCTCGCGGGCGATCCGCTCGATCTCGTCCGCCTCGACCGGCGGCTCCATCCCCATCGCGCGGGCGGAGCGGACGACGCGGGCGCAGTGCAGGTCGAGATCGGGGGAGACGCCCTCGAAGGTCCGCGCGCCGTCGAAGACCAGCGTGCCGAGCCATGTCGCGTGGTCCGCGGCCCCCAGGATCGCGGGGTTCCCCTCGTGCCAGCGCCCCTTGAACCAGGTCCGGATCTGCGTGCCGAGCGCCATGCCGTCCTCCCCCCTTATTGTGTCAGTTGTCCTGACCCTAGGCACCGCCTGCCGTCGTTGCAATCGCCTGCATCGGGCTTTATCTGACGGCCAACCGAGAAAAGGACCGCCCGCGCCCATGAGCTGGATTTCCAACTTCACCCGTCCGATGATCAACTCGCTGTTCTCGCGGCGCGAGGTGCCGGAGAACCTCTGGTCCAAGTGCGACAATTGCGGGACGATGCTGTTTCACCGGGAGCTCAAGGACGCGCTCTATACCTGCCAGAACTGCAACCACCACATGGTGATCGGCGCGCGGGAGCGGCTGGAATCGCTCTTCGACGGCAGCGTCTATACCGAGATCCAGGTGAAGGATCCGGTCGCAGATCCGCTGCATTTCCGCGATCAGAAGCCCTACACCAAGCGCATGGCCGATGCGCGCAAGACCACCGGCGAGCATGAGGCGATGGTCGTCGCCGAAGGCCGGATCGGGGATCTGCGAAGCGTCGTGGCGGTGCAGGACTTCTCCTTCATGGCCGGATCCATGGGCATGTATGTCGGCAATGCGATCATCGCGGCGGCCGAGCGCGCGGTGAAGATCAAGGCGCCGCTGGTCCTCTTCTCCGCCGCCGGCGGCGCGCGGATGCAGGAGGGGATTCTCAGCCTCATGCAGATGCCGCGCACCACCGTCGCGGTGAACATGGTGAAGGAAGCGGGGCTGCCCTACATCGTCGTCCTCACCCATCCCACCACCGGCGGCGTGACCGCGAGCTATGCGATGCTGGGCGACGTGCAGATCGCGGAGCCCAACGCGCTGATCTGCTTCGCCGGGCCGCGGGTTATCGAACAGACGATCCGGGAGAAGTTGCCGGAGGGCTTTCAGCGGGCCGAGTACCTGCTCGACCACGGGATGCTCGACCGCGTGGTGGACCGCAAGGCGATGCGCAACGAACTCGCGACGCTGCTGCGCCTGCTGATGAACGAGCGGCCGCGCAGCCATGGCGACCTGCCAGCGCCTGCGAAGGAGGTCATGCCCGCGCCGGCCGCCGCAACCGTCCCGCCGATGTCCCAGCAGGAATGAGCGCACCCACATCGGACGCGGTGTTGCAGCGGCTGATGTCGCTGCACCCCAAGGTGATCGACCTGACGCTGGACCGGATGGAGCGCCTGCTTGCCGCGCTCGGCCATCCCGAGCGCGACCTGCCCCCCGTGGTGCATGTGGCAGGCACCAACGGCAAGGGCTCCACCATCGCGATGATGCGCGCGGGGCTGGAGTCTGCGGGCCAGCGCGTCTCCGTCTACACCTCCCCCCATCTGGCGCGGTTTCACGAGCGCATTCGCCTGCCGGACGGCCTGATCGGCGAGGCGGATCTGATGGCACTGCTTGAGGAGTGCGAGGCGGTGAACGGCGGCGCGCCGATCACCTATTTCGAGATCACGACCTGCGCGGCGTTTCTGGCCTTCGCCCGGACGCCCGCCGACTACCTGCTGCTGGAGGTGGGGCTCGGCGGCCGGCTCGACGCGACCAACGTGGTGGACCGCCCGGCGCTCAGCATCATCACGCCGGTCTCCCTCGACCACCAGCAGTTTCTTGGCGAGCGGGTGGAGCAGATCGCGGGTGAGAAGGCCGGGATCCTGAAGCGCGGCGTGCCTGCCGTGATCGCCCGCCAGTCCGACGCCGCCCGCGCGGTGATCGAGGCACGGGCGGAGGCGGTCGGTGCGCCGCTCACCATCGGCGGGCAGGACTGGGATGTCTACGAGGATCAGGGTCGGCTCGCGTTCTTCGACCAGGACGGCCTGCTGGACCTGCCGATGCCGAACCTGATCGGCGCGCATCAGGTGCAGAACGCTGGGACGGCGCTGGCCGGGCTGCGGATGCTGGGCTTCGATGAGGCCGCTTGCGAGGCGGCGGTGACGCGCGCCGAGTGGCCCGCCCGGATGCAGCGCCTGCGCCACGGTCCGCTGGTTGAGGCCGCGGGCGACCGCGACCTCTGGCTCGACGGGGGGCACAACGTGGCGGCGGGCGAGGCATTGGCCGAGGCGCTGGGCCGCCTGCCGGCCCGTCCGCTCCACGTGATCTGCGGGATGATGAACACGAAGGACGCGAAGGGCTTCCTGACCCCGCTCGCGCGGATCGCCGGTAGCCTGCAGGCGGTCGCAGTACCCGGGGAGGCGAACGCCGCCGATCCCGAAGCACTGGCCGCGGCGGCGTCGGAGCAGGGCATGGAAGCGGCGGTTGCGCCGGGCGTTGCCAGCGCCGTGGATGCCGCGCCGCCGGATGCCCGCTTGCTGATCTGTGGTTCGCTTTATCTGGCTGGATACGTCCTGCGCGAGAACGGCTAAAGCAGAAGAGACACCGCCCGGCGGCACCGCCGGGCAGCGCCCGACCCTCCCCACGGGAGGGCGCTTTTACAGCTGATCACGAAGCGGTGCCCACTGAGTATGTTGTGATGGCGCAAGCC
This sequence comes from Pontivivens ytuae, assembly GCF_015679265.1. NCBI lineage: Bacteria > Pseudomonadati > Pseudomonadota > Alphaproteobacteria > Rhodobacterales > Paracoccaceae > Pontivivens > Pontivivens ytuae. The sequence continues at coordinate 2,803,085 of NZ_CP064942.1, forward strand.
GTAAGTATGTCGTGCAGCGCCCACCCAGGGTCGGGCGCTGCCCTCAGCGCCAAGCTCAGCCCGAAGGCGCGTCTAACGGGTCGAGGTTGGTCCGACCGCCGTCCACGCCGAGGATCTGACCCGTGATGAAGCTCGCCTTGTCCGACGCGAGGAAGAGGGCCGCCTCCGCCGCTTCCTCCGCATCGCCGATCCGGCCGAGCGGCGTGACGGCGGTGAGCTCGTCGCGCAGCTCCTCCCGCTCCTTCAGCGCTTCCTTCAGGTGGCCGGTCATGACGCCGCCCAAGGCAATCGCGTTCACCCGCACGCCCTTCGGCGCCAGCGCCACCGCAAGGCTGCGCGTCATCTGGTCGAGTGCCGCACAGCTCACCGAATAGGCGAGCAGCTCCGGCAGCGTCCGCTGCGAGGCGATGGAGGTCACGTTCACGATCGCACCGACAGCCCGGCCGCCTTCCTCCGCCTCACCTTGCGTGATCATCTTGCGCGCAACCATCTGGCTGAGCCGCAGCGCGTTCTTCACGTTCTGCTGCATGAGCTGGTCGAAGACCTCGCCCGACGGGTCCAGCGGGTCGGAGGAGATCACCTGCCGCGCCGCGTTCACCAGGATGTCCACCCGGTCGAAGCTGTCGATGGTCGTCGCCATCAGGTTCGCGATCGACAGCTTCTCGCGCAGGTCGCAGGAGAAGCTCTGCAGCCGGTCGCTGTCCTTCTTGATGTTGCGGACCTCTTCCTCGAGCTTTTCGTCGTCGATGTCGGCCATCATGACCTTGGCGCCTTCCGCGCAGAATTTCCGCGCGATGGCGAGGCCCACGCCGCTCGCCGCCCCCGTCACGATGACGGATTTGCCCGCTACCGATCCCATCTCTCACCCGTTCGATGCCAGCCGTCCCCGCGGCAGAGCGGTCATATAGGCGGTTTCTCGCGGAGTTGCGAGGGGGTCCCGCTCTGCTATCAAGGAGGAAAACAGGGAGGGCGCGATGCCGACGGAAGCCGACTACAACGAGGCGTTGCCGCGGTGCGCCGCGAACCACCAGCCGCTGACCCCGCTGACGCTGCTCGCACGCGCCGCACTGGTGCACCCGCGCCACGTCGCTGTGATCCACGGGGAACAGCGGTTCAGCTATCAGGAGCTTTACGCGCGGGCGCGTCGGCTGGCCTCCGCCCTCGCCGCGTCGGGAATCGGGCGGGGGGATACGGTGGCGGCACTCCTTCTCAACACCCCGCCGATGATCGAGGCGCATTACGGCGTGCCGATGTGCGGTGCGGTGCTCAACGCGATCAATACGCGGCTCGACGCGGACGGGATCGGCTTCATCCTGCGGCATGGCGAGGCGAAAGCGCTGCTGGTCGATGCGGAGCTGCGCGCATTGGCCGAGGATGCCCGTGCGGGCATGGACGCCCCGCCGCGGCTGATCGAGTACGCCGATCCAACGGTGAGCGCAGTTGATTGCGCCTACGAGGCGTTCCTCGCCACCGGTGCGGCGGACTACGACTGGCAGATGCCGCGGGACGAGTGGGACGCGATCAGCCTCAACTACACCTCTGGCACGACTGGCAATCCGAAGGGGGTCGTATATCACCACCGCGGCGCGATGCTGCTGGCCACCGGCAACGTGCTGCACGCGGCGATGGGGCAGCATCCGGTCTACCTGTGGACCCTGCCGATGTTCCACTGCAATGGCTGGTGCTTCCCCTGGTCGCTGAGTGCGGTGGCCGGGACCCATGTGTGCCTGCGGCAGGTGCGGGCGAAGGCGATGTTCGACGCGATCGCGGATCACGGCGTGACCCATATGTGCGGCGCGCCGATCGTGATGAGCACGCTGCTGGATGCGCCCGACGATCAGCGCCGTGACCTGCCGCACCGGGTTTCTTTCTTCACCGCCGCGGCTCCGCCGCCGGAGAGCGTGCTGGCGGCCATGGGTGCCGCGGGCTTCGACGTAACCCATCTTTACGGGCTGACGGAGGTCTACGGGCCGTCGGTCATCAACGAATGGCACTTGGACTGGGACGGGCTCGACGGAGCGGAGCAGGCGCGGCTCAAGGCGCGGCAAGGCGTACGCTATGCGGCGCTGGAGGAACTCGAGGTGCTGGGCGAGGACGACGCGCCGGTGCCCGCCGATGGCGAGACGCTGGGCGAGGTTGTGATGCGCGGCAACGTCGTGATGAAGGGATACTTCCGCAATTCGGACGCGACAGAGCAGGCCTTCAAGGGCGGGTGGTTCCGGACCGGTGACCTCGGCGTGAAGCATCCAGACGGCTACATCCAGCTCCGCGACCGCGCGAAGGACATCATTATCTCGGGAGGCGAGAACATCTCCTCCATCGAGGTGGAGGAGGAGCTCTATCGCCACCCTGCCGTCGCGTTCTGCGCGGTCGTCGCGAAACCGGACGAGAAGTGGGGCGAAACGCCCTGCGCCTTCATCGAGCTGCGGCCGGGCGCGGAGGTGACGGCGGAGGAGATCATCGCCCATTGCCGCGCCGGCCTCGCGCATTTCAAGGCGCCGCGGCACGTGGTGTTCGGTGAGCTGCCCAAGACTTCCACCGGCAAGATCCAGAAGTTCGAGCTGCGCGACCGGGCCCGTGGGATGTAGAGGGCGGGACCGCCTCCGGCGGGCGTGTTTCGGGAAAGATGAAGGGGCGGCGTCAGCTCGTCGGGGCGCCGGGCGCGCGCCAGCCCGCGGCCTCGGCTTCTGCCACGGAGCAGAACCAGCGCTCGCCGCGGGAGAGGTCGATTCGCGTGGCGCCGTAGCTGCGGGACTCGCCCGGCACGTGGTAGATGCGGCCGTTGGCGGAGATGTTGCCCTTGATGGCGCACTCCGCCGGATTGATGTCCGCCGTGTCGACGGCGCCGATCCGCCACGCCCTGCCGGAGGCGAGGCCGTGGGGCCAGAGGCCCTTATCCGCCGCCCGTGCCGCCGCGGTCTGCGGGGCGTAGTTCGGAGCGTAGCGCGCGTCGTCGACGGCGTAGCCTTCGCTCACCATCCAGTCGCCGAGTGTCTGCCCGTCCGGGGTGTGGCAGGTGGCGATGATCCGGTTTCCGTGGCGCGTGCCGTCGGGAACGCAGGTGATGGGTTGGTCGGCGACGTGTTTCCGGAGTTCTTCGGCGGCGACCGCCCCGCAGGCCGTTGTGCCACAATGCTGGTCCCGCTCCGGCGCGTCGAAGCCGGAGAGGCGGATGCGGTGCTCGCCCATGCGGATCGTGTCGCCGTCGATGACGGTTGCCGGGCCGGTGAAGGTGTCGGCTGCTGCGGGTGACACGGTGAGGAGGGCGAGGAGGATCAGGCGTGTTAACATTCGTTAACACTTGGTCGCCGCGGATGGCGTTAACAAGTGTTAACGACTTTAAAGGGTTAATCAGCTCTTCGGGCGGCGCGCGCGGAAGAGCTTGTAGACGCCGCTGCCCGGTAGCTCCTCCCAATCGCGGAAGGCGGCGTTCAGCGCGGCCTCGTAAGGAAGCTGGCGGTTGGCCACGATCAGCGCGTTGCCCGAGGGCGCGAGTACCCGCGCCGCCGCCGCGATGAAGGCCTGGCCGAGGCCGGGCTCCGCCGCGCGGCCCGAGTGAAACGGGGGATTCGTGATCACCCAGTCGAAGCTGTCGCCGGGCAGCGCGGTCACGTCGGCCCAGTGGAACCGGGCGCGAGCGTCCGTCACGTTGCGCTGGGCGGCGTCGAGCGCCAGCCCCTCGGCCTCGTAGAGCGCGACCTCGGTGACCTCGGGTGCGGCCTCCAGCAGTTGCGCCGAGAGCCAGCCCCAGCCTGCGCCGAGATCGGCGACGCGGCCCGCGATCTCCGGCCCGAATCGGGCGGCGAGAAGCTCTGAACCCGGATCGACCCGGTCGGGGCTGAACATGCCCGGTGCGGTGTGGAAGCCATCGGCGTTCTGGCGCAGCGCAGCATCCGCGGCCCAGTCGGGCGGCGGCGGGCTGGCGGGATCCTTCAGGGTCCAGAAGAGCTTGCCATGCGCCTTCGCCACGACCTCCGCTACGGGCATCACCTTGCGGACCTGTTTCAGCACGCTGTCGATACCGTCGGTTTTTGCGCCTGTGACGATCAGAGACGCGCCGTCGGGCAGCACGTCCCAGGCGCGGGCGATGTTCCCGAGGTTCTCCGCCCGGGCGCGGGTCAGACAAACGAGCGCGGCTTCCGCCGGCTCGAGCGCCTCGAACCGCGTCAGCCCTAGACGCCCCAGCGTGTCGTGATCGGGACGAAAACTCTGGAGGCAGCGCAGCCGGTCGCGATGCTCGGACCAGCCCGGCTCCGGCCGGGGCCGCAGGCACAGCACCGGCCCCTCGGGCCAGGGCAGCCCCGCCGCGAGGGCGTGATCGAGACGGTCCGCGTCGCTCATGCGGCCGGCCGTCTCATTCCTTTTCCATGGTGCATTGCAGGGGGTGCTGGTTGCGCTGGGCGTAGTCCATCACCTGCGTCACCTTCGTCTCCGCGATCTCGCGGGAGAAGACGCCGACCACCGCCACGCCCTTCTTGTGGACGGTGAGCATGATCTCGACCGCCTGGGCATGGGATATGCCGAAGAACCGCTGGAGCACGTGAACCACGAACTCCATCGGCGTGTAATCATCGTTGAGAAGCAACACCTTGTAGAGCGGTGGCTTCTTCGTTTTCGGGCGGGTCTTGGTGACGACGGCGGCATCGCCGTCCTCATCCTCGTTGTCCGCCATGAGGGTAATTGCGTGTCTGGAAATCATTGATCCGACCCATAGTCAGACCGACAATATATCGGCGGAGCGCCGACAGAAAAGGGGGCCGGAGCCCCCTTTTCCACATCGTGTGACAGATTGCCCGATCAGGCGGTCATGGATTTCATGGCCGAGGTCGCGGCGGTCATGCGCTCACCCATCGGGGCGGACACGTCCTTGGCGGCGGCCATCATCATCTCGTTCATCTTCGTGGTCTGCTTCATCCAGCCGTCGAACATGGACTGGGCGAAGGCGGACTGCTTCTCGAAGAGCTCGGTCATGGTCTTGGCGGAGGCCATGTCCTTCGCCGCGGCCACGCTCTCCTCGAAGGAGCGCTTGGTGAAAGAGGACACTTCGTTGCCGAAGCCCTCGGCGGCCTTCGCGGCGATCTCGCCGGACTTGACCATCGCGTCCAGGTTCTCCTGACCGAAGGAGGAAGCCTCTTCGAAGCCCTTGGTCATCTTCTCGACCGTGTCGGTCATGGTCTTCTGAGCGTCAGCTGCGAAGCTCTCCATCTGAGCGGCAGCGTCTTTTGCAGTCGTCTTGGTCGTCGCCATTTTGAAACTCCTCGTTTACTCGGCGGAAGGGGTGGTGTCCGCTTCTGGAGGAAACATAGAGATTATGTTGCGCTGCGTCAAGGATTTTGTGCTGCAGTGCACAAAATATGATTATTGATATAAATCAACTTCTTGAGGCGGAATTGCATACAACCTTAGCGGGATTGACGTCCGGGCGGTTACCCTTTGGCGGAAATTCACACAGTGCTCGGACAAAAGACAAGATAATCGTTGATTGTCAGAGGGGTGCGCTGCAATATGTACATCGGAAGTTAACAAATCCGTGGCAAGCGGTAACCCGTGGACAGGCATACGTCGGAGAAACCGATGCTCAGAGTTGTGTTTAGCGCGGTCGTGCTGACCGTGGGCGCCCTGTTCGGCGCAGCCCCCGCCGTGCAGGCCGCCCCCTATGCGGCCATAGTCATCGACGCGCGGGACGGCGACGTCCTGCATTCGCGGAATGCGGACACCCGTCTGCATCCGGCGTCGCTCACCAAGATGATGACGCTCTACCTCGCCTTCGAGGCGGTGGAGAATGGAACCCTGGATCTGGATCAGCAGATCCGGATCTCGCGCAATGCGGCCTCCGAGCCGCCGTCAAAGCTCGGCCTGCGGGCGGGGCAACGCATCTCGCTGCGCTATCTCATCCGGGCCGCCGCCATCCGGTCTGCCAACGACGCCGCGACCGCGATCGGCGAGGCCGTCGCCGGGTCCGAGACGGCGTTCTCCCAGCTGATGACCGAGACGGCGCGCTCGCTGAACATGAACTCCACGACGTTCCGCAACGCGCACGGCCTGACCGCGAGCGGGCACATGTCGACGGCGCGCGACATGGCGCAGCTCTCGCGGCACCTCTTCTACGACTACCCGCAGTACTACAACATCTTCGGCCGGACGAGCGCGAGCGCGGGCATCGCGAACGTACGCAACACCAACCGGCGGCTCCTCAACAACTACCGCGGGGCAGACGGGATCAAGACCGGCTACACGCGGGCGGCGGGCTACAACCTCGCGGCCTCCGCCGAGCGCGGGCAGGAGCGGGTAATCGCCGTGATCTTCGGCGGCCGCAGCTCCGACTGGCGCTATCACCGCATGGTGGAGCTCCTGAACATGGGCTTCGAGCGCGCGCCCGCGCGCGTCGCCACCATCCGCCCGCAGCGGGCTGAGACCGGCGCCATCATGGCGTCCGTGCGCCCGATGCCGCGCGGCACCAGCGAGGTGACGCAGCTCATGGCAGCGGCGAGCGTGGTGGGCAACGCCATCGTGCCGCAGGCGCAGGCCGCCACCACCGCATCCGCCTTCGCCCCGTCGCCCACGGCGATGCGCCTGCGCTCCGACAGCGCGAGCCTCGCGGCCCTGGCCGAGCGCAGCGTGACCGGCGTGGCGCCCATGGCGGCCCCGCGGCCGGAGCCACGCACGGGCGACTGGGCGGTGCAGCTCGGCGCCTACCGCAACCCGGACTACGCGGAATCGGTGCTGACAAACGCGCTCGCCAGCGAGGTCGCCGCGCTCAACAGCGCCCGGCGCCAGGTGTCCGAGACGGTGGTCAACGGCGTCAACCTGCATGAGGCGCAGTTCATCGGGATGAGCCAGGAGGAAGCGACCGCCGTCTGCTCCAGCCTTCGCGCGCAGAACCGAATCTGCCGGCTGGTCGAGCCCAGCAGCTAGCTGGCGGACAGGACCACGAGCAACGTCGAAGGCGCCGCCCCTCGGGTCTGGCGCCTTCTTCATGGCCGGACGGCTCAGAACTTCAGCTTCACGTCCGGAAGCTGAAGCGCCTTGACCACGTCGCGCACCTCCTGCCGGGCGGCAAGGTTGGAGATGTTGAGGCTGATCTCTCCGGTGTCCTTCAGATCGAGCAGGGTGAGCCCCGACAGGAACATCTCGCGAAAGATCACCCGCTCGCCGAAACCGGGGATCACGCGGAAGCCGATGCGCTTCGACAACTCCTGCAGCGCCGAGCCCACGCGCCGCTTGTTGCGCGCGTTCAGCGTCGAGATCCGGTTGCGCAGCACCACCCAGTCCACCGGCTTCAGACCGGCGGAGGCGCGGAGCTGGCGCGCCTTCCACACCATCTCCGAATAAACGCTGGGGCCCTTCACCTTCCCGGTCTCCGGGTCCAGCCGCGCCAGAAGGTCGAAGTCGATCAGGCTGTCGTTCATCGGCGTGATCAGTGTGTCCGCCGCCGCATGGGCCATCTGGGCATAGCGCGTGTGCGAGCCCGGGCAGTCGATCAGGATGAAGGAGCAGGTCTCGTCCAGCCGGTTCAGCGCGTCGGCAAAGCGCGTCTCCTCCTCCGCCTGTGCGGCGCTGACGCTGTCCAGCGTGGAGTAGTCGAGCACCTCGCGCACCGGCATGGGCAGCTTGGTGCCCGTCCGCTTCACGAACGCCTCGCGGTTCTCCAGGTAGCGAAAGAAGCTCTTCTGCCGCAGGTCGAGGTCGATGACGCCGACCTGGTGGCCGCAGCGGGACAGGGCGGCGAAGAGGTGCATGGAGGTGGTCGACTTGCCCGAACCGCCCTTCTCGTTTCCGAGCACCACGATATGCGCCAATGACCCCTCCCGGATTCAAGAAAGCGCGCCCGACCGGACGCGCTTTCCCTTGAATATCGCAGCCCCCGGATGGGGGAAAGATCAGAAGCCGAGACCGTCGTACTTCGCCTTGAACTTCGACACGCGGCCGCCGGTATCCATCAGGCGGGTGCCGCCGCCGGTCCACGCCGGGTGGGCGGAGGGGTCGATGTCGAGGTTGAGCTGTGCGCCTTCCGACCCGTAGGTGGAGCGCATCTGCACGATGGTGCCGTCGGTCATCTTCACGTCGATGACGTGGTAGTCGGGGTGAATGTCTTTTTTCATGGTCCTGGTTCCTTCGCGCCCGACTGATCGGAGGGGACGGGCCGCTCCCCGTCGCCGGGCTGGATTGCAAGCCCGTCCGTTACTCCGGATGGGCCTGTTGTGCAAGGGGTCTCAGTGCTGGCGGGAGTGGCGGAGCGCCCGCAGATCCTCCGCCGAGGTCTGCGGCCCGGCCACCTGCTGCTGCACGTATTCCCGGATCGCCGCGTCGCGATCGAGCAGCGCGCCGTAGGACAGGGCGGCCGCCGTCGCGGTGGTGGCGAAGTGCAGGCTGAGATATACGGTCGCCGCAATCGGCAGCACGTAGGGCCAGTTCTCCAGCCCGGACAGGCCGAGCGCCGCCACGCCGAGCAGAGCGATCAGCGCCACGAGGATCCCGTTGATGGTCTGCGCGCAGAAATAGACGATGGTCAGCTTCCAGAAGTTGAAGGTGAGCCCGTATGTGATGTCGTGGCGGGGCGACTTCTCCGCCGCGTTGGCCGCCGTCGCCGCCATCGCCGTGCCCATCACGCCGAAGCCCGCGGCGGCGATCAGGGCGAAGAGCCAGCCCGCCGCCCCGATGAAGCGGCCAAGGTTCTGCTCCAGCTCCAGCGGCACCTCCATCGTTTGGCCCAGGGCCGCGGCCTCGACCACCACCATGAAGTCCGCACGCAACTCCGCCACGATGAGCGCACTGACCGCGGTGAAGATAACCACCTGCACGAAGTTGATCGGCAGCAGGTTCGCGTAGGCGATGCGCACCTGGGCCCGCACGAGGTTCTGGAAGGTCGGCGGCTTGGTCCGTCCCGTGGTGATCAGGGCCGAGCGCAGCGCCGCCAGCCGCACGATCGCGATGCAGGGCGTCGTCAGCAGGAGGATCAGGACGACCCGCCACAGCGGATCGTTCACATTGGTGATCAGTCCGAAATAGATGAAGGCCACCACCGTCGTCAGCGGCAGCGTCCTCAGGAACACCCGCGGTGCCCCGATCAGGCTCAGGCCCAGCATTTCCAGCATTGTCGGCTCCCCACGCCCCACGCGCTTTTGCCCAGAATATCCAGCCGGTTCGGGAGGCACAAAACGAAACAGGCGCCCGTGGGGGCGCCTGCATGACTTTGCGAAGAGGTGTGACCTCAGCCCTTCTTCGGGCGGTAGTTGGTCTTCTCCGCGATCCGGGCGGATTTCCCGCGGCGCGCGCGCAGGTAGTAGAGCTTCGCGCGGCGCACCTTGCCGCGGCGGACCACGGTGATGCTGTCGATGTTCGGCGAGTGGAGCGGGAACACACGCTCGACACCTTCGCCGAAGGAGATCTTGCGGACGGTGAAGGAGGCGCCGATGCCCTCGCCACCATTACGGGCGATCACGACGCCCTCGTAGTTCTGGACGCGGGAGCGGGTGCCCTCGGTCACCTTGTAGCCGACGCGCACGGTGTCACCGGCGGCGAAATCGGGGATATCCTTGCCGAGCTCGGCAATCTGCTCGGCTTCGAGCGTCTGAAGCAGGTTCATGTCAATCTTCCTTGTGATCGCCTTTGCGGCGAATGTCTGCGCGTCCGAGAGCTTTGGGCACTGCTCGGGTCCATCCTTGGCCCGCCAGAGATCGGATCGACTTTCCTTTTGGTCATGGGCTCGACCGGTTCGAGCAGGCAGGCACCCGCTGCGCCGAATCCATCAAGCCGGGACGTATCCCGGTTGGCGCCCGCATACAGCGCGGGCGGCGCGGGATCAACCCTTGGCGTCCTTGCGGGCCTGGTAGTCGGCCCAGAGGTCGGGGCGCCGCGCGCGGGTGATCTCCTCGGCTTGCTCCCGTCGCCACGCCTCGATCGCGGCGTGATGGCCGGACAGGAGGATGTCGGGCACCTTGCGCCCCTCCCAGTCGTTGGGGCGGGTGTATTGCGGATGCTCCAGCAGGCCGTGGGAGAAGCTCTCCTCCTCCGTCGAGGCGGCGTTGCCGAGCACGTTGGGCAGTAGGCGCACCGTGGCGTCGATCAGGGCCATGGCCGGGATCTCGCCCCCGGTCAGCACGAAATCACCGAGCGAGACCTCGATGATGCCGTGCGCCTCGATCACCCGCTCGTCCACCCCCTCGAACCGGCCGCAGAGCAGCGTGACGCCCGGGCCCGCAGCGAGCTCCCGCGCCATCGCCTGATCGAAGCGCTGCCCGCGAGGGGAGAGGTAGAGGAGCGGGCCGGTGACGGGTGCAGCGCGGATCGCGGCGTCGAGCACGTCCGGGCGCAGCACCATGCCAGCACCGCCGCCGGTGGGGGTATCATCGACCGCGCGGTGCTTGCCGAGCCCGTGCTCACGGATATTGGTGAGCGCGAGCTGCCAGAGCCCGTCCTTCAGCGCGCGGCCTGTCAGCGATTGGCCGAGGGGGCCCGGAAACATCTCCGGATAGAGCGTCAGGACGCGCGCGGTCCAGACATTGGCCAGCACCTTCTCCTCCATCAGCGCGCGGGGCGTGGCGCTGGCGGAGATCGACTTGCGCCCAACGGAGCGCATCAAGTACGGCCCCTGCCATGCCGGCCTCCGGCGGGGATATTTGAAGAAGAGAGAGCGCAGGTCATTCCGCGTCCTCCGCGATGTCGGCGACGATGCGGCCCGCGGTCAGGTCCACCGTCGGCACCGCCTCGCGCGTGAAGGGGACGAGGGTTTCACCCCTCGGCCCCATCACCTCCAGGATGTCGCCCGCGCCGTGGTCGTGGATCGCGCGGACACGGCCGAGCTCCGTCCCGCCGGTGTCGAGTACGGTGAGGCCGATCAGGTCGGTATGGTAGAACTCGTCGTCGGGTAGGGCGGGCAGCCGCTCCCGCGGCGCGTAGAGGCGCGTGCCCTTGAGCGCATCCGCCTGCTCCTTGGTCGCGATGCCGGAGAGGCGGGCGGCGAGGCCGTTCTTGATGGGGCGCGTTATGGTCACGTCGAAGGATTTGTCGGCCTTCTCGGTCACCAGCGGCGCATAGTCGGCGATCGCACCGGGGTCGGAGGTGAAGCTTTTCAGCCGCACCTCCCCCCGGACACCGAAGGCGCCTGCGATGGCGCCGACGCAGACGAGATCGCTCATCGGACCAGGACCTCCGGCGGGCCGGCGGGGCTCTCCCATCCGGCGGTGACAAGCTCGGGCGTCTCGCTCTCCGCCTCGGGCCAGCCGAGGCAGAGATAGCCGACGAGACGCCAATGGGCGGGCACCGCGAGGTCGCGGGCCAGCCGTTCGGGATCGAGGATCGACACCCAGCCGAGGCCCAGCCCGCGGGCGCGGGCCGCGAGCCACAGATAGGTGATCGCGCCAACCACCGAGTAGGCGCGCGCCTCGGGCATTGTGCGGGCGCCGAGGCCCGCGCCCTTCGGCGTTTCGTCGTCGCAGAAGACGGCGAACTGCACCGGCGCCTCCCGCATCCCGGCAAGTTTCAGCGTGGCATAGCGCGCCGCCTGCTCGCCGGAATAGCCGGCGAGGGCGTCGGCGTTCGCCGCCTCGAAGTTGGCGCGCGCGGCCTCCAATGCCTGCTCCGAGCTCACCCGGACGAAGCGCCAGGGGGCGCTGAGACCGACCGAGGGCGCGCGTTCCACCGCCGTCAGGCACGCCTCCAGCACCGCGTCGGGCACCGGATCCGTACGGAACCGACGGACGTCGCGGCGCCAGCGGAGGAGCTCATCGAGCTCGGCGGCGAAGGCGGGGGAGAAGGTGCGCATCGGCGGGCGCGGGGAGGATCACTCCTCCGCCGCGGCTTCCTCTGCGGGCTCCTCGGCCGGTGCGGCTGCGGCCTCGGCGGCCTCCGCTTCCTTGGCGGCGCGCTCTTCTGCGCGGTCCTTCGCCTTCTGGCCCGGCTCTGCCTTCTTCATGTTGGCGCGCTCTTTTTTCTCAACGATGCCAGCGGCTTCGAGGAAGCGGGACACGCGGTCGGTGGGCTTTGCACCCTTGGACATCCAGTCCTGAACGCGCTCGAGGTCCATCTTGACGCGCTCCTCGGAGTCCTTGGGCAGGAGCGGGTTGTAGGTGCCCAGCTTCTCGATGTAGCGGCCGTCGCGAGCAAAGCGCGAGTCGGCGGCGACGATACGGTAGAACGGGCGCTTCTTGGAGCCCCCGCGGGCGAGACGGATGGTGACGGCCATGATGTTTCTCCTTGATCTGGTCGTTCGTAACGGCTTGATCCCTCAAGCCTTTTCCTGAAACTGCTCGTGATGGCGGATCACTTCCTGAATGATGAAATTCAGGAATTTCCGCATGAAATCCGGGTCGAGATCGGCGTCGGCGGCGAGCCGTTCCAGCCGGTCGATCTGTTCCGATTCCCGGGTCGGGTCGGAAGGCGGCAGCGCGTGCTCCGCCTTCAACTGGCCCACCGCCTGGGTGCGCTTGAAGCGCTCGGCGAGGGTGTAGACGAGGATGGCGTCGAGGTTGTCGATGGCCGCGCGGTGCTCGGCCAGCACTTCGCGCGCGTGCTGAATTGCATCAGTCATCGTTGCCCTCCGGCCACGTATTTTTCGCGTATGACATGCGTATGATTTGCGTATGACACCTGTGCACCGGCGACGCGGATGTCACAGGTGGGGGATGCGGGGGTCACCCCCTCCCCGGCCCTCCCCCTCGAGGGGGAGGGGGCGATATGTGCGAGCGGTCCGATCATGGGCGAACCTCCGGCACGTGGCGGTAGACATGGGTGCCGGGCACGGCTGCCTCGGCCACCGGGTCGCGGCGGGCGCCGAGGCGGTTTGCGAGGGCCGCCGAGCGGGTGTTGCCCGGGTCGATGTAGCTGACGACCGTGGACCAGCCGAGCGTGTCGAAGGCGTAGGTCCGCGCGGCCATTGCCGCCTCCGCCGCGATGCCGCGGCCCTGCGCCTCGGGCAGCAGGAGGAAGCCAAGCTCGGGCTCCTCGTCCTCCCACTCCATGCCGAGGGTGACGAAGCCGAGGGTCGCGCCGCTCTCGCGATCCGCGACAGTCCAGAGGCCGGAGCCGCGCAGCAGCCAGCCCGCGCTCATCTGGCAGAAGTCGAGCCAGGCCTCCTCGGCACTCATCGGGCCGCCGATGAAGGCTGCGTCGGGGCCGGAGGCGATGCGGGCATAGGCGGCGTAGTCGGCGAGCTCCGGCGCGCGCAGCACGAGGCGCGCGGTTTCGATCCGCGGCAGCGTGGCGGCGATCCGGTCGCGCTGTGCCGCGGTGGCACCGGTGGGGGCGGTGAGGCAGGGGCGGTTCATGCGGCGCGCTCCGGATGGAGCCACGTGCCGCAGGCTTCGTCGTGCGCGGCCGTGCCGATGTCGGAGGCGCCCATGCGCTCGGCCAGCGCGATGGAGCGGGTGTTGGCCCGGTCGATATAGCTCACGAGGCGCTGGCCTGGCAGGTGGGCGCGGGCCCACTCGCGAGAGGCCTCGGCGGCCTCGCGCGCGATACCCTTGCCTTCGGAGCCCGCGTAGAGGTTCCAGCCGAGCTCCAGCTCGGCATGGTGCGGCGGGTGATGCAGGCCCACCTGGCCGACGAGCTGCCCCTCATGCTCAACCATCCAGAAGCCGAAGCCGAAGGTGGCCCAGGTGCCGACATCGGTAAGGAAAAGGTTCCAGGCGCTGCGCAGGTCCAGCGGGCCGCCGATATGCTCCGCCCGGTCGGAGGCGTAGAAGGCCGCGTATGTCTCGAAATCGGCGAGCTGGGGCGGGCGCATCGTCAGGCGCTCGGTGGTCAGCACCGGGAACAGATCCTGCTGGCCGCCGGGAAAAGGGCCGATCCGCTCGGCGCGCGCGTGCATGTAGGGGGCGACGGTCATACGGCGCCTCCAAAGCGGTAGGTGACGGCGTTCGGCATCCATGCGGGCGCCTGGGCTGCATCATCGCGTGTGCCGCCGAGGCGCAGGGCGACGGCGTGGGAGGCCGCGTTGTCCGGCTCGATCCGCGCGACGATGCTGGGCCAGCCAAGATCATCGAGGAGGTGGGCGAGGACGCGGGCGGCAGCCTCGGTCGCGTAGCCATGGCCGGTCTGGGCATCGTCCCAGAGCGTCCACGTCATCTCCGCCGGTTGGGTAGTGTCGTAGTGCAGCGGTCCGACATGGCCGATGGCGGGTGCATCCGGATCGAGGCAGATCGCGTAGCGGCCGTAGCCCATCAGCGTCCACTGGCCGATCATCGCCGCAAACTTCTCGACCGCGCGGAACGGCTTCGACGGGCCGCCGGTGAAGGCGGTGCGGGGACCGGTGGAATAGGCGAGGAACGCGTCGCGGTCGCGCGCGTCGAGGCGGCGCAGCGTCAGCCGCTCCGTCATGAGGAGGGGGGCAGCCCACACCCCATCCCTTCCCCGGGCGCGGGGGAGGGGGCCATCCTGGGTCGGACGGTCCGCGTCATATGCCGGTTTGGCGCTCACTTCTTCTTGCCGAAGCCCGAGAGGTCCGGGGGCAGGGCCGCACCGCCGAGGCCCGGAAGACCGCCTGCGGGCGGGCTCGCTGCAGGGCCGCCGAGACCCGCGGGGGGCGTCGCCCCCGGTGGCATCCCACCGCCCTTGCCCATCAGCGAGCCGAGGCCGCCGCGCATCAGGCCCTTCTTGCCCATCTTCCCCATCTTCTTCATCACGTCGGCCATCTGGCGGTGCATCTTGATGAGGCGGTTGAGTTCCTGCACCTCCAGCCCGGCACCGGCCGCGATCCGCTTCTTGCGGGAGGCCTGCAGCAGGGCGGGGTTGCGGCGCTCGGCCTTGGTCATGGAGTTGATGAGGGCGATCTGGCGGCGCAGCACCTTGTCGTCGATGCCGGCACCTTCCATCTGCTTGGCCATCTTGCCCATGCCCGGAAGCATGCCCATGACGCCCTGCATGCCGCCCATCTTCATCATCTGCTCGAGCTGGTTCTTCAGGTCGTTCATGTTGAACTGACCCTTCTGGAACCGCTTCATCATCTTCTCGGCCTGCTCGGCCTCGATCTGCTCTTGTGCCTTTTCGACGAGGGAGACGATGTCGCCCATGCCGAGGATGCGGCCGGCGATGCGCTGGGGGTGGAACTCCTCGAGCGCGTCCATCTTCTCGCCCAGACCGACGAACTTGATGGGCTTGCCGGTGACCGCGCGCATGGAGAGCGCGGCGCCGCCGCGGCCGTCGCCGTCCATCCGGGTCAGCACGACGCCGGTGATGCCGATGCGCTGGTCGAAGTTCTCGGCCGTGTTGACCGCGTCCTGGCCGGTGAGGCCGTCGACCACGAGGATGGTCTCGTGCGGCTTTGCCTCGTCGCGCACCGCCTCGACCTCGGCCATCAGCGCGTCGTCGATGGAGAGGCGGCCCGCCGTATCCAGCATGTAGATGTCGTAGCCGCCGAGAGACGCCTGCTGCTTGGCGCGCTTGGCGATCTGCACCGGGGATTGCCCGGGCACGATCGGCAGCGTGTCGACGCCGATCTGGGTGCCGAGCACCGCGAGCTGCTCCATCGCCGCCGGGCGGGAGGTGTCGAGGGAGGCCATCAGCACCCGCTTCTTGCCCCTGTCGGTGAGGCGCAGGGCAAGCTTGGCGGTGGTGGTGGTCTTGCCCGAGCCCTGGAGGCCCACCATCAGGATTGGTGCAGGGGGGCTGTCGACACGGAGCTCGCCCGCGTTCTCGTCATCGCCGGCGAGGGTGGCGACAAGCTCGTCATGGACGATCTTGATGACCTGCTGGCCGGGGGTGACGGACTTGGTGACGGCCTGGCCGGTGGCCTTTTCCTGCACCCGCTTGATGAAGTCGCGGGCGACGGGGAGGGAGACGTCGGCTTCGAGAAGGGCGACCCGAACCTCGCGGAGTGCTGTGGACACGTCCTCCTCGCTCAGCGCGCCTTGACGCGTGAGCTTGTCGAGCACGCCGGAGAGGCGGTCTGACAGGTTCTCGAACATGGTCCGTCTCCTTCAATCCCATGTGCCAAACGGCGAACGCACCGGCGGGCGCAACGCGCTGACCGGTGGCGATCCCCGGCGCACGGGCCGTGGGACCGGAAGCTTTCACTTCCGGGAATATGAGTGGCAGATACGGGAGGATCGGCCCCGGGTCAAGGGAAGAGCGGTGTGCGCTGCGACGGTGCCGGGCTGTTGCGGCTCCACAAAAGAAAAGGCCCGCCGAAGCGGGCCCTCCCCAGGGGTGTGAAACCTTGAATGCCTTAGTGGACGAGAACCGCGTAGGAGCGGAAATCCTCGGAGTTCTCTTCCAGCGGATCCGAGATACCCACGAACTCGGCATAGATGTGAGCCACATCGATATCCTCGTTCCAGCAGTCGCCCGCTGCATTGGGGTCGTCGAGAGTGCCAACGCTGTCTAATGCGGGTTGCCAGACCTCTGCAAGCCACTCGGCCTGTTTGTCTGCGTCCCATACGTTACCGGCGGCTTCCCAAGCGTCGCGTGCAGATGCCATGGTGATATCGCGAGAGAGCGTAACTTGGTCACTCGTCGTACCCGGCTCGCACTCCGCAACTTCAACAGGACGCGTGTAGAAGACGTCGATCACCGCTTCGAGTTCAGACACATAGGATCCCGCATATGTGTTCAGATCATCGGATGCAGCCGGCACCGAGTCCATCACGGAGCAGTTGATCACTGCAACGCGCTGCCGGCGTCGCTCCTGCGGTTGCTCTGCGCGGACGTTGTTGCTCGCGAACTGATAGTGCATAGGCAGTGTATTCGTGAGCGAACTATTGGAGGCCGGACCGCTCGACAAGCTTGAGTCGAGGAAGTCTTCATACTGACGCTCTACAAGCGCATAGCCTTCATACATCGTCTGAGCCAACGCGATGTCCCACTCCAGCGTCGTAGACGGGTTCGAGAGATCTGTGCTCAGTGAGTTCAGGATCGGCTGGTAGTAGCCTTGAGCGTACTCGGCAAAAGACACGATGTACGTGAGATCCACGACCTCGGGATCGCCACCAATGGTCGCCCAAGCAACCGTGTTGTCCACCGAGCCAGGAACCGTCGTGCCGTTCCGCCAGCGCACCGTGATCGCCTGCGATGGATCGGGGTCGGCGGAGCTGCTTTCGACAGCCGGCATCTCGACTTCGCGAATGCTCCGCGGCTCCACGCGGAAATCGAAGTCACGACCGGTCGCAGACTGGATCAGCACGCCGTCCTGATAGGAGTCGGTGTTGTTCACCAGTGTCCAGCCAATGCGATCCTCATCTGGGCTGTTCCCGCGCGACATCACCGTAACGCCGTCAGACCAGAACTCTGAATACGGCACTGCGTTAATCAACGGATTCCCATCGTTATCGAATTGCTGCTCACCTTCTTCGTTAAGCACGGGAACCGGGATCGGATCGAAATAGCCGTCTACCGATACATTTTCGCCAAGCAGCGTCGGTCCGTTGATAGGCTCACCGTAAGATGACAACACCTCCGGCATCGCGATGTTAGGATTGTTGACCGAGCAGTTGGCCCCATTGGCTGCCGTCAAGCAACTCGGCGTCAGCATAGGCCCCCATGTCTTGTGGGTACCATCTCGTCTGGCAAGGTAGTTGCGCCGGCTTGCTGAGTTGGCGATCTGGTCCGGGTAAACACCTTCCTGCAGAAGAAATGCCGTTTGATTGGCATAGGCGCCGTCCAGAAGTTCTATAGCACCAGCTCGTGTGGATGTACCGTAAAGACGGTCACGCCAACGGTCGGCCCGCGCCTCGTTTCCTGCTGCTTCCTCGGCCTCCATCGAGGCGATGTAGTGATTCACACGTGCGAGGGCGTCGTCGACTTCGGCCTGCAATTCGGCGGCTGCCGTAGCGCTAACAAACTCGGTTTCGTATTCCACGCGGGTCAGCATGCCGTGCGGTGCTACGTAATCTGGGGCGAAGTCGCGGTCCGACGTGACCGGAAGCGCAAGAACGCGGTCCATCGGGGCGTCCCAAAGGTCAAAGAGCGTGTTGAGACTCGTCGTGATCGTCTCGGGCTCGGCGGCCTTCACAATCACATCGCCGCTGAGGCACTGAAGCTGGGGCTCGATTGTCGCAAGCAGGCACATGTCGCGCAGCCGCTCCAGATCAGCGTCGGAGTTGGAGCCCGGGTACTGCCAACTGCTGGCGATTGAGCCAGCGCCACCATTGTCGGTGTTCGCCGGATTCAGACCGAATACACGCTCTAGATTGCCGTCGCTGCACACTCCTTCCGGATCTCCGCCGATCTCGTCGATCGGGTTTTTCAAAAGGCCGACGCGGATTGCATCGTCGTTCGGGTTGGAGGAGCTGGTGCTCAGCGGCATCGGATTGTTCTGACCGTCACGATCGCTGGTCAGGCGGAATACCGCGCCTTCCTGACCATCCATGATGTCCGCAAAACTACGGGCGTCGTTTTCGAACGGGTTGCACATCACCATCGTTGAGATCTCGCCGCAATACGACACCTGCATACGGGCGACGGCGAACGCGGAGAGCTGCATTTCGGTCGGCATGTTCAACTCGCCGGTGCCATCCGTGGCATCGGACAGGCTTTGCCGGACATCATCATCGATCTGGTTGATCGGGTTCCCGTCGCTATCGAAGAACTGTGTACCTTCTTCAATAAGCTGACGGCGCACCTGATCGGTACGGCCGTCTGTCTGGGTCACACCGCTCAGGCCAATGCTGAGAAAGGCGAGCTTGATCGTCCGAGCATCGGCTTGGACGAAAACGTGCGTGGCTTCTTCTGCGGACTGTGTGGCAAATGCGCGGAGAGCGTCTTCGGAGAAGGCGCCCGTTGCATCACTCGGGTTGGCGCTCAGAAATGTCAGCGGCTGCTGGACCGAAAACTCCGACTCACCGAAAGTGAAGCTCGAAGACTGTGAAACGGCGAGCGCAGCATTCGTCGCTCGTGTCATGGCATCCGGCTGCCCGTCGAGCTCGTTGGCTGCGGCAAGGGCCGCTTTGTCCACGAAGCTCTGCATCTGGGAATGCGCGGAATAGGCGCGTCCGAAATCAATAACCAGTCCGGTCGAGGTCAAAAGCATGACCGAGAAAATGACGACCTGGATGGCAACGACAGCGTCGTCCTCCTGCCGGAATCGGCGCAGGACGTTCTTGGCAGTCTTGAGCATTGGCGTGTTCTCCCCACCTTCATGTCGAACCGGACCGGATCGAAGCCCCCACATCGATCCCGAACGGCGGCTTCCCCAAAACCCACCGGGAAAAACCTGACCTGAGCGGAAACATGCCAAAGCGCCCTCACCAAAGCAACGCGCAAGGCTGGCCATTTCCCGCCGGGCCGGGCAGATAGTGGCGAAAACGCAGCTATATTGTGTCCAATGACTTTAAGTTGAGTGCGGAAATGGACGATTCTCAGCGGTTCCGGGTGGCCGCCCTCTACGTTTTCACCCGAATCACCTCGCCCGAAACGCTTGTCGAGACGCTGTCGGCCGAGCTCAGGTCATTGTGTGTTCGCGGAATTCTGCTGGTGGCCCCTGAGGGTATAAACGGAACACTCGCCGGCACCCCCGATGCGATCCGTGGCGCTCTGCAACGTCTGCGCGCAATTCCCGGTTGTGAAAGGATCGAGCCCAAGTTCAGCTCCGCCATCGAAATGCCGTTTCGCAAGCTGCGCGTCCGGCTGAAATCGGAGATTGTGACGTTGGGTGCCGGGCCTGTCGACCCGACCGCCGCGGTGGGTCGCTACGTGAAGCCCGAGGACTGGAACGACCTGATCTCGGACCCGGAGGTCGTGGTGATCGACACCCGCAACGACTACGAGGTGGCCATCGGCTCCTTCGAGGGGGCGGTGGACCCGAAAACCGAGAGTTTCCGGGACTTTCCGGCCTGGTGGCGGGAGAACGCCGCGCGGTTCCACAACAAGAAAGTCGCGATGTTCTGCACCGGCGGCATCCGCTGCGAGAAGTCGACGAGTTGGCTATTGGGCGAGGGGGTCAAGGACGTCTTCCACCTCGAAGGCGGCATCCTGAAGTACCTGGAGGAGGTGCCGGAGGAGGAGAGCCTCTGGCGCGGCGAGTGCTTCGTCTTCGACGAGCGGGTCTCGGTCGGGCATGGGCTTGAGGAGGGGCCGCACGTGCTCTGCGGTGGGTGCCGGCGGCCGCTGGCGCCTGCGGACCTGAAGCACCCGGCCTATGAGCGCGGGGTGAGCTGCCACCACTGTATCGACGAGCGCACGGCGGAGGATCGTGCGCGGTTCCGCGAGCGTCAGCGCCAGATCGACCTCGCCGCGGCGCGGGGCGAGCGGCATCTCGGCGAGACCGGGTAGCGCAGGCTTGCCGATTGCGGGACCGCCTCCGGCGGGCGTATTTGAAGAGAGTGATACGCGGGCGGGAGACCATGGCGGAGAGCGTGCGGCGCGGATGGGGCGGACTGGCAGGGCTCGGGCTGATCGTACTGCTCGCGCTGCCCTTCGTGATCTATGCCGCGGTCTTCGGCTGGCGGGGGCTGACGTCGGACATCACGGCGGAGACGCATTTCCAGGTCGCGGGCGGGACCGCGGTGAATGCGGGGCTGTTCCTGCACATGTTGACGGGTGCCATGATCACCGCGCTGGCGCCGGTGCAGTTGGTCGGTGCGCTGCGGCGGCGCTGGCCGCTTGTGCATCGGACGACTGGCTATCTGCTGGCGGCGTGTGCGGTGCCTGCCGCGGTGGGCGGGCTGCTCTACATCGGCGCGCGCGGCACGCAGGGCGGGGCGCTGATGAGTGCGGGGTTCACGGTCTACGGGTTGCTCTTGCTGGTGAGCGCGGTGCAGGCGGTGCGGATGGCGCGCGCCAGGCGGTTCGAGGCGCACCGGGCCTGGGCGCTGCGGTTCTTCGTGCTGGCGATCGGGTCCTGGCTCTACCGGCTGCACTACACGCTCTGGTACCTGGCAACCGGCGGGCTGTGGTCGGAGGAGGACTTCTCCGGCGGGTTCGACATCGTGCAGAACGTGGCGTTCTGGCTGCCGTATCTGGTGCTGGTGGAGCTGTGGCTGCGGCGCGCTGGACCGGTGGAGCGGTAGTTTCGGGCGCTGCGGGTCCGGTGCGGGGAGTCGTTGGAGCCGCCCCGGCCGGAGGAGGGCCGGGGGCGTTGGGTTTTGCGCGATGTGCGATGTCGACGCGGGTCCCGAGCGGTCCCGGCGCTTCGGCCGGGACGGTGGCGCTTCAGACCTCTTCGATGCGCAGGGCCACGGGCGCGGCGAGGCTGGCGGGGCTCCCCGCGATCTCGGCCAGGGCGGCGTCGAGATCGGTGCGGGCGCAGTTGTGGGTGACGATGAGCACCGGCGCGATCTCGCCCTCGTGGTCGTTCTGGCGCATCCGGTTGATGGAGATGCCGTGTTTCGCCAGCGCCTGGGCCACCTGCGCCAGCGTGCCGGGTGCATCCGTGAGGGTCAGGCGGAGGTAGTGGCTCGCCGGGCCCGCGGTCGCCGCACGATTGGCAGCGATCAGGGTGCCCGCCGGTTGGCCGAAGGCCGGAACCGTCAGGCCGCGCGCGATGTCGATCACGTCACCAAGGATGGCGGAGGCGGTCGGCCCCTCGCCCGCGCCAGGCCCGGTGAAGACGGTGCGGCCGACGAAATCACCCTCCACGATCACCATGTTCGTCACGCCGTCGAGCCGCCCGACCGATGAGCTGGCGGGCACGAGCACAGGCTGCATGCGTTGCTCCAGTCCGTCCTCGCCCATGCGGGCGATGCCGAGGAGCTTCACGCGGTAGCCCATCTCGCGCGCCTGCTCGATATCGGCGAGCGAGACCTGCTCGATCCCCTCGATCTGCACGCCGTCGAAATCCACCCGGGTGCCGAAGGAGGTGGCGGCGAGCAGGGCGAGTTTGTGGGCCGCATCGATGCCGCCGACGTCGAAGGCGGGGTCGGCCTCGGCATAGCCGAGCTGCTGGGCCTTCATGAGCACGTCGGCGTAGTCCGCGCCTGTCTGCTCCATCTGCGTCAGGATGTAGTTGCAGGTGCCGTTCATCACGCCCATCACCCGCTCGATCCCGTTGCCGGCGAGGCCCTCGGTCAGTGCCTTCATGATGGGGATGCCCCCGGCGACCGCGGCCTCGTAGCGCAGGACGGCGCCGTTGGCCTCAGCGAGTTCGGCGAGGGCCTGACCGTGGCGGGCCATCATGGCCTTGTTGGCGGTGACGACGTGTTTGCCGGAGCCGAGCGCCGTCTCGGTCAGCACCTTCGCGGGGCCGTCCTCACCGCCCATGACCTCGACGATCAGGTCCACGTCATCGCGGCGGGCGAGGGCGACGGGATCGTCTTCCCACCCGTAGGGCGAGAGGTCCACGCCGCGGTCCTTGGTGCGGGAGCGGGCGGAGACGGCGGTGATCTCGATGGCGCGGCCCGCGCGGGCGGCCATACGATCGCCATGTGCGGTGACCATCCTGACAACGCCCACCCCCACGGTGCCGAGGCCTGCAATGGCGATGCGGAGGGGCTGTGTCATGGTCGCGTCCTTCTTGCGGGGTCGCGCGTGGTGATAGGGGAGGGGGCGGGGTCGTGCAACAGGGGCCGCAGATCGACGCACGGGTGAGGGACCGTTTCTGATGGATCGGACGGATTTGGTAGAGGGCCGCGTCTGGCTGCGCGGGCTGGTAGGGCCGGGCGACCTCGCCCGTTTCGATGCGCTGACCGAAGGGGACGGACGACCTGGGATGCGGCAGGCGGATCCGGCGCTGGTCGCGCTTCTGGGCGAAGGGTCGGTGGTCGGGCAGGCCGTGGGGCGCCTGCTGCCGGGCGCGCGGCCGGTGCGCATCGTGTCCTTCGACAAGCGGGTGGGGCGGAACTGGGCGCTGCCCTGGCACCAGGACCGGGTGATCGCGGTGCGTGAGCGGCGCGACGTGCCGGGCTTCGGCCGCTGGTCGCGCAAGGGCGACATGTGGCACTGCGAGCCGCCCGTGGAGGTGCTGGCGCGGATGCTGTTCGTCCGGCTGCATCTCGACGATCAGGACGCGGAGACCGGGGCGATGGAGATCGCGCTGGGTGAGCCCGGCCCGGTCCCGGTGGCCGAGGCCGCCGCGCGGGCGGAAGCGCTGCCGCGGGAAGTGTGCGTCGCGGCGCGGGGCGACGTGCTGGTGCTGCCGATGCTGACGCTGCACCGCTCGGGCCCGTCGGACCGCGAGACGCCGCGGCGGGTGCTGCGGGTGGATTATGCGGCCGAGGGGCTGCCGGGCGGGTTGGAGTGGGCGCTGGGGTAGGTGCGGAGTGAGCGGGGTGAATGCCGCGTCTCGCAAACGCTTCGGTGGAGCATTTGAGGCGTGAACGGGCGAAGCCGTCGCGGGCGTGGACCGGTGGTGCCGCCTCATCGCAACCGCCCCGGACTTGATCCGGGGCCTTTGGCTGTGGGGTGCGTTGGTGGCAACGGTCCCGGCGCTTCGGCCGGGACGGTGGCGCCTTGCTCCACGGGCCTCGTGGCGGTCACATCGCCGATCCACGCCCAAACAACGCTTTCAGCTCAAGCGTCCTCGCGATATGGTAGTGTGCAAATCAGTGCACACCAGATGATGTAGTCCATGCCGCGTGACCTTCCCCCTGCCTTTCTCGATGTCGAAGCCTCGCTGAGTGGGCGACGCTGGGTGGGCCTCGGTGCGGATGTGGAGCGGGCGGCGGCGCACCTGGCGCAGGTCGGCGGGCTGTCGGACCCGGTGGCGCGGGTGCTCGCGCGCCGGGGCGTCGAGCCGGAAGAGGCCGAGGCCTTCCTCGCCCCGACCCTGCGCGAGTTGATGCCCGACCCGTCGAGCCTCAAGGACATGGACCGTGCTGTCGAGGTCTTCGCCGCCGCCGTGAAGTCCCGCAAGCGCATCGCTATCTTCGCCGATTACGACGTCGATGGCGGCGCGTCGGCGGCGCTGATCCTCGACTGGCTGGGGCAGATGGGCCACGGCGCGACGCTCTACATCCCCGACCGGATCGACGAGGGCTACGGGCCGAACGTGCTTGCGATGGAGGAGCTTGCCGCCGCCCACGACCTGATCATCTGCGTCGATTGCGGCACGCTGAGCCATGAGCCGATCGCCGCGGCAGTGGCGAAGGGGGCGGAGGTCGTGGTGCTCGACCACCACCAGGGGGGCGAAACGCTGCCCCCGGCGCAGGCCGTGGTGAACCCCAACCGGCAGGACGAGGAGGTGGAGTGCACCTACCTATGCGCCGCCGGGGTCGTGTTCCTGATGCTGGCGGGCGCGAACCGGGCGCTGCGGGGTGCGGCGCAGGTGCCGGATCTGATCGCGATGCTCGATCTGGTGGCGCTGGCGACGGTCGCGGATGTGGCGCCGCTCGTGGGCTTCAACCGGGCGCTGGTGCGGCAGGGGCTGAGCGTGATGGCGCGGAGGGCGCGGCCGGGGCTGGTGGCGCTGGGCGACGTGGCGGGGCTGCACTCAAGGCCCACGACCTATCACCTGGGGTTCCTGATGGGGCCGCGGGTCAATGCAGGCGGGCGGATCGGGGCGGCGCATCTCGGCGCGCGGCTGCTGGCGACGCGGGATACTCACGAGGCGGCGGCGCTGGCCGAACGGCTCGACGGGCTGAACCGGGAGCGGCGGGAGATCGAGGCGGCGGTGCTCGCGCAGGCCATGGAGCAGGCGGAGGCGCGGGGCACCGACGGCCCGCTCGTGTGGGCCGCGGGCGAGGGCTGGCATCCGGGTGTGGTCGGCATCGTGGCGGCCCGGCTGAAGGAGGCGACGAACCGCCCCGCCGTGGTGATCGGGCTGGAAGACGGGATCGGCAAGGGCTCGGCCCGCTCGGTCGCGGGCGTGGACCTTGGCGGCGCGGTGGCCGCCTGCACGCGGGAGGAGCTGTTGCTGAAGGGTGGCGGGCACGCGATGGCTGCCGGGCTGACCGTGGCCGAACCGATGCTGGAGCCCGCGATGGAGCGGCTGGCCGAGCTGCTGGCGCGGCAGGGTGCAGGCGTCGGCGGGCCGCAGGACCTGCGCATCGACGGGTTGGTGACGCCCGAGGGCGCGACGCCCGCGCTGATCGAGGAGCTGGAGGCAGCAGGCCCCTACGGTGCGGGCGCACCCGCGCCGCGCTTTGCGCTCTCCGCCCAGCGGATCTGCTTTGCCAAGCGCGCGGGCGAGAGCCACTTGCGGCTGACCTTGCAGGGCGACGCGGGCGGGCGGCTCGACGCCATCGCCTTCCGCGCGTTCGAGAGCGATCTGGGGCCTGCGCTGGAGGGACATGGCGGGCGGCCGTTCCATCTCGCAGGCCGTCTGGAGATCGACGAATGGGGCGGGCGCCGGCGCGCGAAGCTGCGTGTGGAGGACGCCGCAGCAGTTTGACGTGATTCATGTCTAAAATGCGGCGAGATCACCACATTTGCCGTATTCGCGCCCAATTGCCGCCAGATACGCCAATTGCCGCTACGTCAGCTTTCGCTAGGTAAATTTTCCATCCGCTATGTGGAAAAATCCGTAACGTCGGAATCGAGGGTTTTTGCGTCGTCCCAAAGCTGGCGGTACCGTTTTGGACAAGGCCCTGCGAGAGGCCGAGCACCAGTTGGAGTGGACAGTGTACGATTATGTTTACAAGGGCGTTTGCCGCGCCCTCTGCCTTTTCGCAGTGGCCGGGAGCCTCTTCGCAGCGAGCGCAGATGCCCGGTCGTTCCCGTCCGATCCCGGCCTTGCCGAGGGAGTCCGCCTCGCGCTCTGGAACGTGCCGGACGACGTGATGCGCGCGGTGGAGCGCGCCAATCTCGACGGCGGCATCGACAGCTCGTTCCGGTCGCAGGCGATCGGGGACTTCGACGTCTTCGTGGCTTTCGCCGATGATATCGAGAACCTGTCGGTCGTGCCGTTCGCGGACACGCTGGGCTTCGACGCTGCACTGCTGACGCGCCGCGATGGCGGGGCGTCATTCCGCGCGGGGTATGTCTTCGCACCTGGGTCCGACCGGCTGCTGCGGGTCGTGGTCTTCGACGGGCCGAGCTCGCTGGAGCGGGTCACCGCCACCTGCATCGGGTCGCTGATCCATGAGCTGGCTGCCGTACCGGGCGCGCTGGAGTTCGGCCCGGGCTTCACGCTGGAGCCGTTCGGGCGCTGCGCGGTGGACGGCGGGCCGGTCGCGCTCGACTGACCTTCTTTCGTGATGGACGCGTCGGCCCCGCTCTGCGGGGCCGTGTCGTTTGGGGCGACCTCTATCCGGCTTGATCGGGGGGCGGCGGCGGGCCATGCTCGCGCTCCCTGACCGTGATGCGGGACGCGCCGATGCTCCGAGACCTGCCCAAGCTCTGCTTCGTCGCTTCGCACGCGCCGGTGGCCGAGGCGGCGCGCGAGGTGCTGGCGGAGCGGCACGGGGACCACGATGCCCATGATGCGGACGTGATCGTGGCGCTGGGCGGGGACGGCTTCATGCTGTCCACGCTGCACGCGACCGAGGCGCTGGACGTGCCGGTCTACGGCATGAACCGTGGCACCGTGGGTTTCCTGATGAACGCATATGCGGAGGACGACCTGCAGGACCGGATCGCCGCGGCGGAGGAGGCGGTGATCCATCCCCTGCGGATGGAGGTCACCGACGAGGCGGGCGAGGTGCACACCGCGCTCGCCATCAACGAGATCTCCCTGCTGCGCATGGGGCCGCAGGCGGCAAAGCTCAGGATCAGCGTGGATGGGCGGGAGCGCATGGCCGAGCTCGTTTGCGACGGGGCGCTAGTGTGCACGCCAGCGGGTTCCACCGCTTACAACTACTCGGCGCACGGGCCGATCCTACCGATCGGCACGGATATCTTGGCGCTCACAGCAATCTCCGCCTACCGGCCGCGGCGCTGGCGGGGCGCGCTGGTGCCGTCGAGCTCGGAAGTGGTGTTCGACGTGCTGGAGCATGAGAAGCGCGGCGTGGCGGCCACGGCGGACTCCGAGGAGGTGCGCGACGTGGTGCGCGCCGTGATCCGGTCGGAACCCGCGGTGGCGCACCGGCTGCTCTTCGACCCCGGACATGGGCTGGAGGAGCGGCTGATCCGCGAGCAGTTCGTGTGAGGGCCGTGCGCCTCCGGCGGGGATACTTCGGGACAGATGAGGGGGGGGCGGGGTGTGGCATTGCCGCGTCAGCGGGGCCTCTTGGTGTTGCCATGGTCGGTGTCCCGCGGGGGCAGCGGACTGGACCGAGGGCCGGGGCGGCGGTAGGATGAGCGGGGTAAACGGGGCGCCATGATCCCGGATCGATGAGGCCTGACATGCAGTTTCCCCAGCGCTTTTCCGGCCTGCCGGAATACGCCTTTCCACGCCTGCGGGCGCTTCTCGCCCCCCACTCGCCGGGCGGGCCTGAGGTGCCGATGTCGATTGGTGAGCCGATGCATCCGGTGCCGCCGATGCTGGCAGACGTGCTGGCGGGTGCCATCGCGGGCTACGCGAAGTATCCGCCCAACGAGGGCCTGCTGGAGCTGCGCGCCGCACAGTCGGCCTGGCTGAAGCGGCGTTATGGCGTCGAGAAGGATCCGGAGACGGAGATCCTGCCGCTCAACGGCACGCGCGAGGGGCTGTTCGCGGCCTGCGTGGCCTTGGTCGCCGAGGAGAAGAACGGCGCGCAGCCCGTCGTGCTGCTGCCGAACCCGTTCTACCAGTGCTATGCCGTGGCCGCGCTGACGGCGGGGGCGGAGCCGGTCTACGTGCCCGCGACGGCGGAGACCGGGTTCCTGCCGGATTTCGCCTCGGTGCCCGAGGATCTGCTGAAGCGCACGGCGGCGGTCTACATGTGTTCGCCCGCCAATCCACAAGGTGCGGTGGCGGATCTGGCGTACTGGCAGGGGCTGCTGGCGCTGGCCGAGGCCCACGATTTCCGCGTCTTCGCCGACGAGTGCTATTCGGAGATCTGGCGCGACGCGCCACCGACCGGGGCGCTGGAGGCGCTGGGCGACGCCGATCCCGAGCGGCTGATGGTGTTCCACTCGCTGTCAAAACGCTCGAACCTGCCGGGGCTGCGCTCTGGCTTTTGCGCCGGCGGGCCGAAGAGTATCGCGGCGATGCGCCAGCTCCGCTCCTATGCCGGGGCGCCGCTGCCCATTCCGGCGCAGAAGGCGGCGGCCGCGATCTGGGCGGACGAGGCGCATGTGGAGGCGAACCGGGCGCTTTATGCCGAGAAGTTCTCGCTGGCCGACGAGGTTTTGGGCAACGTGCCGGGCTATTCCTCGCCCGAGGCCGGGTTCTTCCTGTGGATCGGGGTGGAGGATGACGAGGCGACATGCATCCGCCTGTGGTCCGAGCATGGGGTGAAGGTGCTGCCGGGCAGCTACCTGAGCCGCGAGAGTGATACGCGGCTGGGCGGTGGCAATCCGGGGGCAGGCTATATTCGCGCGGCGCTGGTAGCGCCGGCCGCGGAGGTGCGCACCGGGCTCGAGGCGATCCGCGAGACGTTGGGAAGGGGTTGAGGCGATGGCGTTCTTCACCGCACGCGCGGGTCGCGACCCGCTGAAGGGCGAGACCGGGCGGGTCTGGAGCCAGTGGACCGGCCGCGGGATCGGTGCGGCGCTGTTGGTGCTGTCGCTGCCGCTGGTCGCGATGCTGTGGACGTGGAGCCCGGAGGACCCCTCGCTCTTCAACTCCGTGGACCGGGTGCCGGTGAACGCCCTGGGCTATGCTGGGGCGACGTTGTCCGAGGTGTTCCTGCGCGCGATCGGCTGGGCGGCCTGGGGCCTGCCGCTGGCGCTCGCCGTCTGGGGGCTGCGGCTGGTGGCGAAGCGCGACGGGGGCCGGGCGGTGACGCGGATCCTCTTCGTGCCGCCGGCGCTGGTGCTCGCGGCTGCTTTTGCCGCGGTGCACGTGCCACCGGTGAGCTGGCTGCCGGATTTCGGGATCGGCGGCCTGCTCGGCGATCAGGTGGCGGCGGCGCTGCTGGGCCTGATCCCGCTGGAGACGACGCTGGCGCTGCCCCTGCTCGGGGTAGCACTCGGGCTGGGGCTGCTGATCGTGGGCGCGTTCGCGCTGGGCGTGGACCGGGCCGAGGCGCGCTGGGGCTGGCGCGGGCTGCGGGCGGGCTGGGCGCGGTCCTGGCATGTCGTGGCTGCGGCCCTTGCCTGGCTCTGGGTGCGCAAGACCCATCTGCGGCCGCGCCCGCGGGAGGTCGAGGAGGAGCCGGTGACTGCAGGCCGCGTCCGGCGCGAGCCCGGTTTCGATGCTTCCGAGGTCGAGGAGCCGTCGGGCCGCGAGCGTCTGATGGCCCGGATCAATGCGGCCGTCGCCCGGCGTGAGGAGCCGGAAGTGGAGGAGGTCGTGGAGCCTGCTCCCGCCCCCGCGGCGCCGGCCCGCGATGAGCCGGTCTTCCGCCCCGTCGTGCAGCACAAGGCGCCGAAGCCGCAGGTCAAGAGCCGGGCCGCGCAGGCCGAGGAGCAGCCGCAGCTCGATTTCGACAGCGAGCGGCCGCGGGCCTATGACCGGCCCGCGCTATCGCTCTTGGAGAACCCGATCGGGATCGTGCGGCAGAACCTCAGCGACGAGGCGCTGGAGCAGAATGCACGGATGCTGGAAAGCGTGCTCGACGATTACGGCATCCGGGGGGAAATCGTCTCCGTCCGGCCCGGTCCGGTCGTCACGATGTACGAGCTGGAGCCGGCGCCGGGGCTGAAGGCGTCGCGCGTGATCGGGCTGGCGGACGACATCGCGCGGTCCATGTCGGCGCTCGCCGCCCGCGTCTCAACCGTGCCGGGGCGCTCGATCATCGGGATCGAACTGCCCAACGAGGTGCGGGAGAAGGTACTGCTGCGCGAGATCCTGTCGGCACCCTCCTATGGCGACAGCAAGCACAAGCTGCCGCTGGCGCTGGGCAAGGATATCGGCGGGGAGCCCGTGGTGGCGAACCTCGCGCGGATGCCGCACCTGCTGATCGCGGGGACCACGGGCTCGGGTAAATCCGTGGCGATCAACACGATGATCCTCAGCCTGCTCTACCATCTGGGGCCGGAGGATTGCCGTCTCATCATGATCGACCCGAAGATGCTGGAACTCAGCGTCTATGACGGGATCCCGCACCTCCTGTCCCCCGTCGTGACCGATCCGAAGAAGGCCGTGGTGGCGCTGAAATGGACGGTGGCGGAGATGGAGGAACGCTACCGCAAGATGTCGAAGATGGGCGTACGCAACATCGACGGCTACAACGCGCGGGTCGAGGCGGCGCTGGAGGCGGGCGAGGCGTTCACCCGCACCGTGCAGACCGGCTTTGACGACGAGACGGGGGAGCCGATCTTCGAGACCGAGGAGTTCGCGCCCGAAAAAATGCCCTTCATCGTCGTCATCGTCGACGAGATGGCCGATCTGATGATGGTCGCGGGCAAGGAGATCGAGGCCTGCATCCAGCGGCTCGCCCAGATGGCGCGAGCCTCGGGCATCCACCTCATCATGGCGACGCAGCGCCCCTCGGTCGACGTGATCACCGGGACGATCAAGGCGAACTTCCCCACGCGGATCTCGTTCCAGGTGACCTCGAAGATCGACAGCCGGACGATCCTGGGCGAGATGGGGGCCGAACAGCTTCTGGGCATGGGCGACATGCTCTACATGGCCGGGGGCGGACGGATCACGCGCGTGCACGGGCCGTTCGTGTCGGACGAGGAAGTGGAGGACGTGGTCAACCATCTCAAGACGCTGGGCGCGCCCGAATACGTCTCGGGCGTGCAGGACGGCCCGGACGAGGAAGCGGAGAGCGATATCGACCTCGTGCTCGGCCTCGGCGGGAACACGGGCTCGGAAGATGCGCTCTACGATCAGGCGGTGGCGATCGTCGCGCGGGACCGCAAGTGCTCGACCTCCTATATCCAGCGCAAGCTCGCCATTGGCTACAACAAGGCCGCGCGCCTGGTGGAGCAGATGGAGGAGAACGGTGTCGTCACGCCCGCCAACAAGGTGGGCAAGCGGGAGATCCTGGTCCCCGAGGCCTGATGCCGGCTGCGCCGGGCGCCTCCGGCGAGGGCGTATTGGGCGAGAGTGATGCGGGGCCGGGGCAAGGAAGAGCTCATGTCGATCAAGGCTGTGGTGCCGCCGGATTTCGCGGCCGGGGCGAAGGCGCTGGGCGTCTCGCCCGGTGTCATGTCGGGCGGGCACCTGTTCCTGACCGGGGTGACGGGGAGCGGGCCGGACGGCGCGATGCCGGAGGATCCCGCGGCGCAGTTCCGGGCGGCGTTCGAGAAGATCGGGACAGTGTTGCGGAGTGCGGGGCTCGACTTCGACGCGGTCGTGGAGATGACGAGCTACCATGTCGGGCTGCGGGCGCATTTCGATGTCTTTGCCGCTGTCCGGCGGGACTATGTTGCGGAGCCCTTCCCGGCTTGGACGGCCGTGGAGGTCGCCGGGTTGCGCCGCGAGGGGGCCCTCGTGGAGATCCGGGTGATCGCGGCGGCGCCCTGAGCACGCCCTGCGGTTGAGGGGATTGCGGCGCGTCAAACCGCAGGGCCTCTCCCTCCCTCACATTCGCGACAGGGCGCTTGCCTTGGGAGGGGGTTGTGGGACAGATGAGGCCCACCCTGCCACGAGGCCCCGCATGCTCGACGCCGCCGCGCGAAAACTGATCGATCCCGTCGTGAACCGCCTGGGTGCGGCACTGGCACGAACCGGGATCGGCGCGGATGCGGTGACGATGATCGGCCTGGGGCTGGGCTTGCTCGCCGCCGGGGTCATCGCGCTGGGGGCGCCCGCCTGGGCGCTGGTGCCGCTTCTGCTCTCACGCCTCGCCGACGGCCTTGACGGAGCCGTGGCGCGCGCCACCAGCAAGACCGATTTCGGCGGCTATCTCGACATCACCTGCGATTTCCTGTTCTACGGCGCGATCCCCATGGCCTTCGTCTGGCTCGATCCGGCGGCGAACGGAGCGGCAGGGGCGTTCCTGCTGACGAGCTTCTACTTCAACGGGGCCAGCTTCCTCGGCTACGCGATCCTGGCGGAGAAGGCCCGGATGGTGACCGAGGCGCGGGGGGTGAAGTCGCTCTATTTCACCGGGGGCCTGCTGGAGGGGACGGAGACGATCGTGTTCTTCGTCCTCCTGTGTCTCTTCCCCGGATGGTTCGCGCCGCTCGCCTGGATCTTCGGCGTGCTGTGCTTCGTGACTGCGACCTCGCGCCTGCTGCTGGCCCGCCGGGTCTTCACCGCCTCATCCGACCTGCCGGAGACACTATGAAACGACTTCTCGCCTTTGCCCTGTCCCTGCCGCTGGCCGCCGCGGCCCAGACCGATCCCGCCGATTGGGAGGCGGTGACGACGGCGGCGGAGGGCCAGACCGTCTACTGGCACGCCTGGGGCGGGTCGACGACCACCAACGCCTTCATCGAGTGGGTCGGCGAACGGGTGTGGGAGGAGTACGGCGTGACGCTCGAGCACGTCAAGATCGCCTCCACTGCCGATGCGGTCAGCCGCGTGCTGGCGGAGAAGACGGCGGGACGCGACGAAGGGGGTGCGGTCGATCTGATCTGGATCAACGGAGCGAACTTCGCGGCGATGAAGGACGCGGACCTCCTTTTCGGCCCCTTCGCGGAGCAGTTGCCGAACTGGCAGTACGTCGATGTCGAGGGCAAGTCGGTGCAGGAGGATTTCACCGTCCCGACCGAGGGGCTGGAGGCGCCTTGGGCCATGGCGCAGGTCGTCTTCATGCACGACACGGCCGATCTGGCCGAGCCGCTGGCGGACATGGAGGCGCTGGCCGCATGGGCGGTAGAGAACCCGGGCCGCTTCACCTTCCCGCAGCCGCCGGATTTCCTGGGCTCGACCTTCCTCAAGCAGGCGCTTGTGGATCTGGCGGACGATCCCGCGCTCTATGCGCCGGTCGAGGGGGCGGATTACGAGGCGGTGACGGCACCGCTCTGGGCCTTCCTTGAGGAGCTGACGCCGAACCTGTGGCGGGAGGGCCGGGCCTATCCGCAGACCGGGCCGCGGCAGCTGCAGCTCATCGCGGATGACGAGATCGACCTCGCCATTTCGTTCTCGCCCGGTGAGGCGTCGACGGCGATCGCCAACTTCCAGCTCCCCGACACGGTGCGGACCTTCGTGCTGGAGGGCGGGACGATCGGCAATGCCAGCTTCGTGGCGATCCCCTACAACGCCAATGCGGCTGAGGGGGCGATGGTGGTCGCGAACTTCCTGATGTCGCCCGAGGCGCAGGCGCGCGGCCTCGATCCGCAGCATCTGGGCTACGGCACGGTGCTCGATATGGACGCGCTGAGCGCCGAGGACCGGGCGCTGTTCGACGCCATCGATCTGGGCATCGCGACCCTGACGCCGGCGGAGCTCGGCACAGCGCTGCCGGAGCCGCATCCGAGCTGGATGACCCGGATCGAGGCGGACTGGGTCGAGCGCTACGGCGTGGCCCAGTAATGGCGCGCCCGGCCCGCCGCAGCCGCCGCGGGCTCAAGTTCGTCCCCTCCCTGACGGTCCTCGTCATGCTCGGCCCTGTGGCGGCCGGGCTGGCGGGAACGCTCGCGCCCGCGCTCGGTTGGATGCCCGCGACGGGCGCTTTGGATCTGAGCGGGGCGCCCTTCGCCCAGCTCTTCGGCTGGGCGGGGTTCTGGGACGCGGTGCGGCTGAGCCTCGTCAGCGGGGTGGGGGCGACGGTGCTGTCGCTCGCTATCGTGGTGGCGATCTGCGCGGCATGGCAGGGGACGCGGACGTTCCGGGCGATCGAGCGGCTGCTCTCGCCGCTCCTGTCGGTGCCGCACGCGGCGGCGGCCTTCGGGCTGGCCTTCCTGCTCGCCCCTTCGGGCTGGATCGTGCGGGCGGTGACGCCGGAGCTCACGGGCTGGAGCCGGCCCCCGGACGTGCTGATCGTCCAGGATCCGTGGGGCCTCGCGCTGATGCTCGGGCTGGTGGTCAAGGAGGTTCCGTTCCTCATGCTGATGACCATCGCAGCACTTGGGCAGGCGCAGACGGGGCGCAGTCTCCTAGTAGGTCGGGCGCTGGGCTACGGGCGGGAGAAGGCGTGGCTCGTCACCGTGTTCCCGCGGCTCTATGCGCAGATCCGGCTGCCGGTCTACGTGGTGCTCGCCTATTCGATGTCGGTGGTGGACGTGGCGCTGATCCTGGGACCGAACACGCCGCCGACGCTCGCCGTGCAGGTGGTGCGGTGGATGGCGGATCCAGACCTTGCCATGCGGTTGCAGGCGGCCGCCGGGGCGATCGTGCAGTTGGGGCTCGTGCTCGGCGCGCTGGCGGCCTGGCGGGTCGGAGAGATCGCGGTGGGCCGCCTCGGCTGCCGCTGGGCGCAGGGGGGCGGGCGCGCGCGGAGCCTCTCGGCTATCCGGGGTCTCGCGGTGCTGCCGGGTGTGCTGGCGGCGGCGCTTCTGATCCTCGGCCTTGCCGGACTCGCGCTGTGGTCGATGGCGGGGCACTGGTCCTTCCCGCACGTGTTGCCCGATGGCCTGACCTGGCTGAGTTGGGAGCGGCACGGGCACGCGGTTCTTTCGGTGAGCGGGGAGACGGCCCTGATCGGTGCTGTCGCCGTGCTGATCGCGCTGGTCCTGACCATCGGATGCCTGGAGGCGGAGTATCGCTATGACCTCAGGATGGGCGCGGCGTCGATGTGGGTGCTCTACCTGCCGCTGCTCGTGCCGCAGATCGCGTTCCTGCCTGGGCTGCAGGCGCTGATGCTGGCCGGCGGACTCGATGCCGGGCGGGG
Source organism: Pontivivens ytuae (assembly GCF_015679265.1). Taxonomy (NCBI): domain Bacteria; kingdom Pseudomonadati; phylum Pseudomonadota; class Alphaproteobacteria; order Rhodobacterales; family Paracoccaceae; genus Pontivivens; species Pontivivens ytuae. The sequence goes on from NZ_CP064942.1 coordinate 2,837,584, forward strand.
GGCGGTGATCGCGGCGCATGTGGTCTTCGTGCTGCCTTACGTCTTCCTGTCGCTGGGTGATCCATTCCGGGCGTGGGACCGGCGGATGGGGACGATCGCGGCCGCGCTTGGCGCGCGGCCCGACCGGGTGCTCTGGCGCGTGCGGCTGCCGATGCTGCTCGCCCCGGTGCTGACGGCCGCGGCGGTGGGCTTTGCGGTGTCGGTGGGGCAGTACCTGCCGACGCTCCTGGTCGGCGGCGGCCGCGTGCCCACACTGACGACCGAGGCGGTGGCGCTGGCCTCGGGCGGCGACCGGCGGGCGATCGGGGTCTATGCGCTGGTCCAGACGGCGGCCGCATTGCTGCCTTTCGCGCTCGCGCTCGCCCTGCCGCGGCTGATCTGGGCCAACCGGCGAGGGCTCTCCCATGCGTGACGGGCTCAAACTAGACAAGCTGACGATCTGCAAGGGCGCGGATACGCTGGTGAGCGTGGACACCTGCGTCGCGCCGGGCGAAGTCGTCTCGATCATGGGGCCGTCGGGTGCGGGCAAGTCCACGCTGCTCGCCGCCATCATCGGCACGCTGGCCGAGGATTTCACGCTGCACGGGCGGGTGCTGCTGGGTGGGCGCGACGTGACGCGGGAGCCGCCGGAGGGGCGGCGCATCGGCATCCTCTTCCAGGACGACCTCCTGTTCCCGCATCTGAGCGTCGCGGCCAACCTCGCCTTCGGCCTGCGGCCCGGTGCAGACCGGAAACGGTTGGTAGAGGAAGCACTTGCCGAGGTGGGGCTGGAGGGCTTCGGCCCGCGTGATCCGGCGACGCTGTCGGGCGGGCAGAAGGCGCGGGTCGCACTGATGCGCATGCTGCTGTCCGAGCCCGAGGCGCTGCTGCTCGATGAGCCGTTCTCCCGCCTCGACGCCGACCGGCGGGCGCAGATGCGCACGCTGGTGTTCGGCCGGGCGCGCGAGCGGGGGCTGCCGGTCCTCCTTGTGACCCACGATGCCGAGGATGCACAGGCCGCGGGCGGCCGGATCATCCGCATCGGCTGAGCCAATCTCGACAAGTGTCGATAAAAAGCGGTCGGGCCGGGCTCGATTGCAGCAGAACTGTCGTCAAAAGCTGGGATAGAACAGGGCGCGCTACAACCGGAGCGGGAATCACGCCGTGCTTACTCGCCTTCATCTGACTGAGCCATCGCGCCGTCGCCGTGTGCCGCGCATCGACCGGCGACGTCAAGGCGAGGCGACGGTCGGCGCAACCGCCCCTCCGGTCCCCACCTGATACCCCCATTTCTTCACGCTTTACCCCCCTCACGCCATAGAAGGATGCCCCCCATGTCGCAGACGATCCTCGGAACCTCGGATGACGATACGCTGATCGGGACGGCCGCGGCCGAATTCCTCATCGGTCTCGATGGCAACGATCTCATCAGCGGTGGGCTCGGCCTCGACACGATGGACGGTGGCGCCGGCATCGACACGGTCGATTTCAGCTACACCGGTGCCGATATCCGCATCGATCTGTCGGCGAGCCAGGCGGTCTTCGTCAACGGTGCGGTCGAGGGCATCTTCAACTTCGAGAATGCCACCGGCGGGCGGGGCGATGACACCTTGGTTGGCGATCGTGGCGACAACATCCTGAACGGCGGGCGCGGTGACGATCTGCTGATCGGCGGCTTCGGCGTCGACACCTTCGATGGCGGCGGCGGCAACGACACCCTCTCCTTCGACTATGGTGGGATCGCCGTCGACGTGGATCTGAGCACCGGGCAGGCGGTCTTCGCCAACGGCGTGGTGGAGACCTTCACAAGCATCGAGAACGTGATCGGCAATGACCGCGCCAACGCGTTGACCGGCGACGCGGGCGCGAACGTCCTCGAAGGGCTGCAAGGCGACGACACGCTCGTCGGGAACGCCGGCGAGGACACGCTGCGCGGCGGCTCCGGCGACGATGTGCTGGAGGGCGGCGCCGATGACGACGTGCTGGCCGGCAGCAGCGGTGACGACACGCTTGAGGGCGGCGACGGCAGCGACCTCCTGTTCGGCGGCGACGGTGTGGACGTGGCGGTCTACGCGGGCAGCATCGAGGACTACCTGATCTCCGACCTCGACGACGCCCCCGTAGTCATTGTGGCTACGGGCGACGCGCCCGAAAGCGGGCGCGACGAGCTGCGCGACATTGAGGTCGTCCGGTTCGAGGAGGACGGCTTCACCCTCTTCCTCGACGGCCGCAACAACGCGCCAATAACCACGGAAGACGAGATCGCTGTCTTCGCCGGCCAGCCGCAGGCGATCGATTTTGCCGAGCTGCTCGCCAACGACCGGGACTTCGATGGAGACCCCCTTACCATCACGTCCGTCACGCCGCGGTCAGAAAATGGTGCCATACTGACTTTGTTGGACGGCCAGATCATCTACGATGGCAGAAATGTAGACAATGATCTTTCGATTGGTGAAAAAGCGTTCGATACTTTCTCTTACACCGTTGACGACGGCAATGGCGGAACCGCCCAAGGTGACGTCAATGTCACTATCACACCCTTCCAGTTACCTGGAAGGATCGAAGTCGACGGATCCATTACTTTCGATGAAGAGAGCGAAGAATTTCGCGACAATCTACCGTTGCTGAGAGTTGTCGGCGATGGACCTACCGACGACGCGACTATATCGTTTTTCGGTGTAGATCTCGACCGTTTCATTGTGACCCCAGATCCCTCAGAGCCTGGCGGAGTTGCCATTAGGTGGGCTTTCCGTCCAGATTTCGAAACACCGCAGGATGTTGGTGGTGACAATATTTACGATATCACCGTCCAAATTGAAGACAGTTCGGGTGTCCGGAGGGTCCCTGTCCGCATCAACGTCGAGGATGTGGACGAGGGCTTCAATTTCAACACCCGGATCAATGAGATCCACTACGACAACGACGGCACGGATGTCGGCGAGTTCGTTGAGGTGCGCGTGGCGGAGACGGATGAGGGCGCGGAGAACCTGACCCTCTACTACTACAACGGCTCGAACGGCGAGGTTTATCTGACCACGGGCATCGGCCCGCGCGGTTCGAGCGACGACGAGTTCTCTTACAACTTCATCGAGCTGCCGACGAACGGCCTTCAGAACGGTTCCCCGGATGGGGTGGCGCTGGTAAACGATCGCGGCCAGGTGCTCGACTTCATCAGCTACGAGGGCAGCTTCGTTGCGGTCGATGGTCCGGCGGCGGGCCTGCGCAGCCTGGATATTGGCGTCAGCGAGGACGGCGATACGCCCGTCGGCGCGTCGCTGGCCCGCGCTGATGACGGGTCGTGGTTCGTGGACGACGTGGACAGCCGCGGTTTCGCCAACGACCAGGAGGTGCCCACGGTCATGCCCCGGATCAATGAGGTGCACTACGACAACGCGGGCACCGATGCCGGCGAGTTCATCGAGATCCGGCTGGATCGCTTCGCGGTGGCCGAGGACATCACTGTCGAGCTCGTCAACGGCGCGAACGGCGAGGTCTATGACACCGTGACCGGGTTCGAGGCCGATATCGGGGTGCCGGGCAAGTTCATCCGCTTCGACGAGGACTTCCAGTACCTCGTCTTCGAGTTCGACACGAACGGCATCCAGAACGGCCCCGACGGCTTCATCCTCCGAGAGGAGGGTGAGGTGGTCGAATTCCTCAGCTACGAGGGCGAGATCACTGCGACCATTGATGGCGTGGAGTTGACGAGCACCGATATCGGCGTGGCCGAGGGCAGCTCGACGCCCGAGGGCTTCTCTCTTCAGCGAAGCGAGGACGGGTCGTGGAGCGAGGCGGCGCCCGAGACACGCGGTGCGGCGAACGAGACCATCACGTCATCCGCCAACGCCCGGATCAACGAGTTCCATTACGACAACGACGGCGGCGATGTCGGCGAGTTCATCGAGGTCCGCGTGGATGCGGGGGCCGATATCTCGGGTCTGCTGCTGGAGCTGATAAACGGCAATGGTGGCGGGGTCTACGACACGCTGGGCGAAGCGGACGTGACCGCGCGGGAGACCGATGGCACCTTCGATTACCTGGTGTTCGAGCTGCCGTCGAACGGCATCCAGAACGGCCCCGACGGCTTCGCACTGTCCGAAAATGGCGAACTCGTCGAGTTCGTTAGCTACGAGGGTGAGATTACTGCGACCGAAGGCGTCGCGGCGGGTCAGACCAGCACCGATGTGCGCGTCAGCGAAGGTAGCTCCACGCCCATCGGCTTCTCCATCCAGCGCAATGACGACGGGACGTGGAACGCCCCGGCGGAGGAGACGCCGGGGGCCGCGAACGACGCCGGCTCTGGCGGCGGTGGGGGAGGCGGCGAACCCGCGGAACTGCTGATCTCCGAGATCCAGGGGACCGAGGATGTCAGTGCGCGGTTGGGTGAAGTCGTCAGCGTCACGGCAGTCGTAACCTATGTCTTGGAAAACGGCTTCCTCCTGCAGGAGGAGGACGCGGATAGTGACGGGAATGACGCGACTTCGGAAGGCATCCTCGTCCTGAGCAACGACGTAATTGACGCGCGCGTTGGCGACAATCTGACTGTAGTTGGCGAGGTCGTAGAAGAGTTCGGTGAAACTGCAATAACCAACATCGACGTTCGCGCTTCCAGCACGAACTCCACCGGCAATACGCTGCCGGGCGCGGCTCAGATCGCGCTCGATCCCACGATCGCCTACGACTTCGAGGCGTTCGAGGGGATGCGGGTCGAGGTGAGCTCCGGCACCGACGACGCGCTGACGGTGATCGAGAACTTCAACCTCGACCGCTTCGGCCAGATCACGGTGAGCGCGGGTGAGCAGCGGCAGCCGACGCAGCTCTTCGATGCGCAGACCGAGCAGGACGAGATCGACGCGCTGCAGCAGGCGAACCTCAACAACCGTCTGCTGATCGATGACGGGTTCAGCTCGCAGAACCCCGACGAGTTCGAGTTCATCCCGGTGCCTGACGCGTTCGATAATGCGGACAACCCGAACGGCTTCCTCGATGTCGGTGACACCTTCAACGAGGCGGGCGCGACGCTGCGCCTCGGCACGGAGCTCTCGGAGAACATCGAGGGCGTCATGCGCTTCGGCTTCGGCGAGTACAACGTGGTGCCGACCGAGCAGCTCGCCATCGACGAGAGCACCAACTCGGGCGCGCGGCCCGATGCGCCAGTGATCGAGGCGGACGTGACGGTGGCGAGCTTCAACGTGCTCAACTACTTCACAACGCTGGACGTGCCGGGCAATCCGGGCTCCGGCCCCAACCAGATCGATCCGCGCGGGGCGACCAGTGCTGCCGATCTGGAGGAGCAGACCGCGAAGCTGGTCGAGGCGATCCTGGCGCTCGACGCCGATGTGCTAGGCCTGCAGGAGCTGGAGAACAACGGCTTCGACGCCGACAGCTCCATCGCCACGCTGGTCGATGCGCTGAACGCGGTAGCGGGCGCGGGGACCTATGCCTTCGTCGAGCCCGCGGGGACCACCGACGGCTTCATCGGCACCGACGCGATCACCACCGGCCTGATCTACAAGCCGGAGGAGGTCACGGTCACCAACGCGGAGATCCTGGTCTTCGAGGAGGCGAGTGCGGCGACGACTTTCGATCTGGCGGATGTGCTCAACCAGGTGGTGCCCGAAAGCGAGCAGGTCGGCGACTTCCAGCGCAGCCGCCCGGCCGTGGTCGCGACCTTCGAGGACAACGAGAGCGGTGAGGAGTTCACCGTCGCCGTCAACCACTTCAAGTCGAAGGGCGACAGCAACCTGCAGGATGTCGTGGACGCCGCGCAGCAGTTCCTCGACGGCGGCGGGACGGGCATCACCCAGGCCGATATCGACGCGGTCATCGCCGATCCGAACTTCGATCAAGAGGACGGGCAGGCGTTCTGGAACGCGGCGCGCAACGATGCGGCGGGTGAACTCGCGACCTTTCTCGAGACCGAGTACAATGGCGGCGGCGTGAGCGACTACCTCGTGATCGGCGATCTCAACGCCTACTCGCAGGAGGATCCGGTCCAGACGATCCGCGACACGGATGACAACGTGGATCTGCTCGCGGAGTTCGTGGGGATCGAGGAGGCCTACAGCTTCGTCTTCGACGGGCAGCAGGGGGCGCTCGACCATGCGATCGCCTCCGGTGATCTTGCGGACAACGTCGTGGATGTTGCCGAGTGGCACTCGCAGGCGGATGAGCCGGATCTCATCGACTACGACAGCGAGTTTACCAATCCGGGCTTCTCCTCGACCGGGCCGTTTGCCGCGTCGGATCACGATCCGCTGCTGATCGGGCTCGACTTCAGCGATACGCCGCTGGTCTGATTTGGAGTGACTTTTTGCGGGCCGCGGGGTGATCCCCCGCGGCCCGTTTGCGTGTCAGCCCGCGGTGGGCTGTGAGGCGTGGGCGCCCGCGTAGTCGGCGAGGGCGCTTGCCGTACCGTGCATCCAGATCCGGCGGAGCCAGCGGTCGAACGCCGATGCAAACCCGGCATCGTCGCCGAGATCGCCGTAGATCTGGCGCTGGGCGAGCCAGACGTCGGGGTCGGACCGGGCGGCTTTGGCGGCGGCGGTCAGGCTTTCCCAATGGGGATCGTTGGGGGCGATGGCGCTGCCATCCTCCCGCGTGCCGTCGCACATGCGCGCCCACAGCGCCTCGACCAGCGCGAGGCCTTCGGTCGGGGTCCCCGCCGCGAGCGCATCGCGGATCGTGGGCACGATGAAGCCGCTATGGCGGGAGGAGCCGTCGAAGGCGACGCGCCGCGTGGTGTCGACCACCGCCGGGTTGGCGAAGCGGCGGGAGACGAGATCGACATAGGCCTCGGGCGTCATGTCGGCGACGGGCTTCACATGGGGCGCGATCTCCTCGGCCTGTACCCTCGCGAAGAAAGCGGCGATCAGTGGATGCTCCATGCAGCCCGAGATGGTGCCGATCGACAGGATCTCGCCCGCATTGGCGATGACTTGGTGGCCGCCGTTGAGGATGCGGATCTTCATCGCCTCGTAGTCGTGCACCCGGTCGGAGAAGGTGGCCCCCGCGCGGTCCCAGTCCGGGCGCCCGGCGCAGAAATCGTCCTCGATTACCCACTGGCGGAAGTTCTCATGCGTCACGGGGGCGGCGTCGTCGATGCCGAGCGCGCGGACCAGCGCGATCTCGTCCGGGCCGGTGGCCGGCACGATGCAGTCGACCATGGAGTTTGGGAAGGTGCAGGTCTCCTCGATCCATGCCGCCAGATTGGGGTCGGAGAGGCGGGCGAGCGAGGTCACGACCTGTTTCAGGATCGCGCCGTTGCCCTGCAGGTTGTCACAGCTCAGCCCGGTGAAGGGGCCGGTGCCCCGCCCGCGGCGCAGGCGCAGCGCGGCGATCATCGCGCCGAAGGCGGTGCGGGGCGTGTCCGGGTGCTCCGCATCGTGGCGGATGTCCGGGTGGGCCGCGTCGAAGCCCCCCGTCGCGGGGTCGAGGTAGTAGCCGCCCTCGGTGACCGTCAGCGAGACGATGCGGATCGCGGGGTCGGCCATCTGCGCGATGAGGGCGGCGTTGTCCTCCTCCACCGGGACGAAGCCGATCATGGAGCCGGTGACCTCGGCCGAGGTGCCGGAGGGGTCGAGCTCGATCAGCGTGGTCAGGCAGTCCTGCGCCAGCAGCCGCTCGCGCTGGGCCGCGTCGGAGGGGCGGACGCCCGCGCCCAGGATGGCCCAATCCCGGGCGCAGCCGTCCTGCATCAGGCGGTGGAGGTACCACGCCTGATGAGCCCGGTGAAAGTTGCCGAGGCCGATATGCACGATGCCTGGCGTCAGCGCCGCGCGGTCGTAGGTGGGCACCTTCACGCCCGTGGGCAGGTCGCTGAGCGTCGCGTCGGAGAGGGGCGTCAGCTCATCCATTGGCCGCCATCCACGTTGAAGGTCTGCGCGACGATGTAGTCGGCCTCGGAGGTGGCGAGGAAGATCGCCATGCCGGTGAGGTCCTCGGCGGTGCCCATGCGGCCGAAGGGGACGCCCGCGCCGACCTCCCGCTTCTTCTGGCCCGGTGCCTTGCCCTCGTACTTCGCGAAGAAGGCATCGACGCCGTCCCAGTGCTCGCCGTCCACCACGCCGGGCGCAATGGCGTTCACGTTGATGCCGTGTTCGATGAGGTTGAGGCCCGCGGATTGGGTGAGGCTTATCACGGCGGCCTTGGTGGCGCAGTAGACGGCCACGAGCGGCTCGCCGCGCCGGCCGGCCTGGCTTGCCATGTTGATGATCTTGCCGCCCTGGCCACGCTCGATCATGTGGCGGGCGACGGCCTGCATCGGGAAGAGGGTGCCCGCGACGTTGATGTCGAAGGTGCGCTGGAAGTCGGCGCGCGCGATCTCCACGATCGGGGCAGCGGTGAAGATGGCGGCGTTGTTGATCAGGATGTCGATGCCACCGAACTGCTGCACCGTGTTGGCGACCGCGGCGTCGATGCTGTCCTGCTGCGTGACGTCCATCTGCACCGCCAGCGCCGCATCCCCGATCGCAGCGGCCGTACTGCGCGCCCGCTCGATGTCTATATCGGCGATGGCCACTTGCGCGCCCTCCGCCACGTAGGCCTCGGCAAAGGCGCGGCCGATGCCGCGGGCCGCCCCCGTGATCAGCGCCCGTTTCCCCGCGAGCCGCGTCATGACAGGCGCAGCCCCTGCGCGTCGAAGCGGTGGAGCTGGCTTTCGTCCGGGGTTAGCCAGATCCGGTCGCCGTGGTGGAAGGAGACCTCGCCGCCCTGACGCACGGTGATCGGTTGCTCTTGGCCGTCGACATGGACGTGGAAGAAGGTGTCGGAGCCCAGATGCTCCGACACGCCGACGGTGCCGTGCCACGTGCCTCCGGTGGCCGAGACGTCGATATGCTCGGGGCGGATGCCGATGGTCGCCGCATCGTGGCGCGCGGCCTCCTCCCCTTCTAGGAAGTTCATCCGGGGCGAGCCGATGAAGCCCGCGACGAAGAGGTTGCGCGGGGTGCGGTAGAGCTCCAGTGGGGAGCCCACCTGCTCGATGTTTCCTGCGCGCAGCACCACGATCTTGTCGGCCATGGTCATGGCCTCGACCTGGTCGTGGGTCACGTAGATCATCGTGGTCTTGAGCCGTTCATGGAGCTCGCTGATCTCCAGCCGCATGCCGACGCGCAGAGCTGCGTCGAGGTTGGAGAGCGGCTCGTCGAAGAGGAAGGCTGCGGGCTCCCGCACGATGGCGCGCCCGATGGCCACCCGCTGGCGCTGGCCGCCCGAAAGCTGCCCGGGCCGCCGGTCGAGATAGTCGGTGAGGTTGAGCACGGCGGCCGCCTGCTCCACCCGCCGGGTCTGCTCGGCCTTGTCGAGGCCCGCCATGCGCAGCGGGAAGGCGATGTTCTTGCGCACGCTCATATGGGGATAAAGCGCATAGGACTGGAACACCATGGCAAGGCCGCGCCGCGCTGGCGGCACGTTGGTCGCGTCCGCTCCGTCGATGCGGATCTGGCCGGTTGTGATGTCCTCCAGCCCCGCGATCAGGCGCAGCAGCGTGGACTTCCCGCAGCCGGACGGACCGACGAAGACGGTGAACTCCCCATCCTCGATCACCAGGTCGAGGGGCGGGATGACCTCCACCTCGCCGAACGTCTTGGTCACCTTGTCGAGCGTGATGCGTCCCATATCGATCGTCCTTTACTTGACCGCGCCGAAGGTAAGGCCGCGTACCAGCTGCTTCTGGCTGAACCAGCCCAGGATCAGGATCGGCGCGATGGCCATGGTCGAGGCGGCGGAGAGCTTGGCGTAGAACAGCCCCTCGGGGCTCGAATAACTGGCGATGAACGCCGTCAGCGGCGCGGCGGAGGCGGCGGTGAGGTTGAGCGTCCAGAACGCCTCGTTCCACGCGAGGATGAAGTTCAAAAGGATGGTCGAGGCGATCCCCGGCACCGCCATCGGCGTGAGCACGTAGAGGATCTCGGACCGTAGGGTGGCGCCGTCCATGCGGGCGGCCTCCAGGATCTCGCCCGGGATCTCCTTGAAGTAGGTGTAGAGCATCCAGACGATGATCGGCAGGTTGATTAGCATCAGCACCAGCGTCAGCCCGATCTTGGTGTCGAGCAGCCCAAGCTGGATGAAGAGCAGGTAGATCGGGTAGAGGACGCCCACCGCTGGCAGCATCTTGGTGGACAGCATCCAGAGCAGGATGTCCTTGGTCCGTCGTGAAGGGACAAAGGCCATTGACCACGCCGCCGGGATCGCCACGAGGATGCCGAGGAGCGTCGAGCCGCCCGCGATCACGATGGAGTTCCAGAGGAAGCGCGCGTAGTCCGACCGTTCCTGCACGACGCGGTAGTTCTCCAGTGTCCAATCGAAGAACAGGAACTGCGGCGGATCGGCGATGGCCGCGGCCTCGGTCTTGAAGCTCGTCAGGATCGTCCAGAGGATCGGGAAGAAGATCAGGAGCCCGATCGCCCAGGCGAGGGCGGTGTTGAGGGCCTTGCGGCGGGTCGTGACAGCACGGGCCATGGGCGCTCTCCCTCAGGTGTCCAGGTTGCGGCCGACGATGCGCATCAGGAAGATCGCAACGATGTTGGCCAGGATGACGGCGTAGATCCCACCCGCGGAGCCGAGGCCGATATTCTGGCTCTCCAGCACGCGCTGGTAGATCAGGTAGGTGAGCGTCCGCGTGCCGAACGATCCCTGGGTGGTCACGAAGATCTCCGCGAAGATCGACAGGAGGAAGATCGTCTGGATCAGCAGGACCACCGTGATCGCGCGCGACAGGTGCGGCAGGATGATGAAGGCGAAGCGGGCGAGCGGCGAGGCGCCGTCCATCTCGGCGGCCTCGAGCTGTTCGCTGTCGAGCGACTGGATCGCGGTCAGCAGGATCAGCGTGGCGAAGGGCAGCCATTGCCACGAGACGATCATGACGATGGAGAGCAGCGAGGCCTGGCTGAGCCACTCGACGGGCGTGGCCCCGAAGAACTCCCAAAGATGCGCGAAGAGGCCGTTCACCGGGTCCATGAACATGTTCTTCCACACCAGGGCGGAGACGGTGGGCATCACGAAGAAGGGGGCGATGACGAGGATGCGCACGACCCCCTGACCCCACATCGGCTGGTCGAGGAGCAGGGCGAGCAACACGCCGAGCATGATGGTGATCAGCAGCACGCCACCCACGATGATGAGCGTCGCCTGCACGCTGGGCCAGAAGGCCGAGGAGGTGACGAACCGGACGTAGTTCTCGAACCCGACCCAGCCCTGGTCGCCACCGCGAAGCGGCAGGTAGCGCTTGAACGAGAAGTAGAGCGTCATCGTCAGCGGCACGAGCATCCAGCCGAGGAGCAGGATGACGGCAGGGGCCATCATCAGTCGGGCCGCGGAACGCGAATGTTGGGTCGCCATCGGAAAATCCCTCGATGTCTCAGGGACGAAGCCGTCTCGGATCGCACGGGTGCGGCGAGGCGGGAAAGGCGCCGGGAGCGATCACGGGATCACCCCCGGCCAGTCAGGAGACGTTCGCGTCTCTCAGTAGCCCGCGGCTTCCATCTCGTCGGCGACGAGGGCCTGCGCGTTCTCCAGCGCTTCCGCGGGCGTCTGCTGCCCGGCAACCATGGCCGAGAACTCCTGCCCTGCGGAGGTGCCGATGCCCGCCCATTCCGGGATCGCGACGTACTGGATGCCGACGTAAGGCACGTCATCGACCGTCGGAGCGTTCGGGTCGGCCGCGTTGATCGAGTCGAGCGTCATCTGCGCGAAGGGGGCTTCGGTCAGATAGGTCTCGTTCTCGTAGAGCGAGGTGCGGCTGCCCGGAGGCACGTTCGCCCAGCCCTCGTTCTCGGCCACCAGCGCGAGGTAGTCCTTGGACGTCGCCCACTCGATGAAGGCCTTCGCCTCATCCGTGGCGTCCGACCCGGCCGGCACGGCGAGCGCCCAGGCCCAGAGCCAGTTGGCGCGCTTGCCGAGCCCGGTGTCGGGCGCGAGCGCGAAGCCCACACTGTCGGCCACGGTCGAGTCGTTCTCGTTGGTCACGAAGGACGCCGCGACGGTGGCGTCGATCCACATGCCGCACTTGCCCTGCTGGAAGAGGGCGAGGTTCTCGTTGAACCCGTTGGTCGAGGCGCCCGGCGGGCCGTAGTTCTGCAGGAGGTCGTTGTAGAAGGTGACCGCCTCCATCCACTCCGGGCTGTCGAGCTGCGGCCGCCAGTTCTCGTCGAACCAGCGCGCGCCGAAGGAGTTGGCGACCGTGGTGATGAACGCCATGTTCTCACCCCAGCCGGCCTTGCCGCGCAGGCACACACCGTAGATCTCTGCGTCGCGGTCGGTTATGGCCGCCGCGGCCTCGGCGATGAACTCCCAGGTCGGGGCGTCGGGCATCTCGAGGCCCGCACTCTCCATCAGGTCGGTGCGGTACATGACCATGGAGGATTCGCCGTAGAAGGGCGCTGCGTAGAGCGTGCCTTCATGACTGAGACCGGCACGCATCGCCGGAAGGATGTCCTCGGCATCGTAGTCCGCGCCCAGATCGTCGAGCGGGACGAGCCAGTCCTGCGCGGCCCAGATCGGCGTCTCGTACATTCCGATGGTCAGCACGTCGAACTGCCCGCCATTGGTGGCGATGTCCTGGGTGACGCGCTGACGCAGCACGTTCTCCTCCAGCGTCACCCACTCCAGCTCGATATCGGGGTGCTGCGCAGTGAAGTCGTCCGTCAGACCCTGCATGCGGATCATGTCGCCGTTGTTCACGGTGGCGATGGTGACGGTTGTAGTGTGGTTGTCGGCATAGGCGCCGGTCGCGGCGGCAAGCGCGATCACGCTCGCCACTCCGCGTGACGATCTCAAAGGCATTCCGTTTCCTCCCAAGGTTTTTTGTTGGATCTGCCAGTCTCAGGAGAGGTGATTCATGCCGCGAAGTCAATTGAAATTTTACGCGCGTAAATTTCTGGCTCAGGCGGACTCGCGCATGATGAGCTTGCCCTCGAACAGCGTCTCGAAGCGTGCGGCGCCGCGCTCCTGTCGCTCGGCGACGGTGAAGAGGGTCTCGACGCTGCGGTTGGAGATCGCGTCGTAGTCCTGCGCCACCGTGGTCAGCGACGGGCATGTGAAGCGGGAGAACGGGTGGTCGTCGTGGCCCGCCACGCGCAGCGCGCAGTCAGGGCCGCGCCCCACCTTCAGCCCCTTGGCATAGGCCGCCGCGATGAGGCCGATGGCCAGCCGGTCGTTGCTGCAGAGCACGGTGCCGCTGGCGAAGCGCCCGGCCTCGATGGCCTTCAGCCCGCCTTCATAGCCGATCTCCTCGAACTGCCAGCCTTCGCCCTCGACCCGCACCACATCGGGCGCGAGGCCCATCCGCTCCATGGTCGTGAGATACGCCGTGCGCCGCTTGTTCGCGTTCGGGTTCACCGGCGGCATCTCGAAGAAGGAGGGCGGCGTGCCTGTCCGGCAGAGATATTCGATGATGAGCGGGATGCTCTGCATGTTGTCCGAGCCGATGAACGCCTCGCCCACGCCGTCCATGTTACTGTCGAAGAGCACGGTCGGCACGTTCTCGCAGAACCGCTCGATCGCCGCGCGGTCCGACGTCTTGCCGAGGGGCGCGAGCAGCACGCCTGCGGGTTTCTGGGCGCGCAGGTTCTCCAGGATGTCGCGCTCCAGCGTCGGATCGCCATGGGCGCTGAACAGGACGGGTGAGAAGCCCGCCTCGATGCAGCGCCGCTCGATGTTCCGGGCGATCTCGGCGAAGAACGGATCGGCGAGGTAGGGCACGACGATGCCGATATTCTTGGTCAGCCGCCGGTTCTGATTCATCGCGTAGATGTTCGGGCGGTACTCGTAGCGCTCCAGCGCCTTCTCGATCCGCGCGCGGGTGGAGGAGCGGACGCTGCTGGGGTCGTGGAAATACTTGGAGATCGTCGGGCGGGAGATCCCGCTGACCGAGGCGAACTCCTCCATCGTCTTGACCTTCTCACCGCCCATGCGCCGCCTGACCTTCTGCCCGTTGGGGCGTATGGCCCCGGTTTCTTTACGGGAAGCTTAGAGGATTGACGCGCGCAAACATAGGTTCTTTCCCGCAAGCATGGTGGGCCCGTCAGGCGGTGCGTTCCAGCGAGCCGATCAGGCGGGTGCGCACGCGGGCCGAGAGGCCGTCGATCAGGTAGACCATGGCGATGATGAGGAAGATGATCGACCACGCCTCGTCCCAGCGATAGGCCGAGATCCGGTCCGACAGCAGGAACCCGATGCCACCCGCGCCCACGATGCCGAGGATCGTGCCGGAGCGGACGTTGGATTCGAAGTTGTAGAGGATCACCGACAGGTAGACCGGGGCCACCTGCGGCAGGATCCCGTAGCGGATCGACTGGAGGCGGGAGCCGCCGGAGGCCACCACCCCCTCCACCGGGCGGCGGGACGTGTTCTCCAGCGCCTCGGAGAACAGCTTCGCGAAGGTGCCGATCTCGCTCACCGCGATGGCGAGGATGCCCGCGAGCGGGCCGAGGCCGAAGGCGCGGATGAAGATCAGGGCGAGGATCAGCGTCTCGAAGGCGCGGATGACGTCGTAACCGCGCCGCGCGCTCATGCGCAGCCAGAAGATCCGGTTGATGTTCTTGGCCCCGAGAAAGGCCAGCGGAAACGCCACCACCGCGCCCAGCACCGTGCCGAGGAAGGCCATCGACAGCGTCTCTCCGAGGCCATTCAGGATCTCCGCCCAGTCCTCCCACGTCGTCCAGATATGCGGCGGGAACATGAAGCTCGCGACCCGGCCGAGGCGGCCGAGCCCGGTCCAGATCCGTTCGGGTGAGAAGTTGAAGTCCCACAGGCACCAGGCGATGAGCCCGATGAAGAGCACCCAGAGCGCGATCTTGCGTATCCGCACCGGGGCGGGGTCGCGAAAGGCGCGGGGATGCGCCGTCATGGCGGCGGCGATGCGGGCGTCGGTCGGCTGGGTCATGCGGGCGAACCTTCCATGCCGATGATGCGGTGGCGCAGCTTCTCGGAGGCGAAGTCGATCACGATCACCGTCACCAGGATGATGAGGAAGAGCGCGGAGAGGTCGGTGTATTCCTGAAAGGACATGGCGGTGCGGAACTCCTGCCCCAGCCCGCCCGCGCCGACATAGCCGATGATCGAGGAGGAGCGGACGTTGATCTCGAACCGCAGCAGCGTGTAGCTGACGATGTTGGGCAGCACCTGCGGTACGGCGCCGTAGCGGATCTGGTCGAACCAGCTTCCTCCGGCGGCCTTCACCCCTTCGAGCGGACCCATGTCGATGTTCTCGTTCACCTCGGAATAGAGCTTGCCGAGGGCGCCCGCCGCGTGCAGCCCGATGGCGAGCACGCCGGCCATCGGCCCGACCCCGAAGCAGAAGACGAAGATCAGCGCCCAGACAAGCTCCGGCACCGTCCGCGCGATCTCGAGGTACCGCCGGCTCAGCCAGAGCACCCAGGCATTGGGCGCGAGGTTGCGCGAGGCCGGGAAGGACAGGATGAAGCCGCCGATCACGCCCAGCGTCGTGGCCATGAAGGCGATCAGCACCGTCTCCAGCAACAGGTCGAGCCAAACGCGCCAGCGCCAGAACCATTCGGCGAAGTCGGCGCCGAGGCTCTCCCACCGCAGGACGGGAATGGTCTGCGCGATGTACTCGCCGAGCCGTGGGATGCCGGCGGCGATCACCCAGCGCCATTCGCGCTCCCCTTCGGCGTTGGTGACCTGACGCACGTCGAAGAAGTCGCCGAGCCATGCGGTCAGCGCGAAGAGGATCAGGAAGATCGCCGTTCCGATGCCCCAGGCCCGGCGGGCTGCGCGGCGGTGTGCGGCGAACTCCTCTTCGAAGGCGGCCACGGCGCTGCGCCCCGCATTGGGCGGGTGGGCCGTCATCTCGGCGATCAGGGACATGTCCGGGCTCCGGATGGGGAAGGGGCGGAGCCACATGGCCCCGCCCCGGATCGGATCAGCTGCGACGCTGGTCGCGCAGCCAGGCGCGCATGTCGACGATCCACTGGTAGCGTTCGTGGGTCACTGGGATGAAGCCGGTATCCGGGTTCTCCTCGCCTTCGGTGAAGTTGGTGTAGAGCTGCCAGCCCTCCGGATCGGTGGAGGGGAAGGACTGGATCGCGGCGGCCACGTCCGCGATCATCTCCTCGGGCAGGTTTGCACGTGCAGTCCACGGGCCGGAGGTGATCTCGGGCGATTCCCAGATCACGCAGACCTCGCCGTCGTCGATCATGTTCTTGGCGACCATGCGCTGGTAGACGCCGTCATACTCGTCGTTGCGCCAGGTCGCGGCGACGTCGAAGGTGCCGTTCACGACGCCCTGCACGCCTGCCTCGTGGCTGCCGGAGAACGGCACGGCGGAGAAGTAGGTCTCCGGCGTGATGCCCTCGCGCTCCACGAGGTTGTAGTAGGGCACGGCATAGCCCGAAGTGCTGTCGGGATCGGCGAAGGCCATGACCTTGCCCGCCGCATCGGCCAGCGTGTCGATCCCGCTGTCGCAGCGGCTCACGATGATCGAGCGGTAGCCGGTGTTGCCGTTCTGCTTCTCGGTGGTGAGGAACGGGACCACCTCGCCATTGGTCGCGGTGTAGGCCGCGGCGTAGGAGGAGGAGCCGAAGCGCGCGATCTCGATCTGATCTGCGGCGATCGCCTGAACCACGCCGTCGTAGTTGCCGGCGGTGAAGATCTCGACCTCGACGCCCAGCGTCTCCTCCAGATGGACGCGCAGCGGCTCGTTGCGCTCCAGCCGGTCCTGCTCGTTCTCGCCCGACAGGATGCCGAAGCGGATGGTCTGGTAATCGTCCTGCCAGGCGAGGGCCGGCATGGCGATGGCGGTCACAAGGATCGTCGTCGTCACAAAGCGCATGTTGTTCTCCCTGATGCGGCTTGTTGTGGTGTCAGCCGGGGACGTGGACGGCTTGCGTCGACGTCACGGCCTCGTTGAACTCGCGCAGGCCCTCTAGCCCGTAGATGTCGCGCACCACGTCGTCGGTGAGCTGGGCCGCGACCCCGTCGAAGAAGATCCGGCCGCCGCGCATCGCGACGATGCGGTCGCAATAGGCGCGGGCGGTGTCGAGGGTGTGGAGGTTCACCAAGACGGTGATCCCCTCGTCCCGGTTGATGTCGCGCAGCCCGTCCATCACCAGCGTCGCGTTGGCAGGATCGAGGGAGGCGATGGGCTCGTCCGCCAGCATGATGCGCGGCTGCTGGACGAGCGCCTTGGCGATCGCCACCCGCTGCTGCTGTCCGCCCGAGAGCGTGCCCGCGCGCTGCAGCGCCTGGGGTGCGAGGTCGAAGCGGTCCAACGCCTCGATCGCCATGGTGCGCTCGGCATCGGTGAAGTGCATCGCCATCGACGACAGGAACCCGCGCTCGGCCAGCCGCCCGATCAGGACGTTGGTCAGCACGTCGAGCCGTTCGACGAGGTTGAACTGCTGGAAGATCATCGCGCAGTCACGGCGCCAGGCTCTGAGCGCGCGTCCGCGTAGGGCGCTGACCTCGGTCTCCCCGAACAGGATGCGTCCGTCGGTGGGTTCGATGAGGCGGTTGATGAGCCGCAGCATCGTGGACTTGCCCGCGCCCGAGCGGCCGATGACGCCCACGAACTGACCCGGTTGCACGTCGAGAGAGACACGGTCCACGGCTTTCGTCTCACCGAAATGACGGGACACGTTGTCGAGCCTCAGCACGTCCACCATACGCGATCCTCGAACCGTTGCGTTGGCGGTGGAGTACCCCTGCTTTGTCACAGCCCGACTCACTCGAGGTGACAATTTGACGAAAATTGCCGCGAACGCGGGCGGGGTGTCGGTCGTCTGCCTTGCACGAAGCAGATTGGCGTCCCGCTCCTCGGGATCAGGCAAACCGGCTCAAGTGGTGGCCGTTTCCTTCGTCAGCCGTGAGGGTGCGTCGGGGTCGAGGCCGCGCGCGCGGGCCGCGGCCTCCAGCGCCACGTAGATCGGCGCGAGGTCGAGCAGCGGATCGACCAGCGGGTGCAGCGACGGCCGCTCGGGCGGATGCAGCGTCCGGGTGCCCGGCAGCGGATCGCCACGTTCGAGGTCCAGGACGGGGTAGTCGCCGTGCAGCGCCTGCATCGGCCCGTGCCGGATTTCCGCCGAACTGAAGGCGAGCGCCGTGGTTTGGC
Source organism: Pontivivens ytuae (assembly GCF_015679265.1). Lineage (NCBI taxonomy): Bacteria > Pseudomonadati > Pseudomonadota > Alphaproteobacteria > Rhodobacterales > Paracoccaceae > Pontivivens > Pontivivens ytuae. The sequence goes on from NZ_CP064942.1 coordinate 2,855,633, forward strand.
AGAGCTCCATGGATTTCAGCGCGAGTTCCTGCGCCACGCCCAGCGACGGCCCGCGTCCGACGACGATGAGGCGGTCGGTGGTTCCCAGCACCTCCGCGATCCCATCCGTCCGCCGTGTCAGCGCGTCGGCGAGCGCGTCGGGCAGCCGCTCCGTCGCGTCCAGCAGCTCCGTTGCCTCGTGCCACATCCCGATCACCCGCAGCCCCGCGACGACCGAGGCGACATAGCTCTTGGTCGCGGCCACCGCCCGCTCCGGTCTCGCGCCGATATCGATGACCTGCTCCGAGGTGCGGGCGAGGGGGCTGCCCGCCGTGTTGGTCAGCACCAGCAGCGAGGCGCCGCCATCCCGCATCGCCGTCGCCGCCGCAACGATGTCCGGGCTGCTCCCCGACTGGCTGATGGCGAGCGCCGCCGCCCCTGCCGCCCGCGGCTCCTGCCGGTGCAGCGAGGCGAGCGACAGCGGGTAGGAGGCCGGGATCACCCCCGACACGATCCCGCAGGCATACGACAGGTACGTCGCGGCGTGGTCCGAACTGCCGCGCCCGACCGTCACCAGCAGCGGGGGATCGAGCGCCCGCCACTCCGCCGCCGCGGCCCGGATCGCCTCGTCCGCAGGTCCCGACAGGAGGCGCGCGCAGGCCGCCGGGATCTCCGCGATCTCACGCGCCATGTGGCTGGTCATGGACGGCGTACCATCGACAGGAAGGCGGGCTCGGTCAGCGGAAGTGGCTCGCCACTCTCCCAATCGTAGAGCGAGCGCTCGACCTTGCCGAGCGGGCCGAGATAGACGTGCAGCCCGAAGCTCGGCGCGCCATCCAGCGCGATCACCGAATGCACGCAGGCGGGGCTGAAGGCATGGACCTGCCCCGGCCCGAGGTCGAGCACGCCGCCCGGATGTGCTCTCCCGCCCGCCACATGCCAGAGCCGGTTCCGCTCCCGCCCGCGATAGACGCCGAGGAAGGCGGGCATCGCGTGGTCGTGGGGCGGCAGCTCTGCATCGGGCTCGAACCGCTCGTGCCAGATGCTCACCGTATCGTCTTCGAAGAGGCAGACCTCGCCCTCGGGTTCCGGCAGCGCGGCGTCGAGCGCCCGCGGATCCGCGAAGGTGCGCACCATCAGCGCCATGGTCTCCGCCTCGGGGTCGGGCGCGGCCGCCGCAGCGCGGGCGCGGGACACGAAATCATCCAGATGCTGCACGTCGTCCCTCATGCCGATACCGGTTTGCGCGCCGCCGAGAGACCGCCGGGCCGGGTGACCGCCAGCGCGCCGCAGGCCACCCCGGTCTGCAGCGCGTCGTCGAGCGGGGCGCCCTCCAGCCAGCGCGACAGGAACCCGGCGGCGAAGGCATCGCCCGCGCCGGTCGCATCGATCACCTCGATCCGCGGGGCGGGGCGCGTCGTGCTTCGTCCGCCTTCCCGCGCTTCGGCCCCGTCCGCACCGCGCTTCACCACGGTCAGCGGGGCGGGGCAGGGCGGCAGGCCGAGGGATGTGAGCTGCGCCGCTTCATCCTCGTTCGGCAGGAACACGTCGAGGGCCGCGACCAGCGGCGCGCAGCTCGCATCCAGCGCATCGTCCCAGCCGCAATCGGAGGAAAGCGTCGCCCCAGCCGCCCGCGCGAGGTCGATGAGGTCCGGGCGCTCCACCAGCGTCCTCAACTCGCCCACATGCAGATGCCCGACCCCGAGCCGCTTGAGGTCCGCCGCCTCGGGCATCGGCGCCACGGGACCGGGCGCGCGGGTCAGGAACGCGCGGTCGTCGCCGCGCACCATGGCAACGGTGATCTGCGGTTCGGGGGTCGAGGCGGGCGCGCAGAGCTCCATCCCCACCTCCGCCGCCTTCAGCTCCCGCGTCACCGGAGTATCGAAGGGCGCGGCCGGCAGGTGCGCGCAGAGCTCCGCCCGGCGCCCGAGGCTCGCGAGCCACCCTGCGGTGATCGCCGCCCCGCCGCCCGCATGCAGCGACAGCCCGTCGGCGAAGACCTCGCGGCCCAGTGCCGGATCGCTCGGCACGCCGATGAAGACGAGGTCGCAATAGACGCGGCCCACGCAGAGGACCGCGCCGCGCCGGGGGCTGAGGACGGCGTCCTTCATGCCGGCACCCGCGCGAGGGCGGCGCCCGAGGCCTTGTCGAAGACGTGGAGGTCCTCTGCCGCGGCCCCCAGCCGGACCGTCGAGCCGACCTCGGGCGGCGTGCGCGCATCGGCCTTCGCCACGATCTCCCCTGCAGCCGTGTCGACGTAGATCAGGGTGTCGGGGCCGAGCGGCTCGCGCACCGTCACCCGCCCCTCCACCAGCGCCGGGCCCTCCACCGGTTGCAGATCGTCGGGCCGGACGCCGAGCAGGACCGGGCCCTGCGCCGCCACGGGCAGCGCGATCGCTCCACCGCCGGGCAACTGGGCCGCGGTGTCCGACGCCTCCGCCTCGATCATGTTCATCGATGGCGCCCCGATGAAGCGGGCGACGAAGGTGTTCGCCGGATGGCGGTAGACCTCGTCCGGCGTGCCGACCTGCTGGATATGCCCGTCCTTCATGATCACGATCCGATCAGCGAGCGTCATCGCCTCCACTTGGTCATGGGTGACGAAGACAATGGTGGAGCCCACGCGCTGGTGCAGCTTCTTGATCTCCAGCCGCATCTGGGTGCGAAGCTGCGCGTCGAGGTTCGAAAGCGGCTCGTCGAACAGGAACACCGCCGGGTCGCGCACCATTGCCCGCCCGATCGCCACCCGCTGGCGCTGTCCGCCGGAGAGCTGCGCAGGCTTGCGGGCGAGGAGCGGCGTCATGTCGAGGATCCCGGCCACCTCGTCGATCCGCCGCTCCTTGTCCGCGCGCGGCATCTTGGAAGCGCGCAGGCCGAAGCCGATGTTCTTCCTCACCGTCATGTGCGGGTAGATCGCGTAGTTCTGGAAGACCATGGCGATGTCCCGGTCCTTGGGCTCCAGGTTGTTGACCACGCGCCCGCCGATGGCGACATCGCCGGCGCTGATCTCCTCCAGCCCCGCGATCATGCGCAGGGTGGTGGACTTCCCGCAGCCTGACGGGCCCACCAGCACCACGAACTCCCCGTCGGCGATGTCGAGGTCGATGCCGTGCAGCACCTCGGTCTCGCCATAGCGCTTGGTCAGGTTCCTCAGGGCGAGATGGGCCATGTCTATCCTCTCAGCGCGTCGAAGGCGGCGGTGCGGGCCGTGTCGGCGGCGGCGTGGCGGTCGGTGCGGGCGGTGGTGCTGGCGCGCAGGGCGTCGAGCTCCGCCGCGTAGGTCTCGAAGGCCGCGTCGAGTGCTGTCGGAGCCGGGCCGCCGGGCCGGTCGCGCCGGGCAACTAAGGTTTCGGGTGCGACCGTCTCGGCAAAGGCCGCGTCGTCGAGCGTCGGTGCACGCCCGGCCCGCTCCTCGAACGCCACGCGGAAGGCCTCGAAGCCCGCGCCCAAAGGCACGCCCCGGGCGATCACGTCGCGCGCCGTGGCCGCCGCGATCTCGTGCGCCGCCCGGAAGGTCAGCCCTTCCTGCCGGACCAGCGTGTCGGCGAGCTCGGTGATCGTCACGCACGCCGCATCGGCGTTGCGCTGCACCTTCTCCCCATCAATGCGCGCGCCATCGAGGACGGAGGACATCAGCCGCAACATCCGCCCCCCGCCCTCGAACGCCGCGTGCCCCGCCTGCTGAACCTCTCCCTCGCTGTCGTTCATGTCGGTGAATGGCGTGTTGCGCATCGCGTCCACGATCGCGTCGCACCGCCCGGCGGCGACGCTCGCGAGGTGCCGCATATGCTCGATCGGCACCGGATTGCGCTTCTGCGGCATGATCGAACTCACCTGCACCAGCGCGTTGGGTAGCCGCAGCTGCCCGACCTCGAAGGCCGACCAGAAGGCCATGTCTTGCACCACGCGGCCCAGATGGACGAAGACCAGTTTCATCGCGGAGTAGAGCCCGGTGACGTAGTCGACCGACGCGATGCAGCCATAGGAGTTGAGAAGCGGCCGCTCGAAACCCAACAGCTCCGCCACCCGCGCCCGGTCGATGGGAAAGCCGGAGGTGGTGATCGCGGCCGCACCCATCGGGCATAGCTCCAGCAGGTCCGCGGCCTCGCTCACCCTTCGGGCGTCGCGCAGCAGGACTTCGAGGGCGGCCGACAGGTAGTGGCCGTAGGTCGAGGGCTGGGCGGGCTGGCCATGGGTATAGGCGACGATCAGCGTGTCCCGCTCCGCCCGCGCCTTCGCGAGCATCGTGGCGGCGAGGTCGTGGAGCAGCCCCTCGAAGGCCGCGACCCGGCTGCGCAGCGCCATCTTGAAGATCGTGTGGTCGATGTCGTTGCGCGACCGCGCGGTGTGGAGCGCGCCGCCCAGTTCGCCAAGCCGCGCCCTCAGCTCCGCCTCGACGAGAAAGAACCAGTCCTCGTGCTCGCCAGTATAGGTGAGTTCCTCCGGGTCCATCTCTTCTGCGATGGCGTGGAGGGCACCCGCCATCCGGCCTGCATCCTCCGCCGTCAGGATCCCGGTCTCTGCCAGCATGACGAGATGCGCGCGGTCTACGGCGTCCATGTGTTCCGCGAAGTTCGCCTTCACGCCCTCGAAGAGCGGGGCAAGCACCGTGTCGCGGTAGACCGGATCGGGGAAGGTGCTGCGGTCAGTCATTGGTGCACCTCCGCAAGGGTTGGCACCTGGGGTTCCGCTTGGCTGCCGCTCGTCCGGGGCTCCGCCCGTTCGCGGCTCAAACGCTCCACCAGAGCGTTTGCCGGCTTTGCCGGGCCGCCGCTCACCCCTTCAGCCCCGCCATGACGACGCCTCGGATGATGAAGCGCTGGAAGATCAGGAAGACGATCAGCGTCGGGATGGTGGAGATCGCGGCCCCGGTCATGATCAGCTCCCACGCCACGTCCGCCTCGTCGCCGAAGCCCGACAGGCCCACCGGCAGGGTGTAGAGCTCCACCGAATTGGTCACGATCAGCGGCCACAGGAACGCCGTCCAGTTGCCGAGGAACACGAAGATCGCGAGGGCTGCCAGCGCAGGCCGCACCAGCGGCATCGCCACCGTCCACCAGATCTGGAACTCGTTGAGCCCGTCGATCCGCGCCGCCTCGATGAAATCGTCGGGCACGCTCTCGAAGAACTGCTTCATCAGGAACACGCCGAAGGCCGTCATCAGCCCCGGGAACATGATGCCCCAATAGGTGTCGAGCCAGCCGAAGCTCTGGCTCATCAGGTACCACGGGATCACCAGCATCTCGGTCGGGATCATCAGCGTGGACAGGATCGCGATGAAGACGATCTGACGGCCCGGGAACTTGAACTTGCAGAGCGTGTAGCCCACCAGACTGTCGAAGAAGAGGTTCGAGATCGTGGTCAGCACCGCGATGATCAGCGAGTTGACGAACCAGCCGTAGAACCGCCCGTCCTCCAGCACGTAGGTGTAGTTCTCGATCGTGGGTTCCTCGGGGATGAGGTTCACGTTGTAGACCTCGTGCGGCCACTTCAGCGAGGTCGAGATCATGTAGGCGATGGGCATCACCATGATGATCCCGCCGAGAAACAGCAGCATCCAGCGGATCACGGCGGCGTTGTCGCGCGGACCACGCCCGGTGGGCCTGGCGAAGAGTGCCTTGGAGGAGGGCTTCGCCGTCTCGGGAACGTCCGTCAGGGTCACGCCGGCCATCTCAGTCGCTCCTCAACAGGCGGAGCTGGATCAGGCTGACGACCAGCAGGATGAGGAACAGGACCACCGTCTGCGCCGCCGCATACCCCATGTCGAAGCTCGAAAACGCCGTCTCGTAGATCATCAGCACCAGCGGCTTCGTGGCATTCAGCGGCCCGCCGGGATTGTTCGTTGTCATGTTGAAGACGTGGTCGAAGATCCGCAGGAACCCAATGGAGGAGAAGACCACGATGAACACGATCGTGGGCCGCAGAAGCGGGATGGTGATCTGCGTGAGCTGCGTCCACCAGCCCACCCCGTCGATCCGCGCGGCCTCGTAGTACGACGTCGGGATCGCGCGCAGCCCGGCCATGAAGATGATGACCTGAAAGCCCAACCCGGCCCAGACTGCCGGGGCAAGCACGGCGGGCAGCGCATTGGTCGTGGAGTTTAGGAACGCGATCTGCGGGATGCCGACGCTCGCCAGCATGTTGTTGAAAAGCCCCGTCGGCACCGGCTGGTAGAACCACCGCCAGACCCACGCCATCGCCACCGCACTCGTCATGAACGGCAGGAAGTAGAGCATCCGCAGGAACCCATGTGCGGTGCGCACCTTGTCGAGGTGATAGGCGATGATGAAGGAGATCAGCAGCGAGATCGGCGTGCCGATCAACAGGTATTCGAAGGTGTTGATGAAGACCTTCCAGAACACCGGGTCGTTCCAGAGTTTCACGTAGTTGTCGAGGCCGGTCCAGCTTCGCGTGCCCAAGAGGTTCCATTCCTGGAACGAGATCACGAAGGCATTGCCGGTCGGATAGAACCGGATCACGACGTAGAAGATCACCGGCACGGCGAGGAAGGCCCACGCCCAGGCGATCTGCTTCTGCCGAATGGTCAGGTTCTTGAACATTTCGCCGCCTTGGTTGGACACCGGCGCGGCCCGAGGACCGCGCCGCCGGGCTCACTCGCCGTAGTATTCGTCGAGGATCGCCTGCTCGGCCGCTGCGGCCTCAGCCAGGCTCTCGGCCATGTCCTGCCCCTCAATGTCGACGCGGGCGAGCATGTCGACGAGGATCTGCCGCTGCGCGCTCTCATCGGCGAACTTGGTGGTGTGGGCGTAGTCGAGCCCCCGGATGAACGGGCCGAAGGTTGGGTCGTTGGCGTTCTCGTCGGTCAGACCCACGGACGGCTTCGCGGGCAGCTCACCCACCACGTCGAGCCAGATCTGCATGGCCTCGTCCGACACCACGTATTCCATGAAGCGCACGGCGGCGTCGTAGCGCTCACCTTCAGCCTTCGTCGTTATCGCGTTCACCCAGTAAGAGGAATAGTTGGAGCGCGTGCCGTCCGGCCCCGCCGGCAGCTCGGCGACGCCATAGCGAAGCCCGCGCACATCCTCCAGCGAGCCGATGCGGAAGCTGCCGTCGATATGCATCCCTGCGCGCTGCGCCTTGAAGGCTGCCTGCGGCTCATCCATGAAGCCCGACGCGGTCACACCGTGCTCGCTTTCGAGACCGGCATAGAACTCGAGCGCGGCCTGCCCGGCCTCCGAATTCCAGTTCACGTTGCGATAGTCGTCGGTATAGGGCTCGCCGCCGAACTGGCGCACCAGCACTTCGCGGAACCAGTGGTGGTCCTGCGCGGTCATGCCGGTGGTGATGCCGACCTGCGTGATGTTGCCCGCACCGTCCCGCTCGGTCAGGGCCGCCGCGATCTCGACCATCTCGTCGAGCGTCTCGGGCGGGCCCTCGATCCCCGCCTCCTCAAACAGCCGCTCGTTGTAGAAGAGCGCGAGGCTGCGCACCGCCGTCGGCAGGGCGAAATACTGCCCGTCCCGCTTCATCGCGCCGACCATGGGGAAGAACTCCGCATCGATCACCTCCGGATCGAAGGTGTCGGTGGGCAGCGGCTGGATCAGCTCCGCCTCGATGTAGTCGTTCAGCCAGCCGTAGAAGAGCTGGACCACGTCCGGGCCTTCACCCGCCGGGATCGCCGCCGCGACCTTGGTGCGGTAATCGGCATAGGGGAAGTGGGTCATCGTGACGGTGATGTCCGGGTTCGCTTCCTCGAAGTTCTCGATCAGCGTCTCCATCGCGGTCACCCGCGCGTCGAAGAAGTACTGCCAGTATTCGATTTCCACTTGAGCGGAGGCCGTGCCACCCGCCAGCGAGCCCGCCGCGGCAAGGGCGGCCAGTTTCATCCTGAGCATCGTGTTCTCCCGGTTCCTGTCACCGCCCCGATCTCGTGGATCCCCGTCAGCGGCGCTCCCCCTTCAGCCTAAACTCAATTTTCTTGAGTAATCAAGTTTGTTGAGCTAGCCATGAGCCATGGCAGCCGCAACACCCTCTAAACCGCGCTCGCTCGGCGCGAATCCATCCCGGTCGCGGGACCACAACCGCCAGATGGTGTTGGGACAATTGCGCGCGGGGGGCGCGCTGGGCCGGGCGGAGATCGCGCGGCGCGCGGGGCTCACGACTCAGGCCGTGAGCAACATCATCGCGGATCTGGAGGGGGAGGGATTGCTCCAGATCGTCGGCAGCGCCCGAGGGCGACGGGGGCTGCCGGCGACTCAGTACGCGGTCAATCCCAGCGGGGGCTATGCGCTGGGCATCGAGCTGCGGCCCGCGGCGGTGCTGATCGCGCTGCTGGACCTCGCCGGCGATCCCGTCTGGCAGGACCGCGTCGCGCTGGGCCGGGCCGATCCGGCGGGGGTGGCCGCGATCCTGCCAGGGCTGCGGGAGGCCGCACTCGCCGCGGTTCCGGGCGCGCGGGGGCGTCTCCTCGGCGCCGGGATCGTCATGCCGGGCCCCTTCGGGCGCACGGCCCTCTCCGGTCAGGCGACGGACCTGCCGGGCTGGACGGAGGTCGATCCCGATGCGCACCTCTCCGTCACGCTCGACCTGCCGGTGATCGTGCAGAACGATGCCAACGCGGCCGCGATGACCGAGCGGATCGCGCTCGCCGCCGAAGGGCTCGACAGCTTCGCCTGCCTCTATTTCGGCACCGGTCTGGGCCTCGGCATCGTGCAGGACGGCCGCCTCGTCGCCGGGGCCTACGGGAACGCAGGCGAGATCGGGCGCCTGCCGATCCACGCGAGGGGCGCGCTCGTCCCGCTGGAGGAGATCCTGTCCCGCGACGCCCTTGAACGGCGCCTCGCCGCCGCCGGGATCACGGCCTCCGACATGGACGCGATCGCAGCGCTTCACAGCGACGGAATCCCTGCGCTGACCGACTGGATGGAGGAGGCGAGCGCCGCGCTCTCCCAGGCCCTCGCGGTTATCGAGAACATGCTGGACCCCGCCGCCACGATCCTCTGCGGCGCGATGCCCGAGGGCCTGCTCCGCGACCTGATCGCCGGAACCGAGCTGCCCGCCACCGTTACCCGCCGCCCCGATGGCGCGGGGCCGCCCCTGCGCATCGGCACCTGCTCCCGCATGGCTGCGGCCCGCGGCGGGGCGGCGCTGGTGCTCGCCCAGTCCTTCACCCCCACGCTCGCCGCCTGAGGTCCCATGACGCCTGACCAGTCCCGGCTCGAAACCGACCGCGCCACGCCGCGCATCTTGGCGCTGTGGCATGCGCTGAGCGCGCTGAAGACGCCGGTGCTCTTCATGCAGTCCGGCGCCCATCCCGATGACGAGATGTCGGCGATGCTCGCCGCCCTGCGCTTTCGCGACGGGATCGACCTCGCCTATGTCTGCTCGACGCGCGGCGAGGGCGGGCAGAACGATATCGGGCGCGAGGCCGGAGCAGCACTCGGCGCCCTGCGCACGGCGGAGATGGAGGGGGCGGCCCACCGCCTCGACATGCGGCTGTGGTGGATGGGCGAGGGGCCCGACGACCCCATGGCCGATTTCGGTTTCTCGAAGTCGGGGGAGGAGACGCTGGCCCGCTGGGGCCGCGAGCACACGCTGCGCACCTTCGTCCGCGCCGTGCGGCAGGCCCGGCCCGACATCCTGTGCCCCACCTTCCTCGACGTGCCCGGGCAGCACGGCCACCACCGCGCCATGACGCTGATCGCGCACGAGGTGATGGAGTGTGCCGCCGATCCGGCCTTCGTGATTGAGGGCGCCACGCCCTGGCAGGTCGCGAAGCTCTACCTGCCCGCCTGGTCCGGCGCGGGCACCGCCTATGACGACGACCTGCCGCCGCCGCCCGAGACGGTGATGGTTTCGGGCGAGGGCCGCGATCCCGTGACCGGCTGGACCTGGGCGCGGATGGGTCAGCATTCCCGGGCGCTGCACCGGACGCAAGGCATGGGCCACTGGCCGCGTAAGGGGCGGGACTTTCCGCTTCACCTCGTCGGTGGAGGGGCGGAGGCGTCGATCCTCGACGGCCTGCCCGCGGACCTCGGCGCGCTCGGCCACAGCGTGGTGCAGGAGGCCATGGACGCCGCCATCGCCGCCTGGCCCGACGGCGCCTCGATCGCTCGCCATGCCGCCGAGGCGCTGTCCCTGCTGCCCGACCAGCCCGATGGCCCCGACGCGCATCGGTTGGAGCGCAAGCGAAAGCAGCTCGCCCGCGTCCTCTGGCTTGCATCGGGGGCAGAGGTCCGCGGCGCCGCCGCCCGGTCCTTCGTCGCGCCGGGCGAGAGTGCCGGGATCACGCTGGAGCCCCATGCAGGCGATGCCGAGGCGCTGGAGGCGCAAGTCCTGCCACCCGAAGGCTGGACCGGCGACACCCCCGATCCGGGCCACGTGCCGCCCGCCTATCCCATGACCTACGACCCGCTCGATCCGCCGCGCCCGGGCATCGCGGCCTCGGCGATCATTGCGGGGCAGGGGATCGAGGTCCGCCTGCCGCTCGACCGGACTGCCGCGGCCCTGCCGGCCGGGGTGACGCTCGATCCGCCCGCGGAGGTCATCAACCTCGCCACTAGCGCGCGCTCCGCCGCCGTGGTCCTTCGCCCCGAGAGTGCGGCGCTGGAGCTGCCCGACGGATGGAACCGCACGGATGGCACGCTTTCGCTGCCCGAAAGTGCCAAGCCGGGCCATCACGACCTCCCCGTCACCCTCGACAGTGCCCCGGCCTTCACCGTCATGCAGATCGAGGCGCCGCACACCGCGCCCCGCGTCCTCGCCCGACCCGCGGTCCTGCGCCTCGCGCTGCTCGACGTGGCCCTGCCGGAGGCCCGGATCGCCGTCGTCGGGGCGGGCCGTGATCGGGTTGCGCACTGGCTGCGCCGCATCGGTGCCGATGTCACCGAGCCCGACCTCGCCGCCATCGACGCGGGCCTGCCGGGCGTCGACACGCTCGTTCTCGGCATCTTCGCCCTGCGCTTCCGCCCGGGCCTGGCCGAGCGCATAGCCCGCATCGCCACATGGGTGCGGGAGGGTGGCACCCTCGTCACCCTTTATCACCGCCCCTGGGACAACTGGGATCCCGCGGCGATGCCCGCGCGGCTGGAGATCGGCCAGCCCTCCTTACGCTGGCGCGTCACCGACGAGCGGGCCGAGGTCACGCATCTCGCCCCCGATCACCCGATCCTCACCGGCCCCAACCCGATCGGGCCGGAGGACTGGAGAGGCTGGCACAAGGAGCGCGGCCTCTACTTCGCCGCGCGCTGGGACGAGGCCTACCGCCCGCTCCTCTCCATGGCCGATCCGGGCGAGGCGCCGCTCGAAGGCGCGCTCGTCTCCGCCGAGATCGGCGCGGGTCGCCACAGCCACTGCGCGCTCATCCTGCATCATCAGATGGAGCAGCTTGTCCCCGGTGCCTTCCGCCTGATGGCGAACCTCTGTGACCCCCGCCGCTGACCCCGTCGCCCGCTCCGAGTGGCGGGGCGGAGCATGGCTCATCCTCGACATGGCGCTCAACATCTGGGCGCTGGTCATCGTGAAGGCGAGCGGGGCGGAGTTCCCGGCGGTCCAGCTCGTCTTCCTTCGCGCGGCGGTGGGCCTCGCCCTGATGCTGCCGTGGATCCTGCAAGCACGGGGCGACTTCGCGCAGGCCCGGCGACCGCGGCTGCATCTCGCGCGGATCGCGCTGTCCTCCGTCACGCTGACGGCGAGTTTTCATGCGGTCGCCAACCTGCCCTTCGCGCTCTACACCGCGGTGAACTTCACCCGGCCGCTGGTGATGATCGCGCTGGCCGCGCTCTTCCTCGCCGAACCCGCCACGCCGCGCCGCTGGCTGGCGGGGGCGCTAGGGCTGATCGGCGTCGTCGTTGCGGTCGATCCGCGGGGCGCGACGCTGGACCCGGCCCTCTTCGCCATGGCGGTGACGGTGATCGCGGGCACGGCGGCGATCGTCGTTACGCGCAAGATCAACGACCAGCCGCCCGTCGTGCTGATGACCGCCTACACCGCGGGCCTGATGGTCACGACCGCGGGCCCCGCGCTCTGGTCCTGGCAGCCGGTCGCGTCCGGGGACTGGCCGGTGCTGCTGGCCATCGGCCTTTTCGCGCAGGCGGCGCAGTTCTGCTTCCTGCGCGCGCATCGCCACGCCTCCGCCGGGCTGCTGGCCATCGTCGGCTATTCCAGCCTGATCCTGTCCACCGTCGTCGGCTGGCTGGTGTTCTCCGAAGTGCCCACGGCGGCGTTCTGGATCGGGGCCGCGGCGATCATCGGGGCCACCTGGATCGCTCGCCCGGCCACGCCCAGATCTCCCGGAGCAGGTCGCTCCCCCTGACGCCTTGATATCGATCAAGGCGTCCACCGCATCGCCCCGTAGACTGTCAACAAAAGTGGACATGTCATGATGCGTATACTCCTCATTCATCCGAACTACCATTCCGGCGGCGCCGAGATCGCAGGTAACTGGCCGCCCGCCTGGGCGCCCTACCTCGCCGGACCGCTGAAACGCGCGGGGTTCGAGGTCCATTTCATCGACTCCATGACCGAGGATATCGGCGAGGACACGCTGCGCGCCCGCATCGCGGCGGTGAAGCCCGACCTCGTCGGCGTCACCGCGATCACTCCTTCGATCTACGCGGCGGAGCGCACGCTGGAGCTGGCGCGCGAGGCGGCACCGGAGGCCCTGCGCGTCCTCGGCGGCGTCCACGCGACCTTCATGTACAAGCAGGTCCTGTCCGAGAGCGACGCGGTCGACGTGATCGTGCGCGGCGAGGGGGAGGAGATCTTCGTCGCCCTCGCCCAGGCCGTCGCCACCGGCGCATGGCCCGAAAATCGCCGCAGCATCAAGGGCCTCGCCTTCCGCGACGGGGAGCAGATCGTGGCGACGCCCGCCGCCTCCACCGTCCGCGATCTCGACGGGATCGACCCGGACTGGTCGATCATCGAGTGGGACCGCTACATCTATATTCCGCTCAACCGCAAGGTCGCGATCCCGAACCTCGCCCGCGGCTGCCCTTTCACCTGCTCGTTCTGCAGCCAGTGGAAGTTCTGGCGCGACTACCGCGTGCGCGATCCGAAGAAGGTGGTGGATGAGATCGAGGCGCTGGTGAACGACCACGGCGTCGGCTTCTTCATCCTCGCCGATGAGGAGCCGACGATTAACCGCAAGAAGTTCATCGCCTTCTGCGAGGAGCTGATCGCCCGCGACCTGCCGCGCCGCATCCAGTGGGGCATCAACACCCGCGTCACCGACATCCTGCGCGACGAGGAGCTGCTGCCGCTCTACCGCCGCGCCGGTCTCGTCCACGTAAGCCTCGGCACCGAGGCCGCCGCCCAACTGAAGCTCGACCGCTTCAACAAGGAGACGAAGGTCGAGGACAACCGCCGCGCCATCGAGCTGCTGCGCGAGGCCGACATCTTCACCGAAGCACAGTTCATCGTCGGGCTGGAGAACGAGACGGTCGAGACGCTGGAGGAGACCTATCGCTACGCCCGCGAATGGAACCCCGACCTCGCCAACTGGTCGATGTACACGCCCTGGCCGTTCACGCCGCTCTTCCAGGAGCTCGGCGACAAGGTCGAGGTGTTCGATTTCTCCAAGTACAACTTCGTCACCCCGATCATGAAGCCCGAGGCGATGGACCGCGCCACGCTGCTCGACCGGGTGATGGCGAACTACCGGCGCTTCTACATGTGGAAGGCGCTGTTCCACTATCCATGGCGCGGGACCGGCTACCGGCGGCGCTACCTCCTCGGCTGCCTGAGGGCGTTCCTCAAGGCCGGGGTGGGCCGGACGTTCTACGACCTCGGCAAGGTCGGCTACTGGGGGCCGCAGACCAAGAAGAGCCTCGACTTCCAGTTCGACGAGACCCGCCAGATCGCCCAGGCCCAGACCGACGATTGGGAGGCCGCGGCCGAGCGCAGCCGCAAGGTGAAGGAGCGTCAGGCCGCGATCCGCGCGCAGGGCAAGGCACGCGCGGCCGAGATGGCGGCAAAGGCCTGCGGCGGGGGCGATGGCCAGATCGACGCGCTGGTCCTGCCGGACGCGCGACCTCCGGCCGAGTAGTCCGATGCTCGACGATGCCGGGGTCGCCCGCATCGGGCCGAACGCGCTGATCCAGACCGATCTCGTGCTAATCGAACGGCTGGGCGAGGTGGAGGCCGCGCGGATCTTCGCGACTGCTGGCGTCTCCCGCGATGTGCCCGACGGCATGGTGCCCGAAACCGACGTGCGGCAGCTCTTCGACGCCCTGATGAGCGAGCGCCCTGACGACTGGCAGGTGCTGCTGACGGACGCCGGGACGCGGACGGCCGACTATGTCATGGCCCACCGGATCCCGCGGTTCGCGCGCACGACCCTTCGCCTCCTGCCGAGCCGCCTCGCGGCCCCGCTCCTCGCCCGCGCCATCACCCGCCACGCCTGGACCTTCGCCGGGTCGGGCGCGTTCGGCGTCACTCGGCACGCGGGCACGCTCCGCCTCACCATCACCCACAACCCGATCGCCACACCCGGCTGTCCTTGGCACAAAGCCGTCTTCGCCCGTCTGTTCCGTACGCTCGCCGGCCCGCGCATCCGCGTGGAGCACGAGACCTGCTGTGCCGAGGGCGCGGCGGCCTCCACCTTCGACATCGTCCTCTGACCTCAGACCTCCGACAGCGCGTGCAGCCGCGCTCGGTCCACCACGTCCACCGTGGCCCAGCCGTGCCGCAGGATCGTGCCCGACCGCTTCAGTGCGGCGAAGGCGCGGCTCACGGTTTCGGGCTCGAAGCCCAGATAGCTCGCCACCTCCGCCCTGCTGATCGGCATCCTGAGCACATCCGCCCCGGCATCGTCCCCGCACCCCCGGTCGAGCAGGTCGAGGATCATGGCAGATAGGCTGGGAACCGGCCGCCCACCGGCAAGCCGCACGATCCGCGCCCCGTCCCGCGCGATCCGCCGATCGGTGCTCGCCAGCAAGCGGGAGGCGAGGCCCGGCTCCGTCCCCGTATCCACATGGCGCGAGCGCACAACCGTGTCACAGGTCGCCTCGTGGTGGATGCGGTCGGCGTGGCCGCAGCTCGGCACGACCGGCATCCAGGCGCCGGTGCGCATAGTGAACGGTGAGCTCGTCGGTACCCCGAGCCTCCCTGACCCCGAAAACAACTGGGGCGAGCAGGAGGGGCCGACCCGTGACCGCAAGTGGCTCAGCGCCTTCGGCACCCATTCAGGCAAGGCGGTGATGCTGCGCACACCGTGGCAGAACGACGGCTGGTCCGACTTCTACGAGGCGATCAAGCCGCGGCCCGAGATGGATGAGGTCTGGATCACCAATGGCCGCGTCAACGAAACGTGGCAGTCCGGCTTCGACGACCGGCGCAAGCCCTACCTTCACCGCCGCTGGCCCTGGCCCTACATCTTCATCCACCCCGCCGATGCCGAACCGCGGGGGATCGAGAGCGGCGATCTGGTCGAGGGCTACAACGACACGGTCTACGTGCAGAAGGGTCGGCCCGTGGGTGTCGAGGACGGCGAGCTGAGCTTCACCCAACTCATGGAGGCCGGGCATATCGACACCGTCGAAGGCAGCTTCGTCGCGGTCGCCATCGTCTCGGACGAGATGCGGCCGGGCGTGACCATGGCGAACTTTAACTACCCCGGCAGCCTCGCCAACTCCGTCTGCCACGCGGTCCCCGACCCGGTCAGCGGCAACTACCGCTACAAGCTTGGCCGCGGCGTGATCCGGCGCGTGGGCGAGAGCCCTTACAAACACAACCTCGTGGAGATGAGCCTGAAGCCCCGCCCGATGCCCACCGGCGCCTCGGACGACCCGTCGCTCTGGGACATCAACACCATGATCCTCTAGCCGTGGGGAGTGCGCGTGGGGCGGTGGGGTGCCGCCGCCTCACGCCTCCGCCGCGCGGTGCCGCGGCCGCAGCGACTTGATGAGCTCCGGCACGATGATCAGCGGCAGGGCCAGCAGCGCGACGAGCCCCAGATGCTCCAGCCGCGGCGTCGTCGTGTGCAGCAGCAGTTGCAGCGGCGGCCAGGTGATCGCCAGCACCTGCAGCGCCAGCGTCACGCCGAGCGCAAGCAGGAGGAAGGGATTGCTGAACCAGCCGATCCGCCAGCACGGCTCCCTCAGCGAGCGGAAGGCGAAGACACTGACCTTCTCGAAGACGACCATGCCGGTGAAGGCCACCGTGCGCGCGATGTCCTCGCCCAGCGGCAGCATCGTGTAGAACAGCCACAGGCTCGCCCCCGCGGTGTAGCAGCCGAAAGCGACGATCAGCCCGAGCCCGCCAAGGCCCAGGATCGGTGCATCGCGCTTCCGTGGCGGGCGCTCCATCTGCCCGCGCTCCCCTTTCTCCAGCCCCAGCGCCACCGCAGTGACGCCATCGGTCACGAGGTTCATCCACAGGATCTGCGTGGCGAGGAAGATCAGCGGCCCGCCCACGATCAGGTTCACCACGATGGCGATGACCTCCCCCGCATTCGAGGCGAGGAGATAGCGCACAAACTTCGCCACGTTATCGAATTGCCGCCGCCCCTCCGCGATGGCGGCGACGATGGTCGCGAAATTGTCGTCGAGCAGGACGAGGTCGGAGGCGTCCTTCGACACGTCGGTGCCCCGGATGCCCATCGCGATGCCGATATCGGCGCGCTTCAGCGCCGGCGCGTCGTTTACGCCGTCTCCGGTCATCGCCACGATCTGACCGCGCGCCTGCAGGGCGGCAACGATGCGCATCTTGTGCTCGGGCAGGGTGCGGGCGAAGAGGACGTCACCCTCCAGCATCTCCTCCAGCGCCGCGTCGGAAATGGCTTCCAGCTCCGCCCCCTCGACGCAGCGCGGCTGCTCCATGCCGAGCTCCGCGGCAATGGCTGCAGCGGTTACGGCACTGTCGCCGGTGATCACGATGACGCGGATCCCGGCCGCGCGCGCCCCGGCGATCGCCTGCCGGACCTCGGGTCGCGGCGGGTCTATGAGACCGATTAGGCCGAGCAGGGTCAGCCCGCTCTCGTCCATATCCCCCGGCGCGGCCGCACGGGCGGCGAGCGCGATGACGCGCAGGCCCTCGGCGGCCATGGCCTGATAGGCGTCCAGCACCTCGGCGCGCGTCGCCTCCGTGAGCGGCTGGGCGTCGGCGCCTGACCGCAAGTCTATGCAGTGCTCCAGCACCACCTCCGGCGCCCCCTTCACGTGGAGCACATGGCCGTCCGCGCTCCGCGACAGCACGCTCATCCGCTTGCGCTCGCTGGAGAAGGGGGTCTCCGCCACCTGCGCGTCCGGGTCCGGCAGCGGCGCCCATCCCTTGTAGGCGAGCGTCACGAGCGCGCCTTCCGTCGGGGCGCCGATCATCTCCCACGCGCCGTCCGCGCGTCTGAGGTGGGCGTGGGTGCAGGTCAGCGCCGTGTCCAGCAGCGCGGCCAGCGCCGGGTCGCCCTCCGCCCGCACGACCTGGCCGTCCCGCGCGATGTGACCGGCAGGGTCGTAGCCGGTGCCCGTGACCTTATAGGTCGCAGCAGGCGTCCAGATCCGGGTTGCCGTCATCTTGTTCTCGGTCAGCGTCCCGGTCTTGTCCGTGCAGATGACGGAGGCCGCGCCGAGCGTCTCGGCCGCCTGCAGCCGCCGGGCCAGCGCCTTGCGCCGCGCCATGGCCGAGGCGCCGAGCGCCAGCGTGATCGTCACGACCGCCGGCAGCCCCTCCGGCACCATCGCAACGGCGAGCGAGAGCCCGGTCATGAACATCTCGAACAGGGGTCGTCCGACTGCGGCGCCAAGCGCGATGATCGCCGCCGCGATCAGCAGGGCGGCGAGGCCCAGTTGCTGGGCGAGTTTTGCGAGCTGCACCTGCAGATGCGTGCGCTTGCGCCCGAGCGAGCCCGTCAGCTCCGCGATCCGGCCGAAGGCCGTCTCCGTCCCGATCGCGATCACCACGCCCTGGCCCCGACCCGCCGCGACGGCGGTGCCCGCGAGAAGCCGGCCCGCGTCCTCCGCCGCGCCTGCGGTCTTGTGGACGGGCAGCGACTCGCCTGTCAGTACGCTTTCATCGGCGCGCAGCTCGGTCGAGGCCACCAGCTCCACATCCGCTGGCACCCGGTCCCCGGCGGCGAGCACCACGAGATCGCCCGGCACGAGCTCGCGTGCCGGGATCACCCGCTCCTCGCCATCCCGGATCACGAGGACGCTGGGCGAGAGCATCGAGCGCAGCGCCTCCAACGCGTTCTCCGCCCGCCACTCCTGCACGAAACCGAGGATGCCGTTCAGTGCCACAACGAGCCCGATGGCGATCGCGTCCACGGTTTCGCCCAGAGCCAGCGCGATCCCCGCGGCGGCGATCAGGATCAGAACGAGGAGCCCCGTGAACTGCCGGAGGAGCACGCGCAACGGCCCGTCGCGGGGCGGCCGGGGCAACTCGTTCCATCCGGCCTCCGCGCGCCGCGCCGCGACCTCCTCGCCGGTCAGGCCCTGTGGCATGGGCACGAAGGTCTCCGCGGCGCTGGGCATGGCACGATCCTCGATGCGTGCCCCCTCAGTAGCGCCGCGGCAGGCGAGGTCCTTTGCGCCAGATCAATCCCGCCCGTGCTCCACGCGTGCAGGACTGATCCGTGACGAAGGGAGCTCCGGCACCATGATCTTCTGAGCGGAGGATCCGGAGGACGGCAGCGCGCCCTGGCGGCCATGCTGCTCCCCAATGTGCCCGCGTGGGAAGTAGGCCACTGTCATGCGAAGATCACGCCCCCTGATGTGCCGCTCTGTTGGCTAGCCCCAAAGTCAACGTGTCTTTGATACCGGCCGCATTGAGCCAAGACGCTAATATCAAAAGATATCTCGTCGAAACATCGATCATCTGCATACTAACGCGGTGCACTCCTGCCACTTCGGTAGGTCCGAACAGCAACGCTGTCGCAAAACCGACACGAAAGCCCTGTGTGCTACTGGCAAAGAAGAAGCACGGAGCATCATGACCATCTGGGCGGACCTCGCCATCGTCGTCAGCCTGCTGGCGCTGCCGCTCACCGGCGCGTCGGAGAGCAGGACGTTTTTCGGTCCCGACAGACCCTGGTTCCTTCCCAACCGGATCCGGACGCCTCTGGGCCTCGCTCTCTTGGCCCTGATGTTCGCGGGCTTCCGCTACCAGGACTATCCCCGCCCCGAAAACGCCGACTGGCAATGGCTCGATTTTCTCGGGCAGGTCGGCATGGCGTTTTCCCGCGTCTTCGGAATGGCCTAGCACCGCTCGCCAGCCTGCGGCACCCGCCACCGCCCCAAGCCCTTTGCGCCAAATCAATCCCGCCCGTGTACCATGCGTGCAGGATTGAACCGTGACGAAGGGAGGTCCGAGACCATGAAAAGCACGACCCAATCCACCAAGGCCGAGGAGGCCCAGGCCGCCGCAACTGGCACGACGAGCACCGCGGCCGAGGACATCGCGACGATGCAGAAGCTCGGCTTCGACAACTTCTCCGCCATGGGCACCACCTGGGCCGAGACGATGAGCGAGCTCGGCAGCGAGGTGGTCTCCTTCATGGCCGAGCGCATCCGCGAGGATGTGAAGACGCAGCACGAGATCCTGCACTGCAAGAACATGAGCGACCTGCAGAAGATCCAGGCCCGATTCATGCAGAAGGCGATCGACCAGTACACCGCCGAGACCGGCAAGCTGGTGGAGATGAGCCAGACGCTGTTTGCCCCCGCGCGCAAGGGGCCCGATGCCTGATCGCCGCGACGCCTGATCACCCCTCAGGCGAAGACGTAGCTTCCGGGGGCCGGCCCCAGCGCATGGCCCCGACCTCCGGCCTCGGGCCGGACGGGGGAGCCGCTGCGCGCCTCCAGCCACGGGATCCAGGCGGGCCACCACGAGCCATCACGACGGGGCGTATCGGCGAGCCACTCCTCCGGCCCGACATGGTCCGAGCGCTGGGCGCGGTCCTCGATCCGGTGGTGACGGCGCGGATGTCCCGGCTCCGACAGAACACCGCCGTTGTGACCGCCCGCGGTCAGACAGAAGGTGACGTCCGTGTCCGTCAGCAGCCCGATCTTGTAGACCGACCGCCAGGGCGAGACGTGATCCTTCTCCGTCGCAAGGCAGAAGATCGGCGCCGTGATATCGGTGAGGGCCACCGCGCGGCCTGCCACCTCGAACTGCCCGCGCGCCAGCCGGTTCTCCAGGAAGAACTGGCGCAGGTACTCCGAATGCATGCGCGCGGGCATCCGCGTCGTATCCGCGTTCCACGCCATCAGGTCGTTCATCGCCGTGCGCTCGCCCAGCAGGTAGTGGCGGATCACCCGGCTCCAGATCAGATCGTTGGAACGGAGCATCTGGAAGGTCCCGGCCATCTGGTCGGCGCGCAGATAGCCCTGCATCGCCATGATGTCCTCCAGGAACGTCACCTGGCTCTCGCTGATGAAAAGCGAGAGCTCCCCGGCCTCCGTGAAATCCACCTGGGCCGCGAGCATCGAGAGCGTCGCCAGCCGCGCGTCCCCGTCCCGCGCCATCGCCGCCGCCCCGGTGGCGAGCATCGTGCCGCCGAGGCAGTAGCCCACCGCATGCACCCGGTCGGTCTGCTGCGGCGCGATCACGTCGAGCGCGGCCCCCAGCCCCAGGTCGTAGTAGTCGTTGAAGCCCAGATCCGCGTCGCTCTTCTCGGGGTTCTTCCAGGAGATCATGTAGACCTCGAAGCCCTGATCGCGCAGGTAGCGCACCAGCGAGTTGTGGGGCGAGAGATCGAGGATGTAGTACTTCATGATCCAGGCCGGGACGACCAGGATCGGCTCGGGCCGCACCGTCTTCGTCGTCGGGCGATAGCGGATCAGCTCGATCAGCCGGTTGCGGAAGACGACCTCCCCCGGCGTGACCGCCACGTTCTCCCCCACGCGGTAGTCGGAGGGTTCGGGCGTGTCGGTCCCCAGAAGCTGGTGCAGGTCCTCAAGCCAGTTCTGAAAGCCCCGCGCGAGGTTCGCGCCGCGCTCCTCCTGAATCCGGGCGAGCACCGTGGGGTTCGTCGCGATGAAGTTCGACGGCGCCATCATGTCGAGGGTCTGGCGGGCCATGAACTCCACCATCCGCGCATGGGCGGGCTCGATCCCCTCGATGCCGCTGGTCGCGGCCTGCCACCAGTCCTGCTGGATCAGGAACCAGTGGCTGAAGAGGTTGAAGGGATAGCTCTCCCACTCCTCCTGGCGGAACCGCTTGTCGGCCGCCGCCCGCTTGCAGAGTCGGCCCTCGCCGCCATCGAGTGCGCAGCGCAGCGGTGTCATCCACGCCTCGAACGCGCCGGACCAGGCGCGCTGGGCGAGCTCCGCCTGTTTGCGGGGGGAACCTGCGAGATGCATCCACCAGTCGAGCCCGGCACTGGTCAGCGCCGCGGGCGACAGCCCGCCGGTCAGCCGTCCGATCCCGGCGTGAAACACGCTGTCGATGTCGATCTGCGCCTCGGGCCGGGGAAGGGGAGAGTGTTTCATGGGATCCGCCTCATGACCTCAGAAGGTTGTCCGTTCGACGATGATCGCGCCGTCCTCCAGCGCGTCGCTGGGGTGCACCACGACCCGGTCGCCCGCTTCGAGCCCGGAGAGCACGACGGCGGAGCGTCCGTCGCGGCGGCCGAGCTCCACCGGAACCCGCTCCACCACGTCGCCCTGCGCGCGGAACACCGCCCAGCCGTCGCCGCTGCGGAACGCGGCGCTGAGCGGGACCAGAGGCACGTCGGGCTCCTCGTATTCCACGATGCGCAGGAAGACCGCGAAGCCGTGGCCGAGCGCGGGCCGCTCCTCCGGCGACGAGACGAGGTCGAAGATCGTGTCCACCCGCTGCTCGTCGATCCCGAGGGCGGAGACCTTGGTGTAGGCTGCGGGCTCCACATGGCGCAGCACCGCCTCCAACGGCGGCCCGCCCCAGCGCTCGACCGTGGCGCGGGCCTGGTCGGGCAGGCGCACCGCGTCGTTCGACAAGAGGTCCGCCACGATCTCCAGCTCCGCCGGATCACCGATGGACAACAGCCGTGCGCCGGCGAGCACGGGCCGCTCGCTGATCGTGTCGATCTCCAGCACCGCGCCGGTGGCCGGGGCCGCGATCTCGGTGCAGCAGGTCCCGCCCGCAGCACCGGTGCCGCCGGGCTCGATCAGCGCCGCCTCCGCCCGCTCCAGCGTGCTGCGCGCCTGGTCGATCCGGGCCTGCGCCGCCTCCACGGCGGCCACCGCGACGGCGAGGCGCTGGTGCGCGTCCTCCAGCCGGGTGAGCGAGAGCACGCCGCGATCCACCAGCTCCGCATCTCGGTTGAACTGGGAGCGGGCGTGCACCTCATCCTCGTTCGCGCGGGTGAGGTCCGTACGTGCCACATGCAGGGCCGCCTGCGCCTCCCGCACCTCCGCCTCGGCCTGCAGCCGCGTGCGGGCGTCGAGCAGCGTCGGCGCCACCGGCTCGACCCGCGCGACCACCGTCTGCCCCTCCGTGACCCGGTCGCCCACCTCGACGGGGGAGCGCAGCGCGACGCCGGTGATGGGGGCCGCGACCTCGAACACGTCGCGCACCCGCGTCTCCCCATCCACGTCGACGGTGACGGTCAGCGTTCCGACCTCGATCGTGTGCAGGTCGACCGGCACCGGCTCGGGCCGGAACGCCACGTAGCCGAGCCCGCCCGCGACGGCGACCCCGATCAGGCCGAGAAGGATGTTGCGCCGAAGCTGCGGCATGGGCCTACTCCCTCGTTTTCATGACGGACACCAGGTTGAGCGTGTCGAGCCGCCGCCGCACCACGAGCACCGAGAGCAGCGCCGCGCTCAGCACGATGAGGCTCGCATTGGCATAGGTGGCGGGCTCGATGACCAGCGGGATGGTGTAGAGGTCGCTGGCGAAGCTGTCCGTCATCAGCTTCGCCACGCGCCATCCGATCCACCAGCCGAAGGGCTGCGCGATCAGGGCGAGCAGCATGGTCTCACCCACCAGCACGTAGGAGACCTCGCCGCGCGTGAAGCCCAGGATGCGCAGGCTCGCCAGCTCCCGCGCCCGCTCCGACAGCTGGATGCGGGCACCGTTGTAGGCGACGCCCACGGTGATCAGGATGCCCAGCATCGCGTAGATCGTGGTGACGATCAGGATGTTCTCCCCGATCGTCTCCTCGAAGCTGCGGCGGTTCTCCACCATCATGATCGTGCCGCTGAGGTTCGGCAGCTCGCGGAGGCTCGCATGCAGCGCGTCCTCCTCCGCCGTGTCGAAGGTGATGTTGATGACCGAGACCTGCGGCGCCTGCTGGAACATCGCGTTCAGCGTCGCCTCGTCCATGTAGGCGCCCAGCCCGAAGAACTGCGTGACGAAGCCGGTGACGGGCAGCGTGTAGGTGCCGCGCTTGCCGCTCATGAACTCCGCCTCGACCACGTCGCCCACAGCGATGTCGAGCTGCCGGGCCAGCCGGGCGGACAGCATCACGCCGCCGGGCGGGGCATCGACCACCCGGCCGGATGCGTCGACGATCCGGCTCAGATCGGTTCCGGGCGGCCGCGCCTCGACCACCACCCGCTTCTCGTGATGGGCATTGCGGAAGATGGCGGTGTGGAACTGCTGCCCCTCCGCCTGCAGCACGCCGGGCAGGGCGCGCACCTCCTGCAACGCGCTGTCGGGCATCTCGTCCTCGAAGGTGAGCATCGCGTGCTGCCGGTTCGACTGGTAGAACGCCGTGTCGATGATGAGGTCGATGGAATCCGGAAAGAAGTTGGAGGCGACCAGCACCGACACCGCGAGCGCCATGCCGAGCGCGCTCAGCGCCGCGCGCACCGGCCAGCGGATCAGGCTGCGCAGGATCATCATCGTCGGCTGGCCGAAGCGCAGTGCCGCGATCGCCCGGTCCAGCCAGTTCCGGTGGAAGCGCGTCGGCGCAGGCGGCGACATGGCCACCGCGGGTGACAGCGCCGCGGCCCTGAGTGCCGCACGCACCGCCCCCACCGCCGCCGCGGCGAAGCCCAGCAGCGCCGAGAGGATGTAGCTGTTCCACGAGACGCTGTAGATCAGGTAGGGGAAGTTCAGGAACTCGGCATAGATCTGCGCCAGCCCGAAGCTCAGCCAGCTTCCCACCGCCCAGCCGAGGCCGACGCCCACCACCGCCACCATCCCGGCCAGCAGCAGGTAATGCAGGCAGACCGTCGCGCTCGAATAGCCGAGCGCTTTCAGCAGGCCGATCTCGCTGCGCTCCAGCGTCACGATCCGCCCGATCACCATGCTGACGAGGAAGACGGTGATGCCCAGGAAGATCGGCGGCAGGATGTAGGAGAGCGTCCTCAACTGCTCGATCTCGCTGTCGATATAGGCGTTGGACGGCTGGTCCGCCCGGTCGAAGGCGCCGAGCCCGCCATAGGGCGCCAGCAGCGCATCGACCGCATCCATCACCGGCTCCGCGTCGAAGCCCGGACGGATCTTCACCGCGAGGTTGTTGAACGCGCCTGTCCGGTCGAAGGCGGCGGCCAGCGCCCGCTCCGGCATCCAGACGATCCCGAAATTCTCGTCATCGGGCACCAGAGCGCCGGGGCCGATCGTGTAGATGAACTCCGGCGAAAGTGCCGTGCCCGTCACCGTCAGCGCCCGCCGGGCCCCATTGAGATTGGCGTGGAAACGGTCCCCGATCCGCAGATCGTTGGCGAGCGCGAAGGGCTCGTTGATCACCACCCGGTCGGTATCATGCCGGTCGGGCCACGACCCCGAGCGCAGCATCGGCACGTTGAGTTGCGGCGGGCCGCTCTCGGGCAGCGAGGCGAGATAGGCGATGGTGGCCTCGGTCTTCCCCTCGATATCGAGCGTGGCGAGCGCCGTGACCCGCCCCTCGGCACTCGCCACCCCCTCGATCCCCCGGATCTCCGCCAGCAGTGATGTCGGCGCGCGGGTGGCATCGGCGAACACGTCGGCGAAGCGGTTGCGCTCATAGTAGGCCGCCCGCGTCTCGTCGAGCGCGCGCGACATGCCGAAGGACATCAGCAGCACTGCCACCCCACCCGCCATCACGAGCGCGATGGCCAGCGCCTGCATCCAGAGCCGGGCGAAATCGCGCAACAGCTTGCGGTCGAGCGCGTCCATGGCTCACCACGCGATCTCGGACGGGGCGAGGCGGGTCTCGTTCACCTCCATCCGGCTGATGCGGCCGTCCTGGAACCAGATGACGCGATGCGCCATCCTCCGGATCTCCGCATTATGGGTGATGACCACCGTCGTGGTGCCGAACCGGTCGTTGATGTCGCGCAGCGCCTCGAGCACCTGCACACCGGTCCTGCTGTCGAGCGCGCCCGTGGGCTCATCGCAGAGCATCACCTCCGGCCGTTTCGCGATCGCCCGCGCGATGGCGACGCGCTGCTGCTCCCCGCCCGAAAGCTGTGCCGGGAAGTGATCCATCCGCGGGCCGAGGCCCACCAGCCCCAGCGCCTCCGCCGGGTCCATCGGGTCGGGGGCCACGTCGGTGACGAGCTGCACGTTCTCCCGCGCCGTCAGCGACGGGACGAGGTTGTAGAACTGGAAGACGAAGCCGACATGGTCGCGCCGGAACCGCGTCAGCCCCCGGTCGTTGAGCGCCGTCAGTTCCCGCTCCCGGAACCAGACCCGCCCGTCCGTCACATGGTCGAGCCCGCCCAGGATGTTGAGCAGCGTGGATTTCCCGCTGCCCGACGGGCCCAGCAGCACCGTTAGCTCGCCCGGATAGAGCTCCAGATCGACGCCCGCCAGCGCGTGCACCTTCACCTCGCCGGTGTCGTAGACCTTCGTCACGCCCTCCGTGCGAAAGACGGGGCGCGTGCGGTCGGGCGGGAGGGGCGCGTTCATTCCGCGGCGTCGGAGGAGCGTTGGCGCAGCAGCGCGGCAAAGGCGGCGAGCCGCTCGCCCATCTCGTCGGTCCCGTCGATCTTGTTGCCAATGAACGCAGTGGCCGCGAACGGCCGGCCAAGCAGCGCCTCGCAGGCGGCGTAGGTGTTCTTGGGCTCCGACGGCTCGCCGGAGGTCAGGAGCAGCCCGACATCCGCCGGTAGAACCGAGCCCAGACCCAGCATCCGGCGCAGCGGGGCCGCGGGCTTTCCCGCCCAGACCGGCCCCGCGAGCACCACGAGGCCCGCATTGCGCAGGTCGGGAAGGGGCGCCTGTGGCTCCGGCGAGGCCTTGATGACGACGTCGAACAGCGCGCGCAGCACGCCGAGCGCCGGAAAGCCGTAGCGCCGCGTCCTGAACTCGGCCGTCGCCCCTTCGAGATGGCGGGCGAGATCCTGCGCAGCGCGCCGGGTATACCCGCTGCGCGAATAGTAGAGGACGAGCGTGCGTGTCGGATCCATGGCGTCTCTCCGGGCCCGCCCGGCGATCGGCAGGGCCATGGAGAGAGGCTAACGGATCGCGAGACGCCCGGATTGACGCGGATCAACGTGGAAACCGCGGTGTCAGCCCGCCGGATCGTCCGTCGCGGCCTGTGCGAGAAGCTGCGCGTTGCCGCCCGACGCGGTCGTGTCGATGCACAGATGCCGTTCATGCAGCGCGTCGGCCACGGCCACCGCTCCGGTCACGAGGCGTAGGATTGGGCCGTCGCGCTCCGCGAGCTGACGGGCGAGCGTCCGCGCTGTCTCTGCATCACCCCACCAGATCGCGGCACCGAAGGGCTCCACCGTTGTGAGGTCCCGCAGCTCGTCCATCGGGAGCGCGACGCCGCCCAGCCGCTCCACCTGTCGCACCTGCTCGGCCCGGTCGTCCACGCTCGGGCCGAGGCAGAGCAGCGGCGGGCGCGGCACCAGCCGCAGCCGGTTCGCCTCGCCGGTCGGGCCGGGCAGGTCCACGGGGCTCGCGGGCAGGGCAGGCTCCACCGGCTGGCAGAACCGCGGCAGGTAGTGCGGACCGCCCGCCTTCGGCCCCGTCCCCGACAGCCCCTCGCCGCCGAAGGGCTGGGAGCCGACGATGGCACCGATCTGGTTGCGGTTGACGTAGACGTTGCCCGCATGGACCCGCTCCGTCACGAACTCCACCCGATCGTCGATCCGTGTATGCAGCCCGAAGGTCAGCCCGTAGCCCGTCGCGTTGATTGCCCCGATCACCTTCTCCAGATCGGCGGCGCGGTAGCGAGCGACGTGGAGGACCGGGCCGAACACCTCCCGCTCGATCTCCCCGATCCCGTCCACCGCGATCAGCGAGGGCGCGAGGAAGTGCCCGCCCTCCGGCGCCGCGATCTGGTGGAGCAGCTTGCCCTCCGCCCGCTTCCCCTCGACATAGCCAGCGATCTGCTCATGCGCCGCCGCGTCGATCAGCGGCCCGGAATCCGCATCCAGGAACCACGGATCGCCGACCCGAAACGCATCCATCGCGCCCTTCAGCATCTCCAGAAAGCTCTCGTAGATGTCGGTCTGCACGTAGAGGCACCGGCACGCCGAGCAGCGCTGCCCCGCCGACTGGAAGGCCGACTCGACCACATCCTTCACCGCCTGCTCCGGCAGTGCGGTGGAATCCACGATCATCGCGTTGAGCCCCCCGGTCTCCGCGATCAGCGGCGTGCCGGGGGCGGCATGCTCCGCCAGCGCCGCCTGGATCCGCTTCGCCGTAGGGTGGGAGCCTGTGAAGGCGACGCCGTCCACCCGCGCATCCGAGGTCAGCGCCGCCCCGACCTCGCCTGCACCGGGCAGCAGTTGCAGCGCGCTGCGCGGCACGCCGACCTCGTGCATCAGGTTCACCGCGAGTGCTGCGATCAACGTGGTCTGCGGCGCGGGTTTCGCGAGCACCGCATTGCCCGCCATCAGCGCCGCCGCGATCTGCCCGGTGAAGATCGCGAGCGGGAAGTTCCAGGGCGAGATGCAGACGACCCGGCCGAGTGGCGGCGCGTCCACCTTCTGCGCCGCGTAGTACCGCAGGAAATCCACCGCCTCCCGGATCTCGGCCACACTGTCGTCGGGCGTCTTCCCGGCCTCGCGGGCGAGCAGGGCGAAGATGCGCCCGAACTCGGCCTCGTAGGCATCGGCGACGGCATTCAGGACCCGCGCCCGCTCCTCCACCGCCACGGCCCAGGGCTGTGCGGCGGCAAAGGCCGTCTCCACGTCGGCGGTCGAAGCGAAACGCGCGTGCCCGACCAGATCCGCCGGGTCCGATGGGCTCAGCACCTTGTGCGCAGGCTCAGGCGCCGCCTCCCCGGCCAGCAGCGGCCCACCCTCGAACCGCGTCGTGCGGAAGGGGGCCCGCGCCGCCTCGATCTCCGCCAGATGCTCGGGTGCGGCGAGGTCCCAGCCCCGCGCATTCGCCCGCTCCGGCTGCCACAGCTCCGTACCGGGCGCCACGACCGGATCATGCCCGATCGCCGCAAACGGATCGGCGCCGACCTTCTCCGCCGGGACATCCTCATCCACGATCTGGTTGACGAAGGAGGAGTTCGCTCCGTTCTCCAACAGCCGCCGCACGAGATAGGCGAGCAGGTCGCGATGCTTGCCCACCGGCGCGTAGATCCGGCAGCGGATGCCGAAATGCTCCATCACGATGTCGTAGAGCGCGCCGCCCATGCCGTGCAGCTTCTGGAACTCATAGGCATCCGCGCCGATCCCCATCTGCTCGGCCATATGCAGCACCGCGGCCACCGTATGCGCGTTGTGCGTGCCGAACTGCGGATAGATCCGCTCCGCCTTCAAAAGCCGCCGCGCGCAGGCGATGTAGCTCACATCCGTCGCGGGCTTGCGGGCGAAGACCGGGAAGCTCGCGAGCCCCTCCTGCTGCGCGCGCTTGATCTCCGTATCCCAGTAGGCGCCCTTGACGAGGCGCACCATCAGCTTGCGGTCGAGCCGTTCGGCCGTCGTCTCCAGCCAGTCGATCACCGCACCGGCACGGGGGCCATAGGCCTGCGCCACGACGCCGAAGCCCGCCCAGTCCTTCAGCCGCGGATCCTCCAGCACCCGCTCGATGATCTCGAGCGACAGGGTGAGCCGGTCCTGCTCCTCCGCATCGACGTTGAGACCGATCCCCTTCTCGGCGGCGAGCAGCGCGAGCTCGGCGAGGCGCGGCGTCAGCTCCTCCAGCACCCGCTCGCGCTGCCGCATCTCGTAGCGGGGGTGGAGGGCGGAGAGCTTGACCGAGATCCCCGGATTGCGGTCGATCTCCGTATGGTTCGCCGCGCGCGC
This sequence comes from Pontivivens ytuae, assembly GCF_015679265.1. Lineage (NCBI taxonomy): Bacteria > Pseudomonadati > Pseudomonadota > Alphaproteobacteria > Rhodobacterales > Paracoccaceae > Pontivivens > Pontivivens ytuae. The sequence goes on from NZ_CP064942.1 coordinate 2,884,633, forward strand.
CATGGTGCGGATCGCGTGGGCATAGGCGTCATGATAACGCTGCGCGTCGGCCTCTGTCAGGGCGGCCTCCCCCAGCATGTCGTAGGAGTAGGTGTAGCCCTGCTCCTGCATCCTGGTCGCGCGCTTCAGCGCATCCTCGATATCCTCGCCCAGCACGAATTGCCGGCCCATCTCGCGCATCGCCTGCAGGGTGGCGCGGCGGATGACCGGCTCACCCAGGCGCTTGATCGCCCCGCGCAGCGCGGCGAGCGGCTTGGTGTCGTCGTCGTCGAGTACCCGCCCCGTGAACATCAGCGCCCAGGTCGACGCGTTGACGAGTGGTGAGGAGGATTGCCCCAGATGCTCCGACCAGCGGCCGGGCGCGATCTTGTCCTCGATCAGCTCGTCCATGGTCGCGGCGTCGGGCACGCGCAGCAGCGCCTCGGCGAGGCACATCAGCGCGATGCCCTCGTCGGTGGAGAGGCCGTATTCGGCGAGGAAGACCTCCATCAGCCCTGGCTGCGTCTCCGCCCGGATCGCCTCGACGAGATCGGTGGCGCGGGCGGCGATGGCGGCGCGATCGGTGTCCGAGAGGCCGGCCTCCGCGATGAGGCCGCTCAGCACCTCCTCCACATCCGGATAGGGCGACAATGGCAGGACCGGCGGCGGAAGGGGGGTATCGCGAGGCATGGCAGCACTCCTGTCCCGAAGGCGTGTGGGCTCTCCCTCCTTGCTACCGCCCGCAAGGGTTTGCGGCGAGGGATAAGTGGCGCACCCCATGCGACGGATCGCTCCCGTCGGGCGAAGTGCCTCCGCGCGGAATCAAGGCCAAAGGCCGCCGCGCGATCGCCAGACCGCCCCACCGGTCTGGCGATTGGCCGATGCGGGCGCGCCACTCGAACGTCACTCGGATTTGGCCGCCATAAAGCGCCCCGTTCCATCGCCGGATCGCCATCCCGCGGTCTGGCAATCGCGCGACTGGTCTCCAGATCTAACCCGTCTGCCGCTCCGCCCAGCCCGCGAAGATCCGCTCCAGCGCCACCACCGCGTAGAACAGCGCGATGCCCAGAATTGCCAGCGCGATCAGCACCGCGAACATCAGCGGGTAGTTCGAGTTCGTCTGCCCCGACAGGAACAGCGCCCCCAGCCCGCGCCCGTGCGGCGACACGATCTCCACCAGGTTGGTCCCGATGAAAGCGAGCGTCACGGAGACTTTCAAAGCGCCAAAGAACTCCGGCAGGGTCTTCGGCAGCGCGATCTTCCAGAAGATCGTCACCCGCGACGCCCCCAGCGCCCGCAGGATGTCGCGATACTCCGGCTCCAGCGTCGACAGCCCCACCGCCACCGACACCGCGATGGGGAAGAAGGAGATCAGGAACGCCATCATCACCGTGTTGAAGTCGTGCTGCCCGATGAAGAGCAGCGCCAGCACAGGCACCAGCGTCGCCTTCGGGATCGCGTTGAACCCCACCAGCAGGGGATAGAGCGCATCCCGCGCGATCCGCGAGAACCCCATGATCATGCCGAGCGCCAGCCCCGCCACGACCGCGATAAAAAGCCCCAGTACCGTGCGCCACAATGTCTCCCAAGCGCCGGAGACGAAGAGCGACCAGAACCGCGAATACGCCGCCGGCAGGTCGCTGGGCGAGGCCATCACGTAGTCCGGCCAGCCATTGGCCCAGACCAGAAGCTCCCAGAGCAGGGCGAAGACCACCAGCGCCGCGACGGGGACGAGAACCTGTTGCAACCGCTCCATCACGCGTCCTCCACCACGCGGCCCTGCGCGATCTTGATCTCGTCGCGCAGGGTGTGGAGCATGTCGCCGACCTCGGGCGTGTAGAGCACGTCGAGCGTCCGGTCGGCGGGCAGGTCCACCCGCATCACATGCTGCGTCCGCGCGGGCCGCCCCGACAGCACCACAACCTGATCGCCGAGGAACACGCTCTCCCGCAAATCATGGGTAATGAGCAATGCGGTGAAGGGCTCCGCCGCCCGCAACGATCGCATCGTCTGCCACAGATCCTCGCGGGTGAAGGCGTCGAGCGCGCCGAAGGGTTCGTCCATGATCAGCACGTCCGGTTTGTGCACGATGGCCCGACACAGGGAAGCACGCTGGCGCATCCCGCCCGACAGCTCCGACGGGCGCTTGCCCTCGAACCCCTCCAGCCCGACCATGGCGAGCAGCTCCTCCGCCCGCGCCACTCGCTCGCGCCGGGGCATCGAGCCCGCCACGATCTCCAGCGGCAGGATCACGTTGTCGAGGATGGTGCGCCATTCCAGCAGCACCGGGTTCTGGAAGGCCATGCCCACCGTCTTGCGCGGGCTCGTGACCTTCGAGCCGTGCAGCCAGACCTCGCCCTCATCGGGCCGCATCAGCCCCGCGACCAGCCGCGTCAGCGTGGATTTACCGCAGCCCGAGGGGCCGACCACCGCGCAGAACTCGCCCTCGGGCACCGAGAGGTCGAGCCCGTGGAGCACCGGCAGCGGCCCCGCCTTGGTGCGGTAGGCGTGGCGGACATTGCGAATATCGAGAAGGGACATGGGATAGGGCCTTGGCAGGGGCGCCGGGACCGGCCCGGCGCCCGCATTGTCATTCGAGCGACAGGACGTCGCCCTCGGGCAGGTAGCTCGCGTCGAAGATGACGGCGGCGTCCGGCTCGTTCTGGAACTCGTAGACCGTCCGCGTCTGCTCGATGGCGGCGGCGAAGCGGTCGGCGTCGATGCCGCCCATCCCGTTTTCCCGCACGTAGTCGGTCATCACGTTCGCATCGATGGCGAGCTGCAGGCGACGCTGCTCCAGCCCCGCATCGGCGGCCGGGTTGCGCTCCAGGAGCGAGGTGATCGCGGCCTCGGGGTTGTCGATCGCGCTCTGCCAGCCTTGTGCGACGGCGGTCAAGAAGCCGGTCACGGCCTCCGGGTTCGCCTCGGCGAAGTCCGTGTTCACGATGATCGCGTTGCCGTAGAGGTCGACGCCGTGATCGGCCATCAGGATGACGGAGATGTCCTCCTCCGGCACGCCGAGCCGGATCAGGTTGAGCGTGGAGGAGAAGGAAAAGCCCGTCACAGCGTCCACCTCGCCCTGCGCCAGCATCGGCTCGCGCGTCGGGAAGCCCACGGGCTCCACCGTGATCGTGGCGACATCGAGCTCGTTCTCGGCGGCAAAAATCGGGAACTGCGCCCAGGCCCCATCGGGTGGCGGTGCGCCCAGCACGCGGCCCTGCAGGTCGGCGGGGGCCGACACGCCCTGGCTCACGCGGCCCACGACGGCGAAGGGGGGCTTGTCGTAGACCATCATAACTGCCGTCACCGGCGCGCCGGGGTTCTGGTCGAGGAACCGCATCAGCGAGTTGATGTCGGCGAACCCGACCGGGAACGCGCCCGTCGCGACCTTCGGAATGGCCGCGAGCGAGCCCGCACCCTCCTCGATCGTGACCTCGAGGCCTTGCGCCTCGAAGAAGCCCTCGTCGATGGCGACGGTGTAGGGGGCGGCCGGTCCCTCGAACTTCCAGTCGAGCGCGAAGGGCATCTCGGTCTGGGCAAAGGCCGCAGGCGCCGCGAGGCTGAGCGCCGCGAGCGTGCACAGTTTGCGAAGCATGGTAGTCTCCCTGTTGTATCCCCATCACTCTAGGGACGGAGGACGGGCAACACCAAGCCCCCAATGGCCGATCTGCCCCGTTCCGCGTCACAAGCCTGAAAGATCGCCACGTTTTCGGGCATCGGGATCAAATTTTCAGCAGACCGGGTTCGGGTGGCAGGTCAGTCCTCGTCGCCGCGGCCCGCGATGGCCAGGGGATCGGCCTCCAGCCCCTGTTCGCGGCACCAGTGGACCAGCGCTTCCTCGGCGCCGTGGGTCACCCACACCGTCTCGGCCCCCACCTCGCGGATGGTGGCGCAGAGCGCGTCCCAGTCGCAGTGGTCCGACACGATCAGCGGCAGCTCCACCCGCCGCTGCCGCGCCCGTGCGCGCACCTGCATCCAGCCCGAGACGCCGACGGGCAGGGCGTCGGGCAGCCGCCGTGCCCAGCGGTCCTGGATCGCACTCGGCGGCGCCAGCACGATCTCGCCCGCCAGCTCCGCCTTGTCCGCCGCCATCACCTGCCGCACGGGGCCGAGATCGACGCCCAACTCGCCATAGAGCTCCGTCAGCTTGCTCAGCGCCCCGTGGATCCACACCGGCCGGTCGTAGCCGCGCGCCCTCAGCTCCGCCATGATCCGCTGCGCCTTGCCGAGCGCGTAGACGCCCAGCACGTGGCACCGCTCCGGAAAGGCGGCGATGGAGGCGAAGAGCTTGTCGAGCTCGTCCTGCACCGGCGGGTGGCGGAACACCGGCAGGCCGAACGTCGCCTCGGTGACGAAGAGATCGCAGGCCACCGGCTCGAACCCCGCGCAGGTCGGATCCGCCGCCCGCTTGTAATCGCCGGAGACGACGGCCCGCGCGCCGCCCGCCTCCACCACGATCTGGGCGGAGCCGAGCACATGGCCTGCCGGCGCGAAATGCACGTCCACATCGCCGATCCGCATGACCTCGCCGGGCTCGGCCACCTGCGTCGCGGCAAAGGCATCGGCGCCGTAGCGGGTCTGGGCTATCGCAATCGTCTCCGCCGTCGCCATCAGATGCGCCGATCCCGGACGGCAGTGGTCGCCGTGCCCGTGGGTCACGAGCGCCCGGTCCACCGGCTGCACCGGGTCGATCCAGAACCCGCCAGGCGGGCAGTAGAGCCCGGCGTCGCGCACTTCGAGGAGATCGGTCGCCTTCATGCGCCGCTCAGCTAGGCGCGGCCGCCGCCCGGTCCAGCCTCACGCCCCGCGGCGCAGGCGCTCGCGCAGGATGGTCTTGACCATGTCGAGCTCCGCCCGCAGCAGCGCCACCTCGCCCGCGAGGGTCTCGGTCAGATCCTCGCCGATCAGGATCGGCAGGTGGGCGAGCGGCGTCTCCTCCCCCTCGCGCCGGATCATCAGGATCGACAGGCCCTGGTTCATCGCGGCCGCGGGCAGGGGATGGCTGATCTCCACGAGGCTCGGCGTGCCCTCCACCTGCCGTGGCACGGGCCGGGCGATAACGAAGCCGGCGAGCACCAGCTCCAGCGGGATGAAGCCGCCCGATTTCAGGCGCCCGCGCACCACGCCCGCCTCGATCCACAACCGGTCCCGATGCTCGTCCATGGTCCCCTCCTAGAGCGACAGCCGCGGCCGCCGCAGGATCAGGATGTCCCGCAGCGTGATCCGGTTGGCGGTCCTGGGATCGAACATGAGGTCGATCCAGATCTCGTTGACCCGCTCTGGCTCGAAGTCGGTGTAGAAGACGTCGAATTCCAGCCAGTTGGTGCCTGCCCGCAGGTCCACCTGCCGCACGACCTCCTCCACGTTGGGACCGTGGCTGAGGTTGAGGCGGGCGAAGATCTCGGTCGGGTGCTCGGCCCCGATATCGTAGGCGAGGCGGATCAGGTCCTCCCGCCGGGTCGCCTGCGCCTCCGCCTCCGGCAAGGCGAGCGCGAGGGACAGGAAGCTGCCGCCGCCACCCCAGAGCTCGATCTCGCAGGCATGCCGCCCGTCCGGACCCGGCCGCTGGCGGATCAGCGCATCGGCCCGCGGCATGTCGTGGAAAAGCGTGACGCCCGGGGCCACCGCCGTATTGCTCGCCGGTCCCGCATGGCCCGCGGGCTCCTGCGCGGTGGCGAGCAGGGCCGGGCGGAACACCATCGTCGCGTCCGGCGGCACCTCGATCACCGCCGAGGTGCTGACCGGCCCGTTCAGCCGCCGCGTCGCCAGTTCATCGAGCGTCCGGGTCAGCCGCAACAACCGCCTCGACTGCGCCCGCCAACGGCGCAGCACCTTCGCCTCGACCCCCTCGGCGCGGGTCAGCCGCCGGGTCCACAGTCCCGCCGTGAGGCGGGTCAGGATCACACCCCAAAGCCCCGTCAGCCGGGCGAGCATCCCCGCCTCAGGCCGCGGAGCCGTTGGCGCGGGCGATCGCCGCGCGGAAGGCGGCGAGCTGGTCGAAGAGCGGCCCCTCGCCGGGCCACGCCCCTTCGAGCCCCCGCACGGTCAAGAGGATCATGCGCCCGTTCTCCTCACCCACCGCGCGCCAATAGCGGGGCGCGGCCCCGGCAAAGGCCTGCGCCGTGCCATCCTCCAGCAGCGCATAGACCGTCCCGTCGATCAGCCGCGTCTCGATGAGGCGGGCCACTCCGTCCGCCTCGGCCAGCAGCGCATCGGCGAGGCCTGCCTGCAGTGCCTCCTCCAGCGCCTCGGCCCGCCGGTCCACCCCGCCCTCGCCGGGCAGGGGGGCGGCCCCGATGCTCGCGGTCAGCACGGACGCGATCGGCGGCGCCTGGGAGACGCGGACGACGCCTGCCGCCTCGCAATCGCCCGCCAGCAGCGCCGCCCCGCGGTCGGAGACCGAGACGGAGGCCGGATCGATGCACAGCCCCTCGGGCGGGGCGAGGCGCACGCTGCGCCCGCCCACCTCGACCTCGACGGTCTCCGCCTCGACGAGCGGCAGGGGCGCCCGCGCCTCCTCGACCGGCACGTCACAGGCCGCGAGCAGGCCGATCAGCGCCAGCGCCGCGGCGCGCTCAAAGATCGGCATAGGAGTGCTTTTCCATCTTGCCGCCGGGATGGGTTACGGCCCCCTTGTAGGTCTCGCCCACCTGCTGCGCGTATTTCCACAGCGCGCCGGAGGCGTAGATCGTGTCGCGTGGACCTTTCCAGTCGGCCTTCCGCGCCGCGAGTTCGTCATCGCTCAGGTCGACCGATATCGTGCCCGCCTTCGCATCGATGGAGATCGTGTCACCGTTGCGGAGCATCGCGATCGGACCGCCTGCCGCGGCCTCCGGTCCCACATGGCCGACGCAGAAGCCCCGCGTCGCGCCGGAGAAGCGACCGTCGGTGATCAGCGCCACCTTCTTGCCCATGCCCTGACCGCTGAGTGCCGCCGTGGTCGCCAGCATCTCCCGCATGCCCGGCCCGCCTGCGGGACCCTCATTGCGGATGACGATGACCTCTCCTTCCTCGTACTTACGCTCCTGCACCGCGGCGAAGGCATCCTCCTCGCATTCGAAGACGCGCGCGGGGCCGATGAAGGTGAGCTGGTCGTCGCTCATCCCCGCGATCTTCACGATCGCACCCTGCGGCGCGAGGTTGCCCTTCAGCCCCACGACGCCGCCGGTGGTGGAGATCGGGGTGGCGATCGGGTGGATCACCTTGCCGTCCGCCTCCCGGCTCACCTTGTCGATCTCCTCCCCGATTGAATAGCCCGTGGAGGTCATGCAGTCGCGATGGATCAGCCCCGCCTTGTCGAGCTCCTTGAGCACGACCGGCACGCCGCCCGCCTCGTAGAGGTCCTTGGCCACGTAAGCGCCGCCCGGCTTCAGATCGACGAAATACGGCGTCTCGCGGAAGATGTCGGTGACATCCTCCAGGAAGAAGTCGATCCCCGCCTCGTGCGCAATCGCCGGCAGGTGCAGCCCCGCATTCGTCGAGCCGCCGGTGCAGGCGACGACGCGCGCGGCGTTGATCAGGCTCTCCCGCGTCACGACGTCCCGCGCGCGGATGTTCTTCTCGATCAGGTTCATGACGGCGCGGCCCGACGCCTCGCCATACTGGTCCCGGCTCTCGTAGGGCGCGGGCGCGCCGGAGGAGTTCGGGAGTGCTAAGCCGATTGCCTCGCTGACACACGCCATGGTGTTCGCCGTGAACTGGCCGCCGCACGCCCCGGCGGAGGGGCACGCCACCTGCTCCAGCTTCTCCAACTCGCAGGTCGAGAGGTTGCCGGCCTGATGCTGGCCCACCGCTTCGAAGACGTCTTGCACGGTCACGTCACGCCCCTCGTAGCGGCCCGGCAGGATCGACCCGCCATAGACGAAGACGCTGGGCACGTTCAGCCGCACCATCGCCATCATCATGCCCGGCAGCGACTTGTCGCAGCCCGCAAGGCCCACGATCGCATCATAGGCATGGCCGCGCATGGTCAGCTCCACCGTGTCCGCGATGGCCTCGCGGCTGGCGAGCGAGGAGCGCATGCCCTCGTGCCCCATCGCGATCCCATCCGTCACGGTGATCGTGGTGAACTCCCGCGGGGTGCCCTTCGCGACCTTCACGCCCTGCTTCACGCTCTGCGCTTGGCGGTTCAGCGCGATGTTGCAGGGGGCCGCCTCGTTCCAGCAGGTGGCCACGCCTACGAGAGGCTGGTGGATCTCCTCCTCGCTCAGCCCCATCGCGTAGAGGTAGGAGCGGTGCGGCGCGCGCGCGGGCCCTTCGGTCACGTGGCGCGAGGGTAGGCGGGATTTGTCGATGCTCATGGCTGGCTCCCCGGTCGGGCGGTTCTGGCGTCCTGTTCTGGGGCCAAAGTCCTATTGGCGCACGCGGCGGAGGGCAAGCGGATAGGGCACGCGAAAACGGGGCGCCCGGCAGGCGACCCGTTTGGTGTTGCGATCGGATGGGGTTCAGCCGTCCCAGCGGGGCAGTGTGCGCAACATCTCCTCGGACGCGGCGATATAGGCGCGACGCTCTTCGCTCTCCTCGGCTTCAACGAAGGTGAAGGCCTCGATCGGCACCGCGACCTCCCAATCGGCGAGCAGCCAAGGCAGGGCGACGATCACCGTGTCCTCGTCATTGCCGACCACTCGGGTGATCTCGGCAAACTCTTCGGAGGCTTCCTGCCAGACCGGCACGCCGTCGAGCTCCGCCGGATCGATCTCGGCCATCGGCACCGTCGAGAAGCCGTCGAGCACCACGTTCGGCGGCGCGAGGCGCAGCGGCCCGTCCGGATTGAGCCCGTTCTCGCTGTTCGCCACGATCTTGGAGTCCACCGGCATGTCGTTGCGGAACGTGTGGTTGCCGCCGGGGATCACGTCGATCCCCTCCTTGTCGATCTCATCCGGCCCTTCGATCGTGGGCGGTGTGGCGGCCATCTGCCCCGCGGTCGCCTGCGCGAGCAGGGGGCCTGCGGTCAGCGTGGCAAGGGTCGCAAAAACGGTCGAGCGGATCATCCCGGTCCTCCAATTCCTTCTGTTCGAGAGGAAAACGCGCCGCGCCCGGGCCCGCGTTCCGGGGGTGCGACGAAGCGGACATGTGCGCGAATGGGGCGCCGCGCCTGTCAGCGGTCCGTTCTTCGCGCGGAATCAAGCCGAAGGCGCCGCGCGATCGCCAGACCGACCCCCGGGTCTGGCGATTGGCTGATGGAAGCACATCGCTCCAGCGTGACACGGACTTGGCCACCATAAACCGCACCGTCCCACCGGCAGATCGCCACCCCGCGGTCTGGCGACCGCCCGGCTCGCGTGGGCTACACTGCGCCAGCCAAAGATCGCGATCGGTTTTCGAACATGCCCACCAAACCCTCCGCCCGCATCCTGAGCTTCGTCGACGCCCTGCCGCTCGAAGACGGCATGCGCGTGCTGGAGATCGGCTGCGGCCCCGGCGTCGCCGCGCGGGAGGTCGCGCGGCGGATCTGCACGGGTTTCGTCCTCGCCATCGATCGCTCGCCGAAGGCCGTTGCACTGGCGCGTGACCGCTCCAGGCCGGAGATCGCTGCCGGTCGCCTGGCCATCCGGTGCGTCGCCGCGGAGCATTTCGAACTCATCGACGGAGAAGCCCCCTTCGACCTCGCCTTCGCCATGCGGGTCGGCGCCCTCGACGGACGGCACCCGGCGGCTGGGCGTCTCGCACTACCCCGCATCCGCGCCGCACTGCGCTCCGGCGGGCGGCTTTTCATCGATACCGGCGACCCGCTGAGAGAACTGCTCTAGTTCAACGCCGCTTGGTCCCAGAAACGCGCGGAATCAAGCCGAAGGCGCCGCGCGATCGCCAGACCGCCCCCCGGGCTGGCGATTGGCTTCTGTAGATGCGCCGCTCGAACGTCACACAGACCTGGCTACCATAAAGCGCGTTGATCCAACCGAGGCTCGCCATCCCGCGGTCTGGCAATCGCGCGTCTTGGGTTGGCGGCCCCGCAAAGCCGCGGTCGGGTGTACACTCGTTCCGCAACGCCTCGCGTCCGGACCGAAGGAAGCACCACCATGCCGAAGATCGACATCGCCGCCGTGCCGGTTGCCAAGGGCTCCGGCTACCCGCCCCAGTTCAACGCCCCCTGTGCCGAGCGCCTGCGCCAAAGGCTCGGCGATGCGGGCGGGCTCACGGATTTCGGGGTCAACCTCATGCGGCTCCCGCCCGGCACCTGGTCGAGCCAGCGGCACTGGCATTCCCACGAGGATGAGTTCGTCTACGTGCTCGACGGCGAGCTCTCGCTGGTCGAGGACGGGGGCGAGACGGTGCTGCGCGCCGGTGACTGCGCCGCCTTCGCCAAGGGCACAGGCGACGGGCATCACCTCATCAACCGGTCGGACGCCGTTGCAGTCTATCTCGAGGTCGGCTCGCGCCAGCCCGAGGACGTGACCACCTGCTCGGACATCGACATGATGAGCACTAATGCCGACGGCCGTTTCGTTCACAAGGACGGCACGCCCTACTCCTGACGTGCCAAACGCAAAAGGCCCCGGATCGCTCCGGGGCCTCCGCAACCAGTCTCAGCCGGATCAGTTCGGGATCGTACCCTCGATCCCCTCGACATAGCGGTTCATGCCGAGAAGCGTGCCGTCATCCGCCGTCTCGCCCTCGGCCAGCCACGCCTCGCCGTTCTGCCAGTTGATCGGGCCGGTGAAGGCATGGCGCTTGCCCGCCGCGATGGCGATGGCGATGTCCATCGCTCCCTTGCGCAGCTCCGCCGGGATCGCGCCGTTGAACGCACCGATCGAGGTCATGCCCTCGTCGATCCCGTGCCAGGTGTCCTCGCTCTCCCACGTGCCGTCCAGCACGGCCTGCACGCGGTCGATGTAGTAGGGCGCCCAGTCGTCGATGATCGAGGTGAGGCGCGCATCCGGCCCGAACTCCATCATGTCGGAGGCCTGGCCGAAGGCGTAGATGCCCCGCTCCCCCTCGCTGAGGCCTTCCCAGCTCTCCTGCGCGATGGTCATCGGCGCGGTGGAGTCCGTGTGCTGCAGGATCACGTCCGCGCCCTGCTCGATGAGGGTGTTGGCGGCATCCGCCTCCCGGCCTGGATCGAACCAGGTGGACACCCAGATGATGCGGAACTCCACGTCCGGGTTCACCTCAGCCGCCGCGAGGTAAGCCGCGTTGATCCCGCGGATCACCTCCGGAATCGGGAAGGACGCGATGTAGCCGATGATGTTCGACTCCGTCATGTGCCCGGCGAGGTAGCCCTGCACCACGCGCCCCTCATAGAAACGCCCGGAATAGGTGGAGACGTTGTCGGCGCGCTGGTAGCCCGTCGCATGCTCGAACTTCACGTCGGGGAACTGCTGGGCCACCCGCACGGTCGGCGTCATGTAACCGAAGGAGGTGGTGAAGATCAGGTCGTGCCCCTCCTGCGCCATGCGGCGGATCACCCGCTCGCTGTCGCCCTCCGGCACGCTCTCGATGAAGCTCGTCTCGACCGCGTCGCCGAAATGCTCCTCGATGGCGAGGCGCCCCTGGTCGTGCTGGTAGGACCAGCCGTAGTCGCCGACAGGGCCGACATAGATAAAGCCGACCTGCAGCGGATCGTCCTGTGCCAGCGCGGGGGAGGCCGCCAGCACCGCGGCAAGGCCGAGGGTTTTGAGCAGTTTCATTCGTTTCTCCTTGTTGAACATCCGATCCCCGGACAATCGCCCCTCGTTCAGGCGGAGGCGTGGAAGACGCGCCCCAGCGAGGCCGGGGCGTTGAGCGCGGCGCGGGTCCGGTCGCCGGAAATGGCGACGAGGACCGCGATCGTCGTCAGGTAAGGTGTCATCGACAGATAGGCGCTGTCGAGTTGGAAATCCGGGAAGCTCAGCGCCAGCGACCAGCTCAACAGCCCCAGCGCGCCGATGAACGCGCTGCGGATCATCAGGTGCCCGTTCAGCCGCCGGATGTTGAAGATCAGCAGGCCGGCCGCCACCACGCCCAGCACCAGCGCGAGGATCGCAAGCACGTTGAGGTTCGCCGCCTGGATGTTGAGCTGCAGGATCGTGACCCCGCCAAAGAGCCATGCGCCGAGGATCACCCGCGACGGCTTCCAGCTTGCGAACACCACGATGGCGAGCGCGATCCAGCCGATCCCGGCGGTCATGCCCTCCGACCATTGCGGCACGCGGACGAGGCTCAGATACGCTCCACCCAGCCCCGCGCAGGCCCCGCCGAAGGCGATGGCGCCCAGCCGGATCGCCACCACCCGGTAGCCGAGCGCATGGGCCGCGTCATGGTTCTCCCCCACCGCGCGCAGGATCAGGCCCCGGCGCGTCCGGTTGAGATACCACCACACCGCACCCACAAGGAGCAGCGCGAAATAGACCACCCAGTCGTGGGAGAAGAGAAGCCGCCCCAGCACCGGCAGATCGCTGAGCACCGGTAGGTCGAGCGACGCTGTCTGCGGTGGCCGGATGCCCGTGTAACTCTGCCCCAACAGCGCCGCGAGCCCCAGCCCGAACAGCGTCAGCGCGAGCCCCGTCGCCACCTGATTGCTCAGGAGCACCTGCGTCAGCACGCCGAAGACCAGCGCCAGCGCCGCCCCCGCGATCGCAGCACCCACGAAGCCCAGCAGCGGGATGCCCGTCGTCACCGCCAGGATGAAGCCGGTGACCGCCCCCATGATCATCATCCCCTCGACGCCGAGGTTCAGGACGCCCGATTTCTCCACCACCAGCTCCCCGATGGCGGCCAGCACCAGCGGGGTCGCGGCCACGATCAGCGAGGCGAAGAGGGCGACGAAATCCAGCGAGCTCAGGTCCAATGCTGCCCCCCGATCAGAAGGCACACCGCACAGTTCGCCGCAAAGCCCATCGCGGCTGCACCGCCCATGCGCAGCACGTGCCCACCACGCAGATGCGCCGCTGCAAGCCGCCGCGCGCAGGGCAGGACGAGCGCCAGCGCAGCGACCACCAGCAGCACCGCCACGTGGCCGAGCACGAAGGCGAGGCCGCCCGCGCCCTCCATATGCGGCACCCAGGGCAGCATCAGCCCCATCGCACCGCCCATCACCCATGGCATCGCGGGATGCACCATTACGCCACCTCCCGCCGGCCGAAGCGCACGCGGTAGCGCACGAGGATGTCGAGGCCCAGCAGGAAGAACAGCAGCATTCCCTGGAACACGCTGATCGCCGCGGCGGGCAGTTGCAGCGAGAGCTGCGCGTTCTCGCCCCCGATATAGGTCAGCGCCATCACCATCCCGGCGGCGAGGATCCCCAGCGGGTTCAACCGCCCCAGGAACGCCACGATGATCGCCGTGAAGCCGTAGCCCTGCGGCAGCGCGGGCACCAATTGCTGCACAGGCCCCGTGGCCTCGAAGAGCCCGGCGAGCCCTGCCAGCGCGCCCGACAGGCCGAGGCAGAGCAGCACCATCCCGGAGGGCTTCACCCCCGAAAAGCGCGCCGCGCGAGGGGCGGAGCCCATGAGCTTGATGTTGAAGCCCAGCACGTGCCGGTCCAGCACCAGCCACAGGAGCAGCACCACCAGCACCGCGACCGCCACGCCGATATGCACCCGCGTCCCCTCCACGAGGATCGGCAGCACCGCGCTGTCGTGAAACAGCCGGCTTTCAGGGAAGTTGAAGCCCTGCGGATTGCGCAGCGGCCCCGACACCATCGCCCGCAACAGCTGATCGGCTACGTAGACCAGCATCAGGCTCACCAGGATCTCGTTGGCGTTGTAGCGCACCTTGAGGAAGGCCGGGATCAGGCCCCAGCCCATGCCCGCGAGCATCCCCGCCAGCGCCATCAGCGGCAACAGCCAGATTCCTTGCGTGCCGTAGAACGCGAGCCCCACCGCCGAGCCCGCGATGGCCCCCACGATGAACTGCCCCTCGGCCCCGATATTCCAGATGCCCGCCCTGAACCCCAGCGACAGCCCGATCGCGATCAGGATCAGCGGGGCGGCCTTCACGAACAGCTCGGAGCGGGAGAACGGATCGACGAAGGGCTCGCCGAAGATGATCCAGATCGCCTCCACCGGATTCTTGCCGAGGGCCGCGAACAGGATCCCGCCCGCGATCATCGTGGCCAGCACCGCGAAGGCGGGCGTCAGGAACACCATGGCGCGCGAGGGCGCGCGGCGCAGCTCCAGCCCGATCATTGCGCGGCCTCCGCCACCGGCGCCTCATGCCCCAGCGTCGAGGTATCGCCGCCCATCAGCCGCCCGATCTCCTCGATCGAGGTCGAACCGGCGGGCCGCGCCGCACTCAGCTTGCCGTTGGCGAGCACCGCGAACTGGTCCGAGATCTCCATCAACTCGTCGAGATCCTGGGAGATCACCAGCACCGCCGCCCCGGCCTCGGCCAGGTCGCGCAGCGCCTCGCGGATTGCCGCCGCGGCCGCCGCATCCACGCCCCATGTGGGCTGATTGACGACGAGGACGCGCGGCTTCTGCATCACCTCGCGCCCGATCACGAATTTCTGGAGGTTGCCGCCCGAGAGCGCCCGCGCCTGCGTGCCCACACCCGGCGTCCTCACATCGAAGCGGGAGATCACGGCCCGCGCAAAGTTCGCCGTCGCGCCCCATTTCAGGAAGCCCGAGCCCGACAGCCGCTGCCGCACCCGCCCCGTCAGCATCGTGTTGTGCGTGAGGTCCATGTCGGGCGCCGCCGCATGGCCCAGCCGCTCCTCGGGCGCGGTCAACAGCCCCAGCCCCCGCCGCTTGTTGGGCGGCAGGTGCCCCACGGGCTTGCCGTCGAGTGCGATCATGGTCTGCGCGACCCGGACCTCGCCCGACAGCGCGGCCATTAGCTCGTCCTGCCCGTTGCCCGCGACACCCGCGATGCCCAACACCTCGCCGGCATGCAGGGTCAGGCTCACGCCGCGCAAGCTTACCCCGAACGGATCATCGCTCGGCAGGTCGAGCCCCACGAGCGACAGCAGAGTGCGCCCCGGCACGACCCGCTTCGCCTTCGGCGCCTTCAGCTCCGCCCCGATCATCATCTCGGCAAGGCTCTTCGCCGTCTCGTTCTTCGGCGTGCAGGTCTCCACCACCTTGCCGCCCCGCAGGATCGTCGCGCGGTCGCACAGCGTCCGGATCTCGTCGAGCTTGTGGGAGATGTAGAGGATCGCCACGCCACGTTTGGCCAGCAGCCGCAGCGTGTCGAAGAGCAGCGCGACCTCCTGCGGCGTCAGCACCGAGGTCGGCTCGTCCATGATCAGAAGCCGCGGGTCCTGCAGCAGGCAGCGCACGATCTCCACCCGCTGCCGCTCGCCCACCGACAGGTCCCCGATCAGCCGGTCCGGGTCGAGCGGCAGGCCGTAGCTGCGGCTCACCTCCCGGATCTGCTCGGCGAGCTTCCGTGGCGCCACCGGCTCATCGAGGCCGAGCGCGATGTTGTCCCGCACGCTCAGCGCCTCGAACAGGCTGAAATGCTGGAAGACCATGGAGACGCCCGCAGCCCGCGCATCCGTCGGGCTTTCGGGCGCGTAGTCCTGCCCGGCGAGCTTCATGATGCCCGCATCGGGTGCGACCAGCCCGTAGATCATCTTGACGAGAGTCGACTTCCCGGCCCCATTCTCGCCGAGCAGCGCATGGATCTCGCCGGGCGCAATGTCGAAGGCCACGTCGTCATTGGCCACCACGCCCGGATAGGCCTTGGTCAGGCCCCGGATATCGAGCAGTTCGTTCATCCCTGATGGTCGGTAAGCGCCGCCGCCCCATTTCGCAACTGCAAAAGCTCCGCCGCCAGCCCCACGGCGATGGCAGCAGGCGCCTTCCCCAGCGCCCTGTTGCCGATCGGACAATGAAGCCGTGCGATTGTGTCCGCGTCATGACCAAGTGCCGCGAGGCGCGACCGGAACCGCGCCGCCTTCGTCTCCGACCCGATCAGGCCGAGATGCGCGTGCGGCCGCGACAGCACGGCGTGACAGATGTCGAGGTCCAGGGCATGCGAATATGTCAACACGATGTGCAGCGCATCATCGGGCGCACGCGCCACGGCGGCGGCCGGATCGGCGGCGAGCAGGGGCGCGACGTGATCCGGCAGCGGATCCGGAAACCGCTCCACCGCATCGTCCACCCATGTGATCACAAAGGGCAGTTCGGCGAAGACCTGCACCACCGCCCGCCCTACATGCCCGGCGCCGTAGAGCCATAGCGGCGTCGCCGCCCGCCCGACCGGCTCACTGAGCCAACCGTCCTTGAGGAGCGCGCCTCCGAAAACGGGGCAGCGCGCGTCCCCCTCGATCCGCCGCACGAAGGTCTCGCCCGCCTCCGGCACCGCCGCGAACCGCTCGAAGACCAGCTCCACATGCCCGCCGCAGCACTGCCGCAGCGCGGGCCCGAGCGGCACTGCCCGCCGCGCCACGTCGCGCCCCTCCGAAAGCATCGCCCGCGCTGTCGCTGCCGCCTCGAACTCCAGCGCCCCGCCGCCGATCGTCCCGGACTGCCCGTCCGCCCAGACCAGCATCGCGATCCCCGTCTCCCGCGGGACCGAGCCGCGATGCGCGGCCACCAGCACCCGCACCACGGCACCGTTCGCCGCGAGCGCCGCCCGCAGCCCGTCGAGATCGAACCCCGTCTTCATCTTTCCGAAAATACGCAACCGCCCCGCCCGCCACACGCGGTCCGACAGGCGTATTTGGAGAAAGATGAAAGGACAGGCCTCACCATCCGCGGCCCCGCCCGGTCTCGATGGCGTTGAGCAGCCGCTCCGGCGTGGCGGGCGCGTCGATCAGCACGTCCGAGCCCGCCTGCTGCACGGCATGTTGCAGGGCCATCAGCGCCGAGGTGCCCAGCATCAGCGGCGGCTCGCCCACCGCCTTCGACTTGTGGATCGTATCCTCGGCATTCTCGCCGTCCCAAAGCTCCACGTTGAACACCTTCGGCCGGTCCGAGCAGGCGGGGATCTTGTAGGTCGACGGCGCATGCGTCGCGAGCTTGCCCTGCGGCGTCCACACCAACTCCTCCATCGTGAGCCAGCCTGCGCCCTGCACGTAACCGCCCTCGATCTGTCCGATATCGAGCGCGGGGTTCAGCGACTTGCCCACGTCGTGCAGGATGTCGGTGCGCAGGATCCGGTTCTCGCCCGTGAGCGTGTCCAGCGCCACCTCCGTCACCGCCGCCCCGTGCGCGAAGTAGAAGAACGGCCGCCGCGGGCCGGAGCGTTGCAGCCGGTCCCATTCGAGCTTCGGCGTGGCGTAGTAGCCGGTGGCGCTGAGGGAGATCCGGGCGTTGTAGGCCAGCGCGATCAGCTCCTCCCACGCGAGGCGGGTTTCGCCAACCTCCACCGCGCCGTCGGTGAAGCGCACCGCCTCCGGCCGCACCTGCCAGCGCTCGGCGGCAAAGGCCGCCAGCCGGTCGCGGATCGTGTCGCAGGCGGCCTTCACCGCCATGCCGTTGAGGTCCGAGCCTGAGGACGCCGCCGTCGCCGACGTATTCGGCACCTTCGCGGTGTCCGTCGCCGTAATCTTCACCCGCGCCACGTCCTGCCCGAAGGCGGTAGCGGCGACCTGCGCCACCTTCATGAACAGGCCCTGGCCCATCTCCGTCCCGCCATGGTTCAGCCGGATCGAGCCGTCGGTGTAGACATGCACCAGCGCCCCCGCCTGGTTGAGCTGGGTCAGCGTGAAGGAGATCCCGAACTTCACCGGCGTCAGCGAGATCCCCCGCTTCAGCACCGGGCTCTGCGCGTTCGCGGCCTCTATCTCAGCCCTGCGGGCCTGATATTCGGCGCGCTCCGCGAGGGTCTCCATCATCTCGCCGATCACGCAGTCCTCGACCGGCATGCCATAGGGCGTGATCTGGCCGGAGCGGGCATAGGCGTTGACCCGCCGCACCTCCAGCGGATCGCGGCCCAGATCGGCGGCGATGTGCTCGATCACCCGCTCGATCCCGACCACGCCTTGCGGCCCGCCGAAGCCGCGAAAGGCCGTGTTGGAGCAGGTATGTGTGATGAGCCGTGTCGAGCGGATCCGGGCGGCGGGCAGGTGATAGGCGTTGTCCGCGTGGAGCATCGCCCGGTCGGCCACCGGCAAGCTCAGGTCCGCCGACCAGCCGCAGCGACAGTATTGATCGAAGACGATGCCCTCGATCCGCCCGTCCGCGTCGAAACCCACCTCGTAGTCGATGCGGAAATCATGCCGCTTGCCGGTGACCGCCATGTCGTCGTCGCGGTCATAGCGCATCCGCACCGGCCGCCCCGTCCGCCGCGCCACCAGCGCGCAGGCCACGGCGAGCGCATTGCCCTGGCTTTCCTTCCCGCCGAAGCCGCCGCCCATGCGCCGCACCTCGACCGAGACCTCGGCGAAGGGGACATGCAGCGCATGCGCCACCTTGTGCTGGATCTCGGAGGGGTGCTGGGTCGAGGCATGGACCCGCATCTCGTCCCCGTCGCCGGGCACGGCGAGCGCCGCCTGGCCCTCCAGGTAGAAATGCTCCTGCCCGCCGATCTCGATCGAGCCCGTCAGCCGCCGCGGCGCCGAGGCGACCGCCGCGTTGGCATCGCCCTTCTCCCATTCGAGCGGCTCCTCCAGCAGGCTGCCCGCCGCCAGCGCATCCTCGATGGTCAGCAGGGCAGGCGCCTCCTCGACCTCCACCACCGCCGCGCGCGCCGCGCGCCGGGCGAGCAGATGCGTATCCGCCGCCACGATGAACAGCGGCTGCGCGTGATAAAGCACCTCCCCGGTAGACAGCAGCGGCTCCGGCTTCGGCGAGGGCGAGACGTCCGGCATCTCCTCGAAATCCGCAGGCCCCAGCACGAGCCCCACCCCCGGCATCGCGCGCACCGGCTCCAGGTCGAGCCGCGTCACCCGCCCCCGCGCCACGGGTGCCAGACCGAAGGCGAGATGCAGCGCCCCGGCCGGTGCCGGAATGTCGTCAGTGTAGCTCGCGCGCCCCGTGACATGCAGCGGGCCTGAGTCGTGCGGATGCTTCTGATGGACGCTCATGCCCGCATCACTCTCGTCAAATACGCAAAAGCCCGGCCGCTCATGCCGCACCCCGCCCGACCAGGCGCGTCGCCGTCCCGGCCCGTTCCAGCCGGTAGCGCTCCAGCATGTTCTGCGCGGCCCGCAGCCGGTAGGCCGCGCTCGCCCGCATGTCGGTCAGCGGCGTGAAATCCTCGGCCAGCGCCGCCTGCGCATCCGCTACCGCCGCCGCATCCAGCGCCCGCCCGACCAGCGCCGCCTCCGCCGCCGCCGCCCGCCTCGGCACCCCGGCCATCCCGCCGAAGGCGAGCCGTGCCTCGGCCACCACATTGCCCTCCATTCGCACCGCGAAGCAGCCACAGACGGCGGAGATATCCTGGTCGAACCGTTTGGAGAGCTTGTAGCAGGCCAGCGTATCCTCCTGATCCGGAACGAAGATGCTCTCCACGAACTCCCCGCGCGCCCGGTCCTGTTTGCCGTAGTCCAGGAAGAAGTCCTCCACCGGCATCTCCCGCCGCTCCTCCCCGTGCCGCAGCACCAGGGTCGCGCCCAAGGCGATCAGCGCCGGCGACCCATCCCCGATCGGCGAGCCGTTCGCGATATTGCCCCCGATGGTCGCCGCGTTTCGCACCTGCACCGAGCCGTAGCGCCGGATCAGCTCCGCGAAATCCGGGTGCCGGTCGGCCATCGCCCCGCGCAGGCGGGAGAGCGTCACCCCCGCGCCGATGCGCAAGCCGCCCTCCACTCGCTCGATCCGCAGCAGATCAGTCACGCGGTGCAGGAAGACCATCGGCGCCACGTCGCGGAACTGCTTCGTCACCCAAAGCCCCACATCCGTCGCGCCCGCCACCAGCGTCGCATCGGGATGCATGCCGTAGATCGCCGCGAGGCTTTCGGCGGAGGCCGGCAGAAAGAAGCCGTCCCCGCTCATGTCGCCCGCCTCGGCCAGCGCCCACAGCCCGGCGGTCTCGTCGACTTCCCAGTCCGGCACCGGCTCGCCCGCCGCCGCCTCCGCCGCGCGCACGATCGGCGCGTAGCCGGTGCAGCGGCAGAGATTGCCCGCCAGCACGTCGTCGTGATCCTCGCGCCCCGTGCGGTGCGCCGTGTACAGGCTCATCACGAAACCGGGCGTGCAGAAGCCGCACTGGCTGCCGTGATGCTCCACCATCGCCGCCTGCACGGGATGGAGCCGCCCGTCGGGCGCCGCGACCCCCTCCACGGTGCGCACCGCCTTGCCCGCGAGCTGCGGCAGGAACAGGATGCAGGCGTTCAGCGCCTGATGGACCAGACCTTCCTTGTCCAGCGTCGTGACCGTCACCGTGCACGCGCCGCAATCGCCCTCGTTGCAGCCCTCCTTGGTGCCGGTCAGCCGCCGCTCCTCACGCAGCCAGTCGAGCAGCGTCACCGTGGGGTCCGCGACCTCCACGTCCACCCGTTCACCGTTCAGAAGAAAGGAGATCATCGCCGCTCCCGTGCCGCGCTCCGCATCAATCCCGCGATTTTTATCAGACGGTCAAAACCGGGTAAATCCCGCGCGCCCCTGTCAAAGCGGCGCATAGCCGAGCGCCCGCATCAGCCCTGGATCGACCTCGTTGCGCAGCTTGCGGCGCAGCGGGTCGGGCAGGGCGGCCGCCAGCCGCTCGACCGCGTCGCCCGAGGGCAGGTCCTTCGTCGTGGGCGGCGCGCCGTCCTGATCCCCGGCGAGGAGGTGGGGCGAGAGCGCCGTCACCGTCCGCTCCGGATCGTCCGCAATCTCCTCGGCGCGCAGCAGCACGCCGCGCACGTCGGTCTCCAACAGATCCAGCAGCGCCCGCATCTTCGCGGACCACAGCTGCATCGGGTCGAAGCGGGCATCCGGCCCGAAGCCGTCTCGCCGGAACACCGGGAACGGCCGGTCCAGGAAGGCAGCAAAGCCCCCCGCAGGCTCGCTCAGCCCCGGCACCTTGGGCCGCCGGAACAGCCCCTCGAGGCAGACGACGGGGTGGGCTGCCACGCAGACGAACAGCGTCTCGCGCGCATGGGCGGCCGAGCGGATCACGTCGATCGAGGGCGCGGTCGCCGTCCAGCCGAAATCGGAATAGAGGATCCGGTCATGCTCGGCATCCAGCAGCCGGTTGTGCAGCTCCGCCCGCTCCTGCGAGCGCACCTCCTGCAACACCTCCTTCAGAGCCTGCCGGTCGAGCTCCGGCTCCCCGCGCATCACCGTCACCCGGAACCGCCGCCGCACGAGCCGCGCCAGCCACGACGCACCGGAATTGCGTTCGGCGAAGATCTTGGCATAGAGCGCGGTCAACGGGGGGCGGCCTCCGGCTGCATGTGAACCGCGATGCTAGTCCCGCATCCCGCCGCCGTCGACCCGCTCCAACGCGCCACCACCCCGGACCCCGACCCGGGGTCTTCCTGAACGCCGCGCAACCCTCCGAAAGGTGCCGGGTCAGGCCCGGGACGGTCCCACCATCCTACTCCGCCACATACGCCGCGAGCTGGTCGATCACCGTCCCCCAGCCGTCGAAGAAGCCCATCTCCTCGTGCGACTTCCGACCCGCTGCATCCTTGTGCAGCACCCGGGCCGTGTAGCGCGTCCCGCTCCCGGCAGGCTCCATCAGGATGATCCCGGTGAAGAAGCTATCCGCATTGGGCCGAAACCCGGCGGAGAGCGCGTCGCAGAACACCAGCCGCCGCGCCGTCTCCGCCACCAGGATGCAGCCCTCGCCCGCCATCTCGGCCCCGTCGGGCATCCGCATCCGGGTGAAGAACCGCCCGCCCGGCGCCGGATCGATCACGACGTCGACCAGCTCCACCGGTTTCGGCGCCCACCAGATCTTCAGCTCCTCTGGCGTCGTCCAGGCCCGCCACAGCCGCTCGGGCGAGGCCGCGATCTCGCGCACGATCTCCAGGTCGGTCTCGGGGTTGAGATCAAACATGCTCCGCCTCCAGGCTCCGCGCCAGCGCGCCCATCAGGTGCTCCCACCCGGCCTCGCGCCCAGCGATCCCGTCGCTGTCGCCATAATAAACGCCCTGCTCGGTGAAGGTCAGCCGCGTCCCGTCCCCCTCCGCCGCGAAGGTCACGGTGGCGAGCGAGGCCGAATGCACCACGTCGTCCAGCGCCATGGTGTAGGCATAGACGATCCGCGCGCCGTCCTCGATGTCGAGGAAGGTGGTGGCGTTGGAATGCTCCAGCCCGTCCTTCGCCCACGCCCCGCTCTCCGCACCCCCGATCCGGAAGTCGAGATCGTAGCGCACCGTCCGCCAACCCGGCGCGTCGTCCTTGGCGAACCACGCCGCCTTGCGGTCCTTGTCGGACCACGCGCGCCAGACCCGATCGGGTGCCGCCGCCAGCACCCGGCTCATCGTGAAGCTGTCATGTCTCATGGTCTCGCTCCTCCTCCAGCATCGCCTCCAGCCGGTCGAGCCGCGCGCTCCACGCGCGCCGCCGCTCGGCGATCCAGCGCTCCGCGTCCGCCATCCGCTCCGCCTCCAGCCGGCAGGTGCGGACCCGGCCCACCTTCTCGCTCGCGACCAGGCCCGCCTCCTCCAGCACGCGCAAGTGCTTCAGGACGGAAGGAAGCGCCATCTCCAGCGGCTCGGCCAGCTCGCCCACCGCCGCGGGCCCCCGCTCCAGCCGCGCGATCATCGCCCGGCGCGTGGGGTCGGAGAGGGCGCGGAACACCGCGTCGAGGGCAGAATCATGGTAAGCCATGTGGGAAACTATCGCCCCGCCACGCGCGCCGCGCAAGGAAAACTTTCCGCACCGGCTAAGTTTCATCACTCTCGCCAAATACGCCCGCCGGAGGCGTCCCGACCCATGGCCCCCGCGCCGCGGCGGCGATAACGTCACGCCCATGACCCAGCCCCGATTCATCCACCTCCGCGTCCACTCCGCCTTCTCCCTTCTCGAAGGGGCGATCCAGGTGAAGAAGCTCCCCGCCATGGCCGAGGCCGCGGGGATGCCCGCCGTCGCCATCACCGATACCTGCAACAATTTCGCAGCACTGGAGTTCTCCGAGGTGGCGAAGAAGGCGGGTCTCCAGCCCATCATCGGCACCCAGTTCCCGCTCTCCTACGCCCCGCCCGCGCGTCCCGGCGACAAGGCGCCCGAGCCGCGCGACATCGTGCTGATCGCGCAGAACGAGGCCGGCTGGACCAACCTCATGCGCCTCAACACCCGCGCCTATCTGGAGTCCGGCGACGCGCTCCCGCACATCACCCTCGACGAGCTCGCCGAGCATACCGAGGGGCTGATCTGTCTGACCGGCGGCGCGCTCGGCCCCCTCGGCCAACTGATCCGGGACGGCCATGCGCCGAAAGCGAAGGCGCTGACCGAACGCCTCGCGGCGCTCTTCCCCGACCGCCTCTACATCGAGATCCAGCGCCATCCGGAGGGGGCCGAGCGCCGCACGCAGGCCGAGGCCGCGACCGAACCCGGCCTCGTCGGCCTCGCCTACGAGCTCGACCTGCCGCTCGTCGCCACCAACGACGTCCATTTCCCTCAGCGCGAGATGTACGAGGCCCACGACGCCCTCATCTGCATCCGCGAGGGCGCCTATGTCGATCAGGCCGAACCGCGCCGCCGCCTGACGCCGGAGCACTACTTCAAGACCGCCGACGAGATGGCCGACCTCTTTGCAGACCTCCCCGAAGCGGCCGAGAACACCATCGAGATCGCCCGCCGCTGCGCCTTCAAGGTCGAGACGCGCGACCCCATCCTGCCGCGCTTCGCCGATGACGAGGTGGACGAGCTGCGTCGCCAGGCCAACGAGGGCCTCAAGGCCCGGCTCGAAGTCATCGAACCCGCCGCCCCGATCTCCGACTACCAGGACCGCCTCGATTTCGAGCTCGGCATCATCGAGAGCATGGGCTTCCCCGGCTACTTCCTGATCGTCGCCGACTTCATCAAGTGGGCGAAGGATCACGACATCCCCGTCGGCCCCGGCCGCGGCTCCGGCGCGGGCTCCCTCGTCGCCTACGCGCTCACCATCACCGACCTCGACCCGCTGCGCTACTCGCTCCTCTTCGAGCGGTTCCTCAACCCCGAGCGGGTCTCCATGCCCGATTTCGACATCGACTTCTGCATGGATCGCCGCGAGGAAGTCATCCGCTACGTGCAGGAGAAATACGGGCGCGAGAAAGTCGGCCAGATCATCACCTTCGGCGCATTGCTCTCCAAGGCCGCCGTCCGCGATGTCGGCCGCGTGCTCCAGATGCCCTACGGCCAGGTGGATCGCCTGTCGAAGCTGATCCCGGTGGAGGGCGTCAAACCCGTCTCCATCGAACAGGCCCTCGTGGACGAACCGCGCCTCAAGGAGGAGGCGAGGCAGGAGGAGGTCGTCCAGCGCCTCCTCGACATCGGGCAGAAGATCGAGGGGCTCTACCGCAACGCCTCGACCCACGCTGCGGGCGTCGTGATCGGCGACCGCCCCCTCGACCGGCTCGTCCCGCTCTTCAAGGACCCCCGCTCCGACATGCCCGCCACCCAGTTCAACATGAAATGGGTCGAGCAGGCGGGGCTGGTGAAGTTCGACTTCCTGGGCCTGAAAACACTCACCGTCATCCAGAACGCCCTCGACCTCCTGAAGGCGCAGGGCAAGCCGATGATCGCACCGCCGGAGGGCGACAGTATCGAGGCACGCGCCCGCCGCGCCGCCCTCGAAAAGAACCCCTACGACATCTCGGCGATCCCCATCGACGACGAGCCGACCTACGCCCTCTACGCCTCCGCCCACACGGTCGCGGTGTTCCAGGTGGAAAGCTCGGGCATGCGCGACGCCCTGCGCCAGATGAAGCCCACCTGCATCGAGGACATCATCGCCCTCGTCGCCCTCTACCGCCCCGGCCCGATGGAGAACATCCCCAAGTTCTGCGACGTAAAGAACGGCCGGGCGGAGCGCGAGAACCTGCACCCCACCATCGACCACATCCTCGACGAGACGCAGGGCATCATCGTCTACCAGGAGCAGGTGATGCAGATCGCGCAGGAGATGGCGGGCTACAGCCTCGGCGGCGCCGACCTCCTGCGCCGCGCCATGGGCAAGAAGATCCAGGAGGCGATGGACGCCGAGCGCCCCAAGTTCCTCGCCGGGGCCGCCGAGAACAACGTCGACCAGGCCAAGGCGCAGGAGGTCTGGGACCTCCTCGACAAGTTCGCCAACTATGGCTTTAACAAATCCCACGCCGCTGCCTATGCCGTGGTCAGCTACCAGACCGCGTGGCTCAAGGCGAACCATCCGGTGGAGTTCATGGCGGGCGTCATGAACTGCGATATCCACCTCACCGACAAGCTCAACACCTACAAGCAGGAGGTCGACCGCCTCGGCATCGGCCTTGTCCCGCCTTGCGTCAACCGCTCCGAGGCCACCTTCACCGTGCGCGACGGCCAGGTCGTCTACGCGCTCGGCGGGCTGAAGAACGTGGGCGTCGAGGCCATGCGCCTCATCACGGAGGCCAGAAAAGACGAAAAGGGGGGAGAAAAACCCTTCCTCGACCTCTTCGACTTCGCCCGCCGGGTGGATCTCAAGCGCGTCGGCAAGCGCCCGCTCGAAATGCTCGCCCGCGCCGGTGCCTTCGACCTGCTCGACGCCAACCGTCACAAGGTGTTCCGCAGCCTCGACCAGCTCGTCGCCTATTCCGCCGCCACCCATGAGGAGAAGACCTCCGCCCAAGGCGGCCTCTTCGGCGACGCAGGCGAGGAGCTGCCCGCGCCCCGCCTCCCCATGCCCGAGGACTGGCTCCCGACCGAGCGTCTGGCCGAGGAGCATCAGGCCATCGGCTTCTACCTCTCCGGCCACCCGCTCGACGACTACATGCCCGCGCTCAAGCGCAAGCGCGTCATGACGCTGGCCGAGATCACGAAGGAGGCCGCCCGCGCCCCCAAGGCCGCCAAGATCGCGGGCACCGTCTCATCGAAGCAGGTGAGGAAGTCCGCCCGCGGCAACCGCTTCGCCTTCGTCGCCTGCTCCGACCCGACGGGGCTCTACGAGGTCACGGTCTTCGGCGACACGCTGGAGCAGGCGGGCGACTTCTTCGACACCGGGCAGAACGTGGTGATGAGCGTGGAGGCGACGGTGGAGGGCGACAGCCTCAAGCTCCTCGCCCGCTCCGTCGCCCCGGTGGATGAGATCGTGGCGGATGCGGGGGCGGCGGGCCTGCGCATCTTCGTCACCGAGGAAACCGCCATCGGCTCCGTCGCCACCCGCCTCGCCGACCTCAAGGACGGCCCGCGCCGGGGCAGGGGGCCGGTGAACCTCGTCCTCCGCCACCCCGACCTGCCCGGAGAGGTCGAGATAGCCCTCGCCGACCAGTACCGCATCACCCCCCAGATCAAGGCGGCCCTGAAAAGCGCACCGGGGGTGGAGTATGTGGAGGAGTTTTAGCGGCGCCCTTCTTACTTCATGTCGCGCTGTTTGATGCCTTCAAGTGCGCTTTGGGGGAGGGAATTGTAAATATCATTAATTTGCTTCGGCTCTGAGATAGTTTTTTCTGTAATAATATTGATTAATTTGAAAAGTGTAATTGCAATTTCGTTATCGTCTGAAAAGTCTATTTTTCCAGGGTGAACAGCATTATTTCCAATTACACGTACTGCATCAAGCGCTCTTTGCACGTCTTGAGGCATGCCCTTGGAAACAAGAGAGCCAATATCCTTGTTAATATTAGAGCCTTCCTCGCCAAGCTCTTTGCATAGCATCTGTATGGCCAGCCGTAAAAGGGCTGCTGCTCCGCGCGGAGAGCTATTCAGAATCGACGCCGCTTCTTTATATAGATCTAAAATATCTTTCGGTAGGTCGGGGTTTGGCAGAGGTGCTGTGTTTGCAATAGGATAGACTAACTTATCATTGACCCAAATTGATATTTTTGAGCAATGATAGCAAGATGACATAAATAGCTTTATTATTGAGTATTCAGCGACAGTGTCGGGAGAGATTTCTAGTAGTTGAAGTGCGTTGATATTTTGAGCCGTATGTACTGCAGTAATCAGGGCTTCAATTCCTGTTGGTGGTACTTTGCTCTCATTGCCATCGCTATCACT
Organism: Pontivivens ytuae; assembly: GCF_015679265.1. Taxonomy (NCBI): domain Bacteria; kingdom Pseudomonadati; phylum Pseudomonadota; class Alphaproteobacteria; order Rhodobacterales; family Paracoccaceae; genus Pontivivens; species Pontivivens ytuae. Next base: position 2,911,512 of record NZ_CP064942.1, read on the forward strand.
CCTATACATCGTGACGTCAGGTGTTGTTCGGGCGCCTGCTATACGATTTGCGAGGGCCTCATACCAAGTTTGAGTTGTTAGCACGTTGCAGTGTGGGCAATTAAATGCTTTTTTTCGAACGCTCGGCGCTTCCGACTTCATGTTTTCTGTCTTCTTGCTGCATGTTCGGTGGCATAGGAATACAAAGTCGCAATCGATGTGTCTATAAGGGGGCGGGCTTAAGCACTCTCCCGCCACCCCTTTCTCAGGAACCACCGCAGCTTTTTCCACAGGTTGACCCGCCGGCGCGGGGCCAGGGGGACGAAGCGGGGGTCGTTCTGCCCGTCATGCTCTTCGGAGCACACGCGGGGCAGGGTGTGGGCCAGCGGGTTGAACTCACCGGGCGTGATGCAGGGCTGGACCGGCAGCACGTGCCGGTTGTCCCGGCGGGACGAACGGGAGTCGGGGTCGCGATCGACCTTGCGGTCGAAGATGAAAAACGGGGGATGCATGGCTGCGATCCTGTGATTGGTCTTTGGAAAAAGGCCGCCGCAACGGCCAGGGGGCTGCAGGCTCTCAGAGCGCTGGGAGATCAATATCCTTCATCATGTGCAGCCCTCCACAAATCGTGGCACCAATCATTTCGTCCGCAGGTTGTATCAGATTCTCCGACCCGGCTGAACCCCCGCCTGCGACATTCCGTCAGGAAAAACGCCCCGGACGATGCCGGGGCGCCTCAGGATCTCGATCTGCGGGCGGATCAGCTCGTGGTCGCCACGCAGGTGCGCGTGTCCGCGTCGTAGGTCGTGCCCGGGGCGCAGGACATCACCTGCTCTTGGCCCCAGTTGCAGCCCGCCGCGAAAGCGGTCAGCGGGGCGGCGGTCATGGCGAGTGCCAGGACAAGGGTCTTCATCTGGATACTCCTCTGCTTGACTTTGCGTAAGGTAGCACGCGTCCCGCCCCCTCCAAACCGCTTGCATGTCGCACCCCCGTTAACCTTTCGCGGGGCGGAGGCCGGTCCGCTGGGTGGCATACGGATGTCATACGCTTTTCATACGCAGATCATACGCGGCCTGCCGGGCCGTCGGGCATGGTTAATAGTGCAACGCTGCACTTGTTTAAGTGCAAGATTGTACTATGTCGGAGGGACATCAACCCGACCGGAGGCCCCCATGTCCCTGACCCGCCGCCAGACTCTCGCCCTCGTCGGAGGCGGCGTCATCGCCGCCGCCGGCGTCACCGCGACCGGCTTCGCGCTCACCCGCACACCCGAAAAGGCCCTTGCTCCGTGGGGACTTGCAGGCAGCTACGGGGAGGCGCGGCGCGACGCGCTGTCCTACGCGATCCTGGCCCCCAACTCCCACAACCTGCAGCCCTGGCTGGTGGAGCTCGTGGGCGAGGATGAGGTTGTGCTCCACGTCGACCGCACCCGCCTCTTGCCCGAGACTGACCCCCTCGACCGCCAGATCACGATCTCCCTCGGCTGCTTCCTCGAACAGCTCCGCCTCGCCGCCACCGCCACCGGCCATGCCGTTGACATCACGCCATTTCCCGAGGGCGAGCCGGACGGGCGCCTCGACGACCGGCTCGTCGCGCGCGCCGTGTTCCGCCCCGGCGCCACCCCCGATCCGCTGCTCCCCGCCATCGTTGAGCGCCGCTCCGCCAAGGTGCCCTACGACATGGAGCGGGTGCCCGACACCGCCCCCTTCACCGGCCCCGACCTCGCCACCGACGGCACCACCGATCCCGCCCGCGTCGCGGCCCTGCGCGACCTCTGCTGGGCCTCCTGGCGGGTCGAGTCCTCGACCCCCGCCAAGCACATGGAGAGCGTCAATGTCATGCGCCTCGGCAAGGCGGAGATCGAGGCGAACCCCGACGGCATCGAGCTCGGCGGCCCGATGCTGGAGGCGCTGATGCTCGCCGGCCTCGTCACGCGCGACCAGCTCGCCACGCCGGGCACCACCGCCTATGAGCAGGGCGTCGCCATGTACAGCGCCATGATCACGGGCACCCCCGCCTTCGTCTGGATCAACACCGCCGGAAATGCCCGCGTCGACCAGCTCGAGGCCGGGCGGCGCTGGCTCCGGCTCAACCTCGCCACGACGCAAGCCGGACTGGGGCTGCACCCCATGTCCCAGTGCCTGCAGGAGTATCCGGAGATGGCGGAGCACTACGCGGCGGCGCACGATATGCTTGCGGCCCCCGGCGAGACTGTGCAGATGCTGGGGCGGCTGGGCCATGCCGGGCCGGTCCCGCAGACGCCGCGCTGGAGCCTCGATGCCAAGATCCGCACCTGACGACGCCGCCAAGATGTTCCGTCTCTTCAACGAGATCGGCATCCTCCAGCAGCTCAGCCGAGCGATGCTGGAGCGGCATCTCGACGGGCTGACGGTGCTCCATTTCAGCGTGCTGAACCACCTGGTGCGGGTGGGCGAGGGGCCGACGCCCCTGCGCCTGTCCCGCGCCTTCCAGGTGCCGAAGACGACGATGAGCTTCACGCTGAAGGGCCTCGTCGCCCGCGACCTCGTGCGGCTGGAGCCGAGCCTGGAGGACGGGCGCGCGAAATGCGTCTTCCTGACCGACGCGGGCCGGCGCTTTCGCGAGGGGGCGATCGCTGCGATCGGGCCGGAGCTGACCGAGGTCATGCCCCACCTGCCCGCGGGGCTCGCCGACGACCTGCTGCCGGGGCTCACCCGGCTGCGCGAGGTGCTGGACGCCGCGCGGGATTGAGGCCTTCGCCTCCGGCGGGGATATTTCGGGACAGATGAAGGCGGGGCTCGACACGGGGCGCCGACCGCGGCGAGGATCGCGGGCGAAGGAGACCTGCCCATGCGCCTCGCCGCCAATCTTTCTATGATGTTCAACGAGCTGCCCTTCCTCGACCGGTTCGCGGCGGCGCGGGCCGCGGGGTTCGAGGCGGTGGAGTTCCTGTTTCCCTACGCCTTCGACGCGCGGGAGATCGCGGCGCGGCTGGAGGGAGAGGGGCTCGAACAGGTGCTCTTCAACCTGCCCCCCGGCGATTGGGAGGCCGGGGAGCGGGGCCTCGCCGCCCTGCCGGGGCGCGAGGCGGCGTTCCGGGAGGGCGTCGCGCGGGCGGCGGACTATGCCGCGGCGCTGGGCTGCCGGACGCTGCACGCCATGGCCGGGATCGGCGGCGATGACGCGGTCTATCGCGAGAACCTGGCCTTTGCGGCCGACGCGCTCGGCGATCTCACTCTGACTGTCGAGCCGATCAACCCGGTGGACATGCCGGGCTATCACCTCGCCGACATGGATGCAGGCGCAGCGCTGGTGGCCGGGATGGACCTGCCGAACCTGCGGCTGCAATTCGACCTCTACCATTGCCACCGGATCCACGGCGAGGTCGCGGACCGCATCGCGCGCCACGCGCCGCTGGTCGCCCACTGGCAGGTCGCGGGCTTCTCCGGCCGCCACGAGCCTGGCCCCGACGAGATCGCGCTGATCGTCGCGGCGGCGCGCGCCACGCCGGACCTCGCCATGGGCTGCGAGTACCGCCCGGCGGGTGCGACCAAGGCGGGTCTCGGCTGGCTTGATGCCGCGCGGCAGGCGATGCCCTGAAAACGACACCGGGCCGTCGCAAGCGCCCTTGCCTCGGCCCGCTGCGCAAGCTCAGGTGGCGCCATGGGTTATTCGGCCTTCAGGATCATTCGCGAGGGACTGACCGGCAACAAGGGCTGGCGGCCGGTCTGGCGCACGCCGGAGCCGAAGTCGCGCTACGACGTCGTCATCATCGGCGGCGGCGGGCACGGGCTGACCACCGCCTATTACCTCGCCAAGAACCACGGCATTACCAACGTCGCAGTGCTGGAGAAGGGGTACCTGGGCGGCGGCAATGTCGGGCGGAATACGACGATCGTGCGCGCCAACTACCTGCTGCCCGGCAATTCGGAGTTCTACTCCCACTCCCTCAAGCTGTGGGAGGGGATGGAGCAGGAGCTCAACTACAACACCATGATGAGCCAGCGCAGCGTCCTGAACCTCGCCCATTCGGACGGGCAGGTGGACGCGTTTGCGCGGCGCGGCAACCAGATGCTCCTGCAGGGCGACGATGCGGAGCTGCTGGATGCCGGTGGCGTGCGGGCCCATGCCCCCTTTCTCAACCACGACAACCAGCGCTTTCCGATCCGCGGCGGGCTCTTGCACCGGCGCGGCGGCACGGCGCGGCACGACGCGGTCGCCTGGGGCTATGCACGCGGGGCGGACCGGATGGGCGTCGACCTGATCCAGAACTGCGAGGTCACGGGCTTCCAGATCACCGATGGCCGCGTGACGGGGGTGGAGACCACCCGCGGCTCCATCGCCGCCGGCAAGGTCGGGATGGCGGTCGCCGGGCGCACCTCCCAGGTGGGCGAGATGGCGGGCCTGCGCCTGCCGATCGAGAGCCACGTGCTGCAGGCCTTCGTCTCCGAAGGGTTGAAGCCCTGCATCCCCGGCGTCGTCACCTTCGGCATGGGCCATTTCTACATCAGCCAGTCGGACAAGGGCGGACTGGTCTTCGGTGGCGACCTCGACTTCTACAACTCCTACGCCGCGCGCGGGAACCTGCCCATGGTCGAGCACGTGATGGAGGCCGGGATGAGCATGGTCCCGATGATCGGCCAGGCGAAGCTGTTGCGGTCGTGGGGCGGGATCATGGACATGACCATGGACGGCTCGCCGATCATCGACCGCACGCCGGTGGACGGGCTCTTCCTCAATGGCGGCTGGTGCTATGGCGGCTTCAAGGCGACGCCCGCCTCGGGCTGGTGCTTCGCCCACCTGATCGCGACGGGCGAACCGCACGAGGTCGCCGCCAAGTTCCGCCTCGACCGCTTCGCCACCGGGCATCTTCTGGACGAGGAAGGGACCGGGGCGCGTCCCAACCGGCATTGAGGGCGGGATCGTGCGTATTTCGGGAAAGATGAAGGTGGGGCGTGGCTGAACGGATCGAATACTGGGAGGACCGGGTGCCGGAGGAGCTGCGCCGGGCGGTAGCGGAACTCGGCAAGAAGCAGAAGAAGCTGTTGGGCATCGGTGTCCTCATCTCCTTCGGTGCGGTAATCGCCTTGATGGGGCTCTCGGCCGATCCCGATGCGGATCAGTGGCTGCTGGCAAACGAGGTGTTCGAGCTGTTCGCCGCCGGGTCGCTGACCTTCTTCGGCGGACTGATCTGGCTCTTCATCGTGAACCGCGGCATCCGCAAACAGATCGACGAGATCGAGCGGGCGGCACCTGCACAGGGCCTGAAGGCTGTGGTCGAGCGGAGCAATGTCATTTCGTTCCAGGCGTTGGACCTGCGATGAGGATCACCTGTCCCCTCTGCGGCGAACGCGACCTGCGGGAGTTCTCCTATCTCGGGGACGCGCGGCTGGCCGACCGGCCGGGGGCGGAGGCGTCCGCCGAGGCCTGGGACGCCTATGTCCACCTGCGCGACAACCCCGCCGGACCCCATGCTGAGCTCTGGCAGCACGCCTCGGGCTGTCGCGCGTGGCTGCGGGTCGAGCGGGACACGCGCACCCACCAGATTCTGAAGGTGGAGCGGGCATGAGGCTTCCCTCCCACGGCAACCGGATCGACCGGTCGCGCTCGGTGCGCTTCACCGTGGACGGCCGCGGGCATCCGGGGATGAAGGGCGATACGCTAGCCTCCGCCCTGCTCGCAGGGGGCACCCGGCTGATGGGCCGGTCCTTCAAGTATCACCGGCCGCGCGGCGTTGTGACGGCGGGCTCCGAGGAGCCCAATGCGCTCTTCACCATCGGTGACCGGCCCAATGTGCGGGCCACCACGCAAGAGATCTTCGACGGGCTCGACGCCGCCTCCCAGAACCGCTGGCCCTCGCTCGCCGTCGACCTGATGGGGGTGAACGACCGGCTCGCGCCGTTCCTGGGCGCGGGTTTCTACTACAAGACCTTCATGTGGCCCAAGAGCTTCTGGGAGAAGGTCTACGAGCCTATGATCCGCCGTGCCGCGGGGCTCGGCGCGCTGTCCGGCGAGGTGCCGGAGGCCCATGACAAGGCCTTCGCCCATTGCGATCTCCTGGTGATCGGCGCAGGGCCCGCGGGCCTGATGGCGGCACTCACCGCCGCCCGGCGGGGCGACCGGGTGATCCTCGTCGACGAGGATGTGCGGCCGGGCGGGCGGTTGGACGCTGAGAGCTTCGAGATCGGCGGCACGAGCGGCGCCGACTGGGCCGCCGGGGTCGCGGCGGAACTGGCCGCGCTGCCCAACGTGACGCTGATGACCCGCACCACCGTCACCGGCGCCTATGACGGCGGCACCTACGGCGCCTATCAGCGGGTCGCCGAGCATCTCGGCACGCTGCCGCAGCACTGCCCCCGCGGCACCTTCTGGCGGATCGCCGCCCGGCGCGCGGTGCTGGCGGGCGGGGCGCATGAGCGCCTGATCGCCTTCCCCGGCAACGACCGCCCCGGCGTGATGCAGGCGAGCGCCGTGCGCGCCTACCTCCACCGCTACGGCGTCGCCCCCGGCAAGCGGATCGCTGTTTTCACCAACAACGACGACGGCTGGCGGACGGTCCGCGATCTGGAGGCGGCGGGCATCGAGGTCGCGGCCCTCATCGACACGCGCGAAGGCACGGCGCCCGACGTGCAGGCCCGTTTGATCCAAGGCGAGGTGATCTCCACCAGCGGCCACTGGGGGCTGAAGGGCATCGAGGTGCGCCACGGTCGCCGGACCGAGCGGATCGCCTGCGACTGCCTCGCCGTTTCCGGCGGCTGGAACCCCTCGGTCCACCTTACCTGCCAAATGAACGGACGCCCGGTCTGGCGTGAGGACATCGCGGCCTTCGTCCCGGCGGAGAACGCGGTACCGGGCCTCACGGCCATCGGAGCGGCGAACGGCGATTTCTCGACGGCAGCCGCCCTGCGCGCCGGGGCCGAGGCCGGGGGCGGCGGCGAGGTGCCCGAGGCCGAGGACGGCCCCACCCGCATCACCCCCTTCTGGCATGTGGAGGCGAAGGGCCGCGCCTGGCTCGACCTCCAGAACGACGTGACCGTGAAGGACGTCGCACTCGCCCACCGCGAGGCCTTCACCTCCGTCGAGCACATGAAGCGCTACACCACGCTCGGCATGGCGACCGATCAGGGTAAACTCTCCAATGTCGGCGGTCTCGCGGTGCTCGCCGAGCTTTCGGGCCGGGAGATCCCGCAGGTCGGCACCACCACCTTCCGCCCGCCCTACACGCCCGTGCCCATCGCCGCGATGGCCGGCCGCGCGCGGGAAGATCAGTTCGCGCCGCACCGCCTGACGCCTTCGCATGATCTGTCGGTGGAGAGGGGGGCGGCGTTCCTCGAAGCCGGGCTCTGGCATCGCGCCGCCTACTATCCGCAGGGCGGCGAGGACTGGAAAACCGCCGCCGATCGCGAGGTCGGCTACGTGCGCAACACAGTCGGCATCTGCGACGTCACCACGCTCGGCAAGATCGACGTGCAGGGGCCGGGGGCGCAGGCGCTGCTCGACCTCATCTACACCGGCAAGATGTCCACGCTGAAGGAGGGCCGGGTGCGCTACGGCCTGATGCTGCGCGAAGACGGCCACGTGATGGACGACGGCACCTGCGCGCGGCTGGGGACGGAGCACTACGTCATCACCACGACCACCGCGGCGGCCGGGGAGGTGATGTCCCATATCGAATTCTGCGCGCAGGTTCTGTTACAGAATTCCGATGTGTCGGTGATTTCTGTAACGGATCAGTGGGCGCAGTTCGCCGTCGCCGGACCGCAGGCGCGCGACCTGCTGGCGGAGGTGGTGGAGGCGGATCTCTCTACCGAGGCGCTCCCCTTCATGGCCTTTGTCGAGACCATCGTTGCGGGCGTGCCGGGCCGCCTCTTCCGCATCTCCTTCTCCGGCGAGCAGGCCTACGAGGTCGCCGTGCCCGCCCGCTACGGCGATGCGCTCGCAAGGCTTTTGGCCGAGAAGGCGGAGGCGCGCGGCGGCGGGCTCTACGGGATGGAGGCGCTCAACATCCTGCGTATCGAGAAGGGCTATCTCACCCATTCCGAGATCCATGGCCGGGTGACTGCGGAGGACCTCGGCATGGGTCGCATGATCAGCCCTTCCAAGGATTGCATCGGCAAGGTGCTGGCCGCGCGGCCCGGCCTGATTGGGCCGGACCGCCAGCAATTGGTGGGTCTGCGCGCGGTCGAGGAGGGGCGGCTGCTTGCCGGAGCGCATCTCTTCGCGGAGGGCGCGGTGCCGGGTACGGGCACGGATCAGGGCTACATCACCTCGGCCTGCATCTCGCCGACGCTGGGGCCGCTGGCGCTGGGCTTCCTCGTGAACGGTCGCGCGCGGCATGGCGAGCGGATCCGGGCCGTCGACCTGTTGCGCGGAGCGGACGTGACGTGCGAGATCTGTGATCCGGTCTTCTTCGACCCGGATGGGGAGCGGATGCGTGCGTGAAGCGGTGAACGATACGACGACACTGTTTGCGGAGGGCCGCGCCCGAGCCTGGGTGGGCGCCCTCGTGACGGTCGCTCAAGGCGTTGTCCCCTCAAGACAATCCACGGCGGAGCGACTTGAGAGGCTGCAAAGCGCCCTCCCGGGGGGAGGCTCGGGCGCTGCCCGGCGGTACCGCCGGGCGAAAGTCTTTCGTCGGTGCGCGCCCTTGGATGCCATCGGCGCTCGTTGTGAGAGTCTTCGGTAATGACCCTCACCGCGACTTCCCCCTTTGCCACCTGCGAACTGCCGCTGACTGCTGGCGGCCTGCGCCTCTCCGAGTACCCGATCGAGCGGATGTGGTCCGTCGCCGTCGATACCGCCCCGACCGCCAAGGCGATCCGCGCCGATCATGCGCACTGGTTCGTCTTCGGCGACCGTCCCGAGGGCCGGGTCACGGACCAGTCCGACGGTTGGGCGGCGCTCGACCTGACGGGCTCGGGTTGGGAGGGGGTGCTGGCCCGCCTTTGTCCGCTTGACCCCGCGACCATCGCCACCGGCACGGCGCAGCGCAGCGAGTTTGCGCATCTCATGGCGCTGGTCGTGGGGATCGAGGGTGGGGTCAGGATCTTCGTCATGCGCTCCTTTGCCCGGCACCTGCATCACGAGGTGGCGATCGCCATGCGCTCCGTCACCGCGCAGGCCGCGCTTTGAACCCCGAGCGGCTCCTGCGGGATCTCTTCGGCGCGGCGGTGGAGGCGGCGCTGCCCGCGAAGGTCCTCGCCGAGCATCTGCCGCCGAAGCCCGAGGGCCGGGTCGTTGTGGTCGGCGCGGGCAAGGCCTCGGCCGCCATGGGCGCGGCATTGGAGGCGGCGTGGGGTCCCTGCGAGGGCCTGATCGTCACGCGCTACGGCCATGCGGTCCCCTGCGAAGGGGTCGAGATCGTCGAGGCCGCACACCCCGTCCCCGATGCGGCGGGAGAGACGGCGGCGCGGCGCATTCTGGACTTCGCCACCGGCCTCGGCGAAGGCGACCTGATGGTGGCGCTGATCTCCGGGGGCGGCTCCTCGCTGCTGTCGCTCGGCGCGCCGGGCGTGAGCCTCGCCGACAAGCAGGCGCTGAACCGCGCGCTGCTCGCCTCCGGTGCGTCCATCGATGAGATGAACTGCGTGCGCAAGCACGTCTCGGCGGTGAAGGGCGGGCGGCTCGCGGCGGCGGCGGCGCCGGCGCGGGTGCTGACGCTTGTGATCTCCGACGTGCCGGGCGACGATCCGGCGGACATCGCCTCCGGCCCCACGGTCGCGGACAAGACGACGCTGGAAGACGCGCTGGAGATCGTGGCGCGCTACCGCCTCGACCTGCCGGAGAGCATCCGCCACGCCCTCGCCGATCCGGCCAACGAGACGCCGGATGCGCTGCCCGGGACCGAGCTGCGCATGATCGCCACGCCGCTGATGAGCCTGCGCGCGGCGGAGGCGGTGGCCCCCGTGCCCTGCCTGATCCTCGGCGACGCGATCGAGGGTGAGGCGCGCGAGGTCGGACGTGCCATGGCCGGGATCGCCCTGTCGGTGAAGACCCATGGCCTGCCGATCCGTCCGCCTTGCGTGCTGCTGTCGGGTGGGGAAACCACGGTAACGCTGCCCAAGGGCGCGCCGGGTCGAGGCGGGCGCAATGTGGAGTTCCTGATGGGCCTGATGGAGGCGCTCGACGGCGCATCCGGCATCCATGCGCTCGCCGCCGATACGGACGGCGTCGATGGCGCGGCGGAGGTCGCGGGCGCCGTGATCGGGCCCGACACGGACCGCGGCGACCTCGCCCGGGCGCTGCGCGACTACGACGGCCACGGCCTCTTCGAGGCGCTGGGCGCCCAGGTCGTGACCGGACCGACGCTGACCAACGTCAACGATTTCCGGGCGATCTACATCGCTTAGACGGGTCCGGAGGGGATGGTACCGACACCCCGGCTCGAACGGGGGACCTCTTGATCCACAATCAAGCGCTCTAACCTACTGAGCTATGTCGGCACTGGCCTGCGAAATACCGCCGGGCCTGACCGATTGCAAGGGGCGATCTGGACATGCGCGGCGGCCCGCTATACGTGGCGCGGCAAAGGAGATTGCACCATGGGCATCAACAGCGAAAGCGACATCGCGGCAAACCTGCAGATCGGCCCGACCGACCGGGGCATGGTGCGCCTCTATGTCGAGGGCGACGGGGTGGAGCTGCCGCTGGACTTCGACCCCGACGAGGCCGACGAGATCGCCGAGGAGCTGAAGGCGGCGGCGGCGCAGGCGCGGAAGGTCGGTCAGAAGAAGCGCTGAGGCAGCGTTTCACCTGAAAGAAGCTCGGTTAAATGTTATTTTTCCGCGTCTTATGCACCACCCCGCGACTTGGGCTGCCGTGACAGCTTAAGCATGACCGATCCCCGACAACTCCCTCGTCGATGATTGTGAACGCGATTTGCAATGAAGGTTAGCACGCCCTTGTCGCGACTGTTTTGGCCGAAAATAGCAAAGTCTGAGGCAGTCAGTCACCCGGACGCGGCCGCGTGGATTTCGGCGATGGTCTGGCCCGGGGTGATCGCTTCCGTCGCGATGTCGAGGTGCAGGACTGCGGCGGTTCCGGAGCCCAAGGCGGCGTCGAAGGCGGCCGGGAAGTCCTCGGTCCGGGCGACGTGGGCGCCGTGAAGGCCGCAGGCACGCGCCAGGGCCGCGAAGTCGGGGTTGCTGAGATCGGTGCCGGACACCCGCTCCGGAAAGTGCCGTTCCTGGTGCATGCGGATCGTGCCGTAGCTGCGGTTGTCGAGGACCAGCACGATGGGTCGGGCTCCTTCCTGCGCCGCGGTCGCAAGCTCCATGCCGGTCATCTGGAAGTCGCCGTCGCCGGCGAAGCAGACCACCGTGCGCTCCGGCGCCTCCAGGCTCGCGGCGATGGCGGCGGGGATGCCGTAGCCCATCGCACCCGATTGCGGGGCGAGGAGCCTCCGGCCCCCACCCAACGGCACGTGGCGGGAGGGCCAGGTGGCGAAGTTGCCGGCACCGTTGGTCAGGATAGTGTCCGGCGGCAGCACCTCGCGCAGATGGGCGCAGACCGCGACCATATCGACTGGCGAGGGCTGGGGGCGGGTGCGGAAGACCGCCTCGACGCCGGCGCGGGCGGTCTCGCGCCACCCCGCCCGGGCCGCCACTGGCCGAAGGCCCGCGTCCCGCAGTGCCGCCGCCATCCGGTTTGGCCCGGACACGATCGCATGCCGCGGTGTATAGATCTTCCCGATCTCGTCGGCCGAAGGATGCACGTGGATCAGCACCTGCTCCGGATCGGGTGCGCGCAGGAGCGTGTAGCCGTCCGTCGTCATCTCCCCGAAGCGCGGCCCGATAGCGAGGATCACGTCCGCCTCCCGGATCAGCCGCGCCGTGGCCGCGGGCATCCCGACGCCCGCGTCGCCCGCATAGCAGGGCGAGGCGTTGTCCATCACGTCCTGCCGGCGGAAGCTCACGACGACCGGGATGTCCGCGGCCTCGGCGAAGGCCTGCAGGTCGGCGCGGCCCGTGTCGCGCCAGGCGGACCCTCCGGCGAGGATCAGGGGGCGCTCCGCCTTTGCAAGCGCGTCGATCGCGGCCGCCACGTCCTCCGCCGACGGCGCCGGTTCCGCGACGACGACCGGGCGGCAGACGGGGGCCGAGACCTCGGCGCTCAGCACGTTCTCGGGCAGGGCGACGACCACCGGACCCGGGCGGCCGGATTGGGCGGTCGCCCAGGCCCGCGCCACGATCTCGGGGATGCGGTCGGCCTGTTCGATCTCCACCGCCCATTTCGCGAGGGGGCCGAAGGCGGCGCGGTAGTCGACTTCCTGAAACGCCTCGCGGCCCCGCATCTCCGCCCCCACCTGTCCGACGAAGAGGATCATCGGGGTGGAGGCCTGCATCGCCGAATGCACGCCGATGGCGGCGTTCGTGGCTCCTGGTCCGCGTGTGACGAAGGAGAGGCCGACCTCGCCGGTGAGCTTGCCCCAAGCCTCCGCCATGAAGGCAGCACCCCCCTCGTGCCGCGCATTGACGAAGCGGAACGGCGCGTCGCGCATCGCGTCGAGGAGGGCGAGGTAGCTCTCCCCCGGCACGCCGAAGCCCATGCGGCCGCCCTGCGCCAGAATGCACTGCATCAAAAGCTCGCCGCCGGTCATGGTTCGTCCTCCTCGTCTCAGGGCTCACAAGGCCGGGGCCGCCCGCCGGGGTCAAGCCCTTGTGGCCGCGGGCGGTTTCGGCCACGCTCTGGCCAAAAGACGGGGAGGGAACCGGTGGGGCCACTCAAGGGCATCCGCGTGGTGGAGTTCGCAGGGCTGGGGCCGGGCCCCTTCGCCGCGATGTGGCTGGCGGATATGGGCGCTGACGTGGTGCGGATCGACCGGCCCGGCGGCGGCGATCTTTTCCCGATGGACTACGACGTGCTGGCGCGCGGCCGCCGCTCGGTGGTGGCCGACCTGAAGTCGGAGGAGGGCCACGCGCTCGCCCTCTCCCTCATCGGCAAGGCGGACTTGCTGATCGAGGGCTTTCGCCCCGGCGTGATGGAGCGGCTCGGGCTCGGCCCCGACGTGGCGCTCGCGGCGAACCCCCGGGTGATCTATGGGCGCATGACCGGGTGGGGGCAGGACGGCCCGCTGGCCCATGCCGCCGGGCACGACATCGACTACATCGCGCTGACCGGCGCGCTGCACGCGATCGGCAGCGAGGCCCCGGTGCCGCCCCTCAACCTCGTCGGCGATTTCGGCGGCGGGGGGATGTACCTGGTGGCTGGACTGCTTGCAGCGCTGGTGGAGCGCGGGACCTCCGGCAAGGGGCAGGTGGTGGACGCCGCGATCACCGACGGGACGGCGCATCTGATGGCGATGATCTACGGGATGGCGGCGAACGGGCTGTGGCAAGATCGGCGGGCGAGCAACGCGCTCGACGGTGCTGCGCATTACTACCGCTGCTATGAATGCGCCGATGGCAAGTGGCTCGCGGTGGGTGCCATCGAGCCGCAGTTCTACGCCTGCCTGCTGGAGCTCACGGGGGCGGACTGTACCGCGCCCCAGCATGACCCGGCCTCCTGGCCCGAGCTCTCGGCCCGCCTCGCCGCGCTCTTCGCCACCCGCCCCCGCGCCGAGTGGATGGAGCTGCTGGAGGGCACCGATGCCTGCGTCGCGCCCGTCCTCTCGCTTGCCGAGGCGCCGGAGCATCCGCACAACGCCGCCCGCCGGACCTTCGAGACCCGCGACGGCGTCACGCAGCCCGCGCCCGCCCCGCGCCTGTCGCGCACGCCGGGCGCGCTCGACCGCCCGCCGCCCGCCCGCGGCGCGGATCTCGACGACGTCCTCAAGGATTGGGAGATCGGATGATGCAGCAGGCCATCGACTTTCTGGAGGAAGCCCGCGCGCTCCACCGCGTGATCGCCGCCCGTCCGGTGGCGTTCCTCGCCACGCCCACCCTCTTCAAGGGCTGGACGGTCGAGGAGATCGTCCGCCACCTCCACGTCTGGGACGGCCTCGCCGACCTCGCCCGCACGGATGAGGAGGCGTTCCTCGCCACGATCCCCAAGGCCGGGGCCGCCGTGATGGGCGGCAACACGCGGGTGACCGAGCTCGAGCTGGTGCCTGCCACGGGCCGGGCGCTGGTCGCCGCCTGGCAGGCCCGCTACGAGCGGATGGGTGCGGAATGGGCGGCGGAGGACCCCAAGCGTCGCCTGAAATGGGCGGGGCCGTCCATGTCGGTCCGCTCGTCGATGACGGCGCGGATCATGGAGGTCTGGTCGCACGGGCAGGCGATCTACGACGTCGCGGGGCTCGACCGAAAACCCACGCCGCGGCTGTGGAATGTGGTCATGCTCGGCATCAACACCTTCGGCTGGACCCACCAGGTACGCGACTGGCCGGTGCCCGAGACCATGCCGCTCGTCCGCCTGACCATCGGTGACGAGGTGAAGGAATGGGGGGACGCAGCCGCAGGCCGGATCGAGGGTGAGGCCGAGCACTTCGCCCAGGTCGTAACGCAGACGCGGAACGTGGCCGATACGGCGCTGGTGGTCGAAGGCGAGGTCGCCCAGCGCTGGATGGAGAACGCCCAGTGCTTCGCCGGCCCGCCCCATCCGCCGCCCGCACCCGGCAGCCGCCACAGCGTTTGACGATCCCTCGGCCGGCTCAGGCCGGCTGGATCAGGTCCCAGCGGTTGCCCCACGGATCGCGCCAGACGGCGACGCGGCCATAGGGCTCGTCGCGCGGCGCTTCCTCGAACATGGCACCCGCCGTCTCCAGCCGCGCGGCCGTCGCCTCGAACTCGGCCGTCTCCAGAAAGAAAGCGACCCGACCACCCGCCGCCGGAACCGGGTCGGCCACCTGCGCCAGCAACAGCGCCGAGCCGCCTTCGGGCGCGCCGACCTTCACCCAGCGCTTGCCGCCGCCGAGCGCCGTGTCCTCCAGCAGCTCGAACCCGGCGGCCGTGAAGAACGCGATCGCCGCATCGTAATCCGGCACCGGCAGTGCGACCGTGGCGAGCTTCATGCGACCCGGATCGCTTCGGAGGCGTTGAGCCGCGCCATGTCCCCGCCCACGATCCGCTTGTAACCGTCGGCGGCCGTCGCAAGCTCCTCCCGGCTCAGCACATCCTCGATCCGCTCGAAGCCCTGCGGCGCGCGGCCCTCCACGATGTCGAGCACCGCATCGGGCCCGTCGCCGCGGTTGGCCAGCACGATGGCTGAGGTCGCCTCGCGCCGCTCCGCCTCGTAGGTGTCGAGCGCCGCGATACCGGCGCCCTGCCGCGCGATCTCCCGCGCCAGAACGCGCGCGTCGAGCACCGTCTGGCTCGCCCCGTTCGAGCCGATGGGATACATCGCGTGCGCTGCGTCACCCAGCAGCGTCACCCGGCCGTGCCGCCAGCGGGGCAGGGGATCACGGTCGACCATCGGGTATTCCCAGATGCTTTCGGCCCGCCGGATCAGGTCCGGCACGTCGAGCCAGTCGAAGGACCAGTCCGCGAAATGCGGCAGGATGTCCGCCGGATCGCCGGGCCGGTTCCAGTCCTGCCGGGCGAAGAGGTGCTCCGGCGGGAAGGCGAGGTCGGCGATCCAGTTGATCAGGCTGCCGCCCTCGGTGTCCGCGATCGGGTAAGCCACGAACTTGCGCCGCTTGCAGCCGGTCATCGCAACCGTGCGCCCGGTGCGATAGCGCGGCCCTTCGGTCACGCCGCGCCACATCATGATGCCGCCCCAGGCGGGCGGCCCCTCGTCGGGATAGAGCACGCTGCGCACCGTCGAGTTGATCCCGTCGCAGCCGATCAGGAGGGAGCCGTGGACCAGCCCCCGGCTCTCCCCGCTCTTGCGGTCGGTGAGCTGGACCTCCACCTCGTCCGGGTCCTCGACCCAGCCCGAGACCATGGCGCCGGTCGTCACCGCCTCCGGCCCCGCCCGCTCGATCAGCGCGTGGTAGAGTTCCATCTGCAGGCCGCCGCGGTGTAGCGAGTATTGCGGCCAGCGGTAGCCCGCCTTCAGCCCCCGCGGCTCGGCCCAGACGAGCTGCCCGTGGGAGGAAAAGTAGGCGACCTCCTCCGTCTTCAGCCCCACCCGGTCGAGCGCATCCGACAGGCCCATGGCCTGCAACTCCCGCACCGCGTGGGGCTGCACGTTGATGCCGACGCCCAGCGGTTTGATCTCGCGCACCGCCTCGAAGACCCGGACGGGCACGCCCGCCTCGTGCAGGCTCAGCGCCAGCGTCAGCCCGCCGATGCCCGCGCCCGCGATCAGGACCGTCATGTCGTTTCTCCCCGTTTTTCAGGTCAGGCTGCGGCGGCGATTTGCAACCGTCAAACGGCGGCGGCCCAGCTGTACTGCGCATCGGTCTCCACCGCGCAGGGGCGGACCTTCCGGATGCGATCGAGGGCCTTCGAGGCGGCCTCTCCCCGTTCGACGAGCAGGCGCAGCGCCATCATGCCGGAGCGTCCGCAGCCGCCGCGGCAGTGCACGATGACCCCCTTGCCGTCGTCGAGCACCGCATGCACGCGCGGGCCGACATCGCGCCAGAGGGCTTGCACCTCCGCGGGTGGCGCGCGCCAGTCGGGGATCGGCAGGTGCTCCCACCCGATGCCGTGGTCCGACAGGGGTTGCGACAGCGTGATCGGCATCTCGGCGGCGGTGGTCATCGACAGGACCATGCCGGCGTCCCAGTCCACGATCCTCTCGATATCCTCCGCCGAGCGCGGAACGCCCATGATGCCGATCCGGCCCGGCGGTGCCTCAACGGTCCAGATCATGGGCGCACCGCGTCGCGGATCATCGAGAGCCCGAAGGCCGCGAAGATCGTCCCGGCTGCCGCGTCCACGCCGCGCCGCAGTGACAGGTAGCCTCGCCGCACCACGGGGCGGGAGAGGGCGAGGGCCACCAGCGCGTACCATCCGGCGGAGATCGCGACGATCATCGCCACCGCCGTCAGCCCGGCCGCGAGGCTCAGATCCGGCGGCAGAGTCGCGGCGAACAGCGCCGCGACGAACGCCGCCGATTTCGGATTGGCGAGGTTGGTCATCAGGCCCAGGCGGAAGCCGTGGCCGGGCGCAACTTCCGGCTCCGCGCCACCTACAAGCGCCCCGCGCAGCGCCTTCACCCCGAGCCACAGGATGTAGGCGCCGCCCACCAGCTTCAGCATCACGAAGGCGCCCGGCGCCAGCGCGAACAGCGCCCGGATGCCGAAGAGCCCGGCCAGCCCCCAGACCGCCGTGCCCACCGCAACGCCTGCGACGGCGCCCAAGGCCGCCAGCCGCCCGTTCGCCGCCGCCAGCCGCGCGATGACGAAGAAGTTCGGCCCCGGCGTCACCACCGCAACGATCCAGAGCAGGGCGGCCGCGGCCCACATCAGGTGGAGCTCAGGGTGCGCCGCACCGCGTCGCGCCAGCCTGCGTATTTCCGGTCCGCATCCTCCGTCGGCATCTTCGGCGCGAACTGACGCTCGCGCTGCCAGCCCTTGGCGAACTCCTGCGGCGGTCCGGCGAGCTCGGACTGATAGGCGGCGAGATACGCCGCCCCAAGCGCCGTCGTCTCCCGCACCACGGGCCGGTCGACGGGGGCCTGAAGTTGATCGGCCAGCGCCTGCATCGTCCAGTCGCTCGCCGTCATGCCGCCATCCACGCGCAGCACCACGTCGCCGCCCGCGCCGTCCTTCTTCATCGCTTCGAAGAGGTCGCGGGTCTGGTAGGCGACACTCTCCAGCGTCGCCTTCGCGATCTCCGCCGGACCGGTGTTGCGGGTGAGGCCGTAGAGCGCCCCGCGCGCCTCCGCATCCCAGTAGGGCGCGCCGAGGCCGGTGAAGGCGGGCACGAGGTAGACGTTCTGCGCGGGGTCCGCGTCCTCCGCCAGCCCCTGCGTCTGACCGGCCGAGTGGATCATCCGAAGCCCGTCACGCAGCCACTGCACCGCTGCCCCGGCGATGAAGATCGAGCCTTCCACCGCGTAGGTCGGTGTGCCGTCGAGCTGGTAGCCGATGGTGGTGAGCAGCCGGTTCTCCGACCGCACCGCCGTCTCCCCGGTGTTCAGCAGCGCAAAGCATCCCGTCCCGTAGGTCGATTTCAGCATCCCCGGTTCGAAGCACGCCTGGCCGACGGTCGCTGCCTGCTGGTCCCCCGCCACGCCGCGGATCGGGATGGCGCAGCCCATCGTCTCGTCCGTGGTCTCGCCGAACTCCGCGGCGCAGTCGAGCACCTCGGGCATCATCGCGGCGGGGATGTTCCAGAGCGACAGCATCTCGCTGTCCCACCGCCCCTCGTGGATGTTGTAGAGCATGGTGCGCGCGGCGTTCGTCGCGTCCGTCACATGCCGCGCGCCGCCCGTCAGCTTCCAGATCAGCCAGCTATCGACCGTGCCGAAGGCGAGGCGCCCGGCCTCCGCGTCCGCCCGCGCGCCCTCCACGTGATCGAGCAGCCAGGCGAGCTTGGAGGCGGAGAAGTAGGGGTCTAAGAGCAGCCCCGTCCGCTCCGTCACCATCGCCTCGCGGCCATCGTCGCGCAGCTTCGCCGTCGTCTCCGCCGTGCGGCGGTCCTGCCAGACGATGGCGCGGTGGATCGCCTCGCCCGTCTCGCGGTTCCAGACCACCACGGTCTCACGCTGGTTGGTGATGCCGATCGCGGCGATCCCACGCCCCGTCAGCTCCGCATCGGTCAGCGCCGTGCGCACCGCGCGCTGCGTGGAGCTCCAGATCTCCTCCGGATCGTGCTCGACCCAGCCGGGCTGGGGGAAGTGCTGGGTGAACTCGTATTGCCCCGTCGCCACGGGCCGCAGCTTGTCGTCGAAGACGATTGCGCGCGAGGAGGTCGTGCCCTGGTCGAGGGCGAGGATGTGCTGTCCGCTCTTCATCAGTTGCCCGCCTTCTGCCCGAAGAGGACCTTGTGCGTGTCCTTCTGATCCTGGAGGTTCTGGCGCAACTCGGCGGCCACCGCCCGGCCCGCCTGCACGCCGGGGCGCGCGGCGCAACGGTCGAGCCAGTCCTTCATGTGCGGCTTGTCATCGAGGTCCTGCTGCTGCCCCTCCCACAGGCTCGCCCAGGGCCAGATCGCCATGTCGGCGATGGAGAAGAAGTCGCCGGCCACGTATTCCCGATCCGCCAGCCGCTTGTTCAGCACGCCGTAGAGCCGCCCGGTCTCATTCCGGTAGCGGTCCTTGGCGTAAGGAAGGTCGTTCGGGGGCTCCATCGCGGGCGCGTACTTTAGGAAGTGGTGCGCCTGGCCTGCCATCGGCCCGAGCCCGCCCATCTGCCACATCAGCCACTGGTCAACCTCGATCCGCTCCCGCTCCGTCGATCCGCAGAACGTCCCGGTCTTGCGGGCGAGGTACTGCAGGATCGCACCGGACTCGAAGAGCGAGATCGGCGCCCCGTCCGGCCCCTCGGGATCCAGGATCGCGGGCATCCGGTTGTTGGGGGAGAGCTTCAGGAACTCCGGCGCGAACTGCTCGCCCTTGCCGATATTCACGAGGTTGAGGTTGTAGGGCAGGTCCATCTCGGCCAGTGCGATGGTGATCTTCCATCCGTTCGGCGTGGGCCAGTAATAGAGCTCGATCGGTTGCGGCACGTCGCGGTCCTCCCCTGTTCTTGGTTGGACCTCAACATGCCGGGATTGCAGGGCGGTTCAAGCCCCAGGAAGGATCAGGCGCGCCGCGGCCCCTGCATCGGGAAGAAGGCGGCGACGCTCTGCCAGAGGCCGCTTTGCGCGTCGCTTTCGTCCGCGATCGCAAGGTCCCGGATCCGCTCCAGGCTCCAGAACTCGGGCCGGTCGAGCAGGTCGGCATAGAGCGCGCCGGTTCCGCCGCGGCGGTAGAAGCTCCAGTGGCAATGGCGCTGCGGCCAGGCGTCGAGCGGCAGCCCGCGGACGCTCAGCGACGCCTCCGTCACCGGATCGTCGAGTTGCAGCGTCGCGAGGCCCGGCCGGTCGAGCCCGCGACCCATGCTGCGGCCTGCGCCCGGCGCAAAGCACTCGAACATCGCGTCGTAGCGCGCGTTGCTGCGGGCCGTGACGCTCACGATCTCCGTCCGCGCGGGGGCTTCGGCCACTGCGGCGTCCGCCACCGTCTGCCGCTCCGCCGCACCCCAAAGGAGCACCCGGCGCGGTTCGGCCCGCATCAGGTGGGGCAGGGCGGCGAGCGCCACGCGACCCCCCAGCGAGTGTCCGACGAGGTCGATGCGCCGATGCGGGTCGAGTGCGGCGATCCGGTCCATGAGCCGCGCGACCTGCCGCGCGACGGCGCCCGCGCGCTCGTAAACCTCGGCAAAGCCCGCGATAGCCCCCCAGGTGCCGCGCCCGCGATGCATCGCGGGCCAGCCGACGCCGATCACCGGGCCATTGCGCTCCAGCATACCCGGCCAGCTCACCATGCGGCCGCAGCGCACCTCCGGCTCCGCCGCGTAGACCAGCCGGTGCGGGTCACGCAGCGCCGGATCGCCCGCGGAGGGCTCGTGGAGGGGGCAGAACTTGAAGCCATGCAGCAGGATCGTAACGGGGCCGGGCCGCTCCAGCAGCTCCGCAAGCGCTGGATCGACGGGAGTGCCGGTGCGATCGGCACTCACTTGCTCGGGCGTTGCAACGCACCGCATGACAGCCTGCCTCAGCATTATTTTGTTTCGCGAAGGCATGGGCTCATCCTGCGACAAGCCCGTTTAGTTTCCGTGAAGAAAACGTGACTCTGCGCGGCGGCGCACCCGAGCTGGCAAAGCTGTTGCACTTGCGCCCTAATCCCAAGCTTGTCCCCGTTTTCCACAGGGCACGCTCGCGCAGCCGTGACGCACTGCGAAAGGGGCGCGCCGGACCGCGGCATTGACCTCGCGCAGTCCGCATCGTATCGCGGCTCTCGTGGCGATTTGTCGAACCGGATTGCGGGCCACGTAAAACAAGCCGCTAAAGAGGTCGGACCCCGCGCGGGCCGATCGACCGCGCGAGGAAAGGATACCTCTCCATGACCGATACGTCCGACTGGCAGCACCGCACGAAGCTCGTCCATTCCGGCGCCCGCCGCTCGCAATACGGCGAGGTGGCCGAGGCCGTCTATCTCACCCAGGGCTTCGTCTACCCGACGGCCGAGGCCGCGGAGCAGCGCTTTATCGAACTCGGAGAGGACGAGTTCATCTACGCCCGCTACGGCAATCCGACCGTCGCCGCCTTCGAGGACCGGATCGCGGCGATCGAGGGGGCCGAGGCCGCCTTCGCCACCGCGTCGGGCATGGCGGCGGTCAACGGTGCGCTCTTCTCCATGCTCAAGGCCGGGGACCACGTGGTCAGCGCCAGGGCGCTGTTCGGCTCCTGCCTCTACATCGTGGAGACGCTGCTGCCCCGCTTCGGCGTGGAGGTGACGTTCGTGGACGGCACCGATCTCGACCAGTGGCGCGCCGCCGTGCGCGACGACACCAAGCTTGTGTTCTTCGAGACCATGTCGAACCCGGTTCTCGAAGTCATAGACGTCGCCGGCGTCGCCGAGATCGCCCACGCCAAGGGGGCTATGGTCGTCGCCGACAACGTCTTCGCCACCCCGATCCTGATGCGCGCGATGGAGCGGGGGGCGGACGTCGTCATCTACTCCGCCACCAAGCATATCGACGGGCAGGGCCGCTGCCTCGGCGGCGTCGTGCTGGGAACGGAGGAGTTCATCCGCGGCACGCTGGAGCCCTATCTCAAGCACACCGGCGGCGCGCTTTCCCCCTTCAACGCCTGGGTCATGCTGAACGGGCTGACGACGCTCGACCTGCGGGTCCGCGCGCAGGCCGCCACCGCCGCCCGCCTCGCCGACTGGTTCGCGGAGAAGAACACGGTCACCCGAGTCCTCTATCCCGGCCGCGCCGACCACCCGCAGCACGATGTCGCAGCCAGCCAGATGGAGACGGGCGGCACAATGCTCGCCATCGAACTCGCCGACCAAGCCGCCGCCTTCCGCTTTCTGAATGCAGCGACGGTCGCCATCATCTCCAACAATCTGGGCGACGCGCGCACCATCCTGACCCATCCCGCCACCACGACGCACCAGCGTCTGGACGAGGAAACACGGGCCGCGCTGGGCATTACGCCGGGCACGATCCGCATCTCCGCGGGGCTGGAGGATGCCGACGATCTGATCGCGGATTTCGCACAGGCGCTGGCGAAGGCGTGACCGGGCGCCGGTCGTAACGGCGCCCTGACACCCTATGTGACTCTCCAACCGGAGCGGTCGGCGCAGGCTGATCCATGCCCCGGCCGACTACGTATCCGTGTAAAACGGCATCCGGGGAGATCGCCATGAACGTTCAAGATCCCAAAATCACCATCGAGACCGAGCGCGCGAAGCCCGCGCGCCCCACCCGGCAGGAAGCCGAGGATGCCGTGCGCACCCTCCTGCGCTGGGCCGGCGATGATCCCGACCGCGAGGGTCTGCTCGACACGCCCAAGCGCGTGACCAAGGCCTATTCCGACTGGTTCCGCGGCTATGACGAGGATCCGGCCGAGCTCCTCCAGCGCACCTTCGAGGAGGTCGAGGGCTACGACGAGATGGTCGTCCTGCGCGATATCCGGTTCGAGAGCTATTGCGAGCATCACATGGCGCCGATCATCGGCAAGGCCCATGTCGGCTACCTGCCGAAGGGCCGCGTCGTCGGCATCTCCAAGCTCGCGCGCATCGTCGACGCCTTCGCCAAGCGCCTACAGGTGCAGGAGAAGATGAACGCCCAGATCGCGCAGGTCCTGATGGACACGCTGGAGCCCCACGGCGTCGCCGTCGTGCTGGAGGGCGAGCACCACTGCATGTCCACCCGCGGCGTCCACAAGCCGGGGGTGAGCATGGTGACCTCTACGATGCTCGGCGCCTTCCGCGACGACCCCGCGACGCGCAAGGAATTCATGACCGTCATCGGCAATCCGACCAACCGGATGAGCTGACCGCTCCGCACCGGCCTTCATGCGGGGGCCGGTGCCGCCCCTCCATCCGCGAAACCTGCTCCGCGATCCGTGGCGTCACATCGTCCGAAGCGTCGCGAGCGTGAGCTTGGTTTTCACCCGGAACGTCAGTTCTCCGTCACCATCCGCATGGGGCCGCAAGAGCGCTTCGAGCTCGCGATCGAACTCAACACGCCGGTCTCCCATCTTGTGCAGTGCGAACGTGTCGCGGGAATGCTGGCACAGGATGAAGCTCTCGACCGTCTGCCGGAAGGGGTCGGACACGAACTCGGTGCTGTCGACGACGTCCACGTAATCCAGATGCTTCCGCCTCGATGCCCGCCATTCCTCCGAATCCAGCGGCAGGCCCGTGATCTCGGGCACCCATCTCGCGAGAAACCGCCGCCACTCGTCGTGCCACGGCGGCGCGAAGGCCTCGTCACCCCCGATGATCGCAAGAACATGGCTTGCATTCAGATGGTCGGCGAGCTTCGGGAACAGCCTCGCCGGATCCATCCAGTGGATGCTCGACGCGAACGTGACCGCGTCGAATGCGCCAACCAGAGGCGCATCCTCCGCCGTCGCCTCGATCCATTCCAGGTTCTCAGCCGCGCCGTTTTCCAGCGACTGTCCGAGCGCGATCATGTTCGCCGAGGGATCGACCGCCGTGACGTGGCCGAAGACCCTGGCCATCGGCCGCGCCACCTTCCCCTCGCCACATCCCAGATCCAGAAGGCGCCCGGTGGAGAGCGCGTGCTCGACAACGTACTCGTAGATCTTCGGCGCGTAGGGTGGCCGATGCGTGTAGAGGTCGACCACGTCGGCAGCCTTGAAGGATGCTCCTGCCGGATCGGGCATTGCGACGCCTCCCAGATTGGCAAACGGCCCTCTTGTCGAAGAGAGAACGCCTCACGTCAACGATGGTCTTCCTGCCGTCCCGCTCTGTCCCAGCCACCGGACCGCTTGACAGTGCCGCAGTGCAGCGCGAAGGCTCGCGGCATGATCTCCCTGCGTCCAATCGGCTATGTCGTCGGGCTGCTTGTCCTCGCCCTCGGCGCGGCCATGCTGCTGCCCGCGCTCATCGACTTGCCGACCGAGGCGGGGGCGAGCGGCACCTTCGCGCTGTCGAGCGTGGTGACGATGATGGCGGGCCTCACGCTGATCCTGAGCTGTGCGAACAGCCGCACGCGCGGGCTCGACATCCGCCAGACCTTCCTTCTGACGGTCGCCTGCTGGCTGAGCCTGCCGATCTTCGGCGCGATCCCGCTCTGGACCGGGCCGGTGCCCGTCTCCTACACCGATGCGTTTTTCGAGGCGATGAGCGGGCTGACCACCACAGGCTCCACCATCTACTCCGATCTCGACCAGCTATCGCGCGGCACGCTGCTCTGGCGCGCGCTGCTGCAATGGATGGGGGGCGTCGGGATCATCGTCTTCGCGCTCGCCTTCCTGCCGATGCTCAAGGTGGGCGGCATGCAGCTCTTCCGGTCCGAGGCGTTCGACACCTTCGGCAAGATCCTGCCCCGCGCGGCGGAGATCGCGGGCTCGATCTCCGGCATCTATCTGGTCCTGACGCTGGCCTGCGCGCTGAGCTACGGAGCCGCCGGCATGGGCCTCTTCGATGCGATCACCCATGCGATGACGACGGTGGCGACAGGCGGGTTTGCCAATTACAACAACAGCTTCGCGGCGTTCACCCCAGCGGCGGAGTACATGGCCGCGATCTTCATGATCCTCGCGAGCCTGCCCTTCGTGCGCTACATCCAGCTTGTCGCCGGGGCGCACCAGCCGCTGTTCCACGACAGCCAGATCCGCGCGTTTCTGGCAATCCTCGCGGGCGCCGTGCTGGTGCTCGCGCTCTGGCAGACTGCCGTGTCCGAGCAGCCGACGGAGCCCGCGTTCCGCAAGGCGCTCTTCAACGCCACCTCGATCATGACCGGCACGGGCTATGCGAGTGCGAACTACAACCTGTGGGGCAGCTTCCCGGTCGCCGTGATCTTCCTGATCGGCCTGATCGGAGGCTGCGCGGGTTCGACCTGCTGTTCGGTGAAGGTGTTCCGGTTCCAGCTTCTGTTTGCGGCGCTCGTGAGCCAGATCCGCCAGCTCCACAGCCCCTCCGGCGTCTTCCGCCCGCGCTATGAGGGCCGGACGGTGGCCGACGATGTCATGAGCTCCGTCGTCGCCTTCTTCGTGATGTTCATGCTGACGCTGGGCGTGGTGACGGCCATCCTGGGCCTGATGGGGCTCGACATGATCACGGCGCTGTCGGGCGCGGCGACGGCCGTGGCCAATATTGGCCCGGGCCTGGGGCCGGAGATCGGCCCGGCAGGTAACTTCGCGGGGCTGCCGGACCAGGCGAAATGGGTGCTCGCGATGGCGATGCTGATCGGCCGGCTCGAACTGATGAGCGTCTATGTCCTCTTCACCGTCGCGTTCTGGCGTGGGTGAGGCGCGCCCGGAAAACGCTCCAGTGGAGCGTTTTCAGCGCCGAACGGGCGGAGCCCCGGAGAAGCGGGCTTCTTGGAAATCGTCCAGTGGACGATTTCGCCCGATTACGGCCGGAGGCCCGGGAGAGGCGCGTCTCGCAAACGCTCCGGTGGAGCGTTTAAGGTGTGAACGGACGGAGCCCCGGACCGTTGAAGCCAAGAAACAAGGGCTGCGCCCGACCTGGAGGGCGTTTGCCGGACAGAATTGATAGGCTCGCGCCCTCAAGCATCCACGCCGCGCATTCTGCTTTCGGCCTCAACAACGCGCCCTCCGGGGGGAGGTCGGGCGCGGCCCGGCGTGGCCGCCGGGCGGTAGGGTGACATGCCACGCCAACCACTGATGACACCGCCCCGGCAACGCGCTACTCCACCCGCATGCTGATCTACAAAATCTTCCGTGCCGACGAATGGGCCCTGCTCGACCGTGACGGCGACACTGCGGGCGCCCCGATCGACCTCACCGACGGCTACATCCACTTCTCCACCGCCGAGACCGTGCGGGAGACCGCCGCGAAGCATTTCGCAGGCGAGCAGGGCCTCGTCCTCGCCGCGGTGGAGGCCGATAGCCTAGATGCTCTCAAATGGGAGTCCAGCCGCGGCGGCGTCAATTTTCCGCACCTTTACAGACGCTTGCGCCGCGACGAAGTCGCCTGGCACCGGGATCTGCCCCTCGGCCCCGATGGCCATGTCTTCCCGGAGGGCATCACGTGATCGAGCGCCTCGGTCTGCGCGCCCTCCACGCCTTCGAGCCGGAGCGGGCGCATGGCCTCGCACTCGCGGCCCTGCGCGCCGGGCTCGCGCCGAAGCCGGGGCCGATCACCTCGCCGCGCCTCGCGACCTCCGTGGCCGGGATCGACCTTCCGAACCCGCTGGGCCTCGCCGCGGGTTTCGACAAGAACGCGGTGGCCATCAATCCGCTGCTGCGCACCGGTCTCGGCTTCGTCGAGGTGGGGGCCGCCACTCCGCGGCCGCAGCCGGGCAATCCGAAACCGCGGCTCTTCCGGCTGACCGGCGACCGCGCCGTCATCAACCGGTTCGGCTTCAACAACGAGGGGGTCGAGGCGATCGCCGCCCGGCTCGCGGCGCGGCGGGAGCAGGGCGTGCTCGGCCTCAACCTCGGCGCGAACAAGGACAGCGCGGACCGGGCGGCCGACTTCGCCGACGTGTTACAGAAATCCGGGGAGCTCGTGGATTTTGTAACAGTTAACGTCTCCTCCCCGAACACCGAGAAGCTGCGCGACCTGCAGGGGGCCGAGGCGCTCAGCCGCCTCCTCTCCGGCGTGATGGAGGCGCGCGACGGGCTCGCCAAACCCCCGAAGGTTTTCCTCAAGATCGCCCCCGATCTCGACACGAGCGAACTCGCCGAACTCTGCTCCGTCGCCGAGGCCGCCGGCATCGACGCCATCGTCGCGACCAATACGACGCTGGGCCGCGAGGGCCTGACCGATCCGCAGGCGAATGAGGCAGGCGGCCTTTCCGGCGCGCCGCTCTTCGAGGGATCCACCGCGGTGCTGCGCGAGGTGCGCGGCCTCACTGGCGGCCGCATCCCGCTGATCGGCGTCGGAGGCATCGGGTCCGGTGCGCAGGCCTATGCCAAGGTCCGGGCGGGTGCGTCGGCGGTGCAGCTCTATTCCGCGCTGGTCTACGAGGGGCTGGGCCTCGTGCCGCGGATCCTCACGGAGCTCGAAACCCTGCTGGAGCGCGACGGATTTGCCACCGTCACCGACGCGGTCGGGGTCGACGCATAGGCCCGCCGCCCAGCCGATCCGGACGAAAGAGGCCAGCCTGACAAAGCCGTGACGCCGCACCGCTTGCGCGCGGAACACCGCGCCGATACATCCAACCCATGTCCTTCTGGGAGTTCGCCAATCCCGCGCGGTTCACGCGCCTGACCGGCCGGGTGCTGCCCTGGATCTCGGGCGCGGCAGCGCTCTGCCTCGGCATCGGCCTGATCTGGGGCTTCTTCTTCACGCCCGACGATTTCCGGCAGGGCTCCACCGTCAAGATCATCTACCTGCACGTGCCCGCGGCCTTCATCGCGATCAATGCGTGGTTCATGATGATGGTGGCCTCGCTTATCTGGCTGATCCGGCGGCATCACGTGAGCGCACTGGCGGCCCGCGCCGCCGCCCCGGTCGGAGCCGTGATGACGATCGTAGCATTGGTGACCGGCGCGCTGTGGGGTCAGCCGATGTGGGGGACGTGGTGGGTCTGGGATCCGCGGCTGACCTCCTTCCTGATCCTCTTCGTCTTCTATCTCGGTTACATCGCGCTCTGGGAAGCGGTGGACGAGCCCGACACCGCCGCGGACCTCACGAGCGTGCTCTGCCTCGTCGGCACCGTCTTCGCGCTGCTGTCGCGCTACGCCGTGCTGATCTGGAATCAAGGTTTGCACCAGGGCGCGTCGCTCTCCGTCGATCGGGAGGAGAACGTGGCCGATGTGTTCTACCAGCCGCTGCTCCTGAGCATCGCGGGCTTCGTGCTGCTGTTCGTCGCACTCGTGCTGCTGCGCACCCGGACGGAGATCCGCGCCCGCCGGGCCCGCGCGCTGATGTTGCGGGAGATGGCCTGATGCTCGGCGAATACGCGGTCTGGGTGCTATCGTCCTACGGAGCGGCTCTGGTGCTGATCGGCGGGCTGGTGGCGCAATCGGTGATCCGGTCGGCGCGCGTGCGGCGTGAGCTAGACCGGCTGGAGGGGCGTAAGTAGATGAAATTCAATCCGATCCTGCTGGTGCCGCTGATCGCGGGCGTGATCCTCGGCACCTTTCTGTGGGCGATGTTCCGGGAGAACCCCGACGAGCTGCCCTCGACCTTCATCGCGCAGGCCGCCCCGCCGCTGACCGTGGAGCCGATGGACGGCCGCCCGCTGCCGGAGTTCGGCGGCGAGGTGATGCTGGTGAACTTCTGGGCAAGCTGGTGCGGGCCCTGCCGGATCGAGCACCCGCACCTGATGGACCTCGCCGAAGAGGGGCTCGCCATCGTCGGGGTGAACTACAAGGACGATCCCGACGACGCGCGCGGCTTCCTCGCCGAGCTCGGCGATCCATACACCGCGATCGGCGTCGACGAGACCGGGCGGACCGGCATCGACTGGGGTCTCTACGGCGTGCCGGAGACATTCGTCCTCGATGCCGACGGCCGGATCGTGCTGCGCTTCCCCGGTCCGGTCACCGAAGAGGTGCTGGAGGCCCGCATCCGCCCGGCGATCGAGGCGGCCCGGACCGGCGGCTGATCGGGCGTCGCGCGGCCTGCGGGCGGAGCGTTTGCGTATTTCGGGAAAGATGAAAGCGGGAGGTACGGCCCCGTGCCTTCATCTTTCCTCAAATACGCCCTTCCTCACCCATCCGCCCGCGCGAGGCCCAGATCGGGTTCGAGCCAGCCCAACTGGCGGCGCATGGCGGTGCGCGCGATCTTCAGCGACAGGGCCTTGCGGCGCGCGGCGGCGAGTGGCGTCACCGGCCCCTCCCGCAAGATGGCGGCATCGAAGCGGTCGGCGATGATGAGGCCGGTTTCGAGCGGCAGCACTTCGGAGGGGAAATCCGCCGGAACCGCCCAGTAGAAGCGGTCGCAGAAGGGCAGGTAGCCCTCCCATTTCTGGTCGGCGCGGAAGTCGGCGAGGGAGCTCTTCACCTCGACGATCCAGATCTCGCCCTTCGGCGTCAGGCAGGCGAGATCGACCCGGAGGCCGCGCGCCGGCACGAATTCCGGCAGGGCGGTCACGTCGAGCGTGTCGAGATGGCGCCAAACGCCACGGGCGATCTCGAATCCGGGGGCGAGGATCTCGGTCATGGCCTTATTGGAACGGATGGTGAACGAATGGTCAAGGACGGGACCGCGCGCTGCGCGGGCGTATCTGACGAGAGTGAAGGGCAAGTCCGGTCGGCGGGGATTGCATCGCGCGGACGCCGCCTTATCTTGTTGCTCCGGCGGGTGCTGTTCCTCTCGTGAGAGCTCTATATTCACGAGGCCTTATTCATTCTTATGGGAGCTGGCTCTGCGACTGGTCCTGGCCTATCGCACCCGGCGCCCACCTGGTTTACCAGGTCCCGAGAATGAGTAGCTCCACGGTTGCTACGGGCCCGCCGCCCTTTCCCTTGCCGATCATCGCTCCTAACGTCGCGCCCATGGACAAGTCCGGACAGCGCAAGGCCGCGTTCGCGCGGCGCAAGGCGGCCCATGCGGCGGGGCCGGGGGATGCGGCGGAGCGGCTGGCGGCGCTGCTGCTCGCCCGGCCGGAGCGGGTGGTTGCGGGATACATGCCGATCCGGACCGAGATCGATCCGCTGCCCGCGATGCGAGCCCTCG
Source organism: Pontivivens ytuae (assembly GCF_015679265.1). NCBI lineage: Bacteria > Pseudomonadati > Pseudomonadota > Alphaproteobacteria > Rhodobacterales > Paracoccaceae > Pontivivens > Pontivivens ytuae. Next base: position 2,941,080 of record NZ_CP064942.1, read on the forward strand.
TGGCGGCCGGGAGACGTGTCAGCGTGCCGGTGATCGCCGGGGAGGGCCAGCCGCTTGACTTTCGCGAGTGGACGCCGGAGGTCGAGATGGTCGCCGGTCCGTTCGGCGCGCAGGTGCCCGCGGCGGGAGACTGGCTCACCCCGCAGGCGCTCATTGTGCCGCTGGTGGCCTTCGATCCGTCGGGCCACCGGCTCGGCTATGGCGGCGGGTTCTATGATCGGACGCTGGCGCGGTTGCGCGCCGCGGGTCCGATCTTCGCCGCGGGGTTCGCCTATGCGGCACAGGAGGCCCCGCTCCAGCCCGAGCCCACCGACGAGCCGCTCGACGTGATCGTGACCGAGCGTGGACTGGTCACACCTGCGACACGTCCGGGCCTTGCCGCGCCGGGAGAGGCAGGCTAGGCCGGACGGCATGCGTATTCTCTTTCTGGGCGATGTGATGGGCCGCGGCGGTCGCAAGGCGGTCGTGGAGCGGCTTCCAGGCCTGCGAGCCGAGCTCAAGGCGGACTTCGTGGTGGTGAACGGGGAGAACGCCTCGGGTGGCATGGGGCTGACGGGCGGTCATGCCTCGCTGCTGTTCGAGGCCGGGGCCGACTGCGTGACGCTCGGCGATCATGCGTTCGATCAGAAGGAGATGCTGTCCCATATCGACGGCGACGACCGGATCCTGCGGCCGCTGAACTACGCCAAGGTGGCACCCGGGCGCGGCGCGCGCATCTTCGAGGTGTCGCGCGGGCGGCGGGTGCTGGTGGTCCAGGCGCTGGGCCAGGTCTTCATGAAGCGGCCCTTCGACGATCCCTTCTCGGCGGTGGAGGCGGAGCTGAAGCGCGCCCCTCTGGGCGGACGGGTCAACGCGACGCTCGTGGACATCCACGCCGAGGCGACGAGTGAGAAGATGGCGATGGGCCATTGGTGCGACGGGCGTGCGAGCGTCGTCGTGGGCACCCACACCCATGTGCCCACCGGTGATGCGCAGGTGCTGCCGAAGGGCACGGCCTACATGACCGATGCGGGTATGTGCGGCGATTATGACAGCGTGATCGGCATGACCAAGGACGAGCCGCTGCGCCGCTTCATCACCGGGATGCCCAAGGGCCGGTTCCAACCGGCGGAGGGGGAGGCGACGCTGTCGGGCCTCTTCGTCGAGACGGATGACGCGACGGGCAAGGCGCTGGCCTGCGCGCCGGTGCGGGTCGGCGGGCGGCTGGCGGAGGCGCGGCCGGCATGAGCGCGGCGCGGACCCTATGAGCCCGGCGCAGCCCGTATGACCGTCGCCCTGCCCGGGACGCGCTGGCGCGCGGTTGCCGCACTGCTCGCCATTGGTGCTGCCTGGGGTGCGACGATCCCGATGACCAAGCTCGCGGTCTCAACCGGCTACCAGCCCTTCGGGCTGATCTTCTGGCAGCTGGCGATGGCGACGGTGCTGCTGGGCGGCTGGCTCGCGCGGCGCGGCCGCCTGCCGTCGCTGCTGCGCGCCTGGCCGCTCTTCCTGATGGTGGCGCTGCTCGGGACGCTGGTGCCCAACAGCTTCTCCTACCGGGCCGCGGCGGAGCTGCCCGCGGGCGTCATGGCCATCGTGATCGCGATGGTGCCGATGTTCGCGCTGCCCGTCGCCTTGTCCCTCGGGCGGGAGCGGCCGCGGCTCATGCGGTTCCTCGGCGTCGCCCTCGGGGCCGTGGCGGTCGTGATGATCGTAGGGCCGGAGGCGAGCCTGCCGGAGCCGGAGAAGGCGCCCTGGGTTCTGATCGCGCTCCTCGCGCCGCTCGCCTATGCCTTCGAGGGCAACCTGCTGTCGCGCTTCGGCACGCAGGGCCTCGACCCGGTGGAGGTGCTGTTCGGCGCCTCGGCGCTCGGCGTGGTCATCGCGCTGCCGTTGGCGCTGGGCTCCGGGCAATGGGCCTCGCCCACCGGCGCGTGGGACGTCGCGAAGTGGGCGATCGTGATCAACGGCGTGCTGCATGTCGCGGCCTACGCAGGCTACATCGCACTCGTTGGTTGGGCGGGCGCGGTCTTCGCCTCGCAGGTCGCCTACGTGGTGACGGGGGCCGGCGTGCTGTGGTCCATGCTGCTCCTTGGCGAGCGCTATTCGCCGTGGGTCTGGGCAGCACTCCTGCTGATGCTGGCCGGATTGACGCTGGTGCGTCCGCGCGGAACCGCTTGAGGCCGCGCGGGCGATGCGCCATGCTGCCTCCGCTTTGCCGAGGGGATAGGCGTCCGTGACAGAGTTGATGACCGCGAATATGGGTCCGGCGATGGGCGGCATCGCCATCGTCCTCGTCATGTTCGTCCTGTTCCTGACCGAACGCTGGCCGGTCGAGGTCGTCGCGATGGGCGCGGCCACGCTGATGATCGTCAGCGGCATCGCCCCGCAGGAGGTCGTGCTGGGTGCCGTCTCCAACCCCGCGCCGTGGACGATCGCGGCGATGTTCATCCTGACCGGGGCGCTGGTGCGGACCGGGGCGCTCGCCGCGTTCTCGAGCCGGATCGCGGAGCAGGCGGGCAAGCGGCCGATCCGGGTGATCATGGCGCTGGGCCTCTTCACCGTGGTGGCGTCGGCCTTCATGAACAACACGCCCGTCGTGGTGATGCTGATCCCCATCGTGGTGGGGCTGGCGCAGCGGCTGCGGCTCGCCCCCTCCAAGCTCCTGATCCCGCTCAGCTATGCCGCGATCCTCGGCGGGCTCTGCACGCTGATCGGCACCTCGACGAACCTGCTTGTGGACGGGGTGGCGCGCGATCTGGGGCTGGAGCCGTTTACCCTGTTCGAGATCACGCCGCTTGGCCTGATCCTCGCCTGTGTCGGCATGGTCTATCTGCGGCTGATCGGGCCGCATCTCTTGCCGGACCGGCATTCGATGGCGGGCTTTCTGAGTGCGCGCAAGAGCCCGAAATTCTTCACGGAAGTGGCGATCCCCGTCGGCTCTCGCCTCGTGGGGCGCCCGGCGATGGAGATCGGGCTCTTCACCCGCGACGGCATGCGGGTGATCGACGTGCTGCGGGGCGATGCCTCGCTGCGCCGCGACTTCCCGGACGTGAAGCTGGAGGAGGGTGATCGCGTCGTACTGCGCACTGCGGTCAACGAGCTTCTGGGGCTGAAGGAGAGCCCGGACGTCGTGATGGTCGACCGCGCCGACGGGCGGCAGATGGTTACGGTCGAGGCGCTGATCTCGCCGGGCTGCCGCCTCGTGGGCCGAACGCTGGGCGGGCTGCGGCTGCGGCGGCGCTACGGGGTCTATCCGCTGGCGATCCACCGGCGGAACCAGAATCTCGGTCGGCAGATGGACGACGTGATCGTGCGGGTGGGTGACACGCTGCTGCTCGAAGGCGATCCGGAGGATATCGAGCGGCTGGCCCGCGATGTGGACCTCGTGAACCTCGCCGAGCCGGTGGAGCGGGCCTACCGGCGCACCCACGCGCCGATGGTGCTGTTCGTGCTGGCCGGCGTGGTGGGGCTCGCGGCGTTCTCCGTCGCGCCGATCCACATCCTCGGGCTGATCGGGGTCGCCGTGGTGCTGGTCACGCGCGCCATCGACAGTGACGAGGCGATGAGCCTCGTGGACGGGCGGCTGCTCGCGCTGATCTTCTCCATGCTGGTGATCGGGGCAGGGCTAAGCGCGGCCGGAAGTGTCGACCTGATCGCCATGGCGCTCGCCCCGGCGCTGGCCGACCTGCCGCCCGTACTACTGGTCTGGGCGATCTTCCTGATGACGTCGGTGCTGACGGAGCTGGTGTCGAACAACGCGGTGGCGGTGGTCGTGACACCGGTGGCCGTCGGGCTCGCGGCGGAGCTGGGCGTGGACCCGCGCCCACTGGTCATCGCGGTGATGGTCGCGGCCTCGGCGAGTTTCGCAACGCCCATCGGCTACCAGACCAACACGCTGGTCTACGGGCCCGGCGGCTACCGTTTCACCGACTTCATCAAGGTGGGCGCGCCTCTCAATATCACCCTCGGCTTGGTCTCAGCCATCGTCATCCCCTTCATCTGGCCGCTCTAGGGCGCGTATTTGAGGAAAGATGAAGGCCGCTTTCTTGAACAGGGTGGCGGGCCTGTCCTATACCGCAGGGCAGATTTCACGACGCATGAACGGAGGCCCCCATGGCCGGCCATTCCAAATGGGCCAACATCCAGCATCGCAAGGGTCGTCAGGACGCCGTGCGGTCGAAGCTCTTCTCCAAGCTCTCAAAGGAGATCACGGTCGCCGCGAAGATGGGCGATCCGGATCCCGACAAGAACCCGCGCCTGCGCCTCGCCGTGAAGGAGGCGAAGTCGCAGTCCATGCCCAAGGACAATATCGAGCGCGCGATCAAGAAGGCGACGGGCGGCGATGGGGAGACCTATGATGAGATCCGCTATGAGGGCTACGGGCCCAACGGCGTGGCGGTGATCGTCGAGGCGATGACCGACAACCGCAACCGCACGGCGTCCAACGTCCGCTCGACCTTCACGAAGAACGGCGGGAACCTCGGTGAGACCGGCTCGGTCGGGTTCATGTTCGACCGCAAGGGTGAGATCACCTATCCGGCGGAGGCGGGCGACGCGGACACCGTGATGATGGCCGCGATCGAGGCGGGGGCCGAGGATGTCGAAAGCTCCGAGGACGGGCATGTGATCCTGACCGCGGACACCGACCTCAACGACGTGTCGAATGCGCTGGAGGCGGAACTTGGCGAGAGCGAGTCGACCAAGCTGATCTGGAAGCCGCAGACGACCACCGAGCTCGACCTGGAAGGCGCGCAGAAGCTGATGAAGCTGATCGAGGCGTTGGAGGACGATGACGACGTGCAGACCGTCACCGCCAATTTCGAGATTTCCGACGAGGTGATGGCGCAGCTCTAAAGGCTGCGCCGCCTTACGCCTCCGCCGGTTCCAGCCGCAGCGACGTGCCGTTGATGCAGTGGAGCACCTGTCCGCGGATCGCGACGACGTGGCCGAGATGGCTGCCGCAGCGGCGGCAGTGCACCTGGAAGAACTCCGTCGGCTGGGGCAGCGCACCGTTATAGTCGGTGATGTCGATGCCCGTCAGCACGGCGTTCGGGATCGCGTGCTCGAAGAAGACGAAGCCGATCTCCTGCGGGGAGTACCATTCGGAGCTGTAGAGCGGCAGGTCGCAGCCCTTGCAGTGGTAGAGCCCCGGATTGTTCTCGCTCGCATAGGAGCTGATGAAGGTCCGCTCGGTCTGGCCTTCGCGCAGGATCGCGTATTCGAGCTCGCTGAGCTGCTCACGCCACTCCGCATCCGACCGGGTGATCTCGTAGGCGAACTCGGTCTCGGCGCTGTCGGCCGGGGTGCCTTGCGCCCGGACGACGGCCGGTGCGGCGAGTGCCGCGGTGCCCATGGCTGCGGCGCCCGACAGGACGGCGCGACGGTTCAGGGTGGATCTCAGGGGAAACATCACGCCCTCCATTCTCAACTGACGTTAGGTCATGAAATGGGACGCCCCGCGGCCGCTTCAATCGGCCGCGGGGCAACTTTTGTTCACGTCGGCGGCAACTTTCTGCCGAAATCGTGAGGATCAGCTCGGGCAGTGCGCTCCGGCATCGATCCAGGCCTGGGTGAGGTCGCCGAAGAGCGCCTGGCTGCCCGGCGCCGGCGTGCGGCCCTCGCCCGGATCCCACGCCCAGCCGACGAGGCCGTCCTCGGCGTGATGTTCGTGGATGTCGGCAAGGGTGCGGCCGCCATTGCGCTCCGGATCCTGGATCTGCTGGCAGATCTCGCCGACGGTCAGACCGATCCAGCCCATGGAGCCGGGCGCGAGATGCCACGGCTCGTGACCCGGGATCGAGCCGGTGCCGGTGGCGTAGGCCACGTTCTCCACCCCGTGGCAGGAATTGCACTGCAGGCCGGGTGCGCCGAAGCCGCCCTCGTCATAGCGCACGACGGGGGGCTGGTGCATGGCCATCGCATCGCCCTGCCGCGCGAAGTTGTCGACCGGGTGGCAGTTCATGCAGCGCGGGTGGGTGATGACCTTGGCCATCTCGCGGAAGATCGCCTGCGCGCGCTCCTCCTCGTCCTCGATACTGTCGAAGGAGGAGACCTCGCGCAGCGTGTCCTGGGCTGCGAGCGGCAGGCTCAGGGCGAGCGCGGCGAGGGCCGCGCCCGTGGCAAGTAGCGTCTTCATGTCGGGTCTCCTCACACGGCGCTGACGGGCTGGAAGGGCAGGCGGCGCGGAGTGCGGCCCGTGAGGGCGCGCCACGCATTGCCGACGGCGGGCGCGACCGGCGGCGTGCCGGGCTCACCCACGCCGGTCGGCGCCTCGGAGCTGTCGATGATGGAGACCTCGATCTGCGGCTGCTCGTTGATGCGCAGCATGCGGTAGTCGTGCCAGTTGGACTGCACGATCTCCCCGCCGCGGGCCATGGTGATCTCGTTGAACATCGCCGTCCCGAGGCCGAAGAGCATGCCGCCCTCGATCTGCGAGACGACCACGTCCGGGTTCACCGCGATGCCGCAATCGACCGCGCACCACATGCGGGTGGTGTGGGGCATGCCGTTGCGCTCCTCAACCTCCGCGATCATGGCGACATAGGTCGAGAAGCTCTCGTGCAGGGCGACGCCCAGCATCCGGCCGTTGCCCGCATCGGGGCCAGACCAGTTGGCCATGTCGGCCACCCGCTCCAGCACGCCGCGGTCGCGGGGGCTGTCCTGAATGAGCTCCAGTCGGCCGGCGATCGCGTCCTTGCCGCCCATCTCCAGCAGCTCGTCGAGGAACGTCTCCGTCGCGTAGCCGGTATGGGTGTGGCCGACCGAGCGCCACCAGAGCACGGGGATCGGGCTTTCCATCTGCGACCAGCTCACCCGGTGGGCGGGCCAGGCGTAGGGCATGCGGGTCGCGCCCTCGACCGAGGTCGCGTCCACCCCGTCCTCCATCAGCATCTCGAAGGGCGAGCCCGCGATGATGGACTGGTTGGCGATGCCGTTGTCCCAGGCGACGATGTTGCCGTCTGCGTCGAGGCCGCCACGCAGGCGGTGCACCGTGATCGGGCGGTAATAGCCGCCGCGCACGTCGTTTTCGCGCGTCCAGACGAGCTTGTAGGCACCCGGTCCCGCGGCGCGGGCCACCTCCGCCAGCTCACCCGCGAAGTGGGAGGCGGGCGTCGCGCGGCGGCCGAAGCTGCCGCCGGCCATCATCGTGTGGATCTGGACCTGGTCGAGCTCCATGCCCAGCCGTCCGGCCACCGTCTGGTGATCGACGGTCGGAAGCTGGGAGCCGAGCCAGGCCTCCGCCCCGTCCTCGGTCAGCTCGATGACGCCGTCCAGAGGCTCCATCGGCGTGTGGGCGAGCATGGGAAAAACGTACTCGGCCTCGTGGGTGGTAGTAGCCGAGGCGAGCGCCTCCTCCACATTGCCGGAGGCTTCGGCCACGCGGCCCGAGGCGCGCGCGGCCGCCGCCCAGATCTCGTACATCTGCTCGGAGGAGCGCGTCTCCGCCCCCGTTTCGTCCCAGGTCACGCTCACAGCCTCGCGGCCCTTGAAGGCGGCCCAGGTGTTGTCGGCGTAGACCGCAACGCCGGTGGGGACCTCGCGCACGGCGTTGACGCCGTTGATCTCCAGCGCTGCCGACGGATCGAAGGACGCGACCGTCGCGCCGAATTTCGGCGGATGGACGATGGAGACGACCTGCTGGCCCTCGCGCATCACGTCCATGGTGAAGATCGCGGAGCCGTCCGATTTCGACGCACTGTCGAGGCGGCCGGCCTGCTTGCCGATCAGCTTGTATTCGGAGGGCTCCTTGAGGCGAACGTCCTCCGGAGCCTCGACGCCGCGGTCGAGGGCGGCCTGCGCCATGGGGCCGAAGCCGCTCTCGTTGCCGCTGGCCTCGTGGGCGATGCGGCCGTCGACGACCGTGATCTCCTCGGCGGGCACGTCCCATTCGCGGGCGGCCGCCTCGACCAGCATCGCGCGGGCGGTGGCCCCGGCGCGCCGCAGAGGCTCCCAGGACGACGCGAGGCCGGTGGAGCCGCCGGTGCCCTGGATGCCGAACATCGGGTTCACATAGCGCGAGATGTCCGCGGGCGCGCTGGTCACGCGCATCTGGCCCCAGTCGGCGTCGAGCTCCTCGGCCACCAGCATCGGGATGCCGGTATAGGAGCCCTGGCCCATCTCGAGGTGGTGCACGATCACGGTGACGAGGTCGTCCTCCCCGATCCGCACGAAGGCGTTCGGCGACAGGATCGCGCCGGTCGCCGTGTCGGGCCGCAGGACGGAGGCTGCCTGCTGCGCCCGGCCCGCGGAGGGCAGGGTAACGGCGATGACGAGGCCGCCGGCTCCGGCGAGGAAGCCGCGGCGGGAGACGTTCATGATGGTCATGGGCTCAGGCCTCCAGCATGTCGGCGGCGCGGTGGATCGCCTGCCGGATGCGCACATAGGTGGCGCAACGGCAGATGTTCCCGGCCATGGCGGCGTCGATGTCCTCGTCCGTCGGGCGGGGGATCATCTGCAGGAGGGCGGTGGCGGTCACGACCTGCCCGGACTGGCAGTAGCCGCATTGCGGCACGTCGATCTCGGTCCAGGCGGCCTGCACGGCGCGGCTCTCGGGGCTGTCGAGCGCCTCGATCGTTTCGACCGTGGCGCCTTCGAGGGTGGAGACCGGCGTCACGCAGGCGCGGCGGGTCGCGCCGTCGAGCATCACGGTGCACGCGCCGCACTGCGCGATGCCGCAGCCGAACTTGGTGCCCGTCAGGCCCAACTCGTCGCGCAGGACCCAGAGGAGCGGAGTGTCCGGATCCACGTCGACGCTGCGACGCTCCCCGTTCACGGTGAAAGAAACTGCCATGGCTGGCCTCCCGAATAAGCTAGCGAGTAGTGCCGGGTTCGCGTGCCGGTCTCGTTGAGATGCGGACCATGCCGCGAAGCGCCGCCGGGTCGCCGCGCGGCCTCTTGCAGGGCCTCAATGCGGGTGGTGGCCGTCCCGGTGCGGCAGGACTGGCCTCTACATTAGTGCAGATTCCCCATGGTCAACGGTTGACTGCCCAGCGAATCGAGGGCTTTGCGCGATTGACCAGGCGCCTGCGAGGGACTAGGGCAGGGGCCGTGCGGAGGGTTGGATGATCGCGGGCATGCGTGTCCGAGGAAAGTCCGGACTCCCAGAAGCGACGGCGCCGGGTAACGCCCGGCCGGGGCAACCCGAGGGACAGCGCCACAGAGAACAGACCCCCCGGCGACGGGGAAGGGTGAAACGGTGGGGTAAGAGCCCACCGCCGGGCTGGCAACAGACCGGGCACGGCAAGCCCCGCCGGGAGCAAGGCCGAATAGGGATCGCGCATGGGGTGCTTCTCCCCGCGGTCCGGGTTGGCTGCTCGAGGTCCCGCGCAAGCGGCGGCCCAGATGAATGATCATCCACGGGGACACGTCTGACGGTCCCCCGGACAGAATCCGGCTTACAGACCCTCCGCACCTGATCTGTCATGGGACACCGTGGGACAGCGTGGGGCGCGTATCTTTGGCGCAACAGCACAACATATAGTGGTTGATTGACGGCTTGAGCCACCAAACTGCCGAAGGGTTAACGCCCGGCGGCGTACTCGCCCTCCGGTTTCCCATCTAAATCCCATCATGGCCCATGAAAATTGTTTGTTCCCCATGGTTACCCATGGTACACCCTGATTCAGATGAAAGAGCACCACGTCGAGACGCCGCAAAGGCGCCGGCCGAAATCAGAGGCAGGTTTCATCAGGCCGCCCTTTCGTCCGAAGAAGAAGGCGAAGACAAGACGCAGATAAGACTGGCGCGAACCGAACCAAGCAGCCGCTGCGTCGGCAGATCTTCGAGGGACAGAGGCGGCGGGATGCGCGTTTGAGCAGGCGCACCCGCCGTTTTCTTTTCCTCGACCCCGGTTAACGCGCGTGGGTGAGGGACAGACGTGGCGCTGAGGTTCCGTGGAGAATGGACCCATAAGGTCGACGCGAAAGGTCGCGTCTCCGTGCCTGCGCCGTTCCGCCGGGTGCTGGAGGCCGGCGCGCCCGGCTGGCAGTCCGGCGATCCCGTTCCCTTCGTCGTTGTGAAGAACCAGGACAGCCAGCCCTGCCTCAACGTCTATTCCGTGGCCGAGATCGAGCTGATCGATGACGAGATCTATGCACTGCCCCGCTTCACCGAGGAGCGGGACCGGATCGCGCGGCGTCTCGCCTCGGGCTCGGCCAACCTCACGCTCGACGAGAACGGCCGCTTCGGCCTGACCGCCGAGATGAGGGAGAAGACGGGGATCGGCGATCAGGCCGTCTTCTCCGGCATGGTGGAGCGTTTCCAGATCTGGTCGCCCGAGGGCTTCGAGGCCGTGAGCTCCGGCGCGATGCCGAGCGAGCCGGATCCGGAGAACCTCTTCGAGCTGATCCGCGCCGCCAAGGCGAAGTACAACGTCCAATGACCGACGCGCCGCATATCCCCGTCCTGCTTGGCGAGGTGCTGGAGGCCGCAAGCCCGGTGGAGGGCGTGTGGCTCGACGGCACGTTGGGTGCCGGCGGCTATACCCGCGCGCTGCTCGATGCCGGGGCGGAGCGGGTGCTCGGCGTTGATCGCGATCCACGGGCCGAGGCGGAGGTGGCGCGCTGGGCCGACGCCTATGGCGCGCGCTTCACCTTCCTCGCAGGCACCTTCGGGCGGCTCGATGCGCTTGCCCGCGCCGCGGGGGTGGAGGCGCTGGACGGCGTCGTCCTCGATATCGGCGTGAGCTCGATGCAGATCGACGAGGCGGCGCGCGGCTTCTCCTTCCAGAAGGACGGCCCGCTCGACATGCGCATGAGCGGGGAGGGCGAGAGCGCCGCAGACATCGTGAACGGCGCGAGCGAGGCGCACCTCGCCGACCTGATCTTCCAGTATGGCGAGGAGCGGGCGTCGCGCCGCATCGCGAAGGCCATCGTCGCCGCACGTCCCATCCCGGACTCGACGCTTGCGCTCGCCGAGATCGTGGCGAGTGTCTTGCCCAAGCAGAAACCCGGCCAGCCGCATCCCGCGACCCGCACCTTCCAGGCGCTGCGCATCGCGGTGAACGAGGAACTGGCGGAGCTTGTTCGGGGCCTGCTCGCGGCGGAGGAGATGCTGGTGGAGGGCGGCAAGCTGGTCGTCGTCACCTTCCATTCGCTGGAGGACCGGATCGTGAAGCGGTTCCTCGCCGAACGGTCCGGCCGCGCCGGGGGCGGGAACCGCTACCAGCCGGCCGAGGAGGCCGCGGCACCCAGCTTCGAGCCGATCACGAAGCGCGCGGTCACCGCCGGCCCTGCGGAGCTGGAGGCGAACCCCCGCGCCCGCTCCGCCAAGCTCCGTGCGGCGCGCCGCACGTCGGCCCCCGCCCATCCGGCGAAGGTGACGGGGCTCGGCCTGCCGCGCCTCGACCTCGACCTGCTCGGGGGCGCGCCATGAAGAGCCCGATCTATGTCCTTGCCGTGGCCCTCGTCGTCGCCGTCGCCTCCTGGGCCTACGAGGTGAACTACCGCACCAAGGCCGCCCTAGAGAACGTGGCCGAGCTGCGCGCGGAGATTGCGCAGACGCGCGAGACGATCTCTGTCCTTCGGGTCGAGTGGGCCTGGCTAAACCGCCCCGAGCGGCTGGAGCGGCTGACCGCGATGCATTTCGACCGGCTGGGCCTGATGCCGCTCGACCCGCAGCATTTCGGCGAGCTCTCGATGGTGGCCTACCCGGTGGAGGACCCGGCCGCGATCTCGTCCCGCATGCCGCTCAACCGCGACTTCCGGCTGCCGATGACCATGGACGAGGTGACCCAGACCTATGTCGAGGGGGTGGCCCGATGATCCGTGTCCCATTGCGCCCCCTCGCCCGCGTCATCGCCGCGCGCAACCAGGGCATCGACCCCGACATCGCCGAGGCGGAGCGCCGGGCGGCCGCCCTGCGCGCGAGACGGGCCGAGGAGCGGAGGCGTGCCGAGGGGCGGCTGTGGCTCCTGTCGGTCCTGTTCCTGATGTGCTTCCTCGCCGTGGGCGGGCGGATGACCATGCTCGCCGCGACCGATCCGGAGGAGCCGGTGGCCGAGTTCGCGGGCGATCCGATGCGTGCGCACCGCGCCGACATCGTGGACCGCAACGGCGAGCTTCTGGCGACGAACATCGTGACCTCCGCGCTCTACGTCGAGACGCGGCAGATGGTGGACATGCCGGGCGTGGCGCGCGGCCTTGCCGAGATCTTCCCCGATCTCGACGAGAAGACGCTGCTCACCCGCTTCGAGGGGCGCGGCAATTTCCACTGGGTCCGCTCCCAGATCAGCCCGGAGCAGCAGCAGGCCGTCCACGATCTCGGCCAGCCGGGCGTCTATTTCGGCCCGCGCGAGACGCGGATCTACCCGCAGGGCCAGCGGCTGGGCCATATCCTCGGCGGAGCGCGGTTCGAGCGGGAGGGCGCGCGCGCGGCCGAGGTCGCGGGCGTGGCCGGGATCGAGTTCACCTACGATGACCGGCTCGGCGATCCGGCGCAGGTCAACACGCCCCTGCGCCTCTCGATCGACCTGCGCGTCCAGAACGCCATGCGCGATGTGCTGGAGCACCAGATGGACCGGTTCGACGCCGTGGGCGCCGCCGGGATCCTGATGCGCGCGGACAATGGCGAGATCGTCTCCATGGTCTCGCTGCCCGATTTCGATCCGAACGACCGGCCCGCGCCGCGGGGGCCGGAGGACGAGCTTCTGTTTTCGCGCGCGAGCCAAGGCGTCTACGAGCTCGGCTCCACCTTCAAGGCGTTCACCACGGCGCTGGCGCTGGAGCGGGGCGAGGTCACACCCCACACCATCATCGACACCCGCGGCCCGCTCGCCTGGGGGCGCTTCCGCATCCGCGACTTCCGCAACTACGGCCCGGAGCTGTCGGTGACGGATGTCATGGTGAAGTCCTCCAATATCGGGACGGCCCGCATGGCGCTGGAGACCGGGATCGGCCCGCAGCAGGACTTCCTGCGCGACCTCGGCTTCTTCGATCCCTCGCCGGTGGAGCTGCCGGAGGCACGCTCGGCCCGGCCGCTGCTGCCGCCGCGCTGGTCGGAGCTGTCGACGATGACGGTGAGCTATGGCCACGGGCTGGCGGCCACGCCGCTGCACCTCGCCACCGCCTACGCGACGATCGCCAATGGCGGCCTGCGGGTGGAGCCGACGCTGATGGCGGACGCCCCCCTGCCGACGGAGGAGGACCGTGTGCTGTCCGCCGCGACCTCGGCCACGATGAACGGCATCCTGCGCGCGGTGGTCGCCGATGGCACCGCGAGCTTCGCCGATATCGAGGGTTACGAGGTGGGCGGCAAGACCGGAACCGCCGACAAACCCATCGCCGGCGGCTATGCCGAGGACCGGGTGATCGCGACCTTCGCCGCGATCTTCCCGGCCTCCGACCCCGAATACGTGCTGGTCGTGACGCTGGACGAGCCGGTCGACCGCTCCGGCCCCGTCGTGCGCCGCACCGCGGGCTGGACCGCGGCGCCGACCGCGGGGCAGACCATCCGCCGGATCGCACCGATCCTGGGCCTGCGCCCGGTGCCGGAGGCGCCCGCGGCGTCGGACGAGCCGCTGACGCTCGCAGGATCCCGCCCATGATCGCCCCTTGCGCCCATCGCCGGTCGGCGTAGATGTGGCGCGACGCAACCTTTGTGGAGAGCCCGCGCCCCGTGACCGACACCGCCGCCGCCCCCCGGACCCTTGCCACGCTCGGCCTCGCCAGTGAGGTCCGCTGCGCTGCGCCGGGATGGGAGGGGATCGCACTGACCGGCCTGTCGGTGGACAGCCGGATGGTGCGGCCGGGGCATCTCTTCGCCGCCCTGCCGGGCTCGAATGCCCATGGCGCGCGCTTCGCCGATCAGGCGGTGGCCGCCGGGGCTGCGGTGATCCTGACCGACGCCGAGGGCGCGGGCCTGATCGAGGGCGCGCCGGTGGTCGTCAGCGACGATCCCCGCGCGGTGCTCGCCCATGCCGCCGCCCGCTGGTACGGCGCCCAGCCCGAGACGATGGTGGCGGTGACGGGGACCAACGGAAAGACCTCCGTCGCCACCTTTACCCGCCAGATCTGGCAGGCGATGGGGCTTCCGGCGGTCAACTTCGGCACGACGGGCGTCGAGGGCCATATCGCGGCGCCGCTCAGCCACACCACACCGGAGCCGATCACGCTCCATCACCTCCTTTGCGCACTCAACGAGCAGGGCGTGACCCATGCGGCGATGGAGGCGTCGAGCCATGGCCTCGCTCAACGTCGCCTCGATGGCGTGCGGCTCGCGGCGGCGGGCTTCACGCATCTGAGCCGCGATCACCTCGACTACCACGCGACGTTCGAGGAGTATGAGGCCGCCAAGGCGCTGCTCTTCCACCGGGTGCTGCCCGAAGGGGCGACGGCCGTCATCAACACCGATACCGAGGCCGGGCGGCGCATGGCCGCCCTCGCCACCGCCCGCGGCCAGCGGGTGATCGCGGTGGGGCAGGGCGAGGAGGCTCGCATCCGCCTGATCCGCGTCGAATTCCGCCCGACCGGCCAGCGCCTCACCTATCGCTACGGCCAGGTTGAGGCGGAGGTGGAGCTGCCGCTGGTCGGTGCCTTCCAGGCGGAGAATGCACTGCTCGCCGCCGGCCTCGCCATCGGGGCGGGCGGTGCGCCAGCGCGCGTCTTCTCCGCACTCTCGCAGCTGAAGCCCGTCGCCGGGCGGATGCAGCGGGTGGCGCATCGGCAGGCGGGCGGCACGGTCTATGTCGACTACTCCCATACGCCCGACAGCGTGGCGACTGCGTTGAAAGCCCTGCGCCCCCATGTCGAGGGCCGCCTGATCGTCGCCGTCGGCGCGGGCGGCGACCGCGATCCCGGTAAGCGCCCGCTGATGGGCCGCGCGGCGGTGGAGAACGCGGACATCGCCATCATCACCGACGACAACCCCCGCTCCGAGGATCCCGCCACGATCCGCGCTGCCGTGCTCGAGGGTGCTGCGGGGGCGCGCGAGGTCGGCGACCGCGAGCAGGCGATCCGCGAGGGCTGCACCCTGCTGCGCGACGGCGACGTGTTCCTGATCGCGGGCAAGGGGCACGAAACCGGTCAGATCGTGGGCGACGTCACCCTTCCCTTCGACGATGCCCAGGTTGCGGCCCGCATCGTCGCCGAACTGGACGGCCTGCCGTGATTTCATCTTTCTCCAAATACGCAGATGCTGCCGGAGGCCATCGATGAGCGCGCTCTGGACGGCAGAGGAGGCGCAGGAGGCCACCGGAGGCACCGGCCCCACGGGCTGGAGCGCCACAGGCGTGTCCATCGACACGCGTAGTCTGGAGCCCGGTGACCTCTTCGTCGCGCTCAAGGACGTGCGCGACGGCCACGATTTCGTGGCGCAGGCGCTGGAGAAGGGGGCGGCCGCGGCTCTTGTCTCCCGCCGGCCCGAGGGGGTGGCCGAGGATGCGCCGCTCCTGATGGTGGACGACGTGCTGCCCGCTCTCGAAGCGCTCGCCGTCGCCGCCCGCGCCCGGGCAAAAGCCAAGGTGGTCGCCGTCACCGGCTCCGTCGGCAAGACCGGCACGAAGGAGATGCTGCGCGCCACGCTTGCGGCCTTCGGCACGGTCCACGCCGCTGAAAAGAGCTTCAACAACCACTGGGGCGTGCCGCTGACGCTGGCGCGGATGCCGCGGGATGCGGACTTCGCGGTGATCGAGATCGGAATGAACGCACCGGGCGAGATCGCGCCGCTCTCCCGCCTCGCGCGGCCGCATGTGGGGATCGTCACGACGGTTGCTGCGGTGCACGCCGCCGCCTTCCGCGACGTGCGGGGCATCGCGCGGGAGAAGGCCTCGATCCTCGAAGGGCTGGAGCCCGGCGGGACGGCGGTGCTGAACCGCGATATCGAGACCTATCCGACCCTGCGCTACCGCGCACTGAAGGTGGGGGCGCGGACCACGACCTTCGGGGCAAAGGGACGGCCGCCATTCCGGCTGGTGAGCGCGCGGATCAGCGGCGCGACCACCGTGGCGCGGGCGCGGATCCGCGGGCATCGCCTGATGTTCAAGCTCGCCGCCCCCGGGCGGCATCTGGCGGAGAACGCGATGGCCGTGCTCGCCGCCGTCGAGGCGCTGGGCCTCGACCTCGCGCAGGCCGCGCTGGCGCTCGGCCACTGGCAGGCGCCGCAGGGGCGGGGCGCGCGCTGGCGGGTGAACCTGGGCGAAGCCGCGCTCGACGGCTCCATCGTGCTGATCGACGACGCCTATAATGCCAACCCGACCTCGATGGGTGCGGCCTTCGAGGTGCTGGCGGCCGCCGCGCCGAAGCACGATATCGGTCGCGTCGCGCGCGGCCGCAGGGTCGCGTTCCTGACCGACATGCTGGAGCTCGGACCGAAGGCGGCGGAGTTCCACGCGGAGCTCGCGCAGCACCCCGCGCTCGCCACCTGCGACCGGATCCACACTGCCGGGCCACTGATGCAGGCGCTGCACCACGCGCTGCCCCACGACAAGCGCGGCGAGTGGCATGGCGAGGCCGAGGCGCTGGCCCGTCGCGCCGGGCGCCTGCTCGATGCGGGTGACGTTGCGCTCGTCAAGGGCTCCAAGGGATCGAAGGCGGCGCTGATCGTTGACGCCATTCTCAAACTCGGGCAGGCCACGGCCGCCCATGAACCCGACGACGAGGAGCCCTGATGCTCTACTACCTCACCGGCCTGTCCGACGGCGGCGACCTGTTCAACCTGTTCCGCTACCTGACCTTCCGGTCGGGCGGCGCGTTCTTTACCGCGCTCATCATCGGCTTCGCCTTCGGGCGCCCGCTGATCGACGAGCTGCGCCGCCGCCAGAAGAAGGGCCAGCCGATCCGCGATGACGGACCCGAGCGGCACATCATCGAGAAGGCGGGCACGCCGACCATGGGCGGGGTGCTGATCTTGGTGGCCCTGCTGGTGTCCACGCTGCTCTGGGCGCGGTGGGACAACGGTTATGTCTGGATGGTGCTGATGGTCACCTTCGGCTTCGGCGCGATCGGCTTTGCCGACGACTATGCCAAGGTGAGCCAGGGCAACGTGAAGGGCGTGCCGGCGAAGACCCGGCTCGCCATCGGCATCGCGCTGTCGGCCGCTGCCGGGGTGTGGGCGATGTGGCTGCACACGCCGGATTTGTCGGGGCATCTGGCCTTCCCGGTGTTCAAGGAACTGCTCCTCAACCTCTCCTACGTCTTCATTCCCTTCGCCGTGCTGGTGATCGTGGGGGCGGCGAACGCGGTGAACCTGACCGACGGGCTGGATGGTCTGGCGATCATGCCGGTGATGATCGCGGCGGCCTCCTTCGGGGTGATCGCGTACTTCGTGGGGCGCGTGGACTTCACCGAGTATCTCGACGTGCATTACGTGCCCGGAACCGGGGAGATCACGGTGTTCTGCGCGGCGGTCATCGGCGCGGGGCTTGGGTTCCTGTGGTACAATGCGCCGCCTGCCGCGGTCTTCATGGGCGACACCGGCTCGCTGGCGCTGGGCGGCGCGCTGGGCGCGATCGCGGTGGCGACAAAGCACGAGATCGTGCTGGCGATCATCGGCGGGCTCTTCGTGGTCGAGGCGCTGTCGGTCATCATCCAGGTCGCCTGGTACAAGCGGACGGGCAAGCGGGTCTTCCTGATGGCGCCGATCCACCACCATTTCGAGAAGAAGGGCTGGGCGGAGTCGACCATCGTCATCCGCTTCTGGATCATCGCGCTGATCCTCGCGCTGATCGGGCTGGCCACGCTGAAGCTGCGCTGATGCTTGTGGCGACGGCCCGCTCCCTGACCCTCCCCCGTTTGCGGGGGAGCGGGATGACCGGCGCTGCCCCCTCCCTGACCCTCCCCCGGTTCGGGGGAGGGGAGCCTCCGGCGGGGATATTGGAAGAAGAGAGAGCGGCATGATCCCGGTGCGCGGTTATGAAGGGCGGCGCGTCGGCGTCCTGGGGCTGGGCCGATCGGGTCTGGCGGCGGCGCGGGCGCTGGCGGCAGGCGGGGCGGTGCCGGTCTGCTGGGACGATGGCGAGGCCGCGCGTAAAGCGGCTGAGGCCGAGGGGTTCGAGATCGCGGACCTTACGAAGGATCGCGCTTGCGAGGGGATGGACGCTCTGATTACCTCGCCCGGCATTCCGCATCTCTATCCCGCGCCCCACCCGGCGATCGTCACTGCGCAGGCGCATGGGGCGGTGATCGACAACGACATCGGGCTCTTCTTCCGGTCCTTCGCGACCGAGGATTGGGAGAGCTTCGACCGCCCCCCGCGCGTGGTCTGCGTCACCGGCTCGAACGGGAAGTCGACGACCACGGCGCTGATCGACCACCTTTTGCGCACCGCCGGGCACGACGTGCAGATGGGCGGCAATATCGGGCGCGGGGTGCTGGATCTCGAGCCCGCCCGCGACGGGATGATCGTGGTTCTGGAGCTGTCGAGCTACCAGATCGAGCTTTCGCGCGCGCTGTCGCCGGACGTGGCGGTGTTCCTTAACCTCTCCCCCGACCATCTCGACCGGCACGGGGGCATGGGCGGCTATTTTGCGGCCAAGCGCCGGCTGTTTGCCGAGGGTGGGCCGGAGCGGTCGATCATCGGGGTGGACGAGGTCGAGGGGCGGTTCCTCGCAGCGCAACTGCGGGAGGAGGCGGAGAACGGCGATCCGGTGATCCGCATCTCCTCGGGTCAGAAGCTGCAGGGGGCGGGCTGGAGTGTGTTTGCCCGAAAGGGCTTCCTCGCGGAATGGCGCAAGGGGCGGCAGGTCGCCTCGATCGACCTGCGCGCGATGCCGGCGCTGCCCGGCGCGCACAACCATCAGAATGCCTGCGCGGCCTATGCGGTGTGCCGCAGCCTCGGCCTTGCCCCGCGCGCGATCGAGGCGGGCATGGCCTCCTATCCCGGGCTGCCGCATCGCTGCCAGATCGTCGGCGACGTGGACGGCGTGCGCTACGTCAACGACTCGAAGGCGACCAATGCCGATGCGGCGGAGCAGGCGCTGAAGGCCTTCGAGCGCATCCGCTGGATCGCGGGCGGCCGGGCGAAGGAGGGCGGGATCGCCTCCCTCCTCCCGCTGATGGACCGGGTCGAGAAGACCTACTTGATCGGCGAGGCGGCGGAGGCGTTCGCGGCCCAACTCGGTGATCACCCTCACATCATCGCCGGCACCCTTGCGGAGGCGCTGGCGGCCGCCCATGCCGACGCGCAGCCCAGTGAGACCGTGCTGCTCGCGCCGGCCTGTGCCAGCTTCGACCAGTTCCCCAGCTTCGAGGCGCGGGGCGAGGCGTTCGAGGCGCTGGTTGCGGGGCTGAAAACCTAGACCGGCCCCAGCCCGGCGCTACGTGCCAGACCATGCCACCATCGAAAGGACAGGTCATGGAACGCCGGACGTTTCTGAAATTCGCCCCCGCCGCCGGTCTGACGCTGAGCGCGCATCCGCTGCTCGCGCAAGGGCTGAGCCAGGTCGCGGCGGTCCAGCGCTTCACGGTCGGCGGCATCACGGTCACCGCATTGTCGGACGGCTACCTGCAGCTCGATGCCTCGCTGCTGAACGGTGCGGACGAGGCACGGCTGCAGCAGGCGCTGACCGATGCTTATCTCGACCCGTCCCGGTTCCTGGCAGCGGTGAATGCCTTCCTGGTGGAGAGCGGTGAGAACACGGTGCTGATCGATGCGGGCACCGGCACGGCGATGGGCCCCAATCTCGGCCAGCTCGACACGCATCTGCAGACGGCGGGCGTGGCCGCGGGCGACATCACGCATGTCCTTTGCACCCACCTGCACCCCGACCATGTCGGCGGCGCGGTCGATGACGGGGCGGCTTCGTTCCTCAACGCAGAACTGGTGGTTGCGCAGGAGGATCTCGATTTCTGGACCAATCCCGACATCCGCGCCGGCGCGCCGGATGAGGCGCGCGGCTTCTTCGACCTCGCCGTCGGCGTGACGCAGGCTTATGCGGATCGCACTACGGTCTTCTCGGGCGAGACCTCGATCGCGCCGGGCATCACGGCGATCCCGCTTCCGGGTCACACGCCGGGCCATACCGGCTACATGATCGAGGACGGCGGCGAGAGCCTGATGATCTGGGGCGATATCGTCCACGTCCCACCCATGCAGTTCGCCGACCCGTCCGTCACCATCGCCTTCGACACCGATGCGGAGCAGGCGGCGGCCACGCGGGCGCAACTGCTCGACCGTGTGGCGACCGACCGGCAGCTCATCGCGGGAGCTCACATAGGCTTTCCCGGCGTCGGCTATGTCGCAGCCGCAGGGGAGGGCTATCGCTTCATCCCCACCCGGTGGCAATATGAGTGAGATCGTCACGGAAGCGTGAAGGGCCGCGAGCGGCGCCGTGTTGCACCTGCAACAGTTGCTCCGCAGATAGATAAGGGGCTGCGCCCGATGCAGCGCGGTCCACGCATGACAGGAGGACAAGAGTAGTGAACACCCGCATCCCCGCATTTTCCCGGATGGCGCTCGCCGCCGTGCTGGGCGTGGCGCTGGTCGCCGCCGATGCCGCGCCGGTCGAGGCGCAGAGCCGGCCCGACAGCTTCGCCGAGCTCGCCGAACAGCTGAGCCCGTCGGTGGTGAACATCACCACCAGCCAGACGGTGACCGAGCAGAACCCTGGTCTCTCGCCGATGATCCCCGAGGGCTCGCCCTTCGAGGATTTCTTCCGCGACTTCATGGAACGGCAGCCAGGCCAGCCGCGGCAACGGCGCGCGACGGCCCTCGGCTCGGGCTTCGTGATCTCGGCCGATGGCTACATCGTCACCAACAACCACGTGATCGAGCAGGCCGATGAGATCCTCGTCGAGTTCCTCGATGGCGGTGAGCTGGAGGCCGAGATCATCGGCACCGACCCGCGGACCGACATCGCTCTGCTGAAGGTCGAGCCCAACGACGCCCTCGAATATGTCGAGTTCGGCGACAGCGACCTGGCCCGCGTCGGCGACTGGGTGCTGGCGATCGGCAACCCGCTGGGGCAGGGCTTCTCCGTCTCCGCCGGGATCGTATCGGCCCGCAACCGGGAGCTTTCGGGCTCCTATGACGACTTCATCCAGACCGACGCGGCGATCAACCGGGGCAACTCGGGCGGGCCGCTCTTCAACATGGATGGCGAGGTGATCGGGGTGAACACCGCGATCCTGTCGCCCAATGGCGGCTCGATCGGCATCGGCTTCTCGATGTCCTCCGCCGTTGTCACCGGCGTCGTCGATCAGCTTCGCGAGTTCGGCGAGACGCGCCGCGGCTGGCTGGGCGTGCGCATCCAGCCTGTCGATGAGGGCGTCGCCGAGGCGCTGGGTCTTGAGGAGGCGCGCGGTGCGCTCGTGGCCGACGTGCCGCCGGGTCCTGCGGCCGATGCGGGCATCGAGGCGGGCGACGTGATCCTGACCTTCGATGGCACCGAAATCGGCGAGATGCGGGAGCTGCCGCGCGTCGTCGCGGACACCGCCGTCGGCAAGTCGGTGCGCGTCGTGGTCTTCCGTGAGGGCCGCACTCGGACGCTCAACGTCTCCGTCGGGCGGCTGGAGGACACCTCCGTCGTCGAGGCCTCCATGACCGACGAGGGCCCGGGCGAGGGCTCCTCGGTGGCCGAGATCGCGGGCCTTACGCTTGAGACCATGAGCGACGCGCTGCGTGAGGAGTTCGGCATCCCGGACGACGTGCGCGGCGTGGTGATCACCGACGTGGACGGCACGAGCGCGGCTTGGGAGAAGGGCCTGCGTCCCGGCCAGGTCGTGGTCGAGGTCGGCCAGCGCAGCGTGGCGAGCCCCAGCGACGTGCAGGAGGCCGTAGAGGCCGCGGGCGACGCGGGCCGCAACTCGGTCCTGATGCTGATCCGTGACAACGGCGAACCGCGCTTCGTCGCGCTGGACCCGAACGGCTGACGGGCAGGGCAAAGCGCCCCTCTACAGCTCCGAGAACCAAAGATGCCGGCGCACCCCGCGCCGGCATTTTTCTTTTCTCAGCAGCGATATGCGATGTGCGAGTGTGGAGGTCGTCAGGGGTATTGGCGCTCGAAAGCTCTCGTGAGTCGGCCGACTGCGCGTTAAGGTCGCCTAACCCGCAGAGTGGACCGCTGCGATTTGGGCTAGCGCAGCACCGATGACACAAAGCATCCGACTGCCTCGAATATCTCAGCTCACGGCTGGCTGTGACGCCCATAACAGGTTCGGCACTTTGGCGCCCGTGTCGCCGCCTCAGTAGGCTTCGAGAATGAACGTGTCAGCCGTCAGTGCGCTGGCGTCGGTATCCTCCAGCACGACCTCCGAGCGGCCGCGGTGCCAGCTCACGACTGCATCGTCGCCATCTTGGGTGATCGAAAGCTCCGCGAGGTCGAAGATCGTTTCCGGCCCGAAATAGATGAAATCGGTGCCTGCCTCGAAATCGCTGATGACGTCCTGGCCGCTGCTCGACTGGACGAAGACGAAGATATCCGCGCCCGCGCCGCCTGTCATGGCGTCGTCTCCGCGCAGGGCGATCAGGATGTCGTCGCCATCCGTCCCCTCCAGCACGTCGTCGCCGGTGGTGCCCGCGACCTCCTCCCCGCCGCGGCGGCCGCCGGTGGCGCGGTCGAGCAGGTCCGGATCGGGCGAGACCAGCTCACGACCCACGTAGATCGGCTCGATGTCCCAGGGCAGGGCGGGCTCGACGGGCTCCTCGACCGGGGTCTCGGCGCTGCCATCCGCGGTCTGCTCGGGTGCGGCCGTGGTTTCGTCTTCCTCTGCAGCGAAGGTCTCGACAGGGTCGTCAGAGTCGGTCGTGAAGACGAATTCCGGCTCATCTAGGTCGAGGGAGATGTCGATTTCCTCCAGCTCCCCATCGGCGTTCGCCGCACGCGTCTCACCAATCTCGTCCGGCCCGCTCATGCGGGAGGCGCCGTCATGGCCGGTCTCGACGTCCGAGCGCAGCACGGTCCGCGTGTCCAGCGAGACGGTCGCGGGCGACGCCGTCTTCAGCGCCACGATCCGCCCGGCCTCGTCGATCACGACGCTGCCCGCGCTGTTGTGAAGATATCCGCCCTGATCCATGGCTGACCCTATCGACTGCCTTTGTGGTGGTATTGAGGCGCATTTCTCTAAAATACAACGCGTTATTCGTTCGCGTGGTTAACGTGCGTCCTCTCAGCGCGGGTTGGCGGCCCGACACGAATCGCATTGTGGCCCACGGGTATGACCGGCTAGTAAACCTGCTGAACACCTGTAGAGACGGCGCGAGAGGACCCATGGCCCGCATCACCTATATCGAGCACAACGGCACCGAGCACGTGGTTGAGGTCGCCAACGGCCTGACCGTGATGGAGGGCGCGCGCGACAACAACATCCCCGGCATTGAGGCCGATTGCGGCGGCGCCTGCGCCTGCTCGACCTGCCACGTCTATGTCGATGCCGCCTGGGTCGAGAAGCTGCCCGCGAAGGACCCGATGGAAGAGGACATGCTGGACTTTGCCTGGCAGCCGGATCCCGCGACCTCGCGCCTGACCTGCCAGCTCAAGGTGAGCGACGACCTCAACGGGCTCGTCGTGCGGATGCCGGAAAAGCAGATCTGACCGGAGCGCGGCGTCGGTCGATGCGCGCCTTGCACCGTTTCGCCCGCCGCGGATTGCTGACGGCGGGCGTTTTGCTGGCCGGGCCGGCGGCGGCGGAAGCGCCCTGCGACGGGGCGGTCTGTTTCGCCGAGCCGGTGGCGCGCTACGGCCATGCGGTGCTGGGCGACACGCCGGAATGGGCCGCGCTCGACGGCCCCGGCGGGCGCTTCGTGTTGCCGGAGCACCGTGTTTTCGAGGATCTCGTGCCGCGGCTTGCCGATCTCGACGGCGATGGGCGGGACGAGGCGGTGGTGGTGGAGAGCGACACGCGGCAGGGCGCCCGCCTCTCGGTCTATGCGCTGCCGGAGGAGGGCGCGCCGGAGCTTCTCGCCGCCACACCCTTCATCGGGCGATCGTTCCGCTGGCTCGCGCCGGTGGGGATCGCGGATCTCGATGCGGACGGACGGCTGGAGATCGCCTATGTCGAGACGCCGCATATCGGGGGCACCCTGCGGATCTGGACACTGCGTGAGGGGGCGCTGCTGCAGGAGTACGCCGCGCCCGGCTTTTCCAACCACCGGATCGGGCAGGATTTCATTCCGGGCGGCATCCGGGACTGCGGCCCCGGGCCCGAGATGGTGACTGTGGATGCGGGTTGGTCGCGGGTGCTGGTGACGCGCTGGACGCCGCGGGGCTACGAGACTGAGGATGCGGGGCCGGTTGACGACCTCGTTCGCGTGCTGGCCTGCGGGTAGTGCGGGTCTTCTCCAGATACGGTTTCGCCCTGACGGGCGAGGATATTTAGGACAAGGAGGAAGGGTGTACCTTCTTCTTGCTTCAAGTATCCCCGCCGGAGGCCGGGCAGGGCCAAGCGCGCCGATAGATCAGAGGGCGCGCCAGCCGATGTCGCGCCGGTGGAAGCCGCCGGGCCAGTCGATCCGGTCGACGATGCCGTAGGCGCGGTCGCGGGCCTCGGCAAGGGTCGCTCCGCGGGCGGTCACGTTGAGGACCCGGCCGCCGTTGGAGAGGGTGCAGCCGTCCTTCTCCGCCGTTCCGGCGTGGAAGATCTGCACGAGCGGATCGGTGACCTCTGGCAGGCCTATGATCTCACCCTTGGCGTAGCTGCCGGGATAGCCCTTCGCTGCCAGCACCACGGTCACGGCGTGATCCGCGGCCCAGTTGAGGCGGGCGTCGGCGAGCCGTCCCTCCGCCACGGCGAGCAGCGCGTCGAGCGCCTGGGCGCCGAGGCGGGCCATCAGGATCTGGCATTCGGGGTCGCCGAAGCGGGCGTTGAACTCGACCAGACGCGGGGCGCCGTCCTCGATCATCAAACCGGCATAGAGCACGCCCTGATAGGGCGTACCGCGGCGGCAGAGCTCTGCGAGGCAGGGCTCCACGATCTCGGCCATGGCGCGGTCGTGCACGGCGTCGGTGAGGACCGGGGCGGGGGAGTAGGCGCCCATGCCACCGGTGTTCGGCCCCGCGTCGCCGTCGAAGGCGCGCTTGTGGTCCTGGCAGCCTTCGAGCGCCAGCGTCGCCTCACCGTCGGTGAGGACGAAGAGGGAGGCTTCCTCGCCCGTCATGAATTCCTCGATCACGACCTCGGCGCCGGCATCGCCATAGGCGCCGCCGAACATGTCGTCGATGGCGGCGAGGGCCGTGGGTTCGTCCGTCGCCACGGTCACACCCTTTCCGGCGGCGAGGCCGTCGGCCTTGATGACGATGGGGGCGCCCTGGGCGGTCACGTAGTCCTTCGCCGTCTGCGCCTCGGTGAAGCGGGCATAGGCGGCGGTGGGCGCGCCGGCGGCTTCGCAGAGTTCCTTGGTGAAGGCCTTCGACGCCTCGACCCGTGCGGCGGCCGCACTCGGCCCGAAGGTTAGGACGCCCGCGGCGCGGAGCTCGTCCGACACGCCCGCGGCCAAGGGCGCTTCCGGCCCGATCACCACGAAATCGATCGCCATCTCGGCGCAGAAGGCGCAGACCGCGCCGCCATCCTCGGGGTCGAGCCGCACGCATTCGGCCACATCCGCGATCCCCGCATTGCCGGGCGCGCAGAACAGCCGGTCGCATTTGGGGTTCTGCGAGATCGCCCAGGCGAGCGCATGTTCCCGCCCGCCGCCGCCGAGGATGAGGATGTTCATGGGGCCTCCTAAGATGTTGGCGCGCATCTAGGCGGAGGGCCCGGCCTGTTGCAACCGTGGCGGCCTCCGGCGGGGATATTTGGACAAGCTGGAAGGCATGCTTGCCGCAGGGCGTGCGCACCGCCTATGTCTGCGGAAAGGCTGAGCAGGAGAAGTCCCATGTCCGCACCCCGTCCCGTGATCCTGTGCATCCTCGACGGCTGGGGGCTGCGGGCCGAGCGGGAGGCGAATGCCGTCGCTCTCGCGGAGACGCCAAACTTCGATCGGGTGATGGCGGAGTGCCCGAATGCGAAGCTCGCCGCCCACGGTGCCGATGTGGGCCTGCCGGACGGGCAGATGGGCAATTCGGAGGTCGGGCACACCAACATCGGGGCGGGTCGCGTGGTCTGGATGGACCTGCCGAAGATCGATAATACGATTGCGGAGGGGGCGTTCGACACCAACCCGGCGCTGGTCGGGCTGATCGAGAAACTGAAGGAGACCGGCGGTACGGCGCATCTTATGGGCCTCGCCTCGCCCGGCGGGGTGCATGCGCATCAGCGGCACATCGCGCGGGCGGCAGAGGTTATCGCAGCCGCCGGGGTGCCGGTGGCGATCCACGCCTTCACCGACGGGCGCGACGTGGCGCCGAAATCGGCGCGGGAACAGTTGCATGAGCTGGAGGAGGCGCTGCCGGGCGGGGCGGCCGTGCGCACCGTGGTCGGCCGCTTCTATGCCATGGACCGCGACAACCGCTGGGACCGGGTGCAGGCGGCCTATGAGCTGATCGCCTCGGGCACCGGTGAGACCTACGAGAATGCCGACACCGCCATCGCCGCCGCCTACGACCGGGGCGAGACCGACGAGTTCATCGCGCCGTCGGTCATCGAGGGCTATGGGGGGATGGCCGAGGGCGACGGGCTCCTGTTCCTCAACTTCCGGGCCGACCGGGCGCGGGAGATCCTCGCCGCCTTTCTCGACCCGGAGTTCGAGGGGTTCGAGCGGACGCCGCCGGAGCTCTCGACGTCTGTCGGGATGGTCGAGTACTCCGACCGGCATAACGAGTGGATGGAGGTGATGTTCCCGGCGGAGGACATCCCCAACACGCTCGGCGAATGGGTGGCCAAGCACGGCAAGCACCAGTTCCGCATCGCGGAGACCGAGAAGTATCCGCATGTGACCTTCTTCCTCAACGGCGGCGTGGAGACGCCGAACGAGGGGGAAGATCGCACGATGCCGAAATCCCCCAACGTGAAGACCTACGACATGCAGCCCGAGATGAGCGCCGGTGAGGTGACGGATCGGCTGGTCGAGGCCATCGGCTCGGGCACCTACGACCTTATCGTGGTGAACTACGCGAACCCTGACATGGTGGGGCATACCGGTGACCTGGAGGCGGCGAAGGCCGCGTGCGAGGCGGTGGATGCCGGGCTCGGCCGGGTGTTCGACGCGCTGGAGAGCGCGGGCGGCGCCATGATCCTGACGGCGGATCACGGGAACTGCGAGACGATGGTCGATCCGGAGACCGGCGGGCCGCACACTGCGCATACGCTGAACCCGGTGCCCGTGGTGCTGATCGGCGGGCCGGAGGGAGCGGTGATGCGCGACGGGCGGCTGGCCGACCTTGCGCCGTCGCTCCTGAAGCTCATGGAGCTCGATCCGCCGGCCGAGATGAGCGGCAAGCCGTTGTTTTCTGTCTGATGCGCGCGCTTCTCCTCGTTCTGACCCTGCTCGCGGCCCCGGCGTTTGCCCAGGCCCCTGCCGATCGTGCGGCGGCCGCCGCAGCGCAGATCGCAGGGGCGGCCGAGGCGCTGGAGGATCTGCGGGACGGGGCCGACCGCCTCGCCCAGCTTGGCCGGATCGTGCAGAGCTATGAGGCGGGGCTTGCGGCACAGCGCGAGGCGGCGCGCGATCTTGCCCTGCGCCGCGACGTGCTCGCGGCCGAGATGGCGCGGGAGGAGGAGCGCCTCTCCGCCGTGCTCGGCGCGCTCCACCAGGTGGTCCGCACGCCCGGGCCGCTCCTGATGATCCATCCGCAGGGGCCGGAGGGTGCGGCGCGCGCGGCCCAGGCGCTGGGCGGCGTCGTCCCTCAGCTCCAGGCTGAGGCGGACGGGCTGCGCGCGCTGATGATCGAGCTCGACATCCTCGCGACCGAGCAGGAGCGGGCGGAAAGCGTGCTGCGCGACGGGTTGGAGGGGGTGCGCCGCGCCCGCATCGCGCTGTCCGCGACGCTGGAGGGGCGCGGTGCGCCCGATGCGCCGGGGGATGCCGATCTGCTCACCCGGCTGCGCGATGATGCCGGTACGCTCGAAAGCTTCGCCCGGCTGCTCGCGCGGCAGGCCCGTCCCACCGGGGACGCCGCGGATTTCGACGATGCGCGCGGCCGATTGACGCTGCCGCTGCCCGGCGAGATCGTGGCCCCCTTCGGCACCCGCGCACCCGATGGTGCCATCCAGCAGGGCGTTGTCGTGGCCGCCGAGGGTGTCACGCAGGTCGTCGCCCCCTGGACAGCTACGCTGCGGTTCACCGGGCCGTTTCTCGATTACGGGCGCATCGCGGTGCTGGAGCCGGCACCGGGTTGGCTGCTGATCCTCGGAGGGCTCGACGAGGTGCAGCGCAGCCCCGGCGAAGTGGTGCTTCAGGGTGAGCCTGTCGGACGGATCACGCAAACGCGCGCCCGCGTCGCGGGCTTTGCACTTGAACCCGACCCCGAATCCAGCCCAAATCCTAAGAGATTGCTATATGTCGAGCTGCGGCGGGGGGGTGTACCGGTAGATCCCGCGAGCTGGTTCGAAGTGGGACCATAGAACAGGTGACGAGGTAAATCCCGATGAACAAGATGTTTCTGGCCGCCTTTGCGGGCACGCTGTCGGGGGTTCTCGTCACGACGCAACTCGCCGCTCCGGTTCTGGCGCAGGACGGCCCGTCCTCCCGCTCAACCTACGAGTATCTGGATCTGTTCGGGAATATCTTCGAGCGGGTGCGCGCGGATTACGTGGAGCAGGTCGACGACCGTGAGCTGATCGAGAGCGCGATCAACGGCATGCTGACCTCGCTCGACCCGCATTCGAGCTACCTGCCGCCCGATGCCTTCTCCGACATGCGCGAGCAGACGCGCGGCGAGTTCGGCGGCCTCGGCATCGAGGTGACGCAGGAGGACGGCTTCGTAAAGGTCGTCTCCCCGATCGACGACACGCCCGCGGCGGAAGCCGGGATCATGGCGAACGACTTCGTCACCCACGTGGATGGCGAGAGCGTGCTGGGTCTGACGCTGAACGAGGCGGTTGAGCTGATGCGCGGGCCCGTGGGCTCCGAGATCGTGATTACCATAGTGCGCGAGGGCGAGGATCCGTTCGAGGTGACGCTCGTGCGCGACACCATCCAGATCCGCGCCGTCCGTGGCCGGGTGGAGGGCGACGCGGTGGTGCTGCGTCTGACGACCTTCAACCAGCAGACCTTCCCTAACCTGCGCACCGAGATGGAGGAGCAGATCGCCGAGCTCGGCGGGATGGAGAACGTCACCGGCGTCGTGCTCGACCTGCGCAACAACCCCGGCGGCCTGCTCGACCAGGCGGTCCGGGTCTCCGACGCGTTCCTCGAGCAGGGCGAGATCGTCTCGACCCGCGGCCGCACCCCGGCGGAGAGCGACCGCTACAACGCCGAGCCCGGCGACATTGCCGAGGGCAAGCCGATCGTGGTGCTGATCAACGGCGGCTCCGCATCGGCCTCCGAGATCGTGGCGGGTGCCCTTCAGGATCATCGCCGCGCGATCATCGTGGGGGAAAAGAGCTTCGGGAAAGGCTCGGTCCAGACCATCGTTCCGCTGCAGGGCAATGGCGCGATGCGGCTGACCACGGCGCGCTACTACACGCCGTCCGGCCGCTCGATCCAGGCGCTCGGCATCGAGCCAGACGTCATTGTCGCCCAGCGCGCCGCCGGTGAGGAGCTGGACGACGGTGTGATCCCGCAGCGATCCGAAGCGGATCTGCGCGGCTCGATCAGCAATGACAGCCTGACCGAGGATGAACTGCGCCAGCTCGAGGAAGAGCGTGAACGGCTGGAGGCCGATGCGCTGCTGCGCAACGACGACTTCCAGCTTGCCTATGCGCTCGACGTGCTGCGCGGCCTCGCGGTCTACGCCAACCGGTGAGCCTGACCGACGCGGAGATTGCCGCGCTCCCCTACCGCCCGTGCGTCGGCGTCATGCTGACGGACGGGCGCGGGCGCGTCTTCGCGGGCACCCGTGCGGACATGGCTGAACCTGCCTGGCAGGCGCCGCAGGGTGGGATCGATCCGGGTGAGGACGCGGCGCAGGCGGCCCTTCGTGAGCTCTGGGAAGAGACGGGCGTTCCCGCGGAGGCTGTTACGGAAATCGCCCGCACCGCCGACTGGGTCCACTACGACCTGCCGCGCGACAAGATCGGCGTGGTCTGGAAGGGGAAGTGGCGCGGGCAAAAGCAGCTCTGGTTCCTGCTGCGCCTCAATGCCGGGGACGACGCCATCGACATCGCGACGGAGCATCCTGAGTTCTCCGACTGGCGCTGGATGACCCCGGGCGAGCTGGAAGCCGCCATCGTGCCTTTCAAGCGCCCGGTCTATGCGCAGGTGTTGCGCGAGTTCGCGCCGCATCTCGCGGGCTAGCGGGCGAGGCAGGGCGTCCCGGCCCAGAGGGCGCTGACTTCGCCGCCGTCGATCAGTCCCGAAAAGCCCTCGGCACTGAACTCGCGGCCCAATGAGGTGGGCTGCACTTCGGTTGCGTAGGCCTCGCGCAGGGTCGTCTCGCGCACGCCGACGCCGATGCCTTCGGGCGATCTGGGGCTGGTGGAGGCGGCCGTGAACCAGCCATCGAAGGCGCCGTCTCGGAACAGCAGCTCCAGCCCGGCCCAGCGAGAGAGCTCTGCGGGGCCGCCGCCGCACTCCGGATTGCTCGACCGGACGGGCCGGGTGCCCAGTGTCTCGCTCACCCGCTGTTCCACCTGCTCGCGCGGCGTGCCGAAGGGGATCTGTTCCAGCCGTCCGGGGGCGGAGACGACGAGGCCGTCAGGCGCGAGCACCACGCGGCCCGGCTCGGCCATGGGGGCGCAAGCGGCCAGCGCCGCCGCAAGGATCAGCCAGCGCATGGGCTCTAACTCACCCCGACCAGTTCGCGCACCGGGATGAAGGGGAAGAACACGCCGTCCGACCAGACGCCGAACCAGTCCTCGCCCTCCACGCCATGCGCCTCGCCGATATCGACCAGCCGGTAGAAGCTCTTGCGGTCGATCAGCGCATCGAGGCCGCGGCGGATGTGGATGTAGGGGGAGGGCTCACCGGTCTTCGCATCCCGCGTCACCCGGATCTGATGGGCCTGCCCGGCGACCACGCTGTCGCCCACATGGGTCGTGAACGTGATCTTCGCGGCCGCGCCTTCGCCCTCCACCGTAAAATCGGTCGCGACGAAGGGCGCGTCGTCCACCACGATCCCGACCTTCTCGACCGGGGTGACGAGGAAGAACTTGTCCCCCTCCTTTTTCAGGATCGAGGAGAAGAGCTTAACCAATGGTTTACGACCGATCGGCGATCCTTGGTAGAACCAGGTCCCGTCACGCGCGATGCGCATGTCGAGATCGCCGCAGAAGGGCGGGTTCCATGTTTCGACGGGCGGCAGGCCTTTCGGGGCGGCCCGGCGCACCGCGCTTGCCAGCCCATCTGCCGAAGGCTTTGCATTTTGTGACTTCACCAAGCTGTGCCTTTCTGTCCGGCGACATTACCTCATTCATATAATAGGCTGGCGGCCGACAACGACAGGGAACGATGCCATGAGTGACAATCTGCTGCGGGAGATCGAGGAGGCGGGCCACGCCATGGGCGAGGTGCGCCGCATGGTCGCGCGCCGCGTCATCGGTCAGGAACAGGTGGTGGACCTGGCGCTCGCGGCGATTCTTTCGGGTGGTCACGGCCTTCTGGTAGGGGCTCCGGGTCTTGCGAAGACCCTGCTCGTCGAAACGCTGGGCACCGTGCTGGGCCTCTCGGCCAACCGCGTACAGTTCACACCGGACCTGATGCCGTCCGACATTCTCGGGGCCGAAGTGCTCGAATCGACGCCAGACGGGGGACGGGCCTTCCGCTTCATCGAGGGGCCGATCTTCACGCAGCTCCTGATGGCGGACGAGATCAACCGGGCCGGTCCCCGAACGCAATCCGCACTCCTGCAGGCGATGCAGGAGGGTCACGTGAGTGTTGCGGGCGAGCGGCGCGACCTCGCCCAGCCCTTCCATGTGCTTGCGACCCAGAACCCGATCGAGCAGGAGGGGACCTATCCGTTGCCCGAGGCGCAGCTGGACCGCTTTCTCTTCCAGATCGACGTGGATTATCCGGAGCGCGACGTGGAGCGGGCCGTGCTGCTCGCCACCACCGGGACGGAGATGGAGGAGATCTCCACCGTGCTCGATGCGCCGAAGCTGATTGCGATGCAGCAGACCCTGCGTGCGATGCCGGTGGGCGAGCAGGTGGTGGAGGCGATTCTCGACCTCGTGCGCGCCGCGCGCCCCGGCACCGACGAGGCGGGCGCGGAGCTGAGCGAGGCCGTCGCCTGGGGCCCAGGGCCGCGCGCCGCGCAGGCCCTGATGCTGGGCGTGCGTGCCCGCGCGCTGCTCGACGAGCGGCTGGCGCCGGATCTCGACGACGTGGCGGCCCTCGCGCGCCCCGCGCTCACCCACCGCATGGCACTGGGCTTCGCCGCCCGGGCCGAGGGCGTGTCGCTCGGCGCGCTCATCGACGGGCTGGTGGAACAGCGGCTCGGCACGCAGGCGGCTGCATGAGGCGCGCCGTCTTCTTCTCTGTCCCAATATCCTCTCTGGAGGCCGCCGCGTCAGCGGCGCGAACGCGTCCTTGAGCGCCGCCGCCCGGACCCTGCGCGCCCGCGCCGATGCCACCTCCGCCCCGCTGCCCGCCCTGCGGGTCCGGGCCGAGCGGCTGGCGGCGACCATCGTTCTGGGCGAGCACGGACGGCGCCGCGCCGGCATGGGCGAGGAGTTCTGGCAGTACCGCCAGGCGGTTCCGGGCGATGCGGCAAGCTCCATCGACTGGCGCCGCTCTGCGCGGTCGGACGCGACCTTCATCCGGCAGACCGAGTGGTCGGCGGCACAGACCGTGACGCTCTGGTCGGACGCCGCCCGCTCCATGGCCTATCCGGAGACCGGGGAAACGAAGGCGGAGCGTGCGGCCCTCCTGGCCTTGGCGCTCGCGATCCTGCTCAACCAGGGCGGTGAGCGGGTGGGGCATGCTGCCCCCGATCTGCGGCCGGCGACGGGTCGGATCCAGCTCGACCGGCTCACGGCGCTGCTGGGGCGCGAGGGTGGCGGCTGCGACTACGGCCTGCCCCCGGCGGCCACGCAGGGCACGTCGACCCATGTCCTCTTCTCCGATTTCCTGGCCCCGGGCGAGGAGCTCTTCGAGCGGCTCACCCATATCGGGCGGCAGGGCGAGCGGGGCGTTCTGGTGCAGATCCTCGACGAAAGCGAGGAAGCCTTCCCCTTCGACGGCCGCACCGAGTTCCGCTCCATGGGCGGTGCCGTCCGGTTCGAGACCGAGCGCGCGCGGGCGTTGCGCAGCGACTACCGTGCCAAGCTCGAGGAGCGGCGACGGCGCCTGGCAACTCTTGCTCGCCGCGCCGGATGGCTGTTCCATGTTCATCATGTGCAGACGCCGCCGCGCGCGGCGCTGATCTGGCTTCACGGCGCGCTGGGGGACGTGCGGTGAGGCGGTTGAGTACAAGGACCTGATTTCATGTGGACCCTCGGCGCCCTCGGCTTTACCGCACCTCTGCTTCTGGCCGCGCTCATCGCGCTGCCGGTGCTGTGGTGGCTGCTGCGCGCGACCCCGCCCGCGCCGGTGCGGCGGCGCTTTCCCGGGGTCTCGCTGCTACTGGGGCTGGAGGATCCGGAGCGGATGCCGGCCCGTACGCCGTGGTGGCTGCTGCTCTTGCGGATGCTCGCCGTTGCGTTCGCGATTATCGGCCTGTCGGGCCCCGTGCTGAACCCGGCGGCGGAGGGGGACGGCGACGGGCCGCTCCTGATCCTGATGGATGGCGGCTGGGGAAGTGCGCCCGACTGGCCCACCCGGCAGGCCGAGGTCGGCACGCTGCTCGACCAGGCGGCGCGGACCGGGCGGCCGGTGCACCTCGTCTCGCTATCCGATCCCGATCCCGACCTTGAGCCGCGCCCGGCGGAGGACTGGGCCAACCGGCTCGAAACCCTGCAACCCCAGGCCTGGGCGCCGGATCGCGCGCGCCTTGCCGAGGTGGTGGAGAGCGGCGCGCTGGAGTTCGGCCAGACGGTCTGGCTCTCTGACGGACTCGGCGCCGAGGACGGCCTTGCCGAAGCGCTCCTCGCCCGCGGGCCAGTGCGTGTCGTCCCGCCGCTGCGCGAGCCGATGGCGCTGTCGCCGCTGCGCTTCGAGGACGGGCAGCTCCTGACCACGGTGCTGCGTGCCGAGGCGAGCGGAGCAGGCAGCACGACTGTCAACGTTATCGGCGCCGACACGACCGGAACCGAGCGGGTGCTCGATGCCGTTCCCGTCGTCCTGCCGGCCGGGGAGACCGAAGTGGAGGTCGCCATCGACCTGCCGCTGGAGGTGCGCAACCGCGTCTCCCGCGCCGCTCTTCAAGGCATCAACGCCTCCGCTGGCGCCGTAGCGCTGGCCGATGATGGGCTGAAGCGGCGGCGCGTGGCGCTCGTCGCAGGGGCGCAGCGGCAGGAGGGGCTGCGCCTGACGGCACCGCTGCACTACCTGCGCTCCGCCCTCGACCCGATCGCCGACGTGGTGGAGCCGCCGCTGGCGGATGTGCTCGACACCAACCCGGACGTCATCATGCTCGCCGATGTGGCCGCACTCTCGAGCCTGGAGACGCAGGAACTGACCGAGTGGGTGGAGAATGGCGGCCTGCTGGTGCGCTTCGCGGGGCCCCGGCTCGCGGCGAGCGGCCTCGGCCAGACCGTGCGTGATCCGCTGCTGCCGGTGCGGCTGCGCGCAGGTGGCCGCTCCGTCGGCGGGACGATGAGCTGGGGCGCGCCGAAGCGCCTGCGCCCGTTCCCGGCCGGCACGCTCTTCGACGGGCTCACCCCGCCAGAGGAGGTGGAGATCACGAGCCAGGTGATGGCCCAGCCCGACCCGGATCTGGCCGAGCGGACGCTTGCGGCGCTGGAGGACGGCACCCCGCTCGTAACCGCGCGCGACGTCGATCGCGGTCGGGTGATCCTGTTCCATGTCACTGCGACGACAAGCTGGTCGAGCCTGCCGCTTTCTGGCCTGTTCCTTGACATGCTCGAACGGATCGTGCGCACCGCTCAGGTGGGCGAGGATGCGGGCGACGCGCTGGCAGGCGCTGTCTGGGCCGCCGATCAGGTGCTCGATGGCTATGGTCAGCTTGGTCCGGCGCGCGGGCTCTCCGGCGTCGAGGGTGAGCGGCTGGCCGAGCAACCGGTCGGTCCCGACGCGCCGCCGGGCTACTACGTGGCGGGCGAGCGGCGCGCGGCGATCAACGTGACGAGCGCGTCGGCGGAGATGGTGGCACTCGACCTGCCCTCCGGCGTCGTGGTCACCGGCTTCACCGAACGGGCGGAGCGCGATCTGAAGCCCGCGGCGCTGACCATCGCCGTCCTGCTTCTGCTCACCGACATCCTCGCCACCTTGGCCCTCGGTGGTCGCCTGCGGCCTGCCGCACGGGCCGGGATGGGTGTTGTGCTGGCCCTGATCCTGCTGCCGGGCACGGCGCGCGCCCAGCAGGAACTGGAGAACAGCCAGGCGCTATATGCCGCGACCGAGACCGTGCTCGCCTATGTCGAGACCGGCGATGGCGAGATCGACCGGATCAGCCGCGCGGGCCTCACCGGCCTGTCGGTCACCCTGACCCGCCGCACCGCGGTGGAGCCCGCGCCGCCCGTCGGCGTGAACGTGGAGGAGGACGAGCTCGCCTTCTTCCCGCTGCTCTACTGGCCCGTGACCGAGGCGCAATCGCCGCCCTCGCCCGACGCGGTGGAGCGGCTGAACACCTACCTGCGCGGTGGCGGCATGATCCTCTTCGACACGCGCGATGCGCATCTGGCGGGCCGCAGCGGCGGGCCGAACGGGGCGCTGTTGCAACGGCTGGCCGATGGGCTCGACCTGCCGCCGCTCGAGCCGGTGCCGGACGATCACGTGCTCAACCGCTCCTTCTACCTGCTGGAACAGCTTCCGGGCCGCTATGTCGGCCCGCCGGTCTGGGTCGAGGCCTCATTGGCCCCGCAGGAGGTCGAGGGCGTGCCCTTCCGCACCCTCAACGACGGGGTCAGCCCGGTGCTGATTGGCGCCAACGACTGGGCGGGTGCCTGGGCGATGGACGAGCAGGGCAACTTCATCCGCCCGGTGGGCCGCGGTGTGGGCGGAGAGCGCCAGCGGGAGATCGCGCTGCGCTTCGGCGTGAACCTCGTGATGTACGTGATGACGGGCAACTACAAGTCGGACCAGGTGCACGTTCCGGCTCTGCTCGAAAGGTTGGGTCAGTGAGCGGCGTGTCGATGATCGAGTATTTGGGCGAAGTCGAAAGGGCAGGCGCATGAGCACGGAAATCGTCTTCGCGCCTCTTTTGCCGATCTGGGCACTGGCCGCGCTCGGCGGGGCCGCGGTGGTCCTGTGCCTCTACGCCGCCTGGATGCGCCTGTCGGGCTGGGCGCTGCGCGGCGCGGGCGCGCTGATCCTTGTTGCTGCCCTCACCGGGCCGAGCCTGAAGGAGGAGGACCGCGCACCGCTCACCGACATCGCTTTCCTGATCGTCGATCGCACCGGCAGCCAGTCGATCGCCCCGCGCCCCGACCAGATCGCGGAGGCGGAGGAGACGCTCGCCGCCCGGCTCGACGAGATCGGAGCGGATCCGGACGCGCCGCTGGAATGGCGCCGGATCGAGTTGCGCAACAGCGCCGGCGACGCCGCCGAGCGCGGGACGCAGGCGATGGCCGCGCTGACCGAGGCGATGGCCGGCGTCAGCCGCGACCGGATCGCGGGCGCGATCCTCATCTCCGACGGGCAGGTCCACGACCTCGCCGACGCGCCGGAACTTCCCGCGCCGCTCCACCTGATCCTGACCGGGACCGAGCGTGAATGGGACCGGCGCCTCGTCGTCGAACGCGCGCCCGCCTTCGGCATCGTCGGCGAGAGCGTGCAGATGTCGGTGCGGGTCGAGGAGCTCGGCCGCGTGCCCGACCCGGGCGGCGCCGTGCCCGTCAACGTCTCCATCGATGGAGAGGTCGTCGCCTCGATCCCGCTGCCCGTGGGCGAGACCATCGATTTCGACGTGCCGATCGAGCGTGGTGGGCTGAACGTGCTGGAGCTGACGATCGCCCCAGCCGACGGCGAGCTGACCGACCGCAACAACTCCGCTCTGGTGGAGATCAACGGCATCCGCGACCGGCTGCGCGTGCTGCTCGTCTCCGGCGAGCCCCATGCGGGCGGACGGACCTGGCGCAACCTGCTGAAATCCGACCCGGCCGTGGACCTCGTCCATTTCACCATCCTGCGGCCACCGGACAAGCAGGACGGCGTTCCGGTCTTCGAGATGAGCCTGATCGCCTTCCCGGTGCGCGAGCTCTTCATGGAGAAGATCGACGAGTTCGACCTCATCATCTTCGACCGCTACCGCAAGCGCGGCGTGCTGCCGACGCCCTACCTCGCCAACATCGTCCGCTATGTGGAGGAGGGGGGCGCCGTGCTCGTCGCCTCCGGCCCAGCCTTCGCGGGGGTGGAGAGCCTGTGGCGCACGCCGCTCTCCGAAGTGCTGCCGGCCGATCCGACCGCGCGGGTGATCGAGCAGCCTTACGTGCCCACGATCTCCGAGCTGGGCGCGCGGCATCCGGTGACCTCGGGCCTCACCGATTTCGCGCCTCGACCCATGGAGGACGGTGTGCCCGGCTGGGGCCGCTGGTTCCGCCTGATCGACCTGGCGCAGACCTCCGGCGATCGGGTGATGGAGGGGCCGGACGGCCGCCCGCTCCTGATCCTCGACCGGGTGGAGGAAGGGCGCATCGCGATGCTCGCCTCCGACAACGCCTGGCTCTGGTCGCGCGGCTACGAGGGCGGCGGCCCGCAGACGGAGATGCTGCGCCGCCTCGCCCACTGGCTGATGCAGGAGCCGGAACTGGAGGAGGAGGTTCTGATCGGTGACGACGCGGGCGGCGAGCTGGTGCTCACCCGCCGCACGCTGACCGAGGAGCCGCCGCAGCTCGAGGTGCAGACGCCGGACGGCCGCACCCTGACGCCGGAGATGAACGAGGTCTCGCCGGGCGAGTGGGAGGCGGTGCTGCCCGCCGATCCGCAGGGCCTGTGGCGCCTGCGCGATGGCGATGTGACCGGCGTCGCCGCTGTCGGCCCCGCCGCGCCGCGGGAGTTCGAGAACGCGCTCTCGACCTCCGACGTGCTCGACCCGCTGCTGACCGAGACCCGCGGTGGCGCCTGGCGCATCACCGACGGTGTGCCCGACCTGCGCCGCGTGCGCGAGGGACGCGGGGCCGCCGGGCGCGGCTGGCTCGGCCTGACGGATCGGGAGGCTTACACGGTGCGTGAGGTGCGCCTGAGCCCGCTCGCGCCCGCCTGGCTCGTCCTGCTCCTCGCGTCGGCCTGCATCATCGGCGCCTGGCGGCTGGAGAGCCGCTGAGCCCTTCTTCTTTGCCCAAATACGCTCTCGATCGGGCTGGAGCCCGCGGGCTCCAGCCCGATCCAGCCTCAGTCGGCCAGCAGCGCTTTGCGGGAGGCGGAGAAGAACTCGCGCCGGATCACCTCCCAATTCGTCAGCGCGAGTGCCACGATGAACGCCACCGGTCCAAGCAGCCAGGCCAGGGCTGCCAGCGCGTAGTAGATCGCCCGGAGCCCCCGGTTGAAGCTGCGCGCGGCGAAGGAGTTCAGCCGCGCCGCCCGGATCGCCGTTCGCTTCGCCTCCTCCGTCGTGCCGTCATTGGGCATCGCCGCCATCACGATCGCACAGTAGGAGAACAGCCGGTTCGACCAGACGAAGCGCAGGAAGGCGAAGGCCATCGTGGCGAGCACCAGCAGCAGCTTGAGTTGCACCACCTGCACCGGCATCTCGGGCAGGATGCCGCGGCCTGCGCCGAGCAGGAGCTCCGGCTGGCCGATCACCGCCGCGATCCCGCCGATGGCGAGCAGCGTGGTCGAGCCGAAGAAGGCCGTGCTCTGCCGGATCCCGTTCAGGATCGCGCTGTCGAAGATACGGACCTCGCGCGCCGCCATCTCGTTCATCCAGCGGTAGCGAAAGCGCTTCATGAGCACGTGGACGGAGGGCCGCTTCGTCTCGTCCTTCTCGATCCGCCAGGTGGTCGCGAACCACAACCCGACGAAGAGCGCGAGCGCCACGCCGTCGATCCAGCCGAGGGCGGCGAGCAGGTCGGTCAGCATCACCTCGTCGAAGGTCATCGGGCGCTCCTTTCGCGCGGATCATAATGCGGCGTCGCGGCGCAACGAAAAGGGCTGGCCTTGTCCGGAATTGGTCATATAATCTAACCAATCCCTGTCGAGTGGAGATGTCCCATGCAGATGCCCGATCCGAACCGGATGATCCTGGACCGCAAGGCGCATATCGTGGCGCGCCTGCAGAAGGTGCTGCCCGACGACGCCGTCATCCACTCCGACAACGAGGTGCGCGCGTATGAATGCGACGCGCTGACCGCTTACAAATGCCCGCCGCTCGCGGCCGTGCTGCCCAGCTCGACGGAGGAGGTCGCGGCTGTCCTCAAGATCTGCCACGAGGAGCGGGTGCCGGTGGTCCCCCGCGGCTCGGGCACATCGCTCGCGGGCGGGGCGCTGCCGACGGCGGACGCGGTGATCCTCGGCGTTGCCCGGATGAACGGGGTGCTGGAGACGGACTATGAGAACCGCTTCATCCGCGTGCAGACCGGGCGCACCAACCTCTCCGTCACCGGCGCGGTGGAGATGGAGGATTTTTTCTACGCTCCCGATCCGTCGTCACAGCTCGCCTGTGCAATCGCGGGTAATATCGCGATGAACTCAGGCGGGGCGCATTGCCTGAAATACGGCGTGACCACAAACAACCTGATGGGCGTGACCATGGTCACAATTGAGGGCGAGGTGGTCGAGATCGGCGGTGCGCATCTCGACCCCGCGGGCTACGATCTGCTTGGCCTGATCTGTGGATCCGAAGGGCAGCTCGGCGTGGTGACGGAGGCGACCTTGCGCATCCTGCCGAAGCCCGAGGGCGCCCGGCCGATCCTGCTCGCCTTCGATGCGAACGAGGTGGCGGGGGCCTGCGTGAGCGACATCATCCGCGCTGGCGTCCTGCCCGTGGCCATCGAGTTCATGGACCGCCCCTGCATCCGCGCCTGCGAGGCCTTCGCGAAGGCGGGCTACCCCGATTGTGAGGCTCTGCTGATCGTGGAGGTCGAGGGCTCCGATGCGGAGATCGACGAGCAGCTCGCCAAGATCAAGGAGATCGCCGCCCGCCACGACCCGGTGGAGATGCGCGAAAGCACGTCCGAGGCGCAGTCCAAGGCGATCTGGGCCGGGCGCAAGGCGGCCTTCGGCGCCATGGGCCAGATCAACGACTACATGTGCCTCGACGGCACGATCCCGGTCAGCGAGCTGCCCCGCGTGCTGCGCCGGATAGAGGAGCTGTCGGGGGAGTATGGCCTCGACGTCGCCAACGTCTTCCACGCGGGCGACGGCAACATGCACCCGCTGATCCTGTTCGACGCCAACAAGCCAGGGGATCTGGAGACCTGCGAGGCGCTGGGCGCGGAGATCCTGAAGCTCTGCGTCGAGGTGGGCGGTTGCCTGACCGGCGAGCACGGCGTGGGCGTGGAGAAGCGCGATCTGATGGGCGTGCAGTTCACGCCCGAGGACATGGAGGCGCAACTCCGCGTGAAGGACGTGTTTGACCCGGCATGGCTGCTGAACCCCTCCAAGGTGTTCCCGCTGGACGCGACGGAAGCGCGGCGGAACGCTGCATGACATCACCGTTCATTCCTGGGTGTGGAGGGCCGCGCACGACCTCGGGTGGGCGTGAAGCGCCATCCCGTGGGGGAGGTCGGGCGCTGTCCGGCGGTGCCGCCGGGCGGTCCGCAACCGACCGCAGACAGCAAGCCGGGTTCGCCCGCCATTTGACCAAACCCGTAAAACACCCGTCCCCTCTCCCGTCCCGCGGGGGAGGGTTAGGGAGGGGGCCTTCGGAGCGCCACGCATGACCACGACCCTGGACCGCACCCTGCGCCCGACCTCCGAGGCGGAGCTTGCCGACGCCGTGCGCGAGGCCGCGTCCTCCGGCACCAAGCTGGAGATCCGCGGCGGCGGCACCCGGCCCATCGGCGATCCCGTGCAGGCCGACGCCACGCTCGAAACCGGCAGCCTCACCGGCATCAGCCTCTACGAGCCCGGCGCGCTGACTGTTGTCGCCCAGGCTGGAACCGCACTCTCCGAGATCGAGGCCGCCCTCGCCGCCGAGGGCCAGATGCTGCCCTTCGAACCGCCGCGGCTGAACAGCCTGCTCGGCACGACCGGCGAGAGCACCATCGGCGGCGTGGTTGCGACCGCCGCCTCCGGCCCGCGCCGGATCAAGGTCGGCGCCTGCCGCGACAGCCTGATCGGCGTCCGTTTCGTCGACGGGCGCGGCGACGCGATCAAGAACGGCGGCCGGGTGATGAAGAACGTCACCGGCTACGACCTCGTGAAGCTGATGGCGGGCAGCCACGGCACACTCGGCGTCCTCACGGAGGTCAGCTTCAAGGTGCTGCCGCGACCGCAGTCCACTGCCGTCCTGCTCTTCGAGGGGCTGAGCGACAGCGACGCGGCGATCTGCATGGCCGAGGCCATGGGCTCGCCCTTCGACGTCTCGGGCGCGGCGCATCTACCGATTGGGCTCGACGAAGCGCCCGTCACCATGATCCGGCTGGAAGGGCTGACGGAGAGCGTCACCTACCGCGCCGGAGCGCTCGCCAAGGCTCTGCGCGCGCACGGCACGCCGCGGATCGAGACCGATCCGGAACGCACCGCCGCCGGGTGGCGCCATGTCCGCGATGCCGAGCCCTTCGCCGGCAAGGACGGCGATGTCTGGCGCGTCTCCGTCAAACCCTCCGACGGGCCTCAAGTCGCCGACGCCGCGAAAGCCCTGGCCCATTTCTACGACTGGCAGGGCGGCCTCGTCTGGCTGCTGACGGAGCCGGGCACGGACCTGCGCGCTCGCCTCACCGGCATCCCGGGTCATGCCACGCTGATCCGCGGCGCCGGCCAGCCCGCCTTCCACCCCGAACCCGCACCGCTCGCCAAAATCGCCGCGGAGCTGCGCGCCCAGTTCGACCCCCACGCCATCCTGAACCCCGGCCGCATGGGCTGATCCACGCCGATCGGCGAGGGCAAGACCGGCGAAGAGAAAGAGACGATGCAGACCACCTTCACGCCCGATCAGCTCAAGGACCCGGCCGTCGCGCGCTCCAACGAGATCCTGCGGACCTGCGTGCATTGCGGGTTCTGCACGGCGACATGCCCGACCTATCAGGTGCTGGGCGACGAGCTCGATAGCCCGCGCGGCCGCATCTACCTCATCAAGGACATGCTGGAGAACGAGCGCAAGCCGGATGAGAAGACGGTCAAGCATATCGACCGGTGCCTCTCCTGCCTCGCCTGCATGACGACGTGCCCCTCGGGCGTGCACTACATGCACCTCGTCGATCACGCGCGGGAATACATCAATGAGCACTACGACCGCCCGCTGATGGACCGGCTCCTGCGCTGGACGCTGGCGCGGATCCTGCCCTATCCGACCCGCTTCCGCGCGGCGCTGGGACTGGCGAAGCTCGGTCGGCCGTTCAAGGGCCTCATG
Organism: Pontivivens ytuae; assembly: GCF_015679265.1. Classification (NCBI taxonomy): domain Bacteria; kingdom Pseudomonadati; phylum Pseudomonadota; class Alphaproteobacteria; order Rhodobacterales; family Paracoccaceae; genus Pontivivens; species Pontivivens ytuae. Next base: position 2,983,477 of record NZ_CP064942.1, read on the forward strand.
CCCGACGCCCGCCTGCGCGCGATGCTGGAGATGGCGCCGAAGGACATCCCACCGCCCTCGCGCAACGACCGCCCGCAGGTGTTTCCGGCGCAGGGGGAGCGTAAGGGGCGCGTGGCGCTGATGACCGGCTGCGCGCAGCGGGCGCTCAACACCGACATCAACGACGCGACCATCCGCATCCTGCGCCGCCATGGGATCGAAGTGGTGGTGGCGAAGGGCGCGGGCTGCTGCGGCGCGCTCACCCACCACATGGGTAAGACCGACGAGAGCCACGGCTCCGCCGCCGCCAACATCCGCGCCTGGACGAAGGAGATCGAGGGTGACGGGCTGGATGCCATCGTCATCAACACCTCCGGCTGCGGCACGACGGTGAAGGATTACGGCCACATGTTCCGCAACGATCCGCTGGCCGGGGATGCGGCGCGGGTCTCGGCGCTCGCCAAGGATATCTCCGAAGTGTTGGAGCAGATCGGCATCGAGGGCGAGGCCGAGCCGCTGCGCGTCGCATACCATGCCGCCTGCTCCCTGCAGCACGGCCAGCAGATCAAGGACACGCCGAAGAAGCTCCTGAAGAAGGCGGGTTTCAAGGTGGTCGAGCCCCGCGACAGCCACCTCTGCTGCGGCTCGGCCGGCACCTACAACCTGATGCAGCCCGAGATCAGCGGCGAGCTGAAGGCGCGCAAGGTCGAAACGCTGCATGAGACCAAGCCCGACCTGATCTCCGCCGGGAATATCGGCTGTATGATGCAGATCGGCTCTGCCACAGGTGTTCCGGTGGTCCACACGGTAGAGTTGCTCGACTGGGCCACAGGTGGTCCTAAACCGCGCGCATTGTCGACGTCTGATTGATCCGGGCGCAACACGCTGGCACACTCTTCTCCAATCGAGGGGATCACATGCTGCGCGCCATCTTTCTTGCCATGCTTCTGGCCGTTCCCGCGTGGGCGGAGGGTCGGCGGATGCTCACCGAAGAGGAAGCCCGCGACTGGCAGGCCGTGGGCCGCGTCAACATCGCGGGGGAGAAGTTCTGCACCGGGGCACTGATCGCGCCCGACCAGGTGCTGACGGCGGCGCATTGCGTCTTCTCCGACGTGTCCCGGCGGCTCTACCGCCCGGACCGGCTGCATTTCGTGGCGGGCTATCGTTTGCAGGACTACACCGCGCACCGGCAAGTCCGGCGCATCATGGTCCACCGCAGCTTCGACCCGGGCCGCGAGCTCAGCCAGCAGATGATCATGGCCGATATCGCGGTGCTGGAGCTTGCCGAGCCGATCCACGACGTGCGCCCCTTCGAGCGGGAAGTGCGGCCGCGCGCCGGCGATGACATCGCCGTGGTGTCTTACGCCCGCGACCGGCCCGAAGCGCCGTCGATCCAGGAGCCGTGCGAGACCATTGCGGTCGACGGGCGCTTCATCGTGATGGATTGCGACGTGACCTTCGGCGCGTCGGGCTCCCCGGTCTTCACCATTCGGAACGGGCGACCGCGGATCTCTTCCGTGGTGTCGGCCATCGGGACGCGGGGCAACTCGGACCAGCAGGTGGCCTATGGCGCGGCGCTCGATGACGGGGCGCTCGACTCGGTTCTGCGGGACATGGTGCACGGTGATGCGGATCGCGGCATGCGGCGGCTGGGCGGGGGCTCGATCTCCGAACAGTTGGGACGTCAGCCGGCGCAGGACGCGACCTTCAGTAGCATCGGGCAGTAGGGCGCACGCCACTATTCTCGTTTGAGTTCAGGTGGATGCTCGCTTGATCGCCGTTCTCCGACGGGGTCTTGAACGCACGAAAACGCTCCCCAGATAAGCGATGCGGGATGCCGGAACCGGGTCCCGCGCGACGACGGGCCCGTCCGGGATGGAGGGCCCGACCCGACAGTATCGCTTTGTGAAAGGATGCGACATGCGGACCCAAGATCTTTCGCCATTCTACCGGACCACCGTCGGCTTTGACCGGCTGTTCAACCTGCTCGACAGCGTCGCCGACAACGGCCAGACCGGCTACCCCCCGTACAATATCGAGAAGACCGCCGAGGATGCCTACCGCATCACGATCGCCGTCGCCGGTTTTGCCGAGGACGAGCTGAACATCGAGGCGCGTGATGGCCAGCTCGTCGTCTCCGGCAAGAAGGCCGAGGACAAGACCGAGCGGACCTTCCTGCACCGCGGCATCGCGACCCGTGCATTCGAGAAGCGCTTCCAGCTCGCCGAGCATGTGCGCGCCACCGGTGCGCGGTCGGAGAACGGCCTCCTCCACATTGACCTCGTACGCGAGGTGCCCGAAGCGCTGAAGCCGCGCCGGATCGAGATCCAAGGCGCGAATGCCATCGAAGGCACCGTCGAGGCCTGATCGCCCGACATCGCGACGGATCGAAGCCACCCCCACGCGGGGTGGCTTTTTCATGTCCGGGCATTGCGGGATCGACCGCTTCCGCCGACACTCGTGATTGGGGGTGTCATGCGTTTTATCGTCAGTTTTCTCGCGCTCCTTGCGGCCCTACCTACGGCCGCGCAGGACCGGATGTTGTCCGGCACGAAACGGGCGCTCACCCACATCATCGCGCATGAGATCGGCCACGCGCTGATCCGCGAATTCGACCTGCCGATCCTCGGCAACGAGGAGGTGATGGCCGACACCTTCGCCACCATCGCGCTGCACGAGGCGACGCCGAACCGGATTGAAGAGATCATCCTCGCCCGCGTCGCGGCATGGCGGGCCGAGAATGATGCCGAACAACTCTATGCCGAGCATCCGAGCGATGCGCGCCGGGCCGCGCAGGCAATGTGCCTGCTCTACGGTCTTGATCCCGACCGGTTCGAACCCGCGGCCCGTGCGGATGGAATGACGGGGGAGGAGGCGGCGGACTGCCGTGACCGGGTGCCCGAGATCGCCCGCGCGTGGCGGCGTATCGTCGCGCCGCTCCGGATGCCGGAGGGCTCGCGGGTCACCGAGGTGCGCGTGATCGTCGGGGAGGGACCGTGGGAGCAGGCGCTGCGACGCAGCCGTCTGCCTGACACGATGGAGGACCTGCTCGCCGCCTTCGACTGGCATTCGCAGATCACGCTGCATTTCGATCATTGCGAGGGCGGCGCGAGCTGGTCGCGAAACAGTCGCACAATCCTGGTCTGCGACGACCTGATCGAGCGGCTCGAGGGGCTTTCAACGCCCTGAGGCGGGCAAAAGGGCCGTATCTGCTGGCCCCTTTGCATCGGACATCCGCATCACACGTCGGCGGGGGCCGCCGTGCTGGACTTGTCAGCGGCCAGCGTCGATTTCGGCGCCGACGGATCCTTCTGCCGCTCAACGACCGCGATCTTGCCCATCAGCGCAAGCACGCAGAAGCCGATCAGCGTCACCAGTGCGAGGCCCGGGATCAGAACATTCACATCCATCATCGATACTCCAATTCATCAGGAAACATTGGGGTGGAAACGTCCCGGCTCCACTGCCCGTTCCGGCCCGCGACCGACTGCCTCAATCCGTTGTGCGCCGCAAAATTGAACGATGGTTCATTTTTCACTCTTTACGGAGCGTCAAATCTGTTGGAACCTTTTTGACAACAAGAAGGACCCCGAGCGGAAAGATTCTGTCGCCATCCAAACGAGCGACCTGCGGGGTGTCCAATGGGGAGGGCCATGCATGGGCGAGAGCGATCTCGGCACGCTCGACACGTTTCCGAAGCTCATGGCGGAGAATGCGCGCCGTTTTGCGGACGCACCCGCCTACCGGGTCAAGGAATACGGCATATGGCAGGGCTGGACATGGTCCGAAGCCTACAAGGACATGCGCGCCACCGCGCTCGCCCTGATGGAGCTGGGGCTGCAGCCCGGTGACCACGTGGCGATCATCGGCTCGAACCGGCCGGAACTCTACATCGCGATGACCGCGATCTCCGCCGCCGGGGGTGTGCCGGTGCCGATCTACCAGGACGGGGTGGCGGACGAGATCGCCTATGTCCTCGATCACTGCTCGGCCAAGATGGCGTTCTGCGACGATCAGGAACAGGTCGACAAGGTGCTTGAGGTGAAGGACCGCCTGCCCGACCTGCGCGACGTGATCTACCGCGACAACCGGGGCCTGAGAAAATACGACCACACCCACCTCCACCCGCTCGACGAGATGCTGGAGAAGGGGCGCAAGGCCGAGGGAGCGGAGGGTGCCGCCCTCGACACCGCCATCGCGGCGAAGGGGTCGGATGACACCTGCGTCATGCTCTACACCTCGGGCACGACGGGGCGGCCGAAGGGCGTGGTGCTCTCCAACCGGAACATCCTGGTGACGGCGAAGAACTCCGCCGAATTCGATCATCTGCGCCAGACCGACAGCGTGCTCGCCTACCTGCCTATGGCCTGGGTCGGCGACTTCATCTTCTCGATGGGGCAGGCGCAGTGGACCGGGTTCTGCGTCTGCTGCCCCGAGGCGCAGCACACCATGCAGACCGACCTGCGCGAGGTGGGGCCGACCTACTTCTTCGCGCCGCCGCGCTTCTTCGAAGGGTTGCTGACCAACGTCATGATCCGGATGGAGGATGCGGGCAAGATCAAGCAGAAGCTCTTCCACCACTATATGGAGGTGGCCAAGCGCGTCGGGCCCAAGATGCTCGATGGCGAGCCGCTGAGCTTCGGCGAGCGGCTGAACTACGCTATCGGCAACGCGCTCGTCTTCGGCCCGCTGAAGAACACGCTGGGCCTCTCCAAGGTCCGCGTTGGCTACACCGCCGGGGAGGCGATCGGGCCGGAGATCTTCGAGTTCTACCGTGCGCTCGGCATCAACCTCAAACAGCTCTACGGCCAGACCGAAGCGTCGGTCTTCATCACCCAGCAGCCCGATGGGCAGGTCCGGGCGGACACCGTAGGCGTGCCAAGCCCGGAGGTGGAGATCCGCATCGATGACAGCGGCGAGGTCTTCTACCGCTCGCCCGGAACCTTCGTTGAGTACTACAAGAACGCCGAGAGCACGGCCTCGACCAAGGATGAGCACGGCTGGGTCGCGACCGGCGACGCCGGCTTCATCGAGAAGGACAGCGGCCACCTGCGCATCATCGACCGCGCGAAGGACGTCGGTAAGATGGCCTCCGGCGCGCTCTTCGCCCCGAAATATGTTGAGAACAAGCTGAAGTTCTTCCCCAACATCCTGGAGGCCGTGGTCTTCGGCAACGGGCGGGACTACTGCACCGCATTCCTCAACATCGACCTCGGCTCCGTCGGCAACTGGGCCGAGCGCAACAACATCGCCTACGGCTCCTACCAGGAGCTCGCCCAGCACCCGCAGGTGCAGGCGACGCTGCAGGCGCATGTGGAAGAGGTGAACCGCTCCATCGCGCAGGACGAGATGCTGGCGGGCTGTCAGATCCACCGCTTCCTGATCCTGCACAAGCAGCTCGACGCGGACGACGGCGAGCTGACGCGAACCCAGAAGGTCCGCCGCCGCATCATCGAGGAGCGGTACGCCGACCTGATCACCGCGCTCTACGACGGCTCCGCCACGGTCTTTGCTGACACCGAAGTTACCTATGAGGACGGCCGCAAGGGCCGGGTGAAGGGCACGCTGGAGATCCGCGACGTCGAGACCGTGCCGGTCGAGGAGCAGAAGGTGGCGGCGGAATGATCTGTTCACTCGAATTCAGGCGCCAAGCCGTTCACTTGTGCCAGACGAATGGCAACGCTGTCGAATGGCTCCCCAAAGCACTGCGAGATAAACAAGGCCGTGTCGTTGACTGGAATGCGTCTGCACCTATCGCATCTCTCCACACCTTCTCGAAAGAGATCGGGCTGATCGTCACCTGCTTCTTTGCTAATCGTCATCGTTCCACTCCAGTCGCTAACCAATCCTGCGAGACGGTCGGGCACGACTATGAGAGGCCCAATGCACCACCGGCGGCGCCTTCACGTCAAAGGTTGGGCTGGATGCTGGATCTTCTTGAAATTCAAAAGCGTAGGGCTTTCCAAGATACTACTCCGGCCGGGCAGAAGGCCCGGCCTGCGCCCGACCTCCCCCCCGGGAGGGCGCATCCGCACCCACCCGAGGTCGGGCTCCGGCCTCAGCGTAGTGCGCTGAACCAAGCCGATTTCAGTTTCGGAGGCACATCCAAATGAACGACATGAGCCCCGACAGCTACACCACCCCCGACGGCCGCACGATCGGCGGCGTCATGATGGAGGTGAAGAACATCACCCTGCGCTTCGGCGGCGTGGTGGCGATCAAGGACATCTCCTTCGACATTCGGGAGGGGGAGATCCGTGCGATCATCGGCCCGAACGGTGCGGGCAAATCCTCGATGCTCAACGTCATCAACGGCTTCTACCACCCGCAGGAGGGCGAGATCTTCTTTCGCGGGCAGAAACGCGGCCCCATGAAGCCCTACCAGATCGCCCAGCAGGGCATCGCGCGCACATTCCAGAACATCGCGCTCTTCAAGGGGATGAGCACGCTCGACAACATCATGACGGGCCGCTTCACCCACATGAAGGCGCCGATCTGGGCGCAGGCCCTGTGGAAGGGTCAGGCCGAGCAGGAGGAGATCGAGAACCGCGAGGTCGTGGAGAAGATCATCGACTTCCTGGAGATCCAGGCGATCCGCAAGACCCCCGTCGGCCGCTTGCCCTACGGCCTTCAGAAGCGGGTGGAGCTCGGCCGGGCACTGGCCGCGGAGCCGAAACTCCTTCTCCTCGACGAACCGATGGCCGGCATGAATGTGGAGGAGAAGGAGGACATGTCCCGCTTCATTCTCGACGTAAATGACGAGTTCGGGACCACGATCGCGCTGATCGAGCACGACATGGGCGTGGTCATGGACATCTCCGACCGGGTCGTGGTGCTCGACTACGGCAAGAAGATCGGGGACGGCACGCCGGACGAGGTCCGCTCGAACCCCGAGGTCATCGACGCCTATCTGGGGGTCTCCCATGATTAAGGCGCTCGCCTTCGCCACGGCGATGCTGGCCACGCCGCTCGCCGCGCAGGAAAGCGCGGAGATGCTGGCGCTGCTCGAGGCGCATTGCATGCCCAAGGTCCAGAGCGATGCGGCGGTGAACCCGCCGCTGGAGCCCGCCTCCGAAGGGATCGCCGACAGCCTGCTCGACGGGCAGCCGGGGCGGGCCTGGACCGCCGCCAATCCTGCCATCGCGCTCTTCGACTACGAGGGGGCGCCCTCCTGCGGCGTCTTCGGCGCGGGCGTGCCGCAGGCCGAATTCTTCGCCGCCATCGACGGCTGGATCGACGGGATGGGCATGGTGGAGGCACCGCGCGAGGGCGACACCCGCCGGTTCCTCGCCGATGCCGGGGACGGCGAGGTCGCCATGCTCTTCGCCATGACAGCGCCGGGCCAGAACGTCGCGGTGCTCAACGCGCTGCGCCTGCCGGCCAATGACTGGACCAACTCCATCCTGGGAGGGAACTGATGCCCATCGAGCTGCTCAACATCATCGAGGTCTCGATCAACGGGCTGATGACCGGCGTGCTCTACTCGCTGGTGGCGCTCGGCTTCGTGCTGATCTTCAAATCCTCGGGCGTGTTCAACTATGCCCAAGGGGTCATGGCGCTTTTCGCCGCGCAGACGCTGGTGGGGATCCAGACCGGCCTTGTGCCCTTCGCCCACCTCATCAACGCGGTCTTCGGAACCCACGTGCACACGTTCGGCTGGGACCTGCCGTCGCTGCTGTCGATCGTGCTGACGACGGGCGTGATGATCCTCTTCGCGTGGGTCGTGGTGCGCCAGATCATGGTTCGACTGGTCAATCAGGAGCCGATCATTCTCTTCATGGCGACTATCGGCCTTGCCTACTTCATGGAGGGCTTCGGCGATCTCATGTGGGGCGCCGAGCTCAAGACCCTCGACGTTGGCCTGCCCTCGGGCGGCTCCTTCTGGATCGAGGAGGTGACCGCGGCCTGGGGGCCGGAGGGGGAGAACTACTGGGGCATGTATGTCGACGTGCTCGACATCTGGGCCGCGGTGATCGCGGTGGCACTGGTCGTGGCCCTTACCTCCTTCTCCCAGTACACCAAGGCGGGCACGGCGATGCGCGCGGTGGCGGATGACCACCAGGCGGCGCTGAGCGTCGGCATCTCGCTCAACCGCATCTGGATCATGGTCTGGTCCATCGCGGGCTTCGTCGCCCTCGTCGCGGGCATCATGTGGGGGGCCAAGTCCGGCGTGCAGTTCTCGCTGTCGCTGATCGCGCTGAAAGCCCTGCCGGTGCTGATGCTCGGCGGCTTCACCTCTATCCCCGGTGCGATCGTCGGTGGCCTGATCATCGGGGTGGGCGAGAAGCTCTTCGAATACCTGATCGGCGTGCCGTTCCTCGGCGGTGCCACGGAGAACTGGTTCGCCTACGTGCTGGCGCTCATCTTCCTGGTGTTCCGTCCGCAAGGCCTCTTCGGCGAAAAGATCATCGAGCGGGTGTGATGGCGAAGCGGTCTCATAACGCGCAACCGCCGCGGATCCGGGTCCAGGGCCGCATGGGGCGGACGGTCCCGGCGCTGCGGCCGGGACGGTGGAGTGCTGCATGACCCACAAGTCTCTCCAGCGCATCATCGTGATCGATTGCAAGACCGACGATCTGGCCGAGGCCGCGCGCTTCTGGGCCGGGCTCTACGACGCGGAGGTCGAGGTCGACCCGGACGGCAAGTACGCGAAGCTCTCGGGAAATGCCGGCCCGATGGTGCTGCTGCAGGCCGTGGACCACGACCCGCGCGTCCACCTCGACATTGAGGCCGATGATCAGGCCGCGGAAGTCAGCCGGCTCGAAGCCCTCGGCGCCACCCGCGTCGCGGACATCAAGGGCTGGACCGTGATGGAGGCCCCGACCGGCCACCGCTTCTGCGTGGTCAAGCCCCAGGACGCCCGCTTCGCCGAAATGGCGGAGGTGCGGGGATGATCTCTCTGGCTCAAGCGAAGCGTGATCAGCAGGCGTGGCTTATGCCGGCCACGAGACCCATCAGTACGATGACAATCGCGGCCGCCTTGATGAAGCCCATGCCCAGAAAACCATCAGGGTTGCTGTTCCAACGGCCAGCAGCGCGGCGCGCCAGGCAATCTCGAACGCGGCCTCGTACAGCCCGTCGCGCAGTTCGCGGCCGATGCAGCGCCAGAAAGACGGCGCGGTGCCGGTCCGCTTTGAAATGGCGTCATCTTTCATTCGGATCTCCGATGTCGGCAGCAGCGCACCTGCTTCAGGTGTGGTGCAGCACAACGATCCGGAAGATCCAGCAACAACAACGCGATGCGCCGTGCCGCATCGGACACAATCAAGGCTCGGGAGGAACCGCAATGCTCTATCGTGAGGCGGGTGATTTCAAGACGTCCTACGTGGATGACAGCCAGACCTTTCCGATCGCCTTCGACCGGCGGGGATATTACGGGCTGATCGCCGTCATCTTCCTGGTGCTGCCGTTCCTCGTCACCGACTACACGGTGAACGCGATCCTGCTGCCGTTCCTGATCTTCTCGATCGCGGCTCTCGGGCTCAACATCCTGACGGGGTATTGCGGGCAGGTGAGCCTTGGCACCGGCGGGTTCATGGCGGTGGGAGCCTACTCGACCTACAAGCTTATGACCGCGTTCCCGGACTTCAACATTTTCTTCATCGTGATCATCTCCGGGCTAATCACGGCTGTCGTGGGCCTGCTCTTCGGCCTGCCGTCCCTGCGGATCAAGGGGTTCTACCTCGCGGTGGCGACGCTGGCCGCGCAGTTCTTCCTCGTCTGGATGTTCAACAAGGTCTCCTGGTTCTACAACTACTCGGCCTCCGGCCAGATCACAGCACCGGAGCGGACGATCTTCGGCCAGCCGATCACCGGCCCGCAGACCGAGCCGTGGGTTGCCTATCTCTTCTGCCTCGTCTTCGTCTTCGCGCTCGCGTGGCTGACGCGGAACCTCACGCGCGGGCGCATCGGGCGCAGCTGGATGGCGATCCGCGACATGGACATCGCGGCGGAGATCATCGGGGTGAACCCGCTGAGGACCAAGCTCTCGGCCTTCGCGATCTCGTCCTTCTTCATCGGCATCTCCGGCTCGCTCTTCTTCGCGGTCTATCTGGGCGCGGCCGAGGTGGGGGAGGCGTTCGGCATCCAGAAGTCGTTCCTGGTTCTCTTCATGATCATCATCGGCGGCCTCGGCTCCGTCTTCGGCTCCTTCGCGGGGGCGGCCTTCATGGTGCTGCTGCCGGTGTTCCTGAAGCTCTTCTTCGTGGACACGCTGGGCTGGCCGACGGATATCGCGGCCCACATCAACTTCATCGTCGCGGGCGGCCTGATCGTCCTCTTCCTCATCGTGGAGCCGCACGGTCTCGCCGCGCTCTGGCGCACGGTGAAGGAGAAGCTGCGCCTCTGGCCGTTCCCGCACTGAACCCGAAACCAGCAACCAGACCCCGGCGAACCGGGGCACATCATGTCCAAGGGAGGTATTCCGACATGAAACTGAAGACCCTGACCCTCGCGGCCTCCACGACCGCGATCCTGGCCGGTCCCGCCGCCGCGGAACTGGTGTTTCCGTCGCTCGACTATCGCACCGGTCCCTACGCCGCCGGCGGCATCCCGTTCGCGGACGGCTATGCGGATTACTTCACGCTGCTCAACGAGCGCGACGGCGGCATCGGCGGCGTTCCGGCCCGGGTGCTAGCCTGCGAGACCGGCTACAACACCGAGCGCGGGGTGGAGTGCTACGAGTCGACCAAGGGCGAGGGCGCACTGGTCTACCAGCCGCTGTCCACGGGCATCACCTACCAGCTCATCCCCAAGGCCACGGCGGACGATATCCCGATCCACTCCATGGGTTACGGCCGGACCTCCGCGGCGAATGGCGAGGTGTTCAGCCACGTCTTCAACTACCCCGCCAACTACTGGCAGGCCGCATCCGGTATCGTGAACCACATGCTGGAGGAGAACGGCGGCGACATGTCGGGCAAGCGCATCGCGCTCGTCTACCACAACTCCGCTTTCGGCAAGGAGCCGATCCGCACGCTCAACGAGCTCGGCGCGCTGCACGGCTTCGAGCTGCTGGAGCTTGCGGTCGACCATCCGGGTCAGGAGCAGCGCTCCCAGTGGCTGGAGATCCGGCGCCAGCGTCCCGACTACGTCATCATGTGGGGTTGGGGCGTGATGAACCAGGTCGCCATTCAGGAGGCCGCCAACATCCGCTTCCCGATGAACAACTTCTACGGTGTCTGGTGGTCGGGCTCGGAGAACGACGTGCTGCCCGCCGGCGCGGGGGCCGACGGCTACCGCTCCGTCACGTTCCACGGCGTCGGTGACGACTACCCGGTGTTCGACGACATCCAGCAATACGTCGTCGATGCGGGCCTCGCCGCCGGTGCAGGCGACCAGGTCGGCACGGTGCTCTACAACCGCGGCCTCTACGCCGCGATGCTGGCCGCCGAGGCCGCCCGCACCGCGCAGGAGATCCACGGCACCGCCGAGATCACGCCCGCGATGATGCGCGACGGCATGGAAGCGCTGGAGATCACCGAGGAGCGCATGGCCGAGCTCGGCCTGCCGGGCTTCGGCCCCGAGTTCGCCGTGAGCTGCGCCGATCACGGCGGCCCCGGCAACTCCGCCATCGCGGAGTGGGACGCGGACACCGAGACGTGGTCGCTGATCTCCGACTTCACGGCGCCGGACAACGATGTGATCGAGCCGTTGATCATGGAGGACAGCCTCGCCTACGCGGCGGAGAACAACCTGCCCGAGACGCGCTGCGAGTGATGCGCACCGCCCCCGGCGCCACGCGCGCCGGGGGTCTTCTGACCGACCGGAGGGACCGATGCTCGACGCCGCCAAGACCCAGGAAACGCTCCTCGAGGTCAACAATATCGAGGTGATCTACAACCATGTGATCCTCGTCCTGAAGGGGGTCAGCCTCTCCGTGCCCAAGGGCGGGATCACCGCGCTTCTGGGCGGCAACGGGGCGGGCAAGACAACGACGCTGAAGTCGATCTCCGGCCTTCTCGCCTCTGAACGCGGCGAGGTCACGAAAGGCTCGATCCTCTATCGCGGCACGCGGATGCAGGATCTCAGCCCCAACGAGCTGGTGAAATCCGGCGTCATCCAGGTCATGGAGGGCCGCCACTGCTTCGAGCACCTGACGGTTGAGGAGAACCTGATGACCGGGGCCTACACCCGGTCCTCGGCCGAGGCCAAGCAGGGCCTCGAAATGGTCTACGAATACTTCCCCCGGTTGAAGGAGCGGCGGAAGTCGCAGGCGGGCTACACCTCCGGCGGCGAGCAGCAGATGTGTGCCATCGGCCGCGCGCTGATGTCGAAGCCCGAGACGGTGTTGCTCGATGAACCCTCTATGGGACTTGCGCCACAGTTGGTCGAAGAAATCTTCGGCATCGTGAAGTCCCTCAATGAAAACGAGGGTGTGAGCTTCCTTCTCGCCGAACAAAATACCAATGTTGCCCTACGATACGCACATTACGGCTACATTCTGGAGTCAGGACGTGTCGTCATGGACGGGCCTGCCGCGGACCTGCGGGAGAACCCGGATGTGAAGGAATTCTACCTCGGCATGTCCGAAGAGGGCCGCAAGAGCTTTCGGGATGTGCGCAGTTACCGGCGCCGCAAGCGCTGGCTGAGTTAAGCACCATTAAGCGCCCACCAAAAACAACCAGGGCGCGTCTCGAGGGGGAGACATGACAAAAGCACTTCGTGCGCTGGTCCTCGCCGGACTGGCCCTGACGGCGACTCCGTCTTTCGCAGATCTGACACTGGTCGGCCTGACCTACCGGACCGGGCCCTACGCGCCCTCCGGCATTCCCTATTCCGACGGCTTCGCCGATTACCTGACGCTGCTCAACGAGCGCGACGGTGGCATCGGCGGGGAGCGGATCGAACTCATCGAGTGCGAGTTCGGCTACAACACCGAGCAGGGCCTCTCCTGCTATGACGAGACGGTGGGGCAGGACGCGCTCGTCTACCAGCCGATGAGCACCGGCCTCACCTATCAACTCATCGAGCGGGCGCAGCGCGACGGCGTGGTGCTCCACACCATGGGCTATGGCCTGACCGCGGCGTCGGACGGCGGGATGTACCCGTACGTCTTCAACTTCCCGGCGCACTACTGGGACGCGGCGAACGCCCAGATCCGCTACATCAAGGAGCAGAACGGCGGCTCGCTCGAAGGGCTGCGGATCATGCACATGCACCACAACTCCGGCTATGGCCGCGAGCCGATCACCACGCTCGAGGCGCTGGCCGAGCGCGAGGGCTTCGAGCTGGTCCTCCAACCGATCGACCATCCGGGCGAGGACCAGTCCGCGATCTGGCCCGTGGTGGAGGCCGAGCAGCCCGACTACATCCTGCTGTGGGGCTGGGGCATCATGAACCGCCGGGCCCTGGAAGGCGCGCGCGACATCGGCTACCCGATGGAGCAGATGATGGGCGTCTGGTGGTCCGCCTCCGAAGGGGACGTGAAGCCGCTGCGCGACGCCGCCGACGGCTACCGCGCCGTGACGTTCCACGCGGTGGGCGACAACTTCCAGATCTTCAACGAGCTCAACGAGCTGGTCTACTTCGGCGGCAAGGCCCGCGGCCAGATGAACAATATCGGCGAGGTGCTTTATAACCGCGGCATCGCGGCGGCGATCTATGCGACCGAGGCGATCCGCAAGGCGCAGGAGCTGCACGGCGTGGCCGACGTCACGCCGGACATGGTGCGTGACGGGTTCGAGAACCTCGTGATGAACGACGAGCGTTTTCAGGAGCTCGGCATGGAGGGCTTCACCCCGCCCATGCAGATCACTTGCGAGGACCACGGCGGCGCGGGCCTCGTGGCGGTCAAGGAATGGAACGCGCAGCAGCGCCGCTGGGTGCAGGTCACCGACTACTACGAGCCCGACGACGCGCTGATCGAGCCGCAGATCGCGACGGCCTCCGAAGCATTCGCGGCGGCCAACGGCATCGTGCGCACCGGCTGCCCGAACGGCTGATCCGCTCGGTTTGTCGAACGCTCCGCCCGCTGCGCACCCCGCGGCGGGCGGTTGCTTTTTGGGGGCTGCTTGCATGGGTTGTCCAACCGTCCCGGCCGAAGAGCCGGGACCTTTCCGAACGAAGCACCTCGCTCAGAAAGGCCCCGGATCACGTCCGGGGCGGTATCAATCTGAAGCCCCTTCCTGCCCGGCTGACAGGCCGGGCCGCGCCCGACCTCCCCGCGGAGGGCGCGTTGGCGATGTCGGATATCGAACTTTCCACCTAGATGCTTGACGGCGCGGACCTTTCAATTCCGTCCCACGCGCACCCTCCAGGTCGGGCGCGACCCTCGTCGCCATGAACAGCCCCGGCGAAACGCCGCAGGACCTCGCGCCGCCGCCGCACGTTGTCTCCCCGAAAGGAGACTTCCATGAGCCACAAGGACATCGTGAACGCCCTCATCGACAGCCAGGGCACCCTCTTCTCCGAGGAGATGGGCGCCAACATCGCCCGCGATACGCCGCAGGAGCTCTTTCACTGGCTGGAGGGTGCGATCCTCCTCTCCGCCCGCATCGCCACGGCGCAGGCCATCGAGGCCGCGCAGGCCCTGCGCGCGGAGAAGCTCCACAAGATCGATGAGATCCTCGCCATCGACAAATGGGACATGGTCGCCGTGCTGCGCCACAACGGCTACAAGCGCTATGACACCGTCACGACCGAGTACATCAAGGACGCGGCGCAGATGGTCCGCGACCGCTACGACGACGACCTGCGCGGCATGAAGTCGGACGACCCGGACGAGGTCATCGCTCGCATCAAGGAGGTGAAGGGCATCGGCGATGTCGGCGCCGATATCTTCGCCCGCGAGGTCCAGCTCGTCTGGGACGTCTTCTATCCGCGTGCCGATGGCCCGGCTCTCGACGCGGCGAAGGATCTCGGCCTGCCGACCGACCCGCAGGAGCTCGCCGCTCTCGCCGGCAGCCGGGAGCGCTTCGTCCGCCTGATGGCGGCCCTGACGCGCGCCGCCCTCGATGGCCCGTCCGAGCAGGTGTGGGACGCCGCCTGAGGCCGCACTACCTCACACCTGTACGGAGGACGACCATGACGGAACTCAAAGCACAGGATGTGGACGGCGCGATCCGCGACCGCATCCTCACCCTGCTCGACAGCGGTCCGGTGCGGGTCGATGAACTGCCCGCCGCCGTCGCCATTCCGCCCGAGGAGCGGAGGCACGTCGCCGACTGGCCCGCCAAGGTGCAGGCCATCGCAAAAACCTTGCGCGAAGAGGGCAAGATCGGGGACACCGAAGAGCACGGACATCCCGCGCTCAAACGGACAGGACCCTGAATGACCACCCACTTCGACGCGCTCGAAACACGAAGCG
Source organism: Pontivivens ytuae (assembly GCF_015679265.1). Classification (NCBI taxonomy): domain Bacteria; kingdom Pseudomonadati; phylum Pseudomonadota; class Alphaproteobacteria; order Rhodobacterales; family Paracoccaceae; genus Pontivivens; species Pontivivens ytuae. The sequence continues at coordinate 2,998,763 of NZ_CP064942.1, forward strand.
CCGATGAGCGCGCCGCCCAGCAGGGCTCGGCGCTCTCCGCTCTCCTGCGGCACGCGATGGAATACGCGCCGGGCCTCGCCGCGCATCTCGGCGAGATCGACCCGGACGCGGTGACCGACCGCGCGACGCTCGCGAAGCTGCCGGTGCTGCGGAAGTCGGATCTCGGCGCGGCGCAGGGCGAGCATCCGCCCTTCGGTGGCTTCGATGCGGGGCGCACGCACCACGTCTTCCAGAGCCCCGGCCCGATCTACGAGCCGGGCGGCACGGGGGCGGACTGGTATCGCATGGGCCGCTTCCTCTTCGCTGCGGGGCTCGGGGCGGACGACCTCGTGCAGAACTGCTTCTCCTATCACATGACGCCCGCAGGCATGATGTTCGAGAGCGGGGCGGCCGCGGTCGGCGCCCGCGTCTTTCCCGCCGGTACGGGCCAGACGGAGATGCAGGCGCAGGCAGCCGCGCATCTCGGCGTCACCGCCTATGCCGGCACGCCGGACTACCTAAAGGTCATCCTTGATACTGCGGATGCCGCGGGCCTTAAGACGCAGATCACCAAGGCTGTCGTCGGCGGCGGCGCCCTCTTCCCGTCGCTCCGTCAGGAATACGCGGACCGCGGCATCGCCTGTCTGCAATGCTACGCCACCGCCGATCTCGGCAACGTCGCTTATGAGAGCCCGGCGATGGAGGGCATGATCGTCGACGAGGGCGTGATCGTGGAGATCGTGCGCCCCGGCACCGGCGATCCCGTCTCCGACGGCGAGGTGGGTGAGGTCGTGGTCACGACGCTCAACCGCGACTACCCGCTGGTGCGCTTCGCCACGGGCGACCTCTCGGCGGTGATGGAGGGCGCGAGCCCCTGTGGCCGCACCAACATGCGCATCAAGGGCTGGATGGGCCGCGCCGACCAGACGACGAAGATCAAGGGCATGTTCGTCCGCCCCGAACAGGTGGCGGCGCTGGTGGCCAAACATGACGGCCTCACCAAGGCCCGCGTGATCGCCACCCGTGCGGAGGAGCGCGACGTGATGACCGTGCAGGTGGAGGGCGAAGGCCTCGACGCCGCTGCGGTGGGCGCAAGCGTCCGCGACACCCTCAAGCTCGCCGGCGAGATCGAGATCGTCGCCCCCGGCACCCTGCCCAATGACGGCAAGGTCATTGACGACCAGCGCAGCTACGACTGAGAAACCGCCCCAGGGCTCGATCCGGGGCCGCTCCGAAATCTCGCGGCGCGTCGAATAGAAAGGTCCCGGCTCTGCGGCCGGGACGGTCGGGTGGCGTGCGGCCGGCCTCAACAAAAACGACCACCCCGGACTTGATCCGGGGCCGCTCACATCCCCACGGCCGGCCGCACAAAACGACCCCACACTCCGGCCAGAACGGTTTGATTTGCTTGGATGGAGCCGTCTAGACCGGCGCCCACCGTACACGGCCCCAAAACAGAAGGCTCTGCCTATACGGCGAGGGCGATCTCAAGACAGCCTACCGATCGGCCTCGGAAGCCACCAAAACCTCACCCCAGCAGCGCGCCCAGCTCCGCCACCGGGTCATCCGCCGACCAGATCTCGTCACCCACCGCGAGGAAATCGGCGAACGCCCTCAGCTCCGCCACCGTCTCCGCCGTCAGCCCGCCCTCGGCCACCACCGGCACCTCGATCATCTGCGACCACCATTCGAAGAGCTCCGCCTCCGCCAGCTCCCCGTTGCCCAGCATCGGGTCGGAGGTCACGGGACCAAAGCTAACGTAATCCGCCCCGATCTCGCCTGCCGTCATCCCTGCATGGCGCGAGGTCCCGCAGAATACCCCCGCGATCGCATCCTTGCCGAGCTCCTTCCGCACGTCGCGCAGGCTCCTCGGATCGCTCAGATGCACACCGTCGAGGCCGTGCGGCCCCACCAGCTTCCAGTGATCCTCGATGACGAAGGCCACATCCCGCGCGTGACAGATGTCGCGCAGCCCGTCCGCCGCCCGCGCGATCGCATCCGCCGGCGCGTCGAGCCGCAGGCGTACGCAGGCGACCTCCCGCGCGTCCAGAACGGCGGCCATCCGCGGCGCGAAGGCGCTCAGCTCGAAGCGCCGGGGCGTCACGAGATAGAGCTGCGGCGCGTCGGTCTCGGCCATGCGGGGTCCTCCTGTCCAAGTGGCGGACATCTAGACCAGTGCGCGGGGCGTCACAATCCCCCGCTAGACCCATGCGTAGGAGAGCAGCATGGACCCAAACCGCTTCATCGCTATCACCGGAGCCTCCGGCGGCGGCAAGTCGACGATCCTAGACGCGCTCGCCGCCCGCGGTCACGCCGTGCAGCCGGAGATCGGGCGCATGATCGTGCGGGAGGAGATGCCCGACGGCGCCCTGCCATGGACGCGGCCCGTGGCCTTCCGAGACCTGCTCTTCCACCGCTCCGTCGCCGCCTACGACAGCTGGGCCGCCGAGCGCCCGGGCCTGGTCTTCTTTGACCGGACCTTCATCGAGGCCATCGCCTGGTCCCGCAGCACCGGCGCTCCGGTCCCCGACGAGATGCAGCACGCGGCCCGCACCCGCCGCTTCGCGCAATCAGTCTTCGTCTGCCCACCCTGGCCCGAGATCTACCGCCGGGACGCCGAGCGCCGGCACGACTTCGCCGCCGCCCGCGCCGATTACGAGGCGAACGTCGCCGCCTATGCCGCCGCTGGTTACGACCTCATCGAAGTCCCCCGCGCCACCCCGGCCGAGCGCGCCGCCTTCATCCTCCGCGCTCTTCCCGTTCCACCTTGACCAAAATATCCCCGCCGGAGGCGCACGCCTCAGCCCCGCGGCACCGGTCGCCAGTCGGGCGGCGCCATCTCGAAGCCGTCGAAGGTGAAGCCCGGGCTCACCGTGCAGCCGACCAGCGTCCACGCGCCTACAGAGGCAGCGCTCTGCCACCACCCATCCGGCACCACGAGTTGCGGCCGCTGGCGCTGCTCCAGATGCGGCCCGAGCATATGCGCCTCCGCGTCGTGCCCATCCGGGCTCATCGACAGCACCAGCGGTGCGCCCGCGTACCAGTGCCATATCTCGGCCGCGTCGACCCGGTGCCAGTAGGAGATCTGGTCGGCTGCGAGCATGTAGTAGATCGCGGTGCCCGCCGCGCGCTCCCCCTCGGGAGCCTCCGCCCGCCAGGTCTCGCGATACCAGCCGCCCTCGGGGTGGGGCTGGAGCTCCAGCATCTCGACGATGTCCTGCGGCGTCATGTGGCGGCCCTCCGTGCCAGCTCGACCGCCCGGCCCGATTGGGCGAGCGGATCGAAGAGCGTGTTCCAGTCGAGCGGCGCGGGCGGGTCGGCCTCCAGCACGTCCCGCAGCTCACGCCCCTCGTCGATCGCGGTGCGGCAGGCGGCCTTTACCTGCGCCGCCGCCTCGGGCCGTGGCATGTGGGCGCTCAAGGCGAAGGTCACGGCCTCGGCAAAAACCAGCCCCCGCGTCGCGTCCAGTTCCGCGCGCAGGGCGGCCGCATCGACCTGCAGGCCCTCGACCATCCCGGCCGTCAGCCGCAGCGCCGCGCCGGTCGCGCAGATCATCTGCGGCAGCGTCAGCCATTCCTGCGCCCAGGTCGCACCGTCGCGGTCGCCCTCCTGCAACAGCGCCTGTCCCAGCCCGCCGGAAAGCTGCACCACGTGCCGCGTCAGTGCCACGATGCTCTCGGCGGCCACCGGGTTCTGCTTGTGCGGCATGGTCGAGGAGCCGCCCGCCGCGCCCAGCCGGATTCCCGCGGGTTGCATCTGCACCATCTGCAGCACGTCCGTCGCGATCTTGCCGCAGGCCCCGGCGACGAGCGCGAGCCAGTGGCTCAGCTCCGCGATCCCATCGCGCGTGGCGTTCCACGGATGCTCCGCCACGCCGAGGCCGAGGGCGGCGGCCAGCTTCTCCTCCACCTCCGCCGCCCGGGGGCCGAGCGCCGCCGACGTTCCCGCGGCCCCCGCGAGGCTCACCACCAGCAGCCGCGGCTGCAACGCCGCCAGCCGCTCCAGATGGCGGGGCAGGGGTGCGCGCCACGTCGCCGCCCGCGCGCCGAAGGTCGTCGGTGTCGCGGGCTGATGGCGGGTGCGTGCGGCCATCACCGTCTCCGCCTCGCGTCCGGCCAGCACCCCCAGCGTCCCGGCAAGCCCCTCGATCCGCCCCTCCAGCATCTCCAGCGCCCGGCGCAGCCGCAACACCAGCCCCGTGTCGATCACGTCCTGCGAGGTGGGGCCGAAATGGGCCCAGGCCGCGTGATCCGGCGCGTCCATCGCCTTGCGGAACGCCTCGACCAGCGCGGGCACCGGCACGCCAGCCGCCGCATAGCCCGGCGCGAGCGCCGCGGCATCCACCTGCACCTCCATCGCTGCGCGCTTGATGAAGAACGCGCTGTCGCCCGGGATCAGCCCCATGTCGCCCTGCACCTCGGCCAAGGCCCCTTCGAAGAGCAGCATGGCCCGGATCTCGGCCGCATCGGTGAAGAGGGCCGCAAGCTCGGTGTCGCCGAACAGCTCCCGCGCCAGCGGGCTGTCGAACGGGGTGAAACTCATCGCGAAGGACCTCCATCGCCGGGCCGGATGGGCGGCAGGTTTCCCCATTCGTGGCCCGCCTGCAAGCATCGCTTGGGTTCCGTACCTGCGTGGCTCGCCTTGCGCTTCACGCGCTCTAAGTCCCGTTCATGTCGAGGGATTCACAGCACCTCGCCCCGGGTGAGGGCGACCGGACCGGGCAGGTGCGCGCGGTGGTTCGCGCCATGACCCTCCTGCGGGAGATCGCGGCGGCCGAGGGGCCGGGACTTACCTTGACCGAGGTGGCCGAGCGCGCCGGATTGCCGCCATCGACCACCCATCGCCTGCTCACAACGCTCGAAAGCGAGCGTTTCGTGCGCTACGACGTCGCCGCCGGTACCTGGCAGATCGGGGTGACGGCCTTCGTCACCGGATCGGCCTTCGTGCGCACCCGCAACCTCCTGATGCTCGCGAAGCCCTACCTGCGCCGCCTCGTCGACCTGACAGGCGAGACCTCGAATATCCTGGTGGAGAACGGGGGCGAGGTCGTCTGCCTCGACCAGGCCGAGAGCCGCCACACCATGCGCGCCATCACGCAAGTGGGCGGGCGCATGCCGATGCACGCCTCGGGCTCGGGCAAGATCCTCCTGGCCCTCATGAGCCGCGACCGGCGGGAGGCTGTACTGGGCGGGCACCCGCTCGACGCGCTGACGCCCAACACCATCACGGATCCCGAGCGGCTGGAGCGCGAACTGGCCGAGGCGCGTCAGCGCGGTGTCGCCTTCGATGACGAGGAGCACGCCGCGGGTCTGCGCTGCGCCGCCGCTCCGATCTGGTCGGAGACCGGGCAGCCCGTCGCCGCCGTCTCCGTCTCCGGTCCCGCCGCGCGCCTGACCGACGACCGGTTGCAGGAGCTCGCCGACCAGGTGGCCCGCGTCGCCGCGGATATCACCGCCGAGTTCGGGGGGCGACCGGGCCGCTGACGGCTGCCGATTTCCGCCCCGTCACGGCCCCGAAAATCCCCCTTGCAGCCCCCGAACCGCTTTGCTAGATGACGCCATGCCCAAGCGGCTCTGGTCCGGCGTAGCTCAGTGGTAGAGCAGTTGACTGTTAATCAATTGGTCGTAGGTTCGAACCCTACCGCCGGAGCCAAACCTCTCTGACATCACGGTTTTCAGGCGAGAGTACTCCTCGCTTTTCCCGTGCGACAGTGCGCGCGCTGTGCCACTCTGCCCGCGAAATCAGGGGAGGGCCGCATGCTGACATTCGCCGCCGCGAACGGGACCACGCTGCATTACCGGGATGAGGGCGAGGGTGCGCCCATCGTCTTCATCAACTCGCTCGGCACCGATTTCCGGATCTGGGACGACGTCGCCGCAGCCCTGCCGGGGCGGCATCTGCGCCATGACAAGCGCGGCCATGGGCTCAGCGCCGGGGTGCCTGTCTCGATGGACGACCACGTTGCCGACGTCGCGGCGTTGATGGAGGGGCAGGGAACTGGCCCGGCGGTGATCTGCGGCCTCTCGGTCGGTGGGATGATCGCGCAGGGGCTTGCGGCTACGCGGCCCGATCTGGTCCGTGCGCTGATCCTCTGTGACACCGGCCACCTCATCGGCACGCGCGAGCTCTGGGACGACCGCATCGCCGCGGTCACCGAGCACGGCATCGAGGCCATCGCCGATGGCATCCTCGCCCGCTGGTTCTCCCCTACCTTTCGCGAGACGCGGACGATCGAGCTTGCCGGGTGGCGCCAGATGCTCACGCGGACGCCGCAGGTGGGCTACCTAGCCACCTCCGCCGCGATCCGCGACAGCGACTTTAGCGAGAGCACGCGCGCGCTGCGCGTCCCGACCCTCTGTGTCGTGGGTGAGCATGACGGCTCCACCCCGCCCGATCTGGTGCGGGAGCTTGCGGGCCTCATTCCCGGTGCCCGTTTCGAAGTGATTGCGGGTGCGGGCCACTTGCCTTGCATCGAGCAGCCCGCGGCGCTCGCCGCCCTGATCGCCGATTTCCTCACGACCCTCGACTGAACGGAGGCCCCGATGCCCGACGCCTTCATCTGCGGCTATATCCGCACGCCGATCGGCCGCTATGGCGGCGCACTCGCCCCGGTCCGGCCCGACGACATGGCCGCCCATGTGATCCGGGAACTCGTCGCCCGGACCACCGTCGCCCCAGACGCGGTGGAGGAGGTGGTGCTGGGCTGCGCCAACCAGGCGGGCGAAGACAACCGCAACGTCGCGCGCATGGCCACGCTCCTCGCAGGGCTGCCGGAGGAGGTGCCCGCCCACACGCTCAACCGCCTCTGCGCCTCCGGCCTCGACGCCGTCGCCTCCGCCGCCCGCGCGGTGCGCCTCGGCGAGATCGACCTCGCTATCGCGGGCGGGGTGGAGAGCATGAGCCGCGCGCCTCTCGTGATGCCGAAGCCTGAGACCGCCTTCTCCCGCCATGCGGAGATCCACGACACCACCATCGGCTGGCGCTTCATTAACAAGGCGCTCGCGAAGCAGTACGGCACCGACTCGATGCCCGAGACGGCGGAGAATGTCGCGGCCGAGCATCAGGTTTCCCGCGCTGACCAGGATGCCTTCGCCCTGCGCTCGCAGGAGCGGGTGGCGGCAGCGCAGGCGAACGGGCGGCTGGGCCAAGAGATCGTGGCGGTCGAGATCCCGCAGCGCCGGGGCGATCCGATCGTGGTGGAGAGCGACGAGCATCCCCGCGCGACCACGCTGGAGAAACTCGGCACGCTGCCCACGCCGTTCCGCGAGGGCGGCTCCGTCACCGCGGGCAATGCGAGCGGCGTCAATGACGGCGCGGCGGCCCTCCTCATCGCGTCGGGGCAAGCGGTAGAGCGCCATGGCCTCAGGCCGATCGCCCGGATCCTCGGCAGCGCCTCGGCCGGGGTGCGGCCCGCGGTGATGGGGATCGGACCGGTGCCCGCGACGCGCAAGCTCTGCGCGCAGCTCGACTTTACACCCGCCGGTTTCGACGTGATCGAGCTGAACGAGGCCTTTGCCGCCCAAGCCCTCGCCGTACTGCGCGATCTCGGCCTGCCGGACGACGCGCCCCACGTGAACCCCAACGGCGGGGCCATCGCGCTGGGCCATCCGCTCGGCATGTCCGGCGCGCGCCTCGCCGGAACCGCGGCGCTGGAGCTGCAGGCCCGCGGCGGCGGCAAGGCGCTGGCGACCATGTGCGTCGGCGTGGGGCAGGGGGTCGCGCTCGCCATCGAGGCGGTCTGAACTGAACCGATTGGTTCACTTGCGGAAACGCAGTGTCGATTTGGTGAACTGAACCGTTTGGTTTATACGGCTGGTCATGAACTGAACGGTTCGGTTCATTTATCGGAGGACCAAGACATGACCCTCAAGACGTTCCTGATTGCCGCCCTCGCCGCGACCCTCGCCATGCCTGCACTCGCGCAGCAGCAGACCACCCGCAATCCGGACCCGGAGCCCACGGTCCAGTGCACCCAGCTCGAGATGCAGATGGGCATCCGCGGGGCGGAGTGCGGCACGCGCAGCCTCGGCGGCCTCGCCCTCGAAAAGAACGAAGCGGAAGATTGAGCGCCGCGGACCTTCCCTCCGCGCAAATCACCGGCGCGGAGGGGAGAATTGACACAAGTGAACTGAACGGTATCGTCCGATTACACGACCGTTCGGGAGCGAACATGGCCAACGCCGCCGCGCCGTCCACCCAGAGCCAGCCCACCCGCAAGGGCCGCAAGTACGAGCAGGTGCTCGACGGTGCGCGCCTGATCTTTCTGGAGCAGGGCTTCGAGGGGGCGAGCGTCGATGACATCGCCCGCGCCGCCGGTGTCTCGAAGGCGACGCTCTACAGCTACTTTCCCGACAAGCGCCTCCTCTTCAGCGAGGTCATCGCCGAGGAGTGCCGCCGCCAGGCCGAGGCGACCTTCTCCCCCAGCCGCGCAGACGGGCCGAGCGAGGAGGTGCTGACCCGCATCGCCCGCGACTTCGTCCGCTTCCTCGACACCGACATCGCGCTGCAGGTCTTCCGCACCTGCGTGGGCGAGGTCACGCGTTTCCCGGAGCTTGCCCGCCGCTTCTACGAATCCGGTCCCGGCCTGATGATGGACAGCCTCATCGAGGTGCTGAAGGCCGGCATCGCCCGGGGTGAGCTTGCCATCGACGATCCGGAGCTGGCGGCCGGTCAGTTCGCCGAGCTCTGCCATGCCAAGCACTTCCTGCCCCGCATCCTCGGCCTCGAGGCGGCGGTTCCGGTGACCGAGCTCGACCGGATTGCCGACGAGGCGGTGCGCACCTTCCTGTCCCGCTACGGAACCTGAGCCTTTGGTGCGCTAGCGCACGGAACCGATCCCCCGAATCGCGGCATCACGTTGGTGTCGAAAGGAGCGGATCACGGCAGTCCCACTGCGTGAGGAAGCAGGCGGGCTCGGTTGTGGGCCAGGTTTCTGCAGAACCACCTCGCAGGTCGGCTCGCCCCTTTCAACGCCAGGCCGTCGCCCGAGAGACGTTTCGGATCCGGCGGCTCAGTCGGGACGTGGGTCGGCCCCCCGCCTGCGTCCCGGCGACCCTCCAAGGGGCTCTCAGGCCTCGTCCGCGTCGCGCGCCAGTGCCAGAAGGGCCTCCGGGTCCAGAAAGGTGATGGCAGCGCGGCGCGTGGCGATGACGCCCTGTTGGCCCAAGGCACTCAGCTCCCGGCTCACCGCCTCCCGGTTCGCACCGACCCGTGCCGCGATGTTGGCATGGGTGGGCGCCGGCTTAAGCTCGCCGCCCGCCTCGAACACTCCGGCCTCCAGCCCAGCGCGCAACAGGAACAGCGCCAGCCGATCGGCGAGCTTGAACGCCGTCAGCTCGAAGCTGCGCTGGGTGAGCTGCCGGATGCGCCCGACCATGTCGACGATCAGCGTGCGCGCGACATGGGGCTCCTCCTCCACGAGGGTGCGGAACGCCTTGCCTGGCACCCGCACCAGCTCCGCATCGGTCCGCGCATAGATCGTCGCCGACCGCTCCCCGTCGGAGAAGGCCGCGATCTCTCCGAAATACTGCCCTGCCTTGATCTCCCCAAGCGCGAATTCCCGCCCGCGCCCCGAGATCAGGATCGCGGTCAGCTCGCCCGACAGCACGAAATAGACGTCGTCGCTCACCTCCTGGTGCTGCACGACGAGCGCACCGCGCTGCACCTTCACCGGGTCCGCCCGCATCGCGAGCCGCTTGCGCGTGTCGTCCGACAACGGCTCCAGCAAGGGGATCGAGGCAAGCCGCGTGGCAAGATCGGGTCGGGTGGTCATCGGCAACGGCCTCCGGCGCTGCGGAACGTGCGAAAGCGCACTGTTCAGGTGTGTCGCGGCACGCTTTAACTCGTGCAGGGTGCAGATTGGTAGGGCAGGGCCATGGGCGACGCAAGCAAAACGCGGGTACTCATTCTGGGTGGAGGCTGCGGCGGAATGGCCGCCGCTTATGCGCTGACGGCCGATCCGGCGCGGCAGGCGGCTTTCGACGTGACGGTGGTGAGCCAAGGTTGGCGCATCGGCGGCAAAGGTGCCAGCGGACGCAACGCCGCCCACTCCATGCGGATCGAGGAGCATGGGCTGCACATCTTCCTCGGCTTCTACCGCACCGCGTTTTCCCTGCTGGATCAAGCCTATGGCCGGCTTGGCGGCGCGGCGGACGGGGTCTACCCGTCGGTCGCCGACGCCTTCACACCGCAGCACGACGTGACGCTCTGGGTCTCGCCCGACAATGGCGGCAGTGGCGACTGGCGGCACTTCACCCTGCCCATGCCGCGCTGGCCCGGCGTGCCATGGCAGGGGACGGAGGAAGATCTGCGCGGCGCGCCGCAGCGGATCCTCGGGCTGCTCCGCCATCACTCCGCCGCCCACGGCCTCACCGAACTCCACTCGCATCTCGATGCCGAACCGAAGGCGCTCGGCTCCTTCCTCGACCGGTTGAAGGAGCTGCGGGCGGAGGCTGCGCTGGGCCTCCATGTCCTCTACGACCTCCTGGAGATCGGCGGCGCGGTGCTGCGCGGTTACTTCACCGACATCCTGCCCCATGGCTGGAACGCCTGGAATGCGATCAACGGCCACGACTTCCGCGTCTGGCTGATCTCCCATGGGGCGAGCGAGACCGCTGCCTGGTCGGAGAGCGTTCGCGTCATCTACGACCTCGCCTTCGCCTATCGCGACGGGGAGGGGACCGGACCGGGCACCGCCGACATCGCGGCGGGCGCCTGTCTCAAGCTGATCCTCGATCTCGTCGGCGGTTATCGCGGCGCGCCGATGTGGCGGATGAATGCGGGCATGGGCGACACGATCTTCACCCCGCTCGTCAAATGCGTGGAGCAGGCGGGCGGCGAGATCCGCCTCTTCCGCCGCATCACCGCGATCGAGGTCGAGAACGGCGCCGTTGCCCGCGTGAAGATGCAGGTGCAGGCCCGGCCCGCAGGCACCACCTACGACCCCTTCATCCGGGTGAAGGGCCTCGACTGCTGGCCATCCGAGCCGATCTGGGATCGCCTTGCCCCGGACACCCCCCGCGCCGACTTCGAGAACCCGTGGGACACCACCCATGTCGGCGAGGAGGTGCTGGAAGCCGGGACCGATTTCGACCATGTGGTGCTCGCGATCCCGCCCGCGGCGGCGCAGCACCTCGTCACCGGCCTCGACAATGCCGACTGGACCCGGATGGTCTCAACGCTGGCTGGCGCGTCGGTCGCCACGCATTCGGCCCAGCTCTGGTTCGACCGGCCCACGCGCGCGGCGGGGTGGAGCCAGCCCGACACGGTGTCGGGCGCCTACGCCCCCGCGCTCGGCACCTGGGCCGACATGAGCCACCTTCTGAAGGACGAGGACTGGCCGATGCCCGAGGCGATGAGCTGCCAGTACCTCGTCAGCGTCACCCCGCTGCCCGACCTGCCGCCCCCCGGGACGCAGGACCCGCAGGTGCAGGAGGCCGCGAATGCGGCGGGGCAGGCGGACACGAAGGCGTGGCTTAACGCCCATGCCGCGGGTCCGTGGCCCGCGCTTGTGCAGAATGGGGTCTTCGACGAGAGTGCGGTGGTCACCGCCTACGACCACGTCAACATCGCGCCCTCCGAGCTCTACGTTAGGACGCCCCCCGGCACCGTGCAGGACCGCCTGCCGCCCGACTGGGACGGTGTGGCGAACATGAGCCTTGCCGGAGACTGGACGCTGAGCTCGATCAACGGTGGCTCGGCCGAGGCCGCCATCGAGTCCGGCAAGACCGCCGGGGACGCACTGGCGGCGAAGCTGGGTGTAGTTTGAGCTTTAGTCAGGTTGGTTCTGCGTGACGTTGGTTTTCGGACCCGTCATCCTCGGGCTCGACCCGAGGATCTCCGCGATTGCGAGATGGCCGGGTCAAGCCCGACCGTGAACCCCTCTCTACCGTCCCGGCCGCGGAGCCGGGACCGCTGCGTAGCAATGCACTCCGGTCCGCAAGGCCCCGGATCAAGTCCGGGGCGGTAACTGCTTTAAGTGAGTGCCCTGCGCGGGGCTGCCCCCCCTCCCTAACCATCCCCCCCGCGGGAGGAGGGGATGGTGGTTCGCCCGGCTGATAGGCCGGGCCGCGCCCGCCCGGGGCTCCGCCCGCGATCCGGCGAAACTGTCCGCTGGACAGTTTCCGGGAAGCCGGATCACCCTCCCCCAGGAGGGCGCGTAGGAGATGCCGTTCATCGAGCAAGCGACCTGGATGCTTGAGGGCGACCACGTCGAACCACGGTCCCTTAAGCGCCCTCCAGGTCGGGCGCGGCCCTCTCTGCCACGGAGCGCCCGTTACCCCATCGCCTGCCACAGCGTCTTCCCGTTCAGCGTCGTAAAGTCGAAGTTCACCCAGAACGCGAACCGCGCCTCCGTGGTCAGCCACCCGTCCTTAATCTCACCCTTCAGCCCGAGGTCCTTGATGATCTGGTGCGATGCACAGTCGAAGACCGAGCAGTGGTAGCGCCCCGGCATGAGCCCGCCCCCATGCACCGCATCGAGATGCGCGGGGCTCTCGCAGATCGCCTGGTAGCAGGCGCGGGTCCAGTCCTCCGCCGCTCGGAACTGCTTGATATTGACCACCGGCACGATGAAGTCATGGGCGAGCTTGCCGAGATCCCAGAGGAAGGCAGCGCCCTCCACCACCGTCTCCCACAGCCCCTCGCCATGGCGCATCTGGCCCTTGAGCGTGGCGATCAGGCCCTTGATGTCCTCGAAATCCGTCTCCAGCCGGCCGACCGGTGCGTCCGCGGTCACCTTGATGAGCTCCGCGCCCTCAACGGCCCGCTGCGTGTCCGAGAACTCGGGGAAGATCGTCGTGCGCGCGACCCACGTGCTCTCCCCGGTCGCGGGCAGGTCAATCTCGCCGATGGCCTTGCGGTAGCCCCAGATCTCGCGGCCGACCACCAGCCCGGTGTCCACGTTGATCAGCAGGTAGGGCACCCAGAAGGTCAGCCGGGGGAAGGTGTGCCCCTCCCGCCATTCCCACAGCGGCACCCAGAACATGCACTCGCGGTCCCCCTGGATCCCGATGGTCTGGCTCAGCGAGGTTGCGGCGTCCACCTCCAGATAGGTCAGCAGCACCGTGTCGGTGACGGTGGTGTAGCGCAGCTCCGGCGCGCAGGCCGCGTTGAGCTGGCTGTCGACGAAAGCCTGCACCGCGTCCCGGTCCGCCGCGACGGCAAACGCGTAGGAGGTCGTGCCCTTCAGTTGCAGCGGCTGGGGAAAGCAGATCTCCCCATGCCCCAGCCGGTCCACGTATTTCGGCAGCTTGCTCACATCGGTCATGTCATCCGTCCTCAAAGATAGTGTTCGCCCAGCACGGTCTCGGGGAAGCCCGAGATCGCGCGGCTCGCCTGCATCCCGCTCATCACGGCGGATTCCACGCAGGTCGTGTTGAGACCCGTGCGCACGTAGCAGCCCGCGAGCACGAGGTTGTCGAAGCCGGTCTCGTCGGCTGAGAGCCGGAGCGAGACCTCGCCCACGCCCGAGCCGACGCAGCATTCGGCGGGGTCGATGTTTGCGCGGATATAGCTCTCGTTCGGCGGGACGGGCCCGGCAGCGCGCCCGCACCAGTTCACCGTGCCGTTCGCCGCGACCCAGTCGCCGAACTGCGCGGTGACATCGGCGAGCGCGGCGCTCTGCGTGTCGCCGGCCGAGGCCGGTTCGCGGTAGGCCGTCGTCGCATAGGCGCCGCAGAAGTAGTGAACCGAGCCCGAGCCGCCCTCGACCCCGTTGAGCTGGCTCATGTCGGCCCAGATGTCATAGGCCTCCGGCCCGCCCACCGTCGCGGGCCGCGCGTCCCAGCCGAGCTGCTCCGTCGTCTCGGGCAGCCAGACCTGGGCCGCGAGCGTCGGGACCAGCCCGATCCCCTCGACCATCCGCGCGAACGGTCCGCCCGCGTCGATCAGCTCCTGCGCAAGGCTCGGCTCGGCATCATTGAGCGGCTTGTACCCGCCCATCGAGATGCCGAGCACCACGTGATCGAAATCCGTGCCACGGGTCAGCACCACATCCTCGGTCGGGTAGGGGGGGGACCAGTGGTTCTCGAAATCCACACCCGCCGCCTTCAGCGCCGCGCCGTTCTCGAGCTGGTCCCAGTAAGGCTCCACCGGCCAGGTCGGCACGCCGTCCACCACCGTGGTCGCCTCGTAGCCGTTGGGCGTCACCGCCTGCTTCGCCAACGTGATCCGCTCGATCCCCTTGCCGTCCGCGTCGAGATGCAGGCCAGTCGTCTTGTGGAAGAAGTGGACCTTCATGCCCCGCGCGCGCAGCACGTCGTACATCGGGGCCACCACCGCCTCGGCCATCCCGGCCTTCAGCGTGTACATGACGTGGCCCTTGTAGGTGGTCACGATCCGCAGGATCACCCGCACCGCCGTCCCCGTCCCGACCGAGGGCTTCGCGTGGCTCCCCTCCTGGTACCAGAAGCAGCAATCGTAGATCGCCCGCACGACCGAGGAGCCATCGACGATCGCCGCGTTCCCGCCATGGGACTTCAGCCACTCGCGGAACTCCACGGCGTTCAGCGCGTCCAGCGACTTGCGCCGGACCAGCACGTCCCAGACGATCCCGGCGGCGAAGGCCGCACCGATATGCAGCACGTCGCGGAAGAGATTGCCCATCGGCAGGCTCTTCTCGTGATGCGGGGTGAAGGCGTTCTGCACATCGGTGAAGCTCTCGTGATGGCGCTGCGCCGCGCCCTCGGCCAGCAGATCCTCCTCCAGCCGGTCGAGCGTCGCGTGGGCCGGGTGATCCTCCCGCCCGCTCTTCTTGAGGATCAGCTTCAACAGGCTCGCAAGCTCGCTCAGCATCCCCCGGATCGACAGCTCGACCTGCCCGTTGCCGCGATGTTCGTCATTGGTGGGCCAGGTCACGTTCCAGAAGCCCCAGCTGCCGTCCGCCTGCTGGGTCCAGAGCGGGGTGAAGTCCTGCGCGTCGAAGGCGTCGAGCCCGGTCTGGAAGGGGCAGCCCGCGGGCTTCTCCCATTCCTCGTAGACGTCGCGCAGCATGGACCAGGCGTTGTCGTAGCAGCCGAACCAGAAGTGCAGCCCATGCTCCAGCACCCGGTTCTGGGCGTCGCGCGAGGTGGCGCACTTGCCGCCCAGCCGCCAGCCCATCTGCCAGATCTCGACCTCGTACTTCTCCCGCTGCTCCGGCGTTGCCGTCAGGTTCCACGCCGTTGTCAGCGCGCCGAATCCACCGCCGAGAATGGCGACCTTCTGCCGCGTCATGCCCACCCCTTATGTCTCAAGACCCGCTGCGCGCCGCGCCTCCATATGCGCGATCGCCGGCGGGCCGGCCTCGTCGATCATGCACGCGGCCTCGGCCCATTCTGTGATGTTTCGCACATCCCGGTGAAAGGCCGCGGCGGGCCGGGCCACCGGCATGATCTTGGCGAACCGCGCGAGGGCGCGGAGTGCCCGCCGATCCTCCGCCGCCGCCCGCGTGTCGTCGGGCCGCGCCTCGGCCACCACGCCTGTGACGGTGGCGAGCCAGCTCAGCCCCGCGTGAAGGTGCCAGGCCGCGGGCGGCCGCGCCTCGGCAAGGTCGAGCGCCTGCCGCGCTTCCTCCCGCGCGGCACCCAGATCGCCGTCCCGCAGCTCCGCCATGGCGAGGGTCGCCTGCGCGAACACCTGCTCGGCCGGATTGAGATGCGGGTGGGTCCGCAGCGCGCGCAGCGCATCCTTGGCCGAGCCGGGCAGGGGGTCCGCCTCTTGGAACGCCGCACCCAGCCGCGCGGTCAGCCACCAGGAGCGGATCTGCGCGCTCACCCGGCTGTCCATCCGCGCGCCGAGCTCTTCGAGCAGCGGATCCTCCGGCGTCAGCAGCCCCTGCGCCATCCGGTTGTGCAGGATCGTCGCGACCGTCTGCCGCCAGCGGCCCATCGCCCCAAGTTCGGCATAGAGCGTCATGGCGCGGTCGCCCATCTCCCGCGTCCGCGCCCAGTCGGCCCGCCCGCCATACATCACTTGCGCGACCAGCGAGGCGAAGGCGACGTCGTGCCGGTCGCCCCGCGCCTCGGCCACCTCATGCGCGCGGCGGGAGTAGAAATCGGCGAGCGGGCGCAGGCCCGACGTCTCGAATCCGATCGAAAGCGCGGCGAAGCCCGCCACGATCTCCCGCACCTGGCCCACCCGCTCGGCGGTGTTGAGCGAGGCGAGGGTGTGCAGCAGCACCGCATCGATCCGGCTGTCGAAATAGGCGATCTCGGCGAGCAGGCGGTGTGCGCGCGCCATCAGGGCGCCATGCCTGACCGGCCCGCCCCAGCGCCCCGCCACCCGGTGGAGCACCTGCCGCCCCAGCGCAGGCAATAGCTGCGCCACCCGCCCCGCCGCGCGGCCCGCCACCGGGGTACCGGCGAAGGCCAGCGCCTCCTGCAACCGCGCCTCGGCCATCCGCATCTCGACCGCCTCCAGCCCCGCCTCGCCCTCCACCATCAGGAGGGAGAGCCGGTCCTCCTCGGCCAGTGTCACGCCATGCTCGTCCGCGCGCCGCCGTGCCTCGGAGGCCTGTGACAAAGCCTCGGCATGGGCGAAGAGCGCCACGGCCCGCTCCGCCAGCTTCTGGTGGGCCGCCACCGCCTCCACCTGTCGTTCGGCCCCGGCGAAATGGCGGGCGCGCTCGGCCAGATCCTCGGCCAGCCCCAGCTCGATCACCCGCCCGTGCAGCCAGCTCCGCTGCGCGAAGGAGAGGGCGTCGTAGCTCACCTCCCACACCAGGTCGTTGCCGAAGGCGTGCTGATCCTCGCCGACCGGGCGCACCAGCCCTGCCTCGGCCAGCCGCGCGAGCCGGGTCGTGACCTCGGGATCCTGCGCCAGCGCTGCAAGCGAGCCCGCGCCGAAACGCCGCCCGATCACGGCCGCCGCGCTCAGCACCGCCCGATCGGCTGTCTCAAGCTGGTCAAGGCGCGCGGCCACCAGGTCGCGCAGGGTGCCGGGCGTGAGGCTCCGGTGATCCGGGCTCGCCGGTTCCGCCGTCGGCAGCCGCACCGTGTCGCCGGTCACCGCCAGCCGCCCCTCGGCCAGCAGACCGCGGGCGAGCTCCTCGAGGAACAGCGGGTTGCCCTCGCTCGCCTCGTGAAGCTGGCGCGCCGTCTCCGGCTCGCAGAGCCGCGCGTCGAGCAGGGTGCAGAGCAGCGCCGCACTTTCCCGCACCGTCAGCGGCGGGACCGCGATGGCGGGCGCGGGCTCCGTCGCCCCCCGCCGCGCGAGCACGACGCGCAGCGCGCCGCGCATCGCCAGCCGCTCCAGCACCACGCGGGAGCCGCTGTCGAGATATTGCGCATCGTCGACCAGGATCAGGCACTTGGTGCCGGCCGCGCTGGCCGCGCCCAGCCGCTCCGCCAGATCATCCTCGATGTTCTGCTGCTGCCGCTCCCCCGCGCTGTCGAGCCCGCCGAGCGCGGGCAGTTCCGCACCCAGGGTGGCCAGCACCCGCAGCACCGCGTCATAGGGCAGATCCGCCCCGTCGGGCCGCAGCACCGGTTCGGCGACTGTCCAGTTATCGGCATGCGCGGCCGCGGATAGCGCGGCGAGCATGTGACTCTTCCCGATGCCCCGCGGTCCCACGACCTCCGCCGGGGCCCGGGGGCGACCGGGCCGTGCGAGCCAGGGGGCCAGCACCGGTGGCGCGGTCGCCCGCCCGCCCTCCTGCCGGCGCTGAGGGATTCCCGGATCGGCGAGGCGCACGACCTCCACCGGCGCGCTCGCCCCCTTCACCTCGCGCATATGCGCCCCGGTGAAGGCGAGCCCCGCGCCCGAGCGCACCGCCGTCGCCGCATCCGTGAGCGGCCCGTCGCCTGCCCCCTGCATCAGCCGGGTGGCCAGTGCGGAGGGCCAGCCGAAGGTCGAGACGGTCCGCAGCTCCGGATGTCCGTAGCGGCTGAAGAACAACCGTCCGCCGGCGACGCCCACCGGCATCCGCGCACCGCCCTCGCCGATATCCGACCAGATGGCGGCCGCCGCGCGCAGCGCCCGCCGCTCCCGCTCCGCCGGGCCCTGCGGCGGCAGGCCGAAGACGGCGTGCAGGATGATGCCCTTCTCCTCGGCCATCATGTTGACCGGCACTCCGCCCCAGGGGGCAAGCTGCGCGCGCACCCGCTTCAGCCTCGCGGCCAGCCGCTCGGGCGTCACGACCGCGCCTTCGCCGCCCTGCGCAAGGTCCACCGACAGCACCACGAGATCGCGGAACGCGCCGCCCGCCGCCGAGCCGTTGAGCTGCCGCCAGAGCATCGCGAGTGGCGTCCGGTCATGGTCGGGCCGCGGCAGATCGCCGAGCTCCATCCGCGGGGCCGGTGCATCCGCCCGCCGCCGCAGCAGGCGCGCCGTTCCACCCGTCCGCGTCTCCAGCTCCAACAGAGCGCTCGCCCGTGCCGCATCCGCGGGACAGACAACGATCTCGCCTGGTGTCGCTGCTCCGTTGAGGCGCGCCGCCTCGCTGATCGCGGGGCCGAGGGCGGCCCACATCTCCTCCGTCTCCTCGCCTCCAAGCCGACACAGCTCCACCCCGCCGCTCGCGAGGCTGATCCGCGCCTTCAGCGGTGGTGGCAGCGTTGCGGCCACGTCGAGCGCCGCCCCGGCCGCCGCCGCGAAGCCCGCACCATCGGCTCCCGCCTCGGGCCACAGCGCCACCAGCGCATCGCCCGCGAAGGTCGCGACCATGCCGCCCGCCCGCTGCACCGCGCCGATCGTCGCTTCGAAAAAGGCGTCGAGGTGGCCCGCCAGCCGCTCCGCCCCCCGCGGCCCCTCGTCGGCCAGCGCGCGGGCCAGCGTCGAGAAACCGGCGAGGTCCACATGCAGCACGACGGCATCCGGCGCGCTCCACAGCGCGTCGAGGCCGCCCGCTCGCGATGGCACGAGGGCTAGCGTCATCGAGGATCCCGTTCAGTCCCGTCGAACCGCGGCGCACGCGCCCGTCCCATGGGCACGCAAAACCAGTCCATCGTCGTGCTTAACAGATGATCGGCGAGGCGCGCGGGTTTTTTGCGGGTGACCCGGCGACCCTTGCGCGCGGCCCCGGTTCCCTGAGACAAGGGGGCGTCCCTGTCGGAGAGCCCACCTTGACCGATTTCGCTGCCACACGCTGCCTCTTCCACCTGCCCGAGGGGATGATCTACCTCGACGGCAACTCGCTGGGCCCGCTGCCGAAGTCCGCGGCCGAGCGCGTCGCCGCCATGATGCGGGACGAGTGGGGCGAGATGCTGATTGGCGGCTGGAACAGGGCCGGCTGGATGGCGCAGCCCATGGCGCTGGGCGACCGCATTGGGGCGCTGATCGGGGCGGAGCCGGGCCACGTGACCGTCGGCGACACGCTCTCGATCAAGGTCTACCAGGCGCTGGCCGCAGCCCTTGCGATGACCGACCGCAAGGTGATCCTCAGCGACAACGGTAATTTTCCAAGCGATCTCTACATAGCGGAGGGGCTGATCGGCACTTTGGGCCGCGGCCACGAACTGCGCGTCGTGGAGCCGGAGGCTGTGGAAGATACCCTGGATGAGAGCATCGGCGTCCTGATGCTGACCGAGGTCGACTACCGCACCGGCCGCCTCCACGACATGAAGGGGCTGACGGAGAAGGCTCACGCGCTCGGCATCGTCACAGTCTGGGACCTCGCCCATTCCGCCGGCGCGTTGTCTGTGGATGTGAGCGGCACCCGTGCCGATTTCGCCGTCGGCTGCACCTACAAATACCTCAACGGCGGCCCGGGTGCTCCTGCCTTTATCTACGTCGCGCCGCGCCATGCGGAGACGGCGCGGCCCGCGCTCTGCGGCTGGCTGGGCCACGAGGCGCCGTTCGCCTTCGACCCCGACTACCGCCCCGGCGCGGGCGTCGAGCGGATGCGGGTCGGCACGCCCCCGATCCTGCAATTTGCCGCCCTCAATGCGGCGCTCGACGCCTGGGACGGCGTGGATATGGCGGATCTGCGCGCCGCCTCCCAACGCCTATCGGAGCGCTTCATCGCCGAGGTCGAGGCGCGCACCGACCTCGTCCTCGCCTCCCCCCGCGACCCCGCCCGGCGCGGCTCGCAAGTCAGCTTCCGCCACCCCGACGGCTACGCGGTCATGCAGGCCCTGATCGCCCGCGGTGTGATCGGAGATTTCCGCGCCCCCGACATCCTCCGCTTCGGCTTCACCCCGCTTTATCTGGGCGAAGAGGAGGTTGTGGAGGCCGCCGCGATCCTGTCCGAGATCCTCACCACCGGCACCTGGGACCGGGCCGAGTTCCACCAGCGGCAGGCGGTGACATGAGCGTCCGCATCGAGTACCGGGACCCCGAGGCTCGGGCCTGGGCGATGAAGACCTACGGCCTCGCCGCCGCGGCAGCTTTCCTCGGCTGCCTCTTCGCACTGAACGCGCCCACTTGGACGACGCCTTTCCTGCATGGAGCGTTCAGCGGCCCGCTAGGTCTGGTCGCCGCCGGCCTCTTCGCACGATATCCCCGCGAGGTGCGCCAGGTTGCACGCATCGGCGTCGTGGGAACGCTCGGGATCGACGTTCTGCAGCTCGTCCTGAACAATGGCGGCGCCTTCTTTCTCGGCTGGGTGTTTCTCGCGATCTGGGGTGTGCTGGGGCTGAGGCTCGACGGCCTGCTCGCCTCGCTGGAGAATGCGGAATGACCACCCCCGTCACCGACTTCTCCGACCGCATGTCCTACACCGACTACCTGCATCTCGACGCGGTGCTGACCGCGCAGCATCCGCTGTCGGACGCCCATGACGAGATGCTGTTCATCGTGCAGCATCAGACGTCGGAGCTCTGGATGCGCCTCGCCATCCACGAACTCGACGCGGCCCGCGCCGCGCTGGCCGAGGACGACATCCGCCCCGCCTTCAAGATGCTCGCCCGGGTCGCCCGGATCTTCGAGCAGCTCAACGGCGCCTGGGACGTGCTGCGCACCATGACGCCCGCCGACTACACCCGGTTTCGCGAGAGCCTCGGCCAGTCCTCCGGCTTCCAGTCGTGGCAGTACCGACGCATCGAATACATGCTGGGCAATCGCAATCCCGCGATGCTGAAACCCCACGCCCACCGCCTGGATCTGGTCGAGGCGTTGGAGGCCGAGCGCCAGCGTCCCTCGCTCTACGACGTGGCGCTTGCCCGCCTCGCCGAGGTCGCCGACCTGCCTGCCGAGGTACTCAATCGCGACCTCACCCAGCCCTACCGCGCCGACCCGCGCGTCACTGCCGCCTGGGCCACGATCTACCGCGCTCCCGAGGCGTACTGGCACCTCTACGAGCTGGCCGAGAAGCTGGTGGACATGGAGGACTACTTCCGCCGCTGGCGCTTCAACCACGTCACCACCGTCGAGCGCGTCATCGGCTTCAAGCGCGGCACGGGCGGCACCGGCGGTGTCTCCTATCTCAAGAAGATGCTCGAAACCGAGCTCTTCCCCGAACTCTGGCAAGTGAGGACCGACCTATGAGCGCCGTTTTCGTACAGCTCCGCTGCAAGCCCGGCACGACCTACGAGGTCGCCGATGAGCTCTGGGCGCGGGAGATCGTCTCCGAGCTCTACTCGACCTCCGGCGAGTGGGACCTGATGATGAAGCTCTACCCCCCCGAGGGCGCCGACATCGGCCACTGGATCAACGAGAACGTGGCGAGCATCGCCAACGTGGAGCGCAGCCTGACGACCCTGACCTTCAAGGCCTTCTGAGCGCGCTGCCGCGCGCCCGCCTTTTGAGCCCTGCGGGCCGCGTGCGTATTTGAAGAGAGTGATGGGCTTGGGGGCCGTCACCCCGCACGGCCGCTCGTGCCGCGGGGGTGACGCATCACTCTCGCGGTCATCGGCGCGCCCGCCTGTACCGCAGGCCCACGGTGCGCCGACCCAGGTTATCACTCTCTTAAAATACGCAATCCTTCCGACGCTTGCCTGCTCGCGCGGCCCCGGCCATGGTTGCGCCATGAAACGTCTGATTACGGCCCTCGTCCTCGCCACCCCGCTCTCCGCGCAGGAGTTCGGCCCCGTCACCGATGCCGACTACCGGCCGACGGATCCGGCGCTCGTAGCGCTGGGCCGCGATCTCTTCTACGACCCGATCCTTTCGGGCAATCGCGAGGTCGCCTGCGCCACCTGCCATCATCCGAAGCACGCCACTGCCGACGGTGTCGCGCTCGGCTTGGGCGACGGTGGCATCGGCCTCGGTCCGGACCGCCGCATCGACCCCGACAACCCGCCCGAGCAGCGCATCCCCCGCAACGCCCCCGCGCTCTTCAACCTCGGCGCGCGGGAGTTCACCGTGATGTTTCATGACGGACGGCTGGAGGAGGATGCGGAGCAGCCCGGCGGCATCCGCACGCCGATCGGCGCCGACATGGTGGGGGGCTTCGCCTCCGTCCTCTCCGCCCAGACGATGTTCCCGGTGCTCAGCCCTGACGAGATGGCGGGGCATTACTCCGAGAATGAGATCGCGCAGGCCGTCCGCATGGGTCGCATCACTGGCGAAGGCGGTGCTTGGGACCTCCTGAGCGCCCGCGTTGCCGCGGTCCCCGCCTATGCCGACGCCTTCGCCGCCGCCGGACGGCCCGAGATCGCGTTCACCGATATCTCCGACGCCATCGCCCAGTTCATGGAGGCTGAGTGGCGCGCCGATGACAGCCCCTTCGACCGGTGGCTGCGGAGCGAGGCGGAGCTGCCGCCGCAGGCCGATGCCGGGCGGGAGCTCTTCTACGGTGAGGCTGGTTGCAGCACCTGCCACGCTGGCCCGTTCCAGACCGACCACGCCTTCCACGCCATCGCCATGCCGCAGCTCGGCCCCGGCAAGGCCGCCCGGTTCGAGGCGCACGCCCGTGATGAGGGGCGAGGCCGCGTGACGGGCCGGGCCGATGACGCCTACGCCTTCCGCACGCCGTCCCTGCGCAACGTCGCGGCCACCGCGCCCTACGGCCATGCGGGGGCCTACGCGACGCTGGAGGGGGTGATCCGTCATCACCGCGATCCCGTTTCGGGGTTCGAGCGCTACGACCGGGCGCAGGTCCGACTGATCGGCGGCTTCGAGGATTGGACGCTGATGGACGGCCCCGACGCGGAGGCGATCCCGGCGGCCAACCGGCTCACCCCCGTGGCGCTCAGCGACGCACAGGTCGCTGATCTGATCGCCTTCCTCGAGGCCCTCACCGACGAGACCAGCATCGCGGGGCGCAGCGGCATCCCCGAAACGGTGCCGAGCGGCCTTCCCGTCCCGCGTTAACCTTTCGGCCGCCGTCGCAGCGGTGCACAGGTGTCATACGCCCGGTGCACGCGAGTCATACGCATTTCATACCGCCCTATCGGGCCCAGAGATGTTGGTTAACCGCATCGAGCACGCGCCACTCCGACACCTCGCCATCGGGCCAGTGCACCCGAACCTCGGCGCCTTCGGCGACCCCCAGCCCGAAATGCTGCGGCCCCGCCTGACCTCCCCCATGGCCGCCGCCGACGGTGATCTCCCGCCAGTAGGTCCGGCCGTTGGCGACCAACTCGATGAAGGCGCCGACGGCCCGCGCGTTACCGCCGGGCTGGCGCAGGTCGAGGGTCAGCCAGTTGCCTGCACCTTCCGTAACATTCTGATGAAGCTCGATATTCGCGCGCCGGTTCACCACGACGAGATCCAGCAGCCCGTCCGCGTTCAGGTCGACGAGCCCGCCACCGCGGCTCCGCTCGAAGGTGGCGATCCCGGCCTCCAGCCCCGCCTCCGCGAAGGTGCCATCGGCGCTCTGCATCAGCAGGTTGTTCGGATCGAGGTTCGCCGCATCGGGCATCTGGTCGACATTGCCCTTCGCGATGAAGAGATCGTCGCGCCCGTCATTATCGACGTCCCCGAACTCCGCATGCCACCCGGTGGAGGGCCGCCCGTCACCGCCTGCATAAGGCCTTTGTGACGTAGTTCCAAGGGCATAGGGTGCATCGACCCAGCCGTGACCGCCTTCGGAGAGCTGCATCCGCTGGTCGCCCATCGAGGTGAGCATCACCTCCGCCACGCCGTCTCCGTCGAGGTCGCGGGAGGCGATGCCCATGCCCCACAGCATGTGCCGCCGCCAGCCATCGGCTTCGGTCAGCAGTCGCGGCTCGACGTCCAGCGTCCACATCTGCTCCTGCCCGCCGCGCACGTAGTAGTGGCGGTCGTTCGACATGCGCAGGGTCGGTTCACCGGTTCTTAACGGGTCCGAAATTAGCATCGACAACGGGCAAAAGCCTGGCTCCAGCGGGATCGGCGCTGAATACCTATCCCCCTCCGGGCGGTGCAGCTCGCTGGAGTCGCAGGCCTCGAACGGGCCTTCCGGATCGCTCCGGTCGACATAGTTGCCGATGGCCAGCGTGGGCAGGCCGTCGCCTTCCCAAGTTGCGGAGAAGGCGGTGGACCAGCCGTCGCCTGCCGCGAAGGGCCATGGGCCTGGCGTGAAACCGCAGGTACCGTCGCCGCGCAACAGCAGGTTCGCGCCGACGCGCAGCACGGCGAGGTCGAGCGCCCCGTCGCCGTCGACGTCGAGCGGCCAAGCGCCGGTGACGCCGGTGAGCGGCACGCCGGGCGAAGATGTAGAAGTCGTGTGGGGCGGTGTCGAAGGGGCGGCGAGGCCGGTTTGAGCTGTCGCATTAACTGCAGACGACGCAGGATCGTTGGCTTCGGTGCCGACGCCGGTCGATGCTGTGAACGTTACGGTGGTTGTGGTCTGGTCCGAGCCGTCCGCTGAGGTGCCGTTCGACCCGTCGAGGTCAACGGTGGTTGGGCTGCCGGGGGTACCTCGCGCCGCAAGCGCGTCCGCCGCGACGGTCACCGCCCGGGCTTCGAAGCGCAGGTCGCCACCGCGGGGCGTTCGGTTCACGGCGAGGGTTGCCGGGTTCTCACCCCCGGCGAAGAAGAGGTCCGGCATCGCATCGCCGTTGCAGTCGAGGATCGCGACGCCACCGCCCACGAAGTGCTCCCACCCGCCGCCGTAGACATGGGTAAAGTCTTGCTCCGGGGCGCGGTCGATGAAGCGCGGGCCAGCCTCCGCCGCTCCGGCGAACGTCAATAAGATCAGGACACTACGCATCCGCCATCTCCCCCGCCAGCAGTTGCTCCGACAGGCGGTCGAGCGCCAGTGCGGCCGCCCCCTTGGCCCAGAGCTGATCCTCCCATTTGTGAATGCGCAGCTCCACCGGCGGGTGGCCGAGGTCGAGGGAGTTCGCCTCCATCCCCTCCCGCACCGCGTCCGAATAGAGGTAATCGTAGCGCATCTGCTCGCCTGACAGGATCACGAGCTCCGGGTCGAAGATGTTGACGATATTGGCGAGCCCGATGGCAAAGAGCCGCCCGGCGCGGTGGAAGATAGAGCGGGCGGCGAGGTTCCCGGCCTTCGCCTCGGCAAAGAGTTTCTCCAGCCGGTCTTGCGGGGCGAGCGGCGCATGGGGCAGCGCGGTCTCTGCCTCGCGCAACAGGGCGTAGTCGGCGACATAGGCTTCGAGGCAGCCGCGCTGACCGCAGCGGCAGAGAGCGCCCTCGGGCTGCACCTTCATGTGCCCGAACTCCGCCCCGCGGCCCCGCGTACCGCGATAGAGCCGGTTGCCGAGCACGATGCCCATGCCGACGCCCTGTTCGATGCTGACCACGATGAAGTCGCGCATCGCGCGGCCGACGCCGAACCACAGCTCCGCCATGGCGAGCAGGTTGGCGTCGTTGTCGATCGCGACCGGGCGGCCGAGCCGTTGTTCCAGGAGCTGCGCGAGCGGCACGTCGCAGACGGAGAGGGTGGGCGACCAGTGCACCATGCCGGTCTCCGTCGCGACGAAACCGGGGACGCCCACGCCGATGAAGGCAAGGTCGGTGCGGGTCAGCGCCGCTTCCGCAAGCGCCTGATCCAGCGCATCTTCCACGGAGGCGAGCACCGCCTCCGCATCGCAGGGGACGGGGCCGGCGGGAGTGGTCCGTTCGGCCAGCCGCCGCCCGGCGAAGTCCAGAAGGACGACAGTCACCACCCGGTCGCCGAGCTTCAGGCCTGCGACCACGTGGGCATCGGCGCGCAGGCGCAGGGCCACGCGGGGACGGCCGCGGGCGCCACCGGCGCCGCGGCCATCGGCCGTTTCCTCGATCAGGCCGCGGCTCATCAGGTCGGCCGTCAGCGTCGTGACAGTGGCTGGGCTGATGGACAGGTCGCGGGCGATGTCGACCCGGGCGATCTGACCGGCTGCGCGAATCCGCTCGAATATCAGGTCGCGCGCACTCCCCCCGGCGGGGGCGAGCGCCAGTCCCTGCGGGCCGTAGCCGGTCATGAGGCCTCCAATTAAATTCAACTGCTCAATTTAAACCGGTTTGGAATTGCCATATTGCACCTGCGAAATGACCTAATCCGCACCATCCTTGCTGGTGAGCCTGCATATCAGCCCAAGCTGGGTCAAATATTTTTTGACTTTCAAATTTAATCGTTCAAGGTGACCCCACGATCCGGCAGCCGTTTCGAATCAAGAGCCGTCGGACCAACTCGGGAGGACATCATGAACTTCAACAAGACCCTCGCGGCTGCCGTCGTGCTCGCCGCAGGCTTCGCCACCCCCTCGCTCGCCCAGGATCTCACCGTCGGCGTGAGCTGGTCGAACTTCCAGGAAGAGCGTTGGAAGACCGACGAGGCCGCCATCGTGGCAGCGCTCGAAGCGGCCGGTGCCGAGTACATCTCCGCCGACGCGCAGTCGTCCTCGGCCAAGCAGCTCTCGGACGTTGAGTCGCTGATCGCGCAGGGCGCGGACGCGCTGATCATCCTCGCGCAGGACGCCTCTGCCATCGGCCCGGCAGTGCAGCAGGCCTCCGACGAGGGCATCCCGGTCGTGGCCTATGACCGCCTGATCGAGGACCCGCGCGCCTTCTACCTGACCTTCGATAACGTGGAAGTCGGCCGCATGCAGGCCCGCGCGGTGCTCGAGGCACAGCCCGAAGGCAACTACGTGATGATCAAGGGCTCGCCGACCGACCCGAACGCGGACTTCCTGCGCGGCGGTCAGCAGGAGATCCTGCAGGAGGCGATCGATGCGGGCAACGTCACCATCGTGGGCGAGGCCTACACCGATGGCTGGCTGCCCGCCAACGCACAGCGCAACATGGAGCAGATCCTGACCGCGCAGGCCAATGAGGTCGACGCGGTCGTCGCCTCCAACGACGGCACCGCGGGCGGTGTGGTCGCGGCGCTGACGGCACAGGGCATGGAGGGCATCCCGGTCTCCGGCCAGGATGGCGACCACGCAGCGCTGAACCGCGTCGCGCTCGGCACGCAGACCGTCTCCGTCTGGAAGGACGCGCGGGATCTCGGCCGCGCGGCCGGTGAGATCGCGGTCGCCCTCGCCGGTGGCACCGACCTCGCCGACATCGAAGGCGTGGAGCAGTGGACCTCCCCGGGCGGCACCACGATGTATGCCGAGTTCCTGGAGCCGGTTCCGGTCACCGCGGCCAACCTCGCCACGGTGGTGGACGCAGGCTGGATCACGCAGGAAGCGCTCTGCCAGAACGTGCCCGCGGGCAGCGTCGACGTCTGCGGCTGATCGCCGGACAGCACAACCGTCCCGGCCTTCGGGCCGGGACCTCTCGCCCCGCGTGTTGAGCGGGGGCGGCTCCGGAGGGTTTCCGGAGCGGTACCGATCCACAGGGATACGAGTATGATGACCGACACTGGCCCCGCAGATACCCGCGACAGTGCCACCACGGTTCCGCAGACGCCGAAGAGCTTCTTCGCCTCGCTCGAACTCGACATGCGGCTGATCGGGATGATCGCGGCGCTGTTCGTGATCTGGGTGGGCTTTGCGGCCTTCACCGACGGGCGATTCCTGACGCCGCGCAACATCTTCAACCTCACGATCCAGACGGTGAGTGTGGCGATCATGGCCACGGGCATGGTCTTCATCATCGTGACCCGACATATCGATCTGAGCGTGGGCTCACTGCTCGCCACCTGCTCGGCGGCGATGGCGGTGCTGCAGACGCAGTACCTGCCGGAGATCTTCGGCCTCGGCTCGCCCATGATCTGGATCTTCGCCGTGATCGGCGGGCTGATCGTCGGTACAGCCATCGGGGCGTTCCAAGGCTGGATGGTGGGATATCTCGCCATTCCAGCCTTTATCGTGACGCTGGGCGGTCTGCTGATCTGGCGCAACGTGGCCTGGTACATGACGAACGGGCAGACAATCGGCCCGCTCGATTCCACCTTCCAGATCTTCGGCGGCATTAATGGCACGCTCGGGGAGAGCTGGAGCTGGATCATTGGGATGGTCCTGACGGCGGCGGCGCTTGCGATGCTGTTCGCCTCGCGCCGGCGCAAGTCCTCCCACGGCTTCCCGGTGAAGCCGATGGGGGCCGAGGTTGCACTCGGCGGCATCTTCGCCTTCGCAATCCTCGCCTTCATCTTTATCCTCAACAGCTATTCCATACCGGAGCGGCGGCTGGAGCGCATGTTCGAGGCGCGCGGCGAGGTGATGCCGGAGGGGCTGGTGCAGGGCTACGGCCTGCCGGTCTCGGTCCTGCTGCTGATCGTGATCGCCATCGTGATGACGGTGATTGCGCAGCGTACGCGGCTGGGGCGCTACATCTTCGCCACCGGCGGAAACCCGGATGCCGCGGAGCTCTCGGGCATCAACACCAAGCTGCTGACGGTCAAGGTCTTTGCCATCATGGGGGCGCTCTGTGCGCTATCGGCGGTGGTCGCTTCGGCACGCCTGACCAACCACTCCAACGACATCGGCACGCTGGATGAGCTGCGGGTGATCGCGGCGGCGGTGATCGGCGGCACGGCGCTGTCGGGCGGGATCGGTACGATCTACGGTGCGATCCTCGGCGCGCTCATCATGCAGTCGCTTCAGTCGGGCATGGCCATGGTCGGCGTCGATGCACCGCTGCAGAACATCGTGGTCGGCGCGGTCCTCGTGCTCGCCGTCTGGGTCGACATCATCTACCGCCGCCGCGCGGGCCTCTGAGGGGAGTGACAGTCATGAACACCGGAACCCCTCTCGTCGAGATGCGCAACATGTCCATCGCCTTCGGCGGTGTGCAGGCGGTCGATGATGTGAGCGTGGACCTGCATCCCGGCGAGGTCGTCGGGCTGCTCGGCCACAACGGCGCAGGAAAGTCGACGCTGATCAAGATCCTGTCGGGTGCCTACCGTGCCGATGCGGGCGAGATCTTCGTCAACGGCCAGAAGGTCACAATCGAGAACCCGCGCGACGCGCGCGCCAACAACATCGAGACGATCTACCAGACGCTGGCGCTCGCCGACAATCTGGACGCGGCCTCGAACCTGTTCCTGGGCCGCGAGATCACCAACGCCTTCGGCATGGTGGACGACGACGCGATGGAGGCGGAGACGCGCAAGATCATGGCGCGGCTCAACCCAAACTTCAAAAAGTTCGCGGCCCCTGTGAGTGCTCTCTCGGGCGGTCAGCGCCAGTCGGTCGCCATCGCCCGCGCGGTCTATTTCAACGCGAAGATCCTGATCATGGATGAGCCCACCGCGGCCCTCGGCGTGCACGAGACGCAGATGGTTGCGGAGCTGATCGAGGAGCTGAAGAAGCAGGGGATCGGCATCTTCCTGATCTCCCACGACATCCAGGACGTCTTCAAGCTCTGCGACCGGGTAAGCGTGATGAAGAACGGCCAGCTCGTCGGTACCGAGCGGGTCGAGGATGTGACCGAGGACGACGTCCTCGGCATGATCATCCTCGGCAAGAAGCCCGAACACCGGGCGGCCTGATGTATCTGGGGCTCGACCTCGGCACCTCCTCGCTGAAGGGGGTGCTGGTCGACGAGACCCAGGCGGTCGCGGGCCAGGCGACCGCACCCTTGAGCGTGGATCGGCCGGCCTCCGGCTGGTCGGAGCAGTCGCCGGTGGAATGGCTGCGCGCGGCCGAGGCGGTGTTCGATGCTTTGGCGGCTGAGCATAACCTGTCCGCCGTGCGCGGCATCGGGCTGTCGGGGCAGATGCATGGGGCAACGCTGCTCGATGCCTCCGACGACGTGCTACGGCCCTGCATCCTGTGGAATGACACCCGCGCGGCGGAGGAAGCGGCGGCGCTGGACGCCGATCCGGTATTCCGCGAGTTGACGGGCAACATCGTCTTTCCCGGCTTCACCGCGCCGAAGCTTGCCTGGGTCCGGGCGCATGAGCCTGAGGTGTTCGCGAAAGTCGCCAAGGTGCTACTGCCGAAGGACTACCTGCGCCTCTGGCTGACCGGCGAGCACGTCGCCGAGATGTCGGATGCCGCCGGAACGAGCTGGCTCGATGTCGCCGCCCGCGACTGGGCCGATCGGCTGCTGGCCGTGACCGGGCTCACGCGCGAGCAGATGCCGCGGCTCGTGGAAGGCACCGAGGTGTCCGGCGGCACCCGGCCCGAACTGGCGCAGCGCTGGGGGCTGACGGCTGGAACACCGGTCGCGGGCGGTGCCGGGGACAACGCCGCCGCGGCCGTGGGCATGGGCGTTGTGAAGGCGGGGCAGGCGTTCCTGTCGCTCGGTACCTCTGGTGTGCTGTTCGCCGCCAATGACAGTTTCGCACCCGATCCGGGCAGTGCGGTGCATACGTTCTGTCACGCGCTGCCGGGGAAGTGGCACCAGATGGGCGTGATCCTCGCGGCGACCGATGCGCTGAACTGGTATGCGGGTGTCGCGGGGTCGACCGCGCGCGACCTGACCGGTGCGCTTTGCGAGGTGGTAGCACCCGGCCGCACGTTGTTCCTGCCCTATCTGGGCGGCGAGCGGACGCCTCACAACGATGCCGGGGTGCGCGGCGCCTTCCTCGGGCTGGAGCACGCGGCCGACCGCGACGCCATGACCCGCGCGGTGCTGGAGGGCGTCGCCTTCGCCTTCGCCGACAGCCGCGATGCGCTTGCTGCGACCGGAACGCGGCTCGAGCGAGCCACGGCGGTGGGGGGCGGCTCGCTCTCGTCCCACTGGCTGCAGGTCGTTGCCAACGCGACCGGCCTGATCCTCGATGTTCCCGAAGCGGGTGATTTCGGTGGAGCCTTCGGCGCAGCCCGGCTGGGCCTCATGGCCGCCGAAGGCGCGGGGGCCGAGATCGCCACGCCACCCACCATCGCCCGATCCATCGAACCCGACCCGGCGCTGGCCGATGCCTTCGCCGCCGGTCATGCCCGTTACCGCGCCGCCTATTCCGCCATCAGGAGCGTCTCATGAGCTATTTCGACGGCATCACCCCCGTGACCTTCGAAGGACCCGACAGCAACAACCCGCTCGCCTTCCGCCACTACGATCCCGACGAGGTGGTGATGGGCAAGCGGATGGAGGAGCACCTGCGCTTCGCCGTGTGCTACTGGCACAACTTCGCGTGGGAGGGCGGCGACCCCTTCGGCGGGCGCACCTTCGAGCGACCCTGGTTCGGTGACACGATGGACCATGCGCGGGCAAAGGCGGACGCGGCCTTCGACATGTTCCGCATCCTCGGCGTGCCTTACTTCTGCTTCCATGACGCCGATGTGCGGCCCGAGGGCGCGGATTTCGCCGAGAACACGGCCAATCTGGAGGCCATCGTCGATCTCTTCGAAGAGAAGATGAAGGACGGGCCGAAGCTGCTGTGGGGCACCGCCAACCTCTTCTCCCACCGCCGCTACATGGCCGGGGCCGCGACCAATCCGGATCCAGACGTGTTCGCCTTCGCCGCCGCGACGGTGAAGACCTGCCTCGACGCCACGCACAGGTTGGGCGGGGAGAACTACGTGCTCTGGGGCGGGCGCGAGGGGTATGAGACGCTGCTCAACACGGATATGGGCCGCGAACTCGACCACCTCGCGAAGTTCATCGAGAAGGTGGTGGATCACAAGCACCGCATCGGCTTCGAAGGCACGATCCTGATCGAGCCGAAGCCGCAGGAGCCGACCAAGCACCAGTACGACTACGACGTCGCCACATGCTACGGCTTCCTGAAGCGTTACGGGTTGGAGAACGAGGTGAAGCTCAACATCGAGCAGGGCCACGCGATCCTCGCCGGGCATTCCTTCGAGCACGAGATCGCGCTGGCGCAGGCGCTTGGGGCCTTCGGCTCGATCGACATGAACCGCAACGACTACCAGTCGGGCTGGGACACGGACCAGTTCCCGAACAACGTGCCGGAGGTCGCGCTGGCCTATTACCACATCCTGAAGGGGGGCGGGTTCGGCACCGGCGGCACCAATTTCGACGCGAAGCTGCGGCGCCAGTCCCTCGATCCGGAGGATCTGATCGCGGCCCATGTCGGCGGCATGGATGTCTGCGCCCGCGGGCTGAAAGCTGCCGCGGCGATGCTGGAGGAAGGGGGCCTGGAGGCCGCGCTCACCGATCGCTATGCCGGTTGGGAAGGTGCGGATGCGAAGCACATGCTCCACGAGGAGAGCCTGGAGGACATCGCCGCCCGCGTGGCGCGCGACGGCGTCAATCCGAGCCCCGTGTCAGGGCGGCAGGAGCGGCTGGAAAACCACGTAAACCGTTTCGTCTGAACGGCGTGGCTGGACGGATGACTGCGGGGCGCGTATGGGAAAAGCTCCGCGCCGTCCCGAACAGGTGAGCATGACATCCTTCCAGAAACGCCGCCTGCACGTGCTGACGCGCCGCGAATTCTGGCGGCTTGTGCGTTTCGGCGTGGTCGGCGTGTGCCTCGCAGCGACTTATGCGGGCCTGTTCCTGGGGCTGCGCGAGTTCGGTCTGACCCGCTGGGAATCCAATGGGATCGCCTTTTCGATCTCGACGGCGCTGCAATACGTGGCGCACACGAAGTGGACCTTTCAGAGCCGGATCTGGGACACCGGGCAGCAGACGAAGTTCCTTGTCGTGATCGGCATCGGCGTCGTCTACTCCTTCATCGTGACGACGAAGCTGACCCCGTTCTTCGGCTGGCCGGACTGGGGTGCTGCGGCCTGCGTGATCTTCACGCTGCCGATACTGAACTACATCCTCTATCGCTTCTGGGTGTTCCGCGTCTGACGGACGTTACCGCAGCGCACTGACGCTGCTGGCCGGCACGTCGCGCCCGTCGGAGAGCCGCAAGCTGTTGCCATCGGGCGAAAAGCGCGCCTCCTCCACCGTAGCAAAACCATAGCCATTCGCGATGAGGCGATCTCCCTGTGCTGCGGGGCCGCGCAGCTCGAAGCTGTAGGTGCCGGGTGAAGCCTGCAGGCCGTTGTTGAGCGTTCCTGTCCAAGTACCGCTGCCGTAAGGCTGGTCGCTGACGATCTCACCCAGGCCATCCCGCACCACGAGCCGCGCGCCCGTCGGGGCATCGGCGTCGAATTCCGGTGTAACCGGCGTGCCGTTGAAGGGGATTGGCCCCTCGACCGCGACCTCCCGCCCGATCCAGCCGCCGAGTGCGGAGACGTCGCTTTCTCTCAGAGCCGAGGTCAGCCCGTCGAGCTTGGTATTGGTGAGGATCTGTTGCTCGACCGAGGTGAAGGTGGCGAGCTGCGCCACGAACTCCGTCGATTCCATAGGGTTGAGCGGGTTCTGGTT
This sequence comes from Pontivivens ytuae, assembly GCF_015679265.1. Lineage (NCBI taxonomy): Bacteria > Pseudomonadati > Pseudomonadota > Alphaproteobacteria > Rhodobacterales > Paracoccaceae > Pontivivens > Pontivivens ytuae. The sequence goes on from NZ_CP064942.1 coordinate 3,032,144, forward strand.
GCGGAGCTGGGCTGTGAGCAACGTCAGAAACGTTTCGTAGTCGGTCACGGACGAGGTGTTGGTGCTCGCAGCCGGTGCTTGGCTCTGGGTTTGCGTCGTCGAGGTCACGGCGTCCATCGGGATCTCCTACACTCTGAGGTCGAGGCCACTGGCGGGCTGGCGCTGCAACGGGGTGGGTTCGGCGTCGGTCGTCACAGACGCGAAGGTGCCGGTCTCCTCGCGGTCGGGTGTGGTCTGGTCGGAGCCTGCCGACTGGTCGGAGAACTGCAGGTCGGCGCCCTCGAACCCGGCTGCGGAAAGCTCGCGGGCCAGGTGCTCGGCATTGCGGCGGAGAAGGTCCATCGTCTCGTTCCGCTCGGCGGCGATGAGTGCGGAGAGCCCGTCCTCGGTAAAGCTGAGCGTTACGGTCAGCCGTCCAAGTTCCGGTGGGTCGAGGCGGAGCTCCGCCGTGCGTACCTGCCCGTCGGCTGCCAGCCGCACGATCTCTGCTGCGAGCTGCGTGTGCGCTATGGGAGCCGCGGGTGCCGCCGTCGCGCGTGAGGTCGGATCGGTTCGCCACGTGTTCGTCTCGACAACTGGGTCGGATGGGATCGGCGGGGCGGGAGTGTCCGGCGTGTCGGCCACGTTGGGCGCGATGGCGGACGCGATTGGCGATGCTGCGGTGCGCGGCTGAAGCTCACGCGCTTCGGCCGGCGCGCTGTCTGTTCGTTTGATCGGCGGCGGATCGCCTTCCGTTGGTTCGGCCTCGGCAGCTGCCTCCGCGCGTTGGCTGACATCAGGGGAGGTCGCTGCTTTACTCTGCTGATGCGGAGCCTGGACGATCTTCGGCATTGGGGCAGTTGGAGGCGCATTCTCCGGTGGAACCGCTGCCGTCCCGAGGCGATCGGGCTTCGGCGCGGCCTCATCGGCGGCTGCATTTACAGCCGCGGTTTGGGGCAGCAGGATCTGGCCCTCATTCGCGTCCGCAGAAGTTGCGGTGATCTGTTTCGGATCGAGCACAGGCGCTGGTTCGGTGTCCCCCTTCAAACCCTGCGGTCTGTGCGTGTGTTCGGGCTCGATCTCGCCAGCGTCGGAGATAATCGGGGTTTGTGCAGATACCTCAATATCCGTCATGCCGAGGTCGGTTTGATTCGGCGCGGGGGCAGTGGTGCCGACTAGCGGCGCTGTCGCGACTTCAGCTTCTGCATCCGCCGAGTTTTTGGACGAAGGGAGCTCGAGCGTGTTCGGGAAGGCGGTCATCTCAGGCATTCGCATTCCCGAGCGAGTGTCGGGGAGCAGGTGTTCTTCGACGTCACCGGATGTCGCCTCGCCCGATGGCTCGGCAAAGAGATCGGTGAACCCGCCCGGATCATCTGATTCCGTCGGCAAGCCTGCAGGCGCGGCAGACGGGTTGGTCGGAGCCATTCCAAGGATCTGGAGCAGGACGTGCATTGGTTTCTCGCGTTGCTTCGCCCTCGTCATGCCTGGAAGGTCTTACGATTTCTTTACCCAGCGCCCTCATGATGATCGCAAATCATCTCAGACGGAGCATGCCATGGATGTCGTTGCCACTCCGCCCGCCACCGCGTCTCTCGACCGGCGGGCAGCGCTCGAAAAGACCGCGCGGGAGTTCGAGGCCGCGTTCTTGTCGGAGATGCTGCAGCATTCCGGTATGGGGCGCGCGCGCGCCGCGATGGGAGGCGGCGCCGGCGAGGATGCGTTTGCATCCCTGCTGGCTCGCGAGCAGGCGAAAGCCTTTGCCGATGCGGGCGGGATCGGGCTCGCGCGTCACATCTTCGACAGCTTGTGGGAGGGGACGGATGCGTGATCGCCGGTTGGGACGGATCCTCAGGATGCTGGATGGGCAACGCGCCGCGCTGCTCTCCGGCCACTATGATATCGCGCCAATGCTGGAGCGGGTGGAGGCGCTGCTCGCCCCACTCGACGCCGAGCAGATGGCGGTCGTGCGGGGGCGCTTGGAGCGCAACCTTCGGCTGATCGAGGCGGCGCGCGCGGGGTTGGAGGAGAGCCGCGCAGGCTCTCGTGACGCCGGTTTCGCCTACGGTCCCGACGGTCGTCGGGCGGCGTTGGGTGAACCCTCCGGCCTCTCCTTGCGCCGTTAACTCTGATCGACCGTTTCTTTTACGTCCTGTTAGGGGCGACGGTGCCAAAACGTTTCCGCGATCTTCGAGATCGGCACGGCGAAGGGCAAAGCCCGGCGCCGTACACGTCAGAACGGCGACCGCAGTCGGACCGTGTGGTCCGGCCAGAACCGTAAACGCGGTGTCGAACGCACCGCTCGCCGGAGGACTGATATGTCCAGCATTCTTACGAACAACAGCGCCATGGTGGCCCTGGACACCCTGCGCAACATCAACATGAGCCTGTCCAAGACCCAGTCGGAGATCTCGACCGGTCTCAAAATCAGCTCCGCCGCAGACAACGCGGCGATCTGGTCGATCAGCCAGGTCATGCAGAGCGACGTCGACGGGTTCGGCGCGATCTCCGAGAACCTGTCGCTCGGCAACTCCACCGTCGCTGTGGCGCGGAAGGCCGCGGAGTCCATTGTGGACCTGCTCGGCGACGTGAAGACACAGGTCGTGGCCGCGCAGGAGTCCGGCAACGACAAGGCCAAGATCCAGACCGAGATCGTGGCCCTGCGCGACCAGGTGAACTCCATCGTCGGTGCAGCCCAGTTCAATGGGGTCAACCTGCTGCAGCCGGGTCAGGACATCTCGATCCTGTCCTCGCTCGACCGCGCCAGCGACGGCACGGTGTCGACCTCCGCGATCTCGGTGAGCCGGACGGATCTGTCGGCTGCTGTCGAGGTCGTCGGCACGACGGCGACGACCGCGGGCTCGCTCCTGACGGGCACGCGGACCGGCTCGGCAGTGGCGGGGAACGCCACTCCTGCGAACGCCATCGTCGATTTCACGGCAGGCGGAGTGGAGGCAGGCGCGACTTACCAGATCACGCTCGACGGCAACGGCGCCGCGGGGGCGGACACTGGCGGCGTTCAGACCTTCACCTATGTCGCGAACGGGACCGAGACCGAAGTCGATGTCTCGACCGCGCTCAAGGCGCAGATCGATACCTATCTGACGGACAATAGCCTGACCCTCATCACCACCTCGCAGAACGCCACGACCGGCGAACTGACGATTGCCATTGGCGGTGGGCAGGGTACCGACAGCATTAATGTCGGCATCGCGGAGTTCACGGGCGGTACCGCTGCGGGCGGGCTGACCGAGCTCGGCGCGATGGACGTGACGACGACGGAAGGCGCCGCGCAGGCCCTGACGGACATCGAGACGCTCATCAACACCGCGATCGATGCCGCCGCCGCCTTTGGTTCGGTCCAGGGCCGGATCGAGACGCAGCAGAGCTTTGTCCAGAGCCTCACCGACTCCCTGACGACCGGCAAAGGCGCATTGGTCGACGCGGATATGGAGGAGGCGTCGGCCCGTCTGCAGGCGCTTCAGGTGCAGCAGCAGCTCGGCATCCAGTCGCTCTCGATCGCCAACCAGGCGCCGCAGAACATCCTCGCGCTGTTCCGCTGATCCGAGATCTGATCCGGGCCGCTTCCCGCGACCCGGATCCCTCGGACCGAACGACCAGCCTTGAAGGAGAGGGTGATGAACCACGCCCAACAGGCCCGCCGCGCCTATGGAGCGGCCCGTACCGGCACGATCACGCCGCGGACGGCCGAATACGATGCTTTCGCTCGGGTCACGGCGCGTCTGGACGCGCCCCGGACCGGAGGTGCCGAAGACTATCCACAGCTTGCCGGCGCGCTGCACGACAACTGCCGGCTCTGGCTCGCCCTCGCACGGGACCTCGTCAGTGACGGGAACCGGTTGCCGGAGGATGTGCGCCTGCGTCTGATCGCGCTCGCAGGCTTCGTCCAGACCCACACTGCGCAAGTCCTGCGCGACGAAGCGGAGGCGGCACCGCTCATTGACGTCAACCGTGCGATCATGCGCGGCCTCTCATCCGAACGACAGGTGGCATGATGTCAGGTCTCGTTCTGAAACTTCGTCCGTCCGAGCGCCTTCTTATCAACGGCGTCGTGATCGAGAACGGGGATCGCCGCACGCGGCTCCACATTCTGACGCGAGACGCAAACGTGCTTCGGTTGCGCGACGCCATCCATCCGGAGGAGGCAACGACGCCGGTGTCGCGGGTATGCTATGTCGCCCAGCTGTTCCTCGCGGGCGAAGCGGATGCGGAGGATGCGCATTCTCAGCTCAGCAAAGGCATTGCGCAGCTCTCCCACGTCTTCGCCGACGGCGAAGGGCGGCTTCTGATCGACGAGGCTGCCGAGCATCTGCGCGAGGGACGCGTCTACCAGACCATGCGCACCCTCCGCCGCCTTCTGCCAGTCGAAGAGCGACTGATGGCGCCGAGCTGATGCAACCGCTACTCCCACTGGATGGCATCGCGGGCTTCCGCTTCCTGGAGCGTTCGCTGGCGGACCAGCAGAACCGCTTTGCGGCGGGACCGCTCGTTGAGCGGGAGCTTGGCTACTTTCGCGAGCGAATTGCCGACATTCAGTCGGCGGAAGAACTGGTTGGCGATTATCGTCTGTTGCGGGTGGCCCTCGGCGCGTTCGGGCTCGGCGACGAAGTTGACAAGCGCTTCTTCCTGCGCCGCATTCTCGAGGAGGGGACCGGATCGCCCGATGCGCTCGCGCGGAAACTCGTAGACCCGCGCTACCGCGAGTTCTCCGCCGCCTTCGGCTTTGGCGACCCGGGGGGCGCAAGAACCGGTTTACCGGGTTTCGCCGAAGCAATTGCCGAGCAGTACAAGGTGCGCGAGTTCGAAGTCGCCGTTGGAGAGCAGAACACCGATTTTCGACTGGCCTTGGAGTTGAAACGCGATATCGGTGCCATTGCAGCTTCCCCGAGTGCCAGCACGGCGGGCTGGTTCCGGGTCATGGGATCGACTCCCCTTCGCACGGTTTTCGAGGCGGCGCTCAACCTGCCGGGTCAGGTGGCGCAGCTCGATATCGAACGGCAGCGTGATGTTTTCGAAGAGCGTGCTCTGGCCGTTTTTGGCGATCGTGGCGTCGATCAGTTCACGGATCCCGGCAAGGTCGACCGCCTGATCGAACGCTTCTTCGCAGTGCGGTCCGTGGATCAGTCGGCTGTGCAGAGCCCTCTTGTCGGGCTCTTTCAACCTCTTGCCCCTTTGCAATCCACGGGGTCGCAAAATCGGTTCACAGCGCGGCTATTGCCCTAGCGTCGGATCTCTTGGCTATTTGCTGTTTTTCGACATCTGGCCGCACAGCGGCGGGGGCGGTCGTGAAGGTTTAGGGGATGTCGCCGCAACCGGGTGAAGCATTGCGCTCAGCTAGTGATCTACCGATATGGCACCTCATGCCGCAATACCCTTCACATCGGATCTCCTGAACGATCGATTCGCCTCGGCACGAAATCGTCAGGGCTTCGGTCTTCTTGTTCGGTCGTCGTCTGCTTCGGTAGCAACCGTTGTCTGTGATGTTAGCTCCTCTTTGCGACGATCGCTGCAAGAGCTTGGAACGAGCTTTCGGCGCTTTTAAGGTCGCGGCGGCCGAAGAAGGTGTCGAGGACGGGTGAGAGGGCCACTGCGCGGTCGCGCTCGGGGTCGGTTCCCGCCTCGTAGAGACCAGCGCGGCGGAGGGGTTCGACCTCGGCGGCGCGGGCCATCAGGTGTCGGACCTCGCGGATCAGGATGTTCTCCTCGGGCGTTGCGGCGTCCGGCAGTGCGCGGGAGACGGAGGTTTCGACGTCGATCGCGGGGAACCGCCCACGTTCGGCGATGTCGCGGTCGAGGACGATGTGGCCGTCGAGAAGGCCTCGGACCATGTCCGCGACGGGCTCTTCCATATCGGAGCCGGCGACGAGGGCCGTCATGACAGCCGTGATGTCCCCGGCGGATCCGATGCCGGGTCCCATCCGTTCGACCAGGCTTGCGAGGCGATGTGGGGTCGAGGGGGGATGGCCACGCAGGCTGGCGGCTTCCCCGGAGGCCAGCGCGACCTCGCGGTGGGCTTCGGCGAAGCGGGTCAGGGAGTCGACCAGCAACAGGACGTGGGCTCCGCGGTCCCGGAAATGCTCGGCGGCGCGCAGAGCGGTTTCGAGCGCGCGTCGGCGTTCGAGGGCGGGGCGGTCGGAGCTGGCGACCACGGCGACGCTGCGGTCCCGAACCGGTGCGAGGCCTTCGTCCAGCATGATCTTCAGGTCGCGACCCCGCTCACCCAGAAGAGCGAAGATGACCACGTCGGCCTGAACGTTTCGGGCGAGATCGAGGAGCAGGCGCGACTTGCCGACCCCTGATCCCGCGAAGAGGCCCATGCGCTGCCCCCGCACCAGCGGCAGCATCGTGTCGAGCGCGGGAACGCCGGTGTCGAGGCGGAACCCGAGCGCGCGGCGCGAGAGGGGATGCGGTGCCCCCTGATCTTCTCGCGGAACGCCCGGCGCGAGCGGTGCGCCGTCGAGCGGTTGTCCGAAGGCATCCACAACGCGGCCGAGCCAGCCGTCATGAGGCGCGCGCCCGGGATCGGGCAGGGGTCGCAACGGCATGCCGGGCCGCAGGCCAGCGACGTTGCCATGGGGGCTGATGATGGCGGCGCCATCCTCGAGAGCTACGACCTCACCTCGGCCGCCCTCCCATCCGACCAGCGTCCCGAGCTCCACCGTCCGGTCCAGACCAAGCGCTGTGATTCGCTCCGCCGCCACGGTCAACACCCGTCCGAACTGCACCAAACGCGGGGTGTCGCGCACCTGATCCGTTAGGTCTGCAAGGGAAATGGGCATCGCGGGGCCTCCTTTTGTCCGGCGCTTACCCTTTGTTCACCCCTGCGAGGTTAAGCCGGAGTTGAGATCGGACGGGAGAAGCCCTGATGAACACCGAAACGTCACTGATGAAGCTCGCGGGCGAGGCGGCGCGCCACGCCGTGGCCCGCCAATCCGTCATCGCGCAGAACGTCGCGCAGGCCGACACGCCGGGTTACCGCGCGCGGGACCTCACGCCCTTCGCCGATGCGATGGCTCGTGCAGGGAGCCCGTTCGAAGCGAAGGCGACGCGAACCGGACATCAAGGTGCACGCGCGCTCGCCGCCGGAACCGAGGTCGTCGAAGCGGCGCTGCCCGGTACCGAGTCGCTCGACGGAAACACCGTCGCGATCGAGGATCAGATGATGCGCGCGGATGCCGCGCGCCGTCAGCACGACCTCGCCCTCACCCTCTACCGCAAGTCGATCGACATCCTGCGGCTCGGCCTCGGCCGGCAGCGATAGGAAGGACATGACATGAGCGATTTCCTCCAGGCCATGGGCAGCGCCGCCAGCGGAATGCAGGCGCAGACCGCACGGCTGCGCATCAGCTCCGAAAACATCGCGAACGCCGATACGCCGGGCTACCGCAGCAAGACCACGCGCTTTGCCGAGGTGATGGGCAATGACGGTATCCGCCGCGTCCAGACGCAGGGCGTCGACGCGAGCGACCGCGCGCTGGAGCGCATCCACGCGCCGGGCCATCCGATGGCGGACACCGATGGTTACTACGACGGCTCGAACGTCAACCTGATGGTCGAGATCGCCGACGCCCGCGAGGCCCAGCGCAGCTACGAGGCGAACCTGCGCATGTTCGACCAGGCGCGCTCCATGGCCTCCTCACTCCTCGATCTTCTGCGCCGATAGAAAGGGACCGACATGGAACTGACATCCACGCTTGCCAGCCGTGCCTATACCGACGCACGCACCGCCGCTGCCCCGACGGGAGGCGGCGAACCCGGCCCGGTCGCCCGCGCCGCGGGAAGCTTCATGGAGACGCTGGAGGCCGGGGAGAGTGCCGCGAAGGGCGCGCTGACCGGCGGCGTCGATCCGCATGCGATGGTCGAGGCGCTGGCCGCGACCGAGCTCGCCGTCGAGACGGCCGTGACCGTCCGTGACCGGGTCGTCGAGGCCTATAACGAGATCCTGAGGATGCCGGTATGACCGATGCCGCGCTGATGGACCTGCTGCGCGAGGGGCTGTGGACCTCGCTCGTGGTCTCACTGCCGATCCTGACGGCCGCGCTGGTCGTGGGCCTCGCCGTGGGTCTGTTGCAGGCGCTGACCTCCGTCCAGGAGATGACGCTGACCTTCGTGCCGAAGCTCGGCGCGATCCTCGTCGTCTTCTGGATCAGCATGGACTATTCGGGCCGCATGCTGCTCACCCTGTGGGAAGGGCAGATCCTGCCCTCCATCGTCGGATCCTAGGAGGCGGGCGATGGACGTAACCACACAGGTGGCGCTGAGCCGGCAGACCGCGCTGGAGCGGGAGCTCAGCATGATCGCCAACAACCTCGCCAACATGTCGACCATCGGCTACCGGCAGGAGCAGGGCGTGTTCTCCGAGTTCGTGAACGCGACCCCGTCGGGCGACAGCGTGTCGATGAGCGCGATGCGCACCCGCTTCCAGAGCGATACGCCCGGCGGGCACCGAATGACCGGTGCCCCACTCGATATCGCGGTGGATGGGGAGGGGTACTTCCAGGTCGAGCGGGGCGGCGAGCCGCGCCTGACCCGCGCGGGCTCCTTCATGACCAACGCGGAAGGCGAGGTCGTCACGCCGCTCGGCGCGCGCCTGCTCGATGCCGCAGGCGTTCCGGTCGTCCTGCCGCCCGACGCTGCCGACATCGCCATCGGTGCGGACGGGACGATGACCGCGGGCGGCGTGCCGATCGCGCAGCTCGGCCTCTTCGAGTCTGCGCCCGGTGCCAGCTTCGAGCGGGAGGACGGTGTTCACTTCCGCTCCGACCAGCCGTTCCAGCCCGTGCTCGAGGGCCGGATGGTCCAGGGCGCGCTGGAGCAATCCAATGTCGTCCCCGTCGCCGAAATGACCCGCATGATCGAGGTGCAGCGCGCCTACGAATTCAGCCAGAGCCTACAGGAGCGGGAGGACGACCGCATCCGCTCCGTCATCCGCACGCTCGGCGAGCCCCCCCGGTAAGGAGAACCAGCCATGAGAGCCCTGTCGATCGCCGCAACGGGCATGGATGCCCAGCAGATGCGGGTGGAGGTCATCTCCAACAATCTCGCGAACATGTCCACGACCGCCTACAACGCCCGTCGGGCGGAGTTCGCGGACCTGCATTATCAACAGCTTGCGCGGGCCGGGACGATCAACGCCGCCGACGGCACGATGCTGCCGACGGGCGTGCAACTGGGCCTCGGCGTGCGGGCGGCGGCCGTCACGATGAACGTGGAGCAGGGGCCGCTGCGCGCGACGGGCGGCGATCTCGACCTTGCGATCGAGGGGCTCGGCTACATCGAGATCGAACTGCCGAACGGGCAGGCGGCCTACACCCGCGACGGCGCGCTCAAGCGCTCGGCGGAGGGGCAGGTCGTGACCTCCGACGGCTATCCGGTGGTGCCTGACATCACCATTCCGGAGGAGACGCGCGCCATCAGCATCAATGCGGAAGGCGAGGTCTACGCCTATTTCGACGACCAGATCCAGCCGCAGCTCATGGGCCAGATCACCCTCGCCGACTTCCCCAACGACAAGGGGTTGGAGGCGCTGGGCGGCAACCTCTTTGCGGAGACCGAGGCCTCCGGCACGCCCACGGTCGGCGCGCCGGGTGAGGATGGCCGCGGCACGTTCCGCCAGGGCTATCTCGAAGACAGCTCCGTCGATGCGGTGCGCGAGATGACCGAACTGATCGAGGCGCAGCGAGGCTACGAGCTCAACGCCAAGGTCATCACGGCTGCCGACCAGATGCTCGGCGCCACCACGCAGATCCGGTGATCCATATGCGCTCTCTCATCTTCCTTGCGGCGCTCGTGGCCTTTCCCGCCATGGCCCAGAGCGTGCAGCCGATCCGCGCGATCCGGGCGGAGACCGTCATCCGTTACGAGGACGTCATCCAGGCCGCCGAAAGCGTGCCGGGCGGCATCACCTCGATCGAGCAGGCCGTAGGGCAGGAGGCGCGCGTGACGCTCTATCCCGGCCGCCCGATCCTGATCACCGATCTCGCGGAGCCAGCCGTCATCAACCGCAACGACGTGGTGGAGATGCAGTTCGCGAGCGGCGGCCTTGCCATCGTCACCGAAGGCCGGGTGCTCGACCGGGCCCGCGTCGGTGACCGGGTGCGGGTCATGAACCTCGCCTCCCGCCTCACCGTCTGGGGCGAGGTCATGCCCTCGGGCCGGGTGGAGGTGAGCCGTTGAGGACGGTCCTGGCACTGCTTCTGCTGGCGGGCTGCGCGACGAGCCCCATCGGCAGCCCGCCCGAGATGACGCCGGTCGACCGCCCCGACGCGGAGATCGTCGCCGCCGTCTCGGCCGAGAGGCTGGCGCTCGCACGCGCCGCCGTGCCGGCCGAGCCTACCTATTCCGGTGCCTCGCTCTGGCGCTCCGGGCCCAGCTCGCTCTTCGGCGATCGACGCGCGCGGACGCTGGGCGACATCCTCACCGTCGTGATCGAGATCGACGAGGAGGCGGAGATCAGCAATGCGACGGACCGCTCTCGCTCCGCCGACGAGGCGCTGTCGATCCCCGATCTCTTCGGCCTGCCAGCAGACCTTGCGGAGCGCGGGATCCCGGTCAATCCGGGTGTAGGGCTGAACTCGTCCACCGGTACCTCCGGCGCGGGCTCGACCCGGCGGGAGGAGGAGATCACGCTACGCGTCGCCGCCACCGTGGTGGACGTGCTGCCGAACGGGCATCTCGTCGTCTTCGGCAGCCAGGAGGTTCGGGTCAATTTCGAGCTGCGCGACCTTCAGGTCGCGGGCATCGTCCGGCCCGAGGACATCTCCCGCCGGAACGAGATCACCTACGACAAGATCGCCGGCGCCCGCGTCATCTATGGCGGCCGGGGTCAGATCACGGACCTGCAACAGCCGCGCTACGGCCAGCAGATCCTCGAACGCGTTCTGCCTTTCTGACGGGAAACCACGATGCGCCTTCTCCTCGTTCTCGTCCTGATCGTCGTAGGCGCCCTTGCGGGGGGCGGGGCGGGTTACGCCCTGCGTCCCTCCGGCCCGCCCCCCATGCCGGTGCCCGAGGAGGAGGCCGCCCCCGACGGCACCTACGCCTTCGTCGAGTTCGGTAGCCAGTTCGTGGTGCCGCTCACGGAGGACGGTGAGATCACGGGCCTCGTCGCCCTCTCCCTGTCGGTGGAGACCGAGGCGACGCAGGCGCAAACCGTCATGGATCGCGAGCCGCGGCTGCGCGACGCCTTCCTGCGGGTGCTGTTCGACCACGCCAATGCGGGCGGGTTCGACGGGGCTTTCACGGACGGTCAGCGCATGCGCGACCTGCGCACGCGCCTCGATATGGCTGCGAGCGAGGAGCTCGGCTCTGCGGCGCGCGGCGTCCTGATCACCAACCTGGCGCGTCAGGACATGTGATCGCCACCCTCCTCGGCGCGGCGTGCCTGCCGCTGCGTCCGGGCGGCTTCTTCCTCTTCCATCAGCGTGTCGAGCGCGATTTCGCGGGCGATGACGCGGCGCAGCTCGTCCGCCGCCTCGATCCGGTCGGCCTCGGCCAGCGCCCGATCCCGCGCAACGGCGCGCAGGGCCGCGTCGGCCCATCGGTCCCACAGGGCGCGCGCGAACGGGTCTGCATCGTCCGGGGGCAGCAGGAGGGCGGCCCGGCGCGCCTCCAGCGCCGCGATGCGACGGCGCAGCTCGGCATGTCGGCCCTCGGCCCGCAGCCGCAATGCGCCCAGCACGGACGCGACGCCGGTCAGATCCGCCTTCCGGCTCATTTCGCCTTCCTCCGCACATGGTCGGCGAATCGAATGGCGGCGGCCACCGCGCGGTAGGTGTCGCGCGGCACCTCGGCGCCGATCTCGACCGTCGCGTGCAGGCTGCGCGCGGTGGCGATGTCGCGGTGGATCGGCACGCCATGCTCTGCCGCGCGCTCGCGGATCCGCTCGGCGATCTCGCCCTGGCCCTTCGCGACGCAGACCGGGGCGCCACCGCGGCCGCGATCCCATTTCAGCGCGACCGCGATGTGGATCGGGTTCACGATGACCACGTCGGCGTCCGGCACGTCCTGCAGCATCCGGTTGCCCGCGAGCTCCTGCGCACGGCGGCGGCGCTGGGACTTCGCATGCGGATCGCCCTCCGCCTGCTTCGCCTCGTCCTTCAGGTCCTGATGGCTCATGCGCAGCTTGCGCCGGTGGTCGAAGCGCTGCCAGAGCATGTCGAGCACGGCGAGCGGCACGGTGATGCCGAGAACGACGATCAGCAGAACGCGCACTGTCTGCCCGATCTCGACGAGGAGGCTTGGCGCTTCGGCCGCGCTCAGCCCCACGATCCGGTCGAGGCGCAGGGTGAACCAGAGCCCGACCGCGATGCTGATCACGGTGAGCTTGGTGGAGCTCTTGGCGAATTCGAAGAGGCCGGTGGGCCCGAACTTGTTCTTCGCCCCGGCAATCGGACTGATCCGGCTGAGATCGGGGGCGATCTTTTTCGGCGCGAAGGTGACGGCGCGCGTTGCCGCGAGGACTGCGAGCACCGCCGCCACCGGAGCGAGGAACAGCGGCGCGAGGCCCCAGGCGACGTCCTTGGCATAGGCCTCGATACGCGGCCATTCGCCGGGCGCGTCGGCATGGGCGATGGGTGCGGTGAGCGCGGCGCCGACATCGCGGACGAGCGCGGGACCGGCGGCGAGGATGACGAGGAAGAGGCCCGCATAGGCGGCGGTTGCCGTCAGGTCCGGCGCCTGCGCGATGTTTCCGTCTTCGCGTGCGGTGTCGAGCCGCTTTTGCGTCGGCTCGTGGCTCTTTTCGCCCTGATCGTTCTGCTCGCTCATGGCCGGATCGCCAGCGGATCGGCGAGGAGCTGCGCCATCGCGTCCGCCCAGGTGGTGATGATGAGCGGCCCGCCGACGAGCAGCAAAAGGAGCGCGCCGCCGGTGATCGCCGGTGCGCCGACGAACGCGACCATGAGCTGCGGCATCGCGCGGTTGATGGCGCCGAGCGCGATGTTGTAGGCGAGTGCTGCAAGCACGAAGGGGGCGGCGAGCGTCAGGCCAAGCGCGAAGGTCTCCGCCACCCGCGCGGTGCCCCAGGTCGCAACGTCGGCCGCGGCGGGCAGGCGGCCGGGCGGGATCAGGTCATAGCTGAGCACCATGGCCTCGGCCGCGCGCAAGTGCAGCCCTAGCGTCAACGCGAGCGTGATGCCTGCCAGTGTCAACAGGGCCCCCAAGGCAGGGAGCGGATCAGGCATCGCGCCGGGCCCCATGATCTGCGCAATGGAGGTCGCCTGCGCCGCGATCGCTCCGGCGAATTGCAGCGCCATCACCAGCAGCCGGATCGAGAGGCCGAGCACGAGGCCCGCCACGATCTCGATCCCGATGGCGGTGGCGAGGCTCGCGAGGTCCCGGGGCAGGGTGCCGACATCGACGAGGGGCGCCACGATAGCGGCGAAGGAGAGGCCCACGCCCAGCTTGATCCGCGCCGGGATCATCTGTGAGCCGAAGCCCGGCAGCAGTGCGGCGGTGGCCGAGACGCGGGCGAAGACCAGCATGAAGGTGAGGATCGCGCTCTCGGCGAGCGGTGCGGCCTCCGCGAGGGCGGCGATCAGCTCGCTCACGCGGTGCCGACCAGCGCGGGGCGCACACCACGGTCGATCTCGTCATAGGAGAGGACTGGATTGCGGATGCCCTTCGCCGCGAGCACCGTGCTGACGAAGCGTCGCCGCCGTGTCGCGGTGACGATGGCAGGATAGCGCCCGGTCTCCGACGCCTTGTTGATCTGGGTCGCGACGGTCGAGGCGAGGCGGTTGAAGTCCTCGGGCGGCAGCGCGATGTCGGGCAGCGCGCCCTCGCCCTCGATCTGGTGGGTGCGGAACGTCTCCTCCCACGCCGGTTCGAGCTGGATGAAGGGCAGGGTGCCGTCGGCCTCGCGCAGCTCCGCGGTGAGCTGAAAGCCGAGGCGGTGGCGCACATGCTCGACCAGCATCTCCGTCGGGGTAGCCTGGGCGCCCGCCTCGCTGAGCGCCTCGAGGATCAGCGGCAGGTTGCGGATCGAGACGCGCTCTTCGAGCAGCAGGCGCAGGACGGTCTGGAGTACTTCCAGCGGCACGCGATCCGGCACGTATTCGTCGAGCATCCGGCGGTTCGCCTCGGCCCGGCTCGCGTCGGAGGGCGCGGTGAAGGCGTCGAGCACCTTGCGCAGTGCCCGCCGAGTGAAGAGGCGGCCGAAATGGGTCTTCACCATCTCCAGGAGGTGGGTCGCGATGACCTCCGCCGGCGTGATGGTGGTCTGACCGGCGCGGCTCGCCTCCTCCTGCTGATCGCGGGGGATCCAGCGGGCGGGCGCGCCGTAGACGGGTTCGGAGACGTCGCGGCCCGGTGGCAGTGCGGCGCGTTCGTCGCCGAGCAGCATGAGGAGGTGCCCGGGCTCGACCTGGCTGCGCGCGACCTCCACGCCCTGGATCAGGATGGCGTAGTGGCCGGCATCGAGGCCCGGATCGTCGGTCAGCCGGATCTCCGGGATGACGAGGCCATAGAGCTCCGCGATGTGGTTGCGCATGTTGACGATCCGCGCGTCGAGCCCGTCGGCGGCGTCCATGGCGACGGGCACGAGGTCGGGTGCCACCTTCACATGGATCTCGTCGAGGTCGAGCACGTCACCAAGGTTGCGCTCCTTCGGCGTGGCGGCGGGCTGTTTCGCCTCGGCCGCCTTGCGCGCCTCCTCCGCCTTTCGGTGCTGATGGGCGTAGAACGCGGCCCCGGCGAGGAGGGCCGCGCCCAGCAGGAACGGCAGGATGGGCAGGCCGGGCACCAGCGCGAACATCAGCATCAGGGCGGCCACCGTGCCGAGCGCCACCGGGTAGTCGCCGAGCTGCGCGAGGATCGCCTTGTCCGCCGAGCCCGCCTGACCGCCCTTCGACAGCAGAAGGGCCGTCGCGATGGAGATGATGACGGCCGGGATCTGGCTGACGAGTCCGTCGCCCACTGTCAGGATCGCATAGGTTTCAATGGCTTGGCCTGCAGGCATCCCGTGTACGAACAGCCCGATGGAAAAGCCCATCACCAGGTTCAGAAGCGTGATGAGCAGACCCGCGATCGCGTCGCCCTTCACGAATTTCGAGGCGCCATCGAGGGAGCCGAAGAACGTCGTCTCCTCCTGCTCGATTCGCCGCCGCTCCTTGGCTTCGGCATGGCTCAGCGCGCCTGCGGCCATGTCGCTGTCGATGGCGAGCTGCTTGCCCGGCATCCCGTCGAGGGCGAAGCGGGCGCCGACCTCTGCCATCCGGCCCGCGCCCTTCGTGATCACGATGAAATTCACGATCATCAGAACGCCGAAGACGACGAGGCCGAGAAAGACCGAGCCGCCCATGATGAACATGGCGAAGCCCTCGATCACGCCGCCGGCAGCACCTGTGCCCGTATGCCCCTCCCCAATGATCAGCTTGGTGGAGGAGACGTTGAGCGAGAGGCGGAGCATCAGGCTCGCCAGCAGGATCGTCGGGAAGGCCGAGAAATCGAGCGGGCGGTTGATGAAGAGCGTGTTGGTGAAGATCAGGATCGCGAGGCCGAAGGACGCGGCGAGGCCCATGTCGAGCACCACCGGCGGCATCGGCAGGATCATCATCACGATGACGGCCATCAGCGCGACGGTCAGCAGCACCGTCGGTTGATAGAGCTGGCGGATGTCGAGCTGTGCGAACATCTCAGCGCCCCAGGAGCGGGCCGCGGGCGGCGATTAGCAGAGGCCCGTTTGCGGCGCGCAGGAGGGACGCAGTGCGCTGTGGTCCGGGCGGCGCCGGGGGCGCGTCTGAGAGCCCGCCGCGGATGTCGTCGAAGCGGGTCGCATAGCGTTCCGCATGGACGGGGGTGCCGGAGTGATAGCGGCCCGCGGCCTCGGTCCAGTTGCCGAAGCGTTCGTAGTGCTGGCGCAGGTAGCGCGCGGCGTAGTCGGCATTGGCTTGCGGCTCGAACATCTGGTCGAGGGACGCGAAGGCCTCGCCATGCCAGCGCCAGTTGAGCTGGAAGCAGCCGACATCGTAGCTGCGCGCGCCACGATTGTGGTGGCGTCGGGCGAATGCGACAGCCTCGGCCCGCGTGTCGAACCAGTGGCCGGCCCCTTCCATGTTCACGGTCCAGGGCCAGGGCTGCAGCGCACCGTCCACCGGGCGGCCCGTCTCCGTCCGCGTGATGGCTCGCATGACGTCGAGCGGGACGTCATGCGCCCGCGCCGCGGTGGCCGCAGCATGATCGCAGAGCGCAGCATCGGCCCAGAGCGGGCGCGCGGCCAGAAAGGCCAGGGTCAGAAACAGGCGCAGGGCCATCGGCGGATTCTCCTGCCGTCGGGGTTACGGCAGGAGTAGCGCAGCGGAGGTTAGCGAACCGTTTCCGAAACCTTGCCGGAAGGTTAACCGGTGAGATGCGCGCGGATGCGCTCCGCGATCAGGGCGGAGACGCGGACATTACTCTCCTCCGTCACGCCCGCGATATGCGGCGTCAGGATCAGGTTGGGCACGTCCGCGAGCACGCTGCCGCCGGCCAGAGGCTCATCCTCGAACACATCGAGGGCGGCTCCGGCGAGGCGGCCGGTGCGCAGCGCCGTGGCCAGCGCCTCCTCATCCACGACGCCCCCGCGGGCCGCGTTCACCAGCACCGCGCCCTTGCGCACCTGCGCCAACGCCTCCTCATCGATCAGGTGGCGCGTATCGGAGGTGAGCGGCACGTGCAGCGAGATCACGTCCGCCCGGCCCAGCAGCCCGTAGAGATCCGTCAGCTCGACATCGGCCTCCTGCGCGTAGGGATCGTGGGCGATGACCCGCATCCCTAGCGCTGTCGCTCGTGCCGCGGTCTTCCGCGCAATGGAGCCGTAGCCGATCAGGCCGAGGGTGCGTCCGCCGACCTCCCGCCCGATCAGGGCCTGCCGGGGCCATGTCCCGGCAGCGACCTCAGCGGTCGAGTGATAGGCGCCGCGCAGCAGCATCATCGCCGTTGCGATAACGTATTCCGCGACGGAGGCGTCGTTGGCCCCGGTGGCCGGATAGACGTGGATGCCCCGCGCCTCACAGCCATCGACGTCGATATTGTCGAGGCCGACGCCTAGCCTCCCGACGCAGCGGATGCCGCTTGCCAAGAGCTCGCCGCGCACCTGCGTCCGGTTGCGCACGATCAGTGCACGCGCGCCCGGCAGCATGGCGGCAAGCTCGTCGGGCCGGTCCACGAGGCCTGGATCGTAGAGCACGTCGAACTCGCGGGAGAGATCGTTGACCGCCGCCTCGTCCATGAACTCGGTGATGACGATATCGGGCATCAGGCCGCGCCCTCCATGGCCATGCGGGGCAGGGTGACGGGCAGGCCAGTGCGCACCGATTCCTCTGCCGCGGCCCCCACGGCAACTGCGAGCAAACCGTCGCGCACGCCGACCTCCGGCGCGCCCTGCTCCCGGATCATCCGCGCGAACTTCTCATGCTGAAAGAAGGTGGAGCCGTGGTGATCGCCCGCCGCAAGCACCCGCTTTTCCACGTGGATATCGTGCACCTCCTCCTGCTTCGTCCCGCGGTTGGAGATGACGAGGCGGGAGGCGCGTTCCACCCCGCCCGGGGCGAACCGCGCAGGGCCTGGTACCATTGCGTCGATGCGCGCCTTCTCCCCGGTGGCGGAGATCACCTCCTGCCAATAGGAGCCCTCGGCGAACATGCAGAGGTCCAGCATCGCGCGGGAATTGTTGGCAAATTCCACGATGACGTAGGCGTGGTCGAGGATGTCCGGCACCCGTCCCGCGATCTTCTCATCCGCGTGGGCGACGCCCCCGGCGCCCGAGGCAAAGACCCGCACCGGGTCGGATTTCAAAATCAGCCGCATCAGGTCGAAGAAGTGGCAGCACTTTTCTACCAGCGTGCCGCCGGTCTGCGCGTTGAAGCGGTTCCAGTGGTTCACCTTGTCGAGGAACGGGAAGCGGTGCTCGCGGATCGAGAGCATCCTGAGCGAGCCCGCGCGGCCGCCCTCGACCTCCTCGATCAGGCGGGCGACGGGGGGCATGTAGCGGTACTCCATCGCGACCCAGACCGGGGCCTTGCGGATGGCGGCGCGTCCCGCGATCTCCTCGCATTCATGGGTGGAGATGCCGAGCGGCTTTTCGCAGAGGATCGGGATGTCGGTCGCCAGCGCATCCAGCATGATCGGGTGGTGCAGGTGGTTGGGCGCGGCGATCACCAGCGCATCCAGCCCGCCCGCCGCCAGCATCTCCTGATGAGTGAAGTAGGTCCGGGCCTCGCCGCCCGCCTGCTTCTTCGCCGAATAGAGCATGTCGCGGTCGGGATCTGACAGCGCTACGACCTGCGCATCGTCCAGGAGCTCGATATTGCGGATGTGTTCGTGGCCCATCATGCCGGTGCCGATGATGCCGTAGCGCAGGGTCATGGCTCAGATCTCCAGAACGGGCAGGCCGAGCGCACCTGCCATCTCGATAAGTGCGGCGCGGTGATCGCCATAGGCGAGCGCCATGTGGTGTTCGAGGCCGCTGTCGATGACGTTCGCAAGCGTCTCGTCTGCGGGCCTGTCGAAGCGGACGACGCCCGAGGTGCCGGTGAAGGCCATGGGCCGGTCGAGCACCTCGCCACCGCTCAGGATCAGCTTGGTCTCACCATGGGCCTGGGAGAGGCGGACGAAGGTGACGCGGCCGGGCTTCAGCGCGAACTCGTAGAGCAGCGGCATCTTGCGGTTGGTGTGAATGGTCGCGGTGGGGTGGGCCGCGGCCATCGAGGCCGGGGCCTGCCCGCAATGCCAGACGACGCCGGTGTTGTCCGCGCTGTCCATGTCCACGAGATCGACCAGGAAGACGGGCGCGTCCGCGGCCTCCTGCAACATCATCTGCGTGACGGCGCCGTAGACGTCGGCCTCGCAGGCGCAGGGCACGCGCGCCTCGCCGAGCATCGAGACCGGGCCGCAGACCGCACCGCCATATTCGGTGAAGGTCTCGGGCCAACAGCGGATGGCGAAGGCGTCGAACTTACGGTCGGTCCGGAGCTGGTCGAGGGCGAGTTTCAGCCGCAGCGAGCGGTCGAGCTCGGTCTGATCGACCTCAGCTAGGCCGTCGAGCCGGGCGTCGGCCTCGGCGCGCAGAGCTGTGGCGGCGGTGTCATCGACGGCGCGGGCGGTGTCGAAAAGGGTGTCGAGTTCCAGCGCCTCCACCTCGACGCCGGTCAGGCCGCGCAGGGCCTCGGCATCGTAGGCGCAGGTGTCGAACCCGTCGGGATGAGCGCCGATCCGGCCGATGCGGCGGCCTTTCAGGGCCTCGGCGGTGGGGGATGCGGTCGCCGGTACCGGCTGCGCCTTAAGCCGCCCGCTCGCCCGTTGCCCGGCGAGCAGATCGTCGAGCCCCGCACCATCCGGTTCCGCGTAGAGCCACCCGAAAGCGCGGTCGTTCAGGCCGAGCGCGTGGCTTGCGAGGTTCAGCCCGCAGAAGGCGTTGAGCCTGAGTCGGCCGCCCAGCCGCGGCTCCGGCACGGCCCAGATCGACAGCGGCACGTCGGCGAAGCGGTTCGCAGCGGCCACGGTCATCGAGGCGTCGGTGAAGGTGACCTGCAGGATCAGGAACTGGTCGATGCTCGCTGCCGCCAGATCATCCAGCGCCGCCATCGTCGCTTCCGCATCGAAGAGCAGGGCGCGCGGGCCGACCACCTCGTGCCCGGTCGCGTCCAGCGCCGCGAGCATGCCCACCAGCTTCTCCTCCGCGAAGGGCACGTCGAAGGTGGGGCGGCCCAGGGGCAATATGCCGATGCGGGCCATCAGATGTCCTCGTAGCCGTGCCGGAAGCTGGCATCGGCGGGCAAAAACCCGGTCTCGCCGCCGAAACACGGGTGGTCGTGCCACGGCATCGCCTCGGCGCTGGTCAACTCGTTGAGCCCGCGCATGTAGGCGACCGCGTCGCCCTCCAGATCGGCGCGCATCCGGTCCCAGTCCGGGTAGTGCCCGAAGGCCTCCAGCCAGATCGCGCGGCCCGCGAGATACCCAGACGCCCCGGCGCGATAGGCGTGGGCGAGCACGTTGCGGAAGGCGGCCTTGCCCGCGCCCGCACTCAGCATGACCCAGGGGCGACCGGCGAGGCGGCCCATCTCGTCGAAAAGCTTTTGAATCTCGCCGTCATGCTCCGGCACGTCGGAGGCATTCACCGGGCTTTCCAGCTTGAAGACGTCGACGCCGTAATCGGGCTTCGCGAACTCCTCGACCGATTCCAGGACGTGGTCCGCCTTCTTTCCCTGTTGCTCGACATAGTCGGTGGTCTGGTGCGCGTCGCCCGCCAGCGGGTAAACCAGCAATTCAAAAAGATAGGGGATGTCGTACCTCGCGCAGGCCTCGCCGATGCGCTTGGTGAAATCCTTCTGCGCCTGTAGCACGTCGGGGGAGGCATCGGGCCGGTACCAGGCGAGCACCTTGACTGCGTCGCCGCCCATCCGCCGGATCTTGCCCACGGACCAGTCGTCGATTTCGGAGGACAGGCGACCGCCCGGCGTCTCTTGAAACAGGCTGTCCTCCAGCGTCACGATCAGGCCCTTCGCGGGGTCATAGGCGTCCAGCCCCATCGGGATCGCGTAATGTGGATCGAGCAGCATGGCGGAGCTCTCGCCCTGAAGGGTCTCGATCAGCAGCGTCTTGAACTTCGCGACCTCCTCCCACGGGGCCTCATCCACGCTGTGATGCTTGGCGATCGGGCCCTTGATCGGCGGGCGCTGGTCCACGGCGGTCATGCGGAAGCGGCCCGACGCGTCGGCCATCCGGCGCATCCCCCAAAGCTTACCGGGCGTCAATTGCATGCAGGTTCTCCTGAAGAAAGCTGTCGGTCTCGTCCCGCGTCGGGCTGCCCGCGCGGCCCCCCGGACGGGTGCATTTGATCGCGGCGGCCGCGTTGGCAAAGCGCATCGCGGCCAGCTCGCCGCGCCCCTCGGCCAGCGCGAGGGTGAAGGCGCCGTGCCAGACATCCCCGGCGCCCAGCGTGTCGACCACGTCCACCTCGAAGGCGGGGACGTGCCCGCCCTCGTCACCCTGCCGCCAGGTCACGCCCTGCGCACCGTCGGTCACGCAGACCCAGCCGCCGAGGAGGCTCGCGGCAAGCTCCAGCCGCTCCTCCACCGTGCCGTCGGGCAGGAACTCGTCGAGGCCCTGGCGGGAGAAGGCGACGTGGGAGGCAATCTCCAACGCCTCTCGAACCACGGGCGCTTCGGCGTCCATCACGCCGGGCACGTCGGCGTCCCGCGCGGCCTTCATGGCGGCGATGGCGCCCTCGGCCCAGCGGGTGTCGGCGAGTGCGGCGTCGATGGCGGGCAGGCTCCAGTCGGGCTCGTCGGGCAGGCCGTCGCCGCGGAAGTTCATGATCTGCCGCTCGCCCGCCCTGTCGATGTAGACGGAGGAGTAGGAGGATGAGGCGCCCTGGATCTTGGTGGTCAGGTAGGTGCCCACACGCTCCCGCTGCAGCTCTGCGATGATGAGCTGGCCAACGGGATCCTCCGCCAGTCGGGCGGCGAGATGGGCCCGGCCGTCGAGGCGGGAGATCGCGACCGCGGCGTTAGCGGCACAGCCGCCGCCGACGATGCGCGCGCCGCGGGCGCGGTACTTCTCGGGCTCGGTCGGCAGGGTGTCGACCTCGAAGATGAAGTCGACGACGGCCTGGCCCGCGACAAGGATCTGCATCATCTGCGCACCTCCACCGGCAGGCCGGAGGGTACGGCCTCGGGCGGGCCAAGCCGTCCCGTGAGCGCCGTCTCGCCGGTCAGGGCGTTTAGGAAGGAGAGGATGTCGGCGATGGCGTCCTCGCTGAGTTCGAGGGGCTCCAGATCGACGGCCGACCGCAGGCGCGCCCGCTCACGGCTGTCCTGGAAGCTCAGGAAGTCGCCGCCCGCGACCCATGGGATATCGGGTAGGGCCACCGCGTCCTCCGCCCACTCGTCAAACGACGCTTGCGGATCGAGGTGATGGCGCACGATCCCCTCCAGCGTCGCGTAGGCGCCGTTGTGGCCGTAGGGCGCGGTCAGCGCGACGTTGCGCAAGCTCGGCGTGCGGAAGCGGTAGGCATCCTCCAGCCGGTCGCTCTCGCCCATCCGGCCGACGTCGCGGGCGTAAGGGTCGAAGCGGCGGGTGCGGCCTGGGCCGAAATGGGGGAGCGCCAACGCGTGGAACTGCTGATCGGTCAGAAGCGGCCCAGAATGGCAGGCCGCACAGCCCGCCTCGCCAAAGAAGAGGTCGAGGCCGCGGCGCTGCGCCTCGCTCAGCGCAGCCTCGTCGCCCGCGAGGAAGCGGTCATAGGGGCTGTCATGACTGCGCCATTCCAGCGTGATGAAGGCGGCGAGGGCGTTGGCGATCTCGACGATCGTCACCTGCTCCGACGTCTCGATATGGTCGAAGGCCGCGACGAAGGCGTCGCCGTATTCCGGGATGATCCGCACGCGCTTGGCGAGGATCGGCCAGACGTTGTCGATGCGATCATAGGCGGCGCCTGCGACCTCGTTCTCCTCCGGACTGCCGGCCATCTCGACTTCGGAGGTGAGCGGGAACAGCGCCTGGGCGGCCACGATGTTGTCGAGGCCCTGGGGCAGCCATTCCTCCGCCGGGGAGTTGAAGCCGTTGCCGTAGAGCTCCGACACGCTCAGCCGTCCGTCGTGGAACAGCACCTCGACGCTGGTATGCCCGAGGTTGAAGAGGGCGGGTGCATTGCGGGGCACCCGCTTTTCAACGGGCGTTTCGGCCAATGCCACGCGCTCGGTCCCCAGCCCCTCGCCGCCCTCGCCGATGCCGAGCGGCAGGCCGTCGCCGCCCGCGAAATCGTGGTGGTGGCAGGTCGCGCACGCGATGTTGCGGTTGCCCGACAGGATCGGGTCGAAGAAGAGCAGCCGCCCGATCTCCGCCTGCGCGGGATCGGCAGGCACATAATCCGCCGGATCGATCGGCACCTGCGCCGCGGCGGTGCCCGCGCTCAGGATCAGGGTTGAGGCCACGCGAGGCAGACGGCAGGCTCGGGCCACAGACCGGAGGAGACCACGATGCCCCTGTTTCGCGCCGCCCTGATGGGCGCCATGCTCGCCGCGAGCCCGCTTTTCGCCGAGATCGAGCGCGGCCGCGACCTGATGGAGGAGGGGCGCTTTGAGGAGGCGATGGCCGAGTTCCTGCCCGCGGCCCGTGCCGGCAACGCCGATGCGGAGGAACTGATCGGGGTGATGTACGCCATGGGCCTCGGCGTCGAGCGCGATGACATGCGCGCCTTCGACTGGTACCTGCGCTCCGCCATGAAGGGGCATCCGGGCGCGCAGTCGGGCATCGGCTGGTACTACGAGGTCGGGCGCGGCACGCCGGTCGACCTGGTGCGCGCTTACATGTGGTACACGCTCAGCGCCATCGGCGGCGATCCGGACGCGGCGATCTCCCTCGAGGAAGTGGTGAAGAAAATGACGCCGGAACAAATCGAGCAGGCCCTTGTGATGGTCGATGACTACAAGCCCTGGCTCTATCCGTTCCGGTAGGCGCGGGGCTGTCGTGAAACGGGGCGGCCCGCGCCGCCCCGTCCGGTTGCATGCAGAGCGCGGGGCTCAGTTCAGATCGGCTTCGAGCCCGGCATTGATCTCGGCCTCCGCCTCGGCCACGGCTTCGCGCAGGGCGGCGAGCACTTCGGGGCCGCGGTCCACATTCTCCTCGAACCAGGTGTAGACCGGCTCGGCGGCCGCGGCGAAGGCGGCCTTCTCCTCCGGCGTCGGGACGTAGAGGTCACCGCCACCGGCCACGAACGCCTCGTAGGCCTCGATCGACTTGCGCTTCGGCGAGGCGAACGTAGCCTGCTGCAGCGCGTAGAAGCCGTCGACCACGACGCGGCGCAGCTCCTCGGGCATCGAGAGGAACACCTCGTTGTTCATGAACCACAGAGCACCCATGTAGGCGTGGCCGTCGAGCGTGAGGTACTGCAGGCCCGCATCCGGGAACTTCATGCCCATGATGTCGGTGATGCCGTTCTTGGAGCCTTCCACGACACCGGTCTGGAAGGAGGTGAAGAGCTCCGGCCATGGGATCGGGGTGGGCGAGGCGCCGAGGGCGCGCACCAGCTCCTGCGGCAGGTCGGCGACCACGGTGCGGATCTTGAGCCCTTCCATGTCCTCGGGCGCTGCGATCCGACGCTCCGTGTTGGCGAAGTTGCGCCAGCCGCCGGTATTGCCGATCGTCATGAGCCGGATCGCGTCGCCGCTATCCTCCAGCGCCATGTCGCGCATGGTGCGGACGAAATCGCCCTGCATCACGGCCTCGGCCACGCGGTCGTTCTGCATCAGGTACGGAAGGTCGAGGACCTGCACGTAAGGGAAGATGCCCGCAGCCCCGCCGGAAGTGGAGATGTAGATGTCGATGGAGCCGTCCGCGACGCCCTGCAGACACTCCGCCCCGTTCGAGCAGAGCTGCGTGCCGATGAAGAGCTCGACCTCGATCGCGCCGTTCGAGGCGCTCTCGACGAAGTTCTTGAACACGACGAGGCCGTCGTAATCCTCGTCGTTCTCGTTGGAGTTCGCCGTGGCGCGCAGGGTGTATTCCTGTGCGGCCGCACCCAGCGCCGTGCTGCCCAGCACCGCCGCCAGCATCAGCGACTTCAGTCCCTGAGTGAATTTCATGTGTCGTGTTCCTCCTGTTGAACGGATCTGTCTTTGCCTCATCGCCCGCCTACCCGGCATAGCCCAGCAGGCGCGGCAGGGTCAGCGAAATCGCCGGGACGTATGTGATCAGGAAGATCACCGCGACCTCGACGGCGAGGAAGGGAAGAATGGCCTTGGAGATCGTCTCGACCCTCTCGCCCGAGACGGAGGAGGCCACGAAGAGCACGAGCCCCATGGGCGGCGTCGCGAGCCCCACGGTCAGGTTCACGCTCATGATGATGGCGAAGTGGATCGGATCGACGCCCATCTCCACAAAGATCGGACCGAGGATCGGGCCGAGGATGATGATCGCAGGGCCTGCATCGAGGAACATGCCCACGATGAAGAGCAGGATGTTGATGAGGAAGAGCAGGATCAGCGGATTGCTCGACAGGCTGAGCACGAAATCGGCCATGCTCTCGGGCGCACGCGACAGGCTCACCACCGTCTTGAACGCCATCGCCGCGCCCACCAGCAGGAGCACGACGGCGGAGGCGAGGGCGGCACGCTTCAGCACATCCGGGATATCCGACCAACTCATCGAGCGCAGCACGAAGAGGCTCACGATCAGCGCATAGAAGGCCGCGATGGCCGACGCTTCGGTGGGCGTGGCGATCCCGCCGAGGATCCCGCCGAGGATGATGACGGGCGTGAGCAGCGGGAAGAACGCCTTGAGGCTCGCCTGCCCCTTTTCCTTCCATGTCGCGCGTTCGGAGGCGGCGGGGAAGTCGTACTTGTCCGCCATGATCTTGGTGACCAGCATCAGCCCGAGGCCGACCATGATGCCGGGCACGAGACCCGCGGCGAAGAGATCGGCGACGCTGACCTCCATCACGTAGGCGTAGATGATCATGATGCCCGAGGGCGGGATGATCGGCCCGATGACCGAGGACGCGGCGGTGATCGCGGCCGCGAACTTGCGGCTGTAGCCCTGCTTTTCCATCGCCGGGATCAGCATGGAGCCGAGCGCGGAGGTGTCGGCGACAGCAGAGCCCGACATGCCGGCAAAGAGCATCGAGCTCAGTACGTTCACGTGGCTGAGCCCGCCACGGAAATGGCCCATCAGCGCCTGGCTGAACTCCACCAGCCGGTGCGTGATGCCGCCGCGGTTCATCATCTCGCCCGCCAGCATGAAGAACGGGATCGCCATCAGCGGCGTGGAGTCCATGCCGTTGTAGACGTTTCGATAGAGCAGCGTGATGTCCCGCATGAAACGCGGATTGTCGTTGGCCAGCGCATCCCACCAGATCAGCAAGCCGGGCGAGGCAAGCAGGCCGAAGAAGACCGGCAGGCCCAGCATCAGGAACAGCAGGAACAGCGGCAGGAACCAGACCAGCATCTATTCCGCCCCTGCCGCGATCATCGCCGTGTCCTGCGGCAGCTTCCGGTCCGGATCGAAGAGTGCGATCAGCGACTTCAGCACCAGCTCGGTGTTCACGAGGACCAGCAGCCACATGCCCACCAGCAAGGAGGCCATCATGTGCGACCTCGGCATCTTGTCCCAGCCGAAGGTCACGCCCTCCGACAGGCTCGGGAACACGAAGGTGTAGAGCGAGCCGGTGGTGAAGCTGCCGGAAAAGCCCGTGACCTCGCTCCAGCCGATCATGGCGCCGACGATGAGCACCGTCATGGCGAGCATCAGGAGGAGCAGCGACAGGATCGCCGCCGGGATGCGGGGCAGGGTGCGCACCGCCATGTCGATCGAGACGAAGCCGCCCCAGCGGTAGGCCGACGGGGCGATCAGCCCGGTCATCCACAGCATGAGGAAGCGTGCGAACTCCTCGGTCCAGTTGGGCGCCGCGTTGAACGCGTAGCGCATGACGACCTGGTAGAGGATGATCAGCACCATGATCCCGATCGCGACCCAAGCGATCGTTCGCCCGACGCGCAGCAGCACCGAGTTCACGGCCATCAGCCCGCGCAGCAGTGCCATGAGTGCTCCCAAGGCGACATTCTCCCCGCGGCGGCATCTTGAGCCGCCTTCTTGCTGACGCTCTGGCGGCGCCGATTGGGTTCAAATGCTTGGTGATCCGAAACCCAGTGTCAAGGAAAATGGCCGTCGCGGCGTCAGGGCGTCAGGACACGAACGTCGTGCGCGGCGCAGATCGCGGCTGCTGCCGGAGGAGGTGTGCGGTCGGTCACGACGCTGTTCATCTGGCCGATCTGGCCGATGCAGACCGGCGCCGTCCGCCCGAACTTGGTGTGGTCCGCGGAAAGGATCACATGGCGCGCCGTCTCGATGATCGCGGTGGCAACCTGTGCCTCCCTCAGGTCGTGGTCGAGGAGCGCACCGTCCTCCTCGATCGCCGCGGCACCGATCAGCGCGAAGTCGACGCGGAACTGCCGGATGAAGCTCACGGCCTGCTCACCCACGATGGCCCCGTCGCTGGAGCGCACGCGGCCGCCCGCGATCAGAACCTCCACGCCGGGAAACGCGCGCAGCTTGTCGGACAGGCCCACATTGTCGGTGATGACACGCAGGCCTGCGTGATCGCGCAGGGCGAGCGCCGCCTGCTCCGTCGTCGTCCCGGCATTGATGAAAACGGTCGCCCCGTCGGGAATCAGCCGCGCGCAAATCCGTCCGATCGCGGCCTTCTGCGGGGCAGCGATCAGCTTGCGGTGCTCGTAGTCGATATAGTCCACCGCCGGCGCCCGCACCGCGCCGCCATGGACACGCACCGCCTTGCCGGCCCGCTCCAGCGTGCGCAGGTCCTTGCGGATCGTCTGCTCCGAGGTGCCGAACTGGTCGCTGAGGCTCGCCACGGCGACGCGGCCCGACGCGTTGAGCATCGCGAAGATCCTCGACTGTCGCGTGGCGATGTCCATCCCGTCTCCGCGCCTCCTGCCGGGAGGACCGTAGACTGGCGATGTTTCGTTTGGCAAGAAAATCGAAACATCATCTGAGAATGCGGTTTCGGTCATCGGTTCCTCACAGGTTCTGCGACAGGTAGGCATGCACCTCCGGCAGCATGTCGTCTGTGAGCTTCACCACCTTTTGCCCGCTGCTGCCGCCGAGCCGCGCGGTGCCGAGCGGAACCGCGCTCGACGGCTCGCCGATCAGCAGCTCCATCTCCTCCAACGCGCTGCGCGGGAAGGTGAGGAGCGTGCCGGGCTCCCACGCCTCGAGCTCGCGCACCGGTACGTTCATACGGTGGAGCAGGGCGCTGACGTCGATCTCCGTCTCCCGCGCGACTTGCCGCATATGACTGCGCCACAGGTCCGCATGCTGGTCGCGCTGCTGCGCGGTGTCGTCCCCGCGGCTCGCCTGTAAGGCGTCGAGCACGGCGAGCGGGATCACCAGCTCGAAATCTGCGTTGCGCGCCGCCTCGCCGATATCGAGGTTCATGGCGATCACCAGCACGTCCGCATTGTTCGCGGCCAGCCGCACCTGGGTGATGTTCTGCTCCAGATGTGAGAGTTCCATACGCCGCTCGAGCGGGGCGCCGAGCGCGGTCTCGATCGCGCTCAGGAAGCACTCGATCGCCGCGGCCACGAAGGCTTCGCTCAGCGCCATGTCGATCGCGGTGAAGCTGCGCGCGGTCGGCACCGGCGCCTGTTGCGGGTCGCCGCCCATGCGCAAATCGACGATGTGGTAAACGAGATCGGAGCTCACGTTCACCATCGCCGCACTCTGCATGCCCGGCATCGGCGCAATCCCGAGCATGGCAGGGATCGGCACGTCTTCGGCCACCCGCGTCAGCGGCCGGATATCGGTGCCCGTGATGATCGCGCCCACTGTGGAACGGAACAGCGAGCGCGCCGAGCGTTCCATCGCCGCGGCGAAGTTCGCCGCGATGTCATCGAGCTGCGGCAGGGGCGTGCGCCGCGGCGGGCGCGTGGAGAGTTTCTGGGCAAGGACGCTATCGCGCGGCATTCGGGCCTCCGGCTGGTCTTGCCGCACCATTAACCGTGGAGCCTTAACGCAACGTTGACCTGTGGCACCGCATAAAATGCCCCGCATATCGCAGGGAGCCGTCGGCCAGCCGGGACGTTCGACCCTCGAACACACAGGAGCCCCGACCATGGCCAAGAACGACGCAGCGCCCATCATCATCAAGCGCAAGAAGGTGTCCGGCGGGCATGAGCACCACGGCGGCGCGTGGAAGGTCGCCTACGCGGACTTCGTGACCGCGATGATGGCGTTCTTCCTGCTGATGTGGCTCCTGAACGCGACGACGGACGAGCAGCGCATGGCGCTGGCCGAGTACTTCACGCCCACGATCTCCATCAGTGCGACATCGGGTGGCGGCGACGGGGCGCTGGGCGGCGACAGTGTCCTGACGGAGGAGACGCTGGCCCACAATGGCAAGGGGGCGACCAGCCGGCATCCGACTGAGGAGAACGCCGCCCGCGGCGACACCGGTTCCGTCCCCGTCGAGGGCGGTGACACCGGCACCGGCCCCGGCGGCGCCGGGCTCGAAACGGTCAATGACATGCTGCGCGCGACGGCCGGCGAGGCCCGTTTCGCCGACGATCTGCTGGAGCATGTGAACACCCGCATGACCGACGAGGGGCTCGTGATCGAACTGCTCGACCGGGAAGATATGCCGCTTTTTAGGGATAATGCGCCGACGCCGCGGCTGATCGCGCTGAGCGATCTCGTGGGCTCCGTCCTGCGGCTGCTCATCAATCCGGTTGCCGTTGCCGGTCGCCTGCCCGAGGACGGAACGGGCTGGGGCGAGGGCGCCGCCCGCACCGATGCCGTGCGCGCCCTCCTTGAAAGCGGCGGGCTGCCGGCGCCGCGAATCGCACGGCTGACGACGGTCTCGCAAGGCGACGCGACCGTGGTGATCACCGTGCTCAGGACCGACCTGCCGCGATGATTGCGTCGGATTAGGCATTCCTTAAGGGAGGATGGGGCATGGAGGGATCAGACATCGTCACGTGACTGATGAAAGGATCCAATCGTGAGCATCTCTTCCTCGATGAATGCCGGCGTTGCCGGGCTCTCCGTCAATGCCAGCCGGCTCGGCGCCATCTCCGACAACATCGCGAATTCCTCGACCTTCGGCTACAAGACGGCGGAGACGGATTTCGCGTCCATCGCGCTGGAAGGGAACAACGCCGCCTACACCGCGGGCGGCGTCACGGTGAACACGTTCCGGAATGTCGAGGCGCAGGGCTCCCTGGTCACGACAGGCAACGCCACCGACATCTCCATCTCCGGCCGCGGCCTGCTGCCGGTCACGCCGGTCTCCGCGCTCGATGCGGTGGGCGACCTGCCGCTGCAACTCGTCTCCACCGGGTCCTTCGAGCCGGATGTGAACGGAGTGCTGCGCACGCCCAGCGGCCTCGCACTGCTTGGCTGGCCCGCCAATGCCGACGGCTCGATCCCGCCACAGCCGCGCGACAGCGCAGCGGGGCTTGAGCCGGTGCGGGTCACCTCGGCGCAGCTTGCGGCCGAGGCCACCACCAACATCTCCTTCGGTGCCAACCTGCCTGCCTCCGCAACCAAGGCCGGTGAGCCTGCGACGCCGCTCAATGTCGGCATCGAATACTTCGGCAACCTCGGCACGTCTGAGACCCTGACGGCGACCTTCACGCCGACGATCCCGGGGACGGGCCAGTCGAACACGTGGACGCTTGAACTGAGCGACAGCGCGTCGACCACCAACCCGATGGCGCATTTCGAGATCACTTTCGACGACAGCCGCACCGGTGGCGGCGTCATCGATACGGTCTCCATCCCTGGTGGCACGCCGCTCAATGGCGAGAGCTACGATGCGACCACGGGATTGCTCTCGATCAACGTGGGCGGTGGCCCGCTCTCCATCCAGATCGGCCGGCCCGGCCAGGACGGCCAGCTGACGCAGCTCTCCTCCGAATTCGCGCCGATCGCGATCACCAAGGATGGGGCTCCCGTCGGCAACCTCTCCTCGGTTGAGATCGATGAGAACGGGCTGATGACGGCGATCTACGACACCGGCTTTTCGCGCACGCTCTACCAGGTGCCGCTGGCGGACGTTCCGAACATGAACGGCCTGCGTGCCCTCGACAATCAGGCGTTCGCCCTGACCAGCGAGAGCGGCTCGATGTACCTCTGGGACGCCGGCGACGGTCCGACCGGAACCACGATCGGCTTCGCGCGGGAGAATTCTACGACCGACATCGCCGGTGAGCTCACCTCGCTGATCGAGACGCAGCGGGCCTATTCGTCGAACGCGAAGATCATCCAGACCGTCGACGAAATGCTTCAGGAAACCACCAATATCAAGCGCTGAGGCGCCTGAGAGGAGCCCGTCATGAGCATTTCCGCCGCCCTTGCCAGCGCCCGCTCCGGCCTCGCCATCAACGCGCGCGCCGCTGAACTGGTCAGCACCAATGTCGCCAACGCGCTTACACCGGGCTACGCGCGGCAGGAGCTCGACCGCGTTCCGCGACTCGACGGCGGCGTGGCGTCCGGCCAGGTCGTCGTGGCCCGGGACGCGGGCGCCACGGCGCTCCGCCTGTCGGCCGACAGTGCGGCGGAACAGGCCCGGACAGGCGCCGACGCGCTCGCCCGAGTCGGCGACATCCTCGGCGATCCGGGTGCGGAAACCGGGCTGGTCACGCAGATGACCGCGCTCCTGACCTCCATCGACGAAGCCGCAGCAACGCCGGAGAACGAGGCTCTCCAGCGAAACGTCCTGACTGCCGCGCAGGATGTGGCTAGCGCCTTCGGCGATCTGTCCGAAGGCCTCCGCATGGCACGCGCCGATGCCGACCGAAGGCTCGGCGAGCGGGTCGATGCCCTGAACGGCGCGCTGGAGGGTATCGACAAGCTCAACCGCGAGATCACCGCCGGCAAGGCACAGCGCCGCGACGTCTCCGCACTGGAGCAGGAGCGCGCGGGCCTGGTCGACGAGGTCGCCCTGCACGTGCCGGTTCGCATCATTCGTCGCGACAACGACCAGATCGCGCTCTTCACCCCCGACGGCGCCGCGCTGCTGGACGGCATCCCCGCCCGTTTCGAATTCACCCCGACACCCGTCGTGACAGAGGCGCTGAACGTCACCGATGGCACTCTCGGCGAGGTTCTGTTCAACGGACAGCCCGTGACGCCATCGGAGAACGGTAGCCTGCTGTCAGGCGGCGGCCTCGCTGCCGATCAGTTCCTCCGCGACACCACGCTGCCCCGCATCACGGCAGAACTCGACACGCTTGCCGCCGGCCTGCTCTCGCGACTGGAAACAGCGGACGTCACCCGGGCGCCCGGTGATGCCGCATTGCTGGGTGACGGAAACGTCGCGCATGACCCGCTCGACACCACTGGTCTTGCAGGCCGTCTCGAGGTCAACGCGGTGGTAGATCCGGCGCAAGGCGGACGGCTCCACCGGATTCGCGATGGCGTCGGCGCCACCGCACCGGGCGCGCCCGGCGATGCAGCGACCCTACAAGCCCTCTCTGCAGGCCTTCGCCAACAAGGCACGGATCTCGCGACGATCGGCGATCCCGTCTCCCGCTCGATCCTCGACCACGCCATCCATTTCGCAGCAGCTTTGGGCAGCGAAGCCGCATCTGCCGAGACGGACGCCGCCGCCCGCACCGCAACCCTCGAGGCAGCCCGCACCGTCGAGCTCGGCCGAATCGGCGTCGATACCGACGCGGAGCTGCAGCTTCTGCTGGAGATCGAGACGGCGTACGCCGCGAATGCCCGCGTGCTCGACACCGTCGACAGCATGATCCGCACCCTTCTGGAGATCTAAGCGATGACCGTCACACCCCGCAGCGACCTCGCCGATCTCCTGACGCTCCGGTCCGGCACCGGACGCGTCCAGTCCCAGATCATTCAAACGCAGAAGGAACTGCTCAGCAACCGCTCGGCCAAGCCCTATGGCCTCGGTGGCGCTGCCGCGGAACGCCTTCATGGTATCGAGAGCCGTCTTGCTCGGCTCGAGGCGGACGATCGCGTGCTGACCCTGGCAGCAGGCCGGTGGTCTGCGCAGACCGAGGCCATTGCCGAGATGCGGCAGGCTCTCGGGACCGTAGCGATCGACTTGGCTGGCGCAAGGGATCTCGGTCAGTCGGACCTGACCGAAAGCGCGTTGATCGACGCCCGCGATGGCCTCGATCGGACGTTGGCTGCACTTTCCACCCGGTATGCGGATCGTGCCGTCTTTTCCGGCGCGCAGACCGATCGCGCACCTCTTCCCGATGCGGCAACGCTGCTCGCCGACGCCACCGCATCGATTGGGGCTGCCGCTGATCCGAGCGCCGAACTGGAGGCATACTTCGGTCCAGGTGGGCGACTGGAAACCACGCTCTGGGCCGGTGCTCCGGCAGCTTCGTTGAATCTGGCGAGTGGGGAGCCGCTTCCATCCGACCCGACCGCGCTCGACCCGGCCATTACGGAGCTCCTCAAGGGATATGTTGGGACTTTGCTCGCCGCCGACACCACGCTGCCCGTCGATGCAGCTGAACGCAGCGAACTCGCGGATGCAGGCCTTGACGCCCTCAGCCAGTCCTCCGACGCCCTCGTAGCACTCGAGGCCCGCGTCGGCCGATCGGCAGAGACGGGTGAGCGATTGCAGGCCCGTGGAGCGGCACGGCAGACTTCCCTTGTACTTGAAAGGGATGCTCTTGGTGGTGTTGATCCCTACGAGGCGGCATCGAGGCTCCAGGCTTACCAGGACCAACTCGATACGCTGTTTGTCCTGACCCGCCGCATGAGCGAGCTGTCTCTGACGCGGTACCTCGGATGATTCGCGCTCTTGTTCTAATCGCGATGTGCATGTTGCAGGCCAGCCCGGTGTTGGCAGAGCGCGCGCGGATCAAGGATCTCGTAGAGTTCGAGGGCGTGCGGGGCAACGACTTGGTGGGCTATGGCCTCGTCGTCGGCCTCGACGGAACCGGCGACACGTTGCGCAACACGCCCTTCACCGAGGAGGCGCTCGCCAATCTGCTGGAGAGGCTTGGCATCAACGTCTCCGGTGAGCAGTTCCGGCCGCAGAACGTTGCCGCAGTGCTCGTCACAGGTGTCCTGCCACCGTTCGCGCGCACCGGCAGCTTGATGGACGTTACGGTCTCGACCATCGGCGATGCAGACAGCCTGCTAGGGGGCACGCTGATCATGACGCCACTCAACGCTGCGGATGGCGAGATCTATGCCGTCGCGCAGGGAGCGGTCATTTCCGGTGGTGCCAGTGCCGAGGGTGATGCCGCTTCGGTGACACTGGGTGTGCCGACATCTGGCACGATACCCGCCGGCGCGCGGATTGAACGTGAGATTCCGTTCGTCTTCAACGATATGCAGCGGTTGCGATTGTCGTTGAGGAATCCCGATTTTACCACTGCGGCGAGGATTGAAGAGGCGATCAACGGGCGTCTGGGCCGAGGGTCCGCACGCATGCTCGACCCCGGAACTGTTGAAATTAGCCTGAGCGAGAGCGTCTCTCCGGCTCGGCTCGTGAGTACGATGGAGAACCTCGAGATCGAACCAGACCAGCGTGCGAGGGTCGTGATCGACCAGAGGTCGGGAACGATCGTCCTCGGCGCCGACGTCCGCATCTCCCGCGTCGCAGTCAGCCAGGGAAATCTGACGTTGAGGGTCGAGGAGGCGCCCCTTGCGATCCAGCCCAATCCTTTCACGAACGGTGGCGAAACTGTCGTGGTGCCAAGGACCCGGGTGGGGATCGAAGAGGAGGAGGGCGTTGGCCTCGCTCTAGTCGAGGACGCGGTGACGTTGCCGGAGGTAATCGCTGGGCTGAATGCGCTCGGCGTCGCGCCGCGGGACATGATCGACATCCTGAAAGCCATCAAGGCTGCCGGAGCTCTTCATGCGGAATTTATCGTGCAGTGATTGCCGGAAAACATGCTTCGCCGGTTAAATCAAACGCGTGTAAGCTGGCGTCGTATCGTGAACACGCGTTTTCCCACTGCTCAGTGGCATTCGAACTTCAGCTACGAAACTAGTTCCGCAGCACGATGCGGTCGCGTCGAATGGCGACTTCGTCGAGGCGTTCGATGAAGGACATGCCCAACAAGCTGGAGTGAAGCTGACCGGGGCGGGCGACGGCGCCTTCGACGTCACGGACGACGACGCCGCCGATGCTGATCTCGTCGAACGTGACTGGTGCCACAAAAGACCGGCCGTTGGCCGTCGTGACGGCCATGTTGAAGTCGAGATCGGTGTCCGGCATCCCGATACGCCGGGCGTCGTCGTAGCGGATCAGGACCAGCGAGGCGCCGGTGTCGATCAGAAGCCCGACCGGGGTGTCGTTCACGTCTGCAACGGCGCGGAAATGGCCGTCCCACGCGCGCATCAGCATGACTTCGTTGCGCAGGCTCGGGACGTTCGGCTCGATCTCGACGGGTTGTTCCAGGAGGGAGAGCGCGAAGAGGCGGCCGTGCTCGCGGAAGCTGTACGCACCGGAGATCACCAGCGCCATGACAGCCCAAAGCAGGGGCTGAACGTGAAGCCGGCCCGTCCTCACATGGCTGCGGTAGAGGGAAATCGCGGCTGCAGTGGTGCACAGCACGAGCGCCAGTACGAATTGTGTTTCGGCCGCAACCGTGTCGATGACGCCCGTCACGACAAGCGCGCTGAACGCGATGGCAAGTGCAAGTGTCACCGGCCAGAACATGGCGTCTCCAGAAACGTACCCCTCGAATCAACTCGATCATGGGCCACAACTTGAGGCCGTTTAAAGGCAGTTTGCCTCACGGTTGGGGTTTTGTGGCATTTGTCACACGTGCGGCTCGCCCGCCACGCCGCCGCCGCGTCTGCTGGGCGGCGCGTGCCGAAAGACCGTCCATGACCTCGCGCCGATGCTCGGGTGTCATGCGCGACCACCCTGCAATCTCATCGCGACTGCGGTGGCAGCCGAGGCAGAGCCCGCTTGCGGGGTCGAGCACGCAGACCCGGACGCAGGGGCTCTCGATCTCCGGCCGGGACCAGACGTCATCGCTCATCGTCATGCTCCATATGGTGCAGCCGGTCGAGTAGGCCTTGCAGGATATAGGAGGCCGCGACGCTGTCGATCACCTCGGCCCGGCGCGCGCGCGAGGCGTCGGCGGCGAGAAGGGCCCGCTCTGCGGCGATGGTGGACAACCGTTCATCCCAGAAGGTGATCGGCAACTCCGTCAAGCCCATGAGATTGCGGGCAAAAGCGCGAGTGGACTGCGCGCGCGGCCCCTCGCTGCCATCCATGTTGCGCGGCAGCCCCAGCACGATGCCGGTGACCTGCCGCTCCTCACCCGCGGCGAGCAGGGCCTGCGCATCGACGCCGAACTTGGTCCGTTTGTGCGTGCGCATCGCGGTCGCCACGCCGCGCAGCCCGTCCGACAGGGCGAGGCCGATCGTCTTCGTTCCAAGGTCAAGCCCCATGAGGGCGCCGGTCGCCGGAAGCGCGCTACGGAACTCCGCCACGTCCTCGTAGACGCTCACTGCGTTGCCTCCAGTTCGTCGAGGGCTGCTGCGTCGCCAGCGAAGGCGTCGCGCGCGTCGGCCATGGCCTGTTCGGCGGCTTCGGCCTCGCCCAAGACGCGGTAGGCGCGGATCAGGCGTTGCCATTCGGCGACGGTCCCGCCGTCCTCGGCAAGACGCGCGGCGAGGCCGCCGACCATACCCTCGATCATCTCCCGCTGCGCCTCGGGGTCGAGGTCCTGCGCTGCCGCGACGGCGTTCGCGTCCGGACCGGGTGCCGACAGGCGGGCGAGGTCGTCCGCTGCCGCTGCGCGCAACGCCTCGGGCGTTGTCGGGTTCTCCACCAAATCGGTCAGCCGCGCCTCGGCCCCGGCGCGATCGCCGGCCTGCACCTCGGCACGGGCCTTGTAGTAGGCGGCCCACGGCTCGCCGGGGTCGCGCGCGAGGGTGTCGTCGAGTACCGCTTCGGCCTCCGGCGAGACATAACCGCCCGCCGCGATGATCATGAATTCGGCCAGTGCCGACAGATCTTCCGTACGCGCCTCCGCACCGAGCAGGGCCACAAGGCGATCCTGTGCCTGCCGCCCCTCGAGGTGATAGCCAAGCTGCATGTAGGTTCGCGCGAGCAGCCGCAGCCCCTCAGCATCGTCGGGGCGGCCCTCCAGCACGGTTTCGAGCTGGGTAAGCAAGGCGCGGTCGCGCTCCGACACCTCGGGCTCCGGCGTGCGTGCGGCCACCATGGCCTCGGCAATCGCCTGCGGGGGGCGCTGCGCCATCTCGGCGATCGCCTGAGCCTCGCCCGCGCGGCTTGCGAGCGGCGCATCGGGCCGGCCGGGGGCGCCGAGCCAGAGGTAGATCGCGGTACCGCCAACCAGAACGAAGGCCGTGGAGAATGACGCGATCATCCGTGTGCCCGCCAGCGGCGCCGCTCTCGCGGCATCGGCACGCTCCGCCGCATCGGCTGCGGCGAGCAGACGGCGCGACAGCTCGACGCGCGTGGTCTCCGCCTCCTCCGGTGCCACGACGCCCCGCGCCACATCGGCATCCAGCGTGGCGAGCTGGTCGCGGTAGACAGCGACGTCCGACGCCTCGCCCTCCTCTTCCTGCAGGCGCAACAGCGGGCGGAGCAGGGCCAGCACGACGATGAGGCCGATCAGCAGCGCGATGATCCAGAACAGCATGGGCTCTCCAGCAGGGCTTTCAGCGATCCTACGTATAGCGCCCGGGGGGCTGTCGCAATGCGCGGCGCCCGCGTCGTGAACAGCCCTCGGAGCGGCGCAAAACGGCGCTTGACCGAGCCGCGGTTTTGGCATCACGCAAGGATTGCCGAATTCGACCGGAGCGCCGTCGCCCATGAAACGCTATTCCGCCTTCGCCATCGCCCGCGAGGCCGCCCGCTGGCACAGCGGGTGGGAGCGGGCCTGGCGCTCGCCGGAGCCCAAGGCGGAGTACGACGTGATCGTGGTCGGCGCGGGCGGCCACGGGCTCGCCACCGCCTATTATCTCGCGAAGAACCACGGCATCCGGAAGGTCGCGGTGCTGGAGAAAGGGTGGCTCGGCGGCGGCAATACGGGCCGGAACACGACGATCATCCGCTCGAACTACCTGCAGCCGGGCTCGATGGCGGTCTACGAGAAGTCGCGGAGCCTCTATGAGGATCTGAGCCAGCAGCTCAACTACAACATCATGTTCTCGCCCCGCGGCGTGCTGATGCTCGCGCAGACCGAGCACGAGCTGCGCGCGTGGAAGCGGACGGCGCATGCCAACCGGATCGCGGGGATCGAGAGCCGCCTCGTCACGCCGCGGGAAATCCGGGAAATCGTGCCGATCATCGAGACCTCGGGCCCGCGTTACCCGGTGCTGGGCGGGCTGTGGCAGGCGCGCGGTGGCACGGCGCGGCACGATGCGGTGGCCTGGGGCTATGCGCGGGCGGCCTCCGATCTGGGCGTCGACATCATCCAGAAATGCGAAGTCACGGGCGTCGATCGTGATGCGAACGGCGTGGCCGGCGTGCAGACCAGCAGGGGCCCGATCCGGACGAAGAAGCTCTGCATCGTCGTCGCCGGTCACTCGGGCGTGCTGGCCGAGATGGCCGGGTTCCGCCTGCCGGTTGAAAGCGTGGCGCTGCAGGCGCTCGTCTCCGAACCGATCAAGCCGGTGATGGACTGCGTGGTCATGGCCAACACCGTCCACGGCTACATGAGCCAGTCCGACAAGGGCGAGATGGTGATCGGCGGCGGCGCGGACGGGTTCAACAACTACACCCAGCGCGGCTCCTTCCAGCACATCGAGGAGACGGTGCGTGCGCTGATCGAGACCTTTCCGATCATTTCCCGCCTCAGGATGCTGCGGCAATGGGGCGGGATCGTCGATATGACCGGCGACCGCTCACCGATCATCGGGACGACGCCGGTGCCGGGTGTCTTCATCAATTGCGGCTGGGGCACCGGCGGGTTCAAGGCGATCCCAGGCTCGGGCTGGGCCACCGCGGAACTGGTCGCCGACGGCGCGCCAAGGGCGCTTGCCGCGCCCTTCTCGCTGGAGCGGTTCACCGAGGGTCGCATGATCGACGAAAGCGTCGCCGCGGCGGTGGCCCATTGACCGGAAACGTGGAACGGCGGGTGCGGCGATACGTTGAGATGCGGGAGCATCACAACTTATCGGAGTATTCTGCATGGCTCAGAATCCCAACCCACCGCAACCCGAGGGCAAGGGGGGCGGACCGCAATGGTTCATCATCGGCGGCCTTGTCGTCGCCGTGCTCGTCATCGCGCTGTTCCTGTTCGGCGGCGATGACGCGTCGGTCACGACCGAACCGGCCGACGATCCCGGAACCGTCACCATCGACAACGGCGCCGACGTCGATGCCCGGCCGGAAGCCGAAGCCGCGCCCGGTGGAGAGGAGAACACCGGCGTGCCTGTCGAGGGCGAAGCGACCGTCGAAGGCGGTGGCGACGCCGAAGCCGAGACCGAAACGCAGACCGGCAACTGAGATCGGTTTCCCTGGGAGCGGCCTTCCGGGCCGTTCCCGATCCTCAGTCGAGCCACTCGTCCTCGCAGGACGCGAGGTCGAACTCCTCCTCCATCTCCCCGCACTCCTGCAGGATCTCCGCCGCGCGCAGGCTGGCTGCACGCAGAGCCTCCCGCTCCGCATCCTCGGGCATCGCGGCCATGGCCGGGCGGAACCCGCCCGTGGCCGTATCGCCGATCATGGCCCGCGCTTCCGCGCGCCGGGCCGCAATCACCGGGGCGAGCGCCGTTGCGGCGTCGAAACTCTGTCCGTCGAACATGGCGTTCTCCCTGAACCGTTCGATGTTCCTGTTTTGTACCATCTTGCACCCGGCCGGTCAAACCGCCGTGGTGCCGAGGGTTAAGCCATGCTGAAACTGACCTGTCCCTATTGCGGCGTGACCGGGGAGGAGACCGAATTCCACCCCGGTGGCGAGGCGCATCTGACCCGCTTCGGCCCCGGCTCGTCCGACGACGATTTCCGCGACTATCTCTTCCAGCGGCAGAACCCGCGCGGCGTCCATTTCGAGCGCTGGCGGCACCAGTACGGCTGCGGCAAGTGGTTCCACGCCGCGCGCTGCACCGTGACGCTGGAGGTCTTCGGCACCTATTCCGCACAGGTCTCCGAACCGCCTGCGGACGTCATTGCCGCCATCCGCGCCCGCCGCCCGGACTGGGAGCCTGCCCAATGAGTTCCCGCCTGCCCAAGGGCGGTCGGCTGATCGACCGCGCCCGGAAAGTCTCGTTCTCCTTCAACGGCCGCCATCTGAGCGGCTTTGCCGGCGACACGCTCGCCTCGGCCTTGATGGGCGAGGGGCAGATACTGATGGGCCGGTCCTTCAAGTACCACCGCCCGCGGGGCCCGGTGGCGGCCGGAGCCGAGGAGCCGAACGCGCTGATGGGCCTCGGCAAGGGCGGCGCGTTCGAGCCGAACCGCCGCGCGACCACGGTGGAGCTCGCTGACGGGATGCGAGCCGAGAGCCAGAACCACTGGCCCTCGCTGGAGCAGGACGTGGGCGTGGTAAACGCCGCTCTCTCCCGCTTCTTCCCCGCCGGCTTCTACTACAAGACCTTCATCCACCCGCGCGCGGCTTGGAAGCACGTGTTCGAGCCGGTAATCCGCAAGGCCGCAGGCCTCGGCAAGGCCCCGACGAAGCCCGATGACGACCGTTACGAGCACTTCTACGCTTTCGTCGACGTGCTGGTGGTCGGCGGCGGCATGGCGGGCCTGCAGGCGGCGCTGGAGGCCGGACGGGCCGGGGCGCGCGTGCTGCTGGTGGAGCAGACGGCGCATCTTGGCGGCCGCCTCCTCACCGATCCGGTAGAGATCGACGGGCAGGAGAGTGACGCCTGGCTGGAGGCGACGCGTGCCGCGCTCGACGCAATGCCGAACGTCCAGATCCGCACCCGCATGATGGCCGCGGGCATCTACGACCACGGCTACGTGACGGCGGCGGAGGAGCCCCTGCACGGCCCCCGCCATCGCCTGTGGCGTATCCGTGCGGAGCGTGTGGTGACGGCGACCGGCGCGATCGAGCGCCCGATCTCCTTTGTGGGCAACGACGTGCCGGGCGTTATGCTCGCCTCCGCTGTCCGGGACTATGTGGCGCTGTGGGGGGTGAGCCCAGGCGACCGCACGGTGCTCGTGACCAACAATGACGACGCCTACCGGACCGCCATCGCCCTGCGCCAGGCAGGACTGGAGGTACCCGTGATCCTCGACGCCCGCCCTGCCGCGATCGGCCCGCTGCCACGCCAAGCCCGCGATCTCGGCATCCGGGTCGAGGTCGGTCGCGGCATCGCCCGCGTGAAGGGCGGCAAGCGGGTCGAGGCGGTGGAGATCTGCGCGCAGGCGGGCGAGGGCGCGGTGCTGGAGACCGTGCCCTGCGACGCCGTCGCCATGTCCGGAGGCTGGTCCCCGGTCGTCCACCTCTGGTCCCATTGTGGCGGAAAGCTCATCTGGGACGAGGCTCAGGCCCATTTCCGGCCCGATCCCGACCGACCACCCACCGGCGCGGACGGGCAGGGCTTCGTTATCGCGGCCGGCAGCGCCGCCGGTCCTCTCGATACCGAGGGCGCGATGCAGAGCGGCGCGGCGGCGGGCCGGCGCGCGGGGGAGGAGACGGGGTTCCACCCCGCCGACGAGCCCGCTCCCTCCGCCATCGCCGAGCCCGAGGAACCGATGGAGCCGGTCTGGATGATGCCCGCGGGCGCGAGCATCAAGCTGCGCTCCAAGGCGTTCCTCGACTTCCAGAACGACGTGAAGGTCTCCGACGTGCAACTCGCCGCGCAGGAGGGGTTCGAGAGCGTGGAGCATGCCAAGCGCTACACCACCCTCGGCATGGCGACGGATCAGGGCAAGCTCAGCAATATCAACGGCCTCGCAGTGCTCGCCGACAGCCTCGGCGCTGCCATCCCCGAGGTCGGCACCACCACCTTCCGCCCGCCCTATACGCCGATTTCCATGGGCTCGATCGGGGGTGAGGCGCGCGGTGCGCTCTTCAAGCCCACCCGCAAGACGCCGATGGACGACTGGCACGACGCGCAGGGCGCGGTGTGGGAGCCGGTGGCCGACTGGCGCCGTCCCTACACCTATCGCAGGCAGGGTGAGAGCACGGAACAGGCCGTCCGGCGCGAAATCGTCAATACGCGCCAGCACGTCGGCCTGCTCGACGCCTCGACCCTCGGCAAGATCCTCGTGAAGGGGCCGGACGCGGCGACGTTCCTCGACCTCGTCTACACCAACATGATGTCGAGCCTGAAACCGGGCCGCTGCCGCTATGGGCTGATGTGTACGGAGAACGGGTTCCTGTTCGATGACGGGGTGGTCGTGCGCCTCTCCGATGACACGTTCCTCTGCCACACCACCTCCGGTGGGTCCGACCGGGTGCATGCGTGGATGGAGGAGTGGCTTCAGACCGAATGGTGGGACCTCAAGGTCTTCACCGCCAACGTGACCGAGCAATGGGCGCAGGTCGCCATGGTCGGTCCCGATGCGCGCAAGCTCCTGGAAAAGCTCGGCGGCCTCGACGCGTCGAAGGAGGCGCTGCCCTTCATGTCCTTCACCGAGGGCGAACTCGGCGGCATCCCGGCGCGCGTCTTCCGCATCTCCTTCTCCGGCGAGCTCTCCTACGAGGTGGCGGTACCCGCGGGCCGCGGTCGCGAGTTCTGGGGCCGGTGTCTGGAGGCGGGCAAGGAGCTCGGCGTCATGCCCTACGGCACCGAGGCGCTGCACGTGATGCGGGCCGAGAAGGGCTTCATCATGATCGGGGACGAAACGGACGGGACGGTGACGCCCCACGATCTCGGCCTCTCCTGGGCGGTGTCGAAGAAGAAGGAGGACTTCATCGGCAAGCGTGCGATGGAGCGACCTGATCTC
Source organism: Pontivivens ytuae (assembly GCF_015679265.1). Lineage (NCBI taxonomy): Bacteria > Pseudomonadati > Pseudomonadota > Alphaproteobacteria > Rhodobacterales > Paracoccaceae > Pontivivens > Pontivivens ytuae. Next base: position 3,074,457 of record NZ_CP064942.1, read on the forward strand.
ACCCGCCCCGACCGCAAGCAACTCGTCGGTCTGCTCACCGAGAGCGCGCAGGAGGTGCTGCCCGATGGCGCCCACGCGGTCGAAGGGACCGGCGAATATGGCAATCCGCACACCATCGGCCACGTTACATCCACCTATTTCAGCCCGACGCTGAACCACGCCATCGCCATGGCGCTGATCGAGCGGGGGCGCGAGCGGATGGGCGAGGTGCTGAGCTTCCCGGTGGACAAGGACAAGACGATCCGCGCGACGGTGGTCGATCTGGTCTTCTATGATGCGGAAGGGGAGAAGCAGGATGTCTGAGAGCTTCGACGGCCTCGTGCGGGTCCAGCAGATCGACCCGGTGGGCATGGTCACGATCCGTGGCGACCTGACCGATGCGGCCTTTCGCGAGGCGGTGGGGGGTGCCGTTGGCCCGATCCCCGACACGCGTCGGATCAACGGCGGCGCGTCCGGCGGCCTCGCGTGGATGAGCCCGGATGAGCTAATGCTATTTTGCCCCGCCGCCGATGCACCGGCGGCAGCCGTCGGCCTCGCCGACCGGCTCGCCAGGCAGCACCACCTCGCCGTCGATGTCTCGGACGCCCGCGCCGTCTTTCGCCTGACCGGAGCGGCGGTCCGCGACGTGCTCGCCAAGGGTGCGCCGGTGGACCTCGCCCCCGGCCGGTTCGAACCCGGGGAGATCCGGCGCACCCGGCTCGGCCAGGTCGCCGTCGCCTTCTGGCTCACCGATGCGGAGACGGCGGAGCTCGTCTGCTTCCGCTCCGTTGCTGATTTCGTTGCCGAGTGGTTGCGCATCGCGGCGGCAACTGATGCTCCGGTAGGCTTTCACGCCTTGTGACGCTGGGGTTATGGGCAGTTCGCCTTGACGCTCCCCCGGTGCTGGGGAATTGTGGCGAGCGATCCGATACCAACAGGGAAAGCACAATCATGAAAAAGATCATCGTCGCGGCCCTCGCCGCTTCGACCGTCGCCGGCGCAGGCTTCGCCCAAGGTCTCGACATCTGTGTCGAGGGCGCCTACCCGCCGTTCTCCTTCACGACGGAAGACGGCGCGGTCGAAGGCTTCGACATCGACATTGCGAATGCGCTCTGCAACGAGATGGGCGTCGAGTGCGAGATGGTGAAAACCGACTGGGACGGCATCATCCCCGCCCTGCTCGAGGACAAGTGCGACGCGATCATCGCCTCCATGTCGATCACCGAAGAGCGCAAGCAGGTCATTGACTTCTCCGAGAAGTACTACCAGACCCCGGCCGTCTTCATCGCCGAGGAAGGCCGTTTCGCCGATGACAGCGCCGAGACGCTGGCCGATGCGGTCGTGGGCGTGCAGCGCGGCACGATCCACCAGGACTTCATGGAAGGTGAGTACCCGGACGTGGAGCTGCGCCTCTACGCCGCGCAGGACGACGCCTATCTCGACCTGACCGCGGGCCGGATCGACGCAATCATGGCCGACAGCATCGCGATGGACGAGGGCTTCCTGAAGACCGAGGCGGGCGAAGGCTACGCCATGATCGGTGAGGGCTACTCGATCCCGCAATATCACGGGGACGGGGCCGGCATCGGCGTCCGGCAGGAGGACACCGAGCTGCGCGACAACTTCACCGCCGCGATCGCCGCGATCCGCGCCTCCGGCCAGTACGACGAGATCGCGTCCGAGTATTTCGACTTCAACATCTACGGCGGCTCCTGAGCCGCGCGTGAGCTGAAAAGGGGGCCGGCGGCACCAACCGCCGGCCTTTTCATATGGACCAGGTCATCGCGTATCTCCCGCTGCTGATGCAGGGCTTCGGTGTCACCGTGGCCCTCGCGGTGCTGTCCTTCCTGCTCTCCACCGTGCTGGGCGGGCTGGGGGCGGCGGGACGGCTGTCGCGGTTCGCGCCCGCGCGCTGGCTCGTCACCGGCTACACCACGCTGGTGCGCGGTGTGCCCGACCTCGTCCTGATCCTGCTGTTCTTCTACGGCGTGCAGCGGCTCATGAACCTCTTCACCCGCGCCATGGAGTGGGAGCGGATCGACATCGACCCTTTCCTATCCGGCACGATCACCATCGGCTTCATCTACGGCGCATACCTGGTGGAGACCTTCCGCGGTGCCGTGCTCGCCGTCGACAAGGGGCAGGGGGAGGCAGGCACGGCGCTGGGCCTCAATCGCCTGCAGACCCTGCGCCTCGTCACCCTGCCGCAGATCATCCGGCAGGCGCTGCCGGGCACGATGAACGTCTGGATGGTGCTCACGAAATCCACCGCCGTCGTCTCGATCATCGGGCTGTCGGACCTCGTGGGCATCGCCAACGACGCGGGCCGTTCGACGCGGGAGCCGTTCTGGTTCCTGCTCTTTGCCTTCTTCGCCTACCTCTTCATCACCTGGGTGAGCGAGCTGATCTTCTCCCGGCTCGAACGCCGCTACGATCGGGGCTTCGCCGATGCGCGTTGATCTGGTCCTCGAAAGCTGGGCGCTGTTTGCCGAGGGCGTCTGGGTCACGGCGCACCTTACCGCGCTGTCGCTGGCGATCGGCTTTTGCATCGCACTGCCTTTCGGCATCCTGCGAGCGCGCCAGACACCCGTCGCGAACCAACTCATCAAGGGCTATGTCTACGCCTTCCGCGGAACGCCGCTCTTGGTCCAGCTTTACCTGATCTACAACGGCCTGCCGCAGTTCGACATCATCCGCGACAGCTGGGCCTGGGGCATTCTGCGGGAGCCATGGTGGTGCGCGCTTATTGCCTTCTCCCTCAACTCCGGCGCCTATGCGACCGAGATCATCCGTGGCGCCGTCGTGCGCACGCCGAAGGGACAGATCGAGGCGGCGAAGGCGCTGGGCCTGCGCACCTGGCAGGTCTATGGCCTCGTCGTCATCCCCTCGGCCTTGCGCCGGGCGATCCCGCAATATGGCAACGAGGTGATCTTCATGATGCACGGCTCCGCCATCGCGGCCGTGATCACCATCACCGACATCCTCGGCGCCGGGCGAACGCTGAACGCGCGCTATTACCTCTCCTATGAGGGGTTCCTCACCGCCGCAGTGCTCTACGCCGCGCTGACCGGGCTGATCGTGCTGATCTTCCGCGGGCTGGAGATGCGGTTCCTCAAGCACCTCCGCGCCCGCTAGCCATGCGGTGAGTGCATGGCGTGATTGCGCCGTTGTGCGCTGCAAGATCAGCGCTCCTTACCTATTCTTATCGGGACAGCGGGGTCGTGGGGACCTCGCCTTCCGAGACGAGAGTGTGATCATGAACGACCTGTCCTACATCTCCGACGCCGAACTCCTGGCGATCCGCGAGCGCGCCCACCAGCTGCGCGCCCAGGCGGTCCGCGACGGCCTGCGCGCCGCACGCGAGTGGGTCCGCGGCCTCTTCGCAGGCTCCGCGCGCCACGCCTGATCCGGCCGAGGATCGAAGACGAGGGGTCGCCTGCGGGCGGCCCTTTTGCTTTGCTGAGCTGAGGGCCGGGCGTGACAGGCTGAGACGCCACTCCCTTCCGTTCCCCGCCCCCATAGGCTACGCCCCGCCTATGACACGCCCCACCGTCCGCCTCCGCCCGAACCGCGCGCCCAAGCTGCGCTTCGGCTTTCCGTGGGTCTACGCCGACGAACTGGTGCTCGACCGACGCACCAAGGCGCTCGCCCCCGGTACCATCGCAACGCTGGAGGATGCGGAGCGTCGGCCCGTTGCGACCGTCGCCGTCAACCCGATCAGCAAGATCCCGGCCCGCGTGCTCGACCGCGATCCGGAGGCGGAGATCGGGCTCGACTGGCTGCGTGACCGCCTCGCCAGCGCGCTCGCCCTGCGCGAGACTCTGTTCGACGCTCCCTTCTACCGCCTGATCCATGCCGAGGCCGACGGCCTGCCGGGCGTCATCATCGACCGCTTTGGTGACGCGGCCGCCATCCAGCCCAACGCTGCCTGGGCCGAAGCGCTGTTCGACGATCTCGCCACTGCGCTGGCTGAGGTCACCGGCGTCACCACCATCGTCAAGAACGGCACCGGCCGGGCCCGCACCCTCGAAGGGTTGGAGGAGGTGACGGAGGTCGTGCGCGGCACGCTCGACGGTCCCATCCCCGTGCCGATGAACGGGGCCACCTACATGGCGGATCTCACCGGCGGGCAGAAGACGGGGCTCTTCTACGACCAGCGCCCGAACCATGCCTTCGCCGCGCGGCTCGCGCCGGGGCGGCGGGTGCTCGACGTCTTCTCCCATGTCGGCGGCTTCGCGCTGGCGGCTCTTGCGGCCGGGGCCGAACACGCGCTCTCCGTCGACGGGTCGGCGCCTGCGCTGGCCCTGGCCGAGGAGGGCGCGCGCGCGGCCCATGTCGGGGACCGCTTCACCACCCATCGCGGCGATGCGTTCGACACGATGGCCGGGCTCGCCTCCGAAGGGCCGCGCTTCGACCTTGTCATCTGTGACCCCCCAGCCTTCGCCCCCAACAAGGGCGCGCTGGAGAAGGGCCTGCGCGCCTATGAGCGGGTGGCGCGGATGGGTGCGGCGCTGGTTGCTCCGGGCGGCTATCTTGTCCTCTGCTCGTGCTCCCACGCTGCCGATCTGGCGCGGTTTCGCGAGGTGTCCTTGCGCGGCGTCTCGAAGGCCGGACGCCCGGCGCAGCTGATCCACACCGGGTTTGCCGGTCCCGACCATCCAACGCACCCGATGCTGGCCGAGAGCGCCTACCTGAAGGCCATTTTCCTGAGATTGGGTTAATGCGCGTCCTCATCGACGCCTGCTTGCTCTATCCAACCGTGCTGCGGGAGCTTTTGTTGCGGGTCGCGGCGCGGGGTGATTTCACACCACTCTGGTCGGAGCGGATCCTGGAGGAGTGGGCCCGCGCGGCCCGCCGGGCGGGGCCGGAGGTCGAGGCACAGGCCCGTGTCGAGATCGCGCTGGCCCGCGACCGCTTCCCGCAGGCGCTCGTCGTGGCGCCCCTGCGCGATGATCTCCACCTGCCCGATCCGGATGATGTCCACGTGCTCTCGGCGGCGTTGGAGGGACGGGCCGAGGTGCTTTTGACCCGCAACCTCAAGGACTTCCCGACGCGAACGCTGTCCCCGCTCGGGGTGTATCCGCGCGCGCCCGATCCGGTCCTGATGGAGCTTCACGCGGCGCGCTCGCTGGCCGATGAGGTCGAGGCTGTCCGGGCGACGGCAGAGCGTCTGTCGGGCGAGTCGCAGCCGCTGCGCCCGCTTCTGAAACGGGCCGGCCTGCCGCGACTGGCGAAGGCGCTCAGTTGAGGGCGGGGCGCTGCGTCCAACCGCGCGCCAGCGTCTCGATCGCGGCGATCCGCTCCTCGGCCTTGGGATGGCTCATCAGCCAGGCGGGCGTGCCGTTCGCGCCACCTGCGAGACGGTCGAGCTTACGGAAGAGGCTCCGCTGCGGTCCGATCCCGAGCTCGATTTTCGTAAGCAAAGCAGCGGCATAGGCATCCGCCTCGTACTCGTCCTGGCGGCTGAGGCGGGCGGCGAGGGCCTGGGTGACGAGATTGGCGATCCAGATACCGACGAACGGGATGAGACGGCCAAGCACCATCACAAGTACCATGCGGATCGCGTTCTGGCCGGAGAAATCGAGGAGCCTCCGACGGGAGTGGCCGAGCGCTACATGACCAAGTTCATGGGCGATGACGGAGGCGATCTCCTCGGCCTGAACCTCGCCTAGCTTGTACTTGTCGATGAAGCCGCGGGTGATGAATATCCGGCCGTCAGGTGCCGCCAAGCCGTTGATAACAGGGCTGTCCTGGACATGCACCGTCAGCTTCGGCAGGTCGAGCGCCCGCGCCATCCGATCCACGTACTGTCCGATGACGGGGTCGCGGAGGGGCCGGGAGGTGGCGTCAAGCTGGCGCGCGAGGTTCCAGGCGGAGAAGCGCCACATGACGAGGCCGGCGATGACGGCGATGAGGATGGGGCCTAGCGTGATCATGATCTTGGAGATGGGGAGCGGGGGGGCGCGAGGCAATCGTTAACGCCGAAATGCCGCGTATGACATGCGTATGATTTCCGTATGACATCCGTGCACCGGGTTTGTGCACCGGGGCAAAGGTTAACGGGTTTTCTTCGAGCCCCCCTCCCTGGCCCTCCCACCGAAGCGGGGGGAGGGGAGTGCATAGCGTTGTTAAGCGGTGCGGACGACGGGGAAGTCGATCTCGGTGTCGGCGACGTGGTTGAGGTAGTTGGTGAAGATGTTGGCCACCACGTTGCCCACGACCTCCACGATGTCGCCGTCGGTCAAGCCGGCGGCGCGGGCGGCGGCGAGGTCGGCATCGCTCACCCGGCCCTGCGCCTCGGTCACGGCTGTGGCGAAGGTCAGGACCGCGTCGAGGCGTGGGTCTTCCGAGTGCCCGCTCAGCCGGTTGGTGATCTCGGCTTGCGGGACCTTCAGGCTGGCCGAGATCGCGCTGTGCGCCGACGCACAGTAGTCACAGGTGTTCACCCCGGCGACCGTGAGCGCGATGGCCTCGCGCGTCTTCGCATCGAACGACCCTTTGCCGAGCCCCTCGCCGAGGCCCAACAGGGCGGCTAGCACGGCGGGCTGGTTGCCGGTGACGCGGTAGAGGTTGGGGACCATGCCGACCTTCCCCTTGATCGCGGTGAAGAGGGCGGCGGCGTCTGCGTTCGCTTCGGCGTCGGTGACGGTGTTCAGGCGTGCCATGGTGGCTCTCCTTTCCGGGGCGCGGCGGCCCCCTGATGTCCTGTCGGCGTTGTGTCGGTGCCGATGACATGCCATATGGGTTACGGACCGATCAGTTAAATATCAAGTTACGGACCGATCGGTAACGTTCGCGAGAGGAGGGCGAAACCATGGCCCGGCCAAGGACATTCGAGCCCGATGCGGCGCGCGACGCGCTGATGGCGCTCTATTGGGAGAAGGGCTTCGAAGGCGCGTCGATGCAGGATGTCGAGGCGGCGACAGGGCTGAAGAAGCAGAGCCTCTATCGCCTCTTCGGCGACAAGCGCGGCATGTATCTGGCCGCCCTTGCCCGCTACGAGGAGACGGAGATCGCCGCCGGGGAGACGCTGCTCGTCGAAGGCTCGGCGCAGGAGCGGTTTGCGCGGCTTTTCGCCGAGGCGGTGGACCGCGCGATCGAGGGCGACCGGCGCGGCTGTTTCCTGTGCAATGCAAGCCTCGACCAGGCGCAGCTCGATGCGGAGACGCGGGCCATGGTCTCGCGCATGGTGGACCGGCTGCGGCGGATCTTCGCCGCGGCGCTGGTGGAGGCCTGCCCCGATCCGGCGAAACGCGCGGTGAAGGCCGCACAGCTTGTCACGTTCTATTTCGGGCTGCGGGTGATGGTGCGCGCCGATGCGCCGGAGGCTGTGCTGCGCGCAGTGGTGGCCGAGACGGTGCGGGGGATTTGAGGGGTGCCGCTTTTTAGCGCCCCCCTCCCTAGCCCTCCCCCCCGTGGGGGGAGGGGATCTGTTGCGCTTCGGGTTAGCGCACCAGTTCGCGCATGCCCCGGTCTAGCCCCTCCAAGGTCATCGGGACCATCCGGTCCTCGAAGATCTCGCGGATCATGCGGATGGAGTGGGTGTAGTTCCAGTGCTCCTCCGGGATCGGGTTGATCCAGAGGTTGGCTTTCCACTGCTCGCGCGCGCGCCCAAGCCAGACCTGCCCGGCCTCCGCGTTCCAGTGTTCGTTCGCACCGCCGGGATAGGCGATCTCGTAGGGTGACATGCTGGCGTCGCCGACGAAGATGCAGCGGTAGTCCGGGCCATAGGTGCGCAGGATCTCCAGCGTCGGGATCTGCTCGGTCCAGCGGCGGCGGTTGTCCTTCCACACGCCCTCGTAGAGGCAATTATGGAAGTAGAAATGCTCGAAATGCTTGAACTCGGTCTTGGCGGCGGAGAAGAGCTCCTCGACCACACGGATATGCGGGTCCATCGAGCCGCCCACGTCGAGGAAGAGCAGGACCTTCACGGCGTTGCGCCGTTCGGGCCGAGTCTGGACGTCGATATAGCCGTGCTCGGCCGTGGCGCGGATCGTGCCGGGCAAGTCGAGCTCGTCGGCGGCCCCGTCGCGGGCCCAGCGGCGCAGGCGCTTCAGGGCGACCTTGATGTTGCGGGTGCCGAGCTCGCGCGTGTCGTCAAAGTCCTTGAACTCGCGCTTGTCCCAGACCTTGACCGCGCGCTGGTGGCGGCTCTCCTTCTGGCCGATCCGCACGCCCTCGGGGTTGTAGCCGTAGGCGCCGAAGGGGGAGGTGCCGGCGGTGCCGATCCACTTGTTGCCGCCCTGGTGGCGCTTTTCCTGTTCGGCGAGGCGTTCGCGCAGCGTTTCCATCAGCTTCTCGAAGCCGCCGAGCGCGTCGATCTCGGCCATTTCCTCGGGCGTGAGGTGTTTTTCGGCCATCTTGCGCAGCCACTCTTTGGGCAGGTCCATCGCCTCCAGCATCTCGGCGGTGCTGATCGCCTCCATCCCCTGGAAGGTGTGGGCGAAGACCTGGTCGAAGCGGTCGATGTTGCGCTCGTCCTTCACCAATGCTGCGCGGGCGAGGTAGTAGAAGCCCTCGACATCGTACATGACCACGCCGTCCTCCATCGCCTCGAGCAGCGTGAGATACTCACGCAGGGAGACGGGCAGCTTGGCCGTCCGGAGGTTGTCGAAGAAGCGCAGGAACATCGCGTATCAGATAAACCAGTTGGTGATGAAATCGTAGAGCATCAGCACCACGACGACCGCGATCACGAAGGCGAGGCCGTGCCCGATGGCCCAGGTGGCGAGATCACCGGGCTTGCCGCCGCGCTTCTTGGCGCGCCAGCCACCGATCAGGGCGCCGGCAAGGGCGATGGCGACGAGGTACATGGGCTCTCCTTCAGCGTTCGTACTTGATGAAACCGGTATTGCGGGCGATCCGGTCGTAGAGCTGGCGGGCGGTGGCGTTGCCCTCCTGCGTCGTCCAGTAGACGGCGGGCGCGCCTGCGGCGTCGGCGGCGGCGTAGACCGCCTCGATCAGGGCGCGGCCGGCGCCGGTGCCGCGGGCCTCGGGGGCGACGTAGAGGTCCTGCAGGTAGCACACATCCTCGATCCGCCAGCCGTGGCGGTGGAAAAGGTAGTGCACGAGGCCGACGGGCCGGTCGCCGTCGAGCGCGATCAGGCCGTGATAGTCGTGGGGATCGTCGCCGAGCAGCCGTTGCCAGTAGGTAGCGTAGACCTCCTCCGGCCGCTCTGTTTCGTAGAACGCGAGGTAGGCCCGCCAGAGGTCGCGCCAGGCGGGCTCGTCGGCGGGGGCGAGGGGGCGGATGGTCAGGCGGTCAGCCATGCGAGGGTCACCAGCGTGAGGACGGACGAGATCAGGATCGCCTTGGCGATGGTGTCGGTCCTTACACCGTATTGGAGGGCAATGACAAAGGGCATGGCCCCGCACGGGCCCGCGGCGACCAGCAGCGCGATGTCAGCCTTGTCCGCGTCGACCTCGACCAGCAGCAGGAGCGCGGCGAGCAGGATCGGGTGGGCGAGCACCTTGACCCCGACCACCGACGCCGTGAGCCCGTCCAGGCGGCGTAGCCCCGCGCCCGCCATGATGATCCCGAGGGCGAAGAGGGAGGCCGGCGGGGCTGCCCGGCCCACGAACTCCGCGAAGGTGAAGAGGCCCTGGGGCGCCAGCGGCTCGGTCGCGTAGACCGCGAGGCCGCCGAGGATGGCGAGGAAGGTGGGGTTGCGCAGCATTACGCCCGCGATCTTCGCCGGGTGGCTGGTGCCGGTGCCGATCAGATCGACGAGCAGCATGGTCCCGCAGAAGAGGAGAGCGACGTCGACCACGATGATGCCCGCGATGGCGAAGGCCGCGTCCTCGCCGTAGAGCAGCTCGGCGATCGGCAGGATGTAGAAGACGTGGTTGACGAAAGCGCAGGTCATGCCGATCAGCAGCGCTTCGCGCAGCTCCCGCCCGAACGCGCGATGGGCGATCAGCGTGCCGGCGGCGTAAACCGCGATCTCGGAGGCGAGGTAGAGGCCGAGGACGCGGTAGTCGAACTCCGCAAACGGTGCCCGTGCGACGATGAAGAAGACGAGCGCAGGTTGGGCGATGAAGAAGACGAAGCGGTTGAGGCCACGGGCGAAATCGGCGTCGAACCAGTCGCGCCAGCCCGCGAGCACGCCGAAGCCGAGGATCGCGAAGATCGGCAGGATCGGGTCGGCGAGGGTCTGGAGCATGAACGGGTCCGCGATTGGGCGGGACCGTTATGGCAGGCGGCTTTCCGCTTGCCCACGAAAAACCGTCTTGGTTGAAGGCTATGGCGGGATGGGGGAGGGCCGGGCATGGAAACGGAATGGCTGAACTGGTCGCGGCGGCTCGCGGCGCTGGCGCAGACGGGGCTGAGCTTCACCCGCGATCCCTTCGACCGGGAGCGGTACGAGGAGATGGCGGGGATCGCGGCGCACATGCTCGCGCGGCTCGCCGATCTGCCGGTGGAGCAGGTGGCCGGGCTGATGGCGCCCGAGCCGGGATATGCGACGCCCAAGGTCGATGTGCGTGGCGCGATCGTGGTCGAGGACCGGATCCTGCTGGTGCAGGAAAAGTCGGACGGGCGCTGGAGCCTGCCCGGCGGCTATGCCGATGTCGGGCTCTCGGCCTCCGAAAACGTGGTGAAGGAGATTCGGGAAGAGGCGGGGCTGGAGGTGCGCGTCGACCGGCTCTATGCCGTGCGGCACAAGGCCAAGGGACCCTACGATCCGGACCTGCGGGATTTCTACAAGCTGTTCTTCCTGTGCGAACCCGTAGCGGGCGCGGATGTGCGGGCCGGGTTCGAGGTGGCCGATGCGCGGTTCTTTCCGCCCGGCGACCTACCGCCCTTGTCTACCGCGCGGGTGGCGGTGCGGGACATCGAGGCGGCCTTTGCCAGCCGGGAGGGGGGGCCGGCTGGCGTGCTGTTCGACTAGGGAGCGTGGAGCGGGCTCAGTGCTTGGCCATCCACTGGTCGACTTCCTGACGGGTCTCTTCCTTGGTCTTGCCGTAACGCTCCTGGATCTTGCCTTCGAGCTTCTCACGGTTGCCCGCGGCCTCGTCCAGTTCGTCGTCGGTCAGCTTGCCCCAGCGCGACTGGACCTCGCCCTTCATCTGCTTCCAATTACCTTCGATCTGGTCCCAGTTCATGTCACTTGTCCTCAATACGTTGCTGAAAAAAGGATCCCGCGGGATCCGATGAGGAAACGTGGAGGCCGGGGGCAGGGTTCCGGTGCGGGTCTACTGGATGCCCATCTCGAGGAGCTGGAGTTCGAGCTCCATCCGTCGCAATTCCATCTCGTAAAGGCGGATGCAGTCGATGCGTTCGGGCTTGCGGCCCAAGGGGATGACGACGCGGGCATAGGCCGTCGCGCTGTTGCGCTGCGGCTCGAAGATGCTGTCGACGCGGCTCTCCTCCTCGGTCTGGGCGATGCCGATGTCGAGATAGGGGCCGGAGCTGTTCACCGACTGCGAGCAGCGGGCGCCGAGCGCGCTTTGAAAGCTGTCACTGCCCCCCGGTCCGCTGGGCTGACTGGGGAGAAAGAGCCCGTCTGTGTCGCTCCGAGCCGAACCGGTATCCAGTATAAGTGCCGCAAACGCGGACAAGCACGTCACCCACATTCGATGGGTCGAACGCGCAGAGCCGGACAGTTCTTTCATCACTGGCCTCGTCGATGTCAAAGGTGAGAACGACCCGCTGCGAACGGCCGGGCGGGACGGTAAGGAGGCTGCGCGAGATGGCGGCGCGGCCGGCGGGGGTCTGCAGGTCGGGCTCGAGCAGCGTCAGTTCGTACTGCACGGCATAGTCGAACGGATTGAGCACGTTGATGTAGAACGCCTTCGCCCCGCCGGGCGTGGCCCCCTCGGCCCGCATGGGTTGCAGGCCGAGCGCCGCGGCGGCCCCGGCCTGCAGGATCCCAGCCAGCAGGAGGGCGAGGGCGATTATTCGCATGTGACCACGGTCCGCAGTTCGTAGTCGCCGGCCGGGAAGCCGTTGGCATTCGTCACCTGCGCGTTGAAGACCAGCGAGGAGCTTGCCACCACGCCGACGCCGAAGGAGGTGGCTGAGGAAGTGTAGGCCTGGTTGACGGAGGAGAGGCCGGAGACGCCGGTATAGCTGATCGCCACCACTTCACCGGAGGGATCGTAGCTGCCGGGCGCCTGCTGCAATGCGGGCGCGCTGATGCTGATGGTGTTGGACCCGGTGGAGGTGACGGAGAGGGTGGCCGCGACGCCGCCGCTCTCCGACCCCAGCGTGGTGCCGTCGCCGCTGACGCCGAGCGTACCCGGGGTCGAGACCGAGATCAGGCAGGTATTTAGGAGGGTCGAGTTGAAATCGACATTCTCCGCCTGCGCGGCGCCCGCCATCAGGACGCCGGCAGCGAAAAGGCCAAGGGACAGGGACTTTTTCATATCTTGTTTACTCCACGAACTGCACCACCCATGTGATGTGCGGAATAAACAGCGGACCCCTTACCAGGTTCTTGATCCGTAAAACCCTGTATTTTCGATTTTTTCTAAAGCGCGAGCCTTCAGCTTTGCCGGCGCGCCATGAAGGCGAGGCGTTCGAAGAGGTGAACGTCCTGCTCGTTTTTCAGGAGCGCGCCGTGGAGCTTGGGCAGCGCGTCCTTGCCCTCACGCTTCAGATCCTCGGGATCCAGGTCCTCGACGAGGAGCAGCTTCAGCCAGTCGAGCGCCTCGGAGGTCGAGGGCTTCTTCTTCAGACCCGGCGTCTCGCGGATCTCGTAGAACTGGGTCAGCGCCTCGCGCACGAGGCGTTGCTTGATGCCAGGGAAGTGGACCTCGACGATGGCGGCCATGACCTCCGGATCGGGGAAGCGGATGTAGTGGAAGAAGCAGCGGCGCAGGAAGGCGTCGGGCAGCTCCTTCTCGTTGTTGGAGGTGATGATGACGATGGGGCGGTGCTTCGCCCGGATCGTCTCCCCGGTCTCGTAGACGTGGAACTCCATCCGGTCGAGCTCCTGCAGGAGGTCGTTGGGGAACTCGATATCGGCCTTGTCGATCTCGTCGATCAGAAGGACCACGCGCTCGCCCGCCTCGAAGGCCTGCCAGAGCATCCCCTTGCGGATGTAGTTGGCGACATCGTGGACCCGCTCCTCACCGAGCTGACTGTCGCGCAGACGCGACACGGCGTCATATTCGTAGAGGCCCTGCTGCGCCTTGGTCGTCGATTTCACCGTCCATTCGAGGATCGGAACGCCGAGCGCGCCGGCCACCTGCCGCGCGAGCTCCGTCTTGCCGGTGCCGGGCTCGCCCTTGACGAGGAGTGGGCGTTCGAGCGCGATGGCGGCGTTCACGGCGACGGTCAGGTCGCCCGTGGCGACGTAATCCTTTGTTCCCTCGAACTTCACCGGGCTCTCCCTCCTCAGATCCTGTCGCCCGGCTGCATGACACGGAAGGGCGTCTCAGTGCAATTGCGCGGGAGTGAGTCGCGGCGCGACGCCGCGTCCGGCGGGCCCCGGCACTCTCACGCCGATGTGACGCGAGGGCCCCTTCAACGCGCATTAACCATTATTAATGCGGGCGTTCCATGCGACCACTTCTAGCGTGACATCGGCAGGTTTTCGCTTTATGCCCTGCCACCAGAGGGATGGGGCGAGTGGGATTTGCCCTGCAGGGCATTGTTCTTACTCGACGTGGAAACGTAGGGTGATCACGATGAAAGCGGAACTGGTTCTAGACTCGGACTACAAGCCTGCCGAGGACGAGCCCTTCATGAACGACCGTCAGCTCGAGTACTTCCGCCGCAAGCTGCTCGAGTGGAAAGCGCAACTCCTCTCCGACTCAAAGGATACGGTGGTCGGCATGCAGGAAGGGACGCGCAACATTCCCGATGTCGCCGATCGGGCCAGCGAGGAAACGGACCGGGCCCTGGAGCTTCGGACCCGCGACCGCCAGCGCAAGCTGGTCGCCAAGATCGACTCGGCCCTGCGCCGGATCGAGGACGGCACCTATGGCTATTGCGACGTCACGGGCGAGCCGATCAGCCTCAAGCGGCTGGACGCCCGCCCGATCGCGACGATGAGCCTCGAGGCGCAGGAGCGTCACGAGCGCAAGGAACGGGTCTACCGCGACGACCGCTGAGCGCGGACGCAGTGGCGGATTTTGCAGGGGCGGCTCCGAGGGACGGGGCCGCCCCTTTTCGATGGAGGGCATGATGGGCGAGGTGCGGCGCGCGGCGGTGATCGGCGCCGGGATCGGCGGGCTGACGGCGGCGCTGGCGCTGGCGCGGCGCGGCTGCGAGGTGGTCCTGTTCGAGCGGGCGCCGGAGCTGGGCGAGGTGGGGGCGGGCCTGCAACTCGGCCCCAACGGGATGAAGGTGATGGCCGCCCTCGGCATCGCGGATGCGGTGCGGGCGGCGGGTGTGGTGCCCGAAATGGTGGAGCTGCGCGATCACGACGCAGGCCGTCCGCTGATGCGCCTGCCGATGGGCGCGGCGGCCGACGCCCGTTGGGGCGCACCGATGGTCAACCTGCACCGCGCGGACCTTGTCGAGGTGCTGGCCGCGGCGGTGAAGGAGGCGGGCGTGGAACTGCGCCTGGGCCGCGAGATCACCGCGGGCGGCACCGTGCAGGGCGAGGTCGAGGGCAAGGCCTTCGACATTGTGGTCGGCGCAGACGGGATCCGCTCGACGCTGCGGGCCGAGATCGGGCAGGGTTCCCTGCCGCGCTACACCGGCCATGTCGCTTGGCGCGCGCTGGTCACCCGCGATCCGGCGGAGCCTGCGGTGACGGCGCTCACGCTCGGGCCCGACCGGCACCTCGTGACCTACGCGCTGCGTGGCGGCACCCTCGCCAACGTGGTGGCGGTGGCCCGGCGCGCGGACTGGCGCGGCGAGGGCTGGTTCGAGGAGGACGATCCGGACACCCTGCGCGCCACCTTCGCCGGGTGGAACGACGCGGCGGAGGCGTTGCTTGCGCGGGTGGAGCAGACCTGGCTTTGGGGCCTTTTCGATCATGCACCGCTGCCGCGCTGGCATCTCGGGCGGCTCGTGCTGCTCGGCGACGCCTGCCACCCGATGCTGCCCTTCCTCGCGCAGGGCGCGACGCAGGCCGTTGAGGATGCCTGGGTGCTGGCCGACGCGGTCGGTGCCGAGGGCCTGAACGGGCTCGAGACCTACGCCGCGCGCCGCATCGACCGAGCGACACGGGTGCAGCGGGCGGCAGTGGCGCAAGGGCGGCTCGACCATCTCGGCGGTCTCGTGCGTCCGGTCGTGCAGCTCGGCATGCGCACGGTCGGTGCCGTGACCCCAGGCTTTGCGGCGCGGCGCTTCGACTGGCTCTACGGCCACGACGTCACCGCGGGGTAAGTGGCGTGCGCCTCCAGCGGGGATATTTGGACAAACTGGAAGGGGCTTTCTTCTTTGTCCAAATACGCAAATCCGGCGCTGGCCGCGGGTGCAGGGTCTAGAGTTCGAGTGTCACCTTGATGGGAACGTGGTCCGACGGCTTCTCGCGGTCGCGGACATGGGCGTCGATCTCGCAGGCGGCGAGGCGGTCGGCGAGTTGCGGGCTGAGCAGGACATGGTCGATGCGGATGCCGTCGTTCTTCTGCCGCGCGCCGGCCTGGTAGTCCCAGAAGGTGTAGGTCTCCGGCGCATGCGTGGTGGCGCGCAGGGCGTCTGTGAGGCCCAGGTGGACGATGTTGCGCCATGCCTCGCGGCTGTCGAGGCGGAAGAGCGCGTCGTCGCGCCAGGCGTCGGGGCGGGCCGCATCCTCGGCCTGGGGGATGATGTTGTAGTCGCCCGCCATCAGGAAGGGCTGTTCGGAGGCGAGCAGCTCCTCGGCGCGGGCCTGGAGGCGCTTCATCCAGGCGAGCTTGTAGTCGTGCTTTGGTCCCGGCGCCGGGTTGCCGTTGGGCAGGTAGAGGCCGCAGATGCGGATGCCTTCGATGGTGGCCTCGATATAGCGGGCCTGTTCGTCGCTGTCGTCGCCGGGCAGGCCCTTCGTCACATCCTCCATCGGGCGTTTGGAGAGGATGGCGACGCCGTTGAAGCCCTTCTGCCCGTGGGTCTCCACGTTGTAGCCGAGATCCTCGATCTCCTGCCGGGGGAAGCCCTCGTCGACCGACTTGATCTCCTGCAGGCAGGCGATGTCGGGCTCGGCCTCCTTCAGCCAGTCGAGGAGAGCGGGCAGGCGCGCCTTGATGCCGTTGATGTTGAAGCTCGCGACGATCATGGGGGCCCTCCTGCGGTTCCCCCTCCCTTAGCGGGCGGCGGCGCGGGGGCCAAGCGGCGGGTGCCTCCGGCGGGGATATTTCGGGAAGAGAGAGCGGGTCAGCTTTCGGCGAGCCAGGCGCGGGCGGCGGCCTCGTCCTCGGGCACGTAGGTGCGGATTTCGAGGCCGGGGATCAGTGCACTCTCGATCTCGGCCACGCGGCGCAGCCAGTCCTGGTTGGATACGAGCGCGGCGCGGTCGACCTTCGCGAGGATCGAGAAGGCGCGGCCGAGCTGGCCAAACTCCACCGCGAGCGCGCCTGCCGTCGGCAGCTCCCAATCGTTGTAGAGCAGGAGGAGGCGGGCGCTTTCGACCGGTTCCAGCGCGCCCCAGAGCGCGTTGAGCCCGTCGCGCATCGAATCCGCATCGATCCGGCCTGTGACCGTCAGTTCGACGACCCCTCCCTCGACCGGTGCGATCTCGAACATCGTCTGCTCACATGGAGAAGGAGGTGCCGCAGCCGCAGGACGACGTGGCGTTGGGGTTCTCGATGACGAAGCGCGCGCCGATCAACTCCTCAGTGAAGTCGATCACCGCGTTGGCGAGGAAGGGGAGCGAGACCTCGTCGATCAGCACCTTCTGACCGTCCTTTTCGAGCACTAGGTCGTCGGCGGCCGGCGTATCCTCCAGCTTGATGTCGTACTGGAAGCCGGAGCAGCCGCCTCCCTCCACGGCCACGCGCAGGGCCTTGGGCTCACCGGTTTCGGCGTTAATCTCCGCGAGGCGCGCGAAGGCGCGGTCGCTGACTTTGGGCGGCAGGGCGAGGTCCATCGGTTGCGTCCTCAACGGCATCGTGCTTTCACCCCGAAATAGGCCGTGCGCGGCCACGCCGCAAGGGAGGGAGCCATGCACGCCGCCTATGCCACCGTGCCCGAGGAGAGCCGCGGGCGGCTCCATGCCGAGGCCGGGAGCGCGCATCGGACCTGCTTCCAGCGCGACCGCGACCGCATCATCCATTGCTCGGCCTTCCGCCGGCTGAAGCATAAGACGCAGGTCTTCGTGGAGCATGAGGGCGACTATTTCCGCACGCGGCTGACCCATTCGCTGGAGGTCGCACAGGTGGCGCGGACGATGTCGCGCACCTTGGGGCTGAACGAGGACCTGGCCGAGGCGGTGGCGCTGGCTCACGACCTTGGCCACACGCCGTTCGGGCATACGGGCGAGGATGCGCTGGCCGAGGTCATGGCGCCTTATGGCGGCTTCGACCACAACGCGCAGGCGTTGAAGATCGTGACGGATCTGGAGCGCCATTATGCGGAGTGGGACGGGCTCAACCTGACCTGGGAGGCGCTGGAGGGGATCGCGAAGCACAATGGGCCCGTGGTCGGCGAGCTGCCGTTTGCGTTGGCCGATTACGATGCGCGGCACGATCTGGAGCTGGAGACCCATTCGGGTGCCGAGGCGCAGGTCGCCGCGATCTCCGACGACATCGCCTACAACAACCACGATCTGCATGACGGGCTGCGGGCGGGGCTGTTCACGGTGGAGGATATCTGCGACCTGCCGATCGTCGGGCGGTGCTTTGCCGAGGTGGACCGGCGCTGGCCGGGGCTTGATCCCGAGCGGCGGCGGCACGAGGCGCTGCGCCGCGTCTTCGGCGTGATGGTGGAGGATGTGCTCTCCGAAAGCGCCCGGTTACTGCGGGAGGCCGCGCCAGGCAGTGCTGCGGAGGTGCGGGCGCTGGGCCATCCCGTGGTGCGCTTTTCCGACGCGCTCTGGGCCGATCTGAAGGTGATCCGGGCGTTCCTGTTCACGCGCATGTACCGCCACTGGTCGGTGCGCCGGATGCGAAGGAAGGCGACGGGGGTGGTCCGCGAACTCTTCGAGGATTTCATGGACGACCCCGGCATGCTGCCCGATGACTGGCGCGACGCGGCCTGCGACGCCCGCTCCGAAACGATCCGCGCGCGGGTGGCGGCGGATTACATTGCGGGCATGACCGACCGCTTCGCATTGGAGGAGCACCGCAAGCTGCGGGGGCCGATGGGACGGGGGTGACAGCACTCACCGTCCCGGCCGAAGCGCCGGGACCTTTTGGATTTGGAGAAGCGCCGCAGCAAAAGGACCCGGATCAGGTCCGAGGCGTTGGCGAGCTGAACGGCTGCTTCGCCCGGCTGATAGGCCGGGCCGCGCCCGACCTCCACACGGAGGGCGCGTTGGTGATGTCGGAAGCAGACGGCGCGGCATGGATGCTTGAGAGCGCGGACCTTTCAGTCCCGTTCCGAAAGCGCCCTCCAGGTCGGGCGCGGCCCTCGGCTCTGCCGAACCAAGCGCACACCAATCCGTTGACCTCCGCACGACCGGTGCTAAACCGCGCGGGCGAAGGAGAGACCCATGAACCTGTTTGCCGAGATCAAGACGCTGGTGCTCAAGAGCCTCGAGGCCATGGCGGCCGAGGGGGCGCTGCCCGAGGGTCTCGACCTGCGAAACGTGGCGGTGGAGCCGCCGCGCGATCCGGCGCATAGGGATATGGCCACGAACGCGGCGATGGTGCTCGCCAAACCGGCGAAGATGAAGCCGCGCGATATCGCGGAGACGCTGGCCGGCAAGCTCGCCGCCGATGACCGGATCGCGAGCGCCGAGGTCGCGGGGCCGGGCTTTCTGAACCTGCGGCTTGCCCAAGGTCAGTGGCAGCGGGTGATCCCGAGCGTGCTGGAGGCGGGCGCGGATTACGGGCGCTCGTCCATGGGCGCGGGGCAGAAGGTCAACGTGGAGTATGTCTCCGCCAACCCCACCGGGCCGCTCCATGTCGGGCACACGCGGGGCGCGGTGTTCGGCGATGCGCTGGCGAGCCTGCTCGACTTCGCGGGCTACGCCGTCACGCGGGAATACTACATCAACGATGGCGGGGCGCAGGTCGACGTGCTCGCGCGGTCGGCTTATGAGCGCTATCGCGAGGCGCACGGGCTGGAGCCGGAGATCGCTGAGGGGCTCTATCCCGGCGACTACCTGATCCCGATCGGCGAGGCGCTGAAGGAGGCGCATGGCGACAGCCTTCTCGGCCACAACAACGAGGAATGGTTGCCCGTCGTGCGCGAGTTCGCGACGGCCGAGATGCTCAAGATGATCCGCGAGGACCTCGAGGCGCTGGGCGTCGAGATGGACGAGTGGTTCTCCGAAAAGTCGCTCTACGGCACGGGCCGGATCGAGGGGGCGCTGCGGTCGCTCGACGACAAGGGCCTGATCTATCAGGGCGTGCTGGAGCCGCCCAAGGGCAAGCTGCCCGAGGACTGGGAGCCGCGCGAGCAGACCCTGTTCCGCTCGACGGAGCATGGTGACGACGTGGACCGGCCGGTGAAGAAGTCTGACGGGGCGTGGACCTATTTCGCACCGGACATCGCCTATCACTACGACAAGATCGAGCGGGGCTTCCACCAGCTCATCGACGTGTTCGGCGCGGATCATGGCGGCTACGTCAAGCGGATGAAGGCAGCCGTCAGCGCGCTGTCGGACGGGGAGGTGCCGCTCGACATCAAGCTCACGCAGCTCGTGAAGCTCTACAAGAACGGCGAGCCCTTCAAGATGTCCAAGCGGGCGGGGACGTTCGTGACGCTGCGCGACGTGGTGGACGAGGTCGGCAAGGACGTCACCCGCTTCATCATGCTGACGCGGAAGAACGACGCGCCGCTGGATTTCGACTTCGACAAGGCGCTGGAGCAGTCGAAGGACAACCCGGTCTTCTACGTGCAGTACGCCCATGCGCGGATTTCCAGCGTGCTGGGCAAGGCCGAAATCCCGGCGGATGACGCCGCGCTGGCCGAGGCGGATCTGTCGGATCTGACCCACGAGGCGGAGCTGGCGCTGATCGGCAAGATCGCCGAGTGGCCGCGCCTGTTGGAGACCGCGGCGCGGACGCATGAGCCGCACCGGGTGGCCTTCTACCTCTACGATCTCGCCTCCGAATTCCACGCGCTGTGGAACCGCGGGAACGACGAGCCGGGCCTGCGTTTCCTGCAAGACGACGCCGATGCGACAAGGGCACGGCTGGCGCTGATCCGGGCCTGTCAGCTTGTGATCGCGGCGGGACTTGGTATCCTCGGCATCACCCCGATGAACGAGATGCGCTAAAGCGTGCAACACCGGAGGGGCCGCGCAAGACGGCCCCCTATTTCGGGGTTGGAGCAGGGCCGGACACCAGATAAGGTGTCGGCAGAGGACAGGTATATGCGCGATCAGGCGGACTTCGCGACGGAATCGAACGGGCTGTGGGGTCGCATCGGGCGGGCCGCAGGCGCGGTCATGTCGGTCGCGCTGCTCGTGATCCTGGGACTGTGGCTCTGGCGCATGAGCACGCAGGACGTGACCCAGGTTCCCATCATCATGGCACAGGCAGGCCCCGCGCGGGTGCAGCCGGAGGATCCCGGCGGCACGGTCGCGCCGCACCAGGGGCTGGAGGTCAACGAGGTGATCGCAGGCAACGTGCGCGAGGTCGGTCCCGAGGATGTGACCCTCGCTCCCGACCCCATGGATCCGGAGATCATGAC
This sequence comes from Pontivivens ytuae, assembly GCF_015679265.1. Classification (NCBI taxonomy): domain Bacteria; kingdom Pseudomonadati; phylum Pseudomonadota; class Alphaproteobacteria; order Rhodobacterales; family Paracoccaceae; genus Pontivivens; species Pontivivens ytuae. Next base: position 3,095,110 of record NZ_CP064942.1, read on the forward strand.
CGCGGCCCTGCCGCAGGACGTGATCGAGGTGCCGGCACCCGATGAGGAGGAGCCGGAGGTCGCCGAGGGCGAGGAGCCCGTCGATCCCGCCGCGGGCCGTGCGCTGCCCAACGCGCCGGTGGTCAGCATCGTGCCGCGCGGGCGGCCGAGTGGGCTGGAGCCGGGCCGCCGCCCTGCGCCTGAGCCCGAACAGCCCGTCGCGATCGAGGCGGACGCCATCGACGATGGCGCGCACATGATCCAGCTCGGCGCCTTCGACAGCGAGCAGGTGGCCCTGCTGCAATGGGCCGGGATCCTTGATGCGCAGCCCGACCTGCTGACGGGCAAGCTGCGCTACATCGAACAGACGACATCCGGCGGGCGGACGCTCTATCGCCTGCGCGCCGTTGGCTTCGACAGCGAGACCGAGACGCGGGCGGCCTGTGCCGCACTCGTCGCACGCGGGCTCCAGTGCATACCGGTGCAGAAACGATGACGATGGCGGCGATCTTCGGGCTCGAGGGCAAGATGCCGTCTGAGCAGGAACGGGCCTTCTTCAAGGAGGCGGACCCGTGGGGCTTCATCGTCTTTGACCGCAACCTCGGGGAGCCGGATGAGATCCGCGCGCTGACCTCCGAGCTGCGGGCGCTCATGGGCCGCGACGTGCCGATCCTGATCGATCAGGAGGGCGGCCGGGTCCAGCGCCTGCGCAGCCCGCATTTCCGCGAATGGATGCCGCCGCTCGACTTCATGCAGCATCTGCCGGAGGGCATGCGCGTCGAGGCGATGCGCAAGCGCTACCGCTACATCGCGCATGAGCTCTACGAGGTCGGGATCGACGTGAACTGCGCCCCGATGCTCGACCTCGCCCGGGACGACACCCACGTCTTCCTGCGCAACCGCTGCTACGGCACCGATCCGAAAGGCGTGGCGGAGATCGGGAAGGCGGTGTCTGAAGGTCTGCTCGCCGGTGGTGTGCTACCGGTGGCCAAGCACATCCCCGGGCACGGCCGCGGCCTCGTGGACAGTCACCACGAGCTGCCGGTGGTCGAGGCGGGGCTGACGGACCTGATGAACACCGATTTCGCGCCCTTCACCGGGCTGATCGAGACCGGGATGGCGATGACCGCGCATGTCGTCTACGACGCCTTCGACCGCGACAACTGCGCGACGATGAGCGCGGATGTCATCACCCATATCCGCGACCGGCTGGGCTTCGTCGGCCTCTTGATGACCGACGATCTGTCGATGAAGGCGCTGACGGGCTCGTTCGCCGAGCGGACCGAGCGGGCGATCGCCGCGGGCTGCGACATGATCCTGCACTGCAACGGCGACATGGCGGAGATGGAGGGCGTGGCGAGTGCCGCGCCCGCCCTGGCCGGTCCGGCGCTCAACCGCGCGCAGGGAGCGCTGGCCCAGCGGCAGGCCCCGGATGAGGTGGATATCGCGGAGCTGGGCGCGGAGCTCGACGAGCTGGAGCGGGAGGCAGGGCATGCCTGACGACTTCCTGATCCGCGATCGTGAGCAGCGGCTGGCCGCCGAGGCGCTGGTGATCGACGTAGACGGCTTCGAGGGGCCGTTGGACCTGTTGCTGACGCTCAGCCGCACCCAGAAGGTGGACCTGCGCAAGATTTCCATGGTGCAGCTTGCGGACCAGTACCTCGCCTTCGTCGAGGCGGCGAAGCGGCTGCGGATCGAGCTGGCGGCGGACTACTTGGTGATGGCCGCCTGGCTCGCCTTCCTGAAGTCGCGCCTGCTCCTGCCCCCCGATCCGGAGGAGGAGGGGCCGAGCGGGGAGGAACTGGCCGCCCACCTCGCCTTCCAGCTCGAACGGCTCGAGGCGATGCGGCGGGTGGCGGCGAAGCTAATGGGGCGCGACCAGTTGGGCCGCGACTTCCTCGCGCGCGGTCAGCCCGAGGACATCACGATGAAGCGGCGGGTGGAGTATGACGCCTCGCTCGTGGACCTCATGCGGGCCTATGCGCGGATCAAGACGCGCGACGACTTCCAGCCGTTGCATTACAACCGCGGTGCGATCTACACGATGGAGCAGGCGCTGGAGCGGATGAAGGGCCTGATCGGCGCGGTCATGGAATGGTCCGAGCTTGAGGATTACCTGCCCGAGGCCTGGCGGCTCGACCCGAAGAAGCGCCGCTCCGCCACCGCGGCGACCTTCGCCGCCTCGCTGGAGCTGGTAAAGGCGGGGCAGCTCGAATTGCGGCAGGGCGAGACCTTTGGCCGGATCGAGATCAAGAGGCGCGCATGAGCGAGGACGACCTCTCCGAACCCGGCGCGCTGGAAACGCTGTTCGAGGCGCCGCCGCTGGCCGAGCAGGAGCGGATGGTGGAGGCGGTGCTGTTCGCCTCGTCAAAGCCGCTGAGCACGCGGGCGCTCGCGGCGCGGCTGCCCCATGGCTGCGACGTCGCGCAGGCGCTGGTGAGCTTGCAGAAGCGCTATTCGGGCCGCGGCGTGCACCTGCTGCGCTCCGGCGACGAGTGGGCGTTTCGGACGGCGGCGGACCTGAGCTTCCTTATGCAGAAGGAGACGGTCGAGGTCCGCAAGCTGTCGCGTGCCGCGATCGAGACGCTGGCCATCGTCGCCTATCACCAGCCAGTGACGCGGGCGGAGATCGAGGAGATCCGGGGTGTTTCAGTTTCCAAGGGGACGATCGACCTGCTGATGGAGCTCGACTGGATCAAGCTGGGACGGCGGCGGCAGACGCCCGGTCGGCCGGTGACGTTTACCACGACTCAGGGCTTCCTGGCGCATTTCGGCCTTGAAACCGCCCGCGACCTGCCCGACCTGAAGGAGCTGAGGGCCGCGGGCCTCCTCGACAACCGACCGCTGCCGGGCGCTGAGCCCGAGGCGGAGGTGGACGAGGACGGCGCACCGGTCGAGGATCAGGACGATATGTTCGAGTGAGCGCGCTCGGGTGAGGGATTGGGAATGAACGTCAACCAGATCATGAACATGGTGATGCGCCAGCTCATGCGGCGCGGCATGAACTCCGCCTTCCGCAAGGCGGACGAAATGATGTCGAAGCGCGGGCAGGCCCCGGCGGCCCCGCATGATCCGCTGGACGACCGCGAGGCGGCGCTGCGCCAGCGCGAGGAAGCGCTGGCCCGCCGCGACCGTGAGGAAGAGCTGGCGCGTCGCGAGGAAGAGATAGCCCGGCGCGAGGCGGAACTGCGCGAGCGGGACGGCTGAGGTCTGGCTGACCGGTCCCGGCTCTGCGGCCGGGACGGTTGAACGTCTTGCCACCGCCCCGGACCCGATCCGGGGCCTTTCGCATTAAGTGCAGACGTTGCATCGGAGCCGTCATCCTCGGGCTCGACCCGAGGATCTCCCCGATCAAAGAGATGGCCGGGTCGAGCCCGACCATGACGGCTCACCCCATCCGGAAGTGCTTCGAAAGCTTCAGGCCCTGGCCCTGGTAGTTGGAGCCCATGTCGGCGCCGTAGAGCTTCGCGGGGCGCTCGGCCATTTTCTCGTAGACCAGCCGTCCCACGATCTGGCCGTGTTCGAGGGCGAAGGGCGCTTCGTGGCAGCGGACCTCCAGCACGCCGCGGGAGCCGGAGCCGCCGGCGCCCGCATGGCCGAAGCCGGGGTCGAAGAAGCCTGCGTAGTGCACACGGAACTCGCCCACCATGGCGAGGTAGGGCGCCATCTCGGCCGCGTGGTCGGGTGGCACGTGCACCGCCTCGCGGCTGACCAGGATGTAGAACGCGCCGGGGTCGAGGATGATGCGGCCGTCGCTGGCATGCACCTCCTCCCAGAACTCCGGCACCTCGTAATGACCGATCTTGTCGAGGTCGATCAGTGCGGTGTGGGGCTTGGCCCGATAGCCGACGATGGAGCCCTCCGCGGGCCGCAGATCGACGGAGAAGCCGAGACCGGCGTCGATATGGGCAGGCACGTCGACCAGCGTCGTCTCCGCATGCAGGGCCGCGAGAGCCGCGTCGTCGAGTTCAGCCTTGCCCTGTCGGAAGCGGATCTGGTTGAGGCGCAGGCCGGGCCGTACGAGGACGGAGAAGGAGCGCGGGCTGATCTCGGCCCAGAGCGGGCCCTCGTAGCCGGCATCGATCCGGTCGAACTCCTCGCCGCGGTCGCAGATCAGGCGGGTGAAGAGGTCGAGGCGGCCTGTGGAGCTCTTCGCATTCGCCACTGCGTCGATGGACGGGGGCAGGGCGAGGCTTTCCATCAGCGGTACGAGGTAGACGCAGCCCTTCTCCAGCACCGCGCCGCCGTCGAGGCTGATTTCGTGCATGGAAAACGTGGGCAGCCGGTCCTCGACCGTGCCGTCGCCCGGCAGAAAGGAGGCGCGCACGCGGTAGGCGACGCGGCCCAGCCGCAGGTCGAGGCTCGCGGGCTGGATCTGCTCCTCCGGGATCGGCTCGGTGGCGCGGATCGCGCCGCGCTCGATCATGCCCGCGATGGCTTGGGAGGGGAGGACGCCGACCGGTTCGCTCATGGAGCTCTCCGCATATGAAAAGCGCCATGGCTGGGGGCCATGGCGCTGAAATTCCTGATGGTCGGGCTAGCGAGATTCGAACTCACGACCTTCCGTCCCCCAGACGGACGCGCTACCAGACTGCGCTATAGCCCGACCGTGCGCAGGGTTCTGCCCGAAAGCGCGGGGCGCTTCAAGAGCCGTTTCGTTCATTCGCCGAGGTCCGGTCCGGGATGGGCGACCATGCGCGCGCGCAGGTCCTCGAGCCGGGTGAGGACGGAGCGCATCTTCGCCGCACGCTCGGGATCCTGGGGGCCGGAGGGCTCGGGCGTGTGCTTCATCGCCGGTTCGCTCATGCTCGTGTCCTCTTCCTCGGTCGCCAGCCCTTCGGCCGGCACGTCGTTCCACAGATCGTCGGTCTCGCCGACCTCGGGCTCCGCCGCATCGGCGCGCCCTCCGAAATCGTCCACCACCACGCTCTCGGGCGAGAATCGGTGGGAGAGCGTCTTCACGCCCTGTTCACGGAGCATCTTCTGCACGCCGCGGATCGTCAGCCCCTCGGTATAGAGGAGCTCCTTGATCGCGATCAGGAGCTGCACGTCCTCGGGCCGGTAATAGCGCCGCCCGCCGCCCCGCTTGATGGGGCGGACCTGCGTGAACTTGCCCTCCCAGAAGCGGAGGACATGGGCGGGCACCTGGACGATGGACGAAACTTCCGAGATCGTGCGGAATGCCTGTGGCGACTTCTCCATACGGGGACGTCGCGCGGATTACCGTTTGTTCCCGGCGTCCACGCGCTCCTTCATCAGGTGCGACGGGCGGAAGGTGAGCACGCGGCGCGGCTCGATCGGCACTTCCTCCCCCGTCTTGGGGTTGCGGCCGACACGGGCTGATTTGTCACGCACGGAGAAGGTTCCGAAGGACGAGATCTTCACCTGCTCGCCGCGCACAAGCGCATCGGACATGTGCTTCAGCACGTCCTCGACAAGCTGGGCGCTCTCATTCCGGCTGAGCCCGACCTCGCGGTATACGGCCTCACTGAGGTCCATCCGCGTCAAAGTGTTCTCACCCATCGAGTCACCCTATACCGCTGTGCCATTTGACAAAAAGGTGCGGGAACTGGGAAAGAGAGTCAATAACAACGGGTTGCGCGGAGAACCGCAGGCGTGAGTTCACCAGCGCATGAGCGCGGCACCCCAGGCGAGGCCGCCGCCGATCGCCTCCATCAGGATCAGGTCGCCTGTCTTGATGCGCCCGTCCTGCCGCGCCTCGGACATGGCGAGTGGGATCGAGGCCGCGGATGTGTTGCCGTGATCCTGCACCGTAACCACGATGCGCTCCATCGGCAGGCCCATCTTCTGCGCGACGGCCGAGATGATGCGCAGGTTGGCCTGGTGGGGCACGACGAGGGCGACGTCCGCTGGGGTCACGCCCGCCTGCTCCATTGCCGCCATGCCGGAGGCGGAGAGCTTAGTGACGGCGTGCTTGAAGACCTCGCGCCCCTGCATCCGGAGATGCCCAACCGTGCCGGTGGAGCTGACGCCGCCGTCCACGTAGAGCAGGTCGTTGAACTGGCCGTCGGAGTTCAGGTCGCTCGACAGAATGCCGGCATCCTTCGGTCCGCCGGCGCCTTCGCGCGCCTCCAGGATCAGCGCGCCCGCGCCGTCGCCGAAGAGCACGCAGGTCGCCCGGTCGGTGAAGTCGAGGATGCGGGAGAACGTCTCCGCCCCGATGACCATCACCCGCTTGGCCTGGCCCGAGATGATCTGCGCGTTGGCGTTGGCGAGTGCGTAGATGAAGCCCGCGCAGACCGCCTGGATGTCGAAGGCATAGCCACCGGCGCCAAGCGCGGACTGCACGCGGGTGGCGGTCGACGGGAAGGTCTGGTCCGGGGTCGCAGTGGCGAGGATGATCGCGTCGAGGTCGCTGCCGGTCATCCCGGCATCGGCAAGTGCTGCCATCGCGGCGCGGATCGCGAGGTCGGAGGTCTTCTCCCCCTCGGCAGCGAAGTGGCGCCGCTCGATCCCGGTGCGCGCGACGATCCATTCGTTGGAGGTGTCGAGCGTCTTCTCGAACTCCGAATTCGGCACGACGCGTTCGGGCAGATAGTGGCCGCAGCCGACGGGCACTGCACGAATGACGCTCATGTTCAGCCTTCCTGGCCCGCGGGGGCCGGGTGGGGTTTGCCGGACTGCGCGGCGACGCGGGCCGCGACCTGCTCGGTGAACCCGTTCTTGGCGAGGCGGAAGGCGAGCTTGATCGCCGCCGATACGCCGGTCGCATCCGCGCTGCCGTGGGACTTCACCACCGCGCCGTTGAGGCCCAGGAACACGCCGCCATTCACCCGCCGTGGGTCGAGGCGCTTTTGCAGCCTCCGCAGCGAGGTGAGCGCGAAGAGTGCGCCGATACGGGAAAAGATCGTGTGCTCCATCGCCTCGCGCAGGAAGGTCCGGATCATGCGGGCGGTGCCCTCGGCCGTCTTCAGCGCGACATTGCCGGTGAAACCGTCGGTGACGATGACGTCGACCACGCCGCGACCGATATCGCCGCCCTCGACGAAGCCGACATATTCGAAGGGGCAGTCGGGCTGCTGGCAGAGCCGCTCTAGGTCGTCGGCCGCCTCCTGCAACGCGGCGCGGCCCTTGTGCTCCTCGGTGCCGACATTGAGCAGGCCAACGCGCGGGCGGTCGAGCTCGAGGCCCAGGCGCGCATATTCGGTGCCCATGATGGCGTATTGGACGAGGTCGCGCGCATCGGCGCGGATATCCGCACCGACGTCCAGGACGATGTTGTAGCGGGCGGGACCCTGCGAGGGCCAGAGCACCGCGATGGCCGGGCGGTCGACGCCGGGGGCGCGGCGCAGGCGCAGCATGGAGATCGCCATCAGCGCGCCCGTATTGCCGCAGGAGACGGCGACAGTCGCGTCGCCCCGCTCCACGGTCTGGAGGGCGGCCCACATGGAGCTGTTGCGGCCGTTGCGCATCGCGCGGGCCGGTTTTTCGGTCATGTCGATGACGCCGTCGGCGTGGCGGATCTCGACAATGCCGTCGAGCTCACGCCGCTTGTCGACGAGAGGCCTCAGAACGGCCTCGTCACCATGGACGATATACCGGATTTCGTCGTTCTTCTGGGCCGACTTCACCATTCCGCCGACGATGGCGGAAGGACCCGAGTCGCCGCCCATGGCATCGATCGATATAACGATGTTGCGTGCCATGGAGTTCTGGTCGCCTTTCGGGACGCGCGCATTTCGCGCGTCCGTTACGTCTTGGCCTACCAGCTAAACTTACGCAGCGTCCTCGTCCAGATCGATTTCGTCGGCGAGTGCGACGACTTCACGATCTGCGTAGTGGCCGCAGGACGGGCACACGTGATGCGGACGGCGCAGCTCGCCGCAGTTCGGGCACTCGTTGGGGTTCGCCGCCACCAGTGCGTCATGGGCGCGGCGCATGCCACGCTTGGAGCGCGTCACCTTGCTCTTGGGGACTGCCATGTCTCAACCTCGATCACTGTCGGGGCGATCCTGAAGGCCCCGGAATTTCGCGAAGCGGCTGCGGTTGCGCGGTCTTGCGCGAGCCTGCAGACGCCGTATCCGAATGAGAGCGGCAAAATACGCATCCACAGCGCGGGCGCAAGGGGATTCTTACGAGGTGCCGCCCAGTTTTTCCTTGAGCGCCGCGAGGGCCGCGAAGGGGCGTTCGCCCTCGGGCGCATCTCCTTGCGGTGCAGGCTCCGGCAACTGCTCGGCCCCTTCCGCGCGGGGATAGGCGGGCAGGGCAAGGGCGGCGGCCTCGATCGCGACGAGGCCGATGTCCAGCGTGCGGGGCATCGCCTCGACCTCGTCCTCCTCCTCCGCATCGAAATCGACCTGTTCGGGGTCGAGATCGGGCAGGTAGAGACGGCGCACCTCCTCCGAAATGCGAGCGGTGACGGGCTGGAGCGTGACGACGCAGCTCTGGATCACAGTCGCCTCCAGCCGGCCTTCGAGGCGCAGGGCCCCGTCCCCGGCGGGCTCCACAAAGCCGCGGAAGCGGAAGCGGTCGACGGAGCGAGCGTCGAAGAGGGTGGCAAGCGCTGCACGCTCCTCCTCGGTGGCGGTCTCGTCGAAGTCCATCCGGCCCTCGCGCGCCAGGCGGTGCGGCATGTGCGGGCGGGTGAACTCGAGCGGGCGGTCTGGGGCTTTCGCGCGGGCCATGGCTGCTCCTCCCTTCGGAATCGCTGCGGCAGCTCGTTCCGGGTGATCTTGTCAGCAGAAGATGTGCGGGGTAGGTCGGGAAGACAATAGCGACCCTCAGGGAGACCCACCGGACGATGCGCCGCGCCATTCTGACCGCCACCGCCGCCGCGACCTTGCTGACGGCCTGTGCGCCGAGCCTGCGCAGCCATGGCTACGCGCCGCAGCCCGAGGTTCTGGACACCGTCGAGGTGGGCATCGACACCCGCCAGACCGTCGCGAGCAAGCTCGGCCGGCCCGGTGACAGCGGGATCTTGGAAAACGATGAGTGGTATTACGTCGCCACCACGACGCGCACCTATCTCTACAATGCGCCGGAGGTGATCGAGCGTCGCGTCGTCGCCGTGCAGTTCGATGAGCAGTCCGTGGTGCGCGATGTCACCGAGTACACGCTGGCCGACGGCCGGGATGTCGAGTTCGTGAGCCGCACGACGGAGACGTTCGGTTCCGAGCTTTCGGTCGTGCAGCAGCTTCTGGGCAACATCTTCAACCCGGCCGGCCTGCTGGGCGACGGCGGATCGCCGTAACGATCAGCCGGTCTTGGCCGCGTCCTTCTCCTCCGCGAAGGTGAGGGCGACGCCGTTCATGCAGTAGCGCAGGCCCGTCGGTGCCGGTCCGTCCGGGAAGACGTGGCCGAGATGGCCGCCGCAGCGGGAGCAGGTGATCTCCGTCCGGCGCATGAAGAAGCTGCGATCCTCGTGCTCCTCAACGGCTTCGCGCGTGATCGGTTCGTAGAAGCTGGGCCAGCCGGTACCGCTCTCGAACTTGGCGCCTTGCGTGAAAAGTTCTTGTCCGCAACCGCGGCAATGAAAGATGCCGGGGGTCTTGGGGAAGTTGTCGTGCGTTCCCGCACGCTCCGTCCCTTTCTTGCGCAGGACCTTGTATTCGAGATCGTTCAGTTCCGCGCGCCACTCGGCATCCGTTTTCGTGAACTTTTCGTGCATCACTGTTGTTTTCCTTGCATCATGCGTCCGCGTCGCCAATGTCATGACAGATATAGGCCTTCCGCAGCGGGGAGGAAGCCATGGCCATGTTCTCTCGTGGGCGCTACCGCGTCCGGTTTGCCGAGACACCGGGTGATATCGCCGCAGCGCAGCAGCTGCGCTTTCGAACCTTCCGCGGGGACGGCGGCGGCATAGATGCCGACGATTTCGACGAGCGCTGCATCCACGTGCTCGTTGAGGAGGTGAAGTCCGGCACGCTCGTCTGCTGCTACCGCCTCCTGCCCTTCAAGACCGGCAGCGAGATCGGTGAGAGCTATTCGGCGCAGTATTACGAGCTCGACGCGCTCAAGGACTATCCCGGCACGATGGTCGAGATGGGGCGGTTCTGCATCGATCCCGAGTGGCGCGATCCGGACATCTTGCGCATCGCCTGGGCCGCCATGGTCCGCTTCGTGGACGAGCACGAGGTGGAGATGCTGTTCGGCTGCTCCTCCTTCCACGGGACCGAGGCCGAGGCCTACATGGACGCCTTCGCGCTCCTGAAGGACAAGCACCTGGCGCCCAAGCGCTGGCTGCCGCGGGTGAAGGCGCCCAAGGTCTTCCGCTTTGCCAAGCAGTTGCGGCTGCGCAAGCCCGACCTGAAGCGGGCCATGAAGGGGATGCCGCCCCTTTTGCGGACCTATCTCGTGATGGGTGGCTGGGTCAGCGACCATGCGGTGGTCGACGATGACCTCAAGACGCTGCACGTCTTCACGGGGCTGGAGATCAAGGGGATCCCGCCGACCCGCCAGCGGCTGCTGCGCGCGAGCGCCCTCTAGAGCTTGCGCGATCTGCCCGAAGTCGTGGTCCGCTACCTGTCCGCCTACAACAAGCGGGATGTGGAGGGCATGCTGGCGTGCCTCTCGGAGGACGTGTCGTTCCGCAACATCTCCTCCGGCTCCGAAACGGTGGAACTGACCGGGCGCGCGGCGTTCGAGAAACTGGCCCGGCAGGGAGCCGCGGCGTTCAGCGCGCGGCGGCAGTCTGTGCTCAACTACATCGTGGTCGACGATCTCTCCGTCCTCGACATCGAGTTCACGGCGACCGTGGCGCAGGACATGGAGAATGGCTGGCGCGCGGGGCAGGAGCTGAGGTTTTCAGGCGCCAGTGCGTTCACCGTGCGCGACGGCCTGATCGTGCGGCTGGTCGATGAGAGCTGAGCGCGGCTGGACGGGCGTGCGGCGGCGTGGCTAGGCTGCCGCCCATGCAGATCGACCCCGCGCTGTTCCGCCCCGACGCCATCTCCGCCGAGACGCAGGCTTTTCTCAAGAGGTTTCGGGAGGAGGTGGCGGAGCTGCCGCCGACCCACACCGTGCCGCCGGAGCTCACGCGGCAGGCCCGCGATGAGGGGAAGGGCGTGTTCCCGGTCGCGGGGCCGGATGACGGCTCGCAATGGCACGACTTCGACGGCGGGCGGCTGCGGATCTCGCCGGGCGCGGGGGCAGGCGTCTACCTGCACATCCATGGCGGCGGCTGGACGCTCGGGCGTCCGTCACATTACGACCGGATCAACCAGCGGATCGCCGAGCGGACGGGGCTGACGGTCGCCTCGGAGGAGTACCGGCTGGCACCCGAGCACCCGTGGCCCGCCTGTTTCGAGGATTGCGTGGCCGCGGCGGAGCACCTGCTGGCCGACCGCCCGTTCGGCGAGGGGCCGTTCCTCATTGGCGGCGAGTCCGCCGGGGGGCACCTGTCGGCGCTCCTTGCGCTGCATCTGCGCGGGCGCGGCGTGGCGGGCGTCGTGCTGAACTACGGCTGCTTCGACCTCGACCTGACGCCCTCCGCGGCGAATTGGGGGGATGAGCCGCTGGTGCTCTCGACCCCGACGATCCGGTGGTTCGTGGACAATCTGGCGCTCGATGCGGCTGGGCGGCGGGCGGCCTCGCCGCTTCATGCCGACCTTCAGGACCTGCCGCCGGCGCTGTTCCAGGTCGGCACGATGGATCCGCTCATCGACGACACGCTGATGATGGCCGCGCGCTGGGCCGGGGCAGGTAACGCGACGGAGCTTCACGTGTTACCCGGCGGCATCCACGTCTTCGATGCGTTCGAGCTGGAGATCGCGCGGGAGTTTCACGACCGTCAGGCCGCGTTCCTCTCTCGCCTCGCCAGAAGCTCCTGATACTGCGCGACATTTCCCGCGATCTTGGCGAAGCCGCTGTGGACGATGCCGCGCCCGATCTTCTGCGCGAGCCAGCAGCGCGTGAAGAGTGCGGCGAGCTCCCGCATCTCGGTATCCTGACCGGCGGCGTAACCTTCGAGGAAGGGTTCCGACAGCAGCAGCGGCACGCCGCCCGCATCGCGCGGCCCCTCGATCGGACCCGTCTGCCGGGTTGCGGCGACGAGGAAATGCGACAGGTCGAGCGCTGCGAGCCGCCGCTTGGTGTTGGTGAGATCCACCGCCCAGGTCTGCTCCAGCCCCAGCACCACGTTGTCCGGCGCGAAGTCCTTGTGGAACTTCACCAACGGCAGCGAACGGACGCCCCAACCGCGGGCGGTGCGCAACGTCTCCTGCGCGAAGGTGCGGAGCTCGGCATTGCGTGAACGCAAAGGCGCGCCGAGCAGGTTCTCGGCCTGCTTGCCGATATCGACGGGACGCACATAGGGCGGGAAGGCCGCGTGGAGCCGGGCGAGCCACATGCCCGAGCGGCGCAGGCCGTCAGCTGCGGCAGCCGGATCTTCGCGCAGCATGGCGCGCACAGGTATCCCGTCGACCCGCTCGGTCACGACGGTCCCTTCCTCGGGCACGACGGCGATCGGGGTGGGGACGGTGAAAGCGCCGTCGCCCATGACCTCGCGCAGTTTGCGGTAGGCTTCATGGACGTTGCGGGCGACCGTCGGCGGATCCTCCCGCGTAAAGCGCTGTACCAGCACTGGATGGCCGTCGAGCGTTGCCTCGAAGGTCAGCTTGCCGCTGCGGTTCCGGATGAAGCGGGGGGCGGTGAGCCCGCTGAGCTCATCGTTTTCGGCAAGCGTCCGGGCCAGCCGACGCATCGTCGCCCTTCCGCGCAGCCCGTCGATCAGGTGTTTCATCCGCCGGTATGGCTCATGTGGCGGCCCATCTCGCCCGCCACTTTCTGACGCGAATAGTCGAAATCGTGGCCCTTGGGCTTGCGATCGATCGCGCGGCGGATCGCGTCGTGCAGCACTGCGTCGTCGTCGCTCGCCCGCAACACCTTCCGCAGGTCCGCGTCGTCGTCCTGGCCGAGGCACATGTAGAGCTGTCCGGTGCAGGTCAGCCGCACGCGGTTGCAGCTTTCGCAGAAATTGTGGCTGAGCGGCGTGATGAAGCCGACGCGGCCGCCCGTCTCCTCCACCCGAACATAGCGGGCGGGGCCGCCGGTCTTGTAGGGGATGTCGACGAGCTGCCAGCTTTCCTCCAGCCGGGCGCGCAGATCCTTGAGCGACCAGTACTGGTCCAGCCGGTCGATGTCGTCGCCCATCGGCATGACCTCGATGAAGGTGAGGTCCATGGCGCGCGCGTGGCACCACTCGACCATCTTCTCCACCTCGTCGTCGTTCACGCCCTTGAGGGCCACGGCGTTGATCTTGACCTTGAGCCCGGCCTCAATCGCGGCGTCGATGCCGTCCATAACCTGCGCGAAGCGGCCCCAGCGGGTGACGTCCGCGAACTTCTTCTCGTCGAGCGTGTCGAGGGAGACGTTGACCCGCCGCACGCCCGCATCGGCCAGCGGCTGGGCGAAACGGCGGAGCTGGGAGCCGTTGGTGGTCAGCGTCAGCTCATCGAGCGCGCCGGTGACGAGGTGCCGCCCCATCCCCTCGAAGAAGGTCATGATCCCGCGGCGCACCAGCGGCTCGCCCCCGGTGATCCGCAGCTTCTTCACGCCCAGATCGACGAAAGCGGTGCAGAGCCGATCGAGCTCCTCGAGGCTCAGCAGCTCCGCCTTCGGCAGGAAGGTCATGTGCTCCGACATGCAGTAGGTGCAGCGGAAATCGCAGCGGTCGGTCACGCTGACCCGGAGGTAGGTGATGGCCCGCGCGAAGGGGTCGATCAGCGGTGCAGTTTGATCGCTCATGTCCGGGAGAGTAGGGTTGCGCCGGACCGGTTGCAAGAACGCACCCCGGCCCGTTTCACGCCGTGCAAAACGGAGCATAGCATGACCCGGTTTCTCCTCTGCCTCGCTGCGTTGGTGGCCTGCACTCCGGCGGAGCAGCCCGCGCCGCCGCCGACCCCCAATATCGCCGATCCCGGCCAGCCCTCGCCTGTCAGTGGCCGTTTGATCGGCCCGACCGTGGCTGAGGTCAGTGTCGAGGAGACGGGCGCCTGGCTCTCCATGGCCGGGATCCAGCGCGTGGTGAACGGCTGGGTCGTGGATCAGGAGACGGGGCAGGGCGCGCAGGTCGAGCTGCGTCCGGGCGACGATGCGCGGATGGACCGGATCTCGCTCGACGCGGTGCGCGCGCTTGGCGTCGATCAGGCGCGGGTCGTGGTGCTCGACGTCTATTACGACGAACGCAGCCTCTGAAGGGAGAGCGGGATGATCCTCTACGGACGAGACATGTCACCCTTCGCGCGCCGCGTGGCGATCTGGTGTGACCTGCAGGGGCGCGAGGTCGAGCGGCGGCAGTTGCTAGTCGCCGGACCGCAGTGGGAGGAGATCAAGGCGGTGAACCCGCTGGGCCGCGTACCCGCCCTTGTGCTCGACGATGGCGAGGTGCTGGTGGAGACGGCGGCGATCATCGACCACCTTGAGGAAACGGCGCCGGAGGAGGCGCGCCTGCTGCCCGCGGGCGGGGCCGAGCGGCGGCGGACGCTGCAGGACATCGCCTATGCCACCTCCACCGCCGAGAAGATCGTAGCGCTGGTCTACGACAAGGTGCGGCGGCCCGAGGAATTCCATTACCCCGCCTGGATCGAGCGGCTGGAGGGGCAGATCCGGGCCGGGATCCAGGTGCTGGAGGGCCGCGTGCCCGAGGCCGGTTGGCTCTCGCGGACCGACCAGCCCATGGGCGGTGACATCGCAGTGGCGATCGCGGGTGAGATGGTGGAGGTCGTCTTCCCCGATCTCGACGTGGGCGACACGCCGATGCTCGACCGGCTGGTGGCCGATATGCGTGGTCTGCCCGCCTTCGCCGAGACGCGGCCGAAGCCATGAGGGGTTGGCTCTGCGCGCTCGTGCTGCTGGCGACGGGGGCGCAGGCCGATGAGGTGATCCCGCGTGCGCCGTTCGTGGACGCGCCGGGCGTGCAAGAGGTCGCCTTCCTCGCGCGCAGTGTCGGCGGGGCGGAGCGGTACGTGCTGGAGGGCAGTGATCTCGATACGGCCCACCGGCCCTGGTCGACCTTCAAGATCCCCAACCTGCTGATCGCGCTGGAGATCGGCGTCGCGGACGGACCCAACGCGCTGCGGACCTGGGATAGCAGCAGGCACCCCGCGGGGCGCTGGTGGCCGGACGCCTGGCTGCAGGACCATACGCTGGCCACCGCCTTCCGCGCGTCCGCGGTCTGGTACTTCAGGGACGTGGCGACCGAGGTCGGCTCCGACCGCTACCGCGACTGGCTGGCGCGCTGGGACTACGGCAATGCCGACCCGGGGGAGGGGCGCGACGACTTCTGGCTGGGCGGCCCGTTGGAGATCTCGGTCGCCGGGCAGGTCGCGTTTCTGGAGAGCCTTTTGTCGGGCACCGCCGGGGTCGCACCGGAGCATCTGGAGATATTGGCGGAGATCAGCGCCGAGCCCGATCACGCCGGCCTCCACGCCAAGACCGGCGCGGGGCCGCTCGTCCCGGGCAACCTCGCCGGACCCTTCGGCGGCTGGTATGTCGGTTGGCAGGTGCGGGAGGGTGCGGCGCCGCTCGCCTTCGCCCTCTACATGGAGGCGGAGAGCTTCGCGGCCCTGCGCGACCTCCGCCGGGACCTCGCCGTCACGCTGCTGGAGGCGATCGCGGAATGAACCGGAGCATCGAGACGGCACGGCTCACGATGACGCCGCATGGCGCGGCTGATTTTAACGACCTCTGGGCGCTGTGGCGCGATCCGATGGTGGTGGCCAACATCGCGGGCGCGCCGATCAAGCGCTCGGACGCCCGCGCTCGCCTGCTGCGCCGGGTCGGCGAGTGGGCGCTGGAGGGCTGGGGCTTCTGGGCCGTGCGGCGCAAGGAGGACGGCGCGTATCTCGGCGAGGTCGGCTTCCTCAACGCCATGCGCGAGCTCGACCCGCCGCTGCCCGACATGCCGGAGGCAGGCTGGGTCTTCAACGAGACGGGCCGCGGGCAGGGCTACGCGCGGGAGGCGGTGGGCGCGATGCTCGCCTGGGCCGATGCGCATCCGGCCTTCGACGCCACCTGCGCGATGATCGCCGCCGACAACGAACGCTCGCTGAAGCTGGCGGGCGAGATGGGATACGACATCGCCTACCGCTCTACCTTCAACGGCGATCCGGTCGAGGTGCTGACCCGCCCGCGCCGCGGACTTGCGCGGTCGGGGGACTTATGATGAGTTTTTGCCCAATGGTGAGAGGAAGGACTGCATGACCGGGTTCGCTCTCATCATGCCCGTTGATGCGGCATCGCTCGACGCGCCGCGGCACGGCCTTCGGATGCCTTCGCGCCAGACAACACGGGGACGAGGCGCCATGTTCAAGACGATCCTCTCGACCCTGGGCCTCGCCACAGCGGCAACCGCAGTACCCGCCGAGGGCGGGCGGACCGGAGCACCGGAGCTGCCGACCGACTACGAGACGCTCCTGACAATGGCCGGCAACCACGTCGCCGCACAACAGAGCGCCCATAGCGGCGCGTGGCGCATGGATGAGGCGCGGCGGTTCGACGTAGACCCCGCCGCCGGCCGGATCTCCTGGTTCTTCGACGACGGGACGGAGGCATCAGCCCCGGTCCAGCTCGTCGGGACCTGGAACCCGCAGGACGAGACCTTCCTCTGGGGTTGGGACCACCCCTCCGCCCCGCCGGGCACCGCGCAGGCGGTGAAGAACTACGCCGACGCCAACGGCATTGCCGGGCTTCAAACCTCGCAGATCGCCTGTGATTTCGACGCCTGCTGGCGGATCGCCGGGACCGCGTCGCTGATCGGCGACCTGCAGGGCCTCTACCGGTTCGAGGAGAGCCCGGGTGGCGCTTGGGTCTATGTCGGCTTCGCCGATGTCACGCTCAAGAAATCCTGACCGGCCGCAACATCGAAGAGAGACGTGAGCACGATACCCCCCAGCCTGCCCGACACCACCCTGGTCCCCGATCTGGGGAGCTGGGCCGCGATGCGCGACGCCTTCCATTGGCCGACGCCCGCCCGCTACAACATCGCCGAACAGGCCTGCGAGCGCTGGGCCCGGGTGACGCCTGAGCGGCGGGCGATGACCTATCTGCGGCCCGATGGAGAGCTGCGGGACTACACCTACATCCAGCTTTCACGGGCGTCGTCGCGGCTCGCCAACGCCTTCGCCGCGCGGGGCGTCGTGCGCGGCGACCGGATTGCCGTGCTGCTACCGCAAACGCCGGAGACGGTGCTGACGCATCTCGCCGCCTACAAGCTGGGGGCGGTGGCGGTGCCGCTCTTCACACTTTTCGGCGAGGACGGGCTGAAGTACCGGATCGGGCATTCCGGCGCGAAGGTCGTCGTGACCGACCGGATCAACCTGCCGAAGCTGCTCGCGATCCGCGACGAGTTGCCGGAGCTCGATTTCATCTACTCCATCGATGAGCGGGAGGCGGGCACCTTCGGCTTCTGGCAGGAGCTCGGCAAAGCCGCCGATGCCTGCCCAGTGGCGGAGACGTCGCTGACCGATCCCGCCTTCATCTCCTACACCTCCGGCACGACCGGGCCGCCCAAGGGGGCGCTGCACGGGCATAAGGTGCTACTTGGCCACCTGCCAGGGGTGGAGACCCATCACGAGTGGTTGCCGCAGCCGGGCGACTGCCTCTGGACGCCGGCCGACTGGGCCTGGATGGGAGGGCTGACCAACGTCATGTTGCCGGCGCTGACCCTCGGCGTGCCGCTGATCGCGCACCGGATGGCGAAGTTCGACCCCGACCACGCCTTCTGGCTGATGGAGCGGCTGGGCGTGCGCAACGTCTTCCTGCCGCCCACGGCGCTGAAGCTGATGCGGCAGAGCACGGGGCAGGCAAGCTTGCGCACCGTCGGATCGGGCGGCGAGGCGCTGGGCGCCGACCTCCTCGCCTGGGGGCGGGAGCGGCTGGGCACCGACATCAACGAGTTCTACGGACAGACCGAGTGCAACCTGGTGCTCGGCAATATGGCCTCGATGGACGCGCCGCGGCCGGGCTCCACCGGGCGGGCCGTGCCGGGGCACGAGGTGGCGATCCTGGGCCCGGACGGCCCGCTGCCGCCGGGCGAGGAGGGCGAGATCGCGGTGCGTCGTCCGGACCCGGCGATGTTCCTCGAGTACTGGAAGAACCCCGACAAGACGATGGAGAAGTTCCGCGGCCCCTGGATGCTGACTGGAGACGTGGCGCGGATGGATGAGGACGGCTTCGTCTACTTCTCCTCCCGGACGGACGATGTGATCACATCGTCGGGCTACCGCATCGGGCCGAGCGAGATCGAGGAGTGCCTCGCCGGCGATCCAGACGTGACCATGGCCGGTGTGATCGGCGTGCCCGACCCGGTGCGCACGGAAGCGGTGCAGGCCTACGTGGTGTTGCGCGAGGGGGCGGCGGCAGAGGGCAAGGCGGACGCGCTGATCGCCCGGGTGCGCGAGCGGATCAGCCCGCATGTCGCTCCGCGCGCCGTGATCTTCGTAGAGGATCTGCCGATGACGGCAACCGGCAAGATCATGCGGCGCGAGCTGCGTGACCGGGCGCACACGCGGGGATGAGAGTGCTGCTGATCGCAGCACTCCTCCTGCCGCTGGTCACCAGTGCGGTCATCGCTCTGCGCGCCGCTCTGATCCCACGAGCCGGGGACCCAGTGCCACAGGCCGAGATCATCGTGGTGCTCGGGGGCGGGGTGGAGGACGGTGCCTTGAAAGGCGCCTCCACCCGCCGGGTCCGCGCGGCGGTCGAGATGCTCGGCCCGAACCAGCGGCTCCACTTCACCGGCGGGCTGCCCGATCCGATTTCGGAGGCCGCGGCGATGGCGCGCCTCGCCGAGGAGTTGGGCGTCGCCCCGGCCCGGATCAGCGTGGAGAGCGAAAGCCGCAACACGATCCAGAACGCCCTGTTTTCGCGAGAAGACCTCGCCGGGCGGCGGCTGGTGCTGGTCAGCAGCGGCTTCCATTTGCCGCGGGCTCAGTTGCTGTTCCGAACCGCCGGGCTCGACGTGGTGGCGCTGAGGCGGGCCGAGAGCGCGGCGCCGTTGCGGCGCGCGTGGTCATATCTGCGCGAAGGCCTATCCTTCTGGCTCAATCTCGGTCGGGTCGCCGCGTGGCGCCTCGGCATCATCGACTATTCGAGGTCCTGAGCGGCCTCCAGCAGGAGCGCGCATGGACCCGGTCACCACCTTCGCCCTTATTGGCCTCGTCGGCATCGGATCGCAGTGGCTCGCGTGGCGGTTCCAGCTCCCGGCCATCGTGCTGATGCTCGCGGCGGGGCTGGTGGTGGGACCGGCGACGGGCCTATTGGTGCCGCAGGCGACCTTCGGCGAGCTCTTCAAGCCGATCATCGCGGTGGCGGTCGCCGTGATCCTGTTCGAGGGCGGGCTGACGCTGAACTTCAAGAGCCTGAAGGATGCGGGGCCGTCCGTCACCCGGCTGGTGGTGATCGGCGCGCCGCTCGGCTGGCTGATGTCGACGCTCGCGATCCGATATGGCGCGGGGCTGAGCTGGGAGAGCTCGATCGTCTTCGGCGGCATCATGATCGTGACCGGGCCGACCGTGATCACGCCGCTCTTGCGGCAGGCGCGGCTGCAATCGCGGCCCGCGCGGATCCTGAAATGGGAGGCGATCGTCAACGATCCCATCGGGGCGCTCGCGGCGGTGCTCGCCTTCGAGGTGTTCCTCGCCCTCTACGGCTCCCTGACACTCGCCGGTGCGATCTGGCATCTGGTGCAGGGGATCACGCTCGCCACGGTGCTCGGCTTTGCCGGCGGCTGGGTGATCGCGTGGGCGTTCCGGCGGGGCAAGGTGCCGGAATACATGAAGGTCTCGGTCCTCTTCGGCGCCGTGCTGCTGATCTATGCCGCTTCCGACTACGTCCTGCACGAAAGCGGGCTGCTCGCGGTGACGCTGATGGGCATCTACCTCGCCAACACGCATCTGCCCTCGCTCGACGAGATCCGGCGGTTCAAGGAGCATGCGACGATCATCCTCGTCTCCGGCGTGTTCGTGCTGCTCGCCGCTTCGCTGACGATGGCGGACCTGCAGACGCTGAGCCTTCGCACGGTGCTCTTCGTCCTCGTCGTGGTGCTAATCGCGCGGCCTGTCACGGTGCTGGTCTCGCTGATCGGAACCGGGCTGCCGTGGCAGGAGAAGGCAATGATCGCGTGGATCGGGCCACGGGGTGTGGTGCTGGTGGCGGTCTCCGGCCTCTTCGGCACGCAGCTTGTGGATCTCGGCGTTGCGGACGGGGCGCAGCTTACCGCGCTCGCCTTTGCGCTCGTTGCGGGCACGGTAGTGCTGCACGGCTTTTCCATGGCGCCGCTCGCGCGGTTCCTGGGGCTGACGGCGGCCTCGAAGCCGGGGCTGCTGATCGTGGGGGGCTCGCGCTGGTCGCTGAACCTCGCCAAGGCACTGGAGAAGGCTGAGATCCCGGTGCTCGTCGTCGACCGCAACTGGTTCCGCCTGCGCGCGGTGCGGGAGGCCGGGATCCCGACCTATCACGGGGAGATCCTGTCGGAGGCGGCGGAACATTCCCTCGACCTCGCAAAGTACGGCGCGGTACTCGCGGCGACCGACAACGACGGCTACAACGCGCTGGTCGGCACCGATTTCGGGCCGGAATTCGGGCGCAACAACGTCTTCCAGATCGGCCGCTGCGAGGGGGCGGAGGGGCGGCAGGAGCTGCCCGCGCAGCTCGGTGGGCGGCAGTTCGGGCCCGGCACCTCCTACGAGGATTTCGCGCGGCTGGTCGCCGAGGGTTGGTCGTTCCGCACCACGCGGCTGAGCGAGGAGTTCGGGCTGGAGGACTACATGGCCGCCAACCCGGACGCGAAGATCTTCGGCTATGTCGGTGAGGGCGGCCTGCGGCTGGTCGAGGGCGACAACCCGCCCGAGGTCCGGCCGGGCATTCGCATCATGGCCCTCTCAAAGAAGCGGGAGGATCGCGGGCAGGGCGCGGTGGCCTGACGCCTCCGGCGGGCGTATTTGGCGAGAGTGATGATCAGGCGAGGTGCTTCGTCGCCTCGCGCCGGGCGAAGGCCTTCATGGCGTCGCCGTGCGCGGCAAGAAAGGCGTGGACGCGCTCCGGATCGTGCTTCGAGAGGGTGCGCAGCCACCAGCCGACGGCCTTCTGGATGAACCATTCGCGGTCGGCGGTGTAGGCGGCGGCCCAGCCGAGGATGCGTTCGCGCGCTGCGAGATCCGCCTCGGACGGATGCCGGCCCTTGGCCCAGTCGAGGGTGAAGACGAGGGCGGCGCGGCGCTGCCACATGTTTTCGGCCTCGGTCCAGCGTTCCAACTCGTCGAGGCGGCCGGGATCGGCGCGCAGGCGGCGCTCCGCGGGTTTGGCGGCGGCGTCTGCGATGGCCCAGGAGTCGAATTGCGGCACCCAGCGGGTGATCTCGGCCCAGACCGGCGCGTCGTCGGGCTTGATGCGGGCTTGGGTCAGCAGCTTCGTCGCTGCGATCCGCGCCTCGAAGATGTCGCTATCCCAGAGGGCGGCGGCCAGCGCCACCCGCGCATCCCGGTCGAGGTCCGCGCGCCAGTCGCGCGCCAGCTCCTCGACCGTGCCGTTGGAGAGGCCCAGATAGCGCCGCTCCACCTTGTGATAGGCCGCCATCTCCGCTGCGCGGGCCGGATCGCCGCGCGCCTCCAGCGCGGCGAGTGCGGCCTCGGGCGTCATGCGCTCTTGCGGCTCAGCAGCACCTGATCGAACTGGCCGTCGGTACGCTCACGCTGTCCGCGCAGGCGCCCGTCCTCCCAGAAATAGACGACGCGGCGACCATTGGCGAAGACGACGAGGTTGCCCGCCTCGTTGATGAAGCCTGGGCGGCGGTGGCTCTCGGCGCGCAGCGGGCCGAAGGGCGCGGTCGTGTCGATCACCACGGCGGAGCCGTCCTGGAAGACCTCCGTCACATAGATCTCGTGGCATTGCTGGCCGTTCCAGGCGCTGTTGCCCCAGACGCCGAGATAGCGGTTCCAGGTCTGCGGCAGGCCTTCCTTGGCCGGCTGGATCTCGTTGCGGCCGTAAGGATCGTCGTAGAGATCGACGGTGTAGCAGGTCGGCTTCACGAGCACGGCGTCGGCTAGCGGCTCGGGCCCCTGCGGCTCGCAGGCCGCGAGTGCGAAAAGGACGGACGCGAAAACGGCGGTACGGATCATGGTTGTGTCCCCAGATGGCTTTGCTTTTCCCCCGGTCGTGGCGGACCGGGCTGCCCGCCCCGAATCCTACTCGACCGTGACCGACTTTGCGAGATTGCGGGGCTGATCGACATCCGTGCCCTTCATGACGGCCGTATGATATGCGATCAGTTGCGCCGGTGCCGCATAGACGATGGGGGCGATCACCGGATCGAGGGTTGGCATGACGAGGACCTCCGCCGTGCCTTCCTGCGCGATGATGGCCCCTTCCGCATCGGTGACGAGGAGCACGCGGCCACCGCGGGCCATCACCTCCTGCATGTTGCTCACCAGCTTTTCGAAGAGCGCGTCGCGGGGGGCGAAGACGATGACGGGCACCGTCTCGTCGATCAGGGCGATGGGGCCGTGCTTGAGCTCGCCGCTCGCATAGCCCTCGGCGTGGATGTAGCTGATCTCCTTGAGCTTCAGCGCGCCTTCGAGGGCCAGCGGATACATCAGGCCCCGGCCGAGGAAGAGGATGTCGCGCGCATTCGCGAGCCACTTCGCGGTCTCGGCGATCTGATCCTCGGTCGCGATCGCCTCCGCCATGAGGCGCGGCAGTTCGAAGAGGGCGCTGACGAGCCGCGCCTCCCGCTCCGGCATCAGGGCGCCGCGGGCGCGGCCGGCGCGGATGGCGAGCGCGAGCAGGACCATGAGCTGGCAGGTGAAGGCCTTGGTCGAGGCGACCCCGATCTCCACTCCTGCGCGGATCGGCAGCACGACGTCCGAGGCGCGGGCGATGGAGCTTTCGGTGGCGTTGACCACGGCCACGATCTTGCCCGCGCGGCCCTTGCAGTATTCGAGGGCGGCGAAGGTGTCCGCCGTCTCGCCCGACTGGCTGACGAAGATCGCCATGTCGCCGCCATCGATGGGCGGTTCGCGGTAGCGGAACTCGGAAGCCACGTCGATCTCCACCGGGATGCGGGCCATCTGCTCGAACCAGTAGCGCGCAACGTGGCAGGCGTAGAAGGCGGTGCCGCAGGCCACCAGGATGATCCGGTTGACACCCTCGAAATCGAGCTCCTCGACGAAGCCGCCGATGCGGTCGCGCTCCGGCGTCGTGTAGGATTGCAGGGCGTAGGTCAGCACCTCGGGCTGGTCGTGGATCTCCTTCGCCATAAAGTGGCGGTGCTCGCCCTTCTCCGCGATCGCGTTGTCGAGGGAGACGGTGCGGATCTCGCGCTCCACCCTCTTGCCCTCGGCGTCGAAGATGCGGGCCTCGGCGCGGGTGACGACGGCATGGTCGCCGCTTTCGAGATAGGCGATGCGGCGGGTGAGCGGGCCGAGGGCGACCGCATCGGAGCCCACGAACATCTCGCCATCCCCGTAGCCGATCGCGAGCGGCGGACCCTGGCGGGCGGCGATCAGGAGATCCTCCTCCCCGTCGAACAGGAAGCAGAGGGCGAAGGCGCCGGTCAGCTTCTTGAGCGTTGCGGCCGCCGCCTCCTCCGGCCCCATCCCGTCGGCCATGTAAAGCGCGCAGAGTTGGGCGACCGTCTCCGTATCTGTTTCGGTCTGGAGCTCGACGCCGCGGTCGTTGATCTCCTTTCGTAGCTCCTGGAAGTTCTCGATGATGCCGTTATGCACGACCGCGACGGGTCCCGCGACGTGCGGGTGGGCATTCGGCGTGGTCACGGCACCATGGGTCGCCCAGCGGGTGTGGCCGATCCCGGCCTTCCCCTTGATCGGGTCGTCCACCAGGAGATCCGCGAGGGCGCCGAGCTTGCCGACGGCGCGGCGGCGGTCGAGCACACCCTCGTGCACCGTCGCGATGCCCGCGCTGTCATAGCCGCGATATTCCAGCCGCCGCAGCGCCTCCACCAGAAGCGGGGCGGCGGAGTGGTCGGACAGGACCCCGATGATGCCGCACATCAGCGTTTCTCCTTGAGCGATTTGAGGCGGGCGACGAGGCGTGCGCCGAGGCCGGGCTTGTTGACCTGCCGCGCGCGCCCGATGGCGAGGTCTCCGGGGCCGACATCGGTGGTCACGACCGAGCCCGAGGCGACGTAGCCGCCATCGGCGATGGTCACGGGTGCCACGAGCGCGGAGTTGGAGCCGATGAACGCCTCCGCCCCGATGGTCGTGCGGTGCTTGAACACGCCGTCATAGTTGCAGGTGATGGTGCCCGCGCCGATATTCGTGCGCTCGCCGATATCGGCGTCGCCGATATAGGTGAGGTGGTTGACCTTGGCGCCCTCGCCCAGCACCGCGTTCTTCACCTCGACGAAGTTGCCGACATGGGCGTTGCCGCCGACCTCCGCCCCTGGGCGCAGGCGGGCAAAGGGGCCCACCGTGGCACCCTCGGAGACGTGGCACCCTTCGAGATGGCAGAAGGCGCGGATCGTGGCGCCGGTCTCGATCGTCACGCCGGGGCCGAAGACCACGTTGGGGCCGATGCTCACGTCGCGGCCGACCACCGTGTCGAAGGCGAAGAAGACGGTCTCGGGCGCGGTCAGCGTGACACCGGTCGCCAGCGCCTCCTCCCGCATCCGGACCTGGAACGCCGCCTCGCCGGCCGCGAGGTCCGTGCGTGAGTTCACGCCCAGCGTCTCCTCCTCCGCGCAGGTGACGACGGCGCATTTCAGGCCGCGCGACCGGGCGATGGCGACGATGTCGGTGAGATAGTATTCGCCCTTCGCATTGTCGTTACCCACGGCCGCGACAAGCTCGAAGAGCGTGGTACGGTCGGCGCAGACCACGCCGGAATTGCAGAGGGTTATGGCGAGTTCCTCAGGTAAGGCGTCCTTTGCCTCCACGATCGCCTCCAGCCCGTCGGGGCCGGTCTTCAGGCGACCGTAGCCACCGGGATCGGCCGCCTCGAAGCCGAGGATGACGACGGCCGCGCCCTTGGCGCGCTCGGCCTGCATCGCCTCCAGCGTCTCGCCGCGGACGAAGGGGGTGTCGCCGTAGAGCACGAAGGCGTCGCCCTCGAAGTCCGCCAGCGCGCCGCGCGCCTGGTCGACCGCGTGGGCCGTGCCGAGCTGGTCGACCTGCTCCACGGTCTCGGCCTCGGGCGCGTAGTCCGCCAGGACCTTCGCCACCTCATCACCGCCATGCCCGGTCACGACCACGGTGCGCGAGGGCGCGAGCGTGTCGGCGGAGCGCAGGGCGTGGGCGATCAGCGGTGCGCCGCCGATCTCGTGAAGGACCTTCGGCAGGTCCGATTGCATCCGGGTGCCTTGTCCTGCGGCGAGTAGGATGATCGCGGTGTTCATTCTTGTGGTCCCTCGTTTGAGCGCGGCTTATAACGGCGCCCGCAGGGCTCGGAAAGCGGCCTTCAATCAGCTTTCGTTTCACTCGGTTGCACGGGAGCGGGGAGTTCACATGCGCACGGCAGTCTTCGATCTGGACGGCACGCTCGCCGATACCAGCGCCGACCTGATCGCGGCGGCCAATGCCTGCTTCGTCGCGCGCGGCTTCGGCACCCCGCTCGATCCGGTGGCCGACGCTCTCACGGCCTTCCGCGGCGGGCGCGCGATGCTGCGGCTGGGGGTGGAGCGGACGGGGGCGCCCGACGTGTTGATCGACGAGGAGTACCAACGCTTGCTCGACCACTACGCCGCCCATATCGACGTGCACACGGTGCTCTATCCCGGGGTGGAGGCCGCACTCGACCGGCTGGCGGGGGCAGGCTGGGTGCTCGCGGTCTGCACCAACAAGCCCGAGGGGCTGGCGGAGACGCTTCTCACGCGCCTCGGCATCCGCACCCGCTTCGCCGCGATGCTGGGCGCGGACACGCTGCCGGTGCGCAAGCCCGACCCCGAGCACCTGCGCGAGACGGTGCGTCGCGCGGGTGGGGCGCAGGCGCGTTCGGTGCTGGTGGGCGATACGGTGACGGACCGCGACACGGCGCGCAATGCGGGCGTGCCGGTGGTCCTTGTGAACTTCGGCCCGCAGGCGGCGCGCACGGCGGAGCTCGCGCCCGACGCGCTCTTCGATCACTACGATGATCTGCCCGGAATGCTGGACCGGCTGGTGGCCTGAGCGACGTTTTGCCCTTGACCCTCCGGCGTGCAGATGCGACATGCTCCGCCGACCCGGGACGTTAGCTCAGTTGGTAGAGCACAGTGTTCACATCGCTGGGGTCACTGGTTCGAATCCAGTACGTCCCACCATCCCTTCCACCACGATCCTGCGGCGATACTCGGCCGGCGTGATGTCGAGCACGCGGCGGAACGTGTCCGTCATGTGGCTCTGCGAGGAGAAGCCGGTCATCATCGCGACCTCCGCGATAGAGCGTTCCGGCTCGTGCAGCAGCTCCTGCGCGCGGTCGAGCCGCCGCGAGATGACGAAGGCATAGGGGCTGTAGCCGGTCGAACTGCGGAAGGTGCGGCGGAATTCCTCCGGCGGCTGGCCCCAGATCGCGGCGAGGTCGGCGATCCGGATCGCGCCGTCGAGATGCCCGTCGACATAGGTGCAGAGGCGGGCGAGCGAGCTGGCCTCGACCTTTTGCGGGACACGGCGCAGGCGGGTGCGGCCCGCGCTGAAGCAGATGGCGACGAGATCTGCGAGGGCCGCGGCGGAGACCGCGTCGCCCGCCTGCAGTTCGGCGAGGCGGGCGAGCTCCAGCGCGCCGGGCGGCTGGTCGAGTACGACCACCTCCTCATGGAGCTCCCGCGCCCGAGCCGCGATCACGGGCAGCCGCGCGCGAGACCAGCCGAGGCGTGCCGTGAGGCCCGGCGGGATCGAGATCAGATCGCCCGATTGCGCTGTGACTTCGGCCACGCGGACCGGTCCCAGCGGCAGGGCCATCACATGAGCAATCTCGGGGGCCACGAACACGTTTCCCGGCGGAAGCAGCGTCACCGCCCCCGGTCGGTCGTCAAATGAAGCAGTCTGCGTCGCAGGCGCTGCCATGGCGAAGTCCCGAACTCTGTCCGTTGCAGGACCTAGACCGCTTCCGCCCCGCGGAAAGTCACGATGCTCGACAGAGCGCGTGAGGTGCGGGCACTGTGGCGCGGAAAACCGTGCGGGGAGGCAGGGATGAGCGAGACCTATCACATTGCAGTGTTCGAGGGCGATGGGATCGGGCCGGAGGTCATGGCGCCGACGCTCGACCTCCTCCAGCGGCTCGGCCGCAGCCATGGGTTCGCGCTGGCCTTCGAGACGCTGCCGGCGGGTGCGGGGCATTATGCGCAGACCGGCGAGGCGTTGCCCGCGGCCTCGTTGGAGGCAGCGCGGGTGGCGGACGCGATCCTGCTCTCGGCCATGGGCGATCCCGCGGTGCGCTACCCGGACGGCACCGAGATCACGCCACAGATCGACCTGCGTATCGCCATGGGCCTCTATGCCGGGGTGCGTCCCGTGATGCTCGCGCCGGGGCAGGCGGGGCCGCTACGCCGCCAGGGGCCGCTCGACTTCGTCCTGATCCGGGAGAGCACGGAAGGCCTCTTCGCCTCCCTCGGCAAGGGAGAGGTGGAGGCCGACGCGGCGCGGGAGACGCTGGTGATCACGCGCGCGGTCAGCGAGAAGCTGTTCCGCTTCGCCTTCCGCCTTGCCGCCCGGCGGAAGGCCGCGGGGCGCGGGCCGGGGCGAGTGACCTGCGTGGACAAGGCCAACGTCTTCCGCGCTTTCGCCTTCTTCCGCGAGATCTTCGATGGCGAGGCGGCGCGGCACCCCGACCTGATCGCGGATCACGCCTATGTGGATGCGGCCGCCCTCTGGATGGTCACGCAGCCGCAGCGTTTTGACGTCATGGTGACGGAGAACATGTTCGGCGACATCCTCTCCGATCTCGGCGCCGGGCTGATGGGCGGGCTGGGCCTCGCGCCCTCTGCCGACATTGGCGACGAGAACGCCGTGTTCCAGCCGTGCCACGGGACGGCGCCCGACATCGCGGGGAAGGGGCTCGCCAATCCGCACGCGATGATCCTGTCGGCGGCGATGATGCTCGACTGGCTGGGGGAGGAGCGAGGCGCCCCGGCGCTGGTCGCGGTGGGGGAGCAGCTTCGACGGGCCGTGCAGACGGTCGTCGGATCGGGGCAGGCGCTGACCGGAGATCTGGGCGGTAGCGCGCGGACCGACGAAGCCGCGGCGGCCGTTGCGGACGCGCTGGCGGCGGAGACGGTATGACCCTCACCGTCGCCTGCCTCGGCGCAGGCTACTTCGCTCGGTTCCATCACGAGGCATGGGAGCGGATCGACGGCGTCGCGCCCATCGCCGTCGTCGACCGAGACCTGCCGCGCGCCGCCGAGGTCGGCTGGCCCGCCTTCCCGACGCTGGAGGAGGCGTTCGCGCGCGGCGTGCCCGACATCCTCGACATCGCGACGCCGCCCGAAACCCATCTGGCGGCGATCCGGGCGGGGCTCGCGGCGGGCGTTCGCCTCATCATCTGCCAGAAACCGTTCTGCGCCGGGATGGAGGAGGCGGTTGCGGCCACCGAATCGGCGGAAGCCGCTGGCATCCCCCTGATCGTGCACGAGAACTTCCGCTTCCAACCCTGGTACCGGGTGATGCGCGCCGCGCTGGAGGCCGGTCGCCTCGGTGAGGTCCATCAGCTCACGTTCCGCCTGCGCACCGGGGACGGGCAGGGGCCGCGCGCCTATCTCGATCGCCAGCCCTACTTCCAGCAGATGGAGCGCTTTCTGGTGCACGAAACCGGGGTGCACTGGATCGACACCTTTCGCTTCCTGCTGGGGCGACCCGACTGGGTGATGGCGGACCTGCGGCGGATGAACCCCGTGATCGCGGGGGAGGACGCGGGCCATGTCCTCTTCGGCTTTCCCGGCGGCGTGCGCGCGCTGCTCGACGCCAACCGGCATCTGGACCATGCGAGCGATACTCCTCGAAGAACCTTTGGCGAGGCGGAACTGGAAGGAACGGAGGCTACGATCACCCTGCGCGGGGACGGCGGCGTGCGGCTGCGGGACCATGGATCGCAGGCCGAGGACGTGCTGCTGCCCTCCCGCGACTGGCCCGGCTTCGCGGGCGACTGCGTCCATGCCCTGCAAGCCCACGTCGTCGCCCATTTGCGCGAGGGCGCGCCGCTCGAAAACACGGCGCGCGACTACCTCGATGTGTTGCGGATCGAGGAGGCGGTGTATCGTGCCGCCGAGACCGGGTGCCGGCAGACGCTCTGAGCCTCAGACCTCCGGCTCGCGCAGCTTCATCTCGCCGCGTTTGGCGAGGCGCTGGATCTCGGCGATGATGGCCGACTGCGCCTGCTCGCCGTCCTTCACCTTGACCTCCTGCATCTGCTTTATGTCCTCGACATACCGTTCGGACAGGCGGCGGGAGATGTTCTCGAGGATGAAGGTCGCGCTCGGCTCCTCCGTCTCCAGCCCCGCTTTCAGCGCGGTCAGCAGCGTGTCCTCGTCGACGTTGCGCACCACCGTGCCGATGTCGCGCGGCTCCACCCGGGTGACGATGTCGGCGAAGGTGAACATGACGCGCTGCACCTCGGCGGAGAGTTCGGGCTTGCGCTCGTCGAGATGGTCGAGCATCCGGCCCCGCGTGGCCCCCGAGACGTTGTTCATCAGCCCCGCGATCAGGTCCGCCGGGCTGCGCGTCGCCATGCTGGCCTGCACGGCGGAGAGGAAGTCGCGCACGATGACCGTCTCCACCAGCGAAACCACGTCCGGGTCGAGGCGCGGCACGCGCGACAGGCGCAGGACGACCATCTGCGCGAAGGCGGGTTCGAGCTGTTCGAGCACGGCCGCCGCTTTGTCCGCGCGCAGCTCGCTGAGCACCACGGCGGCGGTTTGCGGGTGCTCGCCCTGCAGGAAGGTGGCCACCGCAGCGCTGGGCGCAAGTCCGAGCTGATCCCAGATCGAGCGGTTCATGGCCCCATCGACATCGTCCATGATCCGCGCGACCGCGGCGCTGTCGAGCACCTCCTCCAGGATCCGGCGCGCGGCGTCTGCGCCGCCCGCCACGTCCTGAGCATCGCCGAGGCCCGCGATGAACTCCTCCGACACTTCGCGCAGGGTCTCGCTCGGGATCCGCTTCAGCCCGCTGATCGCGACGGCGAAGCGGTGGAGGTGAACCTCGTTCATGTCCTTGAGGAACGGCGCCGCCCGCTCCGGCCCCAGGGCGGCGAGCACGATGGCGGCCTTCTGCGGCTTCGTCAGCTGCGGGCCACCCGTCGTCGCGGGCAGCCCCTTGTCTTCGTCGCGCAGCGCGAGGTCGCGGCGCGTTTCCATCACGCGGCTCATGATCCGTAGCTCCGCACCAATGCCCCGGCGAGCAGCGTCCAGCCGTCGGCCATTACGAAGAAGGCGAGCTTGAAGGGCAGGGAGACGACGACGGGTGGCACCATCATCATCCCCATCGACATCAGGATCGCGGCGATCACGAGGTCGATCACCAGGAACGGCAGGAAGATCATGAAGCCGACCTCGAAGCCGCGCTGCACTTCGGTCAGCAGGAAGGATGGGACCAGCAGATCGAGCGGGATCTCAGCGCCGACCGGGCGGCCGCGGGCGCTGGCCAGCGTCTCGATCGTGGCGGGATCGACGCGGCCCTCCATAAAGACCCGGAAGGGCGCGAGGGTGCGGCCAAAGGACTCCTCCACTGCGATCTCCTGATTGAGGAGCGGCGTGATCCCCTCGGCCCACGCGGCGGAGAAGACGGGCTCCATCACGAACCACGTGAGGAACAGCGCGAGGCTCACGATCAGCATGTTGGGCGGCGCCTGCTGCACGCCGATCGCCTGGCGTAGGATGGAAAGCACCGTAACCATGAACGGAAAGCAGGTGAGCATGATCGCGAGCCCCGGCGCGAGGCTCAGCACCGTGACGAGCACGAAGAGCTGGACCGTGCGCAGGCTCAGCGACCCGTCCCCCAGATCGAAGGACAGCGCCTGCGCGGCTGCGGCGCCGGGCAGCAGGACCAGAAGGCAGAGAAGGGCCGCCCTAGCTGCCATCGTGCATGTCCGCCACTTCGGTGAGCCGCACGCCGAGCCGGCCGGAGCCGTCATCCATCTCCTGCAACTCGCCACGCGCGATCAGCCGGTCGCCGACATAGAGCTCCACCGGATCCGACACGCCGGTGTCGAGTGTCAGGACCGAGTCGCGGTGCAGCTTCACGAGATCCGCAATCATCGGCCGGGCGCGCCCGACGGAGACGAGCACCTCGATCGGGACGCCGTGAAAGGCCCGGGGCGCGCGGCCTGCGGTGCGGCTGAGCCCGCCATTGCCGAGCTCGCCGAGCTGCGGTGCGGCGGAGGTCTCCTCACGCGTGCTGTCGTCGTTCATCTTCGGTCTCCTCGGTCTGGTGCAGAGCGTCCTGCGCGGCGGTCAGCCGGGCCTTGAGGGCGGCGCAGACCTCCTCGATGTCGATGCGGGCGGAGGCGGGCTCGCTCACGATGCGTGCCTGACCGGGCTGGAGTGCTGGCTCCACCGTGCAGGGGATGCCGTCGGGCAGGGCCGCGGCGATGGCGTCGTGGTCCTGTGCGCTGGCGCGGACCTCGAACGGAGCATGCGGTGCGTCGGACAGATGGCGGCGCAGCTCATCCGCCACGAGATCGGCGAAATAGGCGCGCGCCGCCGGGGCGAAGAGGCGGTCGAGCAGCGCCTCGACCAGCGGCAGCAGCGCCCGCTCCGCCGCTGCCTGTGCAGTGGCCAGCGTGATCTCGGCGTCGGACAGGGCCTCGCGCAAGGTGGCATCGAGGGTCGCGGCCTGCCGGGCCGCGGCCTCCCGCGTCTTTTCCACGCCGTCCGAGAAGCCCTTGATGTAACCGGCTTCGCGAGCCGCCTCTACCATCTCGGGCGTGGTTTCAGGCGGGGCGTGGACCGCCGCGTGCGGCCGGTCGAAATCGTCGAGGCGCAGGGCGCGCAGGGTCATGCCGGGTTCTCCTCAGCCAGGTCGGCCTCCATCCAGGAACGGAGCAGGCTGGAGGATTCGTCCGCCCGCTCCTCGATCGTTTCGCGAAGCCGCGTGAGCGGCGGGTCGACGCGCTGTTCGAGGGCCGCCATCTCCGGATTGGCGGCCAGCGCGCGGGCGGCGTCCTGCTGTGCATCCTCGGGGACTGCGAGGGCGGGCAGCTCCTCCGTCTCGATGAGCTGCAGATCGTCATCGGTGCGCTTCATCAGCATGGGGCGCAGCACGAAGAGGCCGAGCACCAGCGCGACGACGGCGAGGAGCCCGTACTGGACGAGGCTCATGGCCGAGATCGTGCCGCCGATCAGTCCGGGATTGCCGGCGGTGGTGCCCTCCAGCCCCGGCTCGGGGAACTCGAGGCTCTGCACGGTGAGCTGATCGCCGCGCGCCGCATCGAAGCCGGTGGCGGAGCGGACGAGCTCGGCGAGCGTCTCCAGCTCCTCCTCCCCGCGAGGGGTCCAGTTCCGCGTGCCGTCCGGCGCGATCTCCACGATGCCGTCCACGAGAACGGCGATGGACATGCGGCGGACCTGCCCGGGCGCCCGAACCCGCTCGCGCAACACTTCGGAGACCTCGTAATTCGTGCGCTCGCGCGTGCGGACGACTTCGCGGGTGCTGCGGTCGTTCTCTCTGGCGGCGTCGCCGTCGGGCAGGTTGCTCGCGACGGTGACCGCACCCGGCCCGGGGCCGTCGGCATTCTCGATGTCCTCCTCCACGTCGGAGTGGATCGCGACGCGGCTTTCGGGATCGATGACGCGCTCGGTCACCGTCTCGCTGTCCGGATCGGTCTCCACCGAGACCTCGACGATGGCGCGCCCCGCGCCGACCCGTGCCTCAAGCAGGCGTTGGACATTCTGCCGCAGCGTGTCCGCGCGGCTGTCCGACATGGACTGCGCCAGCCCGTCCTCGCTCGACGAGATGACGACCCCCGCCGCCGCGTCGATGACGGAGACGTCGGCGGGATCGAGCCCCGGCACCGAGGACGCGACCAGGTGCCGCACCGCGTCGGCCTGTGCCACGTTCAGCCCTCCGCGCGCCGGCGTCAGCGTCACCGACGCGCTGGTCCGCGCGCCACCGCGGCGAAACGGCCCGTCCTCGCCCATCGCAAGATGCACCCGAGCGGCGCGAATCGCAGGCGAGGCGACGATGGTGCGCGCCAGCTCCCCCTCCTGCGCGCGCCGGTAGGCGGCGTCGAACATCTGCGAGGTCGTGCCGAAGCCCGACAGGCTGTCGAGCAGCTCGTACCCCACGCCGCCCTGCGCCGGCAGGCCCTCGCCGGCGAGGGAGAGACGCAGCGTGTCGCGCTCCGTCTCCGGCACGTAGATGGCGTTGCCGCGCACGTCGAACCGGGTCTCGCGCCGCTCCAGCGCCTCGATCACCTCGGCCGCGGCACCGCCGTCGAGCCCCGAGTAGAGGAGCGCCATCTGCGGGGCGGCCGCGATGCGCGCCAGCATCAGGACGGCCACGAAAACGGCAATCGCCGCACCTGCCGCGATCAGCCGGGCACGGGAGGACAGGGCATCAAGGCGCTCGAAGATCTGGGGCAAGCTCGACCTCATTCTGTGTCGCTTCACGGCCGTTCGGGCCGCGTCGTCTGGGCTCATCCCTAGGCGGTCCCGCTTAACAATTGGTTAGTCGTCACCGGGTTAGGACAGGCCAACGGAAAGAGGAGAGCCACGGTGAGCGAGACGCAGACCGAGACGAAGGATGCGCCCAAGAAAGGCGGGAAGATCATGCTGATCCTCGGCGTTCTTCTCGCGCTGGTCGCCGGGGGCGGGGCCTTCTACGTGGTGCGATTCGATCCGCTGCAGCTCTTGGCGCAGGAGATGGCGGAGGGTGAGATGGAGATGGCCGCTCCGGAACCCGTGACCCCGCTGCCCGAGATGCAGTTCGTGGCCCTCGACCCGATGCTGGTCAGCCTCGGCCCCGTCGCGACGCGACAGGTCCGCCATCTGCGCTTTGCCGCGACGCTGGAGGTCCATCCGCAATACGCAGAGGAGGTCGAGCAGCTCCGCCCGCGGCTCGCCGACGTGCTCACAACTTATCTGCGCGCGGTCGATACGGCTGATCTGGAGGATCCGGCGGCTCTCGTCCGGCTGCGCGCCCAGATGCTCCGCCGCATGCAGGTCGTCAGCGGTCAGGGGCGCGTGCGAGACATCCTCATTACCGAATTCGTACTGAGCTGAGGGAGAATCCCATGGAATTTCTGGCAGATGGACTGCTGATCTGCGGCTCGCTCGCCGTGGCCGCCTATTGCGCGATCCTGTCCGCGCGCGTGCGTGAACTGGGGCGCCTCGACAAGGGGATGGGGGCCGCGATCGCCGGCCTCTCCGCCCGCGTCGACGACATGCGCCGGACCTTGGGTGCCGCGCAGGAGGCGAGCGGCGCTTCGGTCGACGAACTGGCGCGCATGACCGCCCGGGCCGAGCAGGCCGCTGGCCGGCTGGAACTGCTGCTCGCGACACTGCACGATTCGCGCACCGGCGAGGCGCGGCCGGTCGCGGCGCCTGTTCCTGCTCCGGAGCCGCAGCGCGACCCGCGCGAGACGCTCTCGCGCAGCCTGCAGGACGTCTACAAGGCGATGAAGTCATGAGGCGCCGCGGCCCCCGCACGCTCGCCCTCGTCGCGGCCGTCCTGTTGCTCTCCGCCGGGCTGCGGGTATCGGACAACCGCGCCGGCTTCGGCGAACTCCTCTCCGGCTGGATCGGTGCGGCCCAGGCGACGCCCACCATTCAGACCGAACCCGATCCGGAGGCAGAGAACAGCTTCCTCGCCGCCTTGCAGGCGCGCGAGAGCGAACTGGATGCGCGAGCGCTGGAGTTGGCCGCGCGAGCACAGGAAATCGCGGCGGCCGAGGACAACCTCCGCGCTCAACTTCGGAGGTTGGAGGAAGCGGAGGCCGATCTCGCCGAGACGCTGCAACGCGCGGACGGGGCTGCCGAGGCGGATGTCCAGCGCGTCGTCGCGGTCTACGAGAACATGCGCGCGGCCAATGCCGCTCCGCTCTTCGAGCAGATGCAGCCCGATTTTGCGGCCGGTTTCCTGATCCGGATGGCGCCGGACAAAGCGGCCGAGATCCTCGCCGCCGTCGATGCGAGCCAGGCCTACGCCATCAGCGCCATCATGGCCGGCCGCAACGCCCGCGCGCCGCGGCAATAGGCGCGTTCAGCGGATCTTAACCCGCCCGGTGACAACGTCGCCCGGTATTAAGGGGGAGCAGGAATGACAGGCGTCATCGGTCTCATCGTCGTCTTCGTGATGGTCATCGGCGGCTACCTGTGGGGCGGCGGCAAGTTCAGCATCATCCTGGGCTCGATCCACTACGAGATGATGATCATCGGCGGCTCCGCCGTCGGTGCCTTTATCATTGCGAACGGGACCCACACACTGAAGACGACGCTCGGCGATATCGGCGCCGTCTTCCGCGGCCCGCGGTGGAAGGGGGACGACTACGCTGAGCTGCTCATCCTCCTTTACGAACTTCTGCGCGTCGCCCGCCAGAGCCCGGTTCAGCTCGAAGAGCACATCGAAGCGCCCGAGACGAGCGACATCTTCTCCCGCTTTCCCCGGATCCTCGCGGATGAGGAGGCGATCAGCCTGATCTGCGACACCCTGCGCGCCGCCACGATGAACTACGACGATCCCCACCAGGTGGAGGAGGTCATCGACAAGCGGATCGAGACGATGCACCACCACGCGCTGCAGTCGAGCCACGCCCTGCAGAACATGGCGGACGGACTGCCCGCGCTCGGCATCGTCGCGGCGGTGCTCGGCGTGATCAAGACGATGGGCTCCATCGACCAGCCGCCCGAAGTGCTGGGCAAGATGATCGGTGGCGCGCTGGTCGGAACCTTCCTCGGCGTGTTCCTCGCCTACGCCATCGTCGGCCCCTTCGCGACCAAGGTGAAGCATGTCCGCGAAGAGGATCACCATTTCTACATCCTGATCCGCGAGGTGCTGGTAGCGAGCCTGCACAATCATGCGCCCAACATGTGCGTCGAGATCGGCCGCCAGAACACGCCCTCAGGCATCCGCCCCAGCTTCGACGAGTTGGATGGGGCGCTACGCTCCGACAATGCTCAGGCGGCGGCATGAGGACCGGCCTTCTCGCTGGCATTGTTCTGATCTTTTGGGCGGGTAAGGCGGTCAGCCAAGAACTCGCGCCCCTTCGTGCGGGTGAACACCCGACATTCTCGCGGATCGTGATCGACGCGCCGCCTCCAGCGAACTGGTTTGCGCGTCATCGTGGGCGCGACGTGGTCGTGGTTCTTCCGGGTCTCGACATTCGCGGTGTCGAGGATGTCTTCGCCCGGATGCCGAGGACCCGCATCCTCTCGGTTCTGCGCACTACTCGCGGCCTCCGCCTGCGCTTGGGCTGCAACTGCGCGGTCCAGGCCTTTGCTCTGGACGACCGGCATCTAGTGATCGACGTTCGAGATCCTCAGGCTGCACCTGCCGTAGAACGGCCAGATTTGCTTCAAGACGACAATCCTGAACAGGCGGAGCCTCTCACGTCTGCGAATGCGGATGCTCCCGATCCAATGGAGGAAATCGCTCCCCCAGCCGCCGACCTTGACGCGGCGCGTCAGTCCCTGATCCGAGAGCTGACGCGCGCGGCCGACCAAGGACTTCTCGACTTCGTGGAGGAACCAGGGCGAGCTGCTGTTTCGCAGCAGTCATCGCTGGAAGAGCCCAGCGGTTCCGCGGATGTTGCCGACCTCGAGGCCGCGATGGATGCGCTGCGCTCGGATCAGCAGATTCGGGTGCGAACCGCCTACGACGGACCCTCGCCCGTACCCCAAGACCCTCCTTCCTGCGGGCCGCCCAGTATAGCGCTTTTCTCCGACGATCCGCCCGAGGCCGAGTACGGCGATGTCATCGAGCTGCGCGCCTCCCTGCTCGGCGAGTTCGACCGACCCGATCCCGACGTGCTGCGCGCCCTGATCGAGCGCTACATCATCATGAGCTTCGGGACGGAGGCCCGATCCTTGCTGGCCGCCTATCCGGACGTGCTCCCCGAACGGGATCTGTACGCGGACATGGCTCTGATCGCCGAGGGTGAAACGGTGACCAGCGGGCCACTCGCATCTCTCGCTCAATGTCCCGGGATCGCCGGTGTTTGGGGCCGGACAGCGGCCGGTCCGGGCGCTTTGGTCTCCGATGAAACGACTGAAAAGCAGCTTGAGGCCCTAGGAACACTTCCATCCGACGCTCGAGCTCTGCTTGGAGGCGCTCTGGCCGAGGTGCTCATGGATGACGACAACATCGAGACAGCCGCCGAAGTCCTTGCGCTAGTGCGGCGCAGTGGTCAGCCGCTGTCACCTCGGATGGCTTTCGTGGCGGCGAGATTGGCGCTCGAGAACGGTGACGTATCGGAGGGCGAGACTGCGCTTCTCGCACTCACCGATGCTACCGGAACCGTGTCGGCCGAAGCGATCGCGCTTCTGACACAACGACAGCTGGATCGTGGAGAAGAAATCCGGCAGTCGCTGCGGCTCGATCTGCAGGCGGCGGCATTCATGCTTCGCGGCAGCCCGCTGGGTGAGCGTTTGATTGGGCTGATCGCGCGGGAACATGCGGCCCGCGGCGACCTGCATATCGCGCTACAGGCGATCCGCGACAGTGTTGTACGCGAACCGGAGCGCGCTGCTTTCTGGAGCGATGTGACGGCTGCTTTGATTATCGAAACCGAGCCTGACACACCGAACTTCGCACGTGCGCTGACCGAGTTTGCCGATCTGCTCCCGCTGGATGAGCGTGGTGACCGAGCTCGGCGATCGGGGGCCGCCGGGCTGATTTCGCTCGGGCTGCCGAGTCCGGCACTCGACCTGCTTGGACCCGCGCTTGGACGACGCGACGCTGCGGCTCGGGTTCTGGCGGCGCGGGCTTTGCGAATGAGCGGCGCGTCGGAGGCTGCGCTGGGTCAGTTGTCAGGTCTCGACAGTGACGCGGCAAATCTGGAGCGGCTCGACATCCTCATTCGCGCCGGGGCGTTCGAACAGGCCCGCGAAACGCTTCGCCGACTTCCGGTTGCGCGTCGTCCGGAAGCGGCCCGCCTTTTGCTGGCCGAGCAGGAGGAGGGCTCAGCTAGCTCTGCTACCTTGGAGGAAGGAGGGCGCGCGATCGCTGATCCGCTGTCGCTGCAGTCGAGCCGCCAACTTCTCGCCGAAACAGCCGAGATCCGGGAGGGGGCTGGCCAACTTCTGGGGGCTGAGTGACCGTGATGGGAGGATATCGCTGAAAGGGTTGACAGCGCATTGGTGAGGGTTGTCTGCAGCAAGTTGCTTGGATCACCCGAGCTCGCTGGTGGTGTCGGCAAGAAGCGCAAATCCGATCAGAGGAACTCTATGTTCTGAAAGGCTACGAAGTTTCGCGTTTTTCAGTCGCGGTTATCGAAATGCTTCCGTGCTAACAAAGCGTGGGGCGTTCACGTACGGGGCTGGCTCTCCTCAGCGGGTTACTTGGGCGGAGAGAGCCATGTCACGGAGGCCCAGTGGGAGCGCCAGACGGGTCCGTCGTCCGGGGCAACGGGCAGACTCTCCATGATGACGGCGTTTGCGAGGTAGAGGCCGGGAGTGTTGAGGGGGATGTCTGCTTTGCCGTTTGCGTTTGTCGTCAAGGGGTGGAGGGTGACTATCCCGGACGGGTCGCGGTGGAAGAGGTTGATGCGGGCATCAGCCAGGGGGGAGCCTTGGTCGAAAAGGGTGAGCGTGGTCGGCTCGACGGTCCATGGCTGGCCGCTGGCGACGATCTCGGTGCGCAGGCCGACGCGGCGGTCCGAGCTCACGATGCCGTCGCCGACAGGAAGCAGGGCCTTGGCGTGGCGGACGTATTCTTCCTGAAAACCCGAGGGGGGAAGGCCGCGGGCCGCGTGGGCCTCGAGCAGGTCGTCGAGGCCCTCGTACTCCGCGAAACGGGCGAAGCGGGCGGGATCGTTGTAGGTGATCGTCTGGGCCGACGCTTCGTGCACGACGATGTAGAGCCCGGCGCCGTTCACCTCGTGATAAAGCGCCGGGATGTCGCCGAGGCGGCCCTCCACCGTCTCGACCCCGTTCGGGCCGATCACCTCGAAGCGTTCGAAGGTCGAGGGCAGGTAGGGCAGGTTGTTGCCCGACAGCTCCTGCCCGACGCGCAGGCGTGCGGTGATCGCCTCACCCGGTTCGAAGCGCGCCGCCGTGGGCTCGATCCAGAATTCGTGGCCCGCCGCTGGTACCGCCAGCAGCCAGGCCGCCACAACCCATCGGATCATGCTGCGTCGTCGGCCGCGTGGTCGACTCGGCGCAGCCGGTCGAAGAGGGCGGTCTGCGAGCCGACCCAGCCGTTGATGTCGAAGGCACGGACGCGGGCGCGCAAGCGCTCCATCCGGCCGCGCATCTCCTCGGCATCCATAGCGAGCGCCTGTTCGATACCACTGTCCATGCTGGCATGGCTGAACGGGTTCACCGGCACCGCCCCGTCGAGCAACACCGCGACGCCCGCGAACTCGGAGAGCACCAGCACACCGCCGAGATCCGCGCGGGTCATACAGAACTCGCTCGCTACCAGGTTCAGGCCATCGGCCAGCGGTGTGATCCAGGCGACGTCGGCCGCACGGTAGTACGCAAGCAACTCCTTGAACGGGATCGCAGTCGAGATCAGCGCCACCGGCTGCC
This sequence comes from Pontivivens ytuae, assembly GCF_015679265.1. Lineage (NCBI taxonomy): Bacteria > Pseudomonadati > Pseudomonadota > Alphaproteobacteria > Rhodobacterales > Paracoccaceae > Pontivivens > Pontivivens ytuae. Next base: position 3,134,654 of record NZ_CP064942.1, read on the forward strand.
ATTCGAAGGAGCCGTACGTGCCGTTGATCCGGCCCGTCAGCTCCTCGATCCGCTGCTGGATCTCCTCATAGGCGGTCATGTTCCGGTTCGCACCGACGGAGACATGCATCAGGCGGACCTTGCCGTGCAGGTCGGGGCGTTTGGCCAGCAGCCGCTCGAACGCCTCGAGCTGCTGCACGTTGCCCTTGGTGTAATCGGTGCGGGAGACGGAGACGATGAGCTGCTGCTCGCCGAGATCGGCGCGGATCTCCTCGACCTTGGCCTGCACCTCGGGCTCGGCCATGCAGCTTTCGATGTAGTCGGTGTCGACGCCCACCGGGGAGGTATCGACGATGATGTCGTGCTCGTGGTGGCGCAGCGCCTTGATGGTGTTGCGCTCGGACAGGGCCATGCCGCGAGGGCTCATTTCCTCGATCGTCGGGGCCTCGTCGATGGTGCGCGACGAGGTGAGCGAACGCGCCACCGCCTTGAAATTGTTGGAGTAGCGCGGGATGTGGAAGCCGACCGCGTCGGCCTCCAGCAGCGAGCGCACGATCTCCTCTCGCCAAGGCAGCACGTTGAAAAGGTCGGGGTTCGGGAAGGGCGTGTGGTGGAAGAACGCGATCTTTACCGACGGTTTCAACTGCCGCAGATAGGCCGGCACCAGCCACAGGTTGTAGTCGTGGACCCAGACGACGGCATCGTCGCTGGCCTCGGCCGCCGCGGCCTCCGCAAACGCCCAGTTCACCTGCCGGAACATCGGCCAGTCCACGGGGTCGTAGTTGTAGCGCTCCTTGAAGCCGTGGAGGATCGGCCAGAACGCTTCCTTCGAGCTGACATGGTAGAAGCTCGTCACCTGCTCCGGCGTCAGCGGCAGGCGGGAGACGTTGTACTTCCCGTAGCTGTCATCGATCTCGATCACCCGCTCGAACTCGGGATTGGCCGGGTCCTCGGCATATTTCCACGCGACCCAGGAGGCCTTCGACACGCGGCCGAAGAAGCTCTTCAGCGTCGGCACGATCCCGTTGGGCGAGGAGTTCTCGCGCAGCTCGATCTTGCCGTCGACCTCGACCTCCTCATAGGGCTGGCGGTGATAGACGATGACGAGATCGGAGCTCATGCCGCCACCTCATGCACTTCGGGGTGGAGGTCGAAGGCGGCGATCGCCTCGATGATACCGGCCGCGCCGATCGCCGCGCAGTGGCGCGCGGTCTGGATGTCGCGCGTGGCGTCGAGCAGCGGCTGCTCCGAACCGCCGACGACGGCACCCTGCAGGCCCGTCTGGAACATGGACAGATCGTTGAGCGTGTCGCCCGCGACCAGCGTTCGTCCATGTGCGATGCCGAAATGGTCGAGGAAGCGCAGCAGCGTCGGCCCCTTGCTCACCCCCGGCGGCAGCACGTCGAAGAACCGGTTGTCCGAGATCAGGACGTCGAGGCCCATCTCGCGCACGCGCCCCTCCGCCACCCCGTCATAGGCGTGCGGATCGTAGTCGTAGCTGACGCGGTAGCGGAACGGCGTCGGCTGAAGCGTCAGCCCCGCGGCCCCGTCGAGCGTCGCGCGCACCGCGTCGCCCCGGCCGCCCCAGAGCTCGGCGATCTGCTCCTCCAGCGGCTCGATCACGTGGATCTTGCGCTCCCGCACCTCGGCCACCGTGGTGCCCACGTCGCCGATCACGTAGTCCGGCCAGGGCACGAAGCCGTCGCTGCACAGGCTCTCGATGAACATCGGATCGCGGCCCGAGACGAAGACCAGACCCACGCTGTCGCGCCGCGCCTCGATCCAGTCGTAGAGCGTGCGCCGGTCGTCCTCGGTCCCGCCGAGGAACGTGCCGTCGAGATCGGTGGCGAGGGTGAAGGTCTTTTGCCCCGCAGGGGTCATGGAAGAAGCTCCTCAAATCTGATCTGGGCCTCGGTTTCGGCCGGGTGAGCGATGGAGATGTCGAGCGCGCGCGGCTCCGCCTCGATGGGCGCGGCCCAGTAGGCGGCGAACGCCTCGCCGATGGGCTGGCCGTCCGCCACGATGGAGCGGACCATCTCGCAGATCGGCATATGGAGGTTGTGGCGGCGGGCAAGGTCGGTGACGGTCGTGGCGTTCTCCCGCCCCTCCACCACGACAGGCTTGCCGCCGAAGACCTGATCCTCCGCGATGCCCTGACCGCGCTGCGCGCCATAGGAGAAGTTGCGCGACTTGGTGGACGAGCAGGTGAGCATCAGATCACCGATGCCGCTGAGCCCGGTCACGGTTTCCCTCCGTCCGCCGAGCACGACGGCCAGTTCCTTGATCTCGGCAAGGCCCCGGGTGATGAGTGCTGCGCGCACGTTCTCCCCGAACCCGGCGCCGGCGAGGATGCCGCAGGCGATGGCGATCACGTTCTTTACCGCGCCGCCGATCTCCACCCCGATCAGGTCGTCGGAGACGTAGGGGCGGAAGCTGTCGGTGGTCAGCGTCGCTGCCAGCCGGGCCGCCGCGATGTCGGGCATCGCCGTCGCTCCGTCGGCCGCCGAGGTGCAGGCGATGGTGACGGCGGTCGGATGCTCCGCCGCGGTCTCTACCGCGAATGTGGGGCCTGAGACGGCGCCGAGCACGCGGCCCGGGGCGGCATCGGCCGCGATCCCGGTCATCAAAAGGCCCGTGCCCGCCTCGATCCCCTTCGCGCAGATGAAGAACGGCGCGTCGGCGGGGGCATGGGCGGCGGCAAGCTCGCTCATGGCGCGGATGCTGCGCGAGGGCGTGACGATCAGGACGACCTGCGCGTCGGCCAGCGCCTCCTCCGGATCGGTGGTCGCGCCGATGCCCTCGGGCAAGGCGATGTCGGGCAGGTAGGCGGAGTTGCGCGCCTCGTCCCGCAGCTCCGCCACGATATCCTCCCGCCGGGCGAGCAGCGAGACATCGCGACCGGCCCGCCGCGCGACGGCCGCGAGTGCCGTGCCCCATGCCCCGCCGCCAATAACGGCCACACGGTCATAGGCGAGCATGTCGGACGGCTCCACAGGCGCTTGGTTCTGAATCATGAAGTCTTTTCGCTTGTTCGGGATGTAACGAAAGGGTGGAGCGGCGCCGCCCGATTTCAAGGCGAGACACCCTCTGGTTGTGCGTTGCGGCAAAACGGCAATAGTCTGAGATGCTTCTTGATTTACAGCCCTTTTGCCTTGTTCAGGGCCAAGCCCTCGGAAATGATCCGGCGCAACTATGGGGGATGCAATGTCCGGCTTCATCAAGAACGCTTCAGCAGCTTTTCTTCTCTGCGCTCTGGCGGCCTGCGGCGGCGGCGGTGGTGGCGGTAGCAGCTCGTCGTCGCCGCAATTCGGTCCCGCGCCTGCGGAGGGTCTGACCCTCGCACAGCTCAGCGATGGTGAGTTCGTCACGTCCCGCAACTCGGGCGGTATCGGCAAGTCGATCCGTTACCGGGAGGACGACAGCTCAACGGTTGGTGGCGAGGCGGATGTCGCGGTGAACAGCTCGGATCTGAAGATCGACGGCATTATCGCGACCGACGATATCGAGACCGGCCTTATCCGCATCGTGTTCAACGAAAATACATCCGCCAACGTGCAGCTCCAGAACGGTGTTTTTGTCGGCACGACGGTCGGTGGCAGCCGGACGGTCAATCTCCAGTCGCTCAATCTCGACGACATCGGCACGGATCCTGGCGACTATCAGTCTGTGATTGCGGGCGTCTACGAGTCGCCCACGGCGACGGGCGATCAGAACACCTTCTTCGGCGGCTTCCACGCGGGCTCGCTGGCGCCGACATCGGCGCTCACCGGCACGAGCGTGGTCTTCACCGGCGAAATGAGCGGCCGCTACGTGCGGGTCGACGACACCACCACCGCGCTGGAGGTCAGCGACGCGACCGGCGACGTCTCGATCACCTTCGACTTCACGAACGGTACGATCGGCTCGCTGTCCGGTATCTCCAACATCGTGCTGACCAATGTGAGCGGCGCGGGTCCCAACCGGGCGATCACCGACGTGCTCCAGATCACGAACGGCACGATCTCCGGCAACGAGTGGGACGGCGACTTCACCGTCTTGAACCCGGACATCTTCAACGCCACGCCCACCAACAGCACCATCTCCGGCCGCTTCTACGGCCCGGACGGCAGCGAGACGGCGGGCGCGTTCCGTCTGAACGACGAGGGCGGCGACGAGTTTCTCGCCGGCGTGATCGTCGCCAAGGAGTGACGGGCGCCTAGCGCGCCGCGTTCGGGAAGAAGAGCTGGGTGCCCTCGCGGTCGTAGGCCGCGATGGCATCCTGCCCGTCCTCCGACAGCATCCAATCGACGAAGCGCAGGGCAGGCTCCGCCGCCACGCTGGGGCAATGCTCGGGCGAGACCGGGATGATGCCGTACTGGTTGAAGAGCGCGTCGTCCCCCTCGAACAAAAGGTCCAGATCGCCGCGATTGCCGAAGGCGAGCCAGGTCGCGCGGTCCGTCAGCGTATAGCCCTCCATCCCCACCGCGATGTTGAGCGTCGCGCCCATGCCCGACCCCGTCTCGCGATACCAGGTGCCTGAGGCGGAGGAGGCGTCGATACCCGCACCCTCCCACAACGCCTGCTCGCGCCGGTGCGTGCCGGAATCGTCGCCGCGGGACACGAAGGTCGCGCGGGCCTCGGCGATCCGGCTGAGCGCCTCGGCCACGTCCGCGGCTCCGGCGAGCTCCAACGGATCGTCCTGCGGCCCCACGATGATGAAATCGTTATACATCAGGTCGTGGCGGACGGAGCCGAAGCCCGCCTCCACGAACGCCTCCTCGGCTGCCGTCGCGTGGACCAGCAGCACGTCGCCGTCGCAGTTCTGCGCGTTGCGGATCGCCTGGCCGGTGCCGACCGCGACCACGCGCACCTCGATCCCCGTCGCGGCCTCGAATTGCGGCAGGATCGCCTCATAAAGCCCGGAGTTCTGCGTCGAGGTCGTGGACTGCACCGTGATGACCTCCGCCGAGGCGGGCAGGGCGGTGAGGGCGAGCAGCAGGGCGCGCAGGCTCATAGCAGGAGGTCTCCGTCGAGATAGGCCTTGGCCTCGCGCGAGGCCGGTCGGTCGAAGAAGCGGCGCGCGGGCGTCTGCTCGGCCACGCGGCCCGCATGGAGGAACAGCACGTCCGAGGCGAGGCGGCGCGCCTGGCTCCGGTCATGCGTCACGAGGACGATCCGCACGCCCTCGTCCGCCGCGCGGCGGATCAGCGTCTCGATCGCGGCCGTCGAGCGCGGATCGAGATGCGCCGACGGCTCGTCGAGCAGCAGGAGGTCCGGCGCCGCCCCCAGCGCCCGCACGAGCGCCAGCCGCTGCTGCTCCCCACCCGACAGCGCGCGGGCGGGCGTTGCGGCGAGCCCCGACAACTCGCCGAAACGCAAGAGCTCCGCGATCCGCCCGGGGCGATCCTTGCGGGAGATCCCGTATTGCCGCAGCGCGTGGTCGAGATTGGCGCGGACCGAGCGGCGCAGCAGCACCGGCCGTTGCAGCACGAGCCCCACCCGGTGCTTGTCGGGCGTTGGCGGCCAGGCGAACTCCACCCGGCCCGAGCGCGGCGCATCGAGGCCCGCGATGATCCGCAGAAGCTGCGTCTTGCCCGCCCCGTTCGGCCCCAGGATCGCGGTCACATCCGACAGGCCGAGCGAGGCGCTGACCCCGTCGAGGATCACGCGCCCGCGTCGGCTGAGGCTGACCTCCTCCAGACGGACCGGGGGCCGTGGACCGGGCCGCGGCCGCCCGTCGGGGCGCAGGGGGATGACGCGCTCAGCCATGAGCCACCTGCCGTGCGACGCTGCCGAGCCCCATGACGGCCGCGTTGATCGAGATCGAGAGGATCAGGAGGATGATGCCGAGCCCGAGTGCTAGCGCGAGCTCCCCGCGCGAGGTCTCCAGCGCGATGGTCGTCGTCATCACCCGGGTCACGTGGTTGATGTTTCCACCGACGATGATGACCGCGCCCACCTCGGCCAGCGCCCGGCCCGTACCCGCAAGTGCGGCCGTCATCAGCGCGAAGCGTCCATCCCAGAGCAACGTGCGCGCCTGCGCCATCGGCCCCATGCCCATCGTCGCGAAGAGGTCGCGGTATTCCGCATGCAGGTTGCCCACCACCTGCGCCGTCAGCGCCGCCACGATTGGCGTCACCAGGATCGTCTGCGCGATCACCATCGCCGTCGGGGTGTAGAGCAGGCCCAGCGGCCCCAGCGGTCCGGCGCGGCTCAGGAGCAGGTAGAGCGTCAGCCCCACCACCACCGGCGGCAGGCCCATCAGCGCGTTCACCAGCACCAGCAACGGCCCCCGCCCGGCGAAGCGCCCGGCACCCAGCGCCGCACCCAGCGGGAAGCCGATGAGGCAGGCGATCGCCACCGCGCCGCCGCTCACCTGCAGCGACAGGATTAGCACCTCGATCAGAGCCGCATCGCCCCGCGCGATGAGGTCGAAGGCTTCGGCGAAGGCGGCGGTGAAGTCCTGCATGCGCTCAGTCCGGGCTCGCGTGGACCGCTACCTGGTCGAGATGCGCGTCCGTCGGCGCAATGGCGCGGAAGCTCTCGCGCACGCCGGCCCCCGTCAACTCGCGTGAGACGGCGAGCAGGGTGTTGGGCGTGTGATCGGCGCAGAGCTCGATCATGAACGCGATTTCCTCGGCGGCCGTCGGCAGGGCCGCGAGCCGGTCGGGGGCGCCATACCGCTCCACGAAATGGTCGGCGAGGCGGTCGCGCAGGGCGGCGATCTCGGCCTCCGACGCTTCGGCCACGGCCACGAAGGTCGCGCGCCCGAACGTGTCGAGGTCGAGCCAGCCATTGGCGAAGTCCTGCCGCGCCTTGCCGGTCAGATCGTCCTCGCTCCAGTCGGAGAAGGCGAAACCACCGGGGATCGCCCACACACCCGTGGGCGCGGGCTGCGTGAAGACCTGCGTGTCCGACACGTCGAGGCGGATGGTCCGGGCGAGCTTGGTCATAGGCGCTCCAGTCGGTCGGTCAGCGGGCGGCCGGCGACGCCGCTGCCGGTATCCACCAGCAAGCCGCCATGCTCGTCGAGACCGACGAAGGTGCCGTCCTCGACCGCCGCACCCTTTTCGGGCCCCTTGGCAAGCCAGGCGGCGTGGATGGGCGCGAGGCCGTCACCCTCGAACCGGTGCAGCCACCACAGCATGTTGCGCGCCCAGCTTTCGAGCAGCGCCGGGGCGCTGACCTCGCCGCAGCCCTCGTCGTGGAGCGTGGTCTCATCCGCGTGCCCGACATCGCCCGGGCGTTGGGCGATCCGCACGGACAGGCCGATCACCAGCCAGTCCGGCACCCCTTCGCCATGGACCGCGGCCCGCAGCGTGCCGACCGGGGCGCCGTTCACCCGCAACCCGTAGGGCCAGTCGAGATGGACTGCGACCTCCGGTGGCGCCACCGCCCCCAGCGCATCGGCAAACGCGACCCCGGCGACCAGCACGGCGCCTGCCGCCTCGATCAGCGGCGTCTCCGGCGCAAGCACCAGTGCTGCCTCCAGATCGGGTCCGGGCGCGTGCAGGATGAGCCCGGCCTCTACGCCCTCACCCGCCGCCCGGCACGCCTCCGCAAAGGGATCGGCGGCCAGCCGCGCGCGCATCAGTGGCGGCAGCGACAGGTCTGGGGCAGGGGCGGCGTGCAGCACCGGCTCAGCCCGCCCCGCCATCCGTGGCGATCTCGCCGGTCACCTCGTGGTTCAAATCCACGCCCTCGGCTGTCAGCACCATGCGCAGCTTGAGCGGCCCTGCGGGCAGGGAGCCCGCCTCCCGCGCGTCGCGCACCGCCTCCTCGATCGCCTGCTGGGAGGTCACGCCCACCTGCTTGAGGAACTTGCGCATGGACATGTTGAAGCTGTCGTCGGTCATGGGACCCTCTCAGTGCAGTTTGGGGGGCGGGGCGTAGTCGTCGGCGGTGCGGGGGCGCGGACGCTCCCCTGCGGCGAAGGGGCTGCCCTCGGCGTGGTACTGCGCCTTCACCCGGCAGGTGTCGCACATGCGGATCAGGCGCACGCGGTCGGAATTCGCGAACATCGAGTGGCCTTCGAGCTGCTCCGCGATCCGGTCGATGGTGGACTTCACGCCGAAGAGCTTGCCGCACTCGGTACACTCCGCCGGCTCCTCTGCATTCAGGATCCGCCAGTCGAGGGCGGCGGGCGTCGTGTCCATCCGCGGGGTCAGCGCGATGGCGTTCTCCGGGCAGGTGGAGGTGCAGATGCCGCATTGCAGGCAGGCATCCTCCTGGAACCGCAGCTCGGGCCGGTCCGGATTGTCGCCGAGTGCCCCGGACGGGCAGAGCGAGACGCAGGCAAGGCAGAGCGTGCAGGCATCGGTGTTGACCTCGACCGTGCCGTAGGGCGCACCGGCGGGCAGGGGCTGTACCACCTCGCCGATCAGCGCTCGGGCCGCGAGGCGCGTCGCGTCCCGCCGGGCGCCGAGGGCGAGCACCGGCGCGGGCGGCGTGGGGGCCGGGCCGTCGCGGAGCGCGGCCTCGAACGCATCGGGGTCGGCGACGTCGAGCAGGCGAACCTCGGCGCCGAGCGCGCGGGCGAGCTCCGCCTGATCCTCCAGCGCCGCGCGGTCCGTGTGCGGCGTCATCAGGATGTCCACAGCAGCAAAGCCCGCGGAGCAGGCCACCGCCATCTCCGCATGGCCGAAACTGCCGAGCGCGCCGACCTCGAGCGGTACCGAATCGGCGGACAGTCCACGACCGTAGCGGGCCGAGAGCGCAATCATCTCCAGGCCGTGCTCCCGATCGTGGATTAGCAGGCGCGGTGCGTCCGTGGACGCTTTTCGCCAACCCTCGGCCAGCGCCGTGATCTGGGCAAAGACGCCCTGCGGCGCCGGATCGTCATAGGAGATCGCGCCGGACGGGCACGCCGCCGAGCACGCCCCGCAGCCCGCGCAGATCAGCGGATCGATCGTGACATGCTCGCCATCCGGCGTCAGCGCCCCGGTTGGGCACAGGTCCAGGCAGCGCGTGCATCCGCTCTGCGACGCCCGCGAATGGGCGCAGAGCGCGGTGTCGAGCCGCACATGCAGCGGCTTCTCGAAGGTGCCGACCAGTTGCAGCGCCTCGGCCACCAGCCGCGCCACCGCGATTGGGTCGCGCGGATCGGCCCGCAGATAGCCGTCGCGCTTGTGATCGGCGGGAAAGAGCGGGCCGTCGCCGCGCAGATCCACGATCACGTCGCAGGAGCTGCGCGCGCCGTCCCGCGCCTGCGAGAACGCGAGCGTGCCGCGCGCTGCGGCATCCACCGCGCGAAACCCGTCGATGGTCACGTCGAACCGGCCGAGGCCGCCGCTCGCCTGCCGCAACCGTCCCTGGATCAGGTCGTACTCCGCAGGCGGAAGCGCCGGGGCCACGCCCTCCGGCACCAGGCACGTTACCGGCAGATGCGCGCCGAGCTGTGCCGCGGCCTCCAGCGCGGTCTCGTCCCGGCCCAGCACCATGCAGACCCCCTCGGAGGTCACATCGATCACGCCGGGCCCGGCCATCGGCCGTTCCGCCGCCGCGATCAGGGCGGCGATCTTCGGCAAGGCGTGCTCGGCCTCGTCCGACCACAGCGCGAGGGTGCGGATCTCGAGCGCCGTGCGCCCGGCCTCGGCAAAGGCTTCGACGCCATCGGCGCAGAGCACCAGCCCCTCCGGCGCGGTTCCGTCACACACCCGCTGGGGCATCACGACGACCTCGCGCTCCAGCGTTTTCCGCAAGGCATCTGCCAGCGCGGCGGACATGCCGACACAGGGACACAGGATGATCGGCTGGCTCATGAGCTCCCTTTCGCGCCCGCATCTTGCGGCGGACGTCGCGACATACTCTTATACGGGTCAGCAGTACTGTAAAGGAACGGAAAGCGCGTGTCCGACCATCCTGCGGAAGAAAGCCTGCCCGTCGGCGTCGTCGTCCGCCGTCGCCCCGGTGCGACGCGCTGGGCGAAGTGGTCGTGGCGGCCCGTCGCCCTTCTCCCCGGCGCCGGACCGGCGGAGTGGAAGGAGCTGCGGCGCGAGGGCGAGGTGGTGGACTTCCACGCCGGCACGTTGCCCCTCACCGTCCATCGCAAGGAGACGGGCGCCTATCTCGAAGCGCTCAGCGCCCGGCCACCGTCCGCGTTCGTCGTGCTGCGGCCGGGGGCGGAGCGGCCGGTCCTGCACCTCGTGACCGCCTCGCCGTTCCTCGCACAGGACCACCTCGACGCCGGTGACGAGATCGTGGAGCGGCTGGAGATGCCGCCCGCGCTGACCGCCTGGCTCGCCGATTTCGTCGACCGCCACCATGTCGAGGAGCGATTCCGCAAGCGGCGCCGGGACGAAGTGGATACCGAGCTCGTCGAGGATGGCCGCGGCGACCCGCGCATCCGGCAGGCCGCCGATGTCTACCGCAGCCCGGCGGGGCGGAAGCGATGAGCGACGATTTCGCCAGCCGCTGGTCCCGCCGCAAGGCCGCCGTCGCCGCGCAGGAGGCGGCCGAAAGCGCCGCCGAGGCGGAGCAGACCCGTGAGGCCGAGGCCGCGGAGAAGACCGATGAGGAGCTGCTGGAGGAGCTGGGCCTGCCCGACCCCGACACGCTCGCGCCCGGCGACGACGTGACCGCCTTCCTCAAGGAGGCCGTGCCCGAGCGCCTGCGCCGCCGCGCCCTGCGCCGCCTGTGGCGCCTCAACCCGACACTCGCCAACGTGGACGGGCTGGTGGACTATGGCGGCGACTTCACCGATGCCGCGACCGTGCCTGACACGATCGCCACCGCCTACCAGATCGGCAGGGGCATCTTCGCCAAGCTGGCGGAGGAGGAGCCGAAGCCTGCCGAGACGGCCGAGCCTGCATCCCAGACCGAAGCCGATCCCGGAGAGGATCCGCCCACGATCGAACAGGCGGCACCCGCCGCACCGGAGCCGGTTGAGGACGCCACCGCCGAAGCGGAGCCGGCACCACCGCCTTCCCGCATGACCTTCCGCTTCGAGAACTGACGTTCGCCTCACTGACGGCCGCCCGCCGCGCGATGAAGGCCGCAGGCCTTCCGCAGGACATGATCGTCGAGCGCCTGTCCGCGTTCAGAACCGGCACGGCGTTCACGCTGAAGCGCGGCGCGCCTGACGCCATGGCGCTTGGCGCCACCCGTGTTGGCGGCGCGCCGGATCTGCCGGCGGACGTGAGCTGGCCCGTGCGGCCCGGCTACGACATGGAGAGGGTCGGTATCGGTGGCGCCGCGTCGGACGAGGTCTGCCAGTCCCCAGCCCGCTGTGCTTCATCGCGCAGATCGACCTTGCCACGCTTCCCGCTCGACCACCGGAACTGCCCACTGAGGGGATGCTCAGCTACTTCTACGACGCGGTGGCGCAGCCCTGGGGTGCTGTGCCGCGGACACGGTCGGAAGTGTCCTTATCTGGACGCCGCCCGGAGCGGAGCTCACCCGCTGTGACGCGCCGGTCATCCCCGGTCCCTTCGATGAGCCGGAGCCACCGTTCACGCCGTGTGCCGCCTCGGGCGTGCCGGCCGTCTTCCCGCCGCCGCCCGACGAGGTCGATGGATGGCCCCGCCCGCCAGATCCCTATGCGGACTGGCACACGGCCGAGCTCGTGCGCATCGACCCGCGCGGGTTCGCGCCCCTCCACCGTGTGGGCGGCCATCCCGTGCTGATCGAGGGCGAGATGGGCAGTGATCTCGCTAAGCAGCGCGAGGCGCTGACCGACGAGGCCGCACGCGGCGACTGGATCCTGTTGCTCCAGGTCGGTTCCGATGACGAACCCGGTTTCAGTGGGGGGATTGGGGCCATCTGAGCGTCTGGATCGACGGCGGCGACCTCGCTGCCCGGCGGTTCGACCGGGCGCTTACCATGCTGCAGTGCAGCTAGGCCGACGCCACTCCCAGACCCTCCGACTTAAGTCGTAAGTGCCCGGTTTTCCTTGAGTGGGCGCCCATCGGTATGTCAGGCTCCGATTGCGGCATCGTGGCATCTTGAAACCAACGCTGTCGTGACAGACCGCCGCGAAAGCCGGCGGACGACCAAGGGAGGGGCATTTGTCCCACGTTGCCGACGAGGATCTGCTGCGCGCGGATCTCTACGATTTCCTGGGTGCATTGCTGTCCCATGCGCCGGACCGCGCCTTGCTGGAGCGCGCGGCCGCACTTGGGGGTGGAGCAGGGGCGCTGGGCGACGCGGTCGCCGCTCTGGCCCGAGTCGCGCAGTGCATGACCCCGGCCGAGGCGGAGCGCGAATACACCGCCCTCTTCATCGGCCTCGGCCGTGGCGAGCTGTTGCCCTATGCGAGTTTCTACCTCACCGGCTTTCTCAACGAGAAGCCATTGGCCGAGCTGCGCGGCGACATGGCCCGGCTCGCCGTCGCGCGGACGCCGAACGTCTTCGAGCCCGAGGACAACATCGCGAGCTTGATGGAGATCATGGCGGGCCTGATCCGCGGCCGCTTTGCTGCCGAAGGGCAGGCGCTGGAGGTGCAGCGGCACTTCTTCGACACGCATATCGCGCGCTGGGCCCCGCATTTCTTCGCCGATCTGGAAGGGGCGCAGAGCTCCGTCCTCTACGCCCTTGTGGGCACGATCGGCCGCGTATTCATGGAGATCGAGGCCGAGGGCTTCCGCCTGATGGGCGCGCCCGCAGCCTGATGCGAAGGAGAGAGACGATGAGCGACACGCCAGAGACCGGACGCCGCAGCTTCCTGAAGCTCGCCGCCACCGCCCCCGTCGCCGCCGCGGCGACCGCCACCGGCACCGCCGCCGTGGCCGAGGAGACCACGACGCCGGACGACACGTCCGTGCGCATGGTCAAGACCGCGCATGTCGAGGCCTACCTCGCCTCCGCGCGCTTCTGACGACATTTCGCGGGGCCGCCAAGGGTCCCGTGACCGAGCAAGACCGGGTCCTGCCATGACCCGACGCCAGGGAGACCAACGATGCTGAGGAAGAAGACAGGACGCACCACGCGCGCCACCGTGACCGCAGAGGCCCCGCGCAAGGGCGTCGACCGGCGAAGCTTCCTGAGGGGATCGGGTCTCGCGATCGGCGGACTGGCCGCCATCGGCGCCGTCGGCGGCCGGGTCCAGAAGGCCGAGGCGGCCGGTGAGACCTTCCAGATCGGTGACATCACGCAGGTGCGCACCGTCTGCACCCACTGCTCCGTCGGCTGCACGGTCGAGGCGGAGGTGCAGAACGGCGTCTGGACCGGGCAGGAACCCGGCTGGGACAGCCCCTTCAACATGGGCGCCCATTGCGCGAAGGGCGCCTCGGTTCGCGAGCACGCCCATGGCGAGCGTCGCCTGAAGTATCCGATGGAGCTCGTGAACGGCGAATGGCAGCGCCGCTCCTGGGACGAGGCGATCGAGGCGGTCGGCAACAAGATGCTGGAGATCCGCGAGGAGAGCGGCCCCGACAGCGTCTACTGGCTGGGCTCCGCCAAGCACAACAACGAGCAAGCCTACCTCTTCCGCAAGTTCGCGGCCTACTGGGGCACGAACAACGTGGATCACCAGGCCCGCATCTGCCACTCCACCACCGTGGCGGGGGTTGCGAACACATGGGGCTACGGCGCCATGACCAACTCCTACAACGACATCCACAACTCCCAGCTCATCTTCATCATCGGCGGCAACCCGACCGAGGCGCACCCGGTCTCGATGCTGCACGTGCTGAAGGCGAAGGAGGAGAACAACGCGCCGCTCATCGTCTGCGACCCGCGCTTCACGCGCACCGCGGCCCATGCCGACGAGTATGTCCGCCTGCGCCCCGGCACCGACGTGGCGCTGATCTGGGGCATCCTGTGGCACATCTTCGAGAACGGGTGGGAGGACGAGGAGTTCATCCGCACCCGCGTCTGGGGCATGGACCAGATCCGCGAGGAGGTCGCCAACTGGACGCCCGAGGAGACGGAGCGTGTCACCGGCGTGCCCGGCCCGCAGCTCGAGCGCGTCGCCCGCCTGATGAGCGAGCATAAGCCCGGGACCGTGATCTGGTGCATGGGCGGCACGCAGCACACCAACGGCAACAACAATACCCGCGCCTACTGCGTGCTGCAGCTCGCGCTCGGCAACATGGGCGCCGCGGGTGGCGGCACCAACATCTTCCGCGGCCACGACAACGTGCAGGGCGCGACGGACCTCGGCGTCCTCTCCCACACGCTGCCGGGCTACTACGGCCTCTCGACCGGCGCGTGGAGCCACTGGTCCCGCGTCTGGGAGGAGGATCAGGCCTGGCTCACCAGCCAGTTCGGCTCCCAGGAGCTGATGGAGAGCACGGGCATCCCCGTCTCCCGCTGGATCGACGGCGTGCTGGAGGATCCGGAGAACATGGATCAGCCGGCGAACGTGCGGGCCATGGTCTTCTGGGGCCACGCCCCCAACTCGCAGACCCGTCTGCCGGACATGCGCCGCGCGATGGACGAGCTCGACCTGCTCGTTGTCATCGACCCGTTCCCGACCGTGACCGCAGTCCTGCAGGAGCGGGAGGAGGGCGTCTGGCTGCTGCCCGCTTCCACCCAGTTCGAGACGCGGGGCTCGGCCACCGCCTCCAACCGCTCGATCCAGTGGCGTGACCGGGTCGTCGAGCCGCTCTTCGAGAGCCTGCCCGACCACATCATCATGGCGAAGTTCGCGACCAAGTTCGGCTTCGCCGATCGCATCTTCCGCAACATCTCGATGGAAGGCCCCGACGAGCCGAATATCGAGGACATCACCCGCGAGTTCAATCGCGGCATGTGGACGGTCGGCTATACGGGGCAGAGCCCGGAGCGGATCAAGGCCCACATGGCCAATCAGGCGAGCTTCGACCGCACGACGCTGCGCGCGGTCGGCGGCGAGGTGGACGGCGACTACTATGGGATGCCCTGGCCCTGCTGGGGCACGGCCGAGATGCGCCACCCCGGCACGCCCAACCTCTACGACATGTCGCATCCCGTCTCCGAAGGCGGCCTCACCTTCCGCGCCCGCTTCGGCGTTGAGCGGGATGGGGAGAACCTGCTGGCCGAGGGGGTCTACTCCAAGAACTCCGACATCCGCGACGGCTACCCCGAGTTCACCATGCAGATGCTCATGGATCTCGGCTGGGACGGTGAGCTGACAGCCGAGGAGCGCGCGACGATCGAGCGTGTCGCCGGCAGCGGCGATATCGGCGGCGTCAACTGGAAGACCGACCTTTCGGGCGGCATCCAGCGGGTGGCGATCGCCCATGAATGCGCACCCTTCGGCAACGCGAAGGCCCGCACCGTGGTCTGGACCTTCCCCGATCCGGTGCCGCTGCACCGCGAGCCGCTCTACACTCCACGGCGCGACCTGGTGGCAGACTACCCGACATACGAGGACCGGCAGTTCTACCGCCTGCCGACGCTCTATGCCTCGATCCAGCGGACCGACTTCAGCACGGATTACCCGATCACGCTGACCTCCGGCCGTCTGGTGGAGTACGAGGGCGGCGGGGACGAGACCCGCTCCAACCCCTGGCTCGCCGAGCTCCAGCAGGACATGTTCGTCGAGATGAACCCGCGCGACGCCAACGACACCGGCGTGGGCGAGGGCGACTGGGTCTGGGTCGAGGGACCGGAGGGCGGCCGCGTCCGCGTCAAGGCGCTCATCACCGAGCGTGTGGCGCCCGGCGTCGCCTTCATGCCGTTCCACTTCGGCGGCTGGTTCCAGGGCGAGGACCTCAGGTCGAAATACCCGACAGGCGCCGATCCATACGTGCTCGGCGAGAGCTGCAACACCGCGCAGACCTATGGCTACGACAGCGTCACCCAGATGCAGGAGACGAAAGCCACCCTCTGCAAGATCACCGCAGCGTAAGGAGACCGGATCATGGCACGCGCTAAATTCCTCTGCGACGCCGAACGCTGCATCGAGTGCAACGCCTGCGTCACCGCCTGCAAGAACGAGCACGAGGTGCCCTGGGGCATCAATCGCCGCAAGGTGATCACGCTCAACGACGGCAAGCCCGGCGAGCGGTCGATGTCGGTCGCCTGCATGCACTGCGCGGACGCGCCCTGCATGGCGGTCTGCCCGACGGACTGCTTCTACCAGACCGAGGACGGGATCGTCCTGCACTCCAAGGATCTGTGCATCGGCTGCGGCTACTGCTTCTACGCATGCCCCTTCGGCGCGCCGCAGTACCCGCAGGCGGGCAACTTCGGCTCCCGCGGCAAGATGGACAAGTGCACCTATTGCGCCGGCGGGCCGGAGGAGAACGGCTCCGAAGCCGAGTTCGCCAAGTACGGCCGCAACCGGATCGCGGAGGGCAAGCTGCCGATCTGCGCCGAGATGTGCTCGACCAAGGCACTGCTCGCGGGCGACGGCGACGACATCTCCGAGATCTACCGCGAGCGGGTCGTGGCCCGTGGCTTCGGCTCCGGCGCCTGGGGCTGGGGCACGGCCTACGAGAAGCCGGGCGCGAGCCAGTAAGGGAGGGTGCCATGTTTAGGACCCTGATCGCGACACTGCTGGCGCTGACGCTGGCGGTGCCTGTTGCCGCGCAGAACAGCGAGAGCGGCGAGACCTCGACGGGGCTCTCCGGCCAGTCCGGGCAGCTCGAAAGCATCCTGGAGCGTCAGCGCGCTCTGGCCGAGGGCGGGGAGCAGTTCAACGCAGGCCCCGGCCGCGAGGATTTCGATCTGAACGCGGTGGAGACCGGCAACATCTCCGACGTCTACCGCGAGGTGCGCGGCGGCACCGAAGGGGCGGTGCGCTCCTCCTCCCGCGGGCCGGCGGCGGAGACCATGATCCAGACCGGCGGCATGTCCTGGCTGCAATGGCGCGAGGGGCCGGTCAGCACCTATGGCGGCATCCTGCTCTTGGGCACGCTGGCGCTGCTGGCGGTGTTCTACCTCATCAAGGGCCGCATCCGGATCTCCGCCGGGCGCTCGGGCGTCACCATCCTGCGCTTCACCTCGATCGAGCGCTTCACCCACTGGCTGCTAGCGGGCTCCTTCATCCTGCTGGGGATCACCGGTCTGGTGCAGCTCTTCGGCCGGACCCTCGTCATTCCGCTCATCGGTCATGAGGCCTTCGCGCCCATCGCCATCGCGGGCAAGTTCATCCACAACAACGTGAGCTGGGCCTTCATGCTGGCGCTGATCCTGACCTTCGTGATCTGGATCGTGCACAACATCCCCTCCCGCGTGGACTGGCAGTGGATCAAGGCGGGCGGCGGCTTCATCGGTGGGCACCATCCGCCGGCGAAGAAGTTCAACGCGGGTCAGAAGCTGATCTTCTGGTCGGTGATCCTGCTCGGCGGCTCGATCAGCCTGTCCGGCCTGTCGCTCCTCTTCCCCTTCGAGTTCGCGATGTTCGAGAAGACCTTCGGCTGGCTCGCCGCCGTCGGCATTCCCGTACCCACCGAACTCGCCCCGCAGGAGGAGATGCAATACGCCCAGATCTGGCACGTCATCGTCAGCTTCGTGCTGATGGCGATCATCGTGGCCCATATCTACATCGGCTCGGTCGGGATGGAGGGCGCCTACGAGGCCATGGGCGACGGCGAGGTCGACCTGAACTGGGCGCGCGAGCACCACAGCCTCTGGGTCGAGGAGGTGGAGGCCGAGGGCCGCGCCGCGCCGCCCCAGGCCACCCCGGCGGAATAGGAGGATCCGATGTCCACCATGCTCACAGCCTTCGCTGCGATGGCCGTCATCACGGTCGGCGCCTGGTACGTCCTGAATGACGTCGTCGCCTATGACGGCACGGGCGCCTACTCCAACTACTCGGTCCGGCTGGACTGAGACGTCTGACTATTGCGGGAAGGAGCCACGAGCACCCCTCGTGGCTCCTTTTCTTTTGGATGCGTCAGTTGGGGCGCCTCAATCCGCCGCCGCGAAGTGGGCCATCTGATCGGCATGGGCTTTCCGGAAGGCAGGACGCCCCGTTGCCCTCTCCACGTAGTCGCGGCAGGCCGAATGCTCCGCCAGCCCGTCGAAGCGATGCACCAGCCGCAGCACGTCCGCCATCGCGATGTCGGCCACCGAGAAGTCCCCGGCGAGCCATTCACGCCCGGACAGCATCTCCTCCACATGCCCCAGCCGTGCCGTAAGGAACCGGTCAAGATGCGCCCGCCCCGGCGTCTGCTCCTGATCGTCCGCGAAGAGGAAGATCGTCCACGGCAGGCTCGCCATCTCCACCGAGTTCAGCGCGGCGAACACCCATTGCGTGACTGCGGCCCGCCCGGCGGGATCGCTCGGCATCAGCGCTCCACGCTGCTCCGCCAGATGCAGCAGGATCGCCCCGCTCTCGAAGATCGAGACCTCGCCGTCGGTCAGCCACGGCACCTGCCCGAAGGGCTGATGCGCGAAGTGCGCTGCACTGCGCTCCTGAAACGGCACGCTCTCCACGCGGTAAGGCAGCCCCGCCTCCTCCAGCGCCCACCTGACGCGGAGGTCCCGCACATATCCACGCGGGCTCTCGGGCACCCAGTCGAAGGTCGTCAGGATCAGATCGGCCATGCTGTCTCTCCCGCTGTCCGTCCCCCCTTAGAACTGTGCCATTACGTTGGCCGGGAGGGTGGGAGTTTGGATGGCTAGGAAACGACATTCAGACGAAGACGTACTGAAGCTGCTGCGAGAGATCGAGCTGAAGCTGACAGCAGGCGATGACGTAGCCTCGGCGTGCCGCAGCGTTGGGATCAGTGATGCGACATACTACAACTGGCGGAAGCGGTTTGGCGGGATGGGACGTTCGCAGTTGTCAGAACTGAAGAGCTTGGAGAAAGAGAACGCCCGGCTGAAGAAGAATGAGCCCTTTGTCCGCCATTGGTCCGAGGACAATGGGCGAATGCGGAGCTCGCACTGGACAAGCTCATCCTGAAGGAAAGCCTGAACCACCTAAAGCCCAGGGCCTGACCACCGAGGAGCTCCGTCAGGCCGTCATTCACACGCGGCAGAAGCTCGCAACGTCCGAGCGGTGGACGTGCCGGGTGATTGGTCTGGCGCGGAGCTCCCTGCAATACCGACCGACACAAAGAGAGGACGATGCGTTGCGGTTGGCAATCATCCGGCTTGCAAAGCAGTACGGCCGACATGGCTATCGCAAGGGTCGTCCTGGTTGCGCCATTGGTTCGAGCAACCCATGGACGACGAGCTGCTTCATGTCGGGGGCTGGCCCCTCTCGGCAGATTTGGCCTTGCCAAATCGCCTGCCGGGCAATGGGATCAATCACAAGAAGGTAGAGCGACGAGACCTTGTCCGCCATTGGTCCGAGGACAATGGTCGAGTGGCGTGAGGAAGGATTGCAGCTTCCGCAGCGCCACAAGAAGCGCAAGCGGCTCTATCGCAAGGACAGCTCGATCATCCGGTTGAGGCCGATGCATCCGAACCATGTCTGGGGCGAGCCATGGTGCGCCATTGGTTCAAGCACAATGGCGAGCGACTTCGTACACAACAAACTCAGCAACGGTTGCAGCTACAAGATGCTGACGGTTCTGGATGAGTTCACGCGACAGGCATTGGCGGTGAGCGTCCGGAGAAAGATGGGAGCCGACGATATCTTGGAAGCGCTCTATCCGCTGCTCCTGAAGCATGGTTCGCCAGAGTACATCCGATCGGACAATGGACCCGAGTTCGCTGCCGAAGCACTGCAGCAATGGCTCCGACGCGTTGGCATCAAGCCCATCCGCATCTATCCGGGATCGCCTCGGGCAAACGGGTACAACGAGCGGTTCAATGGGACATGACGCCGAGAGGTTCTCAATGCGGAGTGGTTCACGACAACGAAGCAGGCCCAGATCGTCATCAACCACTGGCTCAGACAGTACAACCACACCTGCCCGCATCAGGCGCTCAACATGCGCCCACCAGTCCCAGAAACCTTATTGGAGAAAGCCCCGATCAGTGACCCAGACACAGGGGGCTAGACAGGATAACTGCAGGGCAAACCCGTGCTGCGCGCCAAGAGCTCGGCCCTTTCTCTACAAATTTGGTTTTGCCCAATCGCCTGCTGGGCAACAGGTCCGATAGTAGGAACCCGAAGAGTTCGGGCCGGTCTTGTCACTCTGCGAGAAACAGGCGTCACCCATTGGGCTCAGACCAATTGCGCCTTTAATGAACGACCCTGTGAGAGGATGTTGTTCTCCTATCGCACCTGCTTGTGCTCATGACGAAGGCACCGAAGCCCGCCTCGCTCTTCGCTGCTCAGGATACCGGCTCCTTGATCGCCGTTGTGATCGCCCTCCCAGATCCAACCATGGATCGTCGCCACGCAGGGTTCGAGCTGACGTGCCAGATCCTCGGCACTTTTAACGGCTCGGTGCAGCTCGATGATATGCTTCCGCAAAGCAGTCGGCTAAACAACTTGGATCAGCGTTGAAGCGCTGATAACTGTTTCCGGCGCCAGTTACCGAACTTCGTAGGATATATATGGACGGACTGCGCTACGCCGGCCACGCCAGCGCGTGATTAGCATCTTGGTTTTCCGGAGGTCATCGAGAAGCTCAACTTCGAGCGCGTCATAGCCGAAGTGGCTTCAACGATGCGCGTCGTCAGGGCTCGGCCAGGAACTCCACGGCGCCGAGTGGCCATACGCCGGCGCTGTATTCGATCGGGTCGATCTCGCCGGCCGCGTTCACCGCCGTCATGCGCATTACCGGCGCGTGGGCGGCGAGGTCCAGCGTCGCGGCCTCCTCCTCCGTCGCGAAGCTGCCGGTAATCCTGGTGCTCACGTTGTGGAAGGCAGGGATGTCGTGGGCATGGAACACGTCGGTGACCGACTGATGCGCCGCATAAGCCGCCTCGAAATTCGGGAAGCGCTCTGCGTGGAACCGCTTGTCCGTCATGTAGGTGGCTCGACCATCGAGCAGCCTGAGGCGGCAGAGGCGGATTGCCGGCACGCCTGCAGGAAGACCCAAAGCCTCGGCCGCCTCGGGCTCCAGCGGCAGCCGCTCCAGGCGCAGAGTGCGCGTCGTGATGCGCCCGGCGAAGGGACCCAGCGCCTCGCTGAAGCGGCGCCCGGCGGCGATGGTGTAGGTCGCGGGGCGGTCGCGGACATAGACGCCCGCCCCTTTGCGCGCGACGAGCATCCCCTCGCTCTGCAACCGCGCGAGCGCCTGCCGTAAGGTGGAGCGCGTGGTGCCGAAGGCGCCGGCGAGGTTGTGCTCCCCCGGCAGACGCGTGCCGGGCGGCAGCACACCCGCCTCGATCCGCTGGCGCAGCCGGTCGTAGATCTGCAGCCAGACGAAGCGGTCCTCCCCGGCCGGAAGCGGTTCGTCGGCGATGACGGTCAGGCTGTCCATCCGCTACCCCAGAAGGACCGGACGGCCGGCGGCGAAGGTCGCCCTGACCTTCGGCTCGGCCGGTCCCTCTGGATCGATCACCACCACATCCGCGCGCTTGCCCGGCGCGAGGCTCCCCCGATCATCGAGGCGCGCAAGCTCCGCCGGATGGCGTGACACCAGATCCCATGCCCGCGCGAAGGGCAGCACGCCGCGCTCCGCCAGCACGAAGGGCGCGTTCAGCAGTGCCGGGTAGTAGTAGTCCGAGGCGAGCACCGTGCAGAGCCCGTCGGCCACCGCCGCCGTCGCGTCGAGGGAGCCGTTGTGACTGCCGCCGCGCACCACGTTCGGCGCGCCGAGCACCGTGTGCTCGCCGGCCTCCCGCGCCGCGCGGGCGGTTTCGGTCGTCAGCGGAAACTCGGAAGCGGCCGCCCCCAGCGTGCGGTAACGCTGCCGCGTCGCGGGCGTGTCCTCGTCATGGGCGAGCAGGATGGCGCCGGTCTCGCGGGCGGAACAGGCCATCCGTTCGACCGCCCCGGCGATCTCGGCCCGGCGATCCCAGACGCGCTTGGCAAGCGCACGGTACGCCTCGGGCGTCACACCGGCGCGACCCGCCCATTGCTCCAGCTTGCGGTCCAGCCGCCCGCCTTCCATCGCATCCGCGGTGTGGTCGTTGAAGGCGAGGATCGGTCCCTCCGCCTCCCGCAACCACCCGAGCACCGTCTCCATCTCGTCATGGGCGAAGACCTCCCACCGCAGGTGGAGGCGGGTGTCGCAGGCGAGATGCGGGCGCAGACGCGACAGCGCCGCGACCACCTCCGCCGCCGTCTCGACGCCGCGCAGGCCCGGCTCCCACGAGACGCTGACGCCGTGAAACGCCGTTGTGATCCCGTTCGCCACCAACTGCCGGTCGGTGTCGGCGAAGGCCATGTCCAGCGGGAAGCGCACGCCGGGCCGTGGCATGATCTGCCGCTCGAACCCGTCGCCGTGGATGTCCACGATCCCGGGCAGCACCCAGCATCCGGTGGCATCGAACACCTGCGCGGAGGCCGAGCCGCTCTCCACGATGACACCGTCTGCCAGCGCCACGTCGCGCGGCACCATCGCGTCACCGTCGGGCACGCATCCACCCGCGATGCGCCAGCTCATTTCGGGGGCTGTCATCTGACTGTCTGATCCAATCGCTAGAAGCTGAGTCGGCTGCTGCAACCTGTATAGACAGATTTGGAGAAACGGAATGCTTCGCACGCTCTCTCTCATCGCCGCCCTGGGCCTCGCCGCGCCCGTGGCCGCCCAGGACCTCCGCTTCGCCGTCACCGATGTCGAAGGGGCCGAGGCGCTCCAGCAGGAGTTCGGCGCGTTCGAGACCGCGCTGGAGGAGGTGACGGGCCTCGACATCGAGCTCTTCCCCATCAGCAACCGCACCGCCGCAGTCGAGGCGATGCGCGCGGGTCAGGTCGACCTGGTGTTGACCGGCCCCGCGGAATACGTGGTGATGAACGAGCTGGCGGAGATCGAGATCGTCACGGCCTGGCAGCGTCCCGACTACTTCAGCGTGATCGCGGTGCTCGCCGACGGGCCGATCCGCTCCACCGACGACCTGCGCGGCGAGATCATCACCTTCGGCGCGGTGGGCTCGACCTCCCAGCATCTCGGCCCGGCGCAGGCGCTCGCGGATCTGGGGCTCAACTACGCCGCCGACTACCAGCCGCAGATCATCAACCGCAACGTCGCGACCGAGGCTCTGATCCGCGGTGACGTCGCAGCCGTGGGCATGAACCACGGGCATCTGGGCCGCATCCGCGATGCCTTCCCCGAGACGGCGTTCACCGTCGTCGCCCGTGGCCGCGACCTGCCCAACGATATCCTCGTGGCGCGCGCGGACCTCGACGACGCGCTGTTCGAGACGGTGCGCGACGCGTTCCTAGAGTATGGCCCGGCGCTGATGGCGGGCGTGCTCGAAGGCGAGGATAACCAGAAGTACGCGGGCGGCTTCTTCCTCAACGAGGTGCGCGACGCCGATTACGAATACGTCCGCGACATGTACCGCACCATCGGCGTCGAGAGCTTCGACGCCTTCGTGGGCGACTGATGAACAAGGTCGGCACCGGGACGGAGGCGGTATCGGCAGTTGCCGTGGCGCCGGTGCCGGCCATCCGTGCGGACGCTCTGAGCAAGAGCTACGACCCCGCGCGCCCCGTTCTGCGGGACATCTCCCTCGCGATCCGTCCCGGCGAGCGCGTTGCCCTGATCGGGCCGAACGGGTCAGGCAAATCGACACTGCTGCGCTGCCTCATCGGCCTGCACGCGCCGAGCGGCGGCACGCTGGAGGTGCTCGGCCAACCGCTCCACGGCCACGCCACGCGCCGGGCGCGGGCGCATGTGCGCGGGCGGACCGGAATGGTCTTCCAGCATCACGCGCTGGTCCGGCGGCGGGTGGCACTCTCCAACGTGCTGCACGGTCTGCTCCACCGGCCCGGCGGCTGGCGGGCGCTGTCGCATCAGACGGCCCCGTCCGATTGGCGGGCGCGGGGGATGGCTGCGCTGGAGGCCGTGGGCCTCGCCGACCGCGCCCTCGACCGGGTCGACGCGCTGTCGGGCGGCCAGCAGCAGCGCGTCGCCATCGCCCGCGCGTTGGTGCGCGATCCGGAGTTCCTGATCGCCGATGAGCCTGCCGCGAGTCTCGATCCTGCCGCCGGACGGGACGTCATGGCGCTCTTCGCCCGGCTCTGTGCCGAGCGCGGCATCACGCTGCTCTACACCTCCCACGACATGGCCCATGCCCGCGACTACTCCGACCGGATCGTCGCCTTACGCGACGGGCAGGTGCAGTTCGACACGCCGAGCCACGATCTGTCGGCGGAGCACCTGCAGGAGAGTTTCGATGGCTGAGCGCAGCCTGCCGCCCCGCGCCACGCGGCCCTCGACCCTGACCTTCGTCGTGGTGGTGACGCTGGGCGCGGTGCTCATCGCCTCGATGACGCAGGTCGCCCCCTCCCCCACGCAGCTCATCGAGGGCGGGCCCCGCATTGCATCGCTCGTGGAGCGGATGATGCCGCCCAATCTCGACCCGGGCTTCCTGACTCGCGCGGGCTGGCGCGTGCTGGAGACGTTGCAGATCGCCCTCGTCGGCGCCGCGATCGGCATCGCGCTCAGCCTGCCGATCGCCTGGCTCGCGGCACGGGGTGCCTCGCCGCTGGGGCCAGGGCTCTGGATCGTCCGCGCGCTGATCTCGCTGATGCGCACGATCCCGGACCTCGTCTGGGCACTGATCTTCGTCTCCGCCGTCGGCCTTGGTGCGGTGGCAGGCACGCTCACGATCATCGTCGACACGATCGGCTTTTGCGGCCGCTTCTTCGCCGAGGCCATCGAGGATTCGGAGGACGCCCCGCGCGAGGCCCTGACCGCGGGCGGCGCCAGCCGTCTGCAGGTGCTCGTCGGCGCGATCCTGCCCGACGCAGCACCTTCCATGGTCAACGCGGCGCTCTTCTCGCTGGAGATGGCGGTCCGCTCCTCCGTCGTGCTCGGCCTCGTCGGCGCGGGCGGGATCGGGCAGGAGCTGAAGGTCGCCTTCGACCTCTTCCAGTACCAGAGCGCCGCGACGATCATCATCGCGATCTTCTGTATCGTTCTGGCCATGGAGGTCATCACCGACCGCCTCCGCCGCCGCCTTCGATAGCGCATTGTTCAAGGTGGTTCGGACGGAAGGCCAGCCGCAACTGCGCGCTACTCGGTCCCAATTGCCCCAAATGTCTCAAGTATAGGCAGTCATCGCATCCACCCGCAGCTATTGCTCAGTGGTTACTGCATCGCAGCGTGACCTGTATTAAGGCAGTGGCAGTCAAGGGCCGATGCCTGTCGACACCACCGCTGGTGGACGTGTCGGCCGCGCTGTTGGCTTTCCAGCGGTTTTAGCGTCATCGGTGCCCCACCCAGCTGCGATCATCCGTGAAGGGGCGAGCATCGGAGATCTGTGTGGGTTCGTAGCCGGCTGGCAGCGTGTCGAGGGGTAAGAGCGGATCTCGCGACGCCGCAAAGAGGATGTTGCGCCGGTTGCGTGCGCTGTTGGCGGGATGGACGATGCGCACATGCGGATAGAGCTCGCGCAAGATCGCGTTGACGCCGCGGGCGAGCGGGCCATCGGATGTGTCAATCAGGTTCACATATACCGGTCCATCTACGATCTCTCGCAACCGCGCAAAGGTCTCACGCGTGACCAGATGGGCCGGCACCGAGCCGGAGGAAAACGCTTCCATCACAGCGGCATCGTAGCGATGATCCGTTTCGTTGAGATAGATGCGCCCGTCGGCATGCACGAGACCGAGGCGGCGGTTCGCACTGCGCGGATGCTTCGTCGCATCGTATCCGGTCTGCGCAATCATCTCTGCCGCGTGGGGCATGTGGGCGCGCACCACCTCCGTCACGAGCGGATCGATCTCAACCGCCACGGCGTGCGCCTGCGGCCGTGATGCCAGCAGCCGAGTTGGGAGCGTGTAGCCGCCACCTCCGATGAAGAGCACGGAAGGATCCGGGCCCAGGTCGTTATCCATTCGCGCCCAAAGCCAACGGGTATAGGGCAACACAAGCCCGACGGCGCCGCTCTCGGCGTCCCAGCGATCGACTTGCTCGGCCGCCTGCGGGGTCCCATCCGAGATCAGGTGCACTTCCGGCCCCCGTTGGACGATATGCAGACAGGACAGACCCGACTCGTACTGGCACACCGGTGGGCCGGCAAAGCCTGCGAACGCGACGAACGCCACCGCCGGCACGGTTGCTCGATGTTTGACCGGCGTCCCGTCCCTCAAGAACAGCAGGCAGAGCAATGCCACCGCGCCGCAGGCAGCGAAGGTCGCCGTTGACCCGATCAGGGGCAGTGTGACGAACCCTGCGAGGATGGCGCCGACGATGGCTCCGATGGAGCCGGCAGCGAGAACGATGCCGAGCGACGATCCCTCCCGGCCCGGGCGTGCCTCGATGGCGAGCTTGGCGAGCAGTGGCGATGGCAAGGTCACGCAGACCGACGCCGGGAAGAACACCAGAAACACGCTGAGCATCATCCCGCCGGTGCCGCGCGCCCCGATGGAATAAATCAGTGCGAGTAGGGTCGGCGACGCGGCCATCAATACGGCAGTCGCGATCAGAGCGCTGCGTACGTTGCCCAACGCTTGCGTGCGTGGACGCTCTGCCACGAGCCCGCCAAGAGCACTTCCGAGCGAAAAGCCCGCCAGCACGGTCGCGATAACGGTGGTCCACGTCAGAAGCGACGTGCCGAAGAAGGGTGCGAGCACCCGTCCCGCCGCGATTTCGTAGGTCAGGCCGACGGCAGACAGTATGAGGATCAGGGCAACGCTGACTGGGAAGGAGATGGCGCGCTCCTCTTCATTGGCCGGGGCTTAGCTCGATTGCAGGTCTCCCGGCCGATGAGATAGCGGGACCTGCCCAGCATTCACGTCTTCTCGGCACCGAGCCACTTGCTAGCCTGCCATCCGGAGCGAACGGTGCTGTGCCGTGTCGTTATCCGGCGTCATCAGTTTTCGTGCGTATGTTGACGTCCGGCTCTGGAAAAAGCCGCAGCGCATCGATGTTCTGGTAAGGGGCGAAACCGAAGCGAAGCTCGTAGCGTGCCCCTTTTCCCAACATAACACTATCGGTCGATAGCAGAAGTCGCCGGCTTTGCACGGCCAAAGTATTGGTGCGTCGGCGGCATGCATTCGCGTCAAGGCTGTCCTTCCCCCCTAGAACTGGGCCATTACATTGGCCGCGAGAGGGGGATTGGGCATGGCGAGGAAGCGACATTCAGACGAAGACATCTTGAAGCTGCTGCGTGAGATCGAGCTGAAGCTGACGGCGGGCGATGACGTGGCCACTGCATGCCGCGGCGTCGGGATCAGCGACGCGACATACTACAACTGGCGGAAACGGTTTGGCGGGATGGGCCGGTCGCAGCTGTCGGAGATGAAGAGTTTGGAGAAAGAGAACGCCCGACTGAAGAAGATCGTCGCCGAGCTCGAACTGGACAAGCTCATACTCAAGGAAAGCCTGAACCACCTAAAGCCCAGGGCCTGACCACAGAGGAGCTTCGTCAGGCCGTCCTTCACACACGCCAGAAGCTTGCCACGTCTGAGCGGCGGACCTGCCGGGTGATTGGCCTGGCGCGGAGCTCCCTGCAATATCAGCCAACACAGAGAGACGATGATGCGCTACGGTTGGCTCTGATCCGGTTGGCGAAGCAGTACGGGCGATATGGCTACCGCAAGATCACGGAGCTGCTTCACATGGAAGGCTGGCGGGTCAATCACAAGAAGGTCGAGCGGCTCTGGCGTGAGGAAGGATTGCAGCTTCCGCAGCGGCACAAAAAGCGCAAGCGGCTCTACCACAAGGGCAGCTCGATCATCCGGCTTCGGCCCACGCACCCGAACCATGTTTGGGCAATAGACTTCGTGCATGACAAGCTCAGCAATGGGCGCAGTTACAAGATGCTGACGGTTCTCGACGAGTTCACGCGGCAGGCCTTGGCTGTTGTGGTCCGCACCAAGATGGGTGCCGACGAAGTTCTCGAAGCACTCTATCCGCTCCTGCTGCGCCACGGTTCCCCGGAGTATATCCGGTCCGATAACGGACCCGAGTTCGCAGCAGAGGCGATGCAGGGCTGGCTTCGGCGTGTTGGGATCAAGCCCATCCGCATCTACCCAGGATCACCCTGGGAGAACGGATACAACGAGCGCTTCAATGGGACATTACGGCGAGAGGTTCTCAATGCGGAGTGGTTCACGACGACCAAGCAAGCTCAGATCGTCATCAATCACTGGCTCAGGCAGTACAATCACACCCGACCGCATCAGGCACTCAACATGCGCCCACCCGTTCCTGAAACAATATTAGAGAAACCCCTGATCAGTGGCCCAGACACAGGGGGCTAGACAGCCATTCTTCGCCCACCTGTTGTAGCGATTGTAGACCGTCGTTCGCGGGCCATAGCGCTCCGGGAGGTCGCGCCAGGGGGCTCCGGTCCTCAGAATATAGAAGATGCCACTGATGACGCGTCGGTCATCGACCCGTGCGACACCTCTCGGCTTGTTCGGCAGAAGGGGCGCGATCACCGCCCATTCCGCATCCGTCAGATCGTGCCTGCCTGTCATGACCGCTCCGTTTCCGGAAATGAAACACGAGCCCAAGGCAGGGGAATCCTCTTTATCAGTTGACGACCTAGCCAGAACGGCCGGACCGCGCCCGCCCTCTGGCCGCAACCGCTCGGCCAGTTACGGCCAGAGGTTGCGCTAGCGGAAAAGGTGGCCATTGGTCACGTTGAACGCCTCGCCCGCCGCCTCGGGCGCCGCCCATTCGAGGGCGGCGCCGAGAACGCCCGCATCCGTTACCTGATAGAGCGCGTCGTAGGTGCTCTGCAGGCCGGGGAAGTCGAAGGCCACATTGAGCTCGCGGCAGGTGGCGGCATAGACGCCGATCACCGTTTCGGGTCTGAGGGCGGAAAAGCTCCAAGACGCGCCGGCCGCTGGCCTGCCCCCTGAGAAAAGGTCGTCCTGAAGCAGGCTTTCGAGCTGGATGGAGGATGCAGGAATGTCCCAGAAGAAGCACGAGCCTGAGGAGATCGTCGCGAGGCTGCGGCAGGTTGACGTGTTGGTATCGCAGGGTCGGTCAGTGGCCGAAGCGGTGCGCTCGATCAGCCTGACGCAGTTCACGTACTACCGGTGGCGCAAGGAGTTTGGCGGCTTGAAGACGAACCAGGTGAAGCGGCTGAACGAACTGGAGAAGGGGAGCGAACGGCTTCGAAAGGCCGTCTCCGACCTCACGCTCGAGAAGCTCATCCTGCGGGGTGAGCACAGGTGCGCCATCGGTCACGGCGCCTGTTCGAACGCTTCGGGAAATGTCTGAGCCCCGCAAGTCGCTGACTTTGCGTCGAGCAGGTGAGGCAGAAGTTCCAAGTCTCGGGGCTGTTTGCCTGCCGCGTGCTCGGCCAACACCGATCGACCCAGCGCAAGATCCCGCGCGGGCGGCCCGACGAGGAGCCGCTCACCGCGGCCATCATCGCGCTTGCCTCGCAGTAAGGCCGCTATGGCGACCGGCGGATCACGGCTCTGCCGCGTAATGCTGGCTGGGTCGTGAACGTGAAGCGCGTCGAACGGCGAGCCTTTGTCCGCCATTGGCCCGATGAAAATGGCTAGCGGCGGCGGGAAGGGCCGAAGGCTCCACGGAAGCAGCCGAAGAAGTCGAGGCTCTGGTTCAACGACGGGTCCTGCATCCGTCTGAGGCCGGAGCGCCCCAACCATGTCCCCTCTCGGGACGTCGCTGCGCGATGCCCTGCCGGGCGGCGGGATCCTACGACTTCGTCGAGAGCCGCACCCATAATGGAAAGAGGTTCCGGATGCTCAACCTCATCGACGAGTTCACTCTGGGAATGCCTGGTGATCCGGATCGACCGGCGGCTGAGATCGACCGATGTCATCGACATGCTGTCCGACCAGTTCGTTCTCCGCGGCGTCCCAGATCACTTCAGGTCGGGCAACGTCCCGGAGTTCGCAGCCACGGCAGTCCGGGAATGGATTGCGGCCATCGGTGCCAAGATCGCCTACATCGAGCCGAGTAGTCCATGGGAGAACTGCTCCTGCGAGAGCTTCAACGCCAAGCTCAGAGACGAACTGCTCGACGGTGAGATCCTCTAAAGCCTGGCCGAGGCAAAGATCGTCATCGAGGGGTGGCGCCAGCACCGCGACACAAAGCGCCCGCACTCATCCCTCGGCTACCGACAATCAGGTCCCGAGGTCGTCTCGTGCCCATCTCCGTCATCCGGAGCCGCTGCGCCGGCTACCCCGGCCGCAGCTCCAAGACCCATGATGCACCAAGACTGAAACCGGACCACTCCCTTGGCGTAGGTTAAACCGCTGATAGGGTTGAGCGGGGCTAAATTCATTCGATACTGACGCAAACTCATTCCAAAAAGTTGTTAAATGCAATCAAATTCAATGGGATGCAGAGGATTGAGTATTCAGAAGTTCTTTGTTCGAGGTAACTGTTCTAGTGATTTTCAAATCAGAAGCTGGGCCCTCTAGGCAGGCTGTGTACAGAGCAAACATCTCCAATCACAATTTAGAAGGCGAACTCGACCATGCTGCAACCAAGGCTACCAACAGCCCCGGCGATATCATTCGAGTTATAATAGTTAAAGTCTTACCCTATTAGGCGATCAAAGCGTGGCACAGTCTCTGCTTTGTGAAAACCTCAGCTTCTGCGGAGAGCGACGCCTTCTTCGGCTGATATTTCACCAGGGCGCTGCGGCCCTATTCACACCTACCCCAGGCCCGGCAGCCACGTCGCCAGGACGGGGAACATGATCAGCAGCGCGACGAGAAGCAGGGAGCACAGGATGAACGGGATCGCCGCGCGATAGATCTCCCGCATCGTGGTGTCCGACGGCGCCACGCCCTTCATCACGAACAAGAGCAACCCGAAGGGCGGCGTGGTGAAGCTGATCTCGAGCGCCAGCAACATGATCAGCCCGAACCAGATCGGGTCGAAGCCCAGTTGCGTGGCCAGCGGAAAGAAGATCGGCACCGTCAGCAGCATGATGGAGATTTGCTCCATGAACATGCCGAGGATCAGCAGGACGCCGAACATCACCAAGAGCATGGCGACGGGGTCGAGCTCGAACCCCGTGGCCCAGGTGATCAGCCCGCGCGACGCCCCGGAGAAGGCAAGAAGCTGGCTGAACGTCGCCGACCCGAACACGATGAGATAGGCCATCAGCGTGACCCGCAGCGCCCCGCGCACGGAGTTCCGGATCGCCCGCCACGACAGGCAGCGGTAGAGCGCCGCGAGGATCAGAACGCCGAGCGCACCGAACGCCGCCGCCTCCGACGGGGTGACGATGCCGTTGATCATCATGATCACGATCACCACCATCAGGCCGATCATCGGGACCACGTCGCGGAACAGAAGCTGGATCTTCTCACCCACCGAGATCGGTGGCACGTCGTAGGGCGGCGCGGCCTCCGGATCGAGACGGGTCTGCAGGTAGATCGTGCCGACATAGAGTGCGGCGAGGATCAGCCCCGGGATCACCCCCGCGATCAGGAGCGCGCCGACATCGATCTGCGCCAGCGTCGCGAGCAGCACGGCGAGCGCGGAGGGCGGGATGATGATCGCAAGCCCCCCGGTGCCGAGGATCGGGCCGATCGACATGTGCTTCTTGTAACCGCGCCGCCCCATCTCCGGCACCATCAGCGAGCCCATCAGCGCCGTGGATCCCATGGAGGAGCCCGACAGCGTCGAGAATCCGGTGCCCCCAAGGACGGTCACATAGCTCAGCCGCCCCGGCAGCCGGCCCAGAAGCCGGTCGATCGCGGAGAACATGCGCCCGCCCAGCCCCGTCTGGAAGAAAACCTCGCCCATCAGGAGGAATAGCGGGATCGGCACCAGTGCGAAGGTCGTCAGCGCGCCCCAGCCGTTGTTGAGCAGCTGCACGACACCGCGCTCGCCACCCATGAAGACCCAGGCGCCGAGGATATTGGCCGCGAGAAAAGCCAGCGCCACCGGCATGCCGAGCGCCATCAGCAGCATGATGCTGCCCACGAGCAGCCCGAGCGCTTCGTACCATTCCATCATTCGTGGATGCCCGCCTCGCCGGAGTGCAGAAGCTCACGTCCGAAGACGAAGCGGGCGAACTCGATCGCCATGAAGCTGAAGGCGATCGGGAAGGTGATCGTCAGCAGCCAACGCGGGTAGAAATAGGCCCGCACGTCGAAATCGTTGCGCTCGATATTGGTGAGGAACAGCTGCAGCCCGTACCACGCGAGCGTCAGCGAGACCGCCACGCAGGCCAGCGCCACGGCCCTGCTGACGAAACGGCGCACGGCGGCCGGAAGCGCCGCCGTCACAAGCTCGATATGCACGTGCCCCCGTTCGCGAACCAGCCACGGTGCGCCGAGCATCGTCATGTAGAGAAGCCCGTATTCGGCCGAGGTGAAGAGCCAGGCGAACGGCTGCATCCCGAGATTGCGCATCGCGACGGAGATCACGACGGAGACCATCAGCCACACCAGCGCGAGCGCCGCGGCGACGGCCATCGTGTAGAGCAGCGCGTCATAGGCGCGGATCACGGGGCGCATGCGACCTCCTGGTCAAAGGACGGCCGGGGCGCATCGGTCGCGCGCCCCGGCCCGGATCTGCTTGGATCAGTCCGCGGACGGATCGTAGAACAGCTCGATCAGCCGGTCATAGTCGGAGGAGGGGGCGGGGTTCTCCTCCATCAGCTCGCGCATCCGGTCCCACGTCGTCGTGCGGGCGGCGGCGAGGTAGTTGGTGCGCGCCTCGCCCTCCAGCTCGACAACCTGCATCCCGGCTTCGTCGAGGGCGGCGAAGTCCTCGTCCCGCTTGGTCCGCAGCGCGTTCACGCTGTCGATCTCATGCTGGATCGCGGTGTCCTGCAGGATCTGCTGCGCCTCGGGCGTCAGGCCGTCCCACGTCTCCAGGTTGATGATCACGCCCAGATCCGTGGAGAAGAAGCAGGGCTCGATCCGGTAGTTCAGGAACTCGTTCCAGCGCAGGTCGATCAGGCCGATCTGGGTCCAGCCGGTCGCATCGACCACGCCGTTCTGCAGGGCTGAATAGACATCGCCGGTCGGCAGGTCGATCACCTGCGCTTCGAGGTAGTTGGTGAAGAACGCGTTGTAGACGGCGTTGCCGCGCAGGCGCAGGCCGTCGACCTCCAGATTGCCCTCGGCGTCGAAGGTGGGCTCGTCGCGGGTCCACAGGTTGTAGCAGACCCCGCTGTCGAACCAGCCGAGATACATCACGCCCATCCGTTCACGGTGGAGCTGGTCGATCAGCGCGATGCCGCCGTTCTCACGCGTCTCGATCGCGGTGAGGTTGGAGGCAACGAGCGCGTCCTTCTCCGGCACCGTGCCGCCGTAGAACGAGCCCGGGGTGTAGACCATGTCCACGATCCCGTCGCGCACCGCGTCGGGCTGCTGGAACATGCCGATGGCCTCGGGCCCGCCGCGTACGTCGATCTGGATCACGCCTTCGCCCGCCGCGTTCACGGCGTCCACGAAGGACAGGAAGCTCTGGGTGTAGATCAGTGTTTCGGGGAACGCATGCACCGCGGTGATGGTCTGCTGCGCCTGTGCCGTGGCCCCGGCGAGCGTCGCGACGGCACAGACACCGCCCAACAATTGCATTCTCATGTGGTTTATCTCCTCTCCCTGCTTGTCAGTTTTCGGGCTGTCGTGCGTGCGAACCGGGGGGCGTCGCACGGTCATCGGGCAGCCTCCGCACGCGGAACGGCCCACGGATGACGCCGGTTGCGCGTCTCGCGATAGGCCGCGATGACGTCGGCATGGGTCCGGGTCAGGTCGATGTCGTCCCACCCGTTGATCAGCTTCTGCCGCCAGATCTCTTCGAGGGCGAATGTGGCCTTCGTCGCTCCGACCTCGATGGAGCTGGAGGTGAGATCGATCACTGCCGCGGCGCCATCGCCCGAAAGGCTCGCGATCAGCGCGTCCGCCTCCTCCTCGGTCACGCGCGCCGGGAGGAGGCCGTTGTTAACCGCGTTGGAGGCGAAGATGTCGCCGAAGCTCGGGGCGATCACCGCGCGGATGCCGAAATCGACCAGCGCATAGACCGCCGCCTCGCGCGACGAGCCGCTGCCGAAATTGCGCCGGGTGACCAGCACGCTGGCGTTCGGCTCCCGGTTCAGGGGGAAGTCGGTCACCGGCGCGCCCTCGGCGTCGAACCGCAGGTCATGCAACAGGAACCGGCCATAGCCCTCGGAGCGCGGCGTCGACATGAACCGCGCCGGGATGAGCTGATCGGTGTCGATGCTCTCCCGGTCGAGCGCGACCGCGACACCCCGGTGGGTGGACCAGCCGCTCATGCCACTTTCCGCCCGTTGAGGAGCGGCCGCACATCCGTGAGATGGCCCGTGACCGCCGCCGCCGCGACCATCGCCGGAGACATCAGATGGGTGCGCGCCCCGCGCCCCTGCCGGCCGCGGAAGTTTCGATTGGTGGTCGAGGCGCAGCGGTTGCCGGGCGGCACGATGTCTCCGTTCATCGCCACGCACATGGAGCAGCCCGAGCCGACCCAGTCGAGACCGGCCTCGATGAAGATCGCGTCGAGCCCCTCGGCCTCCGCCTGCGCCTTGACCTGCCGCGAGCCCGGGGAAACCATCCCCGGCACCTTGGCTCGCCGTCCGGAAAGGACCGCGGCGGCAGCGCGCAGATCCTCGATCCGGGCGTTCGTGCAGGACCCGATGAAAACTTGATCCACGGCCACCTCGGTCAGCGGCCGCCCGGGGACGAGGCCCATGTAGTCCAAAGCGTTGGAGACCCGCGTCGCCTCCTTCGGCGGGAGCTTTGCAGGGTCCGGCACCGCCCCCGTCACCGGCAGGGCATCCTCGGGCGACGTGCCCCATGTCACGACCGGCGCGATCTCGGCCGCGTCCATGCTGATCTCGCGGTCGAACACCGCATCGTCGTCGCTGCCGAGGCTCATCCAGTACTCGGCAGCCCGGCTCCACTCGTCTCCTTTCGGCGCGTGGGGCCGGCCCTCGATATAGTCCAGCGTCACCTCGTCCGGCGCGATCAGGCCGAACCGGGCGCCGCCCTCGATCGATAGGTTGCAGAGCGTCATCCGCCCCTCCATCGACAGCCCGCGGACGGCCGTCCCCGCATATTCGAGGGCATGGCCCCGCGCCCCGTCCGATCCCAGCTTCGCGATCCAGGACAGGGCCAGATCTTTCGCGCCCACCCCGGGCCCGAGCTGGCCGTTCACCGTGATCCGCATGGCGGTGGGCCGTTTCTGCCAGATCGTCTGGGTCGCCAGAACATGTGCCACCTCGGTCGCGCCGATGCCGAAGGCGAGCGCGCCGAAGGCCCCGTGGGTCGACGTGTGGCTGTCCCCGCAATTGATCAGCAGGCCCGGTAGGGTCAGCCCCTGCTCCGGCCCGATAACGTGCACGATCCCCTGCCGTGGATCGCCCATCCCGAAGCAGGTGATGCCATGCGCCTCGGCGTTCCTCTCGAGCGTGGAGATCATCCGGGCGACCGCCTCGCTCGCGGGCTCGCCGCGGGTCGGCGCGTAGTGATCCACCACCGCGAAGGTCAGGTCCGGCGCCGCGACTGCAAGCCCCCGTTCGCCGATCTTCGCGAAGGCGTGGTGCGAGCCTTCGTGCACCAGATGCCGGTCCACCCAGAGAAGCGACGCCCCATCCTCACGCTGCAGGATCTCGTGATCTGCCCAGAGCTTGTCGAGGAGGGTGCGCGCCGTCATGTCTCGCGCTTCCCGACCACCGGTTCCCAGTGCCGCGCGTCCCCTGCACCCACACGGGTCAGCGTCATCTCCAGCCGAAAGAGCTCGGGCCGGTAGAGCGCCGAGAGATATTCCACTCCGCGCCCGTCCGCGTCGCGCACCACCCGCTGGACGAAGAGAAGCGGTGAGCCGACCGAGATGCCGAGCGCCTCGGCCACGTCCGGCACCGCGAGCGCCGCGGTCACCGTCTGGTGCGCGGCGGCGACCTGCACGCCGCTCCGCTCCAGCAACCGGAAGAGCGGCTGGGTGGCGAGGTCGGCCTCGCCGTAGCTCTGGGCGATGTCCTCCGGCACGTGCGTCGTGAGGTGGGAGAACGGCTGATCCTCCGACAAGCGCACGCGAACCGCCGTCTGGACCCTGTCGCCCTCACTCAGGCCAAGTGCCGTCGCCACGGCCAGCGTGGCGGGTGCGTAGGAAAAGGAGAGGAGCCGCGCGGTCGTCGTCCGGTCCATCTCGACCAGATGCGGGATCAGCGTCGTGAAATCCGCGGCGATCTGCGGCCCGCCGACATCGCGGCGCAGCACGACGGAGCCCGAACCGGCCCGCTTCTCGATCCAGCCATCGGCAGCGAGTGCATCCAGCGCCCGGCGGATCGTGATGCGGCTGACATCGAAGGATGCGGCCAGCTTGTTCTCACCCGACAGCCGGGTGCCGGGGGCGAGCGTGCCGTTCGAGATCTCGTCGCGCAGGGACAGGTAGACGCGGCG
The DNA here is from genome assembly GCF_015679265.1 of Pontivivens ytuae. Classification (NCBI taxonomy): domain Bacteria; kingdom Pseudomonadati; phylum Pseudomonadota; class Alphaproteobacteria; order Rhodobacterales; family Paracoccaceae; genus Pontivivens; species Pontivivens ytuae. The sequence goes on from NZ_CP064942.1 coordinate 3,170,817, forward strand.
TGCCTTGCCGCCTTCGGGCAGTGTCGGTTGCGCGTGGATCGTCACGGCAGCGCGTCTCCTGTCAGGCGGTGGGATCGTGGGTCGTGTCGCTCCGATCAACCAGCCAGATGGTTTTTCATCACCCTATTTGGACTTTAATTACCCTAAAACCTGTTATATGAAAAGTGCAGATTTCTGGAGGCGCGGTATGCCGATTGTGGAGGCCCATATCCTCGAAGGATATGGGCCGGACGACAAGAAACGCCTGACATCCGCGCTGACGGATGCGATCCGGTTCGTCGTGCCGGCGCCGGATGAGGCGATCACCGTCATGCTGCACGAGTATCCTCCTGAGAACTACGCGCGGGGCGGCGAGCAGCGCACGCCCGCACCGGCGCTGCCGGATCCCGCGAAGCTGGTCCGGGCCTATCTCGACGCCATGGAGGCGCGCGATCTGGAAACCGCGCGATCCATGCTCGCCCCCGAGTTCTCGATGACGTTTCCCGGAACCGGGCCGATGACCACGCTTGCGGAGCTTCTGGACTGGGCGAAGGATCGCTACCGTTCCGTGGCCAAGACCTACGAGGCGGTCGAGGCGTTCCACTCGGAGGGAGCTGCGGTCGTCTACACCCGCGGGACCTTGTCCGGCGAGTGGCCGGACGGCACGCCCTTCTCCGGCATCCGCTTCATCGACCGGTTCGCCATCAGGGATGGCAGGATCACGCAGCAGGACGTCTGGAACGACATCGCCGAGGTGCGCGCGCAATGACCGGCGACATCGATCCGATCACCCTCGCTGTCCTGGCCGGGCGCATGGAGCAGATCGCGGACGAGATGGACGCCACGCTGTTCCGGGCCGCCTTCAACCCGATCATCGCCGAGGCGCATGACGCGAGCCACGGGCTCTATCACGCGACCAGCGGCGATACGCTGGTGCAGGGCAGGTCGGGCCTGCCGATTTTCGTCGGCGTGATGTCCTTCGCCGTGAAGGCCGTGATCGAGAAGGCGGCTGAAGCCGGCGATCTGGCGGATGGCGACATCTACATCTTCAACGACGCGCATATGGGCGGCACGCACCTGTCCGACATGCGGCTCGTGCGGCCCTATTTCCATGACGGCGAGCTCTTCTGCTATCTCGCTTCGGTTGGGCACTGGCACGATGTGGGCGGGGCCGTTCCGGGCAACTACAACCCGTCCGCGACCGAGGCGTTTCAGGAGGCGTTCGTCCTGCCGCCCGTCAAGCTCGCGCGGGCCGGCGCGCTCCAGCAGGACATCATAGACATCCTCCTGCGCAACACGCGCCTGCCGCAATCGGCGATGGGCGATCTGAACGGGCAGCTGGGCGCGCTCGACCTCGGGGTGAAGCGGCTCGACGCGCTGCTGGCCGAGTACGGCGCGAAGACCGTGAAGGCGGCGCTCGACGCCCTGCAGGACCGGGCGGAGGCGCTGATGCGGGCCGAACTGGCAGAGCTTCCCGACGGCCGGTGGGAGGCCGACGATTTCCTCGACAATGACGGGATCACCGACACGGCGCTGCCGATCCGCGTCGCGTTGGAGATCTCGGGCGACCGCATGGTGCTGGACTTCGCAGGCTCCGCCACCGTGACCGCCGGGCCGGTCAACATCGCCCTGCCGACGGCGGTGGCCACGGCTTACGTGGCGATCAAGCACATCTTCCCCGACCTGCCCGCGAATGCCGGGGTGATGCGCCCGATCGACGTGCGCGTGCCCGACGGATCGCTCCTCTCCGCCGAATTTCCCGCCCCCGTCGGCGGGTATACCGAGACGATCCTGCGGATGATCGACGTGATCTTCTCGGCCGCAGCCCAGGCGGCGCCGGAGCGTGTGGTCGCCAACGCCTACGGCACGATCAACGCGCTCTCCATCGCCGGCAAGCGCGCCAACGGGCAGCGCTGGGTGATGTTCAGCTTCTACGGCGGCGGGCATGGCGGCTCGGACGACTGCGATGGACTCAACCACGGCAACGCGCCGATCTCCACCGCGACGATCCCGCCGATGGAGATCCTGGAGGCCGCCTATCCCGTCATGTTCCGCCAGTGGGCGCTGCGCCCGGATAGTGCAGGGGCGGGCCAGCATCGCGGCGGGCTAGGCGCGGTCTACGAGATCGAATTGCTGGAGGAAAAGGCCGAGGCCTTCCTGTTCGGCGAGCGGGGCCGGTTCGCCCCGCGCGGCGTCGCGGGCGGGGGCGAGGGCGCTATGAACGTCTTCCACTACCAGCAGGACGACGGCTGGCACGAACCACCGCTCGCCTCCAAGATGCTCGGCATCAAGCTGACCCGGGGCCAGGCCGTGCGCCTCGAAACGCCCGGCGGCGGGGGCTACGGCACGCCTGGTGCGCGCTCACCCGAGGCCGTCGCCCGCGACGTCGCCCTCGGCTACCTCACTGCGGAGACCGCGACCGAAACCTACGGCCCGGGCTGGCAGGAGGTCGACCCATGAGCCGCATGATCGGCGTCGACGTGGGCGGCACCTTCACCGACGTCTTCGTGCTGGATGAGGCGACGGGCAAGGCCGCGGTAGCCAAGGTGCCGACGACGCGGCCCGACCAGTCGGGCGGGTTCCTCGACGGGATCTCCCGCCAGGTCGACGACCTCTCCACCGTCGATGTCGTGGTGCACGGCACGACCGCCGGGACCAACGCGCTGCTGGAGCGCAAGGGCGCCCGGATCGGGGTGATCACGACCGAGGGCCTGCGCGACGTCCTCGAAATGCGCCGCCGCGACCGGCCGCGGACCTGGGGCCTCCGCGGCGATTTCGAGCCCGTCGTCCCGCGCGACCTGCGCCTCGAAGTGCCCGAGCGCACGCTGGCCGACGGCACGATCCGGACGCACGTCGATCTCGACCGCGTACGTGAGGCGGCCGCCGCGCTGCTGAATAAGGGGTGCACCGCCGTCGCGATCCTCTTCGCCAACGCCTATGCGAACCGGGAGAACGAGGCTCGCGCCGTCGAGGCCGTGCGCGCCATCTGGCCGAACCCGCATGTGAGCTGCTCCTCCGAGATCCTGCCCGAGATCCGCGAGTTCGAGCGCTTTTCCACCACCGCGCTCAACGCCTACCTGCAGCCCGAGGTGTCGGGCTACATCCACCGGCTCGACGGCGCGCTGAAGAGCGGCGGGAGCCGTGGCGAATTCCTGATTGTCCAATCGAACGGCGGTGTCATGGGGACGGACACTGCCTGCCGGCTGCCAGTGCGCACGGCCCTCTCGGGCCCGGCAGCCGGCGTCATTGCAGCGGGTCACATCGCGCGAACGGCGGGGTTCCACAACGTGATCACCGGCGACATGGGCGGCACCAGTTTCGATGTCGCCCTGATCGCGGAGGGCCAGTCGCAACTCGCCCCGCAGACCTCGATCGACTTCGGCATGGTCGTGCGCACGCCGATGATCGAGATCACGACGATCGGGGCAGGCGGCGGCTCCATTGCCTGGGTCGATAAGGGCGGACTACTGAACATCGGCCCCGAAAGCGCGGGCTCCACCCCCGGCCCCGTCGCCTACGGGCAGGGCAACACCCGGCCGACAGTGACCGATGCCAACGTGGTGCTGGGCCGGATCGACCCCGAGAACCCGATCGGCGGCAAGCTCGATCGCCTCGACGTAGCAGGTGCTGCCGCGGCCATCGACGCGCATGTCGGCGAGGTCCTCGGCCTGTCGACGACCAAAGCGGCCGAGGCAATTCTGACGGTCGCGAATTCCCGCATGGCCGGCGCCATCCGGCTGGTCTCCATCGAGCGCGGCTTCGATCCCAAGCGCTTCGCCTTCATGCCCTTCGGCGGCGGCGGTGCGCTGCACACCGGCGCGATGCTGAAGGAGGTCGGGATCGGCCGCGCGATCGTGCCGCGCTATCCCGGCGTGACCTCGGCCATGGGGTGCGTCATCGCCGATATGCGCCAGGACTTCGTGCAGACCGTCAACAGCCTGACCGCCGGGCTCGACACATGCACGCTGGGGCAGGTCATGCAGCGCCATGTCGACGAGGGCCTCGCGCTGCTCGACGCCGCGAAATCCAGCTTCGAGGCGCGCGACACGGTCTTCGAACTCGACATGGCCTATGTCGGGCAGACCCACACCGTCTCCGTCCCGATCCCGGTTTCGGTGGTCGAGGGCACGGTCTCGGCCCCCAGCGTGGCGGAGATCGAGGACGCCTTCGACACCGCCTACACCGCAACCTATGGCCGCCTGCTGAAGGACGGCACCCGGCGGGTGATGAACCTGCGCAGCGCCGTGATCGGGCGGCGGCCGAAGTTCGACCTGACGACGCTCGCACCGCAGGGCGGGCGGGTCGAGGACGCGCTCACCGGCACGCGCCGCGTGCATTTCGGCGACGCCTGGCACGAGACGTCGATCTACGACCGCCTGGCCTTGCCAGTCGGGGCCGAGATCAAGGGGCCGGCCATCCTCGTCCAGCCGGACACGACCGTCCTGATCGACCCCGGCCTGACCGGCTCGGTCGACGCCTGCGGCAACACGATCATCACGCCGGATCCGGCGCATGACAGCGGGGGACTGACATGAGCGACACGATCGACCCGAAACGCACCGCGCTGCTCACTATCGATCTGCAGAACGACTTCCTGCACCCCGAGGGCGCCTACGGCCGGGCCGGGCAGACCTCCGAGGCGATCTCCGCGCTTCCGGCCCGGATCAAACCCGTCGCGGAGGCCCTTCGCGCGAAGGGCGGGACCTATGTGAGCGCGCAGTTCACGCTCGTCCCGGGGCCGGGCGGCGAGCCGCTGATCGCGCCGCACCTCAAGAAGCTGAGGCCATTTCTCGGCAAGGGCGACTTCGCTCCCGGCGCCTTCGGCCATGCCCTCGTCGATGAGCTCGCCCCGGCGGACTACACGATCGAGAAGGTCGCCTATTCCGCGCTCTACCAGACGCGGCTGGAATACATCTTGCGCGCCCTCGACATCGATACCCTGATCATCGGTGGCATCGTCACGAATGGCGGTGTGGCGAGCACCGTGCGGGACGCGCATCTGCGCAACATCCACACGGTGCTCCTGTCCGACGGCTGCGCGGCCTTCCGGCAGGAGGTGCATGACGCGACGCTGGTCTCGCTCGCCTCGGTCACGCAAGTCACGACCTGTGCGGAGATGGTGGAGGCGCTGTCATGACCCTTCGACGCCGCCTCGGCCAAGACGACATCCTGATCGCACCGGGCGTGTTCGACGGCCTGACCGCCGCATTGGCCGAACAGGCGGGGTTCGAGGCGCTCTACCTTTCCGGCGCGGCCGTCGCCTACACCCGGCTTGGCCGCCCCGATATCGGCCTGACATCGGTGTCGGAGATGACGGACACGCTGGCCCTCATCCGCGACCGCGTCGACCTGCCGATCATCATCGACGCCGACACCGGTTTCGGGAACGCGCTGAACGCGCAACGCACCATGCGCCTCTACGAGCGGGCAGGGGCCAATGCGCTGCAGGTCGAGGACCAGACCTATCCGAAGCGCTGCGGCCACCTGTCCGACAAATCCCTGATCCCCGCGGGCGAGATGGTCGGCAAGATCGCGGCCATGGCCGATGCGCGCGCCACCGACGACACGCTCATCATCGCGCGCACCGACGCCGTCGCGGTCGAGGGCTTCGAGCAGGCTCTCGGGCGCGCCGAAGCCTATGTCGCCGCCGGCGCCGACGTCCTTTTCATCGAGGCGCTGCGGTCGGAGGAGGAGCTCCGCGTCGCCGCCGCGCAGTTCCGCGGCCGCATCCCGCTTCTGGCCAACATGGTCGAGGGCGGGGCCACGCCGATCCAGAGCGCACCGGATCTGGAGGCGCTGGGCTTCTCCATCGTGATCTTCCCCGGCGGCATCGTGCGCGCCATGGCCCGCACGGCGGAGGCCTATTATGGCAGCCTGCGCGCGAATGGCAGCAACCGTCCGTTCGCCGACCGGATGTTCGATTTCGACGGCCTGAACGCGCGCATCGGTACGGCGGAGATGCTCGCGCTCGGCGAATGCTACGAAGACGACAGCAGGGGTTGACCGGTGGCCGTCCTGCCCACGCCGCCCGAGGGCTTCGAGATCCATGTCCCGGTGCTGGTCATCGGGGCCGGCGCCTGCGGCCTGACGGCGGCCCTCTCGATCGTCGATGCGGGCGGCGAGGTGCTCGTGATCGAGGCTGACGCCGTTCCGGCCGGATCAACGGCCCTCTCGGCCGGTCTGATCCCGGCCGCCGGCACCCGCTTTCAGCGCGCGGCGGGGATCGAGGACAGCCCAGACCTCTTCGCCGCCGACATCCAGGCCAAGGCGAAGGGAGAGAACCCTCAGCCGCTGGTCGATCTCCTCGCACGCGAAGCCGGCGCGACCGTCGAGTGGCTGGCCGACCGCTTCGCGCTGCCCTTCTCGGTCGTCGACGATTTCGACTATCCGGGCCACGCGCGGAGGCGGATGCACGGCCTTCCGACCCGCTCGGGCCGGGAGCTCGTCGACCGTCTCCGACATGCCTGCGAGGCCGCGTCGGTCGACATCATCTGCAACCGCCGCGCGACGACGCTGTTCGTGGACGGCGACCGAACCACGGGGGTGGAGATGGACGGCCCGGAGGGGCCGGAGCGTGTGGGCTGCGCGGCGCTGATCCTCGCCTGCAACGGCTACGGCGGGAACCGCGCGATGGTCGCACGCCACATGCCGGAGATCGAGAACGCCCTCTGGTTCGGTCACGACGGCAACCGCGGTGACGCCGTGTGCTGGGGCGATGCGCTGGGCGCCGAGAGCCTGCATCTGGGCGCCTATCAGGGCCACGGCAACGTCGCGCACCCGCAGGGCATCCTGATCACCTGGGCCGTCATCACCGGCGGCGGCATCCAAGTGAACCTGCGCAGCGAGCGGTTCTGGGACGAAAGCCAGGGCTATTCCGAAGCGGCCCGCGCGGTTCTCGCCCAGCCCGAGGGCGTCGCCTGGACGATCTTCGACACCCGCATCGCGTCCGTCGCGCGGCAGTTCCAGGATTTCAAGGATGCCGAGGCCATGGGCGCGATCCGCGAGGCCGCCACGGTGCCGGAACTTGCCGAGGTCACGGGTCTACCCGAGGACGCGTTGGCTAGCAGTCTCGCATCCGTCGCCGTCGGCCAGACCGACGTCTTCGGGCGCCACTACGACGGCCCGCCGCTTGCGCCTCCATACTGCGCGGTGAAGGTCACCGGGGCGCTCTTCCACACGCAGGGCGGGCTCAACATCACTACGGACGCGCGGGTTCGGCGCCGCGACGGCACTCCCTTTCCCAACCTCTTCGCCGCAGGCGGTGCTGCGGTTGGCGTCTCGGGCACGGGCGACAGCGGATACCTGTCGGGAAACGGCCTGCTCTCCGCGATCGTGCTTGGCCACGTCGCCGGGCGAGTTGCAACTGCTAACACATGAAAGATGATACCTGATGGATGTTACACAAGCCATGGCGCCTTGATTGGGTGGAGCCGTTCCACATGAGGGATCAACTGACAGAGGCCGAGCATTCGATGGCCGAAAGCGCGCGCGCCTAAGCGCAAGACGAGCTGCCACGGTGGATGATCCGGGCGTATTTCGCGGCATGTGCACCGTCTCGCTTACCTTTCGCTCCCAGAACGAGACGATCGACTTGCCCTGCCGGTATCCGTGTCCTTCCCCCCTAGAACTGGGCCATTACATTGGCCGCGAGAGGGGGATTGGGCATGGCGAGGAAGCGACATTCAGACGAAGACATCTTGAAGCTGCTGCGTGAGATCGAGCTGAAGCTGACGGCGGGCGATGACGTGGCCACTGCATGCCGCGGCGTCGGGATCAGCGACGCGACATACTACAACTGGCGGAAACGGTTTGGCGGGATGGGCCGGTCGCAGCTGTCGGAGATGAAGAGTTTGGAGAAAGAGAACGCCCGACTGAAGAAGATCGTCGCCGAGCTCGAACTGGACAAGCTCATACTCAAGGAAAGCCTGAACCACCTAAAGCCCAGGGCCTGACCACAGAGGAGCTTCGTCAGGCCGTCCTTCACACACGCCAGAAGCTTGCCACGTCTGAGCGGCGGACCTGCCGGGTGATTGGCCTGGCGCGGAGCTCCCTGCAATATCAGCCAACACAGAGAGACGATGATGCGCTACGGTTGGCTCTGATCCGGTTGGCGAAGCAGTACGGGCGATATGGCTACCGCAAGATCACGGAGCTGCTTCACATGGAAGGCTGGCGGGTCAATCACAAGAAGGTCGAGCGGCTCTGGCGTGAGGAAGGATTGCAGCTTCCGCAGCGGCACAAAAAGCGCAAGCGGCTCTACCACAAGGGCAGCTCGATCATCCGGCTTCGGCCCACGCACCCGAACCATGTTTGGGCAATAGACTTCGTGCATGACAAGCTCAGCAATGGGCGCAGTTACAAGATGCTGACGGTTCTCGACGAGTTCACGCGGCAGGCCTTGGCTGTTGTGGTCCGCACCAAGATGGGTGCCGACGAAGTTCTCGAAGCACTCTATCCGCTCCTGCTGCGCCACGGTTCCCCGGAGTATATCCGGTCCGATAACGGACCCGAGTTCGCAGCAGAGGCGATGCAGGGCTGGCTTCGGCGTGTTGGGATCAAGCCCATCCGCATCTACCCAGGATCACCCTGGGAGAACGGATACAACGAGCGCTTCAATGGGACATTACGGCGAGAGGTTCTCAATGCGGAGTGGTTCACGACGACCAAGCAAGCTCAGATCGTCATCAATCACTGGCTCAGGCAGTACAATCACACCCGACCGCATCAGGCACTCAACATGCGCCCACCCGTTCCTGAAACAATATTAGAGAAACCCCTGATCAGTGGCCCAGACACAGGGGGCTAGACAGCCACGAGCGGCGCCATCCCGTCGGTCTCGAAAGCCGATTACGTCGACGCCTACGCTGCGCAATGGGGCGCGCGACCCAGCACAGCCGCTGTGCCCGATACGGCACGCCGGCAACGTCCGACCGCTCACAAAGCTCCGATCCCACGAGCGCCCGCGGCCCGACGCGTCGCTGCAGGGTCAAGCCAAGAGGGCTGAGCAGGTCCGATGGCCTGTCCGGGATCGTCGGTCCCCCTCGAGCCGAGAGGACCGACGATCCCGACACGCCACGGAAGAGAACATGAAGTATCACACGCCCCGCCCGACACTGGCCGATGTCCTGCACTGGGCGGAGACAACCGGCAAACCCCAGGATCCGATCCGCGAGCTGCGCCGCATCCCCGCGCGGCTCGGGCTGCTCGACGCCGATCTCGCGGCCCTCCCCGCCGATCCCGTCGCATTCAACCGCAACATCGCAGGACGTCCGGGCGCGGCCTTTCCGCGCGCGCGCAATGTCGGTGCAGCCTGTGCCCGCGCGGACAGTCGCGTGCGCGGTCTGCTCCGGCAGTATCTCGACGTCTGGGGACTGACCGCTGCTGCCGATCCTCGCGACCGCGCAGCATGGACTGCGCTCGCGGATATCATCGCGGCCAATGAGGGTCCGCCCCGGACCGGCCGCCGCTGGAATACCGGACGGCACCGGACCCTGTCGGTCCTGCGCGCGCGGTGCCGTTGCGCGCCCGCGGACGTGACGCAGGAGGAGATCAATCGTATCAGCGGTGAAGCGACGGCAGAGGACCGTAGATCGCTCCGAAAGGCGGTGCAGTTCCTGAACGGCCTGCGCGATGACCTCCTCGAGATTCCGGAGCTCGCGGCTCACCTTCCGGCGGAGAGGCTTCATGTGCCGGCCGGCTCGTCGCGCGCCCGTCGTATCGACTGGTCCACGCTGCCCGCATCCTTCCGCGCCGCCTTCGACGCCGCCGCCTCTGCGGCCGTTGCCGGCGAGGATGACCATGGCGAGGCGCTCCTGGCGCGTCTCGAAGCCGGAGAGGACCCGGAATACGTCATGGCCGAGGCCGATCGTTCTGCCGCGAAGATGCGAAGCCTGCGCAAGCCGGACGCCGCCCGCACGCGCTATCGCGAGACGGTCTCCTGGTTGCTGCGCGCCTGGGAGGATGAGGGCGGGGATCCGGCCGAGTTGCGCGATCTCGGCGAGCTGACGACCCGGACGGTCATCGAGGCGGCGATCCGATCGCAGATTGCCCGCTCGGATGCGGCGCCCGATCTCAAGAACGCTCTCGACAGCGACACGCTGAAACTGCGGCTTGCGAACCTGTCGGCCTTTGCCCGTCATGGGCTGAACGACAGGAGTGTTCCGGCGATCGTGGAGCTGCTCAAGTCTAAGCATCTGGACAAGCCGCGGGCGAGGCGCAGGGTCGCGCGGGAGACCGGTGTCGTGGCCGAGGTCGATGCGATCGCGGCGCTGTTGCACGGCAGTCCCGCGGTCGCCGCACGATGGGTGCGCGCGCCCGAACTGATCGCCCGCTCCGCCGAGGATGCGATCCGGATGGCCCGTGCGGCCGGGTCCCCGTCGCGCGAGGTAACGGCCTTGCGCCAGTATGGCGCGGCCGTTGCTGCGGCCATGCAGCTGTCGCGGCCGCTGCGGCCCTCGTGCCTGCGGTTGACCCGGATCGCGTCGAGGGAGGAGGTTCCTGCGAACCTCATCCGGACCCCTGCGCCCCGCAAGGCGCCCCGCTTCGAATTCCGATATGAGAGCTGGGAGACGAAAACCGAACGGGCCGTCACGCTCGACGTTGCGAGCCGTGACGCGCAGATCCTCAAGACCTGGCTCGAGCTCCATCGACCGCGCTTCATCGAGCTGACCGGCCGGGGTCATGACAACGTCTATCTCTTCCCGGGGGAGGGGTGTCCCAGGCGCGATTCCGGCGATCCGGTGCGCCTGCCGAGCGGGGTCTATGCGCCGTCGTCTTTCCTCGCGCTCTGGCGCGCGGGGGCGTCTGTGGTCGGCCTCGATGTCACGCCGCATCGCATGCGCCATGTGGTGGCCATTCTTGTTTTGGCGCTTCGCCCGGGCGCCTATGGACTGGTCTCGACCATCCTGTGCAATACCGAGGAGGTGGCGCGCCGGCATTACGGTCGCGACGACGGCAAGGCGGTCTCGCAGGCGCTGCGGGACGCGCTGCTGGCGCACCATCCTGATCTCCTGCGCCGCCATCGGTGGACGGCCTCATGAAATCCGAGATCGCTGAAAGCAGGCTGAGTTCGCTCCCCCGGGAGCTGAAGGATAGGCTTGTGTCGGTTCGCGCTGACCTGCCGCCGGGTGCCATCTCGGTCGTGGGCAGACTGTTCGACAGTCTAGCCGATCGAGAGGAGCACCACGGCGCGCCATCCCGGGCGGCCTTCGAGGCGGCTTACGGATCGGAATCGACCCTCGCGCTCCTCCTGCGCGTCTGCGCGACGCACGTGCCGGAGGTCGGGCTCGCCGAGGCGCGCCTGCTCCGCTGCGAATACTACACCGCGCGGCCTCGGGCGGCGGGCCATGGTCGAACCGCGCAACCGGCGACTGCACCCGAGGCGCTCGCCCCCTGGGCCACCAAGAAGTCACAGGCATGGCCGCGGTCCTGGCAAGAGCTCCTCCCCGGACTGCTCGACGCGCCCGTGCGCGAGGGCACGATCCGTCGACATGTCGCCTCGGTCGATCGGTGTGCCGCGCTCGTGCCGGCCCTGCGCTGCCCGCCTCGTCTGGGCTGGCTCTTCGGTTGGGAACTGGGGCGGCTGCTGCAGGATGGAAGTGCCGGGCAGGGGATCACTCCCGTCGCGCCACGGACGATCTCGAACTATCTCGGCGGGTTGGTTGCCCTTGGCCTTCATGGGGGATTGGATGCGGACGAGCTCGACGGTCTGCGTGCGGTGCGTCAGTCCTGGCTCCGCAAGGGGCGCGCATCGCGCAAGGGCAAGCAGGATCGTCTCGATGTGCTCTATGCCTCGGGCGGCTACGAGATGATCGTGCAGCGGCTCGCAGCGGAGATGGAGCGCGCGCGGCGCTTGCCGGCCTGGACCGCGGAGCATGAGCGGGCCCGCTCCACGAGCGCCATTCTGGCTGTCATGATCAACTGGCCTGCGCGCACGGGGGATATCGCCGGATGGCGTCTGGGGGACGAGCTCGTGCGCACGCCCTGGGGCGAGTGGACCCTGCGCTACCGGCAGGAGAAGACCGGCCGGATGGCGAATGCGGGACCGCTCTGGCCTGAAACCGGCGAGATCCTCGATCTGCATCTGCTCGCCGGTCGCCCCGCGCGGCTTGCACAGACCCGCTTCGCGCAATTGCGGGGCGCGAACTGGCTCACGCAGGGTCCGGCGGCACGTCCGAGCAGATGGCCGTCCGAGCAGGTCAAGCGTGTCACCGGCCTTCCTGCCCACGACCTGCGCACCGTGGCTGCGGACTACCTGCGGTGCTACGAAGCAGAGACCGCCGCCGACCGCGTCGCTGCTCTGCTCGGCCATGCCTCGCGGCAGGCAGGCGCCGAATACCGCTCGGACTGCGCCGTCACCGCGGGACAATCGGAATGGCAGGCGATCCGCGCCCGGATCGCGGAGAGCTGATCGAACAGGCGGAGCGTGTTTTGGACGCCCTCTGCCGGGGACCATGTCCCTGCCATGAGATCGGCTGAGACCTACGACTACACGCTCTCCCTCGATAAGGTCGCATGGCACTGGCGGCTTGGCCGGCGGACCGTGCGCGAGATGATCCGCGACGGCCGCCTGCCGGCCGTCCGGGTGGGCGGGCAGCTGCGGCTTTGCTGGCGCGACGTCTGGCGCTGCGAGGCGGGCGCAATGCCCGCGCGTCGGGCCGAGGACGACTACCGGCGCCCCTTGCTGACGAAGAAGGATGTCGCGGCAAGCCTTGCTGTCTCGACCCGCTCCGTCGAGCGTCTGATTGCGCAGGGTCTGCCAACCCGAAAGGTCGGACAGAACACCCGCATCGCGCCGCGTGACCTCGAAGACTGGCTCGACCGGCAGCGTGAGACCTGACCGCTGGTAACCGGCGCGCGACGTCCCGTGGCCGAGGAGCAGACCCGCGCCGGGGCGCTCGAAGCATCGCACCTCCGCGAGACACGACAATGAACGTGGGCCCGCTCCGGTGCCGCGCGCAGTTCGATGACGCGCACGGCACCGGAGCCGAACCCACAAAGAGAAGGGAGAGCGTCGAAGCGTGAAACCATCGGAAAGAGGATTGATTATGCTCGACAGAACTGACCCTGCAGAAACACCGGAATGGCGGCACCATCTCGGCCCCGGCCATGTCATCGCCTTCGCGTTCCCGCATGCCGACGCAGATGAGGACGAGGACTGCCAGACGCCGAAGATCCGGCCTTGTCTCGTGCTCGATGTAGAGGCCCGTGACGATGAGCGTCTCGCCCTCATCGCCTACGGCACCTCGGCGCGCACCGCTGCGAACAAGGGTTTGGAGATCCATGTCCGCCGCATCGAAGACCGCCTCGCCGCAGGGCTAACGAAGCGCACCCGCTTCGTCTGTGCGCGGCGCCAGCTCGTGCCGCTCCGTCACCCCGGCTTCAGCCTGTCCGCCGCCACAGGGTCGCCGGTGCTCGGACGGCTCGCGGGCAATCCGATGTCGGTCATGAACGCCCTTCGAGCAAGGCTCGGCGCTCGAGGCGAGGTTGCCGCCGCCTTCCGTTCGAGAGAACCCAAGCATATCACGGCGGCCCGGGACCGCGACCTCATCCTGCAGGAGCGCGACCCGTCAGGTTCGAGGCGATGCATCAACGGCCAGCCGCAGCAACCGAACCCTCGGTACCTGGAAAACCCACGACAGCTTCGGAAACCGCCCGCCAAACGCACAGGCGTCCCCCGACATTCATCGGCGAAATGTTCGCGGATCTTCCTGCGACAAACCGCAAAAGCACGACAAAATGTGCAGTTCGGGACTGCACCAGCGAGGCGATCTGGTTCCAGTCCCGGAGCATGACAAGGCTGAGCGCCAATCTGGCTTGAAAAGCCCACTTCAGGCACACCCACTGCTCAGCACGCTGGCAACGGCCGCCACAACACGCGCGAGCGCACAAAGATGTGGAGCAAAAAGTGGAGCAAATCGATGACAATTTAGACTTCGCCACCCTCAAGCGCCTTATTTATATGGCGCATTGTGCTCAGATGAGGCGGAAAAATGGCGGAGAGACAGGGATTCGAACCCTGGGTGGAGTCACCCCCACAACGGTTTTCGAGACCGCCCCGTTCGACCACTCCGGCACCTCTCCGCGGTCGTGGGCGTAGATAGGCGAAGCGGGCAGGGGCGCGCAAGGGCGAAATGGTCAGGTGCCGTAGGCCGCTATGAAGATGCGGACGCATTCGCGGGCGTGGGGGGCGAAGCTACTCTCGGGCGGGATGGCCGCATCGCCGAGGAACATGGCATCGTTGGTCGGCCCGCCCATGACCAGCCAGTTGAAATAGGCGCCCGCGGCCTCCGGGTCCGGCACGGCGATCACCCCCTGCGCTGCGTAGGCCCGGAATGCTGATGCGAGCCGCGTGATGGAGCGGGCGGGGCCCCGGCGGTGCAGCGTCGCGCCGAGCTCCGGAAACCGCTCCACCTCTCCGATCACGAGGCGGCGCAGTTGCAGGAGGCGCGGGGTCATCACGATCCGCAACTGCTCGACGGCGAAGTCGTGGAGGAACTCCTCGATCGGCCGGTCCGGAGACGGGTCCTCGACCCGGGCGAGCAGCGCGTCGCCCGCGCCGCCGGTCATGCCCTCCACCATCTCGACGAAGAGCGTCTCCTTGCTGCCGAAATGGGCGTAGACCGTCTGTTTGGAGACGTCGGCCTCCGCCGCGACCTCGTCCATGCTGGTGCCGCTATAGCCCGTGCGCAGGAACAGCCGCTCCGCCGCCTCCAGGATGGCCGCGCGGGTGCGCGCGCGTCGGGTCTCCGCTCCGTTCGTCATGCGCTTCCCCTAGCCGGACTGCGAGCGTAGCGGAAGGCCATTGACAGATCAAACTGGACGGTCTAGTCTAATCAGTGTCCAGCGATGGAGGGAGCGATGCGTCAAACGACCGTGTTCACATGCGCCTGCGGACAGTCGGCGTTCGAGCTCAGCGGCTCTCCCATGCTTGCGGCCGAGTGCTGGTGCGAGAGCTGTCGCGCCGCCGCCAGAACGCTGGAGGCGCTGCCGGATGCGCCGCCGATGGCAGAGCAGGGCGGCGGCACCCGGTTCGTTCTCTACCGCAAGGATCGGGTCACGCCGCTGCGGGGCACCGACCAGCTGCGCGAATACCGCTTGGGTACGGAGGCAAAGACCCGCCGCGTCGTCGCCACCTGCTGCAACTCGGCGATGTTTCTGGAGTTCCAGGGCGGCCACTGGCTCAGCCTATACAGCCAGCGCCTGCCTATGTGGCAGCGCCCTGTCCCCAACCTGCGGACCATGATGAGCGATGCGCCCACGGGGACGCCGCCCGACGACGCCATTCCGTCCTACGACCGCCAATCCGCCGGCTTCATGTTCAGGCTGCTTGGCGCGTGGATCGCCATGGGCTTCCGCGCGCCGAAGCTCGACTATGTGAAAGGAGCGCTCGATGCCCGCGCCTGACGACAAGATCGAGGTGGAGAACGTGAACATCCCCGGCCGGACGGAGCGGGTCGGCCGGGTGAAGTACGAGGCGATGCGCGCGGCGCTCCTCGCCGTGCTGCCGGAAGGAGCACCCGGCCTCACCGCGAAGGAGGCGAAGGAGCGGCTGATCCCGCACCTGCCTGATGACCTCTTCCCCGGCGGTGCCAAGGCGGGCTGGTGGATGAAGACCGTGCAACTCGACCTGGAGGCGAAGTGCCTCGTCGCACGGGAGAACACCAAGCCGCTCCGCTTCCACCGGACCTGAGCGGCACCGTCCCTTTGCGCTTGACTTGGGGGCAGCGATCCACGATATCGGCGGCTCACCCGCTCCGGCCCGTCCGGGGCGCGGTGGCGTATTTGCGAAACGCCCCGGCGACGGGGCCGCTGTCTGAGGCAGATGAAACGCCGGAAGACCCGGGGCCACAGGACGCGACAGACACGAAGGACCACGCGCATGTTCGCGGTGATCAAGACTGGCGGCAAGCAGTATAAAGTTGCCAAGGATGATGTCTTCACGGTCGAGAAGCTGGCCGGCGAAGCAGGGGACGAGATCCGGTTCGAGCACGTTCTGATGCTCGGCGGGGACACCACGACCGTCGGCGCGCCGACGATCGACGGTGCGGCCGTCGTGGCCGAAGTGGTCGAGCAGACCCGCGGCGAGAAGGTGATCTCCTTCAAGAAGCGCCGGCGGAAGCACTCCTCCCAGCGTCGCCGCGGCCACCGTCAGCACCTGACGAAGGTGCGGATCACGGACATCCTCGCCGATGGCTCCAAGGCCCCGGCGAAGAAGAAGGCGGCTCCGAAGGCCGACGCGGCACCCGAGGCCGCTCCGGCGACCGCCGCGGCGGCTCCGGCCAACCTGATGAGCGAGGCCCCGGCCGAGAAGGACGACCTCAAGAAGCTCTCGGGCGTCGGTCCGAAGCTGGAGACCACGCTGAACGAGGCGGGCGTCTACACCTTCGCCCAGATCGCCGCGTGGGGTCCGGAGGACATCGCCTACATGGACGAGAAGCTGTCCTTCAAGGGCCGCATCGAGCGTGAGAACTGGATCGAGCAGGCGAAGGAATTCGCCGGCGCAGCCGAGTAAGGAGAGAGACGAATGGCACATAAAAAGGCAGGCGGTTCCTCCCGCAACGGTCGCGACTCCGCAGGGCGTCGCCTCGGCGTGAAGAAGTATGGCGGCGAAGCTGTCATCCCCGGCAACATCATCGTGCGTCAGCGCGGCACCAAGTGGTGGCCGGGCGAGGGCGTCGGCATGGGCCGCGACCACACCATCTTCGCGACCGAAGAAGGCAACGTGAAATTCCACAAGGGTCTCAAGGGCCGCACGTTCATCAGCGTGCTCCCGCAACAGGAGGCCGCTGAATAAGCCGGACCTACTGTTAGAACAGTTTCGGGGATCGGCGGAAACGCCGGTCCCCGATCTCGTTTCCGCCGGTCCCCTCCACCGCCGCCAACTGGATACGCGGCATCGCCAGAGGGAGAGGGCACATGACCCTGACCGGAAAAGATCTGATCGCCATGGGCTTCGAGCAGGGGGCCTGGTTCGGCCCCGCACTCGCGGAGGCCAACGCGCAGAATCTGCAGGGCGATGACCTCCGCCAGTATCTCGAACGGATCGCACCTCCGCGAAAGCGGCCGCTCCTGAGCGAGCCCGCGCCTTTCGCCATGCATATCGAGGCGGAGGGTGAGGAGGACGCGGCCAATGTCGCGGCCGTCGAACGGACCATGGCCAAGCTGATGCGCACCCCGACCCTGGTCGGTGGGGCGGTGATGCCCGATGCCTGTCCGGCGGGACCCGAGGGCACGATCCCGGTCGGCGGCGTCGCCATCGCGCGCAACGCCATCCATCCGGGCATGCACTCGGCCGACATCTGCTGCTCCGTCATGATGACGGAGTTCCACGATCTGGCGCCCAAGGACGTGCTCGACACCATGCACGCCGTGACCCATTTCGGGCCGGGCGGGCGGCGCAACGGGGAGCGGTTCACCCTCTCCCCCAAGCTGCTCGACGCCTTCCGCGAGAACCGCTTCCTGCGGGATGCGAAGATCGTGCAGGCTGCGCAGGAGCATCTGGGTACCCAGGGCGACGGCAACCACTTCGCCTTCGTCGGCATCTCCTCGGCCACCGGGCGGACCTGCCTGGTGACCCACCACGGCTCCCGCGGGCCGGGGGCGGGGCTCTACAAGCTCGGGATGAAGGCGGCGGAGAAGCACCGCAAGCGCCTGTCGCCGGAGACGGAGAAGGGCAACGCCTGGATCCCGGCCGATACCGAGCAGGGCGAGGCCTACTGGGAGGCGCTGCAACTGGTGCGCAAGTGGACCAAGGCGAACCACAACGGTCTGCATCAGGCCGTGGTGGAGCGTTTGCGCGCGCGTCAGGAGCGGCGGATCTGGAACGAGCACAACTTCGTCTTCCGCAAGGACGACCTCTACTACCACGCCAAGGGGGCGACCCCGGTGGACGAGGCCTTCCTGCCGGACAGCGGGGGCGTGCAGATCGTGCCGCTCAACATGGCGCAGCCGGTTCTGCTGGTGCGCCGGGCCGAGGGCGCGCCCGAGCATGGCTTCGCGCCGCACGGGGCCGGGCGGAACCGCTCGCGCACCGCACACAAGCGCAGCCTGGGCGGCCGCCCGGATGCGGAGGTCTTCGCGGCGGAGACGGAGGGCCTCGACGCCCGCTTCTTCTGCGGCCGGATCGACGTGTCCGAACTGCCGTCCGCCTACAAGGACGCGGGCGTGGTTCGTCGCCAGATGGCGGAGCATCGCCTGGCCGATGTCGTCGACGAGATCGTGCCCTACGGCTCGATCATGGCCGGCGACTGGGAGCACGACGCGCCCTGGCGTGTGAAGGCCCGCGCCAAGCGGGCCGCGAAGGAGGCCGCCGCATGATCGGCAATATCAAAGGAGGCGCTGGCGCAAGCCAGCGCCACCACTTATCTTTTCCGGTTCCGGGGGAGATGATTGGAGCAAGAGCCGTGGAAGGACCTGTGATGGGACCGCACGTGATCGAAACCGAGCGCCTGACGCTCCGCCCCCTGCGCGCCTCCGACGCCGGGCTGATCTCGCTCTATGCGGGGGACGCGCGCGTGGCGAAGATGACGACCCGCATCCCGCACCCCTATCCGCCTGGTGCGGCGGAAACGCTGATCGGCCGCGCGACGCGCCCCGACAGCGATGAGCAGATCTGGGCGATGGACGCGACAAAGATCGAGGGCAGCGAGCTCCTCGGCCTCATCGCCGTGCGCGGTGACGGTGAGGTCGGCTACTGGGTCGGCGCCCCGTTCTGGAAGACCGGCTACGCCCGTGAGGCGCTGGAGGCGGTGATCGCCGACCAGTTCGCCGCGGGCCGCGAGGTCCTGACCGCCAGCGTCTTCCAGGACAACGAGCCGTCGGCGAAGCTGCTGACCTCCGTGGGCTTCCGCTACACCGGCGTCGGCGAGACCGTCTCCGTCTCCCGCGGCGGCACCGTGCCCACCTGGACCTACGAGCTGCGCCCGACGCACGACTGAAGGCGCTTGTGCGAAGTTCTTCGAAGAGCGGCTCCGGCGGGTGACTGCCGGGCCGACGGCATGCAGGTCAGCGGAGGAACGTCGTCACCATGACCAGAACACGCCTTCCGATTGAGACGCCACGCCTCCGCCTCGACCGTCTGACCCGCGCCGATGCGCCCACGTTCCACCGCCTCGTGACACAGCCCGAAGTCGGGCGGATGCTGTACGCCTTCCCGCCCGATTGGAGTGTTCCGGCGGCGGAGGCGTTCATCGACCGCTGGCAGGACGTCGAGCGTGGATGCTACCGCTTCGCTGTCCGCCGCGACGGCCGTCTCATCGGATCGGTCGGCGGGGCCACTGGCGGCGCCGCGCCGCCCGTTGTTTTTTATTTTCTAGACCCCGCGGAGGCGGGGCGGGGCTATGCGACCGAGGCCCTGCTGGGCTTCCTGCCCCACTTCTTCGCGAGCCACGGCCGGGCCGAGGTGCAGGCCGACGTCTTCACCGACAACCCCGCTTCCGCCCGCGTGCTGGAGAAGGTGGGCTTCCGTCACATCGGCGAGGGGATCGGCGAAAGTGCGGCAAGGCTTGAACCCCACCCGGTCTGGCTATACCGCCTGTCCCAATCAGACTTCGGAGTCCGGTCATGAAGTTCCTCGACCTCGCACGGGTCAATATCCGCTCCGGCGCCGGGGGGAACGGCTGCATCTCGTTCCGCCGGGAGAAGTATGTCGAGTATGGCGGCCCCGATGGCGGCAATGGCGGGCGCGGCGGCGACGTGATCGCCGAAGCCGTGGACGGGCTCAACACGCTGATCGACTACCGTTACCAGCAGCACTTCTTCGCAAAGAACGGGCGTCCCGGCGAGGGGCGGCAGAAGACCGGTGCCGATGGCGACGACATCGTGCTGAAGGTCCCCGTCGGCACCGAGATCCTCGACGAGGATCAGGAGACGGTGCTCGCCGACATGACCGAAGTCGGTCAGCGCTTCGTCATCGCCAAGGGCGGCAATGGCGGCTTCGGCAACCTGCACTTCAAATCCTCCACCAACCAGGCCCCGCGCCGCGCCAATCCGGGGCAGGAGGGCATCGAGGGTGTGATCTGGCTGCGGCTGAAGCTGATCGCGGATGTGGGCCTGCTGGGCCTGCCCAATGCAGGCAAGTCCACCTTCCTCGCCGCGACCTCGAACGCCCGGCCCAAGATCGCGGACTACCCGTTCACTACGCTGCACCCCAATCTGGGCGTCGTCGGCGTGGACGGGGCGGAGTTCGTGATCGCCGACATCCCCGGCCTGATCGCAGGCGCCCATGAGGGCCGCGGCATCGGCGACCGCTTCCTCGGCCATGTGGAGCGCTGTGCCGTGCTGTTGCACCTCGTGGACGGCACCTCCGACACGATTGCCGAGGATTACCGCACCATCATCGAGGAGCTGGAGCAGTATGGCGGCGGCCTCGCCGAGAAGCCCCGCATCACCGCCCTCAACAAGATCGACGCCCTCGACGAGGAGCTGGTTGAAATGCAGCGCGGCGAGCTGGAGGCGGCCTGCGGCGGCCCGGTCCTGACACTCTCGGGTGCGGCAGGAACCGGTGTGACCGAGGTGCTCCGTGCGCTCCGGGCCGAGATCCTCGCCCGCGATGCCGCCGAGAATGCCGTGGAGGAGGGGCCATGGCGGCCCTGACCGAGACCGCGGACCGCCTCGCCACCGCCCGCACCGTCGTCATCAAGATCGGCTCCGCCCTCCTGGTCGACGCCGCGACGGGCGACCTGCGCGCCACCTGGCTCGACGGCCTGCTCGCCGATGTCGCGGCGCTTCGGGCCGAGGGCAAGGCGGTGATCCTCGTCTCCTCCGGCTCCATCGCGCTGGGACGCGGGCTGCTGGGCCTTGCCCCCGGCCCCCTGCCGCTGGAGCAGAGCCAGGCCGCCGCCGCCGTCGGCCAGATCCGCCTCGCGCGCGCCTACCAGCAGGGGCTCGCCCCGCACGAGGTGATGACCGCGCAGGTCCTGATGACCCTCGACGACAGCGAGGATCGGCGGCGCTACCTCAATTCCCGCGCCACGCTGCGCACGCTGATCGGCCTCGGCGTCGTGCCCATCGTCAACGAGAACGATACGGTGGCGACCGACGAGATCCGCTACGGCGACAACGATCGCCTTGCCGCGCAGGTCGCGGCCCTCGTCGGCGCGGACGCGCTGATCCTGCTCTCCGACGTCGACGGCCTCTACACCGCCAACCCGCGCGAGGACACGACCGCCCGCCACCTGCCGCTGGTCGAGCGCATCACGCCGGAGATCGCCGCCATGGCCGGAGGCGCTGGAACCGCGGGCGCGAGCGGCGGGATGCGCACCAAGATCCTCGCTGCCGAAACGGCGCTGCAGGCGGGCTGCGCCATGGCGATCTGCCGCGGTGATGCCGACCGCCCGGTGAGCGCCCTGCGCAGCGGCGCGCGCGCCACCTGGTTCGTCCCGACCGAGGATCCGGCCCGCGCCCGCAAGCTCTGGATCGCCGCCATGCGCCCCCGCGGCACGCTGACGGTGGACGAGGGGGCGGCCCGTGCCCTGATCGCCGGCCGCTCCCTGCTGCCCGCGGGGATCACCGGGGTCGGCGGCCACTTCAAGCGGGGCGACGCCGTGGACATCGTCGGCCTCGACGGCGGCGCCGTGGCCCGCGCCCTCGCCGGCTACGACAGCGCGGAGCTCGTCAAGATCGCGGGGCGCCAGAGCGGCGAGATCGAATCGCTCCTCGGCCATCCGGGCCGCGCCTACGTGGTCCACCGCGACGACATGGCGATCTGAGCGAACGCACCCGCGGCGGCTGTGGCACGGCCCGCGCTCTCAATCCCCGGTTTCCGGCAACCATCAACTCCACACAAAATCCAACGTTTTCAATTAAGTGTGTGCGCCCCGGCACATATCCTGAGCACAGGCGGCCCGAGCCTCTGGCCGCACTGTGTGGGGATGTAACATGCGTATTCTGAACGGACTTTTGCTGTCGCTCGGCCTGCTCGCGGGCTGCGACGCCTTTCCACCGCTGGCCCTCGCCCCGCGGGAGGGTGCGGTGAGCCTCGCCGGAACCTCCGTCCTGCTGCCGCCCGAGAACTCGGCACTCGCTTTCGCCGAGCCGATGCAGCACCTGCTGGAGCGCAACCTCCGCCTCCGCTCCGTCGAGGCCACGGGCAGCGGTGAGCACGCGGCGATGATAGCCCTCTGCGCCAACCTGCCCGGCGCGCCCGACATCGTCATCCTCACCCGCTCCCCGGCGCTGGAGGAGATCAACCGCTGCGAACGCGCGGGCCAGGCGATCAGCGCCGATCTCATCGCCTTCTACGCCGGTGGGCTGCGGGGCGCGCCCGCCTTCTCCCAGCTCTGGATCGCTTTCGATCCGCAGGCGCTGGCCGCCAACCCGGCCGCGGATCGGGCCGTGCAGGCCTTGCGTTACGACTTCGGCACGCTCATAGAAGGGACGGAGTACCAGCCGTATTTCACGGCCCGCCGGGGTTGAGACATGACCGACATGGATGTGCGCGGCGTGATGGCCGCGATGGGCGAAGCGGCCCGCAATGCCGCCGCCGAACTGGCCTTCGCCACTGCTGAGAGCAAGCGCGCCGCACTGGAAACCGCCGCCGAGGCCGTCTCCGCCCGCCGGGCCGAGATCATCGCGGCGAACGCGAAGGACATGGAGTACGGCCAGGCAAAGGGCCTCTCCCCGGCCATGCTCGACCGGCTCAAGCTCGACGATGCGCGCATCGACGGCATCGTAGCGGGCCTGCGCTCCGTCGCCGATCAGGACGATCCGGTCGGCGCCGTGATGGCCGAGTGGGACATGCCCTCCGGCCTCCACATCCGGCGCGTCCGCACGCCCATCGGCGTGATCGGCGTGATCTACGAAAGCCGCCCGAACGTGACCGCCGATGCAGGCGCGCTCTGCCTGAAATCGGGCAACGCCGTGATCCTGCGCGGCGGGTCGGAGAGCTTCCATTCCTCCGGTGCGATCCACGCCTGCCTTGTCGAGGGCCTGCGCGCCGCGGGCCTGCCCGAGGCCGCGGTCCAGCTCGTCCCCACCCGCGACCGCGCGGCGGTGGGCGAGATGCTGACGATGACCGACCACATCGACGTGATCGTGCCCCGCGGCGGCAAGGGCCTCGTCGGCCGGGTGCAGGCCGAGGCCCGCGTGCCCGTCTTCGCCCATCTCGAGGGGATCTGCCACGTCTACCTCGACGGCGCCGCGGATCTGGAGAAGGCCCGCCGCATCGTCGTCAACGCCAAGACGCGCCGCACCGGCATCTGTGGCGCGGCCGAGACGCTGCTGGTGGACCGTGCCTTCCTCGACCGGCACGAGGCCGTGATCCGCGACCTCCTCACCGCCGGGGTGGAGGTCCGCGGTGACGCCACCCTCGCAGCCATCGAGGGCGTCACCCCCGCGCAGGACGACGACTACGGCCGCGAATTCCTCGACATGATCATCGCGGCGAAGGTGGTCGACGGGGTGGACGGCGCCATCGCACATATCCGCAGCTTCGGCTCCAACCACACCGACGCCATCGTCACCGAGGACGACGCCACCGCCGACCGCTTCTTCCAGCGGCTCGACAGCGCGATCCTGATGCGCAACGCCTCCACCCAGTTCGCCGATGGCGGTGAGTTCGGCATGGGTGCCGAGATCGGCATCGCCACCGGCAAGCTCCACGCCCGCGGCCCGGTGGGCGCCGAACAGCTTACCTCCTTCAAGTATCTCGTGGACGGCAACGGCACCATCCGCCCCTGATCCGCCTTCATCTGTCTGCAAGTATCCCGGGGTCTGGCGCAGAGCCCCAGGACAGGGGCCTACCATGAACGCATCACGTTTCAGGCCCGACCGGGGCGGAGCCCCACCTAGCCGCCCATCAGCCGCGTGTCCCAGGGATAGCGCGTCATCACCTCGTGCCCGGTCTCGGTGATCAGCACCTGGTTCTCCAGCTTCACGCCGAAGGACCCGCCGACGCGCCCCGCATAGACCTCGGCGCACAGCATCATGCCCGGCGCCGTCTCGTACTCGAACACACCGGGCTCCCAGTCCTCGGGGTAGGGGATCGCCGGCCACTCGTCGCAGAGACCGACGCCGTGCATCTTCGAGGCATAGCGCTGCGGCACGAAGGCGTCGGGAAGCGGATGGCCGCCATGGCAGAGGTCGCGGAATGCCACGCCGGGGGCGAGCATGGCCGTGTTTTCCTCGATATGCCGCACGGACATCCGGTAGGTCTCGACCTGCTCGCGCGTCGGCTCCGCATCGCCCACGATCCAGGTGCGGCTCATGTCGGTGCACATGCCGTAGCAGCCCACCAGGTCGGTGTCGAAGGCGAGGATGTCGCCCTCCTTCAGCACGCGCGGTCCGCATTCCTGGAACCAGGGATTCGTCCGTGGGCCGGAGGCGAGCAGCCGCGTCTCGATCCACTCACCGCCGCGGCGGATGTTCTCGGCATGGAGGACGGCCCAGACGTCGTCCTCGGTCATGCCGGGGGCGACCGCGTCCTCCATCGCGCGGACCGACGCCTCGCAGGCGTGGACGGCGCAGCGCATGGCCTTGATCTCTTCGGGCGTCTTGATGGAGCGGGCCTTCTCGGTGACCTCCTCGCCTTCCATGACCTCGATGCCGAGCGCTTCGAAGGCGCGCAGGCCGTGGACCATGATCTTGTCGATGGCCAGCCGACGGTTGGTGCCGCAATGGCGGCGCAGCTCCGCATCCACCTCGGCGGCGAAGGCGCTCGCGCGGGCCTGTGTCCGGTCTCCATTGCAAAAGTAGAAGAACGACGAGGAGCCCGGCCGCGTCTCTGCGATCAGCGGGTTGTGGGCGGTCAGCAGGTTGCCGAGCCCCTTGAAGTCCCAGACGATCACATGGCCGCCCGCGGTCACGAGGCAGGCGCGGAACGGGTTGTGCGCGTTCCAGAGCTGCATGTTCGTGGAATCGGTCGCGTAGCGGATGTTGAGCGGGTCGAAGAGCAGGATCGCGCCGTAGTCGCGCGCGGCCAGATGCTCCGTCAGCCGTTGCAGCCTTGCGCCGCGCATCACGGGCAGGTTGGGGGCCTCCAGCCCTGCCGCCGCCCACTCGGCGAAGGCGAGCGGGGTCGGCCCGATCTCGACCCGGTCGTCGTCGTCAGGTGTGCCATCCGGTCGCAGGCCCGGATTGATTTTCCGCCGGTCGGAATAGTGAATTGTCATGACAGGCCTCCCGGGTTTTCCCGCAGGCTCCCCTGCGGTTACCGGCCGGTCTGTCCCGTTTCCGCCACCGCCGCGTCGGGATCGGGCACGTGGCACCCCGTGCGGCGTCAAGCGAAAACAGTTTGTCATATTCGAGCCGCGCGTTACCGTGGCCGAGGGACGACATCCAAAACATCAATTCTGCCGGGGGAATGCCGATGAAGAGCGACCGTCACTTCGACCGTGCGATTCCCGACGCGCCGCATCCGCGGGCTGGCAAGCTGCTGCACGACATCCGCGTGCTGCGCGCCCGGGCGAGCCGCTATGGCTACACGGCGACGGCGGAGGCGCTGCACCTGGCGGGCGAGATGATGGAGGTCGAGGAGCCGCCGCTCGACCGCAACGACAAGAGCTTCGTCCGCTTCGTGGATGGCAAGGGCTCCTGACACCCTCTCCGATCGGCTGACGCTGCCGCGCGCACCCTTGGTGCCGTGGATGAACCCCCGTCTGCTCCACGCGCCGGGGGCGCAGCCGCTGGATCCGGCCGACTGGCTGGTGCGCGACGCGGTCTTTGCCGGGCAGATGGCCTATCGCGACCGGCTGATCGCAGAGCGACCGGGCACGGTGCTGGCGCTCGACCCGGCCGGGCGCGCCGCTGCGCAGGAGCTGCTGGAGGTGGTGCTCGCTGCCCTCGATGCCGGGTATGGGGTGGGCGACCTGGTGCTTCGACCGGATGGTGTGGCGTTGCCCGTCGACCGCGCGGATCCCTTCGCGACCATCGGGCGGCTGGTGCAGGAGGATATGCTGATCCTCGACCGGGACCTAGGCGAGACCGAGCATCGCCTGATGGGCGGCGTGCTCTGCTTTCCCTCCCGCTGGAACCTCGCGCAGAAGATGGGGCGGGGCCTGCTCGGCATCCACGCGCCGGTCAGCTTCTACCCCGAAAGCCTCGCCCGCCGGGTCCAGCGCTTCTTCGACGCGATCCGGCCGGGGCGGCCGCTCTGGCGCGCGAACTGGCTGTTCTACACCGATCCGGAGCTGCATGTGCCGACGCGCGAGCACGAGAAGTTCGACAAGGGCTGGGACGGTCCGCGCCTCTGGCTGCGCTCCGAACGGCAGACTCTCTCGCGGCTGCCGGAGACGGGGGCGGTCGTCTTCACCATCAAGACCGACATCTCCCCCGCCGACACGCTGAGCCGGGAGGAGGTCGCGGGTGCGCTCGCCGCCGTCGATGCCCTGCCGCCCGCCGAGTTCGACTACAAGGGCGGGGCGCCGATGCGCGCCCGGCTCGCCGCATTGCTGGAGGAGGCCGCATGAGCGTTCGAGTTGAGGAGGACGGCGACGTCTGGACCGTGATCCTCGACCGGCCCGAGGCGCGCAACGCGGTGGACCCCGAGCATGCGGAGGCGCTCCACGACGCTTTCGTCCGGTTCGAGAAGAGCGACGCGAAGGCCGCCGTCTTCTGGGGGGCGGGCGGGGCGTTCTGCGCGGGTTGGGACCTGAAATATGCCGCGACCCTGTCCGACCCCGAACGCTTTGACCGCGACGTCGCCGCGCCACTCGCCTTCCGCGACGACCCTCTGCAACCCGGTCCGATGGGTCCGTCGCGGCTGGAGCTGTCGAAGCCTGTTATCGCAGCCGTAGAAGGACCGGCGGTTGCCGGCGGGATGGAGCTCGCGCTCTGGGCCGACGTCCGCATCATGGCCGAGACCGCCTATGTGGGCGTCTACTGCCGCCGCTGGGGCGTGAGCCTCGTCGATGGCGGCACGGTGCGTTTGCCGCGGCTGGTGGGGCAGGGCCGCGCGCTGGAGATCGCGCTGACCGGCCGCAAGGTCGAGGCGGAGGAATGCCTGCGCATCGGCCTCTGCGAACGGGTCGTGCCCGAGGGCGAGGCCCGCGCCGCCGCCGAGGCGATGGCCCACGAGATCGCCCGTTTCTCGCAAGGCGCGATGCGGGCCGACCGCCGCTCGATCATCGCGGGGCAGGGGTTGAGCGAGCGCGACGCATTGCGTGCCGAGTGGGAGCGCGGCGCCGCCGCCATCCGCGACGAGGGCGTGGCAGGTGCCGCGCGCTTCGCCGGTGGCAAGGGCCGCGGCGGGGATTTCGGGGAAATCTGATGGGGACTGTCGATCGGGCCGACCCCCGCGGGTCATCGGGGGGAGCAGGTAGACCGCTCGCCAACCGAAAGGACAGACCCATGACCCGCATCCTTCGCCTTGCGCTCGCCGCGACGTGCATTGCCCTCCCGAATCTTGCCGACGGGGCCGCGAGCCTCTCCACCCTGCATGGCACGTGGGTCAGCCCCGCGCCCGAGCCGTGGTACGGCGGCTGGGGCACCCGCGAGTTCGTGTTCTCGGACGGGCACTGGAGCCTCGACTTTGTCCACGCGCTCGACCCGGAGATGACGCAGCGCACCTTACGCTTCCGCACCGGCGGGGCCTATACGGTGACAGCGCCATCCGAGGCCGTGCCGGGTGCCTACGAGGCGGTGTTCGGCGAGGACTGGAAGCACGTGACGGTTCTCACCGACGATCCGGGGATCCTGCAGGCCACCGGCCTCGCCGCCTGCGACCTGCCGTTCAATCTGGAGGCTGACATCTCCGCCGAGGGCTGCGCCGCGTGGAAGCCCGTTGCCGTTTGCGGCGAGGATCACGACCTGCTTGCGCTCAGCGAGGAGGGTCTGCATTTCGGCGTGCGCCCCGCGGACAACGACATGTGCACTGCCGACCGGCGGCCCACCGAGCTGCTGCCCGCAGTCGTCCCCTACTGAGCCAAAACGAAACGGGGCCCCGAAGGGCCCCGCCGTAACCATCTCTGCCCGGATCAGACCGAGTAGTAGAGCGCGTATTCCATCGGGTGCGGCGTGTGCTCGTAGGCATACACCTCTTCCCATTTCAGATCGCAGTAGGCGTCGATCTGGTCCTTGGTGAACACGTCGCCCGCCAGCAGGAACTGGTGGTCGGCCTGCAGCTCCTCCAGCGCCTCGCGCAAGCTCGCGCAGACCGTCGGGATGCCTTCCAGCTCCTCGGGCGGCAGGTCGTAGAGATCCTTGTCGTTGGCTTCGCCCGGATGGATCTTGTTGGTGATCCCGTCGAGGCCGGCCATCAGCAGCGCCGAGAACGCGAGATACGGGTTCGCCGACGGATCGGGGAAGCGGGCCTCGACCCGCTTGGCCTTCGGGCTCTCCGTCCACGGGATCCGCACGCAGCCCGAGCGGTTGCGGGCGGAGTAGGCGCGCAGCACCGGTGCCTCGAAGCCCGGGATCAGGCGCTTGTAGGAGTTGGTGGACGGGTTGGTGAAGGCGTTGAGCGCCTTCGCGTGCTTGAGCACACCGCCGATGAAGTAGAGCGCCTCGTCGGAGAGGTCCGCATACTTGTCCCCGGCGAAGAGCGGCTTGCCGTCCTTCCAGATCGACATGTTGACGTGCATGCCGGTGCCGTTGTCGCCCGCCATCGGCTTCGGCATGAAGGTCGCCGACTTGCCATAGGCGTCCGCCACGTTGTGGATGACGTACTTGTACTTCTGCAGGTTGTCCGCCTGGTCCACGAGGGTGGAGAAGATCAGGCCCAGCTCGTGCTGGTTCGACGCCACCTCGTGGTGGTGCTTGTCGACCTTCATGCCCATCCGCTTCATCGTGGACAGCATCTCGGAGCGCAGGTCCTGCGCCGGATCGACCGGGTTCACCGGGAAGTAGCCGCCCTTGACGCCCGGGCGGTGGCCCATGTTGCCCATCTCGAACTCGGCATCGGTGTTCCACGCGCCGTCGACCGCGTCGACCTCGTAGGACACCTTGTTCATGGCGACCGAGTAGCGCACGTCGTCGAAGACGAAGAACTCCGCCTCGGGGCCGACGAAGAAGCTGTCGCCGATGCCGGAGGACTTGAGGTACGCCTCGGCCCGCTCGGCGGTGCCGCGCGGGTCACGCTCGTAGATCTCGCCGGTGTCCGGCTCGATCACGGTGCAGTGCACGCAGGCGGTCTTCTCGGCGTAGAACGGGTCGATATAGGCCGAGCCGGCATCCGGCAGCAGCTTCATGTCGGAGTTGTTGATCGCCTTCCAGCCCGCGATGGAGGAGCCGTCGAACATGAAGCCTTCGTCCATGAAGTCCTCGTCGACCTGGTCGCTCATGACGGTCACGTGCTGCAGCTTGCCCCGCGGATCGGTGAAGCGGATGTCCACATAGGCGACATCCTCGTCCTTGAGCATCTTCACGAAATCGGAGTTTGCACTCATCGGGTGTGTGTCCTCTCTTCCCTGTTCAGTCGTTTGTTGGGGGGTGTCAGAGCGCGTCCGCGCCCTCTTCTCCGGTGCGGATACGGATGGCCTGGGCCACGTCCGACACGAAAATCTTGCCGTCGCCGATCTTGCCGGTCTTCGCGGCGTTGATGATGGCCTCGACCGCCGGCTCGACGATGGCGTCGTCGACGACAACCTCGATCTTCACCTTGGGCAGGAAGTCTACGACGTATTCCGCGCCGCGGTAGAGCTCGGTGTGGCCCTTCTGGCGGCCGAAGCCCTTGGCTTCGATCACGGAAAGTCCCTGGATACCGACCTCCTGCAGCGCTTCCTTCACTTCGTCGAGTTTGAACGGTTTGATGATCGCCTCGATCTTCTTCATGTCGGCTTCCCTTTGCCCGTCGGGTTGTCCCGCGTTACCAAGCATCCGTGTGACGCTGTTGCAATGGGTCGGCAGGTAGGCCGCACTCCGGCTGCGTCGATTCACGGTTTTCTGCACAGGAATTGTGCAGTTTGCCGCTCCGCTGGGCAATTCGGGGAGCCATCCGATGACCGACCTGCTGACCGCCGCCCAGATGCGCGCGCTGGAAAAGGCGGCGATGGACAGCGGGGCCGTGACGGGGCTGGAGCTGATGGAGCGTGCCGGCCACGGCGTCGTCGAGGCGATCTGCGAGGAATGGCCGGAGCTTGCCGCGAGCCCGGGCCGCGCGGTGGTGCTCTGCGGCCCCGGCAACAACGGCGGCGACGGCTTCGTCGTGGCCCGGTTGCTGAAGGACCGCGGCTGGGACGTCGACGTCTTCCTCTACGGCGAGGTCGAGAACCTGCCGCCCGACGCGAAGGTGAATGCGGAGCGGTGGGCGAAGTTGGGGGATGTGCGAGCCAGCTCGGCCGTGACGCGCGATGATCTTCTCGACAACTACGACCTGCGGATAGACGCGGTTTTCGGCACCGGCCTGAACCGGACACTCGAAGGGGAGGCGCTGCGCTTCTGCAGCATCGTTCAAGGTGCGGCGCCGGACGTCTGTATTGATGTGCTGTCAGGCGTATGTGCCGATAGCGGACGCCCGTTGGTGCCTGACCCAAGGCTGTGGGTAACGGGTGCGGAGGCACTCGTCGTGACGTTCCAGACTGCGAAGGTCGGCCACTTCCTCGCACCCTGCTCGGACAGGATCCGAAGGTTGGACGTGATTGATATCAGCTTGGATGACCAAGTCTACCCTCGGGGCGATCGCGAATACGTAGAAGTTACTCCATGCCTTAGTTGGGTTAGGGGCTTCTCCAAGCACAACTGGGAGCACAAGTACGCTCATGGCCATGCCCTGATCCTCTCCGGCGGGGTTGGAAAGGGCGGCGCGGCGCGGCTTGCAGCGCGGGGGGCGCTGCGGATCGGGGCGGGGCTGGTGACGCTCGCGCCGCCGCCTGCCGCGGTGATCGAGAGTGCGGTGCGGCTCGATGCGATCATGCTGAAGGCGGTGAAGGACACCGATGCCCTGCGCGAGGTGCTGGAGGACGACCGTCTCAACGCGCTCTGCCTCGGGCCGGGGCTCGGCCTCGACCGGGCGCGCGATCTCGTGCCAGTGGCGCTTGCGGCCGACCGCGCAACGGTGCTCGACGCCGACGCGCTGACCGCCTTCGCCGACGACCCGGCCACGCTGTTCGATCTGCTGCATCCGAACTGCGTGCTCACCCCGCATATGGGCGAGTTTGGGCGGCTGTTCCCGGACTTGAAGGCGCAGCTCGACACGCCCGCCAAGAGCGGCCCCGCCTATTCCAAGGTCGATGCCGCGCGAGAGGCCGCGGCCCGGGCCGGATGCACCGTCCTCCTCAAGGGCCCCGACACGGTGATCGCGGATCCAACCGGCCGCGCCTCGCTCAACGCCTCCGTCTACGAGCGCGCCGCCCCCTGGCTGGCGACCGCCGGGGCAGGGGACGTGCTCGCGGGCTTCATCACGGGGCTCCTCGCCCGTGGCTTCGCTCCGCACGACGCTGCGGCGTCCGCCGCATGGCTCCACACCGAATGCGCGCTCGACTTCGGCCCCGGCCTGATCGCCGAGGACCTGCCCGAGCGGCTGCCCGCCGTCCTCGCCCGTCTCGCCAATTCCCCCTAGCGTCCCCCGCGCCCCTCTGCTAAGCGGAGGCCGGTTTTCCGGGGGACGCCCTCCGAGAGGGCCGATGCGGGCGTGGTGGAATTGGTAGACACGCCAGATTTAGGTTCTGGTGCCGCACGGCGTGGGGGTTCAAGTCCCTCCGCCCGCACCAATCGGCCAGGTAAAGACATGACGGCGCCCGGCGCGGCGCGCGAGACTGAGGTATGAGATGCAGGTCACCGAGACCCTGAACGAAGGCCTGAAACGGGGCTACGAGATCACGATGACGGCCGCCGAGCTCGACGCGAAGGTCGACGAGAAGCTCGAGGCCGCCCGTCCCGAAGTGCAGATGAAGGGCTTCCGCAAGGGCAAGGTGCCAAAGGCGCTCCTCAAGAAGCAGTTCGGCAAGTCCGTGCTGGGCGAGGCGATGCAGGAAGGCATCGACGACGCGCTGAAATCGCATTTCGACGAGACCGGCGACCGCCCCGCGCAGCAGCCCGACGTCAAGATGACCAATGATGAGTGGAAAGAAGGCGACGATGTCGTCGTCTCCGTCTCCTACGAGACGCTGCCCGAGATCCCGGACGTCGACTTCGCCGCCCTCACGGTCGAGAAGATGACCGCCGAGGTCGAGGACGAGGCCGTGCAGGAGGCGCTGGAGAACCTGGCGGCCACCGCGCAGAACTTCGAGAAGCGCCGCAAGGGCTCCAAGGCGAAGGACGGCGACCAGGTCACCATCGATTTCGTCGGCAAGGTCGACGGCGAGGCGTTCGAGGGCGGCTCCGCCGAGGATTACCCGCTGGTGCTCGGCTCCGGCTCCTTCATCCCCGGTTTCGAGGAGCAGCTCGTCGGCGTGAAGGAAGGTGAGGAAAAGGCCGTCGAGGTCACGTTCCCCGAGCAGTACCAGGCCGCGAACCTCGCCGGCAAAGCCGCCGTCTTCGACGTGACCGTGAAGGAAGTGGCCGAGCCGAAGCCCGCCGAGATCAACGATGAGCTCGCAACGAAGTACGGCGCCGAGGATCTGGAAGCGCTCAAGGGCCAGCTCCGCGAGCGTCTGGCGGCCGAGTACGCCAATGCCGCGCGCACCGTGACCAAGCGCAACCTCCTCGATGCGCTGGACGAGGCCGTCTCCTTCGACCTGCCGCCGAGCATGGTCGAGGCCGAGGCCAACCAGATCGCCCACCAGCTCTGGCACGAGGAAAACCCCGACGTGCAGGGCCACGATCACGAGAAGATCGAGCCCACCGACGAGCACAATAAGCTCGCCGAGCGCCGCGTGCGGCTGGGCCTGCTGCTTGCCGAGGTCGGCCAGAAGCAGGAGATCACCGTCTCCGACCAGGAAATGCAGCAGGCGGTCTTCCGCCAGGCGCAGCAGTATCCGGGCCAGGAGCGCGCCTTCTTCGAGTTCGTGCAGAAGAACCAGCAGGCCCTCCAGCAGATCCGCGCGCCCCTCTTCGAGGACAAGGTGGTCGACTACATCCTCGAGCTGGCGAAGATCGAGGAAAAGCAGGTCTCCAAGGACGACCTGCAAAAGGCCATCGAGGCCATGGACGAAGGCTGAGCCCCTTTCAAAGTTGCGATGAACGAAGGGACGCCCGTATCGGCGTCCCTTTTTGATTTTGGAGCACAGCGATGGACGATAACGAGTTGTCGAGTTTGAAAGCGTGGGCCGCAGCTATGGATAGGCGCGGACATGCTTCACTTTACGCCCGTCGATCGGATATCCCGCAGGACGTTGCGAAGGCTATTGTCGAGTGCGATGCGGCCGAAGAGTGGGCGCGTTCGATGAGAGTCACGTATGGACTGGATGTGACTGACATCCAATCAACCGGTGAAAACCGGCCGGACTGCTGGGGCTATGTGGAGGGGAAGAAAGTCGGCATTGAACTCAAAGAGTTTGTCAAAGGCGAAGTGCTTGGTTCAATATCGAAAGGCGAGGCGCGCGGTAGTCACTGTGATCCGGCTTTTTCAAATGCTCTTTGGTCTGAGGAAGAGTTTCGTCAACGCCTTCAAGGTGCGATCAGAAGTGCTTTGAGTAAATACGAAGGTGATAGTGGTCTATTCATCGACTACCTTGTCTTTCATTCTGATGAGCCCTACCTGCACGCGGAAGACGTCCGCGATTGGCTGAAGAACTGGAAACCCGTGCAACAGTCGGTCATCGGCCGGCTTTACCTCATGC
Source organism: Pontivivens ytuae (assembly GCF_015679265.1). NCBI lineage: Bacteria > Pseudomonadati > Pseudomonadota > Alphaproteobacteria > Rhodobacterales > Paracoccaceae > Pontivivens > Pontivivens ytuae. The sequence continues at coordinate 3,204,389 of NZ_CP064942.1, forward strand.
TTCGGGGGCATCCCGCACTCACTCCCCGCTATCCGGTGTTTGATCTCTCTGGAAGCTAGCCAGCCCGCTTCGCCCGGCGGCACCGCCGGGCCGCGCCCGACCTCCCCCCGGAGGGCGCGTTGGCGATGTCGGATGCAGAAAGCGCGACGTCGATGCTTGAAAGGGCGGACCCATCAAAGCCGTCCCGCAAGCGCCCCCCCAGGTCGGGCGCGGCCCTCACCGCGTCGTACGGTCGCCATGGTCCGGCTTGACTGGACCATCTCTTGACGCTGGAGATCCTCGGGTCGAGCCCGAGGATGACCACGGTGGTGGGTGTACCGGTGGAGCGCCGTCCCTACTCCCCCAGCCGCACCGGCCCCAGTTCGTCCCACATGTCCCCGGGCCCCGGGTTGACGCGCTCCGTGCGGCCGCCGAGGTGGCGCATGACGCCCCAGACCGCGTTCAGCGCCGTGGACACCGCGCCCTCGACCCAGCCGGGGGTCCAGCTCACGTCGTCGCCCGCGAGGAACACGCCGCGTTCGTGCCGGGGCATCTCGCCCTGCATGAAGTGGCGGTACATGCGGTGGTTGTAGCGGTAGTGCCCCGGCAGCGCTCCCTTGAAGGCGCCGAGGAAGTTGGGGTCCGCCTCCCAACTCACCGTGATCGGATCGCCGATGATGTGGCTGCGGATGTCGACGTCCGGGTAGATCTTCTCCAGCGCCGAAAGAGCCAGTGCCACCCGCTTTTCCACCGGCAGTGGCAGCATCTTCAAAGCGTCCGTCATCCAGGAATAGGTGAGGCACATCACGCCCGGCCGCCCCTCGCCCTGGTCGAGCAGGTAGGTCCCCCGCGTCAGCCGGTCGGTGAGGGTCATGCTCATCACCTCCCGCCCTTCGGCATCGCGGTTCCGCCAGAACGCGCGGTCTGTCATCACGAAGGTCTTCGACGATTGCATGTAGCGGGTGCGGTCGAGCGCCATCCAGAGCTTCGGCGAGAACAGCGCCTCCTCCGTGTCGATGGCGGTGGTGAGCAGCCAGCTCTGACAGGTGACGACGGCTGCGTCGTAGAGCTCCGTATGCCCCCAGACATCCGTCACCCCGATCCGCTCCCCCTCGCGGAACAGCCGCGCTGCACCGGGACGGGGCGCGCCGGCGTTGAGCGTCTTCAGCGACGTGCCCGGGGACCAGTGCATCGGCCCCGCCGGCGCGTGCGCCCACAGCCCCTTGGGCACCTGGTCCGCCCCGCCGACGATGAAGCGCTGGTTGTCGTCGAGCTCCGTCAGGTTCACCCGCAGGATCTCCAGCATCGAGTTGGGGAAGTCGCTGTCCCACCCCCCGGTGCCGAAGCCCACCTGCCCGAACACCTCGCGATGGTGGAAGGAGAGCTTGCGGAACGCCTCCGACGAGACCACGAAGTCGTAGAACGTCCGCTCGTCCCAAGCGTCGACCAGCGGGTCCCAGATCTCCTTGATCCGGGCCACGTCGCGGGCGGCGATGGCGGCCTTGAGGTCGGAGAAACGCGCGCCTTCCTCGAGTGCCGCGTCATAGGCCTCGGCCACCTCGCGGTAGAGCGGTGGCAGGTCCTCCAGCCGCTCGGCATAGTGCTTCTGTCCCTCGATCTCGATGACGGTGGAGCCTGCGGCTTCGGTCAGCGGGTTGGGGAAGGGGCGCGTCTCCAGCCCCAGCTTCTTCACGTAGTGGTAGAAGGCGCGCGAGGAGGTCGGAAAGCGCATGCCCCCCAGCTCCGCCACGATGTCGGTTTGCCCGGTGAAGGGCTCCGAGCGCAGCCGTCCGCCGATCCGCCCCGGCTCGTAGAAGACGGGGTGCAGTCCCATCCGCATCAGCTCGTAGCCCGCCACGATCCCGGCCATGCCGGCGCCGATGACGGCGACCTTCGCACCGTGCTTCTCGGCCGGAATGGTGCCGAGGCCGGCGGGGTGGCCGAGCCATTTGTCGTAACCGAAGGGGAAGTCAGGCCCGAAGGCCGTCACATCAGGGCTCATTCATAGAGCTCCGTCCGGGTCTGGAAGAGATAGTCGAGATCGGCGCGGACCCGCGTCACGCCCTCCCGCGTGATATCGGCGAAGATCAGCCCGGGCGCTTCGCCTGCGCGCGCGAGATCGTCGCCATCGGCGCCCACGATGCAGGAGCGTCCGCAATAGTCGAAAACGCCGTCGGCGCCGCAATAGTTGGCGTAGGCAAGCGCCACCCCGTTCTCCTGCGCGCGGGCGGGAACCAGCCGCTCTGGCACGCCGATATAGGGATGCATGTTGGCGGTGGGCACGAGCATCGCCTCCGCGCCGCGCCGCGTGAGGGTGCGGGCGACCTCAGGAAACTCGATGTCGAAGCAGATGGCGAGGCCGAGGCGCAGGCCGCCGAACGCGACCACCTCCGCGAGAGCCTCGCCTGGCGTGAACTGCGCCGCATCGACGTCGCCGTAAAGATGCGTCTTGCGGCAAGTCGCGACCACCGCGCCCCCCGCATCGAACAGAGCGCAGGAATTGAAGCCGCCCGCCTCGGGCCCACCCGCAAGCACCGCGATCCCGGCCGAGCACGCCGCTTTGGCCGCCGACTTCCAGACACCCTCGCCGATGGGCGCTTCCAGCTCCGCCAGCCGTGTCCGCCCGACCGTGTAGCCGCTCAGATACATCTCCGGCGTGATCAGTATATCTGCCCCGCCCGATGCCGCCTCGGCCGCTGCCGCTGCCAGTCGCTCGGCCGCGATCGCGGGATCGGAGACGGGTTCGGTCTGGAAGAGGGCGATGCGCATGGGGCCTCCGGGCATTTCGCCGCACGACCATGCCGCCCCCATGGCCGGGGTCAACCCGACCCGCCTTCATCTGTCCTGAAAATATCCCCGCCGGAGGCGATCACCCACGCACGCACTCCGCGCGCCGGGCGCCCTTGCAGACCCCTCACCCCGACATTACACCTACGAGGACTTTCCCAATCCCGGGACGATCCCGGTAGCGGGATCATCCCGTCCGAACGGGCGCGCGCAGCCCCGCGCCCACCCCAGCGAGGCACGATCCATGAAAGACCCAATCGAAACCTACATGAATCTCGTGCCCATGGTCGTCGAGCAGTCGGCGCGCGGCGAACGGGCCTACGACATCTTCTCGCGCCTCCTCAAGGAGCGGATCGTGTTCGTGTCCGGCCCCGTCCATGACGGCATGTCGACGCTTATCGTCGCCCAGCTTCTGTGGCTGGAGGCCGAGAACCCGAAGAAAGAGATCGCGATGTACATCAACTCCCCGGGCGGGGTGGTGACGTCGGGCCTCTCGATCTACGACACCATGCAGCTCATCCGTCCGAAGGTCTCGACCCTCTGCGTGGGACAGGCGGCCTCCATGGGCTCGCTCCTGCTGACGGCGGGTGAGAAGGACATGCGCTTCGCGCTCCCCAACAGCCGGATAATGGTTCATCAACCCTCCGGCGGGTATCAGGGCAAGGCGTCCGACATCATGATTCACGCGCAGGAGACGCAGGCGCTGAAGAAGAGGCTGAACGAGATCTATGTCGAGCACACGGGCCAGGACTACGCCACGGTCGAGGAGGCTCTGGAGCGCGACAACTTCATGACGCCCGAGATGGCGAAGGACTGGGGCCTGATCGACCAGATCGTCGAGCGCCGGTCCGAGATGGGCGACGACGAGGGCTGAGGCCCGGCAGACACCGAGAGTTGAGCGCCCCGCGCGATCCCGTGTCTTGCCAGCCGCAGCCGCCGGATGGTGGACTAAGGGCTGGTGGAATACCGGTGCGAACGCGGGTAAGGAGGTCGGCCAGACGGGAACGGATTCGCCTGGCGCCCATCGTGGCGCCGCATCCCACCCCGGAAGGACCGGGCGGACGGCGCAGCGATGGGGCCCGCGGCAGGGCCGGCACGCCGAACGTTCCGAAGCGAGACGAAGGCGCGGCGATGTTCCGGTGACGTGGCGTACCGAACACACTGAACGTCAACGCGGAATGCGTGAAACTGACACGGACGGACCGAAAAATGCGCGGCCCGCCTTGTCATTCCGGAACCGGCGGTGTTCCACTTGAGAAGTATTGGATCACCGGCAGGGTTTCCCGGTGAGAGGAGGTCCCGATGAGCAAGTCCGGCGGAAGCGACTCGAAGAATACGCTCTACTGCTCGTTCTGCGGCAAGAGCCAGCATGAAGTGCGAAAGCTCATCGCGGGTCCGACCGTATTCATTTGCGATGAATGCGTGGGCCTGTGTACCGACATTATTCGCGAGGAGACGAAGTCTGGCCTCGTGAAGTCGTCCGAAGGCGTGCCGAGCCCGCAGGAGATCTGCCAGGTGCTCGACGACTACGTCATCGGACAGGCGCAGGCGAAGCGGGTGCTCTCCGTCGCGGTCCACAACCACTACAAGCGGCTGGACCACGCGCAGAAGAACACCGATGTGGAGCTCGCGAAGTCCAACATCATGCTGATCGGCCCGACGGGCTGCGGCAAGACGCTGCTCGCGCAGACGCTCGCCCGTATCCTCGACGTGCCTTTCACCATGGCGGATGCGACGACGCTGACCGAGGCGGGTTACGTGGGTGAGGATGTGGAAAACATCATCCTCAAGCTGCTGCAATCGGCCGAATACAACGTGGAGCGGGCGCAGCGCGGCATCGTCTATATCGACGAGGTCGACAAGATCTCCCGCAAGTCCGACAACCCCTCGATCACCCGTGACGTCTCGGGCGAGGGTGTGCAGCAGGCGCTCTTGAAGATCATGGAGGGCACCGTCGCCTCCGTTCCGCCGCAGGGCGGGCGCAAGCATCCCCAGCAGGAATTCCTGCAGGTGGACACGACCAACATTCTCTTCATCTGCGGCGGCGCCTTCGCGGGCCTCGACAAGATCATCGCCCAGCGGAACAAAGGCACGGCCATGGGCTTCGGCGCCGATGTCCGGGCCGAGGATGATCGCGGCATCGGGGAACTCTTCGCCGAGCTGGAACCGGAGGATCTGCTGAAATTCGGCCTGATCCCGGAATTCGTCGGCCGTCTGCCGGTGATTGCCACCTTGCGCGACCTCGACGAAGACGCGCTCGTCACGATCCTCTCCGAGCCGAAGAACGCCCTGGTCAAGCAGTACCAGCGCCTCTTCGAGATGGAGGACGCGAAGCTCACCTTCACCGACGACGCGCTCAGCGCCGTGGCGAAGAAGGCGATCGAGCGCAAGACCGGCGCGCGCGGCCTGCGCTCCATCCTTGAGGGCGTGCTGCTCGACACCATGTTCGACCTGCCCGGCCTCGACGGTGTGGAGGAGGTCGTGGTCAAGGCCGACGCGATCGAGGGCGAGGGCAAGCCGATCCTCGTCTACGCCGACAGCAAGAAGGAACCGGCCACCGCGGGCTGATCGCGGTCGGAAGGTAGCGAGACAGGGCGCCGTTCGGGCGCCCTTTTTCTTTTGGGGTGATGCGAACAGAATCGAAGGGAGACCGACACGTGTTTGCCCAAGCGACGCCCGAGCTTCCCGTCCGCGATGTGATCGCGGCTCAGATCCACTACCGCGACCGCCTCGGCTTCACGATCGCATGGCACAACGAGGACGGCCGGATCGGCGCCGTCGCCCACGGCGCCTGCGCGATCTTCCTGCGCGGAGTAGATGGCCCGATCGCTCCCGTGACCCTCTGGATCTTCGCCGCGGATGTCGATGCCGCCTGCCGCGATCTGACCGCTCTGGGCGCCGACATCGTGGATCCGCTGGCGGACAAGCCTTGGGGCTTGCGGCAGTTCACCGTCCGCGACGGGGACGGCCACCTCATCCACATCCATCACGACCTGTGAAGAACGCTTTGCCCTCAACGACTTACGCCCGGGGCCAGTCAGGCCGCCGGGCGCGCTCATTCGGGCGGTTTGGAGGAGACCGCCACGATTGCATTGGGGGTAGGGGGGAGCAATCGCAGCGGTCCCGCCGGCGAGGACAGAGTTGGGGGGAGTTATCCTGCCGGGTTCGAAATCTCGTCTCTAGGTAAGCCCTATCACGCCGATATAAACTACGAGGCGATCGAGGACAGCGAAATTCCGCCGATAGAGACCCCGTCTCACCTCACAGAATCGTGAGCTTACGTAGGGTAAACTGCCGCACCCCGCGACCGGCCGCAAGCCCGATCGACATGCGCGGCGACTTTTTCGGGGCTGTGCTGTGGCGCGAAGAAACCACCACTGGACCTGCCCCGCCGAATGAGTACATATGCGGTCAATCGAGCCTTGGAGCCCTCGGATGAACTTTATCCTGCGCCTTCTGACCTGGTGGAACACGGCCACCATCGGAACCCAGATCTTCACCGCCCGCCACGGCGAAAAGGTGGGTGAGGACGAGCAGGGCAACGTTTTCTACCAGAAGGCCGGCGGCAAGCGGCGCTGGGTCATCTATAACGGCGACATGGAGGCCTCGCGCATCTCGCCCGAATGGCACGGCTGGCTGCACCACACCTGGGACAAGCCGCCGACCGAGCTGCCGCTGGTGCGCAAGGCGTGGGAGAAGCCTCATCAGGAGAACATGACCGGCACGGCCCTCGCCTATCGCCCGCCCGGTTCGATCCTGACGCCGGAGAGCCGCCCGCAGGTGCGTGGCGACTACGAGGCATGGCAGCCGGAGTGACCCCCATGCAGAACGTAGCGGAAACCGTGATCGGAGCGGTTGTCCTCGTCGCGGCCGGCGGCTTTCTCGCCTATGCCGCGCAAACCGCCGATGTCGGCCGGGTCGGCAACGGCTACATGCTGACCGCCGCCTTCCGCACCGCGGACGGTGTCGGCTCCGGCACCGATGTGCGGATGTCCGGCGTGAAGATCGGCACGGTGACGGGCGTCTCGCTCGATCCCCAGACCTTCGAAGCGGTGACGACGCTATCGCTCGAGACCGAGGTGCAGATCCCCGAGGACAGCGATGCGCGCATCCTGTCCGAGAGCCTTCTGGGCGGGAACTACGTCTCCATCACGCCCGGTGCCTCCGACTTCATGCTGGAGGACGGGGCTGCGATCCTGAACACGCAAGGCTCTGTCAGTCTGCTCGACCTGATGATCGCCTTCGGGACCGGTCAGGGTGCCGAGTAAGGACGCCTGGTCCGCGCAGGGCTACGCCGCCCATGCGCGCTTCGTCTCTGACCTCGGCAGCCCGGTGCTGGACCTGCTGGCGCCGATGCCCGGTGAGCGCATCCTAGATCTCGGCTGCGGTGACGGCGCACTGACCGCGCGGCTGCGCGATGCGGGGGCGGTGGTCACCGGCGTCGACGGCTCCGCTGACATGGTGGCCGCAGCACAGGCCCGCGGGCTGGACGCGCGGGTGATGGACGGGCACTCCCTGATCTTCGACGGCGGCTTCGACGCGGTCTTCTCCAACGCCGCACTCCACTGGATGACGGAGCCGCGGGCGGTGATCCTCGGCGTCTGGAACGCGCTGAAACCCGGCGGGCGATTCGTTGGCGAGTTCGGCGGCATGGGCAACGTGGCCGCGATCCGCACGGCGCTGATCGCGGCCCTGTCGGAGGCCGGGCAGACGGCGGACCTGAAGGACATCTGGTACTTTCCCACGCCCGACGAATACGCCACCCTCCTCGCCGAGCGCGGCTTCCGGGTCGAAAGTGCCGAGTTGATCCCGCGCCCCACGCCGGTCGCGTCGGGCATGCGCGCGTGGCTGGAGACGCTGGCCGCCCCGGTGCTCGGCAAGGTGCCGGGCGACCGCGAGGCCTTCCTCGACCGCGTCACCGAGCTTGCTGCCCCGGCCCTGCGCGACGGCGCGGGCAACTGGACCGCCGACTATGTCAGACTGAGGTTCTCATGCGTAAAACCCTGATTTTGCTGGCCTGTCTCGCCATGCCTGCTGCGGCGCAGGTCGAGCAGGACATCCTCGAAGACCTGCGCCGCGACTTCGGCGGGGCGGAAGCGGCCCCGCAGCGCGGCGCGGTGACCTCCGTCCCGCGGGAGACGGCGACCCTGCGCGGCCTCGACAAGATGACGGGCCTTGCCCGCGACATCGACGTGACCGTGGGAGAGACCGTGGAATACGAGCGGCTGACCATCCGCCTCGACGCCTGCCGCAGCCCTGCTGCGGGCGAGAAGCCCGACGCCTACGCCTTCGTCGAGATCCTGGACCGGCGCGAGGATGAGCCGCGCTTCTCCGGCTGGATGATCGCGTCGTCGCCCGCGCTCAACGCGCTCGACCACCCGCGCTACGACGTGTGGGTGACCTCCTGCGGGGATGGCAGCACCGGCTGAGCGCCCTCAGGGCAGCGCGGTCCGGGCGAGGCGCAGCACGTCCTCGGGCGCGGCGTCGGCAGGCAGGGCATTCCAGTCCGCCCTCACCGTCAGCGCCTGCGCCAACCGCCGATGATAAGCGGCCCGGCTCACCTCGATCGCACCCATCCGCGTCAGGTGGGAGGTCACGAACTGCGTGTCGAGCAGCCGGAAGCCGCCCGCGTTGAGCCGCGCCAGCAGCCAGACCAGCGCCACCTTCGACGCGTCGCTCGCCCGGCTGAACATGCTCTCCCCGAAGAAGGCCGCACCGAGCCGCACGCCGTAGAGCCCACCGACGAGCAGGCTGCCCTGCCGGATCTCGATGGAATGCGCAAAGCCCATGGTGTGGAGCTGGCTGTAGAGCGCGAAGATCTCGTCGTTGATCCACGTCTCCTCGCGATCGGAGCAGGCGCGCACCACGGTCCCGAACGCCGTGTCGAACGTGACCGAGAAACCGCCCCGCCGGATCCGCTTCGCGAGGCTCCGTGAGATGTGGAGCCCGTCGAGCGGGATGATCCCCCGGCGCTGCGGGTCGACCCACTGGGTCGGCCCGGTGCGGTGTTCCGCCATTGGGAACACACCAGCTGCATACGCATTCAACAGAAGTTCAGGCGTGATCTCCGGTGCGTCGCGGGGCATGGGTCCTGTCGGTCAGTTCTCGAAGTTGGTGGCGAGCCACTTCTCCAGCCAATGGATATTGTAGTCGCCCGTCTGAACCCCCTCGGCCCGCAGCAGCGCGTGAAAGAGCGGAAGCGTCGTGTCGATCCCTTCCACCACGAACTCGCTGAGGGCCCGGTCGAGTCGGGCGAGCGCTTCGCGCCGATCCTTGCCGTGAACGATCAGCTTGCCAATAAGACTGTCGTAGTAGGGCGGGATTCGATACCCGGCATAAATGGCACTATCCATGCGCACACCCAGTCCCCCGGGGGCATGGAACGCCTTGATATCACCGGGAGAAGGCCGGAAATCCGGCAGTTTTTCCGCGTTGATGCGACATTCGATCGCGTGGCCGTGGGGCACCAGGTCTTCCTGCTTGAAGGACATGGGCTGGCCGGCGGCGACGCGAATCTGCTCCTGCACGAGGTCCACGCCGTAGATCGCCTCCGTCACCGGGTGCTCGACCTGCAAGCGGGTGTTCATCTCGATGAAGTAGAACTCGCCGTTCTCGTAGAGGAACTCGATGGTGCCGGCGCCGATATAGTTGATCGCCGCGACCGCATCCGCGCAGGTCTTGCCGATCCTCGCGCGCGTTTCCGCATCGATGACGGGGGAGGGCGCCTCCTCGAAGACCTTCTGGTGGCGGCGCTGTAGCGAGCAGTCCCGCTCACCCAGATGCACGGCATTGCCGCGCCCGTCGCCGAAGACCTGGACCTCGATGTGGCGGGGCAGCTGGAGGTACTTCTCGATATAGACCGCATCGTCGCCGAAGGCGGCCTTCGCCTCGGACCGGGCCGACTGGAAGGCGACGTCGAGATCCTCGGGCGACAGGGCCACCTTCATCCCACGACCGCCGCCACCGGCGGCCGCCTTTATGATCACCGGGAAGCCCATCTCCTCCGCGATCTTGCGCGCCTCCTCCAGCGTGCCGACGCCGCCGTCGGAGCCGGGAACGCAAGGCACGCCGAGCCGCTTCATCGTCTCCTTCGCCGCGATCTTGTCGCCCATCACGTTGATGTGGTCCGCGGACGGCCCGATGAAGGTGATGCCGTGATCCGCCACGATCTGGGAGAAGCTGGCGTTCTCGCTCAGGAAGCCGTAGCCGGGATGGACCGCGTCTGCCCCCGTGATCTCGCAGGCGGAGATGATGTTGGGGATGGAGAGGTAGCTTTGCGCCCCCGCGGGCGGGCCGATGCACACGCTCTCGTCGGCCATGCGCACATGCATCGCGTCGCTGTCGGCGGTGGAGTGCACCGCGACGGTCTGGATGCCCATTTCCTTGCACGCGCGGTGGATGCGCAGCGCGATCTCGCCCCGGTTGGCGATCAGGACCTTCTTGAACATGGGCGCCTCACTCGATCACGACGAGGGGGGCGCCGAACTCCACGGGTTCGCCATCGCCGACGAGGATGCGGCTCACCTTGCCTGCACGGGGCGAGGGGATCTGGTTCATCGTCTTCATGGCTTCGATGATGAGCAGGGTCTGCCCCTCGCTCACCTGGTCGCCCACGGCGACGAAGGGGGAGGCGCCGGGCTCGGCCTGCAGGTAGACAGTGCCGACCATGGGCGAGGTCACCGCACCGGGATGCTGGGCGGGATCGGCGGCGGCCGCGGGCTCTGCGGCCGGGGCAGCGGCGGCAGCGGGCGCGGGGGCAGGCGCCGCAGCGACAGGCATGGGCGCCGGGGCGGCCACCATCTGCTGGACCATCTGGCGCGTCACCCGCACCTCGAGCTCGTTGTCCTCGCCGAATTTGCGTTCGACCTCGATCTCGGTCAGGTCGCTGTCCTTCAGAAGCTCCGCGAGCGCCTTGATAAAGGCGATGTCCGCTTCGTAGGTGTTGCCCATAGGTTCCTCGCAAGTTGCCCACACCGGACGGGAGGCCCGGCGGCCCCGGCGTTGCGGGGCGACGTTCAAGATGGACCGTCTATACGTGGTCGTGACGTAGCGTGAAAGGGCGATCCGTCACTTGGAAGGGGGCTATTGCCCGACGCGCCGGACCAGCTCCACCGTCTCCTGCATCCGCGGGAGCGGCATGTATCCGCGCACGACCGTGTCGCCGATCACGAAGGTCGGCGTGCCGGAGATGTTGAGCGCACCGGCCAGGGTCCGGATCTCCGCGATCTGGCGCTCGACCTCGCGGCCGTCCATGTCCTCGCGCATCGCGGCGACGTCTGCGCCGGAGCGTTCGGCGAGCCGGTCGATGATCTGGTCGTTGAGCCGCCCGCCAAAGCGCATGAGCGCGTCGTTGAATTCCTTGTAGACATCGGGCCCGTCATTCTCGAGCACCGAGAGCGTCGCCTGCGCCGCTGTCATGCTCATCGGCCCCAGGATCGGCAGCTCCTTCACGATGTAGCGGATGTTGCCGTCCTGCTCGACCAGCGTGACCACCTCGTCATGGGCGCGCTTGCAGAAGCCGCACTGGTAGTCGATGAACTCCACGATGGTCACGTCGCCTTCGGGGTTGCCGCCCACATAGGAGAAGCCGTCGTTGAAGAGCGCGTCGGCATTGTTGCGCACCATGTCGATCTCGGCCGCCTGGGCGTCGGCCTGCTGCCGCGCCTCGATCAGGCCCACCATCTCCATGACGATTTCGGGGTTCGAGAGGAGGTAGGCGCGGATCTCGGTGTGCAGCGCCTCGCGCGTCTCGCCGTCGAAAGCGTCGCTCACGGCGGCACTGACCCGCGCCTCGCTCTGCGGCGGACGTGGTGGCTCCGCGCCCGGCGCGGTCCACAGACCCACCGCGGTTGCGCCTGCCAGTACGGCCACGCCGGCCACGGTCCAGAACTGTCCACTCATCTCAACCCCCTCGTGCCCGTTCCACGACGGTCAGAATTTCCTGTGCCCTTATCCATTCGGGCGAGCCCTGGGGCAAGCCTTCCATGGCGATCCGGGCAAAGCGTTCCGCATCGGGCGCGGAGCCCGACAGCGCGAACCGCTCTGCGGTGTAAAGTGCGGCCTGTGGCTGGTTGCCGGCGCGCGCATGCGCCTCCGCCAATGCGCGGAGCGAGACCGGCGTGCCGAGCGCCCCTTCCCGAGCGCGGCTCAGCTCCTGCAGCGCGCGGGCATTCGCCTCGGGCGTGTTGAGTGCGAGCAGAGCCCGGCCGAGCCCCGCGCGCAGCAGCGCCGCATCGGGTCGCAGCGCGAGTGCGCGCTCGTAGGGGCCGACCGCGCCGCGCGCATCGCCGCTTTCCAGCCGGAACTGGCCCTTCAGCTCATGCAGCCACGGATTGTTCGGCTCCAGTGCGATCGCCGCGTCGATCTCCCGATCCGCGCCCGCCGGGTCCGGCAGGCGGTGCAACGCGATTGCCCGCTGGATGCGCGCGGGCATGTCGTTGCGCCCCGACACGCGGTCGAGCGCGCTTTGCGGCGGCCGGATGAAGCCGTCGAACTTCGCCTGCATCCGCGCATAGGCCTCCGCCGTGGGCGAGGGCACCGGCGTTCCCGCGCGGGAGGAGACGGCGGCGCTGCGCTCCAGCAGCGTCATCCGCTCGCTCGACAGCGGGTGGGTCAGCACATAGGGGTCGATCCGCTCGGTCGAGAGCAGCTCCTGCCCGCGGAAGAGGCCGAGCGTGTCCACCGCCGCCGTCGGATCGATCCCGGCGGCCTCAAGGATGCGGATCGAGCTCTGATCCGCGCTCGCCTCCTGCGACCGGCTGAAGGCGAGCTGCCCCCGTTGCTGCGCGCGTTGCGAGCCCTGCGCGATGAAGATCCCGGCCTCCGGCGAGCCCGCCGCCCCTGCGAGGATCCCCAGCGCCACGCCCGCCAGAGAGACCCGGCCCGACTGCGAGGCGGCGACGCTGCGCTGCGCCACATGGCCGCTCACGACATGCCCGATCTCGTGCGCGAGCACCGCCTGCAGCATGTCGGCCCGGCCCAGCCGCTGGATCAGCCCGGCGTTGACGAAGATGTCGCCGCCCCCGGTGACGAAGGCGTTCATCTCGCGGCTGTTGACGATATGGACCTTGATGCTGCTGTTCGGCAGGCCCGCGGCGGAGACCAGCGGCTCGGTCAGCCGGTTCAGCGTCTCCTCGATCTCCGCATCGCGGATGAGGCCCTGCGCCTGGACGGGCAGGCCCGCGAGCGCCGTGATGGCCGCGAGCGCCAAACCGAGAAGTGCGCGCATGACCGTCCTCGCATCTGACCCTTGACCCGGGCGGAGCGCGCTCCGACAACCGGACCCTGAACTGACGTCGAGGGTAGGGGCAGGGGATGCGCACATCAAGCCGCGGTGCGGTCGATAGTTTCATTGTGATGGACGTGATGGAGGCCGCCCGCGCCGCCGAGGCCGAGGGCCGCGACATCGTCCGGATGGAGGTCGGCCAACCCGGCACGCCCGCCCCCGCCGCGGCCCGCGCGGCGCTGGCCCGCGCCATGGAGGCCGGGCCCCTCGGCTACACCGTCGCCATGGGCCTGCCGGAGCTGCGCGCGCGCATCGCCCGGCTTTACGCCGACTGGTACGGGTTGGAGCTCGATCCCGCCCGCGTCGTGGTGACGGCGGGCGCCTCGGCAGGCTTCATCCTCGCCTTCCTCGCGATGTTCGACGCGGGCGAGCGGGTGGGCATCGCTGATCCGGGCTATCCGAGCTATCGCAACATCCTGCGCGGCCTCGACCTGGTGCCCGAGCGCATCGAGGGCACGCTCGCCAACCGCTTCCAGCCGACGCCCGCGGATGTGCACCCGGGCCTTGCGGGGCTGCTCGTCGCCAGCCCCGCGAACCCTACGGGCTCGATGCTCGACCGGCCTGCGCTCGCGGCACTGGTCGAGGCTTGCGCCGCGCACGACGTCGCCTTCATCTCCGACGAGATCTACCATGGCATCCAGTTCGCGGGCCGCCCCGTGACCGCGCTGGAGGTGAGCGACGAGGCGGTCATCATCAACTCCTTCTCCAAGTATTTCTCCATGACTGGTTGGCGGCTGGGCTGGATGGTGGTGCCTGAGGGGCTGATCCGGCAGGTCGAGCGGCTCGCCCAGAACCTCTTCATCTGCCCCACCCATGCGAGCCAGGTGGCCGCTCTCGCCGCCCTCGACGCGACCGACGAGCTGGAGGCAAACGCCGCCGTCTACGCCGCCAATCGCGCCCTGATCGTGGAGGCGCTGCCCAAGGCGGGCTTTCTCAAGATCGCCCCGCCCGACGGCGCCTTCTACGCCTATGCCGAACTGCCGGAGGGGATGGAGGACAGCCGCGCCTTCTGCGCCCGCCTGCTGGCGGAGGCGGGGGTGGCGGCGACACCGGGCCTCGACTTCGACCCGGTGCGCGGCCACCGGACCGTCCGCTTCTCCTATGCCGGCCCCACGGACCGGGTCGAAGAGGGCCTGCGCCGGATCGCGGCCTTCATGGCGGGCGAAAGCTGAAGAATTTTCGTCCGAAAATTCTGTGCGAAAATCTTCGGAGCGAAGATTTTCCGGGCTCCGCCTGCACTGCGGTGCAACATGAGCCTCTTGCCGTAGCGTCCGCAGACCGGCAGTCTGCGCGGCAGGAGGCAGCCTCATGACCCGTCCCCCCACGCTCGGCCACAACCGCGGACCCGCCCTCGAGCCCGGCGCCGGATGGCGCGGCTATTGCTGGCGGCGCGCCAAGGCCGACCTGCGCCCGGCGCGCGTTCCGATCGAGATGGTGCGCGTGCGGATGCGCCGCGCGCGCGAGCTGGGGCTCACCTATCCGCAATACGCCTCGATCCTCGCCGGCACCGGCCGCGACGTGATGGCGTTCCTCTACACCGTCGAAGGCCTGCAGATCCGCCTCTCCCGCCAGCTTCGCCTGCCGCCGGAGGTCGCGGCCAAGCTGCCGGAGATCAAGGGGGCGGCCCAGATCGCCTTCGCCCCGTCCGGCGAGGTGCCGCAGGACTTCGCCGCCGAGCTCTCGCAGGTCGCCCGCACGCCGCTCACCGCCCACGCCATGCAGCCCGACGCGCCTGGCTGGGGCGCCGCGCGCCGCGCCATCCGCGCAGCACTCGACCCCGCCAGGCTGCCTTCGAACGCCGTTGTCCTGATCGGCGGCCCGGCGGAGCAGGAGGGCTGGGCCGAAGCCGCCTCCATGGCGCGCTACCTGCCCACCGACACCTTCTTCGCGCCGAGCTGAGGCGCATGGCTCGCGTCCTCGTCCTGCACGCCCATCCGGGCCAGCGGCACTCCGCGGTCAACCGGGCCATGCTGCGGGCGGCGCGGGAGATCGACGGCATCACCGTCGTAGACCTCTACGCCGCCTATCCTCGCTTCAAGATCGACGTGGATGCCGAGCAGAAGCGCCTGGGCGAGCACGACGTCATCGTCTTCCAGTTCCCGTTCTACTGGTACTCCACCCCCTCGCTGCTGAAGGAGTGGCAGGACCTCGTCCTTGAGTACGGCTGGGCCTACGGGCCGCGGGGCAACGCCCTGCGCGGCAAGGTGCTGCAACTCGCCCTGACCACCGGCGGCTCGGACCATTCCTACTCGGCGGAGGGGCACAACCGCTTCTCGCTGCGCCAGCTCACCACGCCGCTGGAGCAGACCGCGGACCTGTGCGGCCTGACCTTCGCGCCGCCCTTCGTTCTTTTCGCCGCCCACCACGCACGCGAGGACGGGCGGCAGGCGCAGCATGTGGAGGCGTGGCGCGCGCTCCTCACCGCCCACCGGGACGACCGGTTCGACATGGGCAGCCGCGAGCCCGTCATCGGCATCGGGACCGTCCCGGTGATGGAGAGGGGCTGAGCGATGGACGACTTCCTCCTCCAGGCCGTGGTCTACCTGGGCGCCGCCGTCGTGGCGGTGCCGGTCGCCGCGCGCCTCGGCCTCGGCTCCGTCCTCGGCTATCTGATTGCGGGGGTGATGATCGGTCCGCTCCTCGGCCTCGTGGGGTCGGAGACAGAGGATCTCCAGCATTTCGCCGAGTTCGGCGTCGTCATGATGCTGTTCCTCGTGGGGCTGGAGCTCGAGCCCAAGGCGTTGTGGGAGATGCGCTCCCGCCTCCTCGGCCTCGGCGGCTTGCAGGTGGGGCTGACCACGGCCGCCGTCATGGGGGCCGCGATGACGCTGGGCCAGCCGTGGTCCGTGGGCCTTGCGATCGGCATGGTCTTCGCCATGTCCTCCACCGCGATCGTGCTGCAGACCTTGGGGGAGAAGGGGCTCATCAAGTCCGATGGCGGGCAGGCGAGCTTCTCCGTCCTGCTCACGCAGGACATCGCCGTGATCCCCATGTTCGCGATCCTGCCGCTTCTGGCGTTGCCGGAGCTTGCCGCCGGTCATCATGAGGAGGGCCATGGCGGTGCCGACATGCTGGCGGGGCTCGCGGGCTGGCAGGTCGCCCTCGTCAACATCGCCGCCGTCGCCTGGGTCATCGTCGGCGGCCACTACATCTCCCGCCCCGTCTTCCGCTTCGTCGCGTCGATCCGTCTGCGCGAGGCGTTTACCGCCACTGCACTGTTTCTGGTGATCCTGACCGCGGAGGTGATGACTTTGGTCGGCCTCAGCCCCGCGCTCGGCACGTTCCTCGCCGGAGTGGTGCTCGCCAACTCCGAGTTCCGACACGAGCTTGAAAGCGATATCGAGCCGTTCAAGGGCCTCCTGCTCGGCCTCTTCTTCATCACGGTCGGGGCGGGCATCGATTTCGGGCTGCTCTTCGGAAGCCTCCTGCCGATCCTCGCCATGACTGTGGGGCTGATGGTGATCAAGGCGGGTGTGCTGCTGATCCTCGCCCGGATCTTCAAGGTCACCGGCACCGACAAGTGGTTGCTCGCCCTCGGCCTCGCGCAGGCGGGCGAGTTCGGCTTCGTGCTCCTGTCCTTCACGGTGCAGAACGCCGTGATCCCGGAGCCGCTCTCCGACACGCTGCTCCTGATCGTGGCGCTGTCGATGCTGCTGACGCCGCTCCTCTTCATCCTCTACGAACGCGCGATCCTGCCGCGCAGCGCCGATGCGCAGGCCGAGCGGGACGAGGACGTGCCCGACACCGCCCCCGCCATCATCGCGGGCGTCGGCCGCTTCGGCCAGGTGGTCAACCGCATCCTGCTCGCCGCGGGTTACCGCACCGTCGTGCTCGACCACCAGGCCGACTACATCGACCGGTTGCGCATCTTCGGCATCCGCTCGTTCTACGGCGATGCTTCGCGGCCCGACCTGCTGCTCGCCGCGGGGCTGCACGAGGCACGCGTCCTCGTGGTCGCCGTCGACGATCCCGACCGTGCGCTGGAGATCGTGGATTTCGCCCGGCGCGAGGTGCCGAACCTCCACATCATCGCCCGCGCCCACGACCGGCTGGAGGTCTACAAGCTCTATGCTGCGGGGGCCAACGACATCGTGCGCGAGACCTTCGACAGCTCGGTGCGCGCGGGGCGCTACGCGCTCGAAAGCTTCGGCATGCACCCGTTCGAGGCGGAGCGGACCACGACCTTCTTCGTCGAGCAGGATCTGCGCAACCTGCGCGAGCTCGCCCCGCTATATGATCCCGACATCCCGCCGTCCCAGAACCCGGCCTATGTCGAGAAGGCCAAGGAAGTCGGCGCCCGCCTCGAACGCGAGCTGCGCGCCAAGGGCGAGGACGGTTCCGCCCAGCTCCAGCGCGGCTGGATGACACCGGGCCACCGCGACGACGAGGACGACTGAGCGGGCTCCTGCGCGAAGCGAGCCGGCGCGGCGCCGATCCCGAATCCCCGCCTGAAACGACAGGATCAACGGTCTGTGCCACACCGCACATCCGAAGTGACGCGAGCTGACGTTAAGGGAAACGTGTGCTTTTCGACACGATATCGAGACCCGTCATTTCCGGCCGGTCAGACAACTCTTCTATATGACTGTAAATGCAGGAAAAAAATTCCGGCCCGCGTGAGACGGTCGGACAACAAATTATGAGATTGCAGGACATAGATGTTTTCGAACCGTCACATTATCCCGACCTGACGCTACGTAAAGTAATTGGCTATCCGCCTGTTTTGGCTCCGAAAATCATATCTGAGTGAATTTTCAGAAAACTCAGAACGTTAGAAGATAACAGGGCCGCGGAGAGTGAGGGGAAAACGTTCATGAAGGCATTGCCGTTGAAGATCATGGCCTTTGTTGCAGTACTGACGCTGCTCGTGGTGCATCCACTGATGTCCTGTGGGCATTATCATCACCTGGGATCGGTCAGTATCGATCATCTCGTGCAACACTACCTCGATCCCGACGGCATCTTCTTTCACCTTCAGTACGGTTTTCTGATCCTGGCCGCGTGGCTCTTCGGATGGCGCTCCATCCTGATCATGGTGCCCGTCGCGATACTGGCCTGCGTCTTCGTGGGGCATGAGCCGACGGCCAAGCTTGAAGTTGCGATGCTCTACGTCGTCCTGCTCATCAGCGCACCGACCGTGTTCTCCCTCTTCCAACTTAGGACCGATCACGCCGTCCCGTTCGACCGAGTGAAGCTCCACTGGCGCTTCCTGATCGCGGGCGGATTGCTGTCGGCAATCATGTGCACCACGCTGAGCTCGGTCATCTTCAGCATCGCCAACCAGAGCGGCACTCAGATCACGACGGTGCTCGCCGCCATGGCGGGCAAAGTCGCGGGGCTGTTCGTGGCGATCATCCTGCTCTGGTTGGTCTTTCGCACCTTCCGTCCCTTCGAGCGGGCGGGATGATGCGCGGTTCCGAGACGCTACTACAACTTGGATCTAAGGCTATCGGCCGCATGGCGCTGCGTTGTCCGTGCCGCTCCGCAGAGCGGCGTCGTAGGCGGCTTCCAGCATTCGATAGTTCACGGCGAAGGGCGTGTGATCCGCCTTCGACTTAGACCGAGGAGCCACACGGCGTTTGACCGCTTTCGGAACGTCGTCCGGGTCCGGAAACGAGGTAATGTCTCGTGGCGGGATCCGACCATCCGCCGCAGAGACGCAACCGGTTCTGGAAGATCGCTGCCAAACGTTCTGTGCATCGTCGAGCGCGTCGTCTCGCACCTCGATGGCGAGGACCAGTGGCACCCACAGCACCGCCGCCCGGGCGCTCTCTGCGACAAGCGCGGGGACGCGAAACACTCCGCCCAAGGCATGTTCCGAGCCCGCGATCTCGACATCGGGAATGGCGACGAGGCGCGCGATCACGGCGTCGATATCGGCATCACCCTGAATGATGATCCAGACCGGTTCGGCCCGCTGCAGGCGGCTATTGGTGGCCGATCGGGTCTGCGGCGTGGCGCTCAAACCTGCAACAAAAGAGAGGTCCGACTGTCGAGGCTCGGCCTGTGGCGAGGGCCGTGGGTGCTGGCCACCGACCCAAGCCCGAAGCGCCGGCGTGATGACGCTTGGATCATCGCCGATCGGCGATGGGGCGCCGGTGCGGATGTCTTCTGTGTGCATCGCTCTGCTCCGGTTGCGAGGGTCAAGGTGCGGCCCGCCCGAGGGGGGACAATGGCGGGCCGCACTGGCATCCCGCGTTGTTCGGGGGGCGACAACGGGATGCATTCTGAGGGAGACGGTGCGGTGTGGGTCGACCGCGTCGTACTCCCGATTTCTGGTGCGCGCTGACAGGGACGCGCTTCGCTGATGGGTCCTTCGGTTTTGTTCTTCGCAGCGCCACACACATCTTCTCCAACCGCAGAATCGGGGGAAGATTCTGCGCCGTATCAGCGGCTTGATGGTCGAAGTGCCGATGAGGCATGGCGATCATTGTTCGCAAAATGATCGTCGCTCATCGCATTTCGCATCTCAACGTAATTGTCCGTGAATTCTGCGAACGGTGTTCAACCTTAGGTTTTGTTGGGCTTTCCGCCGGTGATATCCGCCTTCGTCAATCCTGCGACGAAACTTTTCACGCTCCATCGGAGGTGTTTTCGAGAGAATTAACGGACAATTCACGCTCGCCTGACGCACATCAAGCTACTGTGCGGCCATCTCCAAGCGGGTTTGCTGGTGAAAGCTGGCAGCGTTTGGCGCGATGAAAGCTGTGGTGGCGGCATCCTTGGAATATGTGTCAGCCACGCAGGAGAAGGTAACGACGTGATGCAGCCGCTCGCCTCGATCAGAATGGTTTGAGCCGTGATGATTGCGCGCGCCACGCCCGGTGTTGCGACTATGGACGCTGTTGCTTCATGCTTTCTCACGCGACATCGCCGCCTTTTCGGTATCCTCGCTCAACGGTCCGACCGCCCCGCGGACACTTGAGACGAGGCGTGCGGGACGCTACGCCCCCCGGGCGTCCCGCACCACCTGATCCGTACGTGGCCGGTGCCATCGGCCCGCACGGTGTTGGCTGGGGGCGGAGCGCATTTCCGCCCCGTCCCCGCCGCGACTAGCCGCAGCAGGCTGCGAGCATCGGCTTGCACCGGGCCCGGCCCGGGCTCAGGCGCACCTCCACCCGATCGCCGTGGCGTGCAAACCCGTCGACCTCGTAGCGGCCGAGCGTGCCGTTCCCATGGCCGAACAGGACGTGCAGCGGTGCCTCGGCGAGGCCGTCCACCGCCATCCGGCTCTGCCGCAGGATCGCGTGGAGCTTGCCCGCGGTCATGTGCGCGCCGCCCGGACCGTCCAGCAGCTCCAGCCCGGCCTCGCGCCACTGCGCCTGCCGACCGCCGCAATCGATGCCGCGGATGTCGGCGAGCGTCAGCTCCGTGACATGGTAGCCGCCACCGATCTCGCCCTCGGGCGTGGCGAAGATCACAGGCAATGCGGCGTCGGATTTCAGAAGATCCGCCTGCAGGCGGGCGAGTGTTGTGGGTCGAGCACACACGGGGTAGCCTCCCTCAGATTTCAACTATTCAACAAATATTGAAATATGACTGAAGATCAAGCCGCCGCCACTCTGAACGCCCTCGCGCAACCGCTGCGCCTGCGCATGTTGCGCCATCTCGTGCGCTGCGGCCCGGCGGGCTCGCGGGCAGGGGATCTCGCACAGGCGGTGGAGGTCGCGCCGTCGCTCGCCTCCTTCCACCTCAACACCCTGAGCCAGGCCGGGCTGATCGTGGCGGAGAAGGTTTCGCGCAGTGTCGTTTACCGCGCCGATTTCGCGGCGCTCGGCAGTCTCGTCGGCTACCTCGTGAACGACTGCTGCGCCGCCGACCCGCGCGTCGCCGCCTGCTGCAGCCCCGCGGCTCAGCCCGGGGGGTGACCCATCGCGACCTCCGGCGCCAGCAGCGCCAGCCCCAGCGCTGCGGTCAGCAGCCCCAGCGCGACCGCGGCCGACCGGAACCGCGGCACGCGCGCCAGCACCAGCGCCGCCCCGCCATTCGACACGATCCCCATCACGACCACACCGCTGGGAAACTGCCCACCCGCGATCTGGACAAGCCCGCCGCCATAGCCGAAGAGCAGCGCGAGGATCGCGATGCCATACAACCGGTAGATCAGCGGCGACCCGGCAGTCGCGCCGATCAACGCGTCGATCCGAGCTCGCCGCAGCAGGAGGAACGGCCCCACGACGCCCACCAGCGTCACCACGATCTTCACCGTCAGAAGCAGGGCGAGCGGGGCCATCGGGAACTCCTTGACCGGACGGGATCTTCCGCCTAAATTTGAATAAAATTCACGTTAAAGTCAAAGCATGGTCGACATCCACGACGCACCGCCCTGGCGGGAACCGGTCCAGGCCCGCAGCCGCGCCCGGGTCGCCGCCATCCTCGAAGCAGCCCGCACGCTGATCGTCGAGAAGAACACGACCGAGGTGAAGATCACCGAGGTCGCGCAGCGGGCGAGCATCCCCGTGGGCTCGCTCTACCAGTTCTTCCCCAGCCGCAGCGCGCTCGTCTACCGCCTGTGCGAGCTGGAGATGATGCCGATCGACGCGGCCCTTGCCGACGGTCTTTCCCGCGTCGGCACGCTCGACGATCTCGCCGCCGGAGTTGAAAAGCAGATGCGCAATGGCCTCGCGACCGTCCGCGCGCGGCCCTGCCTCATCGTGCTCCTGAACTGCGCGGGGACCGACCCCGCCATCCGCGCCGCGAACTTCCGCAACACCAACGCCAACGCGGAGCGGCTGGCCAAGCGCCTCAAGACGCTCGTCCGACACCCGAGCCGCGCCCCGGCGGTTGAGGCCCTGGCCCTTCTCATCTGCCACCTGTGGAGCGACGTGATCCGCCTCTGCCTGATGCTGGAGGATGAGCGGCGCTCCAACGAGATCGTCACGCAATACGCTGGCATGCTCTCCCGCCACCTCGCCGGCCTCGACCGGCGCTAGGGCGCCTCGGGGATCGGTAGCGCGGTGGTGTTCTTGATCTCCTCCATCGAGAGAGTCGAGGTCACGTTGTAGATCGAGACCTCTTGGATCAGCGACCGGTAGAAGTCGTCATAGGCCCGCGCGCTCGCGACCCGCACCTTCAGGATGTAGTCGATATCGCCCGCCAGCCGGTGTGCTTCCATCACCTCCGGCCGCTTCTTGACCGCGTTCAGGAACCGCTCCAGCCAGCCGGCATCGTGCTCGCTCGTGCGGATCAGGACGAAGAAGCACGCCTCCAGCCCCAGCTTTTCCGGGTCGAGCAGCGTCGTCTGCCCGCGGATGATCCCGGCCTCGCGCATCTTGCGGATCCGGTTCCAGACCGGGGTCTTCGACGCCCCTACGCGCTTCGCGATTTCGTCGAGCGAGGTCGAGGCGTCTTCCTGCAATTCCGCAAGGATTTTCCGGTCGGTGGCGTCGAGGCGGATGCTCATTCCCGTATTCTCCCGAAAGCCGGGCCAACTTGCCCGCTTCGCCCCCGATATCCGAACGACTTCCTTATTTCCAGCCCGATATACCCGTCATATTGGAATTATGTTCTAAGAGGCCATCTGTCGTAGCCTAACCATCGCCCGGAGTCCGCCATGCGCCACTTCCCGATCTTCGTCAATCTCGAGGGCCGCCGCGTCGTGGTCTCGGGCGCGGGCGAGTGCGCGCTGGCCAAGCTGCGCCTGATCCTCAAGACCGACGCGAAGATCGCCGTCTACGGCGCCGATCCGCATCCGGACGTGGCGCGCCTCGCCACCGACGGCCGCATCACGCTGACCGACCGTGCGGTCGAGGAGGGCGATGCGACCTGCGCCGTCCTGCTCTACGCCGCGAACGAGGATGAGGCCGAGGATGCCCGCGCGGTGCAGATCGGCCGCCGGGCAGGCGCGCTCACCAATATCGTGGACAACCTCGCCGACAGCCAGTTCATCACGCCCGCCATCGTCGATCGTGATCCGGTGACGGTGGCCATCGGCACCGAGGGCGCCGCCCCGGTCCTCGCCCGCGATATCAAGCGCCGCATCGAGGAGATGCTGCCCACCACGCTGGGCACGCTCGCCCGCATCGGTCAGGCGTTCCGCCCGATGGCCGACGCGCTGCCCATGGGCCGCATCCGCCGCGCCTTCTGGTCCGCCTTCTATTTCGACCGCGGTCCCCGTGCGCTGGCGGAGAGTGAGGACGCCGCGCGCGAGAGCCTCGACGACCTGCTGGCCGAGACGCTGGAGGCCAAGCCCGAAACCGGCTCCGTCGCCATCATCGGCGCCGGCCCCGGCGATCCGGAGCTGCTGACGCTGAAGGCCCGCCGCCTGCTGCACGAGGCCGATGTCGTCATCACCGACCGGCTGGTGGGGCAGGGCGTCCTCGAACTCGCCCGGCGCGAGGCCGAGATCATCGAGGTCGGCAAGACCGGCTTCGGCCCCTCCTGGAAGCAGGACGACATCAACGCGCTCAACATCGAGAAGGCGCGCGAAGGCCTGAAGGTCGCGCGCCTCAAGGGCGGCGACACCGCCGTCTTCGCCCGCCTCGATGAGGAGGTCGAGACGTTGGAGGCCGCAGGGATCGCCTATGAGATCGTGCCGGGCATCACCACGGCGTCGGCTGCCGCTGCAGCCCTCGGCCAGAGCCTGACGAAGCGGGGCCGTAACGCCGCCTTCCGCGTGCTGACGGGCCACGACGTCAACGGCTTTGCCGAGCAGGACTGGCGCGACCTCGCCAAGCCCGGAGCGACCGCCGCGATCTACATGGGCAAGAAGGCAGCCACCTTCCTGCGCGGCCGCCTGATGATCCACGGCGCGCCCGACACCACGCCGATCACCGCGATCGAGAACGTGAGCCGCGCCGACCAGCGCGTCATGCCCACCACGCTTCTCGATCTGCCCGACATGCTGACCCGCGAGGCCGTGACCGGCCCCGTCATCCTGATGCTCGGCCTCGCACCCCGCGAAGCCCAGGCCCAACTGCAAGCCGCGGAGGCTCTGTAAGATGCCCAAACCGTTCAAGCCCCAGATCGTCACCGCCAACGACCTCCTGATGGGGGACGTGATCTATCTGACCGCCGACGGCTCCTGGTCGCGCGACCACGCCGACGCGCTCGTCGCGCAGACGCAGGACGAGGCCGATGAGCTCCTCGCCCAGGCCGCGGCCCAGCAGCTCAAGGTCGTGGGTCCTTATCTGGCGGAGGCCCAGATCGGCACCGACGGTCGCCCGGGCCCCGTGCACTTCCGCGAGGCGTTCCGCACCCGCGGCCCGTCCAACTATTTCCACGGCAAGCAGGCCGCAGGCGTGGAGGCCTGAGATGTACCAGTACACCGATTTCGACCGCGATTTCGTCAATGCCCGCGTCGAGGAGTTCCGCGGCCAGGTCGTCCGCCGCCTCGACGGCTCGCTGACCGAGGACGAGTTCAAGCCGCTGCGTCTGATGAACGGCCTCTACCTGCAGCTCCACGCCTACATGCTGCGCGTGGCGATCCCCTATGGCACGCTGAACAGCCGCCAGATGCATCAGCTCGCCTACATCGCCGAGACCTGGGACAAGGGCTACGGCCACTTCACCACACGCCAGAACATCCAGTACAACTGGCCGAAGCTCGCCGACGTGCCGGAGATGCTGCAGGCGCTCGCCGATGTGGGCATGCACGCCATCCAGACCTCCGGCAACACGATCCGCAATGTGACCGCCGACCATTTCGCCGGTGCTGCCGCCGACGAGATCGAGGATCCGCGCCCGACCGCCGAGCTGATCCGCCAGTGGTCCACCGATCACCCGGAATTCCAGTTCCTGCCGCGCAAGTTCAAGATCGCCGTCACCGGCTCCCCGAACGATCGCGCTGTGACGAAAGCGCACGACATCGGTCTGCGCATGGTCCGCAACGAGGCGGGCGAGCCCGGCTACGAGGTGATCGTGGGCGGTGGCCTCGGCCGCACGCCGATGGTCGGCAAGGTCATCCGCGACTTCGTCCCGAAGGCGGAGCTGCTGCCCTATCTCGAGGCAATCATGCAGGTCTACAACCTGCACGGCCGCCGCGACAACAAGTACAAGGCCCGCATCAAGATCCTCGTCCACGAGGAGTCGCTGGAGACCATGCGTGAGCGCGTCGACGCCGTCTTCGCCCGCATCAAGGGCGACTTCGAGGTGCCGACCGAGATCCTGACCCGGATCGAGGGCAGCTTCACTGCGCCCGCCTACAAGATCGCCGAAATCGCCCCGGTCGTGGAGCCTGCGCTGCAAAGCTTCATCGACACCAACGTGGCCGAGCACAAGAACCCCGACTACGGCATCGTCACCATCTCGCTGAAGGGGATCGGGGAGACGCCGGGCGACGCCACCGCCCGCCAGATGCGCGTGATGGCCGATCTTGCCGAGCGGTACAGCCACGACGAGCTGCGCATCTCCCACGAGCAGAACGTCGTTCTGCCCCATGTGCACCGCGGCGACCTTCCGGCGGTCTTCGCCGCTCTGCGCGAGGCGGGGCTGGCGACGGCCAATATCGGCCTCGTCTCCGACATCATCGCGTGCCCCGGCATGGACTACTGCGCGCTTGCCACGGCCCGCTCGATCCCCGTGGCCCAGCAGATCAGCGAGACCTTCGCCGATCTCGACGCGCAGCGCGACATCGGCCCGCTGAAGATCAAGATCTCCGGCTGCATCAACGCCTGCGGCCACCACCATGTCGGCCATATCGGCATCCTCGGCCTCGACCGGGCAGGGGTGGAGAACTACCAGATCACGCTCGGCGGCGACGGGACGGAAACCGCGACCATCGGCTCGCGCACCGGACCCGGCTTTGCCTATGACGAGATCGTCCCGGCAGTGAAGCGCCTGATCGAGGCCTATCTCGACCTGCGCGAAAGCGAAGAGGAAACCTTCCTCCAGGCTTACCGCCGCCTCGGCCTCGACCCCTTCAAATCCGCGCTCTACGAGCAGGAGAAAGCCCATGCGGCCTGAAGCCAGCTTCGCCACGGTGGCCGAGCGTGTCGCCGCGCTCAACGACCGTTACCGCCACCACGCGGCGGACGACGTGCTGCGCCACGCGATCAGCGATGCGCAGGTGGGCCGTATCGCCATGGTCTCCTCCTTCGGGGCGGAGAGCGTGGTGCTGCTCCACCTCCTCGCCGTCGCGAAGCCGGATGTCCCGGTGCTCTTCATCGACACCGAGATGCTGTTTCCCGAGACGCTCGCCTACCAGCAGGAGGTGGCGGAGAAGCTGGGCCTCACCAACGTCCAGACCGTCCGCGCCTCGCTCACGCAGCTCGCCGCGCAGGACCCCGACGGAACCCTGCACCGGCGCGACCCGGATGCCTGCTGCACCCTGCGCAAGACCATCCCGCTGGAGGCCGCGCTGGCGCCTTACGATTCGTGGATCACGGGGCGCAAACGCTTCCAGGGCGGCGCGCGCAAGGAGCTCCAGTTCTTCGAGGCGGAGGGCGAGAGCCGCATCAAGGTGAACCCGCTCGCCCACTGGGCGCCCGCCGACGTGCAGGACTACATCTGGAACAACAACCTGCCGCGCCACCCCCTCGTGGCGCAGGGCTACCCCTCCATCGGTTGTGCCCCCTGCACCAGCCCAGTGAAGGAGGGCGAGGACCCGCGCGCCGGCCGCTGGCGCGGTCAGGACAAGGAGGAGTGCGGCATCCATTTCATCGACGGAAAGGTCGTGCGCGGCCCCGTGAAGGAGAACGCAGCATGAGCACCATCATTGCAGACAAGGGCAACGGCCCGGAATTCGGCCCGGAGTACTGGAACGCGGGCTTCGCAGCGCCGGGTGAGGCGGAAGAGGGTCAGGGCATCGACCTGCCCAACGACGCGGACGTGGCGGCGCTTTACCCCCACTTGCGGGATGCTCCCATCATCCGCATCCCGTTTCCCAGCTTCGCGGACGGGCGCGGGTTTTCGATCGCCTCACGCCTGCGCGATCTCGGCTACACGGGCAAGCTGCGTGCACAAGGTCATGTGATCTCTGACCAATGGCGCAAGGCCACCGGCTCCGGCTTCGACGAGGTCGAGATCGACGATGCCCTCGCCACCCGCCAGCCCGAGGCGCAGTGGCAACAGGCGCAGCGCCTCCGCTACCAGTCGCAGTTCCGACGCGCCTCGTGAGCTATATTCGCGTGATGGTTGTGCGCCACGACCCCACGCGAAGGAGCTGATCCCATGACATTTTCCGCAGCACGCACCGCCGCGATCCTCGCGGCCCTCCCGCTCTCGGCCGCCGCTCAGGCGCCGGAGCTGGGCCCCTGCGGCTATTTCGAGGCGGTGGAGCCGAACGATACGTTCTCCATCATCGCGCAGCGCTGCGAGGTGCCGGTGGAGCAGGTGCTCGACGCCAACTCCACCCGCGACCCGCGCGACCTCGACATCGGATCGGTCGTCATCATCGTGGAGCGGCCCGACATCCAGGTCTCCACCAGCCCCCGTGCGCGGTCCGAGGAGGACCTCGCCGCCGCCCGTACCGCGGCCGCCGAGCGCTTCACGGCGCTGCGCGGCGTTTACGCCATTGAGGGTGGCTCCTGCGAGGGCGTGGAGGAGACGTGGTCCCTCGCCCCCGAACAGATCCGCGCGCAGACGGATATCTGCGACATCTCCGATTTCGGCCCCGTGCAGGGCCGCATCGACGTCAACGTGGTGTGCCGGTCGGACCAGGCCGCCCGCACCTTCACCTTCGAAAGCGCCGCGCCGGGCATCCTGACGCTCAGCGCGCCCCAGCAATCAGAGACGCTGACCCGCTGCCGCGGAGTCGCAACCGCCGAGGAGTAACCATGACCGTTCAGGAACCGATCAAGACACCCGTCCTGCCCGACGCGCAGACCGTGACCGAAGTCCGCCACTGGACCGACACGCTGTTTTCCTTCCGCGTGACCCGGCCCGCGAGCTTGCGCTTCCGCTCCGGCGAGTTCGTCATGATCGGCCTCCTGAAAGATGACGGAAAGCCGCTGCTGCGCGCCTACTCCATCGCCTCGCCCTCTTGGGATGACACGCTGGAGTTCTACTCGATCAAGGTGCCCGACGGTCCGCTAACCTCCCGCCTGCAGAAGATCGGGGTGGGCGATCAGGTCATCGTGCGGCCGAAGCCGGTGGGCACGCTGGTCACCGACGCCCTGCTGCCGGGCAAGCGGTTGTGGCTGCTCGCGACGGGGACGGGCATCGCCCCCTTCGCCTCCCTGATCCGCGATCCGGACGTCTACGCCCGCTACGACCAGGTGATCCTGACCCACACCTGCCGGAGCGTCGCCGAACTCGCCTATGGGCAGGAGCTGGTGGACCACCTTCCCGAGGACCCGTTGGTGGGCGAGGAGGCGGCGCAAAAGCTCCTCTACTACCCCACCACCACGCAGGAGGACTTCGTGAACCGCGGCCGCATCACCGACCTGATGCGCTCGGGCGAGCTTTTCGTGGCACTCGGGACCCCGGCGCTGGATTCGGCCGAGGACCGCGTAATGATCTGCGGCTCCATGGGCCTGAACCTCGACGTGAAGGCGATCCTGGAGGAGCGCGGCTTCACCGAAGGCTCCAACAGCGCCCCGGCCGATTTCGTGCTGGAGAAGGCTTTCGTGGGGTGATCGGGCTTCCCGGAAATCGTCCGGTGGACGATTTCGACCGATCACGGGCGGAGCCCCGGGCAGGCGCCGTCTCGCAAACGCTCTGGCGGAGCGCTTGAGGTGCGAAAGGGCGAAGCCCCGGACAGATAGCGAACCTCGCAGATATCGCCCCTTCCCCCGACCCGGGGGAGGGCCGGGGAGGGGCCCGACGCCCCGGATTTTATGACCTAAACTCTCGTGCTCGCAAACAGTTCAGAATCCAGTCATATTCATGCGTGCACTCGAATTAGGAAGCTATATTAGGCCGCGACGCCCCCGGTGAACTGCAGGCGGGCGAGGCGGGCGTAGAGGCCGCCTTCCTCCACCAGGCTCTCATGGGTGCCGGTGGCGACGATGCGGCCGCGCTCCATCACCACGATGCGGTCCGCCTTCTTCACGGTGGCGAGGCGGTGGGCGATCACCAGCGTCGTGCGGCCTTCGGAGAGGGCATCGACCGCCTGCTGCACCGCGCGCTCGCTTTCCGCATCCAGCGCCGAGGTCGCCTCGTCGAGGAGCAGGATCGGCGCGTCGCGCAGGATGGCGCGGGCGATGGCGATCCGCTGCTTCTGCCCGCCCGAGAGCATGACGCCGCGCTCGCCCACATAGGTCTCGTAGCCGTCGGGCAGGGCGGTGAGGAAGTCGTGGGCGGCGGCGGCCTTCGCCGCTGCCTCGATCTCCGCATCGCTGGCGTCGGGGCGGCCGAAGCGGATGTTCTCGCGCGCGGAGGCGGCGAAGATCACGGGCTCCTGCGGGACGAGCGCGTAGCGGGTCCGCATCTCGGCCCGGTCGAGCGTCGCGATATCGGCACCGTCCACCACAACGTGGCCCGCATCGGGATCGTAGAACCGCAGGAGAAGCTGGAAGATCGTGGACTTGCCCGCGCCAGAGGGCCCGACGATCGCCACGGTCTCACCCGGCTGCACCTCAAGGGTAACATCGTCGAGCGCGGGCACCGTGGGCCGCGCGGGATAGCGGAAGGAGACGCCGTCGAAGGTCACGGCGCCGTGCGCCTCAGGCAGCGCGGCGGCGGGGGTCGCGTCGCGGATCGGGTCCTCGGCCTGCAAGAGCTCCACCAGCCGCTCGGTCGCCCCCGCGGCGCGCATCAGCTCGCCCCAGATCTCGCTGAGCGAGCCGACGGCGCCGGCGACGAGCACCGCGTAGATCACGAACTGCACCAGCGTGCCCGGCGTGATCAGCCCGTCGCGCACCTCGCGCGCGCCGAGCCAAAGTACGCCGACGACGCCGGTGAAGACGAGGAAGATCACGATCGCCGTCATCACCGCCCGCACCCGCACGCGGCGCCGGGCGGCATCGAAGGACGCCTCGGTCAACGCGCCGAAGGCGTTCCGGCTCACCGTCTCATGGGTGTAGGCCTGCACGGTCTGCGCGGCCATCAGCGTCTCGGACGCCTGGGCGGAGCTGTCGGCGATCCGGTCCTGGTTCTCCCGGCTCAGGCGGCGCAGGCGGCGGCCCAGGATCACGATGGGCAGGATGACGAGCGGGACCAGCACCAGCACCGCCGCCGTCAGCTTCGGCGAGGTGGCGAGCATCAGGATCAGCCCGCCGACGAAGGTGAGGATGTTGCGCAGCGCGACCGAGATCGAGGAGGAGACCACCGACAGGATCAGCGTCGTGTCCGTGGTCAGGCGGCTGAGGACCTCGCCCGTCATCAGCCGCTCGTAAAAGGCGGGGCTCATCCCGATGACCTTGTCGTAGGTCGCGCGCCGAATGTCCGCGACCACGCGCTCGCCAATGAGCGTCACCAGCATGTAACGCAGCGCCGTGCCGGTCGCGAGCAGCGCCACGATGCCGATCGCCGCCCCGAAATAGGCGTCGGTCTGCGCGATATCGTCGCCGAGGAAGTTGTCCACCACGCGCCGCACGGCGATGGGCAGAACCAGCGTGAGGCAGGCCGTCAGGACGAGTGCCGCACCCGCCGCAATGATCCAGGCCCGGTAGGGCTGAAGGAAGGGCCACAGCCCGCGGATCGGCCCCAGGGTCGAGGCGCGCGCCCGCTCTTCAGTGCTGTCGGCCATCCTCGCGCTCCTGCCGCCGATCCGTCGAAAGGACTTATCAACCGGCCCAGCGGGCCGCAAGCCGACTTAGGGATCGTTAACTTTTGGGTGCTAGGCGGAAGGTCGGCCTGACGGAGGGGGACCACGCCAATGCTGGACGCGCTATTCGACGGAACGGCCTTCATGGCGCATGGCTACTGCCTGCTCTGGCAGCCCGGCCTCCTGACATTGCATGCCCTCTCCGACCTTCTGATCGCGGGGTCGTACTTCGCCATTCCGATCGCCATCCTGATCTTCCTGCGGCGGCGGCCGGAGCTTGAAATGCGGGGGCTTGCGGCGATGTTCGCGGCCTTCATCCTGCTGTGCGGCATCACCCACGTCATCGGCCTCGTCACGCTCTGGCAGCCCATCTACGTGGTGCAGGGTCTGGCGAAGGCGCTGACGGCCGGAGTGTCGATCCTGACGGCCGCGGCCGTGTTCCTGCTGATCCCCCGCGCGCTCGCCATTCCCGCGCCCGCGGCCCTGCAATCGGCCAATGCGGCGCTCACCAACGAGGTCGAGGCGCATCGCCGCACCCTGGCCGAACTGGAGGCCGCGCGCGATGCGCTGGCCGAGCAGGTCGATGTGACGCGCCGCGCGCTCGACTCGAGCGAGGAGCGGTTCCGCATCGTGCAGGAGGCCTCCCCCGACGGCTTCATGCTGTTCGACGCGGTGCGCAATTCGGAGGAGGAGATCGTCGATTTCCGCCGCACCTATGCCAATGCCGCGGGGGCCGAGGTGCTCGGCGCCCGGCCGGAGGAGATCATCGGCCGCTCCATGCTGGAGGAGATGCCGGGCCACGCGGAAAGCGGCCTCTTCACCGCCTACCGCAAGGTCGTGGAGACCGGCGACCCCTGGCAGGACGAGTTCCACTACGCCCATGACGGCATCGACGGCTGGTTCCGCGCGACGGCGGTGAAGGTGGCGGATGGCTTCGCGGTCACCTTCTCCGACATCTCGGAACGGCGGAAGCGCGATGCGCAGATCCGCCTGCTGATGCGGGAGGTGAACCACCGGGCGAAGAACTTGCTCGCCGTTGCACAGGCCATCGTCCGGCTGACGGCGACGAATTCGGATCCCGAGGCGTTCGCCCACGACATCGGGCAGCGGTTGCAAAGCCTGTCGCGCTCCCAGAACCTGATCGTGGCGGGCGACTGGACCTCGGTGCCGCTGGCCGACCTGATCGAGACGCAGCTCGCGCATCTGGGCGGCAGCTCCGCCGGGCGGATCTCCTTCAGCGGGCCGGCGGTGGAACTCAATCCGGCGGCCGCGCAGGCGATCGGGCTCGCGCTGCATGAGCTCTCCACCAACGCGATCAAGCATGGGGCGCTGTCCAACTGCACCGGCCGGATCGAGATCGAGTGGAGCGTCACCGGGGGTGCGAAGCCGGTCTTCTCGATGATGTGGTCTGAGAGCGGTGGGCCGCCGGTCGTGGCGTCCGGCCGCCGCGGCTTTGGTCGGGTGACGACCGAGCGCATGGTCAAGCAGGCCCTGGACGCGGATATCGCCCTCGACCTGCCCGTCGAGGGCCTCCGTTGGACGGTCACCGCGTCGCTCGAAAGCGTCGGTGAGATCGCCCGGCCCGGCCTTCCCATCGCGTCCTGACGGGAAGGCCCTTGGCGTCAGCTTCCGGTCGTCGCGTCGACGCCCTCATACATGCCGACGGCGGCGTGCATGGCGGCGAGCAGCGGCTCCACCCGGTCGGCGAGATCCGCAAGCGTGTCGGCATCCAGCACCTCACCGGCCGCGGCGCGGTCGAAGATGCCGTGCACCGCCTGCCACTGCCGATCGACCTCTGCCAGCTGGCCCGCGATCTCTTCGTTCGGGGCGGCGAGCACACCCGCATCGGGCAGGCCGTTCTGCAGCGCGGCCAGCGACAGGTCGAAGATCTCGACGGTGCGCGTCAGCCGGTCGGCGTAGTCCTGCGGGTTGTCGGCGACCTGCATCAGGCAGACCTCTTTTACCGCGCGCTGGGTCAGCATCCGCTGGCGGCCTGCGATGTCCACCGTCACGGTCAGGGCGAGCGGCACCCGAGGTCCGGCATCGCCATAGGCGCGCGCGGTGCGGTTCACGGCCGCGTTCATCCGGTCGAGCACCTCGACGCTGGCGGCATCGAGCACCATCAGCCGCTCCTCCTCGATCGAGCCGTCGGCGATGGTGGTGTCGATCATCCGGCCATAGGCGCGCCACGGACCGTCGATCTCGGACAGGGCGGTCAGCACGCTCTGGTAGCGCTCCGCCGGCAGGTTGAAGTCGGGATCGCCGACGCGCAGTGCGGCATCCGAGCGCTGGAAGAGATCGTAGGCCGCGTCGAGCTGGCTCAGATGCGTTTCCGTCGCGATCCCGGTCGAGGCGAGGCATGCGGCCTTCGCCATCCGCTGGGACAGCATGCGCTGGCGTCCCGCGACATTGACGCGGTAGGCGGCTTCCTCCGCAGTGACCGGAGCGTTGCTCGTCGTGTCGGCCGAGGCGCCCGTCGGCACGCCAATGGCGAGCGCGGCAACGAGCAGAACGTTCGAGATCGAGTCCCGAGGTGTCATTGGGGTTCTCCCATTAGGTGATTTCGGAGCGCTGGCGTCGCGCAAAAGAAACGTGGCCGCAGCGCATATTGCGGCGCAATGAAATGATCAATACAATATATGGGGAAATTTAGATAATTGCGCGGCGATCCGACTTGTCGGATTGTCTAAGTAACTGGCCCGCAAGCACTTCTCATTCGAACGGGTCGAACGGCTCCCAGTCATCCGGTGCGTCATCGGGATCAATCGGCAACACTGCCTCGGCGGGATCGGGCTCGGCCGCGGGGGACCGGATCTCGCGAAGGGTTGCACCCGGAAACGCATCGAGGGCGGCGCGCACCAGGGGATGGGCGCGGGCCTGCGCCTCCTCGTCATTGCGGCGGGCGGATTGCACCTCGTGCAGGGTCTCGCCTCCACCCTCCGATACGATGGTCACGGCCCATCGGTTTCCCGTCCAGCTCGACAATCGTTGCGAAAGGGTCGCGGCGAGGTGCTGGGGTGCATCAGGTGTCGGCTGGAACTCGATCCGGCCGGGGCTGTAGCGGGCGAGGCGGACGTGATGCTCGACCTCGACCAGCAGCTTCATGTCGCGGCGCTTGCGGATGAGGGCCACCACGTCGTCGAAGGAGCCGTAGCGGGCCAGCGGCTCCTCACCCGGCACGGGTTCCGGCGCGGGGGCGGCCACGGCGATCGGCGCGCTGCCCGCAAGCGCCATCCGCGCGGTGCCGCCGCCACCCGAAGCCGGGGCACCGGCGCCGACCGCGGGGGCGGGCGCGTCCTGCAGCTTGCGGATCAGCTCCTCGGGCGAAGGGAGGTCCGCCACGTGGGTGAGGCGGATGATCGCCATCTCGGCCGCCATCATGGCGTTGGGCGCGGCCGCAACCTCCTCCAGCGCCTTGATGAGCATCTGCCAGGCGCGGGAGAGGGCGCGCATCGGCAGCTTCCCGGCCATGTCGAGGCCGCGGGCGCGCTCATCGGGGCTGACGGTCGGGTCCTCGGCGGCCTCCGGACTGATCTTCACCACGCTGACCCAATGGGTGATCTCGGCCAGATCGCGGAGCACGGCGAGCGGGTCGGCCCCGGCGGCGTATTGCCCCGACAGCTCCTCCAGCGCGCCCTTCGCATCGCCGCGCATCACCAGGTCGAAGAGGTCTAGCACGCGGCCGCGGTCGGCAAGGCCCAGCATCGCGCGCACCTCGTCCGCACCGGTCTCCCCCGCGCCATGGGCGATCGCCTGGTCGAGCAGTGACAGCGCGTCGCGCATCGAGCCCTCGGCCGCGCGGGTGATCAAAGCCAGCGCCTCCTCCGAGACCTGGGCACCTTCCTTCCCCGCGATCTCGCCGAGATAGCGGATCGTCTCCTCCGGCTCCATCCGGCGCAGGTCGAAGCGTTGGCAGCGGGAGAGCACGGTGACCGGCACCTTGCGGATCTCGGTCGTCGCGAAGATGAACTTCACGTGCTCCGGCGGCTCCTCCAGCGTCTTGAGCAGCGCGTTGAACGCGCTGGTCGACAGCATGTGGACCTCGTCGATGATGTAGACCTTGTAGCGCGCGGAGGCGGCGCGGTAGCGGACGCTGTCTATGATCTCGCGGATGTCGCCGACCCCGGTGCGGGAGGCCGCGTCCATCTCCATCACGTCCACATGCCGCCCCTCGCTGATCGCGACGCAGGGTTCGCAGACGCCACAGGGCTCCACCGTCGGGCCGCCGGTGCCGTCCGGCCCGATGCAGTTGAGGCCCTTGGCGATGATCCGCGCGGTGGTGGTCTTCCCGGTCCCGCGGATGCCGGTCATCAGGAAGGCATGGGCGATCCGGTCGGCCTCGAAGGCGTTCTTGAGCGTGCGCACCATCGCGTCCTGACCGATCAGGTCGGCAAAGGTCTCCGGCCGGTACTTGCGGGCCAGCACCTGATAGGTGGTCTCGCTCATGGGGTCCCCCGAGTCGCTGAGTGTCAGAGGCTAGAGCCCCGGGGGTGGGGGCTCAAGCCGCTCCCGGTCCCGCTCTCAGTCCTCGTTGATGTCCCGGTCGAAGGTCTTGGCTTGGCCCCGTCGCACGCCGAGCAGGCGGCGCATCGCGAGCCACGCGAGCAGCGAGACGGCGGCGAAGAAGAGCAGCGTCAGCGGCACGCTGCCGCTGAGCGCCGTGTCGAGCGGGCCGCCGAGGCCGAGGACCAGCGCGGTGACGAGCGCCCCGAACGCGAAGCCGAGCAGCACGGCCTCGGGCGCCACGGCGCACAGCGCCAGCAGGGCGAGGCCCGCCAGCGCCCAGACCCACCAGAGCGCCAGCATCAGCCGCGCCCCTTGAGCATCTGGAAGGCGTCGGCGAAGGCATCGACCGCGTTGGCGGGCAGCACGACCGTCTGCTTGCCGTCGCCCTGGCCGAGGGAAGTCAGCGCCTCCACCTGCTTGAGGGCCACGTTGTACTGCGCGGCCTCCAGACCGTTGTCGGCGATCGCGGCGGAGACGACGGAGGTGGCGTAGGCCTCCGCATCCGCGGTGATCCGGCGCGCCTTCGCGGCCTGTTCGGCGGCGTAGAGCTCGCCGTCCGCGGCAAGCTCCACGGCCCGCTTCGTACCCTCGGCCTCCGTCACCTGAGCGCGGCGCGCACGCTCGGCATTGAGCTGCTGGAGCATCGCGGCCTTCGTAGCTTCGTCGAGATCGACGTCGAGGATCTCGACCCGGGTCACGATGATGCCCCAGTCGTCGACCACGGCGACGAGCGCGTCCTTGATCTGATCGATGAGATGGGAGCGGTTGGACTGCACCGCGTCGAGTTCCATCGCGCCGATCGACGAGCGGACGATGCCCGCGACGGTGGTGGAGATCGCGGCGTCCACGTCGCGGATGCGGTAGACGGTCTTCTCCGGCTCCGTAATGCGGTAGAAGACGCTGGTCTCCACCTGCAACAGCACGTTGTCGGCGGTGATCGCGTCCTGTTTGGCGGTGGGCAGCTGGCGTTCGAGGATCGAGATCCGGTGCTTCACCCGGTCGAGGAAGGGCACGATGAAGTTGACGCCCGGGCCCAGCACCTTCTGCAGGCGGCCCAGACGCTCGACCACGTGCTTCTCCGACTGTGGCATGATGCGCACACCGAGGAAGACGACGAGGATGATAAAGGCGGCGATGGCGAGGACGACGATGTTCGCGCCGCCCAGGGTGAGCTCGGGATTCATGTTGTTTCCATGCGTTCTTATGGCGTGTCGCGCGGACTATGCGCCGGGCCGCCCCGCTTTGGAAGCGACGCGGGCGCGGTGCGCGATATAGAGCGTGGAGACAACGATGAGTGTTGCGCCGACGCCAGTATAGCTGTCGATGACCTCACCGAAGAGCACGTAACCGGCGAGCCCGATCAGCACCAGCCGCAGGTAGGTGACGGGGGCGAGCAGCCCTGCCTCGGCATAGCGATAGGCCTGGATGTCGGCGATGTTGCGCATGGCTCCGGTCGCGACGACCAGCGCCATGATTGACCAGCCGAGGGTGCTGTGCGGCAGCGACCAGACGGGGGCGGCGAGCGGCAGGCTGAGCACCAGGGTGACGACGACGGAGCTGACGAAGGCCGAGAACGGCCCGTCCGCGGTGGCGACCCGGCGGCTCATGGACAGAGCGATGGCGAAGAGCAGGGAGGACGCGAGCGCCGCGAGCATCGCCGGGTGTAACGCGTTGAAACCGGGGCGCAAAATGATGGCAGCGCCGATGAAGCCGGCGGCGACGGCGGCCCAGCGGCGGGGGCCGACGCGCTCGTTCTGGAAGAGGGCGGCGAGGATCGTGGCGAAGATCGGCGCGGTGAAGAACAGCACCGTGGCCGTCGCAAGCGGGATCTCGGCCAGCGTGTAGAAGCCCAGATGGGTCGACACGCCGATCAGCGCGCCGCGGACGATGTGATCCCGCCAGCTGGTGATGCGCAGCCGCCGCCAGAGAAGGGGAAGCAAGACCAGAAGGATAAGCGTGGTGAGCCCGGCGCGCAGCGTCACGATCATCCGGCTGTCGATCTCGAGGCTCACGACCCGCACGCCGACCGACATGGCCGAAGCGCTGGCGACCGAGAACAGCATCCAGCCCAGCCCCCGCAGGTTGTCGGCGTGGCTGCGGGCCGGGTGGGGCAGGGCCGCGCCGGGCGGGGATTGCTGCACTGCGAAGCTCCGAAATCAGGTGTGCACAACCCGTGCACAATGCGTGCACCGGGCGTATGACATCAAGTCATACCGATGCTGCGGCGCGGTAGAGCGGGATCGCGGCCCGTGCTATGGCGCGGAAGAGCGAGACCGGAGGGCGGGATGCGGATTGCGGCCTACAATGTCGAGAACCTCTTTGACCGGGCACGGGTCTTCAACGACGGGGCGCCGGGCGAGGTGCTCGACGCCTTTTCGGAGCTCAGCATTCTTTTCGAGAAGTCGGTCTACGAGGATGCGGACCGCGCGCGGATGCTGGAGCTGTTGGAGGCGCTGGGGCTGCTGGCCGGCGACGAGGGGCCCTTCGTGCGGCTGCGCCGGATCCGGGGCCAGTTCCTCGTCCGCGGCACGCCGATCCGGATCGAGGCGCAGGGCCGCGGCGACTGGATCGGCTGGGTCGAGCTGAAGACCGAGGCGGTGGAGGAGACGGCACTCCTGCTCACCGCCCGCACGATCTTCGACGCGGGCGCCGACGTGCTCGCGGTGGTGGAGGCGGAGAGCCGCCCGGTGCTCAAGATGTTCCAGGAGCAGATGGCGCGGCAGCTCGACCTGCCGGAGACCTATCCGAATGTCATGCTGATCGACGGCAACGACCGGCGGGGGATCGATGTCGGGCTCGCGACGCGCGCGGGCTTTCCGATCGGGCGGATGCTGAGCCATGTGGACGATCTGCGGCCCGACGGCACGCCGATCTTCAGCCGCGACTGCCCCGAATACGAGGTGACGACCCCGTCCGGTAAGGTGCTGGTGGTGCTCGTGAATCACTTCAAGAGCAAGTTCGGCGGCAACTCTCCGTCCTCGCGCGCCCGGCGGCGGGCGCAGGCCGAGGCGGTGGCGGGGTACTACCGGCGGCTGCGGGAGGAGGGGCGCGACTTCGTGGTGGTCGCGGGCGATCTGAACGACACGCCGGACAGCGATGAGCTGGCACCCTTGCTGGCGGAGACGGACCTGCGCGACGTGGCGGAGCATCCGGGCTTCACCGAGTTCGAGTTTCGGGCCGGGAACGGTAATCGCGGGATCGGGACGATCGGGCTCGGCAATGACAACGACAAGATCGACTACCTGCTGCTGTCGCCCGCGCTCTTCGACCGGGTGGAGCGGGGTGGGCTGTTCCGGAAGGGCGCCTGGCCGGGCTCCCGTCCGCCGCGCTGGGAGGTCTATCCCGAGCTGACCGAGCGGCAGCATGCGGCGTCGGATCATCATCTGATCTGGGTGGATCTGGATTTGTGACGGGAGCGCCCCCCTCCTCCTTCCTCCCCCCTCGGGGGGAGGAGGGTGTTTTAGTCTGAGGTGGAGTGGGGGAGCTGGCGATGTTCGGCCCGGGACAAGCCGAAGGCGCCGGGCGAGCGCCGGCCCGTGCCGGCGGGCTGGCGCTTTGATGCGGGGTGGGCGGTTCAGGCGGAGCGATGACATTGCGGGGATAAAGCGCGTCGTTCGTCGGGCGGGAGCGCCATCCCACGGGCCGGCGCGCGCCCAGCTTGGCGATCTGCAGCCTCATAGGCGTCTGGCGGCATCTCTGCGATGGATCGCAACGGCTTACGTTGAGGCACCAACCGTCCCGGCCCCCGCGCCGGGACCTTTCGGTTCCGAGCTGCCCGCCTTACCGCCCCTTGAACCGTTCCTGCCAGTCCTCGCGCTGTTCGTCGGTGATCTTGTCGAACAGGTTGTCGGGCACGGTGAAGGCGTCGCCGGGCTTCAGGACCTCCAGCGCCTCGGCCACGTTGGCGGGCCAGGTGTCGTCGGTGTTCAGCGCCGCGCGCAGCGTCGCCGCCGCGTCCGGGATGAAGGGGGCCGACAGTACCGCGTAGAGCCGGATGAGGTTGAGCGCGAGGCGGATGATCCCGGCGGCGCGCGCCTCGTCGGTCTTGAAGGCGGCCCATGGGGCGGTCTCCTGAAGGTACTCATTGCCCGCGACCCAGATGGCGCGCAGCTCGGCGGTGGCCTTGCGGAAGTCCATCGCCTCCATGTGCTCCTCGTAGAGGCGCACGCGGCGGGTGAGCTCGTCGATCAGGGCCTGCTCGCTCTCGCCGTAAGGGCCGTCGGGCACCTGCTCGCCGAACTTGGAGCGACAGAATTTGGTGACGCGGCTCACGAAGTTGCCGAGCACGTCGGCGAGGTCCTTGTTGCAGCCCGCCTGAAAGCTCTCCCACGTGAACTGGCTGTCCGAGGTCTCGGGCACGTTCGACATCAGCCACCAGCGCCAGTAGTCGGCGGGCAGGGCGCTGAGCGCCTGGTCCATGAAGACGCCGCGCCCCTTGGAGGTGGAGAACTGGCCGCCCTCGTAGTTCAGGTAGTTGAACGACTTGATGTAGTCGACGAGCTTCCACGGCTCGCCCGAGCCGATCAGCGTGGCGGGGAAGCTGAGGGTGTGGAAGGGGACGTTGTCCTTGCCCATGAACTGGACGTAGGTCACGTCCTCGGCGCCCTTGTCGGTGCGCCACCACCGCTCCCAATCCGCGAACTTCTCGGCGGTGGAGGCGATGTAGGCGATGGGCGCGTCGAACCAGACATAGAAGACCTTGCCCGGCAGCTCGGGCACCGGCACGCCCCATTCGAGGTCGCGGGTGATGCCCCGGTCCTGCAGGCCGTCGCCGTCGTTGAGCCATTTCTTCGCGATGGAGGTGGTGAGGACCGGCCAGTCGTGCTTGCCGTCGATCCAGTCGGAGAGCTCGGCCTTGAGCTGGGACTGCTTGAGGTGGAGATGCGTGGTAGCGCGAACCTCCAGATCCGTCGCGCCGGAGATGGCGGAGCGGGGATTGATGAGGTCCGTGGGGTCGAGCTGCTTGGTGCAGTTCTCGCACTGGTCGCCCCGCGCACTTTCGTAGCCGCAATTGGGGCAGGTGCCCTCGACATAGCGGTCGGGCAGGAAGCGGCCGTCGGTGGCGGAGTAGATCTGATGCTCCGTCACTTCGGCGATCAGGCCGTTCTCGCGCAGCTTGGCGGCGAAATGCTGGGTGAGCTCGTGGTTCTGCGGGCTCGACGAGCGGCCGAAATGGTCGAAGGCGAGGCGGAAGCCGTGGGCGAGCTCGGCCTGGATCTCGTGCATCTCGGCACAGTACTCGGCCACGGGCTTGCCGGCCTTCGCGGCGGCGAGCTCCGCCGGGCTGCCATGCTCGTCGGTCGCGCAGATATGCATGACCTCGTGCCCCCGCCCGCGCAGGTAACGCGCGTAGACATCCGACGGCAGCTGGGAGCCGACGAGGTTCCCCAGGTGCTTGATCCCGTTGATGTAGGGAATGGCGGAGGTGACGAGATAGCGGGCCATGTCTGTCCTCATGCGGTTCGCGCGAGGGGTCTAGCCGATCGGGCAGTCCGGCGCCAGTGGTCGGTCACGCGAATGCGACGGGGGCGCGGTGCAGGGCGGTGGTAGTCTGCGCCGCAGTTGTTTGGGGGAGGGTGCGATGCGGTGGATCGGAGTGGTCGCGGTGCTGGCCGCGGGTGGCGCTGCTGCGCAGGATTGCACGCCGTGCGATGTGCCGGGCGGAGCCTACTGGGCCTACGTGCCCGAG
Organism: Pontivivens ytuae; assembly: GCF_015679265.1. Taxonomy (NCBI): domain Bacteria; kingdom Pseudomonadati; phylum Pseudomonadota; class Alphaproteobacteria; order Rhodobacterales; family Paracoccaceae; genus Pontivivens; species Pontivivens ytuae. The sequence goes on from NZ_CP064942.1 coordinate 3,245,222, forward strand.
GCGGCCGACGGCGCGATCCTCTTCTCCCACGGGTATCGCGGGCGGGCGGAGCGCATCGTGGGCACGGCGTCTTTGCAGGCCATGGCCGACGATCTGGGCGTGGCGCTGGTGGGCCTGCAATCGGCGGGCGACGACTGGTCGCTGCCGGGCGCGCCGACCGACAGCGCCACCGTTGCCCGGGACGAGGTCGCCTATGCGGGCGCGGTGCTCGACGACGTGATCTCGCGCTTTGGAGTCGACCCTGCGGGGGTGGTGGCCGCGGGCTTCTCCGCGGGCGGCATGATGACGTGGACGCTCGCCTGCGAGATGGGCGACCGGCTGGCCGGTGCGGTGCCGATGGCCGGCACGTTCTGGGACCCGATCCCGGAGGGCTGTAGCGCGCCGCCGGTCAGCGTGGTCCATGTCCACGGCACCACGGACGAGATCGTGCCGATGGCCGGCCGCGTCGTCGGCGATGCGCGGCAGGGGGACCTCGAGGAGGTGCTGGCCATGTACGCGGCCCATGGCGGTTTCGGCGCGGTGGAGGACGTCGAGGCGGGGCCGCTCGACTGCTCGGTCCGCACCTCGCCCGCCGGGCTGGAACTGTCGCTGTGCCTGCACGGGGGCGGCCATGGCTTCACCGCCGACCAGCTTCGCGTGGGGTGGGAGCGGGTGATGGCGACGCGCTAGCCCCTACCAGACGCCGAAGCAGTCCCATGCCTCGGCGCCGCCATACCAAGTGCAGGTGTTTTTGATGCCGCCTACCCAGTCAATGCGGATCATGTAGGTGTCCGGCCCGTCAGGCCCGTGCCAGTCACGGGCGTTGGCAAGGTATCCTGCGGACCCCTGACGCATCCCGGTTAACGCCGCCCACAGCGCAGGACCATCCGGCGCGCAGGTTCGTTCGAGAACCGGCGCGCTGTCATGAGGCAGGTCGCAAAGCATCCTTGGCGCAACGCCGGTGCGCACAACTTCCGCGTCGATCGCTTCTATGACCGGTTCCAGACCCTCAAAAGCCTTCTCCGCCGCCCAGTGATTTTCCGTCCAGTTGCAGGAGGTGAGGGTAGCGGCGACCGCGATCATCAGGACCGGAAACTGCACGGCTGACTTTCCGAAATACGAGAATGGTGCCCGGGGGCGGATTTGAACCACCGACACGCGGATTTTCAATCCGCTGCTCTACCCCTGAGCTACCCGGGCACGGGTGAGGGCGTTCCCTCGGGTGTGGCGTGTTTAGACAAGGCTCCGGGGGGTGTCCAGCGCCTTTTTCACCCCGTGTCGTCGCCGCGGAAGACGGGGCGGATCTCGACCTCGTCGGGGGTGTCCTCTTCCTCGGCGGGGACCGCGTAGGCGCCGGAGAACCAGCGCGACAGGTCCACGTCCGCGCAGTGTTTCGAGCAGAAGGGGCGGTACTTACGCTCCGTCGTCTTGCCGCAGATCGGACAGCTCATGGCAGCACCTCCGTCAGGGGAAGACGCTCGCGCTTGCGGTTGAGTTCCAGGTGGCCGAGCGGGGTCCAGCCGACGACCTGCGTCTCCACTACGTCGGCGCGCAGGGCACGGCGGGCGGCGGCTTCGAGCTCCGGGCGCAGCTTCTTCGTGGAGGGGGCGAGGTCGAGCACGATCTGCCCGCCGAGGCCGCGCAGGCGCAGCGCCCGCGGCAGGGCAGCGAGCGCGGCCAGATTGGCTTTCAGGCCAGCGGCCGGGGAGAAGTCTCCGCCGGTGTTCACGTCCACCGCGACGAGGGCGGAGGTCGGCTCGACGCTCATCCAGGCGCCGCCGCTGAGCGGCTCGCGCGGCGAATGGAGCAGTTCGATCTCATCGAGCACGCCATGATCGGCGAAGCTGCCCGCGCGGTCCTCGACCAGATCCGGCGTGGGCCAGTCGCGCCAGGCCAGCGTCGCAGCACCGGGGGCGTCGACCAGCAGCTCCGGTTCGGTGCCGGGATCGGCAAGCACCTGTTCGGCGAGCGCCCGCATCTCCGCGATGTCGTCGGCCACCGCGCCATCCTCGGCCTCCGCCGCGGCGGAGCGGATGACGAGGCCGAGGCTCTCGGCCCCGTCCATCACCTCGCGCGCGATCACGTCGAGGCGGTCGCGCCCCTCCTCATCCTTGATCGAGCGGGCGACGTTCAGCCCCGGCGCGCCGGGCGTGACGATGGCATAGCGGGACTTGAAGATCGGGCGGGGGGAGAGCGGCGCGGCCTTGCCGGGCTCCGCATGGGTGGTGACCTGCACCAGCAGAGCGGTGCCCGGGCGGATACCCTTCGCCTCCCGCAGCCAGCCGGACTGGCCGTCCGGTAGGCGGACCGTGGCGGCGCCTGCGCCCTTCACCGGGCGATCGAGGATGCCGCGATAGATGGCGCCGGGCTGCAGCCGGTTGCTCTCGGGCGGGTCGATCAGCAGATCGTGGAGCCGCCCGTTCACCATGAGGGCGGCCATGTCTCCGGCCCCGTCGGCGCGCGGCTCGATGGCGACGACGCTGCCCTTCATGCGGCGAGTCCGGTGTAGCGGACCTGATAACCGGCGGCGGCGAGCATCCCCGCCGTCTCGGTCAGCGGCAGGCCCACGACATTGGTGTAACTCCCGGAAATCCATGGCACGAAGGCGCCCCCGATCCCCTGGATCGCGTAGCCGCCCGCCTTGCCCTGCCACTCGCCCGAGGCGATGTAGTCGGCGATCTCGGCCTCCGAAAGGCGCTTGAGCTTCACCGCTGTTTCCACCGTGCGGGTCCAGAGCTTCGCACCCTTCAGCGCCACACCGGTGATGACCTTGTGTCGGCGGCCAGAGAGGAGGCGCAGGAACGCCTCCGCCTCGTCCGCATCCGCCGGCTTGCCGAGGATCCGCCGCCCGGCCGCGACAACCGTGTCGGCGGCGAGCACCAGCTCGCCCTCCACCGCCGCGGCCTTCTCTTCCGCCAGCCGCGCGACATAGGGCCGGGGCAGCTCGCCCGGCTTCGGCGTCTCGTCGATGTCGGCAGGTGTCACCGCGTCCGGCACCACCCCGATCTGCGCCAGGAGGTCCCGGCGGCGGGGGGAGGCGGACGCCAGTGTCAGACGTACCTTACTTGAAGCGGTAATTGATCCGCCCCTTGGTCAGGTCGTAGGGCGTCATCTCGACCTGTACCTTGTCGCCCGCCAGCACGCGGATGCGGTTCTTGCGCATCTTGCCCGCGGTGTGGGCGATGATCTCATGGCCGTTTTCGAGCTTCACCCGGAACGTCGCGTTCGGCAAAAGCTCGGTCACGACCCCGGGAAATTCAAGCAGCTCTTCCTTGGCCATGCTCTCTCCAGATAGGGTGAACGAGAACGGGGCCCCCGGCCCCGTGCCGCAGGGATATGAGCCGAAAAAGCGCGGAAATCAACCCTTACGCGGCGCGCCGGGTGAGCGCCGTGACCGCACCGGCCAGGATCAGGAAGCTGCCGCCGACCCGCGCGATGATCTGCTGGGCCCGCGGCCCGGCCAGCCGGTCGCGCATCGTGCCCGCCGCCACGGCCCAGAGGAACGCGTTAAGCGCGCCCAGCACCACGAAGGTCGTCACCAAGATGGTGGTCTGGGGCAAGAGCGGCAGCGCGGGGTCGATGAACTGCGGCACGAAGGCGATGAAGAAGACGATGCCCTTCGGGTTCAGCACCGTCACGATGAAGGTATCGCGAAACACCCGCCCGCCCCGCACCGGGGCCGCCTCCAGCCGCTGCGGCGCCGTGCGCCACATCGAGATGCCGAGCCACACGAGATACGCCGCGCCGCAGAGCTTGAGCACCGTGAAGGCCGTCGCGGAAGCTGCGAGCACCGCGCCCGCCCCGGCAAGGCTCACCACCATCGCCACCAGATCGCCCAGCGCCACGCCCGGCACGACGGAGAGCGCGGCCTTGCGTCCCTGGCCCATCGCGTAGCTCACCACCATGACGACAGTCGGGCCGGGAATGGCGACCAGGACGGCGGAGGCGATGGCGAAGGCTAGCCAGATCTCGAAGCTCATGGGACAACTCTCCTGTGCAAACCCGCTCAGCGTTGGCGACTAAGCCGCCTCCGTCAACGTCATCTTTCCCCAAATACGCGATGTCGGTCCCGTGGCAGATCGCGCGACAGGCGTATTTTGCAGAAAGATGAAGGCTCAGCCGAAGGTGTCCGCGATGCGCCCGGCGATCTGGTCGCGGGCCGCGCGGTAGTGGCCCAGCTTCTCCTCCCGCCCCTCGCCGAGGCCCGTGGGATCCATGATCGGCCAGTGCAGCACGTCCACATGTGTGGTGCGGGTCAACTCATGGGCATGGCGCAGGCTCGCCGGGCTCAGCGCCACGATCATGTCGAAGGCGCCGAGGTCGTCGCCCCATTCCGCCATCTCCTCGAAGGAGCGGGACCGGTGGCGGGCAAGCTCCACGCCCAGTTCCTTGCACACCGCGATGGCGAAGCCGTCGATCTCTTGCTCGTGGCGCACGCCCGCGGACTGGACATAGACCCGGCGGCCGAAGCGCTGCTTCATCAGGCCCTCGGCCATGGGGGACCGGACGGCATTGTGATCGCAGCAGAAGAGCACCGATGTGGGCAGCTCCGTCATCAGCCCTTGAAGTGCAGCACGCAGATCAGCGTGAAGAGGCGCCGGGCCGTGGCGTGATCGGTCTCCACCTTGCCCTCCAGCCGCTCGGTCAGGATGCGCGAGCCTTCGTCATGGATGCCGCGGCGGCCCATATCGATCGCCTCGATCTGGGCCGGGGGGAGCTTCTTGACCGCCTCGAAATAGGCCTCGCAGATCTGGAAGTAGTCCTTGATGACCTGCCGGAAGGGGCTGAGCGACAGGTGGAACTCGCCCGCCGGGGTGCCGTCCTCCTCCCTTATGTCGAAGACGAGGCGCCGCTCCTGGATCGAGAGGAACAGATGGAAGGGCCCGTCACCGGTGCCCGCGGGGCAGAACCGGTTCTCCTCCATCAGGTCGAAGAGGGCGACGCGCCGCTCCTGCTCCACCTCCGGCGTGGGCGGCGGCAGGCCCGCATCGTCGAGCTCCACATGGGTCAGTCGGCTCATCGGTTCAGCCTTTCCAGCCGGGCGCGGACGGAGAGCCCGTGCGCCTCGAGGCTTTCTGAGATCGCCAGCGTCTCCGCCGCCGGGCCGATGGCGGCGAGCGCCTCGGGCGTCATACGCGCGATCGTCGTCCGCTTCATGAAATCGAGCACCGAGAGGCCGGAGGAGAAGCGCGCCGAGCGCGCCGTCGGCAGCACGTGGTTCGGCCCGCCGACATAGTCGCCGATCGCCTCCGGCGTCCAAGAGCCGACGAAGATCGCGCCGGCATGGCGGATCTTCGCGGCGAGACTTTCGGCATCGGCGCAGGCGATCTCCAGATGCTCCGGCGCGATGCGATCGGAGAGGCGCACGGCTTCGTCGAGATCACGCACCGTCACCACCGCCCCGAAATCGCGCCAGCTCGCGCCCGCGATGGCGCGGCGTTCCAGCACCTCCAGCCGCTTCTCCACCGCCCCGGCCACGGCCTGCCCGAAGGCGGCATCGTCGGTGATCAGGATCGACTGCGCGCTCTCGTCATGCTCGGCCTGGCTCAAGAGGTCCACGGCGATCCAGTCGGGGTCGTTCTCGGCATCGGCGATCACCAGGATTTCCGACGGGCCCGCGATCATGTCGATCCCCACCTGGCCGAAGACGCGCCGCTTCGCCGCCGCGACGAAGGCGTTGCCGGGCCCCGTGATCTTGTCCACCGGTGCTATGCTTTCGGTGCCGTAGGCCATGGCCGCCACCGCCTGCGCCCCGCCGATCCGGTAGATCTCGTCCACACCCGCCAGCCTTGCGGCCAGCAGCACCAGCGGGTTCACCACGCCGCCCGGCGTCGGGCAGCAGATGCAGAGCCGCTCGACGCCTGCCACCCGTGCCGGGATCGCGTTCATCAGCACCGAAGAGGGGTAACTCGCGAGCCCGCCTGGCACATAGAGCCCAGCCGCCGATACCGCCGTCCAGCGCCAGCCGAGCTCCGCCCCCGTCGCATCGGTCCAGCGGGCGTCCGCCGGCACCTGCTTCTCGTGATAGGCCCGGATCCGCTCCGCCGCGAGCTCCAGCGCTTCGCGTTCGGCTGCGGGCACCTTCGCGATCTCCGCGTCGATCTCGGCTTCGGAGAACGCCAGCACGCCCAGCTCAAGCCGGTCGAACTTCGCCGTCAGCTCCTGCACCGCCACGTCGCCGCGCGCACGCACGTCCGAAATGATCGCCGCCACAGCCGCATCCACGTCCTCGTCCGCCTCGCGCTTCATGCCGAGCAGTCCGGCAAAGCGCATGTCGAAATCGGCATCGGTGGTGTCGAGGAAGATCGGCATGGGGTCTCTCACGGAATGGCGCATCCCGCTTAGCCCGCGCCGCGCGTCACCTCAAGCCCGGCTCTCTCTTCTTCAAGTATCCCCGCCGGAGGCATCGAGCCGCAGCATCATGGTGATCTCGTCGATATAGCGCCCGCCGTGGCACAGCGCACGGGGCACCCGCCCGACCTCCACGAAGCCGTGGCGCGCATAAAGTGTCCGCGCCGGGCGGTTCTGCGTCCCGACGCCGAGCTCCAGTTGCACGACCGTGCCGCGGGCCTCCTCGATCACCGTCTGCATCAGGCGGTCGCCCGCCCCGCGACCACGCGCCTCGGGCCGGACGTAGACCGAAACGACCTCGCCCCGGTGTCGCACGGCAGCGCGATCCGAATGCCACAACCCGACCGTCGCGAGCGCACGGCCATCCTCGACCAAGGCAAAGACCCTGATCCGCCGCAGCCAGTCCGCGAAATCCTCCAGCGGCCGGTCGACCCATTCCGCATGGACGGAGCCGAACGCCTCGGGCGTGTCGAGCAGCATGGCGAGCCGGACATCGCGCCAGATCGCCGCGTCCTCCGCTCCCAGCACTCGGATCATTCGTGCTCCGGCACCTTCTTCGACGGCGCGAGGTAGGGCCGCGTCACGTCGGTCAGCATCACGTTGAGCGCCTCGGCCTCCAGCGCGATCTCCCCGTCGCCAGCGAGGATCAGGCGCAGCGTGCCCTGGCCGTCCTCCGCCGCCTCCCATTCGAGCGACAGGACCGAGAGCACCAGCTCGCGATCCGCCGGATCGACGCCGTTCGCGCGCACGCGCCGCACGTCATCGACGACCAGCGTCGACTGCACCCGCTCGGCCGGCTGACCCGGACGGTTCGCGTGATATTCCCAGCGAAAGCGGTTGAGCAGCAATGCGAACTGCCGCTTCGACGGTTTCCACGACATCTCCGACGTCTGGGCCACCGCGTCCTGGCAGAGGGCCGAGACCACGCGCAGATCCTCGGCATCGGCCGCCATCAGGCGCAGCGGCTGCTCGGCGCCGTCCTCGAAGCGTGCGTCTTCGGTGCTCATTCGCTCACCCGCTCGATATCCGCCCCGCAGGCCGACAGTTTCTCCACCACGTTCTCGTAGCCGCGGTCGAGGTGGTAGACCCGGCTCACCGTACTCTCACCCTCCGCCGCGAGCGCTGCAAGGATGAGGGAGACGGAGGCACGCAGATCCGTCGCCATGACCGGCGCGCCCTTGAGCGGAGTGCCGCCATGGACATGGGCGGTCCCGCCCTTCACCTCGATCTGCGCGCCCATGCGCTGCAGCTCGGGGGCGTGCATGAACCGGTTCTCGAAGATCCGCTCTTCCAGCACGCTTTCCCCGTCGGCGAGCGTGAGCATAGCCATCATCTGCGCCTGCAGGTCGGTGGGAAAGCCGGGATAGGGCTCGGTCACGACGTGCAGCGGCTTCAACCCGTTACCGTTGCGGCTGACGCGCAGGCCGGTCGCGGTCTCCTCCACCTCGACGCCCGCCTCCTCCAGCTTGTCGGCGAAGGCGCCAACGAGATCGCGGGTCCCTCCGAGGAGCTCGACCGATCCGCCGGTCATCACGGGCGCAAGCATATAGGTGCCGAGCTCGATCCGGTCGGTCACCACGCGGTGCGTGGCGCCATGCAGCCGCTCGACGCCGTGCACGGTGATGGTCGAGGTGCCCTCGCCCTCGATCTGCGCGCCCATCGCGCGCAGGCAGCGGGCGAGATCCACGATCTCGGGCTCCCGCGCCACGTTCTTCAGGACCGTCGTGCCCTTCGCCAGCGTCGCGGCCATCAGCGCATTTTCTGTCGCACCAACGGAGACGAGCGGAAACTCCACCTCCGCCCCCGTGAGCCCACCGGGCGCGATGGCGTGCACGTAGCCGTCCCGCAGCTCGATCTGCGCGCCCATCGCCTCCAGCGCCTTGAGATGCAGGTCCACGGGCCGCGCGCCGATCGCACAGCCGCCCGGCAGGCTCACCACCGCCTCGCCATCGCGCGCGAGCATCGGCCCGAGCACCAGGATCGAGGCGCGCATCTTGCGCACGATGTCGTAGTCCGCCGTGTGGTTCGTGATCTTCCCGCAGGCGAGCGCCAGCACCTGCCCGTCGCTCAGCCGCGCGACCTCGCAGCCCAGCGACTGCAGCAGCTCGGTCATGGTGCGGATGTCGCTGAGCCGCGGCGCGTTGGTCAGCGTCAGCGGCTCGGAGGTCAGCAACGCCGCCGGCATCAGCGTGAGGCACGCATTCTTCGCCCCCGCGATCGGGATGCTGCCATTCAGCGGCCGGCCGCCGCGCACGATGATCTTGTCCATGCCTGCTCTCTACTGCTGCCCGTCATCCGACGCCTTGCGCGCCCGCGCCTGCGCCTTGCGCCGCTGGAGATTGGCGCGCAACTGCGCAGCCAGCCGGTCCTCCCGCTCCGTCTTTGCGGGCTTCGGGGCGGCATCGGGATCCCGCGACGTCTTGTCCTCATCACTCATGGCACCCGACATAGGCCCATCCGCGCACAGGGTCCAGATTGGCCTTGCACGCCCAAGTGAATCGTCTAAAAGACCCGCCACGGGCTGCCGTGGCTCAGGGGTAGAGCACCCCCTTGGTAAGGGGGAGGTCGAGAGTTCGAATCTCTCCGGCAGCACCATTTTGCATTTTTGGATGTCGAAGTTAGCTAACACCTTGAATGGTAAGGTGGTTTTTGGTGTTCTAAATCCGTTTTCGCGGTCGTAGCGCAACTCCTCGCAAAACGCCAGTCGAAGCACTGCTTTGCGAACCTCGAATCCGCCGTTCTTCCAGATCGTCCAAGGGCTTGAGAGCATCCGCATCGAGAGTTCGAACATCTCGTCAAAGGTGTGCTTCGGAGCAGTGATATTGGCGGATTTTTCGGCGAGGACGCGCTTGTGGCGCTCCAGCTCTGCGATGCGCTGTTCATAGGCTTCGAGCACGCGCGGCTGGGTGGCCTGCAGGACGCGCTCGACGAGGCCGGAGATGGTCTTCTCGGTCTCGGCGATCTGGGCCTTGAAGGAGGCGGCCCTCTCGCTCATCTGGCCGGCGCGCAGGTCCCAGACCTGGCGGAACAGGGTCCCGGCGACCTTGGCGAGCGTCCGGTTGGGCTGGATCTTGACGAGGACGCCTTCGAAGCGCTCCTCGATCTCCTGGCGCGGGATGCTCTTGCCGTAGAGCGCGCATCCCTTCTCGCGGCAGAGATAATAGGGATAGGTCTTCGTCTTGCCCGTCGACCAGCCAGCGGTCAGCAGCGTGTTGCAGCACGCGCAGCGGACGGCGCCGCGCAGGATGAAGTCCTGGGCGACGTCCTTGCGGGCCGGTGCGTAGGTGCCCTCCTTCAGGCGCGCCTGAATACGCTCGTATGTCTCCAGGCTGATCAGGGGCGTGTGCACGCCCTTGCGGGGCGCGATGTTCCAGGAGGGCGCATTGACGTAGCCCGCATAGACGATCTTGCCGAGGAGCCGGACGATGGTCTGGGGGCGCAGGCCGCCGCCGGGCAGATCCGCCGGGAAGTCGGGATGGTCTTCGAGGTAGCGCTTGAGTTCGGCCTGGCTGCGGAAGCGGCCGGAGGCGAAGCCCTCCAGCCCTGCGCGGACGGCGGCAGCCGGGGCCGGATCGATGACGAGCTTCTTGCCGCCATTGTCCGGTGCGTAGCGGTAGCCGACGGGCGCGCGGAACACCCAGTAGCCCTTCTCGACCCGCGCCTTCATCTTCTGGATGACCTGGCGGGCGTTCTGCTCGCGCTCCAGCTGGCCCTGGGCGGCGACAGAGGGGCTGCCATCGCGCTTTTTCGGGTCTAATCGCAGGCGAACCGAGGTCTGTGGTAGAGAATGTGCCGGACCCGTCGTGATCCTTTTTTCCACCGACGGGCCCATCCTGGAGAGCCTCCGTTAGGCCTGCACTACCTTCTTCGGTCTTTGGTGGTATCAAGCAAGAGTAGGCGACTCACCAAGATAATGATCATACTATCATTCTCCATGTTAATCTCATGGATTTATACGTCTGTGATAGGTGTTCGATTTATGTGAATATGTATTAAAATTGATCGAGCTTAACCAGCGAGCGATTTTAATAGCGATCCACTGGCGTGGTATCTGCTATTAAGTTATCTAAGGCGTCGCGCGTCTAATATGGCTATCTATAAACGGGAGTGATATTATATCTAATAATTACTCAAAAATAAAATCTCTTCTATTAATTGAATATAGTATATTAAATACTACTTATAATATAATATATCTTTAATAAATTATCTCAAAAGAGAGCGTAGTGGTGCGGGCTTGTATGAGTTTTCGAATGTAGCCTAATATAATTTGTCGATATCTAATAGAGACACCTGGATGTATCTTGCGGAGATAAATAGCCATGCAAAAATGACACTTCATGTTGTGCGCTGTGCCGCTATTCAAATTTCGATTTACCTCGCTCCCCGTCGCGCGAGGAGCCAGACGAAGAAGACGCCGCCGACGAGGCCAGTGACGATGCCGATGGGCATGTCCTCGGGGCGCATCACGGTGCGGGCGGCGATGTCGGCCCAGAGCAGGAAGATCGCGCCCACGAGGGCCGAGGCGGGCAGTACGCGGGCGTAGTCGCCCCCGACGATCATGCGCACGATGTGCGGGACCATCAGCCCGACGAAGCCGATGATGCCGGAGAAGGCGACCATCACGCCGGTGATCAGGGCCCCCACGACGAAGACGATCAGGCGGAACCGCGCGACCGGGATCCCGAGCGTGGAGGCCGTCTCGTCGCCGATCGTCATCGCGTTGAGCGCGGCCGCCTGGCTGAACAGCCAGACACCGCAGGCGAGCAGGATGACCAGCGGAAAGACGAGCTGATCCCATTGCGCGAGGCCCAGCCCCCCGAGCATCCAGAAGACCACCGTATGCGTCGCGCGGGGATCACCGAGGAAGATCAGGACGTTCGCGGCCGCCATGATGATGAAGGACACGGCAACGCCCGCGAGCACCAGGCGATCCGCGCTGGTGGCATCCGCGATGCGCGACACGCCGAGCACGATGGCCGTGGCCCCCAACGCCCCCAGGAACGCCAGAAGTGGCACCGTCAGCAGACCCAGGAACAACCCCGTGTGCAGAAGTGCGAGGATCGCACCGAACGCCCCGCCGGAGGAGATGCCCAGAAGATGCGGATCGGCCAGCGGATTGCGCGTCACGGCCTGAAGGCTCGCCCCGACCATGGCGAGGCCCGCGCCCACCATCATTGCCAACAGCGCACGGGGAAAGCGGATGTCCCAGACGATGGCCTCGCGCCCTGCACTCCAGGTCTGCTCGACGATGTCCGGCGACAACTTGTTGATAAGCACGCCCCAGACCGTCGCCGTCGGCACTGGAACCGCCCCGACGGAGATCGCGATGGAGAGCGAGATCACGAGGCTCGCCACGCCGATCAGAAGCAGCGGAACCGTTCCCCGCAGATGCCTCGCCGGCGCCCGGCTGCCCGTGGTGTCGCTCACTGGGTGACGCTCACTGGGTGATGGGCCGGAAGGCGTCCGCGAGGGTCCTGATCGCCTCGATATTGCGCGGGCCGGGCGTCGCCTCGACATATTCCAGCGTCACGAAGCGGTCGTTCCGGACCGCATCGAGACCGGCGAAGGCGGGGTTGGACATCATGAAGTCGCGCTTCTGCTCCGCCGTCACCTCGCCGTAGTTGACGATGACGATGACCTCGGGGTTGCGCTCCACCACCTCTTCCCAGGTCACGGTGGCCCAGCTTCTCTCGAAATCGTCCATGATGTTGGTGCCGCCCGCCGCCTCGATCAGTGCGGTGGGCATCGCGTAGCGCCCGGCGGTGAACGGCGCGTCCTCGCCGCTGTCATAAACGAAGACCCGCAGGGGATCGCTGGGCTCCAGGGTGCTTGCAAAGGCCGCTAGCTCGGCGCGGTAGCCCTCGACAAGGGCCGTCGCCCGATCCTCGACACCGAAGATCCGGCCCAGATTGAGGAGGTCGTTGTACATGTCCTCGATGCTCGCCTTGTCCTTCTCCATGATATGAGTGCAGCTCTCGGTCAGCTCGTAGACCTCGATGCCGAAGGGGGCGAGCGTCTCGGGCGTCACCTCGCCGCCGACCCGCATGCCGTAGTTCCACCCGGCGAAGAAGAAGTCCGCATCCGCGCCGATCAGCACTTCCTTGGAGGGGTACTGCGCGGACAGCTCCGGCAGCGCCTCGACACCGGCGCGCATCTCCTCGTCCAGCTTGTTCCAGCCGGAAATGCCGGTATAGCCCACCATCCGGTCGGCGAGGCCGAGGACCAGCATCATCTCGGTCAGGTTGACGTCGTTGGAGACGGCCCGCTCCGGCGGCGCCTCGAACGTCACCGTCCGGTTGCAGCTCTGCACGGTGGTCTGGGCGAACGCGATCCCCGTGCTCAGAAGGAGGCTAATGGAGCTGAGGAGGAGCGTCTTCATGGGATGTCTCTTCGGTCGACAGGTGGAAGGTGAGGTGGTCGGCGTCACTCGGGGCGAGCCGTTCCCGGCGCGCGGTCACGCCGAATGCGTCCGACACGGTCCCCTCGGAGAGCACGGCGGAGGGCGGCCCGAACCCGAGCGAACGGCCGGACTTCAGCAGGAGCAGGTCATCGCAGATCCCGGCCGCCATGTTCAGGTCGTGGAGCGAGGTGACGATCGTGAGCGGCAGGTCGCGGATCAGGTCGATCACCTCGAGCTGATGCCGGATGTCGAGGTGGTTGGTGGGCTCGTCGAGGATCAGCAGACGCGGCTCCTGCGCGAGCGCGCGGGCGACCATCACCCGCTGCCGCTCGCCGCCCGAAAGCGTGCCGAGATGCCGGTTCGCGAGGCCGCGCAGGTCCAGACGGTCCAGCGCCGCCTCGATGATCACGCCATCGCGCGCCCCGTCGCTGCCGCCAAAGCCGCTCCGATGCGGGCATCGCCCCAGCGCCACGATCTCGCGCACGGTCAGTGCGAAGTCCGTCGGCTGCTCCTGCAGGACCGCCGCCACCTTCCGCGCGACGGCGCGGGCGGGCATCGCCCAGATGTCCTGACCGTCGACTGAAACGGTTCCCGTGGTGGGCTTCTGGAAACGGTAGAGCAGCCGCAACAGCGTCGTCTTGCCCGAGCCGTTGGGCCCCACGACCCCAAGCACCCGCCCCGCGGCGAGCTCAAAACTCACCGGATGAAGGATCGTCCCGCTTGCACGCCGTGCCGACCAACTCGCAGCCTGCACCGACAGGGAGGCGGCTTCGACCGTGTCGACATTCCGGACGGGTCCGACAGGATCGGCGCAGTCTTTCATCTGGTCAGTTTCCTGCTTCGTGCGGCCAAGGGGCCGGACACGCGCATCGCGTCCGCCGAGATATGACTCGGACTTCGCCGTCATTCAATGCCAGGCGGAGGCGTGCAGAGGTCATGCCGCCGCCTCGCCCGTGAGCGGTGTCACGAGGTCGGAGGTCGTGTCCGGTGGCGGCAGTCGACCCAGGATGCGCGCGCGCAGGGCCTCAGGCCGTTCTTCACGACGCAGGAACCCTTCTTCGGCCTCGCGATAAAGCGGAACCAACGCGAGCAACGCATCGACATGATCGGGCGCCTCGGGATCGAGATCTCCGAAAACATAGGTGAACTGGTCGCTTGCCGAGAGGGAAACCACGCAGGGACGCTTGCATTGGCTCATGCAGCTCACACCGCGAATGCGCAGTGCCGGTCGTTCGGTTTGGTCCGCCAGACGCGCGAGAACGGCGTCGGCCAGGCGCCTGCCCCCTCTGATGCTGTCGCGATCATTTTCGCGCCCGTCGCGGCAGGTCAGGCAGATCGACAACAAGGGCAATTCAGGTTCGAGATCGCGCATGGCCCGCAACATGTAATGTTATAACATTGCACACGCTAAGCCTGCGCGTTAGTCTTCGTCAAGGTGTGTTGGAGCGAGGCACACGATGGCGAGCGACCCGAAACGCAAGACCCATGCCGAACGCGTGCTGGAGCATCTGCGCCGCCAGACAAAGCCCTTGTCGGCCTATCAGATCCTCGAGGATCTCCGCGGTGAAGGCGTGACGGCGCCAACGACGGTATACCGCGCACTTGACCAGCTCGTTGCGTCCGGACGCGCCCACCGGATCGAGTCGCTCAACGCCTTTACCGCCTGCAGCGACCCGAGCCACACAGAAACGCCCGTGTTCGAAATCTGCGAGGACTGTGGAGCCGTGACCGAGCATGTCGACGCCCGCCTTGCCGAGAGCATCGCTGCCCTTTCCAGCCATTCGGGCTTCACGCCCCAGCATTCGATCATCGAAATCCGCGGCCGCTGCGGCGCCTGCCGTCCGGACGCGCAAACGACTTGAAGGACCCGATTATGGATCAGACCACGCAAATCCCCGTCACCGTGCTCACCGGTTTTCTTGGTGCCGGGAAGACCACGCTTCTCAACCGGATCCTCACTGAGCGGCATGGGAAGCGCTACGCGGTCATCGTCAACGAGTTCGGCGAGGAGGGCATCGACAACGATCTCGTGGTCGATGCCGACGAGGAAGTGTTCGAGATGAACAACGGCTGCATCTGCTGCACCGTGCGGGGCGACCTGATCCGCATCCTCGGCGGCTTGATGAAGCGCGCCGACAAGTTCGATGCGATCATCGTGGAGACCACTGGTCTCGCCGATCCCGCGCCTGTGGCCCAGACCTTCTTCGTCGATCAGGACGTAGCGGACCGCACGCGGCTCGATGCCATCGTGACGGTGGCCGACGCAGTACATCTGAGCAACCAGCTCGGCGAGCATCACGAAGCCGAAGAGCAGATCGCCTTCGCCGACATCGTTCTGCTCAACAAGACGGACCTGGTCAAAGCGGATGGCCTGAGCGGCGTCGAGGAGCGCATCCGCCGCATCAACCCCTACGCAAAGATCATCCGGACCGAGCGCTGCGGAGCCGACCTCGACGAGGTGATCGGACTGAACGCCTTCAGCCTCGACCGCGTGCTGGAGGTGGAGCCCGATTTCCTGACCTCCGACCATGACCACGAGCATGACGATGATGTGAAAAGCATCTCGCTGGTGTCGGAGGAGCCGCTGGATCTCGAGAAGTTCCAGACGTGGTTCGGCCACCTTCTTCAGACGAAAGGGCCCGACATCCTGCGCTCCAAGGGCATCCTCGACTTCAAAGGCGAGAACAACCGCTACGTCTTCCAGGGTGTTCACATGCTGATGGATGGTGCGCCGATGGGCTCCTGGCCCGGGGGCGCGCGGCAGTCGCGGCTGGTCTTCATCGGGCGCAATCTCGACACGATGGGCCTCGAAGACGGTTTCGCCGCATGTCGAGCGGCGTAGCGGCGGACGCGGCGCGCCAGGACCTGCGCCTCGGAGGTTTCGAAGAGACCCAGCTCGAACGTCAAGGCCTTACGCTCGATACCGGCGCACCGGTGACCGCCGCCGTCTCGACCGGCACCGGCGTTGCAGCTGCGTTCGGCGATGGCGTCGTCCGATTCTTTCGCCCCGACGAGCCACCGTTGATCGTCGAGGCCCATCGCGGCGCCGTGCTCTGCCTGGTGGCTGAGGGGACGTCAGGGGCGGTGCTCACCGGTGGCGACGATGGCAGGTTCCTGCGTGTGACTGCGGACGGCACGGTCGAAGAGATAGCGAGCTTCGGCACGCGGTGGGTGGACTGCGTCGCCGCCGGGCCAGGCCACTACGCTTGCTCATCTGGCCGCACAGCCCATGTCTGGCATGCAGGTCGGCCCACCGCGAGGACGTTCGATCATCCAAGCACCGTCGGTGGTCTCGCCTTCGATGGGAAGGCCCGCCGTCTGGCCGTGGCACATTACGGCGGGGCCACCGTCTGGGAACGCGGCGAGCGCCGGTGGAAGTCGTCGAAGTTTGTGTGGAAGGGGTCGCACGGTGCGGCGACCTTCAGCCCGGACCGAAAGTACCTCGTGACATTGATGCAGGAGAACGCCCTCCACGGATGGCGGTTGCGCGACAAGGCCGACATGCGGATGTCCGGCTACCCTGCGAAGGTGAAGAGCTTCACCTGGATCGGCAGCGCGCCGCACCTTGCGACGTCGGGCGCGGATCAGGCGATCTGCTGGCCCTTCGAAGGTAAGGACGGACCGATGGGGCGCCCGCCGGACACCTGTGCCTATGGCGGCAAGCAGCTTTGCACCGCGGTGACGGGACTTCTCGGGCACGACGGCGTTTTGGCCGGCTTCACGGACGGCTGTGTGCTCGCCGGGCGCGTGTCCCCGGACGGTGCGTCGGAGGATCTGGTCGTCAAAGGGTCGAGCGGCACACCGGTGGCCGCGTTGGCACTGACACCGGAGGGCTGGCTTTTCGTCGGTGAGGAAGGTGGTCGCGTCCTTTGGGTTCGACTTGGTGGGAAGCCCGCATGAAGAACCTCTTTGCCCGTCGTGCCGCACCGGGGCGTGCTGCTGAGGTGAAGGCTTGGGTTATCCAGCATCTTGCTCTGACCGACGACGATCTCGTGACCGTGGCAGAACTCGCCTGCCACGAGCCGGGCTGCCCGCCCGTGGAAACGGTCGTGACCGTGCATGGATCGGACGGCTCGCGTCGGACATGGTGTGTTCACAGAGCGTTGGCTGACATCGACGAAGGGGATGTCACAACTGCTCTGTCGGGGGACTGAGAGCACCGCATGACGCCCGCGTGAAGCGTGCTGCACAGCAGGCGTGGGCATTGGAACACGCCGGGTTGAGGACGCGACCTGTTCTTCAAAGGAACTGAAGTCGAGTTCATTGGCCCTCCTCACGTCTCACGCATTCTCGGGCTGAAGCGCCTTGCGTGGCTTTACGCCCACGTTCTCAGCTTTCCAGCGAGAACAGTCACAGCATCGCGTTCGCGGCGCGAGCTAATGCTCCGTCACGTCGGGAAACGTTGGTTTTCTCCGTCAATCGCCTTCCGCGTCACGCCGCACTTTTTCGCACGCGGTTGAAAAACGGGCGTCACGGCTGAAAGCGGCAGCGGGTGGTTGAACACATATCGCGGGCATCACGGCCGCAGATCAAAGAGAGAGGCACCAACGTTCTCACGTTCGAACAGACGCCACCCGTAAGCAGCGACCAGCCAATCGATCGCGGTCGCTCGGCATCGGGCAGGCGCTTCGAACGACACCCGGCATTGATCGCCCAAACGAACGGTATCGTGCCTTGCGATGAGATGCGGGCCCTCAACCTGAGCCAGAGGAAGACGCAAGATGACCAGCTTGACCCATCCCACCCGCCGGTCGCTCCTGCAGGGGTCTGCAGCACTTGGCGCCGCGGCGATCGCCGGCCCTGCCGTGGCGCAGGCCGGTGCGGCCGATCTCGTCCTTCGCAACGCACGGATCACCACCATGGACCCGAACCTGCCGGAGGCCGCTGCGCTTGCTGCGCGGGACGGCGTGTTCGTGGCCGTCGGCTCGGAGGCCGATGTCGCGCCTCTCATCGGCCCTTTCATCCAGGTGATCGATGCCGGGGGCAAGCGTGTCATCCCGGGCCTCATCGATAGCCACACGCACTCGATCCGGGGCGGTGTCAACTACACGCTCGAAGTCCGCTGGGACACCGTCGACAGTCTTGAGGAGGCGCTGCATCTGCTGCGCGAGCAGGCGGATCGCACGCCCGAGGGACAGTTCATCCGGGTCGCCGGTGGCTTCTCCGAATTCCAGTTCAAGGAAAAGCGCCTGCCGACCGTGGCGGAACTCGACGCCGTGGCGCCGAACCACCCGGTGCTGATCCACCACCTCTACAAGCTGACGCTGCTCAACAGCCGTGCGATCGAGTATTTCGGCTACGATCAGCCCGACCACCCGACCTATCCGGGCGGCACGATCGAGAAGGATGCAAACGGCGATCCCACCGGCCGGCTGCTGTCGACGCCCTCGGGCCTTCTCATGTATCGGACGCTGAGCCAGGCGCCGACGCTGTCGATCCGCGACCAGATCAACTCGTCGATCCACTACATGGACGAGCTCAACGGTCTGGGCGTCACCTCCGTCTCCGACGCGGGCGGCGGGGGCATGGAGTTCCCGGACAGCGATCCCTACCAGGTCGTCCGCTGGCTGCATGGCGAGGGGCTGCTGACCACCCGCATCGGCTACCACTCCTTCCCGCAGGTGAAGGGGGAGGAGCTTGCCAACTACCAGGACTGGACCTCCCGCATCCGGGCGGGGCAGGGCGACGACATGCTGAAGTTCGTCGGTGCGGGCGAGAACCTGACCTGGGCGTCCTACGACTACGAGATCTTCGCCGATGCCCGGCCCGAGATCGACGCGGATGCCGAGGAGATACAGACGCGGATCATGACCGTGCTGGGCGAGGCGGAGTGGCCCTTCCGCCAGCACGTCACCTATGACGAGACGGGCGACCGTCTGCTTCCGGTCTATGAGGAAGTGGCGCGGGGCGCGGGGCTGACGCCCGGCTGGTTCATCGACCATGTCGAGACCTTCAGCCAGCGCAACCTCGAGCGGATCGCCGAGCTTGGTGGTGGCATCGCGCTCCAGAACCGGCTGCAGTTCCAAGCCGAGGATTTCATCGCGAACTATGGCGCGGAGGCGTTGCGCACGACGCCGAACTTCCGCGCGATCCTCGACCTTGGCGTGCCCGTCGGCGGCGGGACGGACGCGACGCGCGTGACCTCGTTCAACCCGTGGTTCTCGATCCAGTGGATGTCGACGGGCCTCTCGCGCGGCGGGCTGCGGATGTATGACGACGCGAACCTGCTGACCCGAGAGGAAGCCCTGCGCCTGTGGACCGTGGGTTCGGCCTGGTTCACCGGCGATGCGGGGCGGAAGGGCGCGATCACGCCGGGACAACTGGCCGATTTCGCGGTGCTCGACCGGGACTACTTCGCCGTGACGGATGCGGAGATTGCCAAGCTGAAATCGGTACTGACCGTGCTCGGCGGCGAGGTCGTGCACGGCAAGGATGAGTTTGCCCATCACGACCTGCGCCACATGCCACCCATCCGGCCCGACTGGTCCCCGGTCATCCTGCAGGGCCGCAACCTCTGACACCCCCGCGGCCCCGGTGCGTGACGGCACCGGGGCTCACCGATCCCACCGATGATAGGGAGACAGACCATGCCCGACCTCGTTCTCTTCAACGGACGCATCACGACGTTCGACCCCGACCTACCGGAGGCCACCGCGATCGCCATTGCCGATGGCAAGGTCGAGGCGACCGGAAGCGATCAGGACATCATGGCCGCGGCAGGCGACGCGGTGACGATCGATCTCGCCGGGCGGCGCGTGATCCCCGGGCTGATCGACAGCCACACGCATATCATTCGCCAGGGCAACAACTTCGCCATGGAGCTGCGTTGGGACGACGTGCCCTCGCTCGCCGATGGTCTCGCGATGCTGAAGCGCCAGGCTCAGCGAACGCCGGTCGGCCAGTGGATGCGCGTGGTCGGCGGC
This sequence comes from Pontivivens ytuae, assembly GCF_015679265.1. Classification (NCBI taxonomy): domain Bacteria; kingdom Pseudomonadati; phylum Pseudomonadota; class Alphaproteobacteria; order Rhodobacterales; family Paracoccaceae; genus Pontivivens; species Pontivivens ytuae. The sequence goes on from NZ_CP064942.1 coordinate 3,264,878, forward strand.
TGGTCCGCCGATCAGTTCGCCGAGAAGCGTCTGCCCACCATTGACGAGATCAACGCCGTATCGCCGGAGGTGCCGGTCTACGTTCTGCATCTCTACGATCGCGCTTGGCTGAACAAGGCGGCGCTGCGCGCGCTCGGCATCGACAGCCATTTCTACGAGCCCTTCGTTTCCGGCCGGCTGGAGCGGGACGAAGACGGCACCCCGACCGGGCTGGCCCTGGCGCGGCCGAACGCACAACCGCTCTATGCCCTGCTCGACATGGCGCCAAAGCTCGATTTCGAGAGCCAGATCCTGTCGACCAAGCACTACTTCAAGGCGCTGAACGGCTTGGGCCTCACGTCCGCGCTCGATTGCGCGGGTGGGTTTCTGAACTACCCGGACGACTACGGCGTGATCAGCGAGCTCAACCGGCGCGGCGAGCAGACGGTCCGCATTGGCTATCAGCTCTTTGCCCAGCGCCCGCTCTTCGAACTGGAGGATTTCAGGCGCTGGAACGATATCGTCAAACCCGATCAGGGCGACGATTACCTGAAATGCGTCGGCGCGGGCGAGATGCTGGTGGCCTCCGCTTACGACTTCGAAGACTTCTCCTATCCCCGGCCAGAGCTGCCGAAGCGGATGGAGGGCGACCTGCGTCCTGTGCTGGAATTCCTGCTCGAGAACCGTTGGCCGATCCGCTTCCACTGCACCTACGAGGAAAGCGCGCATCGCCTGCTGACGGTGCTGGAGGAGGTCGGCCGCGACAAGGGGCTCGAGGAGCTGAACTGGATCTTCGACCACGGTGAGACGATCTCGGAGCGCACGATGGAATGGGTCGCGCGCCTCGGCGGCGGGATCTCCTACCAGAACCGCATCGCCTTTCAGGCGACCGCCTATCGCGACCGCTACGGCGAGGCGGCGCTGCGCGACGTGATGCCGGTGCGCAAGATGATGGCGTCGGGCGTTCCGCTGGCGGCCGGGACGGATGCGACGCGGGTCTCCTCCTACAACCCATGGCTCGCGATCCACTGGGCGGTGTCGGGCAAGGGCCGCGGAGGTGATGTGATCTGGGCGGCGGAGAACCGGCTGAGCCGTGAGGACGCCCTGCGCCATTGGACGGCCGCCGGTGCCTGGTTCAGCCGGGAGCAAGGCCGGAAGGGCCAGCTCATGCCCGGCCAGTTCGCCGATCTCGCGGTGCTCGATCGCGACTATTTCGAGGTGGCCGAGGACGAGATCGCCGACATCACCGCCGATCTGACCCTGACCGGCGGCAAGATCGTCCACGCCAAAGGCGCCTTCGCCAATCACGCGCCAGCGCCGTTGGCAGAACTGCCCGACTGGTCACCCATCCCGATTTTCGGCGCGCCCGGCGCACCGAAAGCGGCTTGAAAGACATGGAGCTGCGGTTGGTTGAGCCACGACCGCGGCTCCGTAACTCTGAATACTGGGGCTTCGCGCAGGTGGCATTGCATGGGCCCACTGCTCACGAATCCGATATCTCTTGAAGCGTTTCGCGACATTCATCTCCTCTGCATCGTAAAAGGCAGCTTGCAGCATGCCGGCCTACGGCATCGATCCTCATTGGTATTTATGTAATTAAGCGATAAGCGCCTTAAGTGTCTTGATGGGCGCGAGAAAAAATTGTGTGAACTATGCCTAAAAATGTCAGATTCACAATATATAATATCAATAGATCACTCAGTTTTTTTTGATCATATTTATATAAAATACTTCCCTGAAGGCATATATGTATTTAAGTTGCCCTTAATGTGCGAGCTGCTACTGCACTGTTTTGATGAGCTGTGCCCGCTCAGCGTGAATGCCCCCCTCCCCATTTGGGACTGCCGCGGTTCGGCGGTCTGCGGATAACTGCTTCGGAGATGCACCAGCGAGGGGCAGCCAAAATGCCTCTGGCCGCAACTTCGAAGAAAAGTCGTGGGGACTGCCAGATGACTGTACAACGCGCCGCCGGGTGGGCGGAGCTTCGCGCCCGGGTTGCCTCGGTCGATCCGTCGGAGATCCTTCCTGCCGGGGTGGCCATCCGCAACCACCCGACCTTCTTTCCCGCCCTCGCGCATTACACGAAGACGGTCTTTCCGATCATGGAGAACCAGGTCCGTGACGGGAAGATCCTCTGCCAGCTCTCCCGCTTCTCCGCCCTGTGCTTCGTCATCTACCTCGACGAGACGGCGGATCCGGGCGATCCTCGGGGCGGGGCGACCGCGACCCGGTTGAAGGAGATCCTGGCGCAGGCGCCCTATGCGACGAAGTCCTGGATCCGGTCCGCCCTGCGGGCCTTCGAGCATGCGGACATGGTCGAGGCGATCCCGATGGAGGCGGACCGGCGGATGCGCCGCTACAAGCCGACACCGCGCCTGATCGAGATCGGGCGCACCGGCCTTCTGACCATCGTCGAGGCGCTGCATCAGCTCGAACCGTTCGACCGCACACCGGAGGAGATCGTGGGCCAGCCTAAGGTCGTGGAAGCCCACGCGATCGCCTTGATCGAGCTGTTGATGCAGCACGGCTTCTCCACCCTGCCGCACTTTCCCCATGTGCTCGAGATGCTGTCGCCGGACTACGGCCACCTCATCTGCAGCAAGCTGATCGGGGGGATCCGGATCACGCTGGAGGGGGAGTACCTGTCCGACGTGCCCTTCGGCGAGTTGTCGGAGCGGTTCGGGGTGTCCCGAGCGCATATCCGCAACGTGCTCAGCTATGCAGCCGAGCAGGGGAAGCTCGAACACGCGGTGAGGGGCGGGCACACGATCCGGCTCGACCCGGCCTTTGCAGAGAACTGGCTGACCTATGCGGCGACCGACCTCGCCCTGCATCGCTTCGTCATCGAGAACATCGTTCCGGAGCGGCTGCCCGCCTGAGGGGCAAATGGCGGCCCGCAGGCCGCCGCGCCCGGGTCTTCAGAACCGGAAGACGAAGTCGAGCTGGGCGCCGTGGCTCCGCACCCCCTCACCGTACTCGCCGTCATAGGACAGGTGGAGCGAGCTGTTCGCCGAGGTGCGCAGCCCGACCCCCAGCTCCACCAGCGCCACGTTGCGGGTGATCGGCGTGCCGGAGACGGTGAAATCCGGACCGTCCGCGATCCGGTTCGTCGTTGTGGGCGTGACGTCGCCGAAGGCGTGACGCCAGCCGATCCCGCCGCGCAGCGTCGCGTCCATGCCACCGAGATCGAAGGTCGTCCCGACGCGCGCGCCGACGGTGGCGAAGTTGGTGACCGTGGTCTCGTCGACGCTGGTCAGCGCACTGCTCCCGCCCGTCTCCGTCGTGCCGTCGCTGTCCACGACGACACTGGCGAGCGCGGCATAGGGCTCGATCGCGTAGCTCTCCATCGGCATGCCGTAGGCGATCTCGGCGAAGCTCTGCAGGCTGCGGGCATTGGTGTCCGAGCTCAGATCCTCGCGCATCGTACCGGCGACGACCGTGCGGTCGGTCTCGATGTCGTGCCAGCTTGCGGTGACGCCGCCGCGCAGCGCAAAGCCCGACACCGAGGTCCGCCCGTAGACGCCGAGGTGGTAGCTGTCCACGTCGGCGGAGGAGGCGCGCTCACCCACATCGACATTAGACCGGGTGTAGCCCGCCAGCACGCCCAGCCGGGCGGAGCCCAGGGCGAACCCCTCGAGGCCCACCAGCGTCCCGGCGGAGCGGGTGTCCAGCCCGGCCGCGTTCCCGTCGCCGTCGATGTCCGACTGCGTTCCGAGGAAGCGGATCCACGCAGGCGTGTCGCCCGGCCCCCCCCTGGCGAAGGCCGGATCCGGCGCGAAGCTCGCCACCGCCGGCGTCGCCGGGCCGGTGATCGAGCGTGCCCGCGCGGAGGTGAACGCATTGATCGCCTGTCCGCCGCTGACCATCGACGTGGTGGTCGAGGCCATGACCTCCCCCGACAGCATGTCGAAGGCGGCAGCGGCATCGTCCTCGCCCAGCACCGTGACCGCGGAATAGGTCGCGTTGTCGAAGCTCAGCCCCTCGAGCCCCGAGGCTGCCGCGGCCTGGTTCGCGGTGTGCGCAGTGCTGGCAAAGCGGATGTCGTTCCGCTCCAGCGTCAGCGTTACGGCGTTGGAGCCGTAGGTGAGCCGCGGGTCGAGAAAGGCGAAGTCCGAGGTGACATCGCCGAAGGTCCCGTCGATGCCGCCCGCCGCGGTCAGGATCGTGTAGCTGGAGCTCGGCGCATAGTCGCCCGCCAGCCCCACATGCGCGGCCGTCCCGGCGAGCGTCGCGCGCCCGCCCACCGCCACGAGGTCCGCGGTGGTTCCCGACGGATCGACCTCGATCTCTAGCCGCGAGCCCGCGTCGAGGTTGAGATCGCTGTCCACCGTCAGCGTCCCGATGGAGTTGCCCGCGGCTAGCGTACCGCCCGCCTCGATCGTCACGTTCCCCTCGATGGTGCCGCTCCCGCCCAGCGTGCCGCCGCTCTCGGTGCGCAGATCCCCACCCAGGACGTTGTTCACGTTCAGCGTGCCGTTCTCCACCACGGTGTTGCCGGTGAACGAGATGCCCTCGCCGGTCAGCGTGACGGTGCCGCTGCCACGCTGGATAATCGTGCCGCTGCCGGAGAGCTGCGTGCGCTCCGTCAGTTCCCCGCTGCGGTTGAAGATCAGTTCGCCGTTGATCGAGCTGAGACCGGCGCCAAGCGTTCCCGATGTCCCGCCATTGCCGATCTGGATGGCTCCCTCGATGACGGCCATGCTCTCTATCTCGTTCGTGCCGAGCAGGATCGTCGTTCCCGACGCCCGGTTCCAGAGGAAGCCGGTCTCACCGACGATGTCATTGGCCACGATGTGCGTATCGCTGCGTTCGAAGACGAGGACGCCGCTGTTGTGGACGGTGCCGGTGCCCAGTGTCCCCGACGTGCCCTCATTACCGATCTGCAGAAACGAGCTGCTTTCGATGATCGTATCACCGTAGGAGTTGTTGCCGAGCAGTATCGATCCATTCCCCGACGACACCAGCGTTCCGGTGCCCGAGATGTCGTTGGCATAGGTGCCCCGCCTTCCTGTCGCGAGTTTCAGCACGCCGTTGTTCACGACCTCACCGGTGCCGAGGCTGCCGCTCGTGTTAAAGCGGTTCCCGATCTGCAGGGTCCCGCTGTTGATCGTCGTCCCGCCGCTGTGCGCGAGCGGGTCGTAGCTTGGCTCGTCCGGGCCGTAGAGTTTGCTGGTCACGATCAGCGTGCCGTCCCCGTCCAGCGTCAGCCGCCCGGTTCCGCTGATGAGGCCCTCATGGGTGAGCGTCGTCCCCGCCGCGACGTCGAACCCGCCGGTGCCGGTGACGGTCGTCGCCCGCTCGGTGGTGAAGTCCGCCGTACTGCGCAGCACCCCGCCGCTGAGCACCAGCCCGTTGCCGCTGTCGCCCAGATTGCCGTCGGAGGACACCGAGAGCGTCCCACCATTGATTGTCGTATCACCGGCATAGGTGTTGGCGGCGGACAGGATCAGCGTGCCGCTGCCCGTCTTGGTGATCCCGTGCTCTCCCTCCCCGGCGAAGGTGCGGATGAGGCCGGACTGCTCGGCCACATCGCTGCCGGCGACCTCCAGCGTTCCGGGCTGCAGGACGTTCAACTCGTTCGCGATCGAAACTCCGTCGCCGTACCGGATCCGTCCTCCGGGCGCAAAGTCGAACGAAACGATGCCCGTTCCCAGCGCCTCGCTGTGGTTCAGGGCGAGCGTCCCCTGCGTCACGACGACCGCTCCGCTATGCGTATTGGCACCGTCCAGCACGAGCGTGCCCGCGCCGCTCTTGAAGAGGTCGCCGGAACCACGGAGTAGGCCGTCATGGGTGAGGGTCGTGCCGGCGGCGATATCGATCCTCGATAGGGACGAGATGCTGAAGTCGCGCGCCGTCGAGAACGTGCCGGTCGTCTCCAGCCGTCCCCCGGAAAAGACCAGATCAGCGTTGCTGTACCCCAGGTTCTCGTCGGCCGACACCGACAGCGTGCCCTCGCTGATCTGGAAGCCTCCCCCGACGATGTTGTCGCCAGATAGGACCAGCGTGCCCGTTCCGATCTTCTCGACAGGTGCGCCGGGCCCACCGACGAGATTGCCTGAAAGCGTCGCCCGCCCAACGCTTGCGACATCCAGGCTGGGAGAGCCAGCAAGGATAGTGACCGTGTTCCCGATATCGACACCATCTCCGAAGCGCACCGTCCCGCCGAGGGCGTTCAATGTACCGGACCCGGCGGCCTGACTGTCGTTCAGCACCAGGGTGCCGCGGCCAAAATTGAGGTCCGATACCGTGTTCGCACCATTGAGGATCAGCGTCCCCTCTCCGAACGCTGCCAGCAGGCTGCCGCTGATCGTACCATCGACGGTCAGCGTGGTGTCCGCATCCACGGAGATCGAACCGGTATTGCTGACGATATCGCGGGCCGTCGAAAACGTTTCCGTGGTTTGAAGCTCACCATTGTTCAGCGTGATATCCCCGGATGCCGCGCCCAGATTGGCATCCGATCCGACCGACAGGGTGCCCCCGTTTACATTGGTGCCCCCGGAATAGGTGTTGGTCCCCGTCAGGATCAGCGTGCCGTCGCCGGTCTTGGTCAGCGAGCCCGTGCCGCTGATCACGCCGTCATGGGTGAGCGTATCGCCGCTCTCGACGTCGAAGCCCCCCGTGCTCGCCAGTGTCGTCGCCCGGCTCGTCGTGAAGCTCTCCGTCGCTCGGAGAAACCCGCCATCCAGCGTCAGCGCACCCGATGTCGCGCCGAGCCTGTTGTCGGCGGCAATCGACAGTGTGCCGTCCGCGACAATCGTGTCGCCGATGTAGGTGTTCGTGCGCCCAAGGACGAGCGTACCGCCGCCGGTCTTGGTCAACGAGTGACCGCTGCTGCTTAAAAAGTTATCAATCGTATTGTTGACGGTGGCGGTCGTTCCCGCGACAGTCTCTATCGTGGAATCTTCAGAGAGCGCGAAAAGCTGTAAGAGTGTCATATTGCCAGTTGTCTGAAGTGTTCCACCACGAAGAAAAACGACGCCACCGAAGCGCCCCAGAGGATTCGCGCTGGCGACCGAAAGAGTGCCCTCCTCAATTTCAGTTTGTGCCAAGGGGACGTCGCTGCTTGATAGAATGAGAGTTCCACGGCCAGTCTTGGTGGCTGGTCCACCATCATATCTAGACAAATTGTTACCTGAAAGCTCAGCGGTATTACCCTCTTCGACTCGGAAATTTATATTTCCTGCTGTAAAAAAGTCATTTGATAAATTAATATTATTGGAAAGCGTGAATTCGGTTTCTCCGTTGGCTCTTATCAGGCTAGATCCAAGTGCATTATTATTATTTATAACAAACTTAGGGCCGCGCTCCCCGACGACAAGTCTTATAACTCCTGAAAGACTATTTGAACTGCTCAAAATAAGGCGACCCATGCCTTCGAACTCGATTTCGCCACTCCCCGTCATGGTGGAGTTAATGGTTGTCGTCAGATCAGTGCCGGTTATGATCTTTCGGTCATCGCTGCCGAAATCGATCGTTCCGCCAGTGAGCGTGTAGCCGTCGGTGGTGAAGGTGAGCCCGACCACCTCCTGCGTGCCGTCGATGGTCACGGTCCCCCCCGATCCGCCGAAATGGGCGCCCGCGCCGTCGGACCACACCTCGTTCGTCACGCCGTCGTCGCGCGTCCAGTTCTGCGTCGTGTCATCCCACGTGCCGCTGCCGCCGGTCACCGCACCGTCGCCTGTCGCGGTGTCCCATGTCAGGTTCTGCGCATCTGCCGGCGCCCAGCCCATCGCGGCGCACAGCACCGCCACCCCGAGGCTGGGCGCATAGCTCGCTGCGACCCGTCCCACCTTCGTCATCCGTCCGCCGCGCACGACCTTCTCCGCGGCGCGACACAGCTTGTCCCGCTTGCCCATCCGTTCTGTCCCACTGTCCTGGATTTCTGGTTTCTGCGACCGCTGCACCCCTCCGCCGTCGCGGTGGGTGCCGACCGGACCCCGACGCGCGCGCCCACGACACGCGCGTCGGTTGTCAGGCCGCAATCAGGATTGCGGAGGTCCGGTCGGTTCGGGGCAAAAGCTGCCCCTGGCCGGCCGATGGACACACCTGTCCATCGACCAGCATGGCTGTCGCCGCATGGTCTATCTCACTGACTTTTCGAGTTAATCGAGAGGTTAACCAATCAGCGGCCGGAGTTCCGCCAAAAATCGAGATAGGTTCAGTTTTTGCCAAATTGGCGCAACTGAAGCGGGTAGTAGATCGAATTATTACCCGCAATGAGTGTGTTAAGACTTTTTTACTTATGACCGCTCTTACTGTGTAGAGGCTCGAAGAGTCACCAATCAATCACTGATTTGCGACACGCTAGAGCCTGCATAAACATCGGTTTTTTCACCAAAGATTGGATTGGTGAGCATGTGCGAGTACAGTTATTCTTGGAATAGGGTGGGCGTGGCCGAGCTTGGGCTCTAAGTTGCGTGGGAAGACAGTGGTGTCGGCTTTGCCGTATTGTCCTGCACACTAACGGTCAGAGGCGAAGTTTGCGGCGCCCGATCTACCTCAACAATGAATTGCGGCTGCTTGTTGCCCGCAACCAAAAGTCCAAGTCAGTCTGCGGACGGCCCTATGTATTTCAAGCTCTCTTTGCGACCGCATGACGGTCGGGAGACAGTCTTTGAAAGTGGCGGATTGGACACTTGAGGTCCAAAGTCAGCATCCGCCTCAAGGTCGCCTTAATAAGCATACCAACCGTGCGGTGTCTTTCCTGTATGACCCGCCCTACCAAACTCAATCCCGAGCGCGGCGATGCGCGGACCCGCCTGCTGGAGGCCGCGCGTGACGTCATCCGGCGCAAGGGCTTCAACGCCACGACGGTGGATGACCTCTGCAAGGCCGCAGGCGTCACCAAGGGCGCCTACTTCCACCACTTCGAAACCAAGGAGGCGCTCGGCGTCGCCGCCGCTCAGTTCTGGGCCGAAACCACCGGCGCCTATTTCGCCGACGCCCCCTACCACGCGCCGGAGGATCCGCTGGAGCGCGTGCGCGCCTACATCGCCTTCCGACGGGCACTGATCTCGGGCGATCTGGCCGAGTTCACCTGCCTCGTCGGAACCATGACGCAGGAGGCCTACGCGTCCCACCCAGCGATCCGGGACGCCTGCGCACACAGCATGCTCGACCACGCGGCAACGCTCGAGCCCGACATCGCCCTCGCCATCGCCGCGCGCGGGATGGAGCCGGAGTGGACGGCCACCGACCTTGCCCGCCACATCCAGGCCGCGATCCAGGGCGCCTTCATCCTCGCCAAGGCCACCGGAGATCCCGCGCAGGCTCGGTCGAGCCTCGACCACCTCGCACGATACATCGATCTGCTTTTCGACCCCGCTGAACCATCGAAGGATCAATAGGATGCAGGAAGATCGCCAGGATATCGAAGCGCTGTGCCATCGTCTGGGACAGGCGCACCACGACAAGGACGCCGGCGCCATCGTGGACTGCTACGCCGCCGATGCGGTCGTCTACTCGCTCGCCCCGCCCCTGAAGGACAAGATCGATCCCGAAGGCATGGCCGAATGGCTCGCGACCTGGGAGGGGCCGGTCCTCGTCGACGCCGAGGATGTCGATCTCGTCGTCGGGCCGGAGATCGCATGGTCCACCGCGCTCAACCGCATTCGCGGCACCAAGAAAAACGGCACGAAGGAGGACATCTGGTTCCGCACCACCATGTGCTTCCGCAAGGTCGAGGGCGAATGGAAGATCGCGCACGACCATTCCTCCACCCCCTACTACATGGACGGATCGCTGAAGGCCGCGGTCGACCTGAAGCCGGAACCATCCGCCGCATAGCTCAAAGAGCGATATCGGGAGCGCGCCGGGATTAGATGCAGTCTCCAATGGGGCGGTCAGCGAAAGACACGCGAATAGCCGAGATTTGCCCCAAGCGGGTGTTGGCAACTACTCAAGCTGGGTCTGCGACGGCAGGGCATGCTTAGGCCGCCGCCGCAGTTCATTGGAAGGTCAGACGTCAGGTGCCTCGGTGCCGTTCCAGCCCATGACGAGCGCGGGGGCACGGTCGCCCTGGACCTCGACGGCGTCGAGTGCGGCGGTCAGCTCCGCCAGTTCGTCTTCGGTGAAGCTGACCTGTGTCGCGCCGATATTGTCGCGCAGATGCGGCAGCTGGGTCGTGCCGGGGATCGGGACGACCGACGGCCCCTGGGCCATTAGCCAGGCGAGCGCGATCTGGCCCGGCGTCGCGTCCTTGCGACCCGCCCAGTCGCGCGCGATATCGACCAGCGCCATGTTCACCTCGCGGTTCTCCGGATCCATCCGGCTCGTCAGCGCCCGGAAGTCGGACGGCGCGAAGGTTGTCTCCATGTCGATGGCACCGGTCAGGAAACCGTAGCCGAGCGGCGAGAACGGGACGAAGCCGATGCCCAGTTCCTGGCAGATCGGCAGGATCTCGGCCTCCGGCCCGCGGTAGAGCATCGAGTACTCGTTCTGCACGGCCGAGACGGGCAGGACCTCGTGCGCGCGGCGCAGCGTGTTCGGCCCCATCTCGGAAAGGCCCCAATGGAGCACCTTGCCCTCGTCCATGAGGTCGGAGACGGTGCCCGCCACATCCTCGATCGGCACGTTGGGATCGACGCGGTGCTGGTAGAGCAGATCCACCCGGTCGGTTCCGAGGCGCTGCAGCGACCCGTCCACCGCCTGGCGGATGCGGGCCGGGTCGCTGATCACGCCGCCACCCCAGACCCCGGTCTCCAGATCGACGTCGAACCCGAACTTGGTCGTGATCTGGACCTCGTCGCGGAAATCCGCGATCGCCTCGCCGAGGATCCGCTCACATTCGAAGGGCCCGTAGACTTCGGCGCAGTCGAAGAAGGTGACGCCCTCGTCGAAGGCGGTGCGGATGAGCGTGATCATGTCCGCACGCTCGGGCACGATGGTGTGGAAGGTGCGGTGCATGTTCTGCACGCCGAGGCCGAGTTCGGAGACCTCGAGCCCGCCGAGCATCCGGCGGCCAGGGGCGGCGGTGCCGGTCGGCGTGGTCTGCGCGGCCGCGGGCGTCACCCCGAGGGCGACGGCCGATGCGGTGACGGCGGCACCGGTAAGGATCGTGCGGCGAACGGGGTCGATCTCGTTCTGGTCGTCGGACATGGGTTTCCCTTTCACGGCTGTTGGACGAGTTCAGTGTCTGGTCAGATTTGAGACGCCTGGATAGCGGTCGGACGGTGCGCTCCGATCTTCGCTGCCCGACGGCCTCGCGGATCATTTCGGTGGAGGAGCATCGGGTTATCTGGCGTTGCAAAACATCGGGTGCCATCCAACGTATGATGCGCGGGTGCCGCCGCCATACGGTTGGAGAAGATTCGCGCATTGCGGAGGTTCGGGTGCGTAAGCCCTTGATATATCGTCAGGCGTGGTCTGCGGGAGGGGCGACCTACGGTCGAACCGATCGTGTCGGGCGCCGGTCGATGGACGGTCTGACATCGGCGCCGCTGGCCCTTGATTTCGCGTTTCGCCCGCATGCGCGGACGGTGGTGGAACGCTGCGGGCGGGTCGAGGAGCGGCCGATCAGGGCTCTGACAGGCGGCGCGGTCGGCGTGGAGCCGGTGCAGTTCCTGGAAACCGACGGGCCGTCGGAATTCGTTGAAGTGCGCCCGGCGCCTTGGCTCCGCCAAGAAGTCGTCGAGGACCTGCGCGCTGCCGATGTGGCCGAGCATGAGCGGGTCTGGAACCGCGCCGATCCGGCGCTCTTCGCCCTCGCAGTGCGCGTGCGGGCCGATGCGCTGGGTGGCCCGCGGCTTGCGTCTCTAGAGCTCGAACACCTCACCCGAAATGCATTGGCGCGAAGCCTGGAGGCAGTGGGTGCGCGGCCTCGACCGAGGACCGTGAGAGGGCTTGATGCGCGGCGGCTGACCCGCGTGACGGAGTTCATCGACACCAATCTCGGTAGTGACTTGCGTCTTGGTGAACTCGCCGATGTTGCGGCAGTGAGTCGGCATCACTTCGGGCGCATGTTCGCGCTGGCTGTCGGGGCAACGCCCCATGCCTTCGTCGCCGCACGGCGAGTGCAGCGAGCCGCTGAGGCGATCCGGGCTGGCGCTAGAGTGGCACAGGCCGCTGTACATGTGGGTTACGCGCCTGGCCATAGCTTCCGTACCGCGTTCGCAGCACAGTTCGGCCGTACACCAAGGCGCTATGCCCAAGTGGCCGGACATTCGGTTGGTTCGTTCAGCCGTTCATGCTAGTCGTCTGGAAATGGGTTAAGCTTATGGATTGTTTCAGCGGATGCGGCGCGCCGGTCCGGTTTCCAGTCCAATACACGGGCCTAAGATGCAGGCATGCAAAGCTGCATCACCGGTGGCTCGATAGCATCTGCGGCCCGCTCGATCGTGCAGGGTGGCCCTACGCAACACTGACACTACGTCTCCAGAGTTCTGCGTGAGCAATGGCGACGGCTTTCGCCTCGTCACGGTATCATTAACGTGTGCCCGAAGGACCCGATCCGGTCTTGCACCTCCGATTTATCGATGAGATGGTCAACCCGATTTACACTATTTGTCTCCGCCCGAGCGATGTGGCTCTCAGGCAAGGCTGAGCGGCTCTCCGAAGCGAGAAAGGCGCGTTCCAAGGCGCCCCAAAGATAGGGCTGCATCTGGACGAGGTGCTGGGGTGCCTTCGTACCTTCGAGTACGGCATCGACATCGACGCGTTGAGCGTTCCCGATCTCTTAGTATCGCACTTCGCCATGTCCGTTCGCGAGCGCCGCAGCCACCCACGGTCGAGAACTGTGGTTGGTGAGTATCAGCGAGTCCGCGGTCGTGGTCGAGGGCGATGGGGATGTCGGGAACGCGGCCGCTCGTTCGGATGCCCGCGATGGAGCGCGGCATCGTCTGGTTGGCCTCGAACAGTACGCGTTAGCAGGCGAAGGCCGCAGACATCTTGGCGCTCGTCGCAGCGCCGTGCCGTCCTCGTTGAAATGGACAAGGCCTGCGCTCGGTATCCATCCGGTGCTGACGCCGAACTAGATCGCCCGCTCTGCGGAGGTGAACGCGCGGGTGCGGCCGTCGCCGTACACCATGGCGAAGCTGATCCCGCAGACCGGGTCATCGGCATCGCGACGACTGAGCGCGTGAGCCATGACCGCCATTATCATCGGCCAGATGCTCTGAGCGACGTTCATCATGTTGAGATCTCCCCTAGGTGAGCATCAGAGCATCAGAGCATCAGAGCATCAGAGCATCAGAGCATCAGAGCGTCGAGCCCGTGCCCTCGCCTCAACCGGGAGGTACCGGTCCTCCTCTGCGGAGAGGTCCCCGGTGTCGCGTAGCGCACGGCGACGGTCCACGAGATCCAGGCGCAGAGGTGCCAGCGTCTCGGCAAACGGGTCGCCCTCTTAGACATCGGCGAGGGCGGCGCAGCGTTGGCAGAGCGTGGACCAGGTTGCGTAGTCGAGGAAGGCCCGCGGGCTGCATGGGTGCCTTCGGGGCTCGCAACGCGCGCGTCGCTGTCAGGCGCAAAGAGATTGGGCTCAACTTTAAGGACCGCGTCAAGGAGGCCCGTCTGATCCGCCTCGGTCGCGCGCAACATGGCTCCCCACGTTGGAGATGCCGGCGGCCACGATCCGCAGGTCACCAAGATCGTCGAAGCGGGCGGCGTCGACCACGAACGCGCCTCAGGATGATCGCCGCTATGGGCACGCTTCATCACGGCGCGGGCCTGACCCTCTCGTGGTCGTTGACCTCTGCGAAGACGCGCCTGTGGTCTCCAACTCTATCATCAACTTGGTCTTCTTCATCGAGGCCCCCGCCCGACCGCTCGACAATTTTCGTCGCCGAGACGCGGATGCCCCGCAGCCTGGGGCTACGCCAACGGCTGACCTGCACGTCGGCACGATCACGATGCTCCATACAGTGTCATTGGCAGAGGATGGCTTGCTTGCAGTCGCCAGACGGGTCGAGATGGCTATGGAGCCCCAGGGTACATCAACCACTGCGGATGACCGGACACTCGCGTTGTCAACGATCAAGTCAATTGCCTAACTAAGTTTCATGACCGATGAGGAGGGTGCCTTCGGCGGTCATGTTCAGTTACCGCTTCCAGATCTGACGCCCATTCCCGAGCTACTCGACCAAGGCATATTCCCACATCAAGCGGAGTAGCACCCGACCGAAGACATCATCGCGGCCACTCCGGTTCTATCGTGTCTCGTGGAACTATCACGGGCATCATGCTTTGGAGCAGCCCGATATATCGCTCGACATGGTCGATGTCGGGCGACACGGGCTCGTCGTCTGGATGACCTATTCCTCCGCGACCGGCAACTCCAACACTACAGTCAGACCACCTCCGCCTCCGTTGAGCAGAAGCCGGCCTCCGAACGCCTCGGCGACCGCTGAGGCGATCGGCAGACCCAGTCCACTGCCTTCGCCGGGGCGTCCCTGTCCGAAGCGGGAGAGCGCCATTTCGAACTGGTCCGGCGCGAGACCTTGCCCATCATCGGACACGCTGAGCACGGAGTACGGGCCTTTCCGGCGCAACTCGACCGTGACCCGCGACAAACCTGCCCCGCCATGCTTCAGGGCATTGACCAGCAGGTTCTCGACGGCCTGGCCCAACAGGACGCTGTCCACTCTCGCCATGATCGGCGTTGTGACCTTGGGCTCGCGAAGCTGCACCCCCTGAGCCATCGCGGCCGAACGGTGACGCGCAACGGCGCGCTCCACGACCAGGACGATATCCACCGGGTCCAGCTGGTCGGGCGGCGGAGCGGAGCGCGCGCGTTCGAAGGCCAGCAGATCCTCGGACAGCCGCGCGGCATGGCTGGCCGCCTCGATCAAGTCGTCACTGCGTTCGCGCAGGTCCTCGGGCGTGCGCGACGCCGCGACGGCCTGGCTCAGCGCCAGCACACCCGCAATCGGGTTGCGCAACTGATGCGCGGCGTCGGAGATGAAGCTGTCCTTCGCGCGCATGGTCGCCGCCATGTCGGACAGGAGCGTGTTCAGACGCCCAACGATTCCGCGCACCTCCTGCGGAATGGGTCGAGCGATCGGGGTGAGGTCCTCGGCAGAGCGGCGCGCGATGGCGTGTTCGAGATCGGTGAGCGGGGCAAGGCCCAGCCGGACGCCGAACCACACGGTCAGCGCGACCGCGATCAGCAGGGTGGACATCACGAAGTAGGTGCGCCCCGACAGGCTGCGCACGAAGCCATCGCGCAGCGACAGGTTCTGCCAGACCGTGAACGTGAAATCGCCGGTCAGGTTGTCCACGTCCATGCGGTCGGTGAACCGCACGGCACGAACCCTTGCTCCGTGGTAGTCGGCATCGAAATACGCGAACTCCTCACCGTTCGTGTCGGGCGGCGGCACGGGCGGGGTGGCGTAGCCCGTGACGAAGACGCCGTCGGGTGCATAGACGTGATAGAAGACCGGGCCACCCGAGGTGTTGCGCAACAGGTCCCGCGTCTCACTGCTCAGCGCATCGCCTCCGCTGATCGCGGTGTCGCGAGAGATCCCGAGCGCCGTGACGAGGAGAGACCTGTCGAAACGGTCCGCCGCGCGCGCCTGCGCGTCGTTGCCGGCCCAGATCGCCACGGCTGCGGATATGGTCAGCAGCGGGACGAGGATGATGAGCGTGAGCCGCAGGCGCAGCGATGCGGTCCGCATCATCGGCCCGTCTCACCCATTGCATATCCGATGCCCCGTCGCACCGTGATCTCTATCCCCGAGCTGCGCAGCCGTTTGCGCAGCCGCGAGACATATACTTCCACCACGGAGTCCTCCACGTCGGCCCCCGTGCCATAGAGGCTGTCGAGCAGCGCCTGCTTGGAGACGAAGCGCCCGCGTGCGCCGAGCAGCGTCTCGAAGAGCGCAACCTCGCGGCGGGGGATCGACAGATCGCCGGAGGGCCCCATGACCGCGCGGGCCACCGGGTCGAACCGGAGCGGGCCCAGCCGCAGCAGGCCCGGATCGGTGGTGGGACCACGCCGCGCGAGCGCGCGCACCCGGGCGCTCAGCTCAGCCAGCTCGAACGGTTTGGGAAGGTAGTCGTCGGCGCCGGCATCGAGCCCGGCGACCTTCTCTTCCAGCTCAGACTGCGCGGTCAGCATCAGCACCGGCCGCATGTCCCCCCGCTTGCGCATTGCGCGCAGCACGTCGAGCCCGCTCATTCCCGGCAGCTTGATGTCGAGGATGACGAGGTCCCCACCATCGTCGCGCAGGAAGGCATCCGCCTCCGCCCCGTCATGGATCAGGTCAACCGCATGCCCCTCGTCACGCAGGCGGTAGGCAATGCCTTTCGCCACGGATACGTTGTCCTCGACGATGACGATGCGCATTTTTCGGGTCCGTGAAAGGTTCGTGAAAGACTGGCACTGAAGTCTGCGCGCATCAAGGCGGCACCATAACCGCCTGGGGAGCTGAGCGGGGCGATGGACGACCCGCGATAGGGAGGACGAAATGACCACATTCAACAGCCGCGCCGCGGCCCTCATCGCGACCGCATCCGCGCTCGGGCTCGCCGCGCCGGCGCTGGCCGACGACCACGCGCTCGACCTGACGGGCGAGACGGTGGAGTGGATCATCCCGTTCTCCGAGACGGGCGGATCGGCCCGCTGGGCAAACTTCTACGCGCCGCTGCTGAGCGAGGCGCTGCCGGGCAACCCGACGGTCGTCGTGACCTTCATGCCAGGTGCCGGCTCCACCCGCGGTGCGAACCACTTCCAGGGCCTCAGCTACGAGGACGGCACGACGATCTTCGGCTCCTCGGGCTCGACGCAGTTCCCTTATCTGCTCAACGACCCGCGCGTGCGCTACGAGTACGGCGACTGGAATGTCGTGCTGGCCTCCGGCACCGGCGGCGTGGCCTACCTCCCCGCCGACCTGGCGGCCGAGCTCGAAGAGGGCGGCGTCGAAGCACTTATGGATGACAACTTCATCTACGGAAGCCAGGGGGCCACGCGCCTCGACCTCGTGCCGCTGCTGGCATGGGAGATGCTCGGCCTCGACGTCGAGCCCGTCTTCGGCATCGAGGGCCGCGGCGACGGCCGCCTGATGTTCGAGCGGGGCGAGGCCAATATCGACTACCAGACCTCGTCCTCCTACCTCTCCGGCGTCGTGCCGCTGGTCGAGGCGGGTACCGCGGTGCCATGGTTCGCCTTCGGCGCGCTGGATGCGGACGGCAACGTCGTGCGCGACCCGACCTTCCCCGATATGCCGAGCTTCGCCGAGGTCTGCGAGGCGGCCCCGAACTGCGAGACGTCCGGCCCCGTGTGGGACGCATGGCTCGCCTTCTTCACCGCGGGCTTCCCGGCGCAGAAGATGGTGTTCCTGCCCGCGGGCGCACCGCAGGCGGCGATCGACACCTATACCAACGCGTTCCAGGCGATCACCGAGCGTGACGACTTTGCCGACATCTCCGAGGCGCGCCTCGGCGTCTATCCGCAGATGACCGGCGCGGCGGCACAAACCGCCCTCGAAAGCGCCACCCAGGTGCCCGAGGAGGCGCAGGCCTACGTCATCGAATGGCTGGCCGATCGCTACGGCGTCGTGCTCGAGTAAACGGTCCCCGCGCCTCCGGATCCGATCCGGGGGCGCGCATCGTGCCCGCTCCATTCAGTGAACGGAGGCCGTGATGGACCTCTTTGCGACCGCGATGCCCGCGCTTGGCGAGGCATTCGGCATGATCCTGCAACCCACCGTGCTGGGCTATCTCGTGCTCGGCGTCGTGATGGGCCTGTGCATCGGCGTCTTTCCGGGCCTCGGCGGCATCGCGGGCCTGTCGCTCCTGCTGCCCTTCATGTTCGGCATGGAGCCGCTCTACGGTCTCGCGCTGATGGTGGGCATGGTCGCGGTCGTGCCGACCTCCGACACCTTCGCCAGCGTGCTGATGGGCATACCGGGATCCTCGGCCAGCCAGGCGACCGTCCTCGACGGCTTTCCTCTGGCGCGCAAGGGGCAGGCGGCGCGGGCGCTGTCCGCCGCCTTCGCCTCCTCGCTCTTCGGCGGCATCGTGGGCGCCGCCTTCCTGACCTTCTTCATCCTTGCGGCACGCCCGATCGTGCTCGCGTTCCAGACGCCCGAGCTTCTGATGGTCACGATCTTCGGGCTGTCGATGGTCGGCATCCTGGCGGGCCGCGTCGCGATCAAGGGGATCGTGGCGGCCTGTCTCGGCCTGCTCATCGGCACCGTCGGGGAGGGTGCGGCCTCGGGCGAGCTGCGCATGTCCACCTATGACATGCCCTACCTGGTGGACGGGCTGAGGCTCGTCATCGTGGGCCTTGCCATCTTCGCCGTGCCCGAGATCATCGCCCTCTTGCGTCAGGACAAGGCCATCGCCGACCGACAGGTGCTGGGCGGCGGCTGGCTGGTTGGAGTGCGGGACTGGTGGGCGAACCGCTGGCTTTCCGTGCGCTGCTCACTCATCGGGGTCACGGTCGGCGTGATCCCGGGCCTCGGCGGCTCGGTCGTGGACTGGATCGCCTATGGCCACGCGGTACAGACCGCCAAGGACAAGTCCGGCTTCGGCTCCGGCGACATCCGCGGCGTGGTCGGCCCCGAAAGCTCGAACAACGCCAAGGAAGGCGGTGGCCTGGTGCCCACGCTGCTCTTCGGCATTCCCGGCTCCGGCTCGATGGCGATCTTCATCTCGGGCGTCGCCCTGCTGGGCACCGGGCAGATCGAGGTCGGCCCCTCGATGATCAACAACAACCTCAACTTCACCTACGCGATCGTCTGGTTGCTGGCGCTCGCCAACATCGTGGGCACGCTGATCTGCATCGCGGCTGCAGGCGGCATCGCCCGGCTGACCACGATCCGCTTCGCCCTGCTCGCCCCGTTCCTCTTCATGATCATCGCCTTCGCCGCGTTCCAGTCACGCCAGTCGATCTGGGACCTCGTGGCGCTGTTCGGGCTGGGCCTGCTCGGCATCCTGATGCGCCGCTTCGACTGGTCGCGCCCGGCCTTCCTGATCGGCTTCGTGCTCTCCGCCCCGGCGGAGCGCTACACCAACCAGGCCTACCAGATCGCGAGCTCCCGCTTCCGCCGCGGTTTCGAGGAGGGGATCGACTACATCTTCAGCCCCATCGTGATCGTGCTGATCGTCATCACGCTGATCTCGGTGGTCGTGGGTTTGCGGCAGGCCAAGAACATCCAGGCCGAGGGCCAGGTGAATTCGGGCGGCAAGCGCGCGCCGTTCCTCTTCCTGCTCGCCGTGACCGCCTATATCGCCGTCTCCTACTGGGATGCGGCGAGCATCCCCGACTATGCCCGCACGGACCGCGTCTTCCCGGTCTTCGTGGCGACGGTCGGGCTGATCGGCTGCGCGCTCCTGCTCCTCCAGATGCGCCTGCGCAGCGAGGAGCACGCCCTCTTCGCCGATCGCGAGATGATGGACCGCGACGTGAACGCCTATGGCCTCTGGCCGACACTGGCCTGGTTCGGAGGGCTGCTCGCGCTCACCGCCCTGCTGGGCTTCATCCTGGCGCTGGCGCTCTTCCTCGTGGGCTTCATCCGCTATCGCGCGGGCAAGGGCTGGGCCTATGCAGGAGGCTACACCGTGGCGGGCATCGCCTTCATCTGCGGGATGGCCGCGACGCTGAACCGCGACTTCCCACCGGGCCTCCTCCAATCCTATCTCGATCTGCCGTGGCCGCTGACATGACCCAAGACGCCGTTCCCTTCTGGTTCCTGCGGGGGGGCACCTCGCGCGGGCCCTATTTCCGCCGCTCCGACCTGCCCGAGGACCGCGAGGCGCTGGCCCGGCTGCTGATCGGCGTCGTCGGATCGGGCCATCCGCTCAACATCGACGGCATCGGCGGCGGCAACGCCGTGACGACGAAGGTCGCTATGCTCTCGGCCAGCGACGACGACTGGGCCGACATCGACTACTTCTTCGCGCAGGTCAGCGTGGAGGACCGGCAGGTCGATTTCAAACCGACCTGCGGCAACATCCTGTCGGGCGTGGGCCCCGCAGCGATCGAGATGGGTCTCGTTCCCGCGACCGATCCCGTCACCCGCGTGCGCATCCGCGCGGTCAACACCGGCGCACGCGTGGAGGCGGAGGTGCAGACGCCCGGCGGACAGGTCCGCTATGACGGCGAGACCGCGATCGACGGCGTGCCCGGAACCGCCGCGCCGGTGGGCCTGCAGTTCATGGACACGGTCGGCGGGGCCACCGGCGCTTTCCTGCCCACCGGCAACCCCGTCGACGAGATCGAGGGCAGGCGCGTCACCTGCATGGACGTGGCCATGCCCATGGTGATCGCACTGGCCGCCGATTTCGGCCTGACCGGGTACGAAAGCGTGGCCGAGCTCGAAGCGAATACCGACTTCTTCGCGCGGATGGAAACGGTGCGCCGCGCCGCCGGGGTCGCGATGGGAATGGGCGATGTCTCCACGTCCGTCACACCGAAGTTCGGCCTGCTCGCCCCGGCCCGCGACGGCGGCACCGTTGCCGCCCGCTACTTCATGCCGTGGCGGACGCACCCCTCGATGGCGGTGACCGGGGCGCAGTGCCTCGCCTCCTGCGTACTGACCCCCGGTACGGTGGCCGAGGGTCTGGCAGAGACCCCGGATGCCGGGCCGGAGACGGTCGTGCTCGAACATGCTTCCGGCCGGATCGAGGTCATCGTGGACTACAGCCGCGACGCGGACGGGATCACCCTGCGCTCCGCCGGGCTGGTGCGCACCGCTCGGCTGATCGCACGCGGGGAGCTGCTGATCCCGCAGGCTTGAAGGCCACAGGCATGCTTGGTATACAATGGCATGCAAATCAAGCTGGAGGCCGCCATGACCGACCCGCAGTTCGCAATCGTCACCGCGCGCAACGCGCTTGAGCAGGCGCTTTCGGGCATCTCGGACCAGATGCGCGACTACCCCACCCCGATCTCGGGCTGTGATGCGCAGTACAACCACCTCATCGCCGAGCGAACGCGCGTACGCGCCGCCCTGGCCGCGCTGGGACGCACACCCTTCGTGGCCACGCCCCGCACGCCCCATCCCGGTGCGGGCATCGAAAGCCGATGAAGGTCCACATCCTGGACGACTGGTTCGACACGCTGCGGACGCTGCCCTGCTTCGCGAAGCTCGGCGGACATGACGTCACAATCTGGACCGATCACGAGCCGGAGACCGACCGGCTCGCCGCCCGCCTCGCCGGGGCGGAGGCACTCGTCCTCTTTCGCGAGCGCACGGCGATCACCCGTCCCCTGCTCGAAAAGCTGCCTGACCTGCGGCTGATCTCCCAGCGCAGCGTCTATCCCCATATCGATGTCGAGGCCTGCACCGACAACGGCGTCCTGCTCTGCTCCAACATGCACAGCGACACGCCCTCCTATGCCGCGGCGGAGATGACGCTGGCGCTGATCCTCGCGAGCTACCGCCAGATCCCGCAGCAGGTCGCCTCGATCCGCGCGGGCACTTGGCAGGCGGGCGTCGGACGCACCCTGCGGGGTCGCATGCTCGGGCTCTACGGCTATGGGCGCATCGCGCGGGCGGTCAGCGACTACGCCGAGGCGATCGGTATGAGCGTGCAGTGGTGGGCGTCCGAGGAGGGTCGCGCCCGCGCGCGGTCAGACGGACGGCGCGTCGCGGGCAGCCGGGAGGCCTTCTTCGCCACCAGCGACATCGTGAGCCTTCATGTCCGCCTCAAACCCGCGACCCGCGGCATCATCACCGCCGAGGACCTCGCTACCATGGCGCCGCGCAGCCTCTTCGTGAACACGTCGCGCGCGGGCCTCGTCGCCCCCGGCGCGCTGGAGGCGGAAATCGCGCGCGGACGCATCCACGCCGCGGTGGACGTGTTCGACAGCGAGCCGCTCACCGACACGTCCCACCCGCTGCTGACCAGCCCCGACGTGCTGCCGACACCGCATCTCGGCTACGTCACCGAGGATGAGTTCGACCTGCAGTTCTCCGACATCTTCGACCAGGTCGTGGCCTATGCGCAGGGCGCGCCGATCCACATGATCAATCCGGAGGTCTTGCGCGCATGAGCCGCGCGGCGAGCGGCGCACCGATGATGACGGTCACGATCCGCAGGATGTGGTGCGTGACGACGAAGGCCACGTCCGCGCCCGCGATCAGCGCGAGCACCGTCATCTCCGCCTGACCGCCGGGCGCGAAGGCAAGCAGACCCTCGATCGCAGGGGCCGCGCCGAGCCCGATGGCGACCAGCGCGAAGAGAGCGGCAAGCGCGATCAGGACCACGCAGTAGCCCATGGCCGCGGCCACGTCGCGCCGGACCTCCGCCCCGGTAACGCCGGAATACTTCGAGCCCACCGTCATGCCGATGAAGAACTGCGCGGCCCAGATCGCCTCGGCCGGCGGGCGATGCTCCAGGACACCCGCAATCGACAGCGCCCCCGCCGCGATCATCGGGCCCAGGATCGACGCACCGAACAGCCCAACCGCCTTCGCCACACGCCAGCCGATGAGCCCCGACAGCACCATCAGCGCCAGCTGGCCCGGCGCGATCTCGGTTGCGGGCGCACCGGGCGGGTTGCTCAGATCCACGCCCCAGACACCCTCGAGCAGGAAGGGCAGCGACACCACGATCACCATCACCCGCGTCGCGTGGATCAGCGAGAGCGCGCGCACATCCGCCCCCGCCTCCTCCCCGAAGGCAAGCATGTCCTGCAGCCCCCCGGGCATGGCGGAGTAGTAGCTCGTCGCGAAATCGAAGCCCCAGAGCCGCTGGAAGTACGGCAGCCCGATCAGCCCCGACAGCAGGATCAGCAGGGGGATCATCACCAGCGTCGGCCAGAGCGCGGGCATCCCCAACACGACCGAGAGGCTCAGCGACGCGCCGATCGCCACACCCAGGATGGCGCGCATCGCATCGTTGAGCGGTTTCAGCGCGCCCAGCTCCACACCCGCCAGCCCGGCGGCGAGACAGGCGGCGATCGGCCCAAGCAACCAGGGCAAAGGCAGGTCCGCCGCCATGAACACACCGACGCCGACGGCCGAAATCGCCCAGGTCAGCAGGACGCGCCTCATGCGCGCATCACGGACAGCCGCTGGCGCAGCGCGGTCTGCAGATGAGCCTCCGCAGCCGCCCCGGCAGCCTCCTCATCGCGCGAGCGGATGGCATCGGTGATCGCCTGATGCTGGCGGCAGACCAGCGCGATATGCTCCTCGTCGGCGAGCGTCGTAGGCCCCAGCAGCAGGAGCGCATTCGTCATCGCCCGCGTCGCCTCGATCAGAAACCGGTTCCGCCCTGCGCGGTAGAGCGCCTGATGGAACTGCTGGTTGAGCGCTGCGGCCTGCGCACTCACCGAGAGGCTTTCCGCGATGCACGCGTTCAGCGCGTTGAGTTCGTCCACCTCCGCCATCACCGCATGCCGCGCGGCCAACTCCGCCGCCGTGCGCTCCAGTACGATCCGCATCTCGTAGAGCTCGACCAGCTCGGTGTGGCTGAGCGTGCGGATCACCGCGCCGATGCGCGGACGATGCTCGACGATCCCGTCCGACTCGAGCCGGCGCAGCGCCTCCCGGATCGGAGTGCGCGACAACGAGAAGCGCTCCGCGATCTCGATCTCGCGCAGCCGGTCGCCGGGGCCGTAATCCCCGGCCCGTATGGCCGCGATCAAACGGACATAGGCCGCCTCACCTTGCGAAAGCGTGTCTTGGATCGTGTCGTTCATATGGCCTTTAGAATTGTATCCTCTTGGATACAATATCTAGATGGAGAGCGGGGGAATGTCAAAGCGATCGATCGTGGACGGATCGGGCAGTGCCGTCCTCGCGGCCCTGGAAGGCGGGTCAGAGGTGTTCGTCCTTTAAGCGGCGGACGAAGCGCTGGGCGGGCGGCAACACAAGTGCACTGCGGGCGCGATGCGCGTCGCCTACGACTAGAGGTGAGAAACTGACGCCGCTCCTTTGCGATCCAGCCGACCCGCGCCGCGCTCGCGCCGACTTCGGCAGTTACACCGTGACGAAGTCTGGAAAAGGCCTTCTGAGCATTGAGTACGGTCGCCTGCTCTCGCCGAGACAGGAACGACTGATCGGTTTGTCTCCACCGATCATGAACTGGTTTGCTTCGCAGGGCATGATCCTCGAGCCGATATCAAGCGGCCGGAGCTTCAAAAAGAACAACGGGATCATCTTCTGCGCCGTGCACCTCCTCGAGTTGTGGCAGGATATGCTTCTGCGCCTTCGCCAGGAGAACCACTACATGCAAGCCGAAACCGGCCTGATCGTGTAAGAGGATTCGCGCGTCGAACGGAGTGGGTCCAACTGACCCATCGCATCGTTGATGAGGGCAAGGATCTCCGCAACCAAATGGACGCATAATTCGGCTGCGCTGTGCTCGACCAGACGACCCACTTCGCCTGATGATTCTTCGGCCCCGAGCTAGCGCCGCTACTGTAAGGCGACTAGCGATTTGATGAGGCTTATTTCTTAGAGACTGACACGCTCGAGCAACCGGTGAAAGAGCTCGAAAGTGTCAACCGAGCCGCTTCCCATTCCGTCTTTCACAACGTCAACGTGGAGTTGGACACTTCCATCCCCTTCGACCTCACCCCGATGGACGAAAAGGACGCGCCAGGACTTGAGCCGTCCAGCTCAAATGGGACGCAGGCGCTCGACACACCAATCTGCGGCGCGCACCCGCTCACTGACAGGTCTACATTCAAATATAATATAGTAAAAACTTCCCAAAAACAACTCTTGTATTTAAAAAAGTAATTTTTTATAAAGTCAATTTTTAAATATTATTAATATTATTTTTTTGAGAGTATATATTTGACGCGGTTTTGGCCGTTTGGTAAGCAGCGGAGCAGTGACCCGAGACATCGGCAGGGATTTCGACGACAGAAGGGAACGCCTCCGGACAGGGGTTGTGTCTGCTCGCGATCGGGCGACAGCCTTGCAGCACATCGCATGTGATCTCGAGGCATCTCGGCCGTGTGCCGCGGCGTTCGTCGTATCGGACGGGCTTGCCGCGGCTTGGTCTGCCGGGGATGCCTGCTCGGGCCCTCTTGTCCCACGAGGCTTCGCGGACCCGCTCGGCGTCGTGTCGTCGGCTGATGAGCCACTGGACCGCTGCAAAGGCACACACGACGCCGGTGCTCCAATGGCGTCGCGTCTCCTGCCATTCTTGATGACGAACCGGATGGAGCGCCCATCTCTGTTTGGGACACCGTACAGTTGGGCGCTCATGCCTCCTGTTTTACACATGCAGCTGGTCGCGGTGCGATGGGTCTTCAGGCAGGTTGCATCGGCCGTCCCGCTCTTCTCCTGGGAGTTCTCGGCCGCCCGACAAAGATCCTGGTGAACACACCTGCTCGCTCTCGTGCCTCCAGCGTTTGTGCAGTGCTTCGTGCGCCGTATCTCCCCGGCGCGTCGCACCAGCGCAACTCATTGCGAGTGACAAAGATGACGCCGGGCGTTTCGCACTGATGCCGAACGCGGGGCCTAAAGTGACACTCCCGCGTTCGGCTGAGCCCGCACCATCTGAACATCCATCAACCAGAGCAGGGCGCCCATGTCATAGCTCGCCTCTTGAGGGGCCATGTGAAGAGCTACGGCGTTATCGTAGGGCGTGATCCTTATTTGAATTTACATCACATAAAGCATTTTGACGGTGGAAAGTACGAGCCAAAGCTAGTTCATAAAGTCCGGTTTCCGGCGGGCGAATATTCGCGGTGAAGGAGCTCACGAGAGTTTGTCGTGCGCTAACATCTCGTTATTCAAGACCGCCGCCACTAATGGCCTCTCCGCTTCGCACTGCTGTCGAAACTCAGCGACTGCCGCGGCCCAAAGGTCTAGCTCACGCCGATCAACGACGGCCCGACACACAACCTTGACGGGTGTAACTGCGGGCGTACTATGAATACCCGGTTCGTAGTAGTTCCCGAACATGTTCATTGAGTCTCCATGTGGCCTGGTCCGAGTACTTGGAGACGTCGGTTGCAGCCTTGAGGACGGGACGCCCGTTCCCCTCCCCGGCCGACGAACGAAGGAACTTGTCGCGGCCCTTGCCCTGGAACGCGGGATGCCCGCTCCGCGCGAACGGATCTGGGGCAGAATTTGGCATGACCAGCCCGACACGCAGGCCCGCAAATCCCTCAACACGGAGCTTTGGCGGCTGAAATCTGCGCTGGGTTCGGCGGGTGCGTCGACCGACCGCTGGCTCAATTCGGACGCCTCGATGCTCGCGCTGCGCTGCTCCAATGGCGGGGTGGAGATCGATCTCGTCAACTTCCTCGGCGCCTTGCGTCGCGACGACGGGCCGGAGCCGCTGGCCGAGGCCGTCCGGGCCTATCGCGGCGAATTCGCGCGGGGCCTCGAAGCGGACTGGATCGAGGAGGAGCGCCGTCGCCTGCGCACCTCTTACCTGAGGCTTCTGCGTCGGCTCGCGGAGGCGTGGCGGCTGGCCGACCGGCTGCGCGACGCGCTTGAGACCGCCGAGGATCTCGTCCGGGCCGAGCCGTTCGACGAGGAAGCCCGCCGGCTTCTGATCGCGATCAAGATCGACAGCGGCGATAGGGCAGGGGCGCTTCTCCAACTCAGCGAGGTCGAGGCTGTGTGGTCGTCCGAACTCGGCGTCACGCCCGCACCCGAGACCCTTGCCTTGCGAGAGGCCTGCCTCGAGCCACGCGAAAGAGGCTACCGGATCGAGCAGGCGGGCCCGCGCCGTTTTGCCATTGAAGAGGCCCAGCGCCGCTACACCGTCGAACGCCTCACCGAAGGCCGGGCCATCGCGCTCCACGCTCGCATCTCCCGGATGCGCATCCACGCCGAGTCGCTGATGGCCGAACTGGCAGCGCTCGATGATGCGCTCGACGACGACCTGCCGGAAACCGACTGAGCCCCCATTTCATTCGCCTCCGTTGGAGAGCCGCGGCACAACCGAGGCAGCACGTCTCTACGCGTTTTGCTGCTCCCGTGATTGCCCCGTGATCGCCGTGAAGAGCGTGGCGTGACTGCGGCCTGACACCTTGCTCATCACGAATTTCCCACCGCGGTCCGCAGCCTGCGCGGCACGCGACCAAACATCACCGAGGGGCCTTCGCCCCTCCACACCAAGAGGTGACCCGTGGCCCAGATGTCCCGCTATGCCCGTCCACCCGCACCGCCGCTCGCTGCCGAGCGCCACAACACGGCCCCCGGCGGAGGGTTCGGTGAATTCTTCGGTGCTCGCGAAGCCATGCACGACGACTATGACAACGAAGAGGATTTCGACGAGCTCGACAGCTACGACGAGGATGATGCCGAGTTCTTCGGCGAGGACGCCTACGACATGCCCGAGGCGATCGCCGAAGACGCCGAATGGCAGGAGCTCTACGACAACGGCGTGACCTATCACGACGCCGTTCGGCTGGTGTATCCTGAATTCGCCGACAGCTATGACGATGACATCGACCTCGCGCTCGAGGAGTGGATGTCGGAAATGTCGCCGGAGGAGATCGAGAGCTTCTGGCGCTCTCTGAAGCGCGGCTTCCGCACCGTTGTCCGGGCGGCTGCGCCGGTGGTCCAGGCCGCAGCGCCCATCGTCGGCCGCGTCGTCGGTACTGCCATCGGCGGACCGGTCGGGTCCCAAATCGGGGGCGCCGTCGGCGGTCTCGTCGGGCAGGGTGCCGGTGCGCTCGGCCGCTCGATGCGCCGCCGCCCGGCCCGCAGTCGCATCCGCCGCCGGCCGATGCGCCGCATGCGGCGTTCGCCCGCCCGCAGCCGTTACCGGTTCCGGGGCGGGAATGCGTATCGTGCCCGGCGGCGCCGCACGCGCGCCTACCGCACGGGTCGCGCCGCCGGTCGCTTCGCGCGCGGCGCCGGCTCGGCGCTCGTGAGGACGCTGCGCAATCCGCAGGTTCAGAACGCGCTCTACCAGGGTGCCCAGGGCGCCGTCGCGGGCGTGTTCGGCCGCGATCAGGCGTTCTCGGACGCTGCGGTGCTCTACGCGCTCGAAGGCGGCATTCAGGAAGCACTCCGCGAGATGGAGGAGATGCACGGTGACCTCGACAGCTCCGAGACCGGCCTGGTGCCCGGCGACTTCGACAGTGCGGAAGATGCCTTCGTCGAACTCGTTGATGCGCTGGAGGACGCGTGATGAGAGCGCTCCCGTTCGAGAGCTCCGGTTACGATCCCGAAGATGCGGTGATCACCGGCTGGGATGACGAACGGCGCAGGCGCGGCACCCGCCGCCGTCGCCGGGATCGCTACCAGCAGATGAGCGCTTCGGCACTTCGGCGATTGAGGCGTCGACTGCGCGTTCGGGTGCGCCGGATTACCGCGGCGCTCAAGGCAAAGTCCGGCGAAAGCGTGGCACTGCCCTACGAAAGCACGAGCGGACGCCGGTTCGGGAGCCCTCTCGAATGACCGGCGCGAACGACACCGAAGCGCTCCTCGGCGCGCTGGCCGACCGGCTTGGTGGGGATGATCCCACCCTCCGGCAGCTCCTCCTCGCCTCCCTGGGAGAGAGCGCCGGAGCCCCGGCCGAGCCCGATCCGCGTGCCGCCGAGGAGGAGGTGCGCACCCTTCGCCGCAGCCTCCGGCAAAGCGAGCGTCTCAACCGCGCCCTGATGGCAAAGCTGGAGATGCTGGCCTGCGCACTCGGCGCGTGCCCCTCCTGCTGGGGCGCGGATGACGGTTGCCCCGATTGCGGGGGCGAGGGTTTGCCGGGCCGCATGGAGCCCGACGCGCAGTGCTTCGACCGCTTCGTGGCGCCCGTGCTCGATCGCCTCGACCAGGACCTCGACTGGGACGCCGAGCCACAGAGCCATGCCGCGCCTGCCCGCCGCAGGCCGCGCCCCGCATCCAAGTCCGACAGAGGTTCCGGCGCGTCCGCCCGGCGCCTCTCCCCGATCCCCGTGAACAAGGAGACCAAGTCCGATGGGTAATTCCGGTTTCGACAACACGGCGCTGTTGGCGCTGAGCGGGCTCAACGCCCGCGAGCAACTCGACGACGACGACCTCCTCGACTTCGATCCTGACGAGGAGGACGACGACGATGACGAGGCGATCTACTTCGGCGAAGACGAGTTCGACGACGATGACGAGGGCTACTTCGGCGAAGACGACGATGATGACGATGACGAAGGATACTTCGGCGAGGACGACGACGATGATGACGAGGAAGTCTTCCTCGACGCGGACTCCGCCGAGGACGCCGAACGTCGCCGCCGCCGGCGTCGCTTCGGCCGTCGGTTCCGCCGCCGCCTGCGTCGCACCTCCTATCGCCGCCCGCGCTACCGCAGCGTCGGTCGCCGTCGTCGTCTCGCCCGGCCCAAGGGCCGTCGCACGACGACGCTGAGGTCGCCGACGGGCCAACGCATGCGCGTCCGCTTCGGCACCAAGTTTGCGACCGCGGCCGAGGTGAAGAAGCTCATCAGCGACACGGAGAAGAAGTTCGCCGACGCGATGAAGGAGCGGAAGGCCAACTTCAACCGACTCTCCAAGCAGATCTCGAAGGCCACCAAGAACCTCGACAACAAGGTCTCGGCCATGGGCTCCCGTGTGAACTCGGTCCGATCCAAAGTAAAGAAGGTCGAGGAACAGTCGCGCAACTCGGCGCTGATCGGGCTCCTGCAAGGGGCGCCGAAGGTCGAGGAGGTCCGACTGACCGGCGAGCTTCCGGTGACCGGTGGGTCAATCTCGGCCAACACCGTGATCCCCGCGGAGGTCAAGTTCAAGAAACCCGACATCCTGTTGCCGCTCGCGCTGTCTGGTGGCCTCACCGGAGGCGGATCCGGCGGGAACAACAACATGCTCCTCCTCGCCCTCGCCCTGAGCGACCGCGACTGAGCCCAGAGAGAAGGAGACGGAGAAATGGTAGATGTTCTGAGAGTGGCCTTCGCCAGCCGGGAGGGCTCGGACCCGACCAACGCCCTTCTGGCCAGCCAGCCCGGCGTGATCGGCGCCATCGGCTCGCTGCGGCAATACGAGGCCGAGCGGACTGAGCGTGAGGGACGCGAGGCCGCCTTGAACGAGGTCGTGGCCAAGACCGTAGAGCTGAAAACCGTCGAGAGTACGCTCAACACGGCGGTCTCGCGGGTCTACAACATCACGCCCGACGCCGAGGGGTTCGCTGCCCGAAAGGCGGAATTCGCTGAAGAGATGAAGAAGACCGGCCCGGACGCGAAGCCGCTGATCCTCGGCGACGATGACCGGCTCGACGGCATATCCCCGGCGGTCCTCGACAATCTCGCGGGCCTTCAGGCGGTGATCGACGCGGATATACGCGCCGCGCAGGGTCTCGGCGACGGTCAGCCGGTCACGGATGCGCAGCGAGCAGTCCGCATCCAATGGATCCTCAACAGTCAGGCCGACGATGGCCAGGGCGATCGGGGCGGCAACGGCGACCAGAAGAACGGTGAGCAGGGCAATGACGGCGCGTCGGCGCAGCCACAAGGCCGAATGTTTGCCGTCGGCGTCACCCCGGCCCAGGCCAGTGCGGGGCGGGATGTGCTGGAAAACATGGAAATGGCCTGGGCGATGACCACCGGCCTGCCCAATTTCCCGCCCGCCAACGCCGACACGGTGACTTGGAGCGGCAATCTACGGAACCTTCTGTTTGCGGCTCACAGCCACCACAGCAATCTCGTCGCCGCCGCAGACGAGACCGCGGATGTCGAGGCCGATTTCTTTGCCTGGATGCAAAAGCGGCTCTCCGCCTGACAATCGCCGCGTCCCCTGAGCTCGGGGGACGCCAAGTTCGACGCAACTCTGGGAGATCGCCATGCTCGCGCCCCGTTCGCGGGAGGACCGCACCGGGCTGCTCGTTCACTGTCTGCGCGACGCGCATATCTCGCTGGCGCGCGTCCGGGCGGTGGCGAAAGCGCTCACATCCGCACTCGCCCACTTCCCGCCGGACCCGGACGCACCGGAGGAGAAGGACGACGCCATGCAGCGCGCCGACGCCCCCGACCTTGAGGCCCTGATCGCCGATCAGGAGGCATTGAACTCCTATCTCGAGGCGCTCGGCGACCGGGCGCGCGGGCTCGCGCGGCGGCTGGACGAACTCGATACCCTGCGCACGGCGATTACCGTGCTGCACGAGGCGCTGGTGGGCGAGCGGATCACCTCGATCCGCGCCAGAACGGCCTATGCCAGGGCCATTTCGGAGGCGGGAGGTGAGGGACCGCTGGCCGTCCTTGCTCCAGCCTTCGGGCTGACCGGCGACCGCGCGACGGCAGCCCTCGAGACACGCCTGCGCGCCCTTCTCGACCCAGCCGACCCCGGTGGCGCACCTACGCCCGCCAAGCCTCGCCGCAGGTCGCGGCCGAAGGGCGTGTAGATGGACCCGGCGCTGCAGCAGCTCACCCGCGGCGGCGACCGGGCCGAGATCCTCGAGGCGGTCGCCCGCCTCGCTCCCGGCCGAACCCGCCTGCCACGCGGCGCGCGCGAGGTCACCCGGTTCGGGCAAATCCGCACGCTGAGGCTTGCGCGCCACGACATCCGACGGGTCTGGGCCGATCCAACCGTTGCCTCCCTCAAGGCGCCCCGGCTTCTGCAACTGGAACGTCCGCCCAACCCTGCGCTGGGCGAAGGGCTCGGCCTCCAGGTCTCTCGCCGCCCGCTGGGCCTGCGCGAAACCGGCCGAGGCGTGGTTGTGGGCATCATCGACTGGGGCTTCGACGTGGCCCATCCGGCGTTTCTCGATGCAGAGGGCCGGAGCCGGATCACCGCACTTTGGGACCAGCGTCGGCCGCCCCGTGGCACCTCCCGACCCGCGCCCTACGGCTACGGTCAGGTCTTCACCAAGCGCCAGATCGACCGATCGCTGGCAGAGCGCCATCCCTATGACGCGCTCGGCTACCATCCCGGCGATGCCGACACCGGGATCGGCACCCATGGCAGCCACGTCGCTGACATCGCAGCAGGATCCGCCCGCCCCGATGCGCAGAGCGGCGTCGCGCCGGAGGCGGAGCTCGTCTTCGTCCACCTTGCCTCCTCGCCCCTCTCCGGCCTCGCCAATCTGGGCGATAGCGTGCGCATCCTCGAGGCGGTCGACTTCATCGCGCGCACCGCGGCCGACAAGCCCCTCGTGATCAACATGTCCATCGGGCGCCACGGTGGCCCACATACCGGCCTGACCCTTGTGGAGCGCGCCCTCGATGCCTTCGTTGCCGGCCGCCGCAACACCCAGATCGTCCAGTCCGGCGGCAACTACTTCCGCGCGGGTGCCCACAGTGCAGGCCGCCTCGCGCCCGGTCGCCGCCGAACGCTCGACTGGATCGTGTCGCGCGGCGACCGCACCGGGAATGAGCTCGAACTCTGGTATTCCAACCGCGACCGGCTCGACATCGCCATCGCGTCCCCGGATGGAACGCCGATCCCCGTCGCGCTGGGTGAGGCGGTGACGTTCCATGAGCCCTCCGGCGAGGAGGTCGGCCGCGCCTATCACCGCGCCTTCGATCCCAACACGCCCGATCACCACTTCGACGTGTTCCTCTACACAAATGCGCCGTCTGGGCGCTGGAGGGTGCAGGTCGAGGGTACGGAGGTCGCCGACGGCCGCTTCCACGCCTGGATCGAGCGGGACCGGGGCGGGCGACGCGGCCAGTCCCGCTTCAGCGCCCGCGATATCGAGACGTCCTGCACGATCGGCTCGATCTGCAACGGCTTCCTGACCATTGCGGTCGGCGCCGCGGATCAGAGATCGCCCTTCACCGCGCCCGCGTCTTTCGCCTCGGCCGGCCCGACCCGCGACGGGCGCACGAAGCCCGATGTCCTCGCCCCGGGTGTGCGGATCGAAGCGGCGCGCTCAACCCCACCCGGCGAGGAGCGCCCCGTCCCTGGCCTCACCCGGATGTCCGGCGCGTCTCAGGCCGCACCGTTCGTTGCCGGGGTCTGTGCGCTCTGTCTTCAAGCGGGGCAGGGCAGGCTCGACGCGGCTCAGCTTCGCCGTGCGCTCATCGGCACCGCCACGCCCCTGCGTCCTCTTGCCCAGGCCGACATCCCCCGCCTCGGCGCCGGGATGATCGACGTCGAAGCCGCCGTCGACACCGCCCGCGCGCTCGCCCGTCACCCGCAACACCTTTGAGGAGATCCCGATATGCCCGCACATATCCAGCACGACCCGAACGAGCACCGCATCGGCCCCGGCGAGGCTTGGGGCGACCGCGACGGCTTTCGCAGTTTCATCGAAGCCCGCGGTGAACACGCCGAGCCGGAACTGCTCCCTGACAGGGATAGCACGGCGGACTGGGCCGCACTCGGCTACCAGATCGTCAAGGACATTGTCACCCCGTTCACGCGAGGCGGTGTCACCACCAATTTCACCGATAAGGTCTTTGGCGTTCGCAAGCCCAACAAGCCCAACCTCGACTACAAGTGGAGCCGGTCGAACTGGCGGTTCTTCTCGTACCGCACCACGACCCGCGTGGTCGAGATCGAGGCGGTCAACATCAAGCTTCGCGCCTATGTGCGTTACAACGGTCCCGAAGTGCTCGCGCAGTTCCGGTTCGATGCCGGGGGGCGCCGCTCGCGCCTCAACTCCGACACGCGTATCACCGTGTCCGAACCCTTGCCCTACAAGACTCACAGGGCGCCGGAGGCCTGGCGCAGGCTCGGGATCCGCGAGTTTCCGGTGATCGAGGTGCCCTTCGACATCTTCGTCGATGAGCCATGGCCGAGCTCCAACCATCACGAGACGTTCTCGCTGATCCTCTCCGGTTACAAGGGCTTTGGCGGGCCGGGCGTGAGGGCGAAGATCAACCGCCGCGTTGCAAGGACGTGAGGCGGCCATGCTCTATTTCCCGCCAGCCGCCTTCGCCGATGCCGCGCCCGAGGCCTGGGACGCGGGGCTCGCACCGCAGATCCGCAGCATCATCGGCCAAGGGCCGATCCTGTGGCCCGGAGTCGTGCAGGCCGCGATCCGCGCTGGCCTGCGCAGTCGCGAATTCCTGACCGATCTCGCCTTTTTCACCCATTTCCCCGACCGAAACGGCCGGCCCATTGCTGCGGGGGAGCCCGGCGCCACCGACCTCGTCGAGATGTGGAGGTTCTTCAACGCGCGCGTCGGCGAGATCCTCGCCGCGACATCCACCCCGAGCCTGCCGCGCGGGCCGCTCACCTCCTTCCAGAACATCCGCCGAGTCTGGGTGCACACCAATACCAACACCGTGGTCGGAACTTCGGCGCGCGCCCGTCGGCGCCGCGCGCAGCTCTGCGACCTGCGGCCGACCGACATCGTGATCGGCACCAATGACATCTCCTATGCCCACACCGCTTTCCGCACCAATGGAGCGTTCCGCGTCTACCGCACAGCCACACCCGGACCGAATTTCGACGCGGCGATCGCCGAGCTGAAGTCCTGCGGCGCCCGCATCCACTTCATGACCTGGATCACGCCGACCGAGCGCTGGGTCGACGAGATGGCGGCCACCATGTTCGCTCTATGCCGCCGCGCCGGTGCCCGCTCACTGCTGCTCGATGCCGAGGAACCGTGGACCAAGCGCAGCGCCTCGACCTATCCCGGATTCGTCGACACCGTGGTGAAACCCGCGCTGGCTGCGAAGCCCTGCTGCGTCGGCACCACGCATATCGTCGCGAAGTCCGTTCGACCGAAGGTCGGTCCGCTGATCCGCGCCACCGACTACGCCCTGCCGCAGGCCTACCCGACCGGGTCCTTCCCGGGCAAGATCCAGCGATGGGCCGTGGAGAACTACGGACTTCTGGGCAAGCCTATCGTGATGGGGCTCTCGGGCGGATCTTCGAAGAGCCGGACCGACATGTGGCATGCCCTCGCGGCCTCCGACCGCCTCGGCGTCGCCGAAGTCTACTACTGGTCGTTCGGGCTTCTGCGGACCAACCGCACCCGTCTGGACGTGGTCAAGCAGGCCGCGAACCTTGCCCGTGCCACACCCGGCCTCGTTCCCCGTCTCTGCAGCCGCGATCGGTAGGCGACGTGCACGCAGGAGGGCTCAGCACTGATCACCTCAGTGGCGGCCGTTGTTCACTGCCCCGCACTAAGGCTTTCGGGCGGCGTCCCGGTCTCGAGCCAGGCCTCGAGCGCACTAAGGGGATCGAGGTCCGCCTGCGTGACACCGGCAGGGCCCGCCTGAATGCCGCAATGGTCGAGACCCGGGATCATGTGCAGTGATACGGCTTCGCTGCGGGCGTCCTCGCCGATCGTGCTGCCTACTGCGTCGTACCAGTCGACGGTCTTTTGCGGTGTGACCAGCGGATCGGCCCATCCGTGCCAGACGATCATCCGCCCGCCCGCCTCGTGAAAGGCGGCGATGTCGGGATCATCGCCGTTATACGTCGCTGCCGCCGCCGCCATGCGCGCCGGGTCTGCCTCGACGTCGAAGGACCGCGGGTCGTAACCCACGCCGGGATCCTCCGGAAAGGCCATGTGCGCGAGGAAGTTGGCGGCGAAGAGCTCGACGAGCGGCGTCGCACCTTCCTCCGCCCCGGTCATCCAGAGGGGCCAGAATGCCTCGGACCCGACGGGCACACCACCCGGATAGAGCTGTTCTCCGGCCGCATTGCGCGGCCCCTCGCGCCAGATGTCGAGAGCCGCTATCTCGGCCTCGGTCAGGCAGGCCTCGTCAGAGCCCGCCTCGCAGGCCAATGCCGTCAGGTCGGGGGTGCAGGATGCGGGATCGCCTACAGCGTTGTCCTCGGTTCCATCAACTGCGTCGCACTGCGCGAGCACCGCCTCGCCGATCAGCGCGGCATCGTCCGCCCCGAGGTGGCGCGTGCCGTCCCCGGCGTCGTTCGCCTGCACCAGGTAGGCCATCTTGGTCCCGACGAGACCGGGATAATCCATCGCCGGCGCCCCGGCGATGATGCCGTCGAACATCGTCGGATCCTTGAGCGCCGCCCGCATCGCCATCCGCCCGCCGGTTGAGCAGCCCTGGAACAGCGAGGTGTCGGCCGCGTTGCCGTAGAAGGCGTCGATCAGGACACCCGCCACGCGGTTCGTCTCGCTGACCGACCGCCAGCCCCAGTCGCGCTCCGCTTGCGGATTCTCTTGCGCCCAACTGGCGTCGAGCACCGACAGCCCGTGATGACCGCTATCCGACGTCGCCGTGGCGTAGCCCCGCGCCAGGCCCGGACCCATGGCGTTGATGAAGCCGCCGCCCGCGTCGGCACGCCCCAGGATGCCGCAAAAGCCCCCGCACCCGGTCTGGTAGAGCTGACCGTTCCACGCGGGCTCGGCCTCGGGCATCGGCAGACGCACCTCGACGGAGATCGCCGGTCGGGCGTGCGCCCGAACCTCGCAATAGGCAGGCAGGGCGCCGTAGGGACCATCGGAGGATGCCGGAACAACCCTCGCGGAACTGACATGACCCCCGTCGAGGGCGAGATTCGTCAAAGCAGTGCAGGTCTCGTCACCGGTGCTGGCGTCCTGAGCCGCAGCGGCGTTTGCCATCGCCAGGGCGATCGCGCCGCCCAGCATCCATGCATGTGCTTGCTGTCTGGTCATCTCGGCTCTCCCGCTGGTTGTAGGCTCAGCTTTGCCCCGCGAAGACGTTCGCGCAAGCGGAGCGTGGATCAAAGATCGAGACCCGGAACAGCAGCCGCGCGGTGAACGAAACCGTGACCGCATTGAGCTGCGCATTTTTGACTGGGTCTCTAGCTTGATTCATGCAGTGTCGGCAGTACCACGTGATAGCTGGATTACTAAGAGCTCGAGCAAGTGCTTAAGCATTAACTAAAAGCCACCTTGTGAGCGGGGTCCTAGGACAGCGCGTCGAGCACGAGGCGCGCGGTAGGCTCAGACGAGGGCGGGTTTTGGCCCGTGATCAGGTGGCCGTCCTGGCAGGTGAACGGGGCCATGTCCTGCCCCCTTGGCATAATCGCCGCCGAGGTCGCGCAGCGTGTCCTCCACAAGATGCGGCACGACCTCGGTCAGGCCGACCATGTCCTCCTCACCGTTGGTGAAGCACGTCACGCGGCGGCCCTTCACGAGGGGCGCACCTTGCGAGGTTGCATTCTTGAAGGCGATCGGCGCATGGCAGACTGCCGCGACCGGCTTGTCAGACGACCAGAACGCCTCGATGAGGCGGATGGAGTCGGTGTCGTCCACCAGGT
Organism: Pontivivens ytuae; assembly: GCF_015679265.1. NCBI lineage: Bacteria > Pseudomonadati > Pseudomonadota > Alphaproteobacteria > Rhodobacterales > Paracoccaceae > Pontivivens > Pontivivens ytuae. The sequence continues at coordinate 3,301,789 of NZ_CP064942.1, forward strand.
CCCACAGCGGGCCGTGTCCGCCCGGGTAGAAGACCGCATCGAAATCGGCGGCGTTCATATCGGACAGTCGCTTGGTCGAGGCGAGAGCCGCCTGCGCTTCGTCGTCACCCGCGAACCGCCGGGTCGCGTCGGTCTGCGCGTCATCGCTCTCGCTCTTCGGATCGATCGGCACCTGCCCACCCCTCGGCGAAGCGAGGGTCACCGTCGCGCCCGCATCGCGAAAGACGTAGTAGGGCGCGGCGAACTCCTCGATCCAGAGGCCGGTTTTCTCCCCCGTGCCGCCGAGGCGGTTGTGCGAGGTCATCACCATCAGGATACGCTTGTCCATCGTCACTCTCCCGCCGTCAGGTCGGTCCGGCCGAGTTGCCGGAACCAGGTCGCGTTGTCCCAAAACGCCGTCATCTCGGTGATCAGGCCCTCCTCATCGATGCCGACGACGAAGAGGTGGCGGACGTCATAGGACCGGCCTTGGTTCTCGATCCCGAAGGCGTCTTTCGCCTGTGTTCCGGAGATGTCGACATCCACGTAGGCGAAGCGGCCGTCCGCCGTCTCCCGGATGGATCGGACGTCGTTGGAGAGGTCCGGGAACGCGTCGATGAGACCGCGCCAGCCCGCGACCCCGACCTCCTCCAGCGATCCCGGCGGGCCGAAGGGCACGTAGTGAACGGATGCGCCCTCGGCGAAAAGCTCGACCATCCCGTCCACGTCCTGCGCATCGTAGCGCTCGAAGAATCTGCCGGCGGCGTTCTCCGCGGGGCCGGCGAGAGCGGCGGTCGAGAACACTACGGCCGCAGTCAAGCTCGCCGTGAGGGTTCTGATAAGCCTCATGATTTTCTCCATATGACTTTCGGGATCAATCAAGGCACGACATCGGGCCGCTGGCCGGAAAGGCAAATCCCATCTATCTTTATTCTCGATTTCCGAGAGAGTTGGAGGGCCCATGCCCAGCATGATCCTGTCGCTCTGGCAGCAACACGCGGCGCTGCATTACAGCTTTGCGGCCTACGCGGCGCGGCGGATGAAGATCGGCCTCGCCGAGGTCGCGTGCCTCGAGCAGCTTCAGGTGAACGGACCACTCACGCCCGGTGAGATCGGCGCGCGCCTCCACATGCCGTCCGGCTCGATCACGGCCCTGATCGACCGTCTGGAGCACAAGGGGATGATCGAACGGACGCCGAGCAGGAACGACAGGCGCAGCTATTCCGTGTCGCTTGCGGCGGGGGCGTGGAAGGCTGCCGAGCTGGACCTGATCCCGATGGCCGGAGCGATCGACGCAATCGCGAACGAACTGAGTCCGGCGGAGCGGCAAGCGGTCGAACGGTTCCTGGAGAGCCTCAACGCCGAACTGGCGGCGCATTGTGGGGAGAAGTAACCGCCGCGGTTTGTGAGCCGCTGGATATGCTGCGCAGCCCCCGGCGTAACGAGGCTTGCTGCCTCGGCGCGTCGGTCACTCCTTCCGCGCCGTGCCCATGTAGATGATCGTCTTGAGCGGCAGGCGGCCGAAGGTTGGATCGCCGCGCCGAGTCAGCCCGCGAGGGCCGAGGCCGGTGCTCTCACCGGGCGTCAGCCCCGCCTTCTCAAGCCCGTCGCGGAGCTCATCGGGCGTGATGAACATCGCCGGATCGTGGGTCCCCTTCGGCAGCAGGCGCAGGACGTCCTCGGCCATGGTGATTACCGCGAGGCGGGACAGCGGGTTGCGGTTGATCGTGTCGTAGAGAAACAGGGCACCAGGCTTCAGCGTACGCGCCACCTCGTGCAGCACCTGCTGGAGGTCCGCAACATGCTCGAGAACATCGACGCAGGCGATCGCGTCGAAGATCGCATCGGCATAGGGCAGCGCCTCGCCGGTGCCGACGTCGTAGGTGATGTCGCGCCCGGTCTCGGCCGCATGGGCGCGCGCCGCCGCGATCGCCTCCTTCGCCGGGTCGATGCCGGTCACCTTCGCCCCACGGTCGTGTAGCGCCTCGGCCAGGAACCCTCCGGCACAGCCGAGGTCGAGCACCGCCTTGCCCTGCCAGTCGATGAAGCGATCGAAGTAGGACAGCCGCCCGGGCACCATGTTCTTCAACGTCCGGACCCAGCGGATGTCGTCGGACCACCACTTCTCCGCCACGTCGTCGTAGATCGTCAGGTCATTGCGCTGGGGTTTCGCCATCTTGCGGGGCCTTTCGTGGGAAGGGGAGCCAGTAGGGAACGCGCTGCCGGTAGGCGCGGAACCGGTCGCCGTAGATCTTCTCGAAGCGCGCCTCCTTGTGGCGCGGCGCGAGAGCGCAATAGGCGGTCCAGAGCACAGCGAGCGCGAGCTGATCGGGCGTATAGGTCGGCATCGTCCAGAGCGTGAGCGCGAAGCCCAAATAGATCGGCTGCCGGGTGACGCGATAGAGGCCGTGGGTCGGCAGGTCAGGGAACTGCGGATCGCGCCCCCGGGCCATGGCGAGCCAGCCGAGCATTCCGGACTGGAGCTGAACGCCGCTCTGCAGGATGGCGAGCATCAGGTAGCCCCACGCTACGGCGTAGGCGGCGCACATCGTCCAGAAGAGAGCGCCCTCGGCCTGCCACAGGATCACGCCCGAGGGTGTCCAGAACGCGAAGAGCAGAGCGAGTTGAAGCGAGGCGATCAGGGCGTAGTTCGTCGTGGCCAGCCGCTCATCCGGGCCGATGAGCGCGAGGATCTTCCTGCCCCGCGGCGTGAGCAGCAACGAGTGCGCGAGCGGGAACTGGGTCAGCAGCGCGAGGTTCGCACCGATCGCCCACGGCCACGGCACCGCGCCCCAGCTCTGCAACAGGCCAAAGAACAGGTGGTAGATCATGAGGCCCACGCCGATGGCGAAAGCACCGTGGCAGGCGGCGCCCCAAGCGAGGGCGATGGTGATACGTCGTGACGAAGTCATGGAGACGGACATAGGACCGAGAGATCAACAGCCATGGGGCGCGATGTCCCAGAGCAATCAGTTGCTTCGTCTGCATGAACGGCCCTTCAGGTTGCTTCTCTTGTCAGCGAAAGGCTTTTGGAAGATCGCGAAGACATGTCTGCTCCACATCAAGGTCAAAGCACACGTCACTGGCCTTCGCGACACGCTCGTCTCGTTCTGCTGTAACAAGAGGCAACCAGCCTGCGGATCAACGGCTGTAGATGAGGTGCTCACCAGCTCCGCAAGGCGACCGCTGAAAGCTCAGTGTCCGAAAACGCGCCCGATCTGAGGAGCCGCACTGCTCGCTGGAATCGGAGCCGATGGCCAAGCCTCTAGTGGTAGCGAGCGCGAGAACTAGGAAAGCACCCTGTTTGTCACTTGAGCTTGTCCAAATTGAGCGAAACACGCCTGTCGAGCCAGTTCACCTCCCAACCCTCAACCAAAGCGCGGTTGCGTCGTCGCTGACCTTGAAGCGGGGGTAGCGCAGGCAGTCGGCATCCTCTCGTTCGATGGTTCGGATGTCGTGCAGGAGCGCGCCCAGCCCCTCCGATCGGACCGCGGCCGCGAGTTCGTGGGCCGTGTACCGTCCGTAATCCGTGACGAGGCTCGCGAAGCCATCGCTCATAAGGAGCAGTTCGTCGCCGGCAGCGATCGGATGATGCGCGAAGCGTGTGGCCGCAGACGATGCCTTCGCGTCAGAACTGAGGGCGACGTGGCCGTTCCGGGCGCGGTGGGCGCGGCGGTCGTCGAGGACGGCTTGGGGGAGTTCAGCCGCAGCGCCGATGCCGGGGCCGAGCGCGCGTGCATCCGCGGCTTCGGCGCTAGTGTCCGGCTCACCGGTGCACCACCGGACGTCTTGGCCGGAGATGTGTAGAATCGGGCTGTCCGCGGCCCATGCCACCGACAAGCCGTGGCTTGTGAGCTGCGCCACTCCGAAGGCCGCCTTGGGGACTTCCCAAGGGGCGGCGACCTCCCGCGTCTTCTGTCGCTCGAACCGATCCTCGATGTGGGTGAAGACGGCGTGACAAGTCGCCTCGACGTCGTCGGCCTGCGTGGCGGCGAAGGCATTGCTGGCCGTGGAGGCCAACCAGGACGCGCCGCCCTGCTGCCCCAGCAAGCCCGGCGGGCCCATGTCGGTGGCGCCATCGATGACCCAGGCAAGCCGTGCCGTCGCGCCGCAGCGATCGTCGTTCGGCTTTTGCGCGCACCCGTTCACGCTGATCGTCTGGAGTGTCTCGAAATGCATAGCGCGCCCAATCCAAGGTCAGCCAATTCGTCGGCGCGACCGTGAAGGACGGAACAGATCCCGGCAAATAGACAATTGTTTCAACACTGTCATGCGGCGCGGGTGACATGCCGAGCGACTCAGATGCTACTCTTGGGCTGCCCCGGCCCTCTGCACTTCGGCGGCCGAGCGCACCATGCGGCACGGCAGGTCGAGCGCTTCGATCATCTCGGCCGCCTCGTCGAGCTCTTCCGCGCGCCGGGCGCCGTGGGCGCGGACCCGGCCGATGTGGTAGGCAGAGAGAGCTGGCCAGTCGGGGCCCGGGAAGGTCTCGGAGAGGGAGGCGAGCACCTCGTCCTCGACGCCGAGGCGCGCGGCGGCCACGTGTGCTTCGACGAAGAGCGCCTCGATGCTCTTCACATAGACCGAGCGCATCAGCTTGATGGCCGAGGCGCGGCCGAGATACGCGCCGACTGCGCGGGTGTTCAGTCCGGCCTCTCGCAGGCGCGCGGCAAGCGCCTCCGCATCCGCGCCGCAGAGCAGCAGCGGCACGTCCCCGCCGCGCCCGCGGATCAGGCCCATCGCCGCACCCTCCACGAAGCTGGCGCCCGTGGGGGTCACGATGTCGGCCACCGCGCGCTTGGTGTCCGGTGCGCAGGAGTTCAGGTCGAGATAGATCTGCCCCTGTCGCAGCGCGGGTGCTGCCCCGCGGGCCGCGGCACAGGCGGACGCGGCGGTCACGGTGGAGATCACGAGCTCCGCCTTCGTCACTGCGTCCCCCGGCGTTCCGTGGATCGTCGCTCCCGTCGCCTCGGCCTTCGCCCGGAGTGCCCCATCCTCCCCCAGCCGCGGGTCGTAGGCGGAGACGGTGGCGCCATGGGCGATCAGCACCTCGGCAAAGGCCGGACCGGCCTCGGAAAAGCCGAGGAACGCGACCTTCACGGATGCGCCCTTTTCTGCTCGTAGGCGTGCCGGACGAGTGCGGCGTAGCGGTAGAGGCCGTGGACGAACTTGCCGTAGGGCATGGTGATGAAGAAGGCGAAGACCGTGCCCAGATGCACCGCCAGCAGCACGCCCATCGCCGGCGTCTCCCGCAGCCAGTAGAGCGCGAGCCCGGTGGCCCCGAGCGCCAGCAGCGTCCAGGTGAAGGCCGCGCCCATGCCGGTCTGCTTCGCCGGGCGCAGCCGACCGTCGCGCGCGCGGTCGTACCAGATCAGCCCCGCCGCCCCGATGACGAGCCCCAGCCCGCCCGGCACGCCGAAGAGCTTCGGCGGCGTCCACCAAGCGTAGGGCGCAGGCCAGTCGAGGACGTAGTGCATGATCGTGCCGGACGAGGTCGAGGCGAAGCAAAGCAGGAAGCCGTAGAAGGTCAGGTGATGGAAGCGCCGCCGCCACGTGTCGGGGCGCTCGGACTGCGTCATGCAGCCCATCCCGCCACCGTCGAGATAGCGCAGCGTCGCCGCGTCCCGCGTCGCCTGCCGCAGGGCGGCGAAGGTCAGCCCCGGCGTCGGGCCGGTCAGCCGCCAGAAGCGCACCAGCGACAGCGCGATCGCCACCAGCGGAAACAGGAAGGCGGGGGCGAAGACGGCGACCATCGCGTTGTGCGGCATCACCGCGTAGAAATTCCCGCTCGCCGTCAGCGCTCCGGGATCGGACCAGAGCGCGAAGCCCAGGATGAAGAGCGCGACCGACAGCCCCGCCGCCAGTGCGATCCAGACGCCGTTGCGCTCGAAGACAGGCGCCATGAAGCCCGGCCAGGCGTAGCGGGCATAGCTTTCCTCCCGCAGCTCGGCGAGGGCCTGCGGCACGTTCACCGCAAACTCGTGCGGCGGCGCGTACTGGCAGTCGTAGTAGCAGGCGCCGCAGTTGTGGCAGAGATTGGCGAGGTAGTCGGTATCCGGCCCCTCGAAGACCCGGCGCAGCTCCATCGCCGGGAAGACGGCGCACAGCCCCTCGCAATAGCGGCAGGCATTGCAGATCGACATCTGGCGCGCGACCTCGTCCTGCGCGGCGGAGGCGAGGGAGGGAAGGTCAATTCGAGACATAGGCGGCTGCCCTTTCTCCGGCGATGCGGCCGAACACGGATCCGATGGTCATGCCGATCCCGGCGAGGTAGCCCTGACCCAGCACGTTGCCGGCCATGATCTCCCCGGCGGCGAAGAGGTTGGGGCTGACGCTGCCATCCTCCATGACCATGCGGGCATCGGCGTTCACGCGGACGCCCATATAGGTGAAGGTGATGCCCGGACGCAGGCTGTAGGCGTAGAAGGGCGGCGTATCGATCGGGCGCGCCCAGTGCGATTTCGGCGGGTCGAGCCCTTCGGTCCGGCAGTCGTCATGGGCGGCATGGTCGAACATGCCCGGCACGCAGGCCGCGTTGAAGGCGTCGACCGTGGCGCGCGTCGCCGCGGGGTCGAGGCCGATCTTCCCGGCCAGCTCCTCGATCGTGTCCGCACGCTCGGGCGGGAAGACCGACGGCATGAAGAGGTTGATGGACTTCGCGTCGATCAGCACATGACCGACCTGCTCGGGCTGGGCGGCGACCAGGCGGCCCCAGATGGCGTAGCGCTTCGGCCAGAAATCCTCGCCTTCGTCGTAGAAGCGCTGGGCCTCGGCGTTGAGCACGATACCGAAGGGGACGCAGTCGAGCCGGGTGACGATCCCGCCGTCGAATTTCGGTGCGCGCCCGTCGATGGCGACGGCGTGGCACTGGTCGGGCTCACCCACCTGCTGCACGCCCGCGTCGAGCAGTTGGCGCAGCACGCCGCCGGTATTGTAGGGGGTGCCGCGGATCAGGAAGTTCTCTGCCGCGTCGCCCCACGCCTCCTTCAGCCAGTCGATATTGGCCTCGAAGCCGCCGGCCGCCGCGACGAAGGCGCGGGCGGTGACCTCCTCGCGCTCCGGCCCGCCGTTCTGCCAGTCGCGCTCCAGCGTCGCGCCCTTGAAGAAGCCGTCCTCGATGTCGAGGGCCGCGACGCGGGTGTCGTAGCGGACCTCCACGCCCGCATCCTCCGCCGTCCGGTAGAGCGCGTTCAGCATCGAGCGGCCGCCGCCGAGGAAGAAGGCATTGGTCCGCCCCAGGCTCAGCGTCCCGCCGAGCGAGGGCTGGAAGCGCACGCCCTGGTCTTCGAGGAAATCCCAGAGTTCCTTCGACTTCTCCAGCGTCAGGGTGGCGAGCTCCTCGTCCGTGCGGCCCTTGGTGACGCGCATCAGGTCGTCCATGAACTCGTCGACCGGGTAGGGGCCGGTCAGGATGCCGTTGCCCTCGTCATGGGCGATGCGGCAGTTGCGGGTGTGGCGGGTGTTGCCGCCGCGCCAGGCCCGCGGCGCGGCCTCCGCCACCAGCACCCGCGCGCCGTCCTTCGCCGCCGCGATGGCCGCGCAGAGGGCCGCGTTGCCGCCGCCGGCGATCAGCACGTCCCAGCTCATGAGGCAAACCCCGTAAATGTCACCAGCCGCTCCTCCGACATCTCCCGCACGGCGCGGGCGGGACCCTCATGCCCGAACCCCGACGCCTTCACCCCGCCATAAGGCATCAGATCGACGCGGCTGGACGAGGTCTCGCCCACATGGACGCCGCCCACATGGAGCTGATCGGCCGCGCGAAATGCGGCGCCAAGATCGCGGGTGAAGAGCCCGGTGGCAAGGCCGTAGGGCGTCGCGTTAACCCGCGCGATGGCCTCGTCGAGGCTGTCGACCCCAATCAGGCAAACGACAGGGCCGAAGATCTCGCGCGTTGCCGCGGCGCTCAGCGGATCGGGGTCCGCGATCACCGTCGGTTCGATGACGGAGCGGTCGCGCTCGCCGCCGGTGAGCAGCGTCTGCCCCTCCAGCAGCGCCGCGATGCGGTCGGCGGCCTCGGGCGAGATCACCGGGCCGACATCCGTCTCCTCCCGCGCGGGATCGCCCGCGACGAGCGTCTCGACATGGCTCAGATAGGCATCTCCGAACTCGGGCAGGGCGCGTTTCTCCACCAAGAGAAGCTGGATCGAGGTGCAAACCTGCCCGGCCTTGCGGAAGGAGGCACCGGCGCATTTCGCCGCCGCCTCCCCGATATCGGCATCGGCGAGCACGATGGTCCCCGCGATGCTGCCAAGCTCCATCTGCGTACGCCGCAGCCCGGCCCGCGCCTGGATCGCGCGTCCCGCCTGCGTGGAGCCGGTGAAGGCGTAGAAGCCGGGCCGCGGATCGTCGAGGAGCAGGCCCGCGACGTCGGCCCCGCCATGCAGCACCGCGAGCACGCCATCGGGCGCACCCGCCTCGGCAAAGCACTCCGCCAGCAGGTTCGCCGTCAGCGGCGTGCGGTCCGACGGTTTCAGGATGACCGCGTTGCCCGCCGCCACCGCCGGGCCGATCTTGTGGCAGACGGTGTTGAGTGGCGCGTTGAAGGGCGTGATGGCGACGACGATGCCCACCGGTTTGCGCAGGGTGAAGCCGATCCTTCCGGCGCCGCCGGGCGCCCCGTCGAAGGGGACCATCTCCCCGGTCAGGCGGCCGGCTTCCTCCGCGCTCAGCTTCAGGGTTTCGAGCGCGCGGGCGATCTCACCCGCGGCGTCGCGCATCGGAAAGCCCGCCTCGACGACCATCGCGTCACGGAAGGCGTCGCGTCGTTCGGCGACCCGGTCGCGGACACGGTGCAGCAGCGCCGCCCGCTCGGCCCCGGAGGCGGGCTGGTAGGCGGCGGCAAGGTCGAGAGCGCGGGATATGGTCGCCGCGTCGGCGGCGCTCACCCGGGCGGCGGGCGTGAGGTGGAACTTGTCGAGCACCTCGAAGCCCTGTCCGCCGTCCACGAAGGTGCCGCCGACGAAACAGCCAGTGGGAATGGCGTCGACGCCGCTCATCAGAACTGGGCCACGTATTGCGCCGGATCGATGCGCGCCCCGATGACCAGCGGGCGGTCCGTCGTGCGGGTCGACAGCGCGTCGCCGAGCGCGGTCTCGTCCTCGACCTCCACCCCATCGCAGCCCATCGCCCCGGCCAGACCGCCGACATCGATCGGATCGATCCGCGTGCCGGTGGAGGCGTATTGCCGCGCCATCTGCTTGAGCTCGATCCGGTTGAGCGAGTTGTCGAGGAAGACCACGACCTTCAGCCCCAGCTTCATCGAGGCGGCGAGCGCGAGCTCCGACTGCACCATGGCGAGGCCGCCGTCGCCGGTGAAGCACACCACCTCCGTGCCCCGGTTCAGCATCTTGGCCGTGATCGCGGCAGGCAGGGAGAAGCCCATGGAGGAGAGGCCGTTCGTCATCAGGAGCCGCCGCGGCCCGCCCGGCCGCCACCCCTGGCCGACGAGCAGCTTGTGGGAGCCCACATCCGTGGTCACGATCGCGTCCCCCGCGACGGCGCCGCGCGCGATGCGGATCACGTCCGACGGGTTCAGTACGCCCGCGACCCGCCCGTCGTCGAAGGCCGCACCCAGCGCCTCGCGATGGGCGGCCACATCGGCGAGGGGCCAGCCCGGCGCGTCGGCCACCGTATCGGCAAGGGCTGCGAGCGTCAGCGGCAGGTCGCCCACCAGTTCCAGCCCCGCGGCGTAGATCTGGTCGGTGTTGGGCACCTCGTCGATATGGATGACGGGCGGCGAGACCGACCACGGCTTGATGAGCTCCACCGCGTCGAAACCGGCGCACAGGATCAGATCGGCGCTGTCGAGGAAGTCCCACATGATCTGGTTGCAGGCCATGTCGAGCGTCCCTGCAAAGAGCGGATGCTCCTCGCTCACCGTGCCCTTGGCCATCGGTGCCGCGACGATCGCCGCACCGATCCGCTCGGCGAGGGCGACGAGCTCGGCCCCCGCATCGCGCTGCATCGCCGAGATGCCGAACAGGATGACGGGACGGCGTGCGGCGCGGATCTGCTGCACCGCCTCCGCCGTGTCGGCCGGACCGCCGACCGCGCGCACGGGCGGCACGCTCATCGCGTCGTTCACGACCTCCGCCCCGACCACGTCGGCCGGGGTGGTGAGGTGAACGGCACCCGGCCGCGGTGCGATGGCGGTGCGGTGCGCCTTGCGCATCACGTCGCCCACATTGTTCGCGCCAACCGTGGCCACGTATTTCGAGACCGGGGAGAACAGCGCGTCCTGGTTGACCACCTGGTGGGTGAAGGTGGGCATCCGCTTGGTGTCGATCTGGCCGGAGATCGCGATCATCGGCGTCCGGTCCAGCGTGGCGTTCGCCACCGCATTGACCAGGTTGGTGGAGCCCGGCCCAAGCGTCGACAGCGCGACGCCTGGCCGCCCGGTGAGCATTCCGTAAGCCTCCGCCATCAGGCCCGCAGTGCCCTCGCGACGGGCGAGAACGAAGGACATCTCCTCGCGGCGGCATCCCTCCAGAAACTCCACGGAGGGATCGCCGGGATAGCCGAAGATGGTGTCGATGCCCGAGCTGCGCAGGTAGCGCGCCATGTAGTCCGATACGTTCATCGCCGATCTCCAAAATCTTCCGTTGCAAAGCTGCATACAATTGTATTTAGTTTAATACAACTGGTGAATGGAAGCACCGGGCAGCCGCGCCGATCGCGACGAAGCGACCGGCCACAACGGGAGAAAGACGACATGATGAACCGCAGAGCAGCGATGCTTCTGATGGCCGCCGGCCTTTCGGCAGCCGTTCCGGCCTCGGCTCAGGTGAGCTTCGAAGGCGAGACGATTGAGTTCTGGGTGCCCTTCCGCGAAGGCGGCGGCACCGATGTCTGGGCCCGCACGCTCGCCCCCCTGATCCGGGAGAACCTGCCCGGCGAGCCCGTGGTGAACGTGGTGAACAACAATCAGGGCGGGGGCATCGGCGGCTCCAACGAGTTCGCCCGGCGGATGGAGGCCGACGGCTCCATGATCTTCGGCACCTCGGGTTCGATCCAGATCCCGTTCCTGCTGCGCGACCCGCGGGTGCGCTACGACTATGCCGACTGGACGCCGGTCTTCGCCTCGCCCTCGGGCGGTGTCGTCTACGTGCCCGCCGATGCGGGGATCGCCGACGCCTCCGAGATCATGGAGATCGCGGGCACCGGCGCCCGCTACGGCAGCCAGGGGGTCGCCACGCTCGACCTCGTGCCGCTCCTGGCCTTCCAATTGCTCGAGCTGGAGGTGGAGCCGGTCTTCGGGATGCAGTCCCGCTCCAACGCGCTGCAGTCGATCCAGCGGGGTGAGCTGCAGATCGACTACCAGACGACACCCTCCTACCTGAACGGCGTGCAGCCGTTGGTGGAGGAAGGCGATATGGTGCCGCTCTTCACCTGGGGTGCGCTGGACGCGGACGGCAACATCGTTCGCGACCCGACCTTCCCGGACATGCCGACCTTCCCCGAGGTCTATGAAATGGTGAAGGGTGAGGCGCCGTCCGGTCCCGCATGGGACGCTTGGCGCGCCTTCCATGCCGCGGGTTTCGGCGCACAGAAGTTCATCATGCTGCCCGCCGAGACCGACCCCGCGATCATCGAGGCCTACCGCGCCGCCTTCGAGGCCATCGTCGACGATCCCGAGGCGATGGAGACGCTGGTCGGCGGCATCGGCGTCTACGAGCAGATCGTGGGCGAGGACGCGCTCACCGTCGCGAAGGCCGCCGCCACCGAAGTGCCTGAAGAGGCCGAAGCGTGGGTGCTCAACTGGCTGAGCGAGGCTTACAACTTCAGCCAGTGATCCGGATCCGGGCCGCCTTGCGAGGCGGCCCGGCCTGCCGCGTGGGGATCCCGACATGATGCACGACCTGCTGTCTGCCTTCGCGCAGATCCTGTCCGGCACGACGCCGCTCTATCTGATCGCGGGGGTGCTGCTGGGCCTCATGGTGGGGATCCTGCCGGGCTTCGGCGGCTCCGTCGGCCTCGCGCTGCTGCTGCCCTTCATCTACGGGCTCGACCAGGTAAGCGGGCTGGCGCTCATGCTCGGGGTGATGAGCGTGGTCGCCACATCGGACACCTTTCCGGCGGTGCTGATTGGCATACCCGGCTCGGTCTCGAGCCAGGCGACGGTGGAGGACGGCTTCCCCCTCGCCAAGCGCGGAGAAGCCGCGCGGGCGCTCGCCGCGGGCTTCGTCGCCTCGCTCTTCGGCGGGCTCTTCGGCGCGGTGATCCTGACGCTGGTTTTGCAGATCGCGCGGCCCATCGTGCTCGCCTTCGGCACCGGGGAGATGCTGATGCTCTCCGTCTTCGGCCTCACCATGGTGGGCGTGCTGTCCGGCAGCTCGTTCCTCAAGGGCCTGATGACGGCGATGCTGGGCCTGTGCATCGGCATGATCGGCATCACGCCGGCAACGAATGAATACCGGATGGAGTTCGAGATCCTCTACTTCTCGAACGGCATCCCACTGATGGTGATCGCCATTTCCGTCTTCGCGATCCCCGAGATCATCGACTTGATGCGCCGCGACAGTGCCATTTCGGAGCGCGCGACCCTGCGGGGCGGCTGGCTCAACGGCGTGCGCGACGCGATCCGGCATCGCTGGCTGGTGTTGCGCTGCTCGGGCCTCGGCACTTTCCTCGGCATGCTGCCGGGCCTCGGCGGAACGGTGGTTGACTGGGTCGCCTATGCCCACGCCGTCCAGACCGCGAAGGACAAGACCGGCTTCGGCAAGGGCGACATCCGCGGTGTCCTCGCGCCCGAGAGCTCCAACAACGCCAAGGAGGGCGGCGCGCTGGTGCCGACGCTGATCTTCGGCATTCCGGGTTCTGCAGCGACCGCGATCCTGCTCGGCGGGATGATCCTGCTTGGCGTGCAGCCGGGCGTACAGATGGTCACGCGGGAGATCGAGCTCGTCTACACCATCATCTGGTCGCTGGCGCTCGCCAACATCCTGGGCGCGGTGCTCTGCGTGGTGCTGGCGCAGCCCATCTCCCGGCTCACGACGATCGACTTCAAGTACATCGCGCCGTTCCTGATCGCGATGGTGCTCTTCGCCGCCTTCCAGTCGACGCGGGCCTGGGGCGATCTGATCGTGGCGACGGGCATCGGCATCTTCGCCTACTTCCTGCGCCGCTACGGCTTCCCGCGGCCGGCGCTCATGATCGGCTTCGTGCTCGCCTACGGGCTGGAGACGAACTTCTACCAGACGACGCAGTTCTACGGCTGGTCGGTCTTCCAGCGGCCGCTCTTCCTCGCGCTCGTTGCGATCTGCCTGCTCTCGGCCTGGGCGGGCTACCTGCTGCTGAAGGCGCAGCGCTCGGCCGAGGGGCGCCCGCGTTACGGCAGCAGCGCGGGGCAGATCGCGATCACGCTGACGATGGTCGGTGCTGCCGTGTTCGTGCTCGTGACCACCTGGGGCCTGACGCCGGGTGGGCGCCTCTTTCCACAGGTAATCGCCCTGCCGATGCTGGGCCTGTCGCTGGTCACGCTGTTCCTCGTCTGGCGGAGCCCGCCCGGCAGCCCGATCTTCTGCGACCTCGACCGGCCCGACGGCGTGGCCAGGGTCCAGCGCTCCGCCTGGCCACAGGTTGCGTGGGTCGTGGGGCTGCTGGCGGGAACGTTGCTGATCGGGTTCTGGCTCGCCGTGGGGCTTTTCGCCGGGCTCTTCCTCCATCTGCGCAGCGGGGTCTCGCCGGTGCGGGCGCTGCTGGGCGGGGCCGCCGCGCTCGGTGTACTTGCGCTCCTCGCCTGGCTGCTGTCGCTCGACTTTCCACGCGGATTGCTGCAGGACATGTGGGACCTGCCTTTCCCACTGGACACCTGAGTTGAACGACAAGCCCCGCAAGCTCACAGCCAACGAAGCCTTCGAGAAGATCCGCGACAAGATCCTGACCGGTCGGATCAAGCCCGGCGACCGTCTGAACGAGGGGGAGCTCGCGTCGGAACTGGGGCTGTCGCGCACCCCGGTGCGCGAGGCGATCCGGCGGCTGGAAAGCGACGGCCTCGTCGTCCACGAGCCGCATCGCGGCGTGACCGTGAACCAGCTCGACAACCAGGCGGTGTCCGAACTCTACACGATCCGCGAGGTTCTGGAGGCGACCGCCGCGGCCCTCGCCGCACAGCACGCATCGGAGATGGAGATCGCGGCCCTGTCGGACCTTCTGGCAAGGCAAAAGCCCAACGATGCCAATCCGGCCGAGGCGTCGCGCCTGAACCGGATCTTTCACCGGGCGATCTGCGATGGCGCGCACAACCGCTATCTGAACCGGACCCTCGATGGCCTCGCGCAGTCCATGGCCCTCCTCGGTCGCACGACGCTGTCGGTGCCAGGCCGACAGGCCGAGGCGATCGAGGAGCACACCGCCATTCTGGACGCGATCGCCCGGCGGGACGCGGCCGCGGCCGAGGCGGCCGCGCGCAAGCACATCCGCTCAGCCCACAAGGCCCGGCTCACCATCCTCTATTATGACGCGGGCTAGGGCGCGGTCTGTCTCATTGCGGATATTAGTTGCAACGCGGTGTAGTCACTGCCATCGTTCAACGGTTCAGCTCTGTCATCAAGCGGGTTTCGGTGATGCCCGGCCGTATTTCCGCGCAGTGAACTCTTGTACCTTTCTTCGCGAAAAGCGCGCCCTGTACCGGCAGACAAAATTGCGACGTTTTATCCAAGTCTTTCACGTTCAGTCGTGTACTCGAACTTGGCTGCCCATTTGACGAGTGAGCAAGGTTGTCCCCGGTCGTAGCCCCGGCTTGCCGCGGCATTCCCGAGCGCCTAGCTTGGGTTTGCTGCGCTGCCGAAGGAGCCCGCCATGCCTGATCGCCGCACGCTGCTTCTGACCGGCGCCTCCCGCGGGATCGGGCATGCGACCGTCAAGCGCTTCTCTTCCGCCGGGTGGCGGGTCATCACCTGTTCGCGCCATCCGTTTCCGGAGAACTGCCCGTGGGAGGCGGGGCCGGAGGATCATATCCAGGTCGATCTCTCCGATCCTCACGACACGATGGAGGCGGTGGAAGAGATCAGGCGGCGGCTGCTGGCCGGCCGGCTGGAGGCGCTGGTGAACAATGCCGGGATCTCGCCGAAAGGGGAGGGCGGCGCGCGGCTTTCCACCCTCGACACGGACCTGCGGGACTGGGGAAAGGTGTTTCACGTCAACTTCTTCGCGCCCGTGGTCCTCGCCCGGGGCCTGCAGAAGGAGCTGACGGCGGCGCAGGGGGCGATCGTCAACGTCACCTCCATCGCGGGTGCGCGCGTGCACCCCTTTGCCGGCGCCGCCTATGCCACGTCGAAGGCGGCACTAGCGGCGCTGACGCGGGAGATGGCGCATGACTATGGGCCCCTCGGCGTGCGGGTGAACGCCATCGCCCCCGGCGAGATCGAGACCGATATCCTCAGCCCCGGCACGGAGAAGCTGGTGGAGACGCTACCCCTGCGCCGCCTCGGCAAGCCCGAGGAGGTGGCCAAGACGATCTACTACCTCTGCACCGAGGGTTCCGCCTATGTCACCGGGACCGAGATCGAGGTGAACGGCGGCCAGCACGTCTGAGCCTCAGGGCCCGACGATAACCCGCAAAGCCGCGCCCTCGGGATCGGTCAGCGTGAAACTCTCGCGCAGCCGCCCGCGGTCGAAGCCGACGGGCTGACGCTCGGCCGGAACGACGGTGCCGTTCGGGAAGGTCGCCTCCGCCGTGGGGGACGACGCCATGTCGTAGCGCAGGGTCACGACCCGCTCCGCGCCGACCTCGATCACCACGCCGCGGTCGCCGTTCTCCTCCACGATCTCACGGGCGAAATAGGTGATCGGGTCAAGGCGCCCGCCGCGGAACAGGCGGGCGGGAAGGTCGATGGCGTATTCGAACGCCGCGAGCTCCGCGCGCAGGATGGCGCCGTGGGCGAGCAGGCGGCAGCCGCAATCCTCCTCCAACCCCAGATTGCCCAGCTCCGCATGGCAGAGGTCGAGCGCCGTGGCGATGGTGTCGCGCCCGCCCGGATCGGGTTCGGCGCTGCGGATGGAGATCTGGACCGGGCACTGCGCCACCGGCTCGCCGCGCACCAGCGCCTTCTCCCCGTTCGCGAGCAGGTAGGCCTGACCGTCGGGCGCGCGGAAGAAGTAGGCGAGCTGGTCGAGGCGCACCTCCTCGGTCCGGCGGCGGCTTGCGATCTCCTCGATGCTGCGCCGGGTGGCGGCGTCGGCGACGTCATCCACGTCGTCGATGGAGCGCGAAACGAGCTGCGTCTGCCCCGCCGTCAGCAGGAATTCGCGCTGGACACCGTCTGCGTCCGGCAAGAGCACGGGCAGCGGCGCGGCGCATGCTCCCATCAAAACAAGGGCCGGCAGCCAGAAGCGCGCCGTTCGAAAAGATCTGTGCTGTGGCACCCGTGTCGCGCTCCCCTACTGGCCGTAGTGGCCTGCTTGACACAAGCGAAAGGCGATATCTATCCTTTCGACGCTTCGGTCAGGGGACGACACGCCATGGTCGGATCGGGGCAGGGATGCGCGTCGGACGTGGGTTTGCGTTCACCGTCGAGGATGGGACACTCTTTCGGTACTCCGCTGAAAGACAATAAGAAAATGGTAAAATACATGGTTTCGGGACAGGTGAAGTGGTACGACACCACGCGCGGTTTTGGGTTCATGGTGGCGGAGGACGGCGCGGGCGACGTGATGATCCACGCCAGCGTCTTGAAGGCCGCGGGCCTGCGTGAGCTCTTCGAAGGCGGTGCCATCACCGTCGAGGTCGAGGAGACGGAGAAGGGCCGCATGGCCAGCGCCGTCGTCGAGGTCGAACAACCGGAGGAGCCAGCGCACGGGCCGCTCGGCGCCGTGATCGACATCCCCGCCGCGAGCGAGATCGAATACGTCCCCGCCCGGGTGAAGTGGTTCGACCGCGTGAAGGGCTTCGGCTTTCTCAACGTGTTCGGCGACAGCGAGGATGTCTTCGTCCATATGGAGACCTTGCGGCGTTGCGGCATTGCTGATCTACAGTCCAACGAAGCGGTTGCCGCCCATATCGGCGACGGCCCACGGGGACGGATGGTGATGTATGTCCGCAATTGGGACACGGTGGTTTCCTAGCCTTTTCGCTCTTCTCTGCGCCGGCGGTGCGGTCGCGGCCGAATGCCGGGACGACCGCGTCGATCTGCGCCACCAGGGCGTCGAGGCGACCTTCACCGTCGAGATCGCCGACGATGTCGAGGAGCGCGCCCGCGGCCTGATGTTCGTCGAGGACATGCCGCAGTTCGAGGGGATGCTCTTCCTCTACGACGACGGCCCGCAGCGGCGCAGCTTCTGGATGCGCAACACGCTGATCCCGCTCGACATGATCTTCCTCGATGAGCGGGGTGTGGTGCGCGACATTCACGTCAACGCCGTTCCGCTGGACGAGACACCGATTCCATCGGCCACCGATGACATCGTCGCGGTTCTGGAGATCAATGGCGGGCTCTCGACGCTGCTTGGGCTCTCGCCGGGGGCGGAGCTACGCCATCCGTCGTTCGGCACCGAGGCCGCCTGGCCCTGCGGCGACTGACGGGGCGGGCGGCGCCATGGCCGATCTCGCCTTCGCGCTGATGGCCGGCTTTTTCTTCACGCATGAACTCGATGCCATGCGCCGCCACGAATGGCGCATCCTGCCGCTCCTGCGCGATCTGCCGGAGGCGCGCGGTGAGGCGGTGTTCGTCTGGCTCCACGTGCCGCTCTTCGCCGCACTCCTGTGGCTCGCGCTGCAGGGCGCGGCGACGGTGGGGGCGGCCGCGCTCTCCACCTTCGCGGTGATCCATGTCGGCCTGCACTGGCTGTTCCGGACCCATCCGGCGAACGAGTTTGACAACCTGACCTCGTGGATCCTCATCGGCGGCGCGGGTCTCTTCGGCCTCGTCCACCTCGCACTGCTCCTCTGAGCGGAATGGCCCTTTCCAAAGCCGTGCTGCCGCGCTATCCGGTCCCTAGGTCGGAGCGTGGCGCAGTCTGGTAGCGCACCTGTTTTGGGTACAGGGGGTCGTGAGTTCGAATCTCGCCGCTCCGACCATTTTCACCAGATGTCCGCAGCATTGAACGTTCGCGCAACGCTACCGCGGGGGTGCGCAAACGAAAACGGCAGCCGGGGTGCGGCTGCCGTTGGTGCTTCGGGTCAGATGACCGGGCGCTGCCCGATCACTCCACGACGAGAGAGCCCGCGCTCTGCTTGCCGTCGCGGCCGGTTTCCAGTTCGTAGGAAACCTTCTGATTGTCCTTGAGGCCCGTCAGACCCGAACGCTCGACGGCGGAGATGTGTACGAACACGTCCTTGCCGCCCGCATCGGGTTGAATGAAGCCGTAGCCTTTGTCGGGGTTGAACCATTTCACGGTGCCAGTGGCCATCCGTTCTCTCCTGTAAGGGCCGCGCGGGATGCGGCGGCCGGGGTGCAAGGCAAATCGAAACCCTGCGATCTGCGTTGAGCTCGGAGAAGTCGGCGACATGACACGTTGCGAGGACGGCTTAGTCCCTTCCGGGCTCAACCACAAGGAATGATGCAATCACCGCCTCACGCCGCCCCCTGCGTTCCGCGCTCGCGGTAGGGGGTGGTGTCGAAATGAGCGCGGTAGCATTTGGAGAAGTGCGAGGGCGAGGTGAAGCCGCAGGCGAGCGCCACATTGATCACCGTCATGTCGGTCTGCATCAGCAGGTTCTTCGCCCGCTGCAGCCGCAGTTCCATGTAGTAGCGCTTGGGCGAGCGGTTGAGGTAGCGGCGGAACAGGCGTTCGAGCTGGCGCGTGCTCATGCCGACGTCCGAGGCGAGGATCGAGGGGCTGATCGGCTCCTCGATATTGTCCTCCATCATCTGGATCACGGTGGCGAGCTTTGGGTGGCGCACCCCGATCCGGGTGGGGATGGAGAGGCGCTGCTCCTCCCGATCCGTGCGGATCGTTGTGTAGATCATCTGGTCCGCGACCTTGTTGGCGAGCTCCTGCCCGTGGGTGTCCGCGATCAGCTTCAGCATCAGGTCGGCGGAGGCGGAGCCCCCCGCGCTCGAATAGCGGTTCCCGTCGATGGTGTAGATCGCCTGGGTGAGTGCTATGTCCGGGAACTCCTCGATGAAGCTATCGCGGTTGTCCCAGTGGATGGTGCAGCGGCGATCCTCCAACAGTCCCGCGCGCGCCATGATGTAGGTGGCGTTGCACAGGCCGCCGACGGCGATGCCCTTGCGCGCCTCGCGCCGCAGGTATTGCAGGATGGGCTTCGTGGTCGCGCCCTTCACGTCGATGCCCGAGCAGATCATCAGCACCTCGTCGCGCCCGATCTCGTCGAGACCCATGTCGAGCAGGGTGCGTTGGCCGTTGGAGCACTCCGCATACTCGCCGTTCTCGCCCGCGACGCGCCAGCGGTAGAGCTCCCGGCCGGAGGTGAAGTTGGCGAGCCTCAACGGTTCCACCGCGCAGGCATAGGAGAGCAGGGAATAGTTCGCCGTCAGCAGGAACACGAAGGTCTGCGGCGTGTCGGCTGTCTCGGTCATGCGTGGCCCCGCGCGGAACGATGGCTCAGTTCCATGCATTTCGCCAACTGCGTCAAGCAGCAAAAACACACCCCGTGTCGATCGACATTGACGCGGCCGAAAATTGCGCCAAGAGCACCGTTCGCGACTGGTCATGGCGCAAGCGGGCGTGTTACGACGTCACCCCGACGAAGAGACCGCGATCAGGAGTGTGCGCGAGATGTCTGCAACCTGGACCAAGGCCGGATGGCGTGCCAAGCCGCGCATCCAGATGCCCGATTACGTGAATGCCGAGGCACTGTGCGAGGTGGAGACCCGGCTCGCCTCCTATCCGCCGCTGGTCTTTGCAGGTGAGGCGCGGGCGCTGCGCCGCAAGCTCGCCGACGTGTCCGAGGGCAAGGCGTTTCTCCTCCAGGGCGGTGATTGCGCCGAGAGCTTCAACGAGTTCTCCGCCGACAATATCCGCGACACGTACCGGGTGCTGTTGCAGATGGCGATGGTGCTGACCTTCGGCGCGAAGCTGCCGGTGGTGAAGGTCTCCCGCATGGCCGGGCAGTTCGCGAAGCCGCGCTCGGCGTCGACCGAGGTGAAGGGCGGTGTGGAACTGCCGAGCTACCGCGGCGACATCATCAACGGGTTCGACTTCACGCCCGAGGCCCGGATCCCCGATCCGCAGCGGATGCTGCAGGCCTACACCCAGGCGGCGGCGACGCTGAACCTGCTGCGCGCCTTCTCCCAGGGTGGCTTCGCGGACATGCACCGGGTGCACGAATGGACGCTGGGGTTTGCCGATGCGGCGGCCTCCACGTCATACCGCGATCTCGCCAACCGGATCTCCGAAGCGCTGCGCTTCATGGAGGCGGCGGGCGTCAACTCCTCCAACACCGACGCGCTGGGGCGGGTCGATTTCTACACCAGCCACGAGGCGCTGCTGCTCGAATACGAGGAGGCGCTGGCCCGGGTCGATTCGACCTCCGGCAACGTGGTGGCGGGCTCGGGCCACATGATCTGGATCGGCGACCGCACGCGGCAGCCGGACGGTGCGCATGTGGAGTTCTGCCGCGGCGTACTGAACCCGATCGGGCTGAAATGCGGCCCGTCGCTGGAACCGGACGAGCTGATCACGCTGATCGACAAGCTGAACCCGGAGAACGAGGCGGGGCGGCTGACGCTGATCGCGCGCTTCGGTGCGGGCAAGGTCGGCGACCACCTGCCGGGCCTGATCCGGGCGGTGGAGCGTGAGGGCCGCAAGGTCGTCTGGTCCTGCGATCCGATGCACGGCAACACCACGAAGTCGTCCACCGGCTATAAGACCCGCGCCTTCGACAGCGTGCTGAGCGAGGTGCGCGAGTTCTTCGAGATCCACGCGGCCGAGGGCACCTATGCCGGCGGCGTGCATTTCGAGATGACGGGTCAGGACGTGACCGAGTGCACCGGCGGCGTGCGCGCGGTGACGGACGAGGACCTGTCGGACCGCTACCACACGGCCTGCGACCCGCGGCTCAATGCCTCCCAGGCGCTGGAGCTGGCCTTCCTCGTGGCCGAAGAGCTCGATCGCGCGCCGGTCAAGCACCGCGCGGCGATGTGATCCAAGGGGGCGCTGCGGCGCCCCTTCCCTTATCCGAAGAGGTGAACATGACCCATATGGTCGTGCTGACCGCCGCCGCCGGAGTGAGCGATGCGGTGGCCGAGGACGTGGCGCGCGCGCTGGGCGGCACGCCGAACCGGCTGGCGGAGACCGCCGTCGAGGTCGCCGTGGATGGGCCGGTCGACGCCGCGGCCCCCGAGGGCGTAGATCTCAACGTCGTCCCCGTGGCGGGGCGCGAGAAGCGGATGCTGATCGCCGACATGGACAGCACCATGATCCCGGTCGAATGCATCGACGAGCTCGCGGATTTCGCCGGCGTCAAGGACCGGGTCGCCGATATCACCGAACGCGCCATGCGCGGCGAGCTCGACTTCGAGGCGGCGCTGCGCGAGCGAGTCGGTCTGGTGAAGGGCCTTCCGACCGCCGCGCTGGAGCAGTGCTATGCCGAGCGCATCGCGCTCAATCCCGGCGCCGAGGTGCTGGTGCGCACCATGGCCGCGCGCGGGGCGCAGACGGCGCTGGTCTCGGGCGGGTTCACCTTCTTCACGAGCCGGGTGGCCGCGGCCGCGGGCTTCGCGGTCAACCGTGCCAACACGCTGCTGTTCGAGGATGACCGGCTGACCGGCGACGTGACCGAGCCGATCTTGGGCCGGCAGGCGAAGCTCGACGCGCTGCATGAATTGGCCGGGCAGGGCGGCTTCGGCCCCGACGCGGTGATCGCCGTGGGCGACGGAGCCAACGACCTTGCCATGGTCGAGGCGGCGGGTCTTGGCGTGGCCTACAAGGCGAAACCGGCGCTGAAGAACGGGGCCGACGCCGTGCTCGATCACTCCGACCTTACAGCGCTGCTGGCGTTGCAGGGCATCCCGCAGGCGGAGTGGTGGCGGGGCTGAGCCTCAGTCCTTCACGACGCGCAGATGCGCGCGGCTGAGCGGCTTGCGCTCGGTCGAGGCCTTGCCTCCGTCGATGGGCTTCAGATGCGGCATCTGGAATGCCGCCTGCTCCTGCGCGAAGCCTGCGACGGGCCGCGGGATCGCCGCGCGCTCCCGCAGTGTGTCGAGGCGGATCGCGCCGATGGTGAGCTGCGTCTCCACGCCGAACTGCTCGGTCTCCACTACCAGGCAGCCGAGGATGCGGGTGATGTCGCCGAAATCGTCGCAGAGCGGGCGCAGGATCATGCGGGCCGGGGCGTCGGCCATGCCGCGCCCGCTCGCCGTCAGTTGCAGGTCGACGCGCGCGGGGCGGTCGATCACCTCGCGCATCAGCTCCTGCGCACGGGTCCGGTCGCCGTCGTTGAAGAGCGCGCGTGCCGGCAGGCCGCGCACCTCCATCCCCATCATGTCGCAGATCCGCGTGCCGCCGAGGCGGATGCGCAGCGGGGCGCCCGCGGTGTCCTCCAGGATGAACATGTGCTCGAGCGCATCCTCGAAGGCGCGCGGGTCGATCTCCGACCGCCGGGGCGCAAGCCGATCGCCCCGCAGCCGCTCCCAATAGGAACCGAGGCTGTCGATGATGTGCTGGCTCATCGCGCCGTCCATCCGATCGCCGGGCCGAAGGCCCTTCCGTCCGACACCGAAATCCCCGTGTTCCACACCGCTCTCCCACCAGCTTAGGACACATTTTCAAGAAAGTGTCCGAAAAACGCGTCTGCTCTTCCCACAACACAGACATTAGCATTTTCGACGCATTTTAGATGATTTTTCGGGGCCGAAGGTTAACGCTGGCGCTCCGGGACGGGAGGTGGCGATGCAGTCGATGACGGGATTCGCGCGGGTGGATGGCACCGGCGAGGGGATGAGCTGGGCGTGGGAGGCGCGCAGCGTCAACGCGCGCGGCCTCGACCTGCGGCTGCGCCTACCCGACGGTGCGGACGCGCTGGAGGCCGAGCTGCGCAAGGCGACGCCGCGCCGGTTCGCGCGCGGCAACGTCTCGATTTCCCTGCGCTGGTCGCGCCTGCCCGATGCGGCGGGCGGCGGAGTGAACCGCGTGGCGCTCGACCAGGCGCTCGCCGCCCTGGCCGAGGTTGAGGCGGTCGCAGCACAACAGGGGCGGGAGCTGGCGGCCGTGAGCGCCGCTGACATCCTTGCCCTGCGCGGTGTAGCCGAGGGAGGCGAGGCCGGGCAGGCCTGGCTCAAGGCCGCCCAGTCGGAAATCGCGGCGCTGCTCGATGCCCTTGCCCACGCGCGGGAGTCCGAGGGCGCGGCGCTGGCCACGCTCCTCACCACCTCCATTGACGAGATCGCCCGCCTGGCTGCCGAAGCGCGGGAGACGGCGGCCGCCCGGGCCGCCCGGGCCGGCGAGACGCTGCGCGCCCGCGTCGCCGCACTGATGGAGGCCGCCCCCGACACCGACCGGCTGGAGCAGGAGCTCGCCCTGATCGCCGTGAAGGCCGACGTGACCGAGGAGCTCGATCGCCTCGACGCGCATGTCGCCGCGGCCCGCGTGCATCTCACCGAAACCGGGCCCATCGGGCGCAAGCTCGACTTCCTGATGCAGGAGTTCAACAGGGAGGCGAACACCCTCGCCTCCAAGTCCGGCGATGCGGAGCTGACGCGCGTGGCCCTTGCGCTCAAGGTCGTGATCGATCAGATGCGCGAGCAGGTCCAGAACGTCGAATGAGAACCGAATGATAGATCCGTGCCGCCGCGGCCTCCTCGTCATCCTCTCCTCGCCCTCCGGGGCGGGCAAGTCGACGCTCTCGCGGCGGCTCCTGTCGGAGGACGGCGAGATCTCCTTCTCGATCTCCGCCACCACCCGCCCGCCGCGGCCCGGTGAGGAGGACGGGCGGGAGTACTACTTCAAGGACCGTGCCGAGTTCGAGCGCATGGTCGTGGCGGGCGAGATGCTGGAGCATGCCGAGGTCTTCGGCAATCTCTACGGCTCGCCCCTCGGCCCCGTAAGGGACGCGATGAGTGCGGGGCGCGACGTGCTCTTCGATGTGGACTGGCAGGGCGGTCAGCAGATCCGCAACTCCGAGATGGGGCGCGAGGCGATCTCCATCTTCATCCTGCCCCCCTCCATCGAGGAGCTGGAGCACCGCCTGCGCAAGCGTGCACAGGACGCCCCGGACGTGATCGCCCGCCGCATGGGCGAGGCGCGGCGGGAGATGAGCCACTGGGCCGAATACGACTACATCCTCATCAACGACGATCTCGACACCTGCTACGACCAGCTCCGCTCGGTCTTGGTGGCCGAGCGCCTGCGCCGTGACCGCCGGCCCGACATCGCCCAGCAGGCGCGGCTCATGTCCGGCCAGATCAAGGAGAGAACCTGATGCCGCTCTACACCCTCGCCGACCGCCGTCCGGAGCTGCCGGAGAGCGGTGATTGCTGGGTCGCGCCTGATGCCAACGTGATCGGCGCCGTGCGGCTGGGGGAGGGCGTCGGCATCTGGTTCGGTTGCACGCTGCGCGGCGACAACGAGCTGATCGACGTGGGCGAGAACACCAACGTTCAGGAGAACGTGGTGATGCACACCGACATGGGCTTCCCGCTCACCATCGGGCGGGGCTGCACCATCGGGCACAAGGCGATGCTGCACGGCTGCACGATTGGGGATAACTCGCTGATCGGCATGGGGGCCACGGTGCTGAACGGTGCGAAGATCGGGAAGAACTGCCTGATCGGCGCTGGGGCTCTGGTGACCGAGGGCAAGGACATTCCCGACAACTCCCTTGTCATGGGCACGCCCGGCAAGGTCGTTCGCGAGATCGACGCTGCGGGCGCGAAGATGCTCGAGGCCTCCGCCCTCCACTATGTCGAGAACATGCGACGCTTCCGCGGGGAGCTGGTGGAGATCGGCTGATGTGCGGCCGGTTCTCGCGCACCGATACGCCCGAGGATCTGGCCGAGCTCTTCGAGGCGGAGCTGGTCGATGAGGTCATGCCCGAGGAGGACGTCCGCCCGACCACCGACATCGCGGTCGTCGTCTCGGAGTACGGGCGACGGTTGCGGGCGATGCGCTGGGGCTTCCTGCCCGACTGGTACGAGAGCCCGGATAGCGGGCCGCTCCTGATCAATGCGCGCTCCGAGACCATCGCGAAGAAGCCCGCCTTTCGTGCGGCCTGCCGGGCGCGGCGCTGCCTGATCCCCGCGGACGGGTTCTACGAATGGCAGGCGTTGGGGCGGCGAGGGAAGCGGCCGCACTGGCTGTCTCCGGCGGCGGGCGGTGGTGTCGCCTTCGCAGGCGTCTGGCAGGACTGGCCCGGGCCCGACGGCGTGATCTCGACCTGCGCCATCGTCACCTGCGCCGCACCGCCGGAGCTGGCGGAGATCCATAGCCGCCTGCCGGTGGCGATCCTGCCGGAGGATCGGGCGCTGTGGCTCGGCGAGGCGGGGCACGGCGCCGCGCGCCTCATGACCCCGCCGCCCGAGGGCTGGTGGGCCGTCGAACTGGACCGCGGCCCGCCCGACGACGCGCCGCGGCTGATCTGAGCATCAGCCGTCGAGTGCGGCCCTGATCCACGGCGCCGCCTCGTCCCAGTTCAGCGCCGTTCGCTCAGCCTGCTCGCTCCGGGGCAGGGCGGGTGCCGCGTAGTCGCACCCGATGAGCTGAAGGCGGCGGACCGAGGCCGCATGTTTCGCCGCACTGTCGATCTGCGCCTTGCTGTCATCGACGAAGACCACGGGGGCCACCGTCCGCTCCGCCAGCGCGGCGAGCACCGGGCCCTTGCCGCCGCTGTTGCTGACGACCGGATAGGCGAGCCCGTGCCGGGCGAGGTTGCCGACGCGCGCCGCGCGGGCATGGTGCGGCAGGTTGGTGAGGACCACGACCTGCGCCCGCTCCGCCATCCGCGCCACGGCCTCGGCCGCGCCGGGAATCGCCTCCTGCTGCGGCGTCTCCTCCGCGAAGAAGCGGTCGATGAAGGCGAGCCCTTCCTCCCGGGTCGCTGTGCGCCCCTCGCCCCGATGCTTCAGCGCGGCGTCGAGGCGGTAGGTCGTGAGGTCGAGCTCCCAGCCGCGGGCGTCGAGAAACACCCGGAAGTGGCGGAGGAAGTAGACGAGCACCTCGTCGGCATCGAGCACCAGCAGCGGCCGGCCCCTCTCGAGGGAGAGCCGGTCCAGTTGCTCGCGCGTGATCTCAGGGATCAAGGCTCAGGTCCAGTCGGGCACGTCGCCGCCGGGCAGGAGCTGCCGCGCCCGTTGCGGTGCGTCGTAGGCGTGGCCCGTCGCGTCGCAGAACGCGATCAGCGTCGCTTCGTCCTGCATCAGGAAATCCACGAGGAAGCCGAGGAACTCCGGCTCCCGCATCCGCTCTCTCAGATCACCGGCCGAAGCACCGGACAGGGCGAGGAAGGCGCCCAGCTTCTCGTCGTCGGTCGCCAGCCAGCCGAGCACGTCGATGGCCAGACCTTGTGCAGTATCCGGTGTCAGAATGTTCTCTCTTTCTACCACGTTGAGGAAATCACAACCTATTGCGGGCATTTCCGGCGACATAAACATCTTTAAACCCTATCGTCCGGGGTCGTGGTGTACTAGGCACGCCGGAACGCGGAGTAAAGGAAGCGAAATGTCGGGACGCATCCTCGTGATCGATGATGTCGCGACCAACCGCGACCTGCTGCGCGCGAAGCTCGGCACGGCCTATTATGACGTGCTCGTCGCGGAGAACGAGGACGAAGCGCTGGAGCTCGCGCGCCGGCAGCAGCCCTCCATCGTGCTCATCGACGTCATGATGCAGACCATCGACGGGTTCGCCGTGTGCAAGACGCTGAAGGCGGATCCCGCAACCGCGCAGATCCCCGTCGTCATGGTCACCGCGATCGACGATCCGGAGGATCGGACGCGCGGGCTCGATGCGGGGGCGGACGACTTCCTGGTGAAGCCCATCAGTGACCTCGCGCTCTTTGCCCGCGTGCGCAACCTGATGCGGATGGGCTTCGCCATCGAGGAACTGCAGCTACGCAGCGAGGCGGCGCAGGAGTTGGGCCTCACCACGAACTTCGCACCGACCGAGCCGACACCGGCGCAGTCGGTCCTGATCGCCGCGCCGGACGAGGCGACGGGCGCGCGCTGGGGCGAGGCGCTGCACGAGCGGCTGAGCGTTGGGGCGAGTTGGGAGACCGAAAGCCGGGCGATCGAGGCCGCCATCGCCCAGGACGTGCCAGACGCGATCGTGGTCCACCAGCAGCTCGGCGACGGGCGGGACGGGCTGAAGCTGCTCGCCGACATTGCCCGGGCGATGGCCACGCGGCACTGCGCGCTGCTCTTCGTCGTCGATGACGACGACATGCGCACGGCGGCCAAGGCGCTGGATCTGGGGGCGTGGGACTATCTGATGGCGCCCTACGATCCGTTCGAGCTGGCGGTGCGCATGCGCTCCCAGCTTCGGCGCAAGATCTACTCCGACAAGCTGCGCACGGACGTGCAGGACGGCCTGCGCATGGCGACGCGTGACCCGCTGACCGGGCTCTACAACCGCCGCTACGCCCAGCACCAGCTCCGCATCATGATGGAGCGCGCGCGGGAGGAGGCGGCGGATTTCGCGCTCATGATCCTCGACCTCGACTTCTTCAAGCAGATCAACGACGTCCACGGCCATGATGCGGGGGACGAGGTGCTCGCCCAGATCGCGCGCCGCCTGCAGGAGAACGTGCGCGGCGTCGACCTCGCCGTGCGTCTGGGGGGGGAGGAGTTCTGCCTCGCGCTGCCCGGCACCTCGCAGGACGATGCGCGGGAGGCGGCGGAGCGCATCCGCCGCGCGGTCTGTGGGGAGATGTTCCTGATGCGCGACGGCACCCAGATCGAGTGCACCGTGAGCATCGGGATCGCCGTGGCACCGGCGGGGGAGGGGGATGTGGACAGCCTGCTGCGCTCTGCCGACCGGGCGCTCTACCGGTCGAAGGCGGATGGCCGCGACCGGGTCAGCACCGCGTGGGACAGCTGCGAAAAGGCATGAGGCCGGCCGCTCAGGGCCGCCCGCCGCCATCTCTGCGCCGCATGGTCGTCTCCCGGAGCTGCTCCAGGATGGCTTCCCGCTCCGCGACGCTCAGCTTTTCCATCTCGTCGAGCAGGGCGCGTTCCAGCTCCACCCGGATCTCTGCACCCGCGGCCCGGCGCTGCGCGAGGATCGTCTCCAGCGCCGCGCGGTCCATCGGATCGGCAGTGAAGGCGGCGGCGAAGGCGCGGCCCTGCATCAGGCGCGCGCGCCGCTCCGCCGGGCCGCCGCTGACCACGCCGCGCACCTCGCTGCGGACCGAGGCGCGGGCCTCGTCGGGCAGGGCGAGGATCACGGCGCGCAGGTCGGGCGGGGTCATCAGCCGCGGCCCGTGCCCGCCGGTGCGGATCATGACGCCGATCACCAGCCCGACGACCAACACGTTGAGCGCGACCGACACGATCAGCACGCGCCGCATCAGCCGGGAGGAGCCGGGCGTGGCCGTCATACGTCGCTCTCCAGGTCGAGATAGTCGGCTTCGGTCTCGGCATAGCCCAGATCGATGCTCCACTCCGGATCCCGGGTGAGCAGCGTCAGGTCGTCTGCGCCCGCATAGCCGATCATCAGGCCGACAAGTGCGCTCGCCGCGACGGTGGCAAGGCCCGCGACCCCGCCGAAGAGGCCGTTGAATCGGCTCCAGGCGGACCGGCGGGGCCGAGGCGCAGGCGCGGCCTGGGGCGTGAGCTCCGCCGCATCGCCCAGGATGCACGCCATCAGTGCGTCGTCCGGCACGGGTCGCGCGGCGCGCCCGGCGGCGAAGAACGCCTCCAGATTGTCCTTGTGCTCCGGCCCTTCGCCCATCGCGTCCTCCCTCTTCATGCTATCGGCCCCAGGGCATCGCGTCGATCCGACAACAATGTGGCGAGCGCGCGCCGCCCGCGGGCGAGCAGGCTCTCCACCGCCTCGACGCTGATCTCCATCGCCGCGGCGATCTCCGGGTTCGGCAGCTCTTCGATATGGCGCAGCGTGATGGCGAGGCGCTGGCGCTCCGGCAATTGCGCGAGGGCTGCGTGCAGCGCCTCGGCCCGGTCGGCGTGCTGCAGCATCGCTGCCGCCGAAGGACGCTCGTCCACCGGCTCCGCGATCTCGTGGAGCGGGGCGCCGCGCCGCCGGACGCGAAGGCGGTCGATGCAGAGGTTGGAGACCACGCGGTAGAGCCACGTGCTCACCCGCGCCCGCGTCGGGTCCCACTCCGGTGCAATGCGAAAGAGCCGCATCATCGCCTCCTGTGTCACGTCCTGCGCCTCCGCCGCGTCGCCGAGCATCCGGGTCGCCACCGACAGCGCGCGCGGTGCATGGCGGGTGGCCAGCGCACGCGCCGCCGACTGATCCCCCCTGGCATAGCGGGCCATCAGATCGGCATCGTCGATCTCGCGCTCGGTGTCGGGGGCCATGCGGCGCCGTTCTCCTCGTCGTGCTGGGTCCGGGCTAGCATGTCTGCTGCGCGTGCGGGAGGAGGGGTTCACCACCCGCACGCGCCCTTGGCCGGTTCAGCCCCCCTGACGCCGGCCGCGGCCCTCGCGAGCGGTCTCGATCTCGGCCTCGCTGATCCCGCCGCTGCCGTCCCGGTCGAGCCGGTCGAACATGCGGGAGCTGTCGCTGCCCGGCATCTCGGACGGGGAGAGCTCGCCATCGCCGTTCGCGTCCGCCCGCTGGATCATCCGCTCCAACCGGCCCGAGCGGTTCTGCTCCTGTGCCGCCCGCAACTCCTCGACGCTCAGCGATCCGTTGCCGTCGGTGTCGTTGGCGGCGAAGCGGGCCTCGCGCCAGGCGTCGAGCTCGGCGCTCGTGACCTCGCCATTGCCGTCGGTATCGACCTCCTCGAAGGGGAAGGCCGCGCCGCGCGGTTGAGCGGCGGCCGGCAGCGCGCCTGCGCCCAGTGCGATCAGGACAGCCGCGCCGATCAGTCCTTTCTTCGTGATGACCATTTTCGTCTCCTCGTTCCGTCATCCTCGGTTCGGAACGCGGTTCTTCTGCCCGCGTTCTGGGACTGATACGGCGGAGGGCGGCACACTCCGTCGCTGGCAGATCGAACTTACCCTGACGTCACCAATCGCGACATCCGGACGCGGGGCAGGTTGTCATGCTGCCCCGATCGGGCTAGCGGAGTACCACATTAATTATGCGCGACAGCAGTTATGACATCATGAGCGACGAGGGTGAACGCGAGGTCCGGCCGGCGCTGAAGCACGGCTGGAAGCAGAAGTGCCCGAATTGCGGACACGGTCCCCTGTTCGAGGGTTATCTGACCGTGCGCCGCGACTGTCCCGTCTGCGGGCAGGAGCTGCATCATCACCGCGCGGACGATGGCCCGGCCTGGGCCACGATGCTGATCGCGGGCCACATCATGGCGCCGCTCATGCTCTTCGTCTTCGAGACATTCCGGCCCGAGGCGTGGGTGATGGCGGTCGGCTTCTCGCTCCTCTTCACGCTGGTGTCGCTGTGGCTGCTGCCGCGCATCAAGGGCGCGTTCATCGGCTTCCAGTGGGCGAAGCGGATGCACGGCTTCGGCGGCGAGCAGGACGGCGTCTAGGGCTGGACCGCTCCGGCCGCCGCCGCCATAGTCCCCGACATGAGTGACAAGACCGAGGTTCCGATCCGCGACGCGGCGACCGTTGTCCTGCTGCGCCGCACCGGCGACGGGCCGAAGGTGCTGATGGGCCAGCGCGGCGCGCACGCTGTCTTCATGCCGAACAAGTTCGTGTTTCCGGGTGGAGCGCTCGATGGAGCTGACACGCCCGACCTGCCCGTGGCGACCCGACTGAGCGCCGATGTGGAAAGCCGCCTTGCGGCCCACGCGCCGCCGGAGCTCGGCCCCCGCCTCGCCCTCGCCGCCGTCAGGGAACTGTTCGAGGAGACCGGCCTCGCGCTCGGCCGTCCGGGGCAGGGGAGCGGGCCGCCCGAGTGGCAGGACTTCTACGGTCGGGGGCTCGCCCCGCATCTCGACGCGCTCGACTTCATCTTTCGTGCCGTGACCCCTGCGGGGCGGCCCCGCCGCTTCGACGCGCGCTTCTTCCTCGTGGATGCGGGGGAGATCGCGGGCGACCCCGATGATTTCTCCGGGGCCTGCGACGAGCTCTCCCACCTCCACTGGGTCGGGCTGGGCGAGGCGCGGGCGCTGGAGCTGCCCTTCATCACCGAGGTCGTGCTCGCCGAGGTCGCCGCGCGCATCGAACGGGGGCCGCGGCCCGTGCCCTTCTTCTCTCACGAGGGGGAGAGGTCGCATTTCCGCATGCTCTGAGCCTTGACACCGCGCGCGGGCCTAGTAGATAGGCGCTCTCAAGAACATCCGGGCTGAACATGGCCCGCAACGTGTAGCCGGGGCCGAGGGCCCTTCCGAGGAGATGGATCATGGCGAAGCCGACGACGATCAAGATCCGCCTGAACTCCACCGCGGGAACGGGCCATTTCTACGTCACGAAAAAGAACAGCCGGACGATGACCGAGAAGATGTCGGTCCGCAAATACGATCCGGTGGCGCGCAAGCACGTCGAGTACAAGGAAGGCAAGATCAAGTGATCTTCCCTTTCCGGGGGACAGAAGGGGCCGCACCATCGGGTGCGGCCTTTTTGTTTTGATCCTCCGGACGGCGACCCGGGACGACGTGCCCGGCGTCGAGGCGCTGCTGCAGCGCTCCTATCCGCGGCTGCTGAAGGCCGACTATGCGCCCTCGGTCCTGGTGACGGCGCTGCCGCTGATCTCCCGCGCGCAGCCGCGGCTGGTGGCCTGCGGGACCTACTACGTGATCGAGGATGAGGGGGCGGTGGTGGCCGCGGGCGGCTGGACCGCAGTGCCCCCGCAGGGCCACGGCCGGATCGAGGGCGTGGCCCACGTGCGCCACGTCGCGACCGACCCGGACCGCACGCGCGCCGGGCTCGGCCGGCATCTGATGGAGCATATCGTGGCTGCGGCCCGGGCGGCGGGTCATACCCGTATGGACTCGCAGTCGACGCTCACCGCGGTGCCCTTCTACCGTGCCATGGGCTTCACCGAGATCGGTCCGATCGAGATCGAACTGCGCCCCGGCATCGTCTTCCCCGCCATGGCGATGACGCGGCGGATCTGAGCCTCCGAACGTCTCTCTTCGGCGCTGCTTCTGTGTAGCCGCGCTATGCCGCACAAAAAAGGGCCGGAGGTTTCCCTCCGGCCCCGGTCTCGGTTCAGGCCCCGATCACTCGCGATTGCCGAGGAACTGGAGCAGGAACATGAACAGGTTGATGAAGTTCAGGTACAGGCTCAGCGCGCCGAGGATCGCCGACTTCTCCAGCCATGCCGCACCGCCGGGCTGACCCACGGCCATCAGGTACTCGTTCTTCAGCCGCTGCGTATCGTATGCGGTCAGGCCCGCGAAGATCAGAACGCCAATCACGGAGATCGCGAAGGCCATCGCGCTCGACGCGAGGAAGATGTTCACGATCGACGCGACGATCAGGCCGATCAGACCCATGATCAGAAAGGCGCCCATGCCGCTGAGATCACGCTTGGTCGTGTATCCCCACAGCGACAGGCCCGCGAAGGCGATCGCCGTGACGAAGAAGGTCTGCGCGATGCTCATGCCGGTGAAGGCCATGAAGATCCAGGAGATCGACATGCCCATAACGGCCGCGAACACGTAGAACAGCGCCTGTGCAGCACCGGCCGATAGCTTGTTGATGCCGAAGCTCAGCACCAGAACGAAGGCCAGCGGCGCGAACATCACGGCCCAGCCGAGCAGGTTGGGCTGAAGCGTCGCCGGATCGCGAAGGATCGAGAACAGCGCGTCGCTGGTGCCGAAGGCCCATGCCACAGCGCCGGTCACGGCCAGACCCACGGACATCAGGCCGTAGATCTTGTTCATGTGGGCGCGCAGGCCGGCGTCGATTTCCGCCGTGCGCACACCGGCTGCGGTCTGCTGCCGGAGGATATCGGATTGTGCCATCGAAAACTCCCTTGATGTTGGCATCGGGCTCGTTCCTGAGCCTTTCCGTCATAATATCGGCGAGAGACCCTTCCCTTTCAAGAAGAACCGCCGCGCGCTTAGTCCCGCGACCGAAGGACGCGGGCAGGCCGGGCGGCGAGCGGGGGCCAAGCGAAGGCGAGACCGGCCAGAAGGCTCGCGAGCGCACCCCCGATCACGATGGCGAAGGCGGAGACCGGCTCGAACGCGTAGGGCGCATCCATGACGAAGGTCATCACCGCCCAGCCGCCCAATGCCCCTGCCAGGATGGCCACGAGCCCTGCCGCCGCGCCCAGAATCGCGGAGCGCAGGGCGAAGCTCGCGAGGATCCGGGCGCGTGCCGCCCCCAGCGTCTTGAGCACTGCGGC
Organism: Pontivivens ytuae; assembly: GCF_015679265.1. Classification (NCBI taxonomy): domain Bacteria; kingdom Pseudomonadati; phylum Pseudomonadota; class Alphaproteobacteria; order Rhodobacterales; family Paracoccaceae; genus Pontivivens; species Pontivivens ytuae. The sequence goes on from NZ_CP064942.1 coordinate 3,335,059, forward strand.
TTCGAACACCCGGCGCCGGGTGCCCGCCGCGGCCGCGCCGATCAGCACCACAAAACCGGTAACAAGTGTTGCCGCCGCGCCATAGGATGTGGCCGCCGCGAGCCCGCTCAGTGCCTCGCTCACCCGGTCGATCGCGTCGCGCACGCCGATGGCGGTGATGTTGGGGAACTCCCCGGCGAGGGTGCGCAACAGCCGCCCCTCCGCCGCTTCCTCGGCATACAGGGTCGCGATGTGGGTGTGCGGTGCGCCGGCCAGCGCGCCCTCGTTCATCGCCATGATGAAGTTGATGCCCGCATTGCCGAACTCCACGACGCGGAAGTTCGCGATCTCCGCCTCGATGTCGCGGCCGAGGATGTTGACGGTGATGCTGTCACCGATGCTCAAGCCGAGCTCCGCCCCTTCCTCCGCCGCGAAGCTGACGAGGGGCGGGCCGGAATAGTCCTCGGGCCACCATTCGCCCGCGGTCAGCACGGCGTCTTCCGGCTGAGCTTGCGAGTAGGTGACGCCACGGTCGCCGTTCAGCGTCCAGTGATCGCCCGCGACCTGGCGCGCGTTCTGGCCGTTGATCTCCGTGATGATGCCGCGGAGCATCGGGGCGGTGTCGATCCGCTCGACCCCCTCGTCGGCATAGGCCCGCTCCAGGAAGGTCGGGAGCTGGTCGTTCTGGATATCGACGAAGAAGTAGGCGGGCGCGATCTCCGGTAGGTCCTGCGCGATGGCGTTGCGCGTGTTCGATTCGATCTGACCGACGGCGGCGAGCACGGTGAGGCCGAGGCCTAGTGACAAGACGACCGACGCCGTCTCGCCCCCCGGTCCGCCAACCGACCCGAGTGCCAGGCGCAGAGCAGGACGTCCCCGTGCGGCGCGGGAGCGGGCAAGGCTGCGGGTGATTGCGCGGACCACGCGCGCCATCATGGCGAGGATCACCAGCGCGCCCAGGATGCCGGAAGCTGCCCCCAGAGCCAGATTCCACACGCCCGAGAACCAGGCGGCGAGGCCGATCAGAAGGGCCAGCAGCGCTGCGATGCCGGCGAGGTAGACCGGCCGCGGCATGGTCTGCTCACCGCCCGTGATGTCGCGGAAGAGGCTTGCGGCGCGGATGTCCTGTGCGCGCGCGAGCGGCCAGATGATGAAGATGAGCGCGGTTAGGATGCCGTAGAGCGCGGCCTCCGCCAGCGGACCGGGATAGACGGTGAAGACAGCGGGGACTGGTAGCTGTGCCTCGATGATCGGGCCGAGCAGGATCGGGGCCAGCGCGCCCAACATCAGGCCGATGCCGACGCCCAGCAGTGTCAGCAGGCCGGTCTGGAACAGATATGTCAGGAAGATCGTGCGGCCCTCGGCGCCCAGCGTCTTGAGCGTCGCGATGGTGTCGGTTTTGGCCTCCAGGTACGAGCGGACAGCAGCGGAGACGCCGAGGCCCCCGACCGCGAGGCCCGAGAGACCGACGAGCACCAGGAACGCGCCGAGCCGCTCCACGAAACGTGCGACGCCCGGGGCGCCGTTGCGGCTGTCGCGCCAGCGCAGGCCGGCATCGGCGAAACGATCCTCGGCCGCGGCTTCAAGTGCGCCCAGATCGGTGCCGTCGGGCACGCGCAGGCGGTACTCGGTCTCGTAGAGCGTGCCGGGGGTGATGAGGCCCGAGCCCTCCAGCCCCTCCAGCGTCACGATGGTGCGGGGGCCGAGGCCGAAGCCTGCACCGGCGCCGTCGGGCTCACGGGTCAGGATCGCGCGCAGCTCGAAGTCCTGCGTGCCGAGGCGGAAGGTGTCACCCACCTCCAGCCCCAACCGTTCGGCGAGCACCGGCTGCATGACGGCGCCGGGCAGGTCGCGCGTCTCCAGCGCGTCTGAGAGGGGGATGGCGGGCTCCAGCTCGACCGCGCCGTAAAGCGGATAGAGATCGTCCACGCCGCGGACCTGGGTCAGGCCGCGATCCTCGCCGACCACGGCCATGGAGCGGAAGTCGACGGTTTCGCTGACTTCGGTGGCGACGCTGTCGAGCCAGGCGCGCTCTTCCTCCGTGGCGAAGCGATAGGTGAACTCGGCCTGCGCGTCGCCGCCGAGGAGCGCCGCGCCTTCCCGCGCCAGTCCGGCCTCGATCCCGGCCCGAACGGAGCCGACGGCTGCGATCGCACCGACGCCAAGCGCGAGGCAGAGCAGGAAGACGGTGAAGCCGCGCAGTCCGCCGCGCAGTTCCCGCCGGGCGATGCGCCAGGCGACGCTCATGACGTGCTCCAGGAAGCGGTTTCGACCTGCGGGTCGAGGATATTTCCATCAAGGAGGAAGATCATTCCGCCGCCTCCGCCAGCATGTCGAGGCGTCCGTCGCGCAGGCGGATCTGACGGTCGCAGCGGGCGGCGAGCTCCGGCGCGTGGGTCACGAGGACCAGCGTGGCACCATGCCGGTCGCGCAGGCCGAAAAGCACGTCCATGATCTGCTGCCCGGTCGGCCCGTCGAGATTGCCGGTGGGCTCGTCCGCCAGCAGGATTTCGGGCCGCGGCGCGGCCGCACGGGCCAGCGCCACCCGTTGCTGCTCACCGCCCGACATCTGGGAGGGGTAGTGGTCCATCCGGTGGCCGAGACCCACGGCCTCCAACTCCTCCGCCGCACGGTCGAAGGCGTCGCTGCGTCCGGCAAGCTCGAGCGGGGTTGCCACATTCTCCAGCGCGGTCATGGTGGGGATCAGGTGGAAGGACTGGAAGACGACCCCCATATGATCGCGACGAAAGCGGGCCAGTGCGTCCTCGCCCATCGCCGTGAGGTCGTGGCCCAGAGCCCGGACCTCGCCGCCGGTGGCGCGCTCCAGCCCGCCCAAGAGCATGAGGAGAGACGACTTGCCTGATCCGCTCGGCCCCGTGAGCCCCACCGTTTCGCCGCGCGCGACCTCCATCGAGATGCCGTGCAGGATGTCCACCCGCCCGGCATTGCCGTCGAGCGACAGCTGCGCGTCGTGGAGGGTGAGGACCGGATCGCTCATCAGTAGGCTCCTTCGTGGCGTATCAGGCGCATATGGGCGTGCTGGCGCGTTGTGCAATGCAGCGCTGATCACTTTCGTGACCGTCGGTTCCGTTACGGCGCAGGAGGCCGAGGGGATCACCGTCGCGGCCCTCGGCGACAGCCTCACGCAAGGATACGGCCTGCCGCCAGAGGACGGTTTCGTGCCGCAACTGGAGGCCTGGCTGCAGGGGCAGGGCGCCGCCGTCGAGGTGCTGAACGCCGGGGTGTCCGGCGACACGACGGCCGGCGGGCTCAGCCGGATCGGCTGGACGCTGACGCCGGACGTGGACGCGGTGATCGTGGCGCTGGGCGGCAACGACCTGTTGCGCGGGATCGATCCTGCGGCCTCCCGCGCCAATCTCGACGGCATCCTGTCGACCGCGACGGAGCAGGGGCTGCCCGTGCTCCTTGTCGGGATGGAGGCGCCGGGGAATTACGGTCCGGACTACAAGCAGGCCTTCGATGCGATGTATCCGGAGCTCGCCGAGCAGTACGACACGCTCTACGCTGACAGCTTCTTCGAGGGGTTCGATCTGGAGGAGACGGATATTTCCGCGGCACAAGCCTACATGCAGGCCGACGGCATCCATCCGAACGCGGAGGGTGTGGCTCTGATCGTTCAGGCGCTGGGGCCGCAGGTCCTCGACCTGGTCGAACGGGTGGAGTGATGCGCCTCTTCGTCGCGATCCCGGTGGAGGGCGCGGCGCGCGCCGAGATGGAGCGCTTTGCCGAGGGGCTGGAGGGCCGCGTGGTCGATCCCGATCACTGGCACATCACCCTCGCCTTTCTCGACGATCAGCCCGAGGAGGTTGCGGAGGAGGTCGCGCTGACGCTCGGCGCCATCGAGGTCTTCCCGTTCATCTGGCGGGTGAGCGGCGCCGGGGTCTTCGGCGGCAACCAGCCGCGCAACGTCCACGCGGCGATCGATCCGTCTGAGCAACTGGTCGGTCTGCGGGATCGGGTGCGGCGGGCGGTGCGGCAGTCGGGCGTCACGCTGCGGCAGGAACGGTTCGTGCCGCATGTGACGCTCGCCCGCTTCAATGCGCGGCTGCCGGGGGTCGGGCTCGACCGGTGGCTGGCGCAGCGCGCGGCGGTCTCGCTCGGCCCGTTTCCGGCCGAGCGCTTCGTGCTCTATTCCTCCGAGCTCACGCCGGAGGGTCCGGTCTACTCGGAGCTGGTCGAGTACCCCTTGGCCCTCGACCACACCATTCTCTAGCTCAGTCCCAGAACGGGCGGCGTGCTTCGCGCAGGGCCTCGCCTTCGGTCAGGCCGAGGTCGCGCAGCATGTGATCGTCGAGCTTGGCGAGCTGTGCGCGGGTCCGCATCGTGACGAGGCGGGCGGCGATCCGGTCGACTATCGAGGTGCCGGTGCGGGCGTGGGGCAGGGTGGCGGTGGTAAACATCATGGGCTCCTTAAGCATTCGCATTTCTGATCTGGCGGCGGCCTTTCATCAGTGTGTGCGATCTATATGAGGGCTTGACGTCCGTAACTCAAATGAATGAATGTGAGGATATCAATCACGGGAGGTGATGATGCCCCGCAATCTCGACATGACCGCCCTCCGGTCCTTCGTCACCGTCGCCGAATGCGGCGGGGTGACGCGTGCGGCCGGGCAACTGCATCTCACGCAGTCCGCCGTTTCCATGCAGATCAAACGGTTGGAGGAGGCGCTGGGTCAGCCGCTCCTCGACCGGACCGGGCGCGGTGTGACGCTCACCGCGCAGGGCGAGCAGCTTCTGGGCTACGGCCGGCGCATTCTGCGGCTCAATGACGAGGTGTGGAGCCGGATGACCGACCACGCCTATGAGGGCGAGATCGTCTTCGGCGTGCCGCACGACATCGTCTATCCCTACGTGCCGCAGATCCTGCAGCGCTTCGCCGTGGACTATCCGCGGGTGAAGGTGCAGCTCATCTCCTCCTACACGCGCGGGCTGAAGGCGCAGATGGAGCGGGGCGAGGTCGACCTGATCCTCACGACGGAGGAGAAGGTGGATGCGGGCGGTGAGACGCTGGCCTCCCACACGCTCGACTGGGTCGGTGCGCCGGGTGGGCAGGCGTGGAAGCAGCGGCCGCTGAAGCTCGCCTTCGAATATGCCTGCATCTTCCGCGCCGGCGTGCAGGCCGCGCTCGACAAGGCCGACATCCCCTGGGAGATGGTGGTGGAGAGCGACTCGACCCGGACCATCGAGGCGAGCGTCTCCGCCGATCTGGCCGTGCACGCCGTCGTGTCCGGTTCGACCCCGCCCTACATGGAGACGATCCGGCATGGCGGCGCGCTGCCGCAGCTGCCGGCGATCAACATCAACATGTACGTGGCGCCGGGCGCGAACGCGGATCTCGCAGGCCGTCTCGCACGGGCGGTGCGCGGCGCCTATTCGAAGCCGCAAGCGGTGGCGGCGGAGTAGCACCGGCCCCGGATCGGTTCCGGGGCGGTCTTTCCTGTTTGGAACCGTCCCGGCCCCGAGCCGGGACCTTACCTATCACTGCGGCAACGCTTCTTCCGAGTAACCGGCAGCGAACTCGGCGCTCGGCGGAATGGGCGTGATCACGTCGATCAGCACGCCGTCTGGCCCTTGCAGGATAAAGTGGCGCTGCCCGAACGCCTCGCTGCGCAGCGGCAGCAGGACGGGTGCTGCCCCTTGCAGCCGGTCATACTCCGCATCCACGTCCGGCACTTCGAAGTTCAGCAGGATCCCATCCGCAACCCGCCCGCGCGCGGGCTCCGGGATCGTGCCGTGCCCGGCCTCCAGAAGCGCGAGACTCAGCGTGGGCATACGCTCCGATTGCAAGTGGACGTACCAATCGGCCTCGAAAGTCGGGCGGAAGCCGAAATGATCGCGGTAGAAGGCGGCCGTGCCCGCCACGTCGCGGGTCTGGAGCACGGTATAGGCGGAGGTGGTCTTCATGGTGGAAAGCTCCGAATGAAACATGCAGACTATATGTATCTAGATACAAACAAACAGAATGTATGTAAATGAGCGATCGCATTCCCAACGACGTCCGGACCAGCCGCATGCGCGCCGCGCTGATGGATGCCGCCCGAAACCTCTTTCTGGAGCAGGGGTTTGCGAAGACCTCGACCCCTCAGATCGTGAAGGCAGCGGGCGTGACGCGCGGCGCGCTCTACCACCACTTCGCTGACAAGACGGCGCTCTTCCTCGGCGTGCTGGAGCGGGAGGCGGAGAACGTAGCGCTTCGGATCGACGGTGCGATTCGGCCCGACACCACCCCGCTCGACGCCCTGCGCGACGGTGCGGGCGCCTATATTTCTGCGATGTCGGTGCGGGGTCGCACCCGCCTGATGCTCATCGAGGCCCCGGCCGTGCTGGGCGCCGAGCCCGCGGCCCGCATCGACGAGGATCACGCCCGCGCCGCCCTGCGCGAGGGCCTCGAGGCGGCCCGGAAGGCCGGTCAGATCGGAGATCTTCCGCTCGACGCCCTCACGGCCGTGCTCAGTGCCGCTTTCGATGGCGCCGCGCTCGCGGTTGCGGACGGCGTCCCTCAGAAGGACGCCACCACGGCAATCGTCGCGGTGATCGACGGCCTCAGATCGTGACCACGACCTTGCCGGTGGCCTTGCGTGTGGTCAGAAGCTCCAGCGCCTCGGTCGCGCGCTCCAGCGGCACCTCGTGGCTCACATGGGGCTTCAGCTTGCCCTCCAGATACCAGGTGAAGAGCTGCTGGAAGCTCTCGACCAGCACCTGCGGCTTGAAGCGGGAATACGCGCCCCAGTAGAAGCCGTGCACCGTCAGGTTCTTCACCAGCAGGATGTTCGCCGGGATCTGAGGGATGTCGCCGGAGGCAAAGCCCAGCGGTAGCAGGCGCGCCTCCGGATTGCAGGCGCGCAGCGCGGCCTCGAACTGCGCCCCGCCGACCGGATCGTAGACCACGTCCGCGCCGCCGAGCGCCTTCACCGCCTCGCGGATATCCGCGCTCTCGCTGTCGAGCAGGTGGTCGGCGCCTGCCTCCTTAGCTGCCTCCAGCTTCGCCGCACCGCGCGCGCAGGCGATCACGTTCGCGCCCATCAGCTTGCCGATTTCGACCGCCGTCAGGCCCACGCCACCGGCCGCGCCCAGCACCAGAAGGTTCTCGCCTTCCTTGAGCCGCGCCCGGTAGTTCAGGCCCACATGGCTGGTGCCGTAGGCGATCAGGAAGGCCGCGACATGCGCATCGGGCATGTTGTCCGGCACCGGCACGCAGGAGGCCGCGGGCGCCACCGCCACCTCGGCGAAGCCGCCGTTGCCGCAGAGGGCGGCGACGCGCATCCCCTTCTTGAGATGCTTCACACCCTCGCCGACCGCCTCGATCGTGCCGCAGATCTCCATGCCCGGCGCGAAGGGAAGCTCCGGCTTTTCCTGGTACTTGCCATGCACCATCAGCGTGTCGGCGAAGTTCACGCCGCAGGCCGCGACCGCGATCGCCACCTCGCCCGTGCCGGGCTGCGGCGCCTCGACCTCGTCCAGTTGCAGCGTTCCGTCCAGTTGATGGACACGCATGGCGCGCATGGCTAGCCTCCCGATCAGCGATTGTTTTGAGACCAAGGTGGGGGACTTGCCGCGTGGTGGAAAGCCCGGACGCAACGTCAGCCGAAAAAGTGCGCGCCTCCTTCGCCAGCCAGGCCGTGGCCTGCGAGCGGCTGGGCAGCCCGCTGACGGCGCAGATCTGCCGGGTGGCACCCGCGGCGCTGGAGGTCGGCGGCCCGCTCGCCGCCGCGATCCTTGGCTGGAAGGGGGATCCGGTGGCCGATGCGCTGGCGCTGCGGCTCTGCGGCGCGCTCCACGCCCTGTCGTGGGAGGATGCGGACCTCGCCGCCGTCTATCCGCCTGCGAAGGTCGACGACGCGCGGATGGAGGCGGTGCTGCGCGACGTGTTCCAGCGCCGCTCCGTCTGGCTCTTCCCCTGGCTCAACTCCGCGCCCCAGACCAACGAGGTCAACCGCTCCGCCGTTCTGATCGGTGGGTTGCTGCATGTCGCGGCGCGCGACCCGCGACCCATCGAGCTGCTGGAGCTGGGGGCGAGCGGCGGACTCAACCAGGTGCCCGACCTCTACCGCTATCGCCTCGGCGGCAGCTTGCGTTGGGGGGAGCCGTCGGCGCCGGTGGCGCTAGACAGCCAGTGGCGCGGTGCGGTCCCGCCGATGGAGGCGCCGCTGAAGGTCGTCGCGCGGGAGGGCTGCGACATCGCGCCCATCGATGTGACCGATGCGGCGGCGCGGCGGCGGATGGAGGCCTATATCTGGCCCGACCAGACGGCCCGCCTAGTCCGCATCCGCGCCGCCCTCGAATTCGCGGCGCACAACCCGCCGAAGATCGCGCAGATGGGGGCCGCAGATTTCCTCGCCGACCGCCTCTCCCGCCCGCTGGCGGAGGATCGCCAGCGCGTCGTGATCCACTCGATCATGTGGCAATACATGCCCGCCGAGGAACAGGCCCGCGCCGAGGAGGCGATCCGGGCCGCTGGCACCACGGGCAACCTGAGCTGGCTGCGGCTTGAGCCCGACGAGGTCCGCGGGTCCGCCGCCGTCCAACTCACCACCTTCCCGGAGGGCGAGACGCAGGAGCTCGGCCGCGGCGACTTCCACGGCGCCTGGGCCGAGTGGCACGAAACGCCGAAGCTGGTGTAGCGCCCGCCCATGCCTATATCCGGGCTCACGAACCGCGGAGCCACGCCCATGTCCCATGCCCTCGCCAACCGCCGCATCCTGCGCCTGACCGGAGCGGATGTGCGCGACTTCCTGCAGAACCTCGTGACGAACGATCTGGGCGGCCTGAAGGACGGTCTGGTCTATGCAGCGCTCCTGACGCCGCAGGGCAAGTACCTCGCCGATTTCTTCCTGCTGGAGTGGGACGGCGCGATCCTGCTCGACGTGGACGGGGAACTCGCGCCCGGGCTGATGCAGCGCCTCAAGCTCTACAAGCTGCGCGCGGACGTCACGATCGAGGAGACGGATCTGACCGTCGCGGCATTGGCCGAGGCGGCGGAGGGCGCGCTGCCCGACCCGCGCGCGCCCGGCATGGGCTGGCGGCTCTATGGCGGGACCGATGGCCTCGACCGGGCCGAGTACGACCGCCGCCGCGTCGCCGAACTCGTGCCGGACACCGGGATCGAGTTGGTACCCAACGAAACCTACATCCTCGAGGCGGGGTTCGAGCGTCTCTCCGGCGTCGATTTCCGCAAGGGCTGCTATGTCGGGCAGGAGGTCACCGCCCGCATGAAGCACAAGACGGAGCTGAAAAAGGGCCTTGCCCGAGTCTCCGTCACCGGCGATGCCCCGCCGCCGGGCACCGCCATCGAGGCGAACGGCAAGGCCGCCGGGACGCTCTACACGGTCGCGGACGGACAGGGCCTCGCCCATCTTCGCTTCGACCGCGCGGGTGGGGAGATGACGGCGGGCGGCGCGACGGTAAAGCGGATCTGAGAGGCTCGACCGTCCCGGCCCCCGAGCCGGGAGCGCTCAGTACCTCTCAATGCGATCTGCGATCAAAGACCCCGTATCAAGTCCGGGGTGGTGCCACGCAGCCCCCTCAAAGCGCCCAGTTGCACGCCTCGGTCAACGGCTGCACGGCCGCGGCCAGCCCACTCGTGTCGAACACGGCGCGCAGCGGCTCACCGTCATAAGGCACTGTCTCGATCACCAGTTGCGGCCCCTCGGCGAGGCGCCGCAGCAGCGTGCCGCCCCAGTCCGGCGTGAACGTCGCCTCGCGGTCGTCGGACAGCACCCACTCCGCCTCCTCCGGCGCGCCGTCGCCGATGCGCAGGGTCACGGGCTGGGTCGCCTGCACGGCCCCCAGAAAGCTGTTCCACTGCACGAAGACCTCGGTCGTGTCGTTGCGGCAGCGGGCGACGAACCGGATCGGCGCGCCGAAGGCCGCGCGCCCCTCGCGCGCCGTCAGCGTCACCGTGACCAGCGGCATGCCGTTCAGCGGATCGGTTCCCTGCTCGACGACCCAATCCGACCGCCCCGCCGATATGCCGAAGGCCCCCGGCAACCGATCGTAGCAGTCGAGCCGGTCCAGCCGGCTCTCGATCCCCGCGCAGGCCGCGATGGCCCCTTCCAGGTCCTGCGCCACCGCACCGAGCGGCAGCAGGGCGAGGATCAGGGCGGCGCGCATCAATCGTTGCGGATGATGGAGGTGAAGCGGTCGAAGACCGGCTCGTTCGACGCGATGATCGAACCGCTCTCGATCACGCTCTGATCCGGCTCGATCGGCCCGACGAGGCCCCCCGCCTCCTTCACCAGGATGATCCCCGCCGCGATGTCCCATGCGTTCAGCGAGCGCTCCCAGTAGCCGTCGTAGCGGCCCGCCGCCACATAGGCGAGGTCGAGTGCTGCCGAGCCCCAGCGCCGCACGCCGGCGCAGCGCGGCATCAGGCGGCTGAGGTCCTGCAATGTCCCGGGCAGGTCACCCATGTTGCCGAAGGGCACGCCGGTCGCGAACAGCATCTCGATCATGTCGCGCCGCCCGCTCACCCGGATGCGCCGGTCGTTGAGCCAGGCGCCGCCGCCCTTCTCGGCCACGAACATCTCGTCCTTCGCCGGGTCGTAGACGACGCCCGCCACGATCTCCTTCTTGTGTTCCAGCGCGATGGAGATCGCCCAGTGCGGTAGGCCGTGGAGGAAGTTGGTGGTCCCATCCAGCGGATCGACGATCCAGCGGCGGGTGGGGTCGGAGCCCTTCACCTCCTCCGATTCCTCGCCGACCCAGCCGTAGTTGGGGCGCGCCTCCATCAGTTCTGTGCGGATGACCTCCTCCGCCTTGATGTCGGCGCGGCTCACGAAATCGCCCGCGCCCTTCATCGAGACCTGCAGGTTCTCCACCTCGCCGAAGTCGCGCACGAGGCCGCGCGCGGCTTTGCGCGCCGCCTTGATCATGACGTTTACGTTGGCGGATGCGACGGACATGGAAAGGCCTCTCGGGCTGGCGTTCGGACAGGCGAGCCACCTAGCCCCGTGACGCGCCCAATGCAAGCCCGCAGCGCCTGGAGAGGCTGGTCGGGTGCGCCGCCGGGAGCCGCGCCATGCAGAAGAGCGCCCGCAGCTCGATGTCGTTTGCGTCGTGCTTGATGTCCAATTCGTTACGCCAACTTCAAAGCGGTGTCATCATACTGACAAATAGAGACTTTCCTGCCCCGGAAGGCCTGTTTCGTTCTCAGTTCGGAGCTCAACCTATGGTAGAAAAGAGGGCCTTCAATTTGGAAGGCAAAGGTGTTCATTTAGGAGTGCGATACGATGTCTATCGATTTCAACGGGACTTCGGGCGACGATACCCTCATCGGCACGGCGGCGCGTGAATTCATCCGTGGTTTTGCCGGAAACGACCTCATTTCAGGCGATCTCGGGTTGGATACACTCGACGGCGGAAACGGGACTGACACGGTCAGCTTCGAATACACGTCCGCCGACGTCGACATCGATCTCGTGGCGGAACTCGCCACGTTCTTCAACGGCAATACCGAGGAGATCCGCAATTTCGAGAACGTCATCGGATCGGGCGGAGACAACCTGATCACCGGAGACAGCGGGGCGAACGACCTGCAAGGCGGGGCCGGAGACGACACGATCAGCGGTGGTCTCGGCCGCGATACCATGGATGGCGGCGACGGCATCGATACGATCGACTTCAGCTACACAAGCGCCGACGTCGACATCGATCTCGCGGCGGGTCTCGCCACGTTCTTCAATGGCGTGACGGAGGTCATCACCAACTTCGAGAACGCCATAGGCACGTCCGGCGACAATGAGATCACGGGGACGGACGGCGACAACATCCTCGACGGCAACGGCGGCGACGACACGCTGAACGGCGGGGCCGGGAACGATACGCTGATCGGAAGCGAGGACGGGTTCACGGAGTACAACGGTGGCTTCGGGATCGATACGATCGACTTCAGCGCCTCCACGTCAGACCTCATCGTCGATCTCGAGCTTGATGAGATTTTCCGATTGGAAGCCGACGGTCGGATGACGTCGATTGGCGACCCGGTTGGTAACTTCAACGTACTCACCGGAGCTGGTGACGATCTCATTCTGTCTCGCGACGACACCTTCATAGATGCGGGAGCGGGCAACGACTTCATCAACGGGGAGTTCGGCGGCAGCGACACCATGTTGGGCGGAAGCGGGGACGACATTCTCAGCAACCGCTTGGGAACCGGCAACGACTTCATGTTCGGTGGCTCGGGCAATGACGAGTTTCGCATCGCCGGTGAAGCTAACTTCGCCTTCGGCGAGGAGGGCAATGACACACTTCGTGGCGAGGACGACTTCTTCATCGGCGTCGACGCGTTGGATGGCGGAGATGGTGACGACGTGCTCTTCGGCGGTGGAGGCAACGACCTGCTGACCGGCGGAGAGGGCAGCGACACCTTCGAGTTCAACGACGCCAGTCATCGAGACACCGTCACTGATTTCACTGCTGGCGAGGATGTGCTCGTGTTCGACGTGGACAATCCGGCCGATTTCGAAATCGTTCAGTTCGACGGGTCCACGATCATAACGAACGAGACTGCGGTGCCGTTCGCCGACGAAGTCTCCGTCACCCTCCTAGGCTTCACCGGTACGCTGACCGCGGACGATCTCAGTTTCGTCTGAGATCGCCCAAAAGCAGGAGCGCGCCCGTCAGGCGCGCTCCACGTAGTCCATGGTCTCGGTGGAGACGACGATCTGCTCGCCGGTGCCCACGAAGGGCGGGACCATGACGCGGACGCCATTATCCAATGTCGCGGGCTTGAACGAGTTCGCGGCCGTCTGCCCCTTCACTACCGGCTCCGTGTCCTCGATGGTGCAGATCACCTTCTCGGGCAGGGTCGCGTTCAGCGCCTCGCTCTCGTAGTACTCGATCTGCACGGTCATGCCGTCCTGCAGGAATGGGCGGCGGTCGCCGAGGATGTCCGAGGGCAGTTCGATCTGCTCGAAGGTCTCCTGATCCATGAAGACGAGCATCCCGTCGGTCTCGTAGAGGAACTGCTGGTCCTTCTGCTCCAGCCGCACCCGCTCGACCTTGTCCGCCGAGCGGAAGCGCTCGTTGAGCTTGGAGCCGTTGCGCAGGTTCTTCAGCTCGACCTGGGCGAAGGCGCCGCCCTTGCCGGGCTTGACGTGGCTCACCTTCACCGCGGCCCAAAGGCCGCCATTGTGCTCCAGCACGTTGCCGGGGCGGATTTCGTTGCCGTTGATCTTGGCCATGTCGGGCGACCCTCATCCTTGCAGTTGCGTTCGCTTAGCAATGCGGGGGCGGAGGGGCAAGCGCGGGGCGGTTTCGGCCCCGTACGGCGGGACGCGCGTTTCATCGAACTGTCATCGTGATTGGCTTGAAACGTTACAATATCACAACGATCTGCCGGGGCAGGGAGGCGGTCGGTGCCGCAGTACCTGAACAAAACACAACAGAGAGTATCGTAACCATGAAAACGACCTTCGCAGCAGCGACGGCGATTGTGGCCCTGTGCGCCACAACGCCGCTCAGCGCGCAAGAGACCGGCAACGTCATCTTCTTCCATCCCGACGGGACCGGCGTGAACCATTGGCTCGCGGCCCGGATGCACACGGTGGGCCCGGACGGTGAGCTCAACTGGGACCGTCTACCTGCGATCGGCGTCTACACCGGCCACATGGCGGACCGGGTGACGGGCACGAGCCATGGCGGCGCGACCGTGCACGCCTACGGGATCAAGGTGCTCGCCGACAGCTATGGCCTCAACGGCACCGAGCCGCTGACCGCCGCCTCCGGCCGCCAGATGTCGGTGGCGCAGGAGGCGATCGAGGCGGGTAAGGCCGTCGCCCTCGTCCAGACCGGCCACATCGCCGAGCCCGGTACCGGCGTCTTCGTCGCCTCCAACGAGAGCCGTTCGAACACGCAGGAGATCGCGGCGGACGTGATCGAATCCGGCGCGCAGGTGATCCTCGCCGGCGGTGAGCGCTTCCTGCTGCCTGCAGGCATCGAAGGCCGCCACGGCCCCGGTGAGCGGGAGGACGGCGTAAACCTGATCGAGCGGGCGGAGGAGCTGGGCTACACCGTGGTCTATGACCGTGAGGAACTGCTGGCGCTCGACACCTCCACCGTGGACCGCGTGCTCGGCGTCTTCGCCCACAACCACACCTTCAACGATCAGGAGCGGGAGCGGAATCTCATCGAGGGGCTGCCTACTTACATGGAGGGCGCGCCGACCATCGGTGAGATGTCCCGCGTGGCGCTGGAGATCATCAGCCGCGACGAGGACGGCTTCTTCGCCGTGATCGAGGAAGAGGGCACCGACAACATCGCCAACAACATGAACGCCGCCGGCACGCTGGAAGCTCTGGGCCGCGCCGACGCAGCCGTGGGCGAGATCCTCGGCTTCATGGACGGGCGCGACGATACGCTTCTGGTGATGGCGGCGGACTCCGATGCGGGCGGCCTGCAGGTCGTGAACACCGATGAAGGCCCCGTGGAGGCGACGACCCGCGGCGGCGGCATCCTGCACGGCCAGCAGGGCGCGTTCGGCGATGCGTTCGAGACGGCGCCCGATGCCAACGGCAACACCCACCATTTCGGCATCGCCTGGGTCGGCTACAACGACGTGGCGGGCGGCATCCTGGTGCGGGCGGCCGGGCTCAACAGCGACCGGGTGGAGCCGCTGATGGACTCGACCGAGGTCTACAGCCTGATGCACGACACGCTGTTCGGCACGCCGGGCCAGTAACGCTCGCGGGGCCGTGGCTCGCCCGCGGCCCCGCTACTTCTGCGTTCAGGCGGCGTAGCTGCGCAGCAGGCTTTCGAGCACGCGTGGCGTCAGTGGTTTCATCAGCACGTCGCGGGCGCCGAGGGCGCGTGCGCGCTCCATCTCCGCCTCGGTCGCGCCGGCGGTGATCATGACGATCGGCGGCACCTTGCGGCGCAGGTTCTGCACCTTCTCCAACACCCAGAGGCCGTTGGTGTCCGGCATATGCATGTCCAGGAGCACGAGATCGAAGGCCTGGTTGCGCATCAGCTCCAGCGCCTGGTCGCCGCTCATCGCCTCGTCCACCTGGGCGCCGAGCGCGCGCATGTAGCTCGCGGCGACCATCAGGTTCGTCGGGATGTCGTCGACCACCAGAACGCGCAGGCCGTTGGCGACCGGGGCAGGGGCGGGCGCGCGGGGCGCCTCGGGCTCCAGCGCCTTCACGCCGAGGGTCAGGGTGAAGAGCGTGCCCTCGTTCTGCACGCTCTTGAACACGAGATCGCCGCCCATCATCCGGGCCAACTGGCGCGTGATGCTGAGCCCCAGCCCGCTGCCGCCATAGGAGCCCATGATCGTGTCGTCGGCCTGGTTGAAGGGGTCGAAGACCCGGCTCGCGGCATCCGACGACATGCCGATGCCGGTGTCCTGCACATCGACCACCAGCCTGGTCGGCTGGCCGGCCCGGTCGTCCCAGCGCATGGCGACGCGCACATGCCCCTCGGGCGTGAACTTGATGGCGTTCGACAGCAGGTTGTTCATGCACTGGCGGAAGCGCTGGGGATCGATCTCGATCGCCTCGGGAATGTCGGGATCGAAGTCGATGAGGAACTGGAGACCCTTGTCCTCGGCAATCGGCGACCACAGTCCCTCGACCCCCGCCAGCAGGTCGGAGGCGTCCTGCCGCGAGGGCGAGATCGGCATCCGGTCCGCTTCGAGCCGGGAAATGTCGAGGATGTCGTTGAGCATCTCGAGGAGCGTCGAGCCACTCTCCGAAATCGTCTCCACCTTGCGGCGCTGATCGGGGTCGAGCTCGGTCTGCTGCAGGATCTCGGCCATGCCGAGGATCGCGTTGAGCGGCGTGCGCACCTCGTGGCTGACGTTGGCAAGGAAGCTCGTCTTTGACTCGCTGGTGCGACGGGCATGATCCCGGGCGGCGCGCAGGCGGCCCAGCATGTCCTCGAAGAGGCTCATCGCGACGATGACCAGCACGGCAGAGAAGACGACCGCCATGCCGTGGCGCACCGCGACCGTGGCGACCGAGCCGGGGCTGTCCATCACCCGCTCCACCGGCAGGCGCATCAGGTCGACGATGGCGATGCCACCGACGAGGCCCACGGACAGCAGTGCGAGGATGATGATGCCCGACCGTTGGTAGAGCATCCCCGCGATGCAGATGAAGATCGGCAGGTAGCTGACGAAGCCGAACGCGACCCCCTCATCCGGGCTCAGCGACATCAGGAAGATCGTCACGAAGCTCAGCGCGAAGAAGACGTCGCGCACCAGTTCCAGCTTGAAGCCGAGGCGGAACAGGAGCGGAACGGCGAGATAAGCGAGCGAGGCGATCAGGACGTTGAGCACCATCGCCTGCGGCTGCCCGAGGGCAAAGACCAGCATGAGCGACAGCACGGAGGTGCTGATCGAGATCGTGATGGAGGCCAGAACGAGGATCCGGCGCGCGAAATCGGCGCGCCCGCTCTCATACCCCGAAGTCGTGTCAGCCTCTGCCAATGTCCGTCACACCCCTTATTCGACAACCGGAACGTCGTTTTCAATTGGGGCGGGAGTACGGCGACAAACGATCACTGCTGAGGCAACTTTGGGTTGTAGAGGCACCCGCCCTAGATGAGCCCCCCATCGATCAATCGGCGTGCGATGGACCGGAACACACCGGCCTCCGCGCTGTCGGGCCGCGCGGCGACGATGGGCGCGCCGCCATCGCCCGCCGTGCGGATCTCCATATTCAGCGGGATTTCGCCAAGAAAAGGTAAATCCAGCTTCGTTGCTTCGGCCCGGGCTCCTCCATGCCCGAAGATGTGGGTCTCTTCGCCGCATTTGGGGCATCTGAACGTAGACATGTTTTCGATCATGCCAAGTACCGGCGTCTTTGTCTTGTCGAACATGTCTAAGGCTTTACGGGCGTCGAGCAGCGCGATGTCCTGCGGGGTGCTCACGACGATGGCGCCCGTCAGGTCCGCCTTCTGCGCGAGCGTGAGCTGCACGTCGCCCGTGCCCGGCGGCAGATCGACGAGCAGCACGTCGAGTTCGCCCCACTGCACCTGGCCGAGGAACTGCTGCAGCGCGCCCATCAGCATCGGGCCGCGCCAAACCACGGCCTCCTCCTCCTTCAGCATGAAGCCGATGGACATGACCGTCACGCCGTGGGCGCGCAGCGGCAGGATGATCTTCCCGTCCGGAGAGGCCGGCCGCCCCGACACGCCCAGCATCCGCGGCTGGCTCGGCCCGTAGACATCCGCGTCGAGCAGGCCGACGCGCTTTCCCTCCGCCGCCAGCGCCACCGCGAGGTTCGAGGACACGGTGGATTTCCCCACGCCGCCCTTGCCGGAGGCGATCGCGATGATCCGCTTGACGCCCGCGACCGGCTGCGGCCCGGCCTGCGGCGTCGGGTGACGGCCGACCTTGAGGCTCGGCGGCGGCGTCTTCACCGCGCCGCCGGGCTGCGCCGAATGGGCCGTCAAGAGGACCGAGACCGTCTCCACCCCGTCGAGCGCCTTCACCGCTTCCTCTGCGGCTTTTCGCACGGGCTCGGCCTGCGCTGCCACGTCGGCGGGCATCTCGAGGATGAAGCGCACCGTCCCGCCCTCCACGTTCAGCGCGCGCACGCGATCGGCGGCGACGACATCGGAGGAACCGGCGGCATCGCGCACGGTGGACAGGGCCTGGAGGACGGTATCGCGGGTAGGGCTCATCGGATCTCACGGTCGGGAGTGACGGAAGGTTAAGGGCTTATGTCGGTTATCCACGGGGGCGGAGCAACCCCCATCCCCTTGTGTTTCCGGCTCTGGTGCCCTATGCCGCGTCCAACCGTAGAGCGGGGCGATGCCCCGTGCCGTGGGTCGGTTCCACGGGAACCGATCGATGCGATGGCGCAGCGCGCCAAGCCCTCACGGGCCTGACCCGAACATCGCCCAAGTTTTCCGGCAGCCCGGTTGCGCCCGGCCCGCCGACAGGCCGCGTCACGCGGCAACGGGATATTCCTTTGACGACCATGACATTTGCCGGCTTTGGCCTTGCCAAGCCGATCACCGACGCGCTCGCGCGGGCGGGCTTCGAGACGCCGACCCCGATCCAGGCGCAGGCCATCGGGCCACAGCTCGAGGGCCGCGACATCCTCGGCCTCGCGCAGACGGGCACCGGCAAGACGGCGGCCTTCGCACTGCCGATCCTGCACCATATCCTCGGCATGAAGGGCCGTCCGACGCCCGGCACCGCGCGTGCGCTGATCCTCGCGCCGACGCGGGAGCTCGCCGTGCAGATCCAGGATGAGTTCCGCCGCTTCGCCGGCGGGGCGCGCATCTCCACCTGCCTGGTGCTCGGCGGCACCTCGCGCGGCGGGCAGATCCGCATGCTCTCGCGCGGCGTGGACGTGCTGATCGCGACGCCGGGCCGGCTGACGGACCTCGTGGACGATCGCAAGGTGCGCCTCGACGAGGTGCGCTTCGTGGTGCTGGACGAGGCCGACCGGATGCTCGACATGGGCTTCGTGAAGCCGGTCAAGCGCATCGTCTCCATGTTGCACCCGCGGCGGCAGTCCGCGCTCTTCTCCGCCACCATGCCGTCCGAGATCTCGGGCCTCGTCGAGACCTTCCTCACCGATCCGGTGCGTGTCGAGGTCGCGCCCCAGTCCACGGTCGCGGGCAAGGTCGAGCAGTCGGTCGAACTGATGGACGGGCCGAAGAAGCGCGCCCGCCTCGCCGAGATCGTCAGTGGCCCGGGTGTCGAGCGCGCCATCGTCTTCGCCCGCACCAAGCGGGGCGCGGACCGTGTGGCAGCCAACCTCGTGAAGGACGGCGTGGCCGCCGACGCGATCCACGGCAACAAGGCGCAGAACGCGCGGCAGCGCGCTCTAGGGGCCTTCAAGCTCGGCAAAGTCCGGGTGCTGGTGGCCACCGACATCGCGGCGCGCGGCATCGACGTGAAGGGCATCACCCACGTGGTGAACTACGACCTGCCCGACGAGCCCGAGAACTACGTCCACCGCATCGGCCGAACCGCGCGGAACGGCGCGGATGGCGTGGCGGTGACGCTCTGTGCCCCGGATGAGGAGAAGAAGCTGCGCGCGGTCGAAAAGATCACCGGCGAGGTGCTCCACCCCGACGGCCCGGCGGCACACCGCCAGCCGCGCGGCCCGCGCAAGGCCGCGAACGGCGCCCCGCGCAAGGACGGCGAACAGGGCCGCCCCCGCCGGCGCCGCCGCCGCGGCCCGCCCCGCTCGAAGGCGGCCTGATCGGAAGCTGGGGCAGGCGGCTCGGACCGAGCCGCCTGTACCAAAAGGCCACGGATCAGGTCCGGAGCGGTTCCAACCGGAAACCACCGTCCCGGCCGAGGCGCCGGGACCTTTTTGAGCGCAGCGGTGTCTTTATCAGCGATGCGACGCGTGCGATTTGAAATCGCCACCCGACGTGCTCAACGCAAAACAAAAAGAAACGAGGGCCGCGCCCTACCTGGAGGGCGCTTTCGGGACAGTGTTGATACGTCCGCGCTTTCAAGCATCCATGTCGCTCCTTCGATGAACGACATCATCAACGCGCCCTCCGTGGGGAGGTCGGGCGCGGCCCGGCCTATCAGCCGGGCGGGGTATGAGTTCTGTGTGATGCCGATCCGGACCTGTTCGGGAGCCTTTTATGAAGCGTCTCAGTCCTAGTGATCCGGGTGCTCCGGTCGGAACTGTGCTGAGGGTATCATATTCAGTTTCAGCCCGACCATCTCTGGCGTTGGGAGATCTTCGGGTCACGCCCGAGGATGACGCAGCCATACAGGCCACACCACAACCTCACCCCCGCGCCAACTCCCCCGCAAAGGCAGCCAGCACCTGTAAGGCCTCGACCAGCCGGTCGTCCTCCAGCGTCAGCGACACACGCAGATGCCCTGCCGCCGCCTCGCCGAAACCTTCGCCGGGCATCACGGCGATGTGGTGCTCCTCCAGCAGCCGCTCCGCGAAGGCAACGCCGCTCAGCCCCGTCGCGCGGATGTCGAGCATCACGTACATCGCCCCTTGCGGTGCCGAGAGCCGCAGACCGTTCGCGCCGCGCAGCGCCTCGACCGCGAGGTCGCGGCGGCGCCGGTAGAGCGCCGTCACCTCCGCCTCGATCTGGGCCCCGTACTCCAGCGCGTAAAGCGCCGCATCCTGCACGAAGCCCGGCACGCCGTAGGTGGTGGAGACGCCGAGCTCCCAGATCGCCCTCACCATCTCCTCCGGCGCCACCATCCAACCGAGGCGGAAACCGGTCATCACGTGGCTCTTCGACACCGAACCGATCACGACCGTCCGCTCCGCCATGCCGGGCAGGGTGCGGGGCGAGAGATGCTCCCCCTCCCAGACCTGCGTGTCGTAGACCTCATCGGAGATCAGCCAGACGTCGTGCGCACGGCAGAGCGAGGCGATCCCTTCCATCGTCTCCCGAGAATAGACAGCACCCGTCGGATTGTTGGGCGAGTTGATCAGTAGCGCCCGCGCCCCCTGCAGCTTGTCCGCCAGGTCGGCGAGATCCGGCTGGAAGCCGCGCTCGGGATCCGCCCGCGCGATCACCGCCTCGCCCCCAGCGGAGCGCACGGTCAGCGGATAGGTCGCGTAGTAGGGATCCACGATCGCCGCCCGGTCACCGGGATCGAGCATCGCTATCAGCGCGCAGAACAGCGCGAACTGCCCGCCGGGCGTCACGAAGACATTCTGAGGCCCCACACCCTCCCCGGCCCGCGCGGCAATAGCCCGGCGCAGCTCGGCCGTGCCGGGCAGGGCGGCGTAGCCCGTATGCCCGCCCCGCGCCGAACGGGCCATCTCCGCGATGATCGGCTCGGGCGTCACGTGGTCGTGGTCGCCGATGGTCAGCATGGTCACGTCCACGCCCTGCGCCTTGAGCACATGGGCGCGCTCGTAGATCGCCCAGGCGTTGCCGGCGGGCGAGGGGATGGCGCGGATGCGGGAGGAGAGCTTCATGGCCGCAAGCCTTGGCCTCTCGCCACCCGCGGCGCAAGACCCTTGCGCGCCAACCGAATGCGCGTATGCTCTGGAACATGACGATGCTGATCGACATTCGGTGCTGCATTACCCGCTGACATATCGTCCGCGCGGTTTCGTCGTTTTCTCTCCTCATCCGACCTGCTAAGCCCGCGCGGCCAACCCCTGTGCGCGAAGGCTCAAGGCCATGACCGAGATCCGGCTCTACGACACCAAGACGAAGCAGAAGCAGCTCCTCAACCCCGTGAAACCGGGCGAGGTCGGTATGTATGTCTGCGGGCCGACGGTCTATGACCGCGCGCATATCGGCAATGCCCGGCCCGTGGTGGTCTTCGACGTGCTCTACCGCCTGCTGCGCCATGTTTATGGTTCGGAGGCCGTGACTTACGTGCGGAACTTCACGGACGTGGACGACAAGATCAACGCCCGCGCCGCCGAGACCGGGCGCCCGATCCGCGACATCACCGACGAGACGATCGGGTGGTATCTGGAGGATATGGCCGCTCTCGGCACGCTGAAGCCCACCCACATGCCCCGTGCGACGGAGAGCATCGGCGGCATGGTCGCGATGATCGAGGACCTGATCGCGAAGGGTAACGCCTACGCTGCCGAGGGCCACGTGCTCTTCGACGTGAAGAGCGATCCGGATTACGGCTCGCTCTCGCACCGCAATCTCGACGACATGATCGCCGGGGCGCGGGTCGAGGTGGCACCTTACAAGCGCGACCCGATGGACTTCGTCCTCTGGAAGCCGTCCTCGGGCGACGAGCCGGGATGGGAAAGCCCCTGGGGCCGTGGCCGCCCCGGCTGGCACATCGAGTGCTCCGCCATGTCGCGCGAGATCCTGGGCGAGCGCTTCGACATCCACGGCGGCGGCATCGACCTCGCCTTCCCGCACCACGAGAACGAGGCGGCGCAGAGCCGTTGCGCCAACGGGGCGGAGATGGCCTCGATCTGGATGCACAATGGCTTCCTGCAGGTCGAGGGCGAGAAGATGTCGAAGAGCCTCGGCAACTTCTTCACCGTGAAGGACCTGCTGGATCAGGGCATCCCTGGCGAGGTGATCCGCTTCGTGCTCCTGTCCACGCACTACCGCCAGCCGATCGACTGGACGGCACGGGCAGCGGAGGAGGCGGAGACGGTGCTGCGGAAGTGGCGAACGGCGACGGAGGGCATCGAGCCCTCCGCCGCCGTGCCCGCGTCCGTTCTGGAAGCGCTTGCGGATGACCTGAACACCCCGCGGGCGATTGCGGCATTGCACGCTTTGGCGGACCCGGCGGAATTGCTGACTGGTGCATCCGTGCTTGGTCTGCTGGGTGACGGGATTGGCGAATGGGCCGCGGAACCGGAGGCGTCTGACGAGGTCGCGGCGTCGATCATGGCGCTGATCGCGGCACGGGCCGATGCGCGCGCTGCAAAAGACTTCGCACGCGCGGATGCGATCCGGGACGGGTTCGTGGCGGCAGGTGTGGTTGTGAAGGACACGCCCGATGGCGCCGTCTGGGAACTGACCCCTGACTTCGATCCGGCCAAGCTGGAGGCGTTGAAATGACGGGCTTGGCTCTCTGCTCGGATGTCCTGCGGGCGAGCAGCCCGCGTCGCGCCCGACCCGCCCCCCAGGCGGGCGCGATTGCGCCCCCCTCGGGCCGGGCGCGACGCTTCGTGCGAAGCTGTTCAGTTGAGACTTCTCCCGGCGGCACGCCGGGTGGCGCCCGCACCGCCCCCCCGGGGCGGGCGCATTCGCGCCGTGCCCCGCGGTGCGGGCGCCACCCTTCTCACTTCGGTTCGGATGACGCCCAATGACCCGCGAACCTCTCTCGCTCTTCGACACCACCCTCCGTGACGGGCAGCAGACCCATGGCGTGGACTTCTCGCTGGAGGACAAGCGGCGGATCGCGGCGGCGCTCGATGAACTCGGCCTTGCCTATGTCGAGGGCGGCTGGCCCGGTGCGAACCCCACCGACAGCGATTTCTTCGACAGTGCGCCGCAACTCGACACCGCCACCTTCACCGCCTTCGGCATGACCAAGCGGGCCGGGCGCTCGGCAGGCAATGACGAGGTGCTGGCGGCCGTTCTGAACGCGAACACCCCGGCCGTCTGCCTCGTCGGCAAAACCCACGATTTCCACGTCGAGACGGCCCTCGGCATCACGCTCGACGAGAACCGGCAGAACATCCGCGAGAGCTTCGCCCATCTCGTCGCCCAGGGCCGGGAGGCGCTGTTCGACGCGGAGCATTTCTTCGACGGCTACAAGGCGAACCCGGACTACGCGCTCGCCTGCCTGCACGAGGCGCTGGAGGCCGGGTGCCGCTGGGTCGTGCTCTGCGACACCAACGGCGGCACGCTGCCGGAGGAGATCGGGCGTATCGTAAGCGAGGTGATCGCGGCGGGCGTGCCGGGTGAGAAGCTCGGCATCCACACCCACAACGATACGGAGAACGCGGTGGCAGGCAGCCTCGCCGCCGTCGATGCCGGTGCACGCCAGATCCAAGGCACGCTCAACGGGCTGGGTGAGCGCTGCGGCAACGCCAACCTCACCTCGCTGATCCCGACGCTACTCCTGAAGGAGCCCTATGCGAGCCGCTTCGACACCGGCATTCCGCTGGAGAAGCTGGGGGATCTCACGCGGATCAGCCGGATGCTCGACGACATCCTGAACCGGGTGCCGAACCGGCATGCGGCCTATGTCGGCGCCTCGGCCTTTACCCACAAGGCGGGGCTGCACGCCTCCGCCATCCTCAAGGATCCCACGACCTACGAGCATATCGACCCCGCGGTGGTCGGGAACGCCCGTGTCGTGCCGATGAGCAACCAGGCCGGCCAGTCCAATCTGAGGAACCGGCTGGAAGAGGCCGGGATCGTTGTGGAAAAGGGCGACCCGCGGTTGCAGCACATTCTCGACGACGTGAAGCGGCGCGAGGATCAGGGCTACGCCTATGACAGTGCCCGCGGTTCCTTCGAGCTGGTCGCGCGTCGCATCCTCGGCCAACTGCCGGAGTTCTTCGATGTCGAACGCTACCGCGTGACGGTCGAGAAGCGGCGCAATGCGAGGGGCGAGCTCATCACCGTCTCCGAAGCGGTGGTGGTCGTGCAGATCGGCGGCGAGCGGATCATCTCGGCCGCCGACAGCTTCTTTGCCGAGAGCGAGGCGGACCAGGGGCCGGTCCATGCGCTGTCGGCCGCGCTGCGCCGCGATCTTGGCCGCTACCAGGACTACATCGACGACATGAAGCTCGTCGACTTCAAGGTGCGCATCACCAATGGCGGGACCGAGGCCGTGACCCGCGTGCTGATCGACAGCGAGGACGGGGCGGGGCGGCGTTGGTCCACGGTCGGGGTCTCCCCAAATATCGTGGACGCGAGTTTCCAGGCGCTGAGCGACGCAGTGGTCTGGAAGCTGATCCGGGACGGTGCATCTGCCTGACCCGTCGGAGGCCTCCGGCGGGGATATTTGACGAAGGAGAAGGCGGTGAGCGAGACCAATCCGATCTTCCGCCTGCACCAGGGATTGCTGCGCGAGGGGCCGGGCTCCGACGAGACGACGCTGCGCACCCTGGGCGAGACCGGGGTGAGCGGACCGGTGCGCATGGCTGATATGGGCTGCGGCCCGGGGGCCGCTTCCCTGGTTGCCCTGCGCGCGCTGCCCGAGGCGCAGGTGACGGCGGTGGACCTGCACGCGCCCTACCTGCAGACACTGGAGCAACGGGCCCACGCGGCGGGGTTGGCGGATCGGCTGGAGACGCGGGTCGCCGACATGGGCGATGCGGGGTTCGAGGAGGGCTCGCTCGACCTCATTCTGTGCGAGAGCGCGCTCTACTTCCTCGGCATCGAGGAGGGCCTGCGGCGCTGGCGGCCGCTTCTGGCGCCGGGCGGGCGGATCGCGTTCTCCGACGCGATCTGGATCGTGAAGGAGCGGCCCGAGGAGGCCGAGATCTTTTGGATGGAGTACCCCGCCATGACCAACCGCGCCGGCGTGCGGGAGAAGGTGGCGCGCGCGGGCTTTCGCACCGTGGCCGACTATGTGCAGCCCAAGAGCGACTGGGACAACTATCTCGGCCCCTTGGGCGCGCGGGCCGAGGCCCTGCGCCCCGATGCCGACGAGACCCTGCGCCAGGTGCTGGAGGGTGCCGAGCAGGAGGTCGCGCTCTTCCGCCGCTGGGGCTCCGCCTATGCCTACGGCGTCTTCGTCGTGGAGCCTGCATGAGCTGGCAGGACTGCGCGGAGCTGGTCGAGCGTGGCGATCCCGACCGATACCTCTCGGCCATGACCGCGCCGCTGGAGGGGCGGGCGCGGCTCTTCCCGCTCTACGCCTTCAACCTGGAGGTCGCGCGCGCGCCCTGGGTGACGAGCGAGGCGGGCCTCGCCGAGATCCGACTGCAATGGTGGCGCGACGCGGTGGGCGAGCTCTACGAGGGGGCGACGCCGCGGCGGCACGAGGTCGTGCTGCCGCTCGGCGAGATCATCGGGGCCACGCGCCTGCCGCGGCCGCTCTTCGACGCGCTGATCGATGCGCGGGCTTTCGACATCTACGATGACGGCCATCCGGGGCGGGCGGGGTTCGACGCCTACCTCGCGGCGACCGGCGGCGGGCTGATGGAACTGGCGGTGCGAGCACTTGGTGCGCCCGACGCGGCCCCTGTCGCGCGGGAGGCCGGCTGGGCGCAGGGCGCTGCGGGCCTGCTCGCAGCCCTGCCGGTGCTGTGGTCCGCCGGGCGCGATCCGCTCCCGGTGGAAGGCGGGTTGGACCGGCAGGCGGTACTCGATCGGCAGATGCCGGAGGCCGTGGCGCGCGCCATGAAGCAGGTGGCGGAGGAGGCGCGGACGCGGCTGTCCGCCGCGCGGCGACAGAAGGTCGATGCGGCGGCCTATCCGGCCCTGCGCGCAGCGTGGCAGGCGGACCGGATGCTGGCCCGCTTGGTGGAGGCGCCCGAGGCGATCTTCGACGGGCTTGCGGCCTCCGAATTCCGGCGCAAAGGCAGCCTCCTCGTCCGGACCTTCACGGGGCGCTGGTAGCGCGCCGCTCCACCTGCCGGATCGCGCGGCGAAGCTGCTTGCGCGACCAGCTGTCGAGGTGGCGCTCCGCCGTCGCCGGTCCCTCGCCCCGACGGTGCAGGAAGAGGGCGAGCGCGTAGGCGCGGGTCGGGGCGGCAAGGTAGCCAGTAGCGCCCATATCGCTCCTACTCTGCAACTGGAACACTCCGAACCCTGCCCAAGTGGGGAGAAGGTCTGTAAGCGGCTCGTCAGCCATCAGATCCAGACTGTGTTGGGCCAGCATGAAGTGCGACAACTCGTGGGCCAGCAGATCGATTAACGTGATCCGCGTCTGCATGATATCGGGATCATAAGTTATGATCGGGTCGTCCTCGTCATGCACGTATGTCCCGGATGGGTTCGCCATCTCGTGATAGTGAGCCGACGGGATCTCGAACTGCTCGGGCTGACGAATGAGTGTGACGCCGGACGCATCTATCCGCAAATGCCCCGCAACGGTATCGAAGATCGCGCGGGCCGTGGCCTCGTCCTGACCCTTGGGCACGTCGAAGAAGGCGCGGGTGGGCTCGATCAGCGGCCGGTCGCGGCCGTAGCCGAAGAGGGTGTCGAGCCGGGTGAATTCCTCCTCCACCCACTCCGCCATCGTGTCGGAGACCGCAGCGCGGGTGAAAATCATGCGGCGAGCCGGTCCTTGCGCAGCACGAAGAGCAGCAGCACACCGCCCGCCAGCAGCAGGAACGGCACCATCGCCACGTTCACCGCCGTCCAGCCCAGGAGCACGTCGCCCGCGCCAAGCCCGTTCATCAGCCCGCCCGAGGCGAAGCTCGCCACCGCGACCATGCCGAAGACGAGGAAGTCGTTGAAGCCCTGCACCTTCGAGCGTTCCTCCGGCGTGTGCCCGCCGCCCAGCATCGCCGTCGCCCCGATGAAGCCGAAGTTCCAGCCGAGACCGAGCAGAATGAGTGCCGTGTAGAACTGCGTCAGCTCCACCCCCGACAGCGCCACGATCCCCGCGGCGAGGAGCAGGGTGAGGCCCGCGGCGATCACCTTCTCCGCCCCGAAGCGGGCGATGAGATGCCCGGTGAAGAAGCTCGGCGCGAACATGGCCAGCACGTGGAACTGCACAACGCTCGCCGCCGTCTCCGTCGGGAAGCCGCAGCCGACGACCGCGAGCGGGGTCGAGGTCATCATCAGGTTCATCAGCGCGTAGGAGACCATGGCGCAGATGATCGCGGTGTAGACCCGCGGCTGGGCCACGATCTCACGCAGGGGCCTGCCGCTCGGCGCACCCTTCGCGCGGCGCGGCGGGCAGGGGATGTCGAGCATCAGGAGCAGCGGAATGCCGATCAGGTTCAGCGCGATGATCGCCACGTAGCCGCCGACGAAGGGGTAGGGCAGGAACGCGTCGCCGAAGAAGATCACGAGCTGCGGCCCCAGCACGGCGGAGATCAGTCCCCCCGCCAGCACCCAGGAAATCGCCTTGGGCCGCAGTGCTTCGCTCGCCGTGTCCGTGGCGGCGAAGCGATAAAACCCTTGCGCCGCCATGTAGATGCCGGTCATTGCGTGGCCGATCAGCAGCGCGGTGAAGTTCGCCTCCACCAGTGCCCAGACGCTGATCGCAGCACCTATCGCGCCCGCGATCACGCCGATCAGGAAGCCCGCGCGCCGCCCGTAGCGGCCCATCAGCGAGGACAGGACGGGCGCCGCGAACATCGACACGAGGACGATCATGGAAATGGGAAGCGTGGCGTAGAGCTTGTTCTCCGCCAGCATCTGCCCGGCGAGGCCGCCCAGCACGAAGCTGATCGGCATCTGCGCACCCATCACGCCTTGCGCCGCGACCAGAACACCGACATTGCGCAGGGCGCGGCTATCATCGACAAAGGCTTCGGCTTGGGTCATGCCGACGTTCTGAACCGCCGCGCGGGAGAAAGCAAATTGTACCAATCGGTGATCTTCGATTGCGACGGCGTGCTGGTGGACAGCGAGGTGCTGAGCAACCGCGCGATCCGCGACAACCTCGCCCGCCGCGGCCTCGACTGGCCGCTGGAGCGGGTGATGCAGAGCTTCGTCGGCGGCACGATCGAGGGGGTGGCGGAGCAGGCGCGGGCCGCCGGTGCGATCCTCGAAACTGATTGGATGGAAGGGCTTTACGCAGAGATCTTCACGGTTCTGGAGCGGGAGGTCGAGGCCGTGCCGGGCGTCGAGGCGGTGCTCGCGTTATGCGCTTCGCGGGGAGTACCGATGGCCGTCGGCTCCAACGGACCGCGGGCGAAGATGGCGATCACGCTGGGGCGGACCGGGCTCGGCCGCTATTTCGGCGACAGCATTGTGTCGGTGGAGGATGTCGCCCGGCCGAAGCCAGCGCCCGACGTGTTCCTCGAAGCGCTGGCGCGGACCGGGACTGCGGCTGGGCAGACGGCGGTGATCGAGGACAGCCGCTCCGGCATGGCGGCGGCGCGGGCGGCGGGGCTCGCCTGTTTCGCCTACCTGCCCGAGGGCGGTGAGGCGGTCGACGGCGCCGTCGCCTTTCGCGACATGGCCGAGCTGCCGGGGCTGTTGGGCATCGCATGAGCGTCGGGCGCGTCATCCACTCCGACGCCTGCCTCGCCGAGGGCGCCGCGTGGCTCGCCGCGGCCGAGCCGCGCTTTGCCGCGGCGCTCGAGCTGACCGGCCCGCTACCGCTGCGTTTGAAGCCCGACGGGTTCGAGGCGCTACTCTCTGCCATCGTCTCGCAACAGCTCTCGGTCGCTGCGGCGAACGGCATCTGGGGGCGGCTGGAGGCCGCCGGGGCGCTGACGCCCGCCGGGATTGCGCAGCTCGACGACGATGCGCTGCGGGCCTGCGGGCTGTCGCGGCCCAAGATCCGCTATGTTCGCGCGCTGGCCGAGGCTGATCTCGACTACGCCGCGCTCCGCACTTTGCCCGATGACGAGGTCGTGGCCCGCCTCGTCGAGCTGAAGGGCATCGGCGTCTGGACGGCGGAGATCTACGCCATGTTCTCCCTGGGACGCGCCGACGTCTTCGCGCCTGGCGACCTCGCCCTGCAGGAGGCCGCGCGCCTGATCTTCGAGCTGCCCGAGCGGCCGAAGGACGCCGCCCTGCGCGAGATGGCCACCGCTTGGAGCCCGTGGCGCGCCGTCGCCGCGCGGCTTCTTTGGGCCTACTATCGCCAGGCGAAGTCGCGAGAGGGGATACGCTAGAGACATGAAGAAAGGGTTGAGATGACCGTACTGACCGGACCGCGCCGGGATGCCCGATCGGGCACGGCGGATGCGCTCGTGATCCTGCTCCACGGCTACGGCGCGGATGGCAACGACCTGATCGGGCTCGCCGATCCGCTGGCGCCGCACCTGCCGAACGTGACCTTCCTGTCGCCCAACGCGCCGGAGAGAAACGCCGTCAATCCAATGGGATACCAGTGGTTTCCGATCCCGTGGATGGATGGCTCCTCCGAGGTTGAGATGGGGCAGAGCTTCGCCCGGTCGGTCGATCTCTTGAACACCTATCTCGACGAGGTGGCCGAGCAGGAGGGGATCCCGGCAAGCCGAACCGTCCTCGTCGGTTTCTCGCAAGGCACGATGATGAGCCTGCATGTCGGCCCCCGCCGCGCCGAGCAACTGGCCGGGATTGTTGGCTTTTCCGGTCGCCTGCTGGAGTCGGATGCGCTGGACGAGGTGCGTACGAAACCACCCGTGCAGCTTGTCCACGGCGATGCGGACGAGGTCGTGCCCTTCGACTCGATGCGGCTCGCCGCACAGGCGCTGGAGGCCGCGGATTTCGACGTGCAGACCCATGTGAGCCCCGGCGTGGCGCATGGAATTGGGCCGGACGGGCTGACGGTCGCGCTGCAGCGCATCATGACCTGGTTGTCCTGAAAGCGCCGTATGAAAAGCGTATGATTCGCGCATGACATGCGTATGCCACTTGTGTACCGACGGGCCGTGCTGCGATGCAGCATGAGGGCCACGTCGTGGCGGTCGCGGCCGGGCCGGGGCACGCCTTTTCCAAACCGCAGCAGCCGCGGATCGAGTTGATCGAGGGGGTCGGCGTCGCCGGGGACGGCCATGCCGGGGCGCGGGTGCAGCACCGGTCCCGCGTGGCGGCGAATCCCGATCAGCCGAACCTGCGGCAGGTCCATCTGCTGCCCGCCGAGCGGCTCGCGGAACTGGCGGAGCAGGGCTTCGACCTTGCGCCCGGCGCGGTCGGGGAGAACGTGCTGACCGAGGGACTCGACCTGCACGCCCTGCCGAAATCAACCCTTCTGAGGCTGGGCGAAGCGCTCGTGTCGATCAGCGGTCTGCGCAACCCGTGCGCGCAGCTCGACGCTTATCGCGAGGGGCTGACGCGGGCCTGTCTGGGGCGACATCCCGACGGCTCCCTCGCGCTCCGGGCGGGTGTCATGGCGGTGGTCCTGCAATCGGGCGAGGTCGCACCCGGAGACCGAGTCGAGGTTCATCTGCCGCCCCCGCCGCACATCCCGCTCGCCCGTGTCTGAAACTGTGGACAAGCCTGTGGACCGATCTGTCACGGGGCCGTCATGCATCCGTCCTATACAGCGCGTGAGGCAGAGCGACGCCCCTTCATCTAGACGCTTGATCGAGGGCGGGGGCGAGATATAGTCGAAGCATGGGACGGGTCTGGTCCCGTCTCGGTGCCGGTTACGGCAGGCAGGGACGGGGAGCCGAGTCCATGAGTGTCAGCAGTTTCGCAACCAATTTCGTGCGAAGTCCGGGGAACCTCAAGGATCATCCCGCCCTCGTTCTGAACGCCGATTATCGCCCCCTTTCCTACTTTCCCCTCTCACTCTGGCCCTGGCAGGAAGCCGTGAAGGCGGCGTTCCTCGACCGCGTCTCGATCATCGCGGAGTACGACACCGTCGCGCACTCCCCGAGCATGGAGATGCGGCTGCCCTCGGTCGTGGTGCTGAAGGACTACGTGAAGCCCGCGAAGATGGCGGCCTTCACCCGTTTCAACCTGTTCCTGCGCGACGGGTTCACCTGTCAGTACTGCGGTGCAACGGGCGAGATGACGTTCGACCACGTGATCCCGCGCGCCCGCGGCGGCCGCACGACGTGGGAGAACGTCGTAGCGGCCTGCGGGCCGTGCAACCTGAAGAAAGGCTCCAAGACGCTAGAGCGCGCGGGCATGAAGCTGCGCAAGCCGCCGCGGCAGCCGAGCCCCGAGCAGCTCCAGAACACGGGCCGGAAGTTTCCGCCGAACTTCCTGCACGAAAGCTGGATGGATTTCCTCTACTGGGATGCCGAACTCGACGCATGACGCTACCCGAACGCCGTCCGGTCACGGACATCCCGGGCGTTGGCCTGACCTTCCAGAAGGACCTCGCCCGGATCTGCATCGACAACGTGGAACAGCTCGCCGGGCGCGATCCGGGCGTGCTGTTCGGCATGTTGCTGAACGCCAATCTGGAGGAAGAGCGGGAGACGCACCGCAACTACCTCTACATGCTGCGGATGTGTGTCTATTACGCCGATGGCGGGCGCGATCCGGAGCTGCTCAAGTGGTCTGCGTGGTCGGATCGGGCGCTGGCCACGCGGCCCTGAGCCAGAGTGCTGCGAGAGCGGCGGAGAACACCGCATTCCACCCCGCCATGGAGAGACCCGCGAAGACCCACGGGGCCTCGTCGCAGCGGATGACGCCGAGGGGGCCTTCGGTGCTCAGCAGGTCCGCGCCCGACAGGCCGGTGAGCGCGTCGCCGGCACCGGCGCAGGCGGTGATGCCCTCCCACCAGTCCCATTCGACGCCCGCGTGAAAGGCGCCGATGGCCGCTCCGGCGAAGATCGTGAGCGCGCCGAGGCCCGCGATCAGGCGGGTGGGCAGGAGGAAGGCGAGTGGGACGAGGGCGATGGCGATGGCATGCGGCCAGCGCTGCCACAGGCACATCTGGCAGGGCGCGAGGCCGCCGACATACTGGAAGAGGAGTGCGCCGATCAGCAGCGCAGCCGAACCCGCGCCCGCGCCGAGCACCAGGGCCTTCCGCGCTCCGTCCGTCATCAGAGCAGCCGCACCGCCGCGAAACCGGCGACGAGCGCGCCCAGACCTGCGGCGAAGAGCCAGCCGAGCCGACGCTCGATGAACTCGCGGATCGGGTCGCCGAACTTCCACAGGAGCGCGGCCACGATGAAGAAGCGCAGGCCGCGCGACAGGACCGAACCGACCATGAAGGTCGTGAAGTCGAGGCCGGTCGCCCCCGAGGCGATGGTGACCACCTTGTAGGGGAACGGTGTCATGCCCGCGAACATCACCGCCCAGAAGCCCGCGTCGTTGTACTGCCGGGCGAAATCGGCGAAGAGCGCGTCCTTGCCATAGAACTGGAGCACCGGCTGGCCGATCGTCTCGAACAGCTCCGCCCCGATCCAGTAGCCGAAGCCGCCGCCCAGCACGCTGGCAATGGTACAGACCCCGGCGATCAGCCAGGCGCGGTGCGGCGCGGCGAGCACCATGGGGATCAGCAGCACGTCCGGCGGGATCGGGAAGACCGAGCTTTCGATGAAGCTGACCATGGCCAGCACCCAGAGCGCGTAGCGCGTCTCGGCGAGGGCAAGCGTCTGGTTGTACATGGCGCGAAGCATGCGCGTAGCGGTAGCAGGGGGGCGGGATTCTGTCCACGGCGCAGTGCCGGGTTTGCGCGGATGCGCACAACTTTCCGCAGCGCGGAGCGGCGCGTCGGCGGCTTTTCACCGCTTGCCCGTGCCGCGCCCGTGTGGTCTAGAAGCGGAGCGTTGCCCGTGTGGCGGAATTGGTAGACGCAGGGGATTCAAAATCCCCCGCCGCGAGGCTTGTCGGTTCGAGTCCGACCACGGGTACCAGCGCGCTTGCCTCCTTGGATTTCAGGACGATAGGCTCCGTTTCGGGAGGAGCCGATGTTCTTTGTTGCGACCATTCTGGAGGCGAAGGCGGGCGAGGGGTTTTCCGTCTACGACGTCGTGGGCGATGCGCACGATCCGGTCGTGTCCGGCTCCTCCGGCTACTCCACCTACGAATCGTTCTGGAGCCCGAGGCGGCCCGACACGGTCTACCTCTTCGCGACCTTCGAGGACTCGCATGGCTATGCCGCCTATCTGGGCAGCGACGCGATGCAGGCGCAGGACGCGCAGATTGCGCCGATGCTGGCCGGGCGCAAAGTGCATGGGT
This sequence comes from Pontivivens ytuae, assembly GCF_015679265.1. Classification (NCBI taxonomy): domain Bacteria; kingdom Pseudomonadati; phylum Pseudomonadota; class Alphaproteobacteria; order Rhodobacterales; family Paracoccaceae; genus Pontivivens; species Pontivivens ytuae. Next base: position 3,368,098 of record NZ_CP064942.1, read on the forward strand.
TCGGCAAGCGGGGTGCGGTGCATGGATGAACTCTGGCAGGTCTTTGCGCTGAAGTACTCTGAGCGGAATGCGCGCACCCGCAATGACAGCTTCATGTTCGACGACGACCATGCGAGCGCCCATGACATGGACTACTTCATCTGGGTCCTGCGCTCGGGCAGCCGGGTGATCCTGGTCGATACCGGCTACACAGCGGAGGAGGCGGCGGCGCGCGACCGGCCGATCCTGCGGGACCCGGCCGAGGCGCTGGCCGGGGTCGGCGTGGCGGCCGAGGACGTGGACACGGTCGTCATCACCCATCTGCATTACGACCACGCGGGCGGGCTCGACCGGTTTCCGAACGCGGTCTTCCACCTGCAGGCCGCCGAGATGGCCTTCGCCACCGGGCCGTGCATGTGCGAGGGCGTGCTGCGGATGCCGTTCACCGCGGAGCATGTCTGCCAGATGGTCCGGCGGGTCTATTCGGGCCGGGTGGTGTTCCATGACGGTGCGGCGCAGGTGGCGCCGGGGGTCGAGGTGCACTGCATCGGCGGCCACTCGCGGGGCCTGCAGGCGGTGCGGGTGAAGACGGAGGCGGGGTGGATGTGCCTCGCCTCGGATGCCTCGCACTACTACGAGAACTTCCTGCAGCGGCGGCTGTTCCCGATCGTTGTGGATGCGGAGGACATGCTGAAGGGCTTCGACACGATTCAGCAGTTGGCGAGCACGCCGTCGCTGGTGATCCCCGGCCACGACCCGCTGGTGACGCGGGCGTTCCCGGCGCTCGACTGCGAGTTCGGCTGGCGGCTGGACGCGCCGCCGCTCTTCGATCCGGTGGCGCCGTGAGGCTCGGCTGCATCGGCGACGACTTCACCGGGTCCTCCGATCTCGGCAACACGCTGACGAAGGCGGGGATGCGGGTGGTGCAGTATTCCGGCGTGCCGGAAGGCGCCGCGGGCGACGAGGACGCCGCGGTGATCGCGCTGAAGTCTCGGACCATCCCGGCGGAGGAGGCGGTGGCGCAGAGCCTCGCGGCCTGTGACTGGCTGCTGGGGCAGGGGGCGGAGCAGCTGCTCTTCAAATACTGCTCCACCTTCGATTCGACCGATGCGGGCAATATCGGCCCGGTGGCGCAGGCGCTGGCGGAGCGGCTGGGGGAGGATCGGGTGGTGGTCTGCCCGGCCTTTCCGGGGGCGGGACGGACGGTCTACCAGGGGCATCTCTTCGTGAACGACCAGCTCCTCAGCCGCTCCGGCATGGAGGATCACCCGCTGACGCCCATGCGCGAGCCGGACCTGCGGCGGGTGTTGGCGCCGCAGACGGACTGGGACGTCGCGCATATTGGGGCGGAGGTGGTCTGGCAGGGTGCGGAGGCGATCCGCGCGGCGCTCGGCGGACCGCGGGCCATGGTGCTCGTCGATGCGGTCCGCGACGGGGATCTGGTGGCGATCGGGCGGGCGGCGGCGGGGCGGAAGCTCGTGACCGGTGGCTCGGGGATCGCTCTGGGCCTGCCTGCGAATTTTGGGATCTCGCCGGGGGACGCCGCCAAGTGGCACGGCGAGGCTGGGCCCTGCGTGATCCTGTCGGGCTCGTGCTCGCGGGCGACGCGAGGGCAGGTGGCGCGGCATCTGGAAGCACACGAGGGCCGGGAGGCGACGGCAGAGGCGGTGCTCGGCGGGCTGAAGGCGGCGGAACTCGCCGACTGGGCCACGGGGCGCGATTGTCCGCTGATCTATTCCTCCGCCGACCCGGCGACGGTGGCGGCGGCGCAGGCGGCGCATGGACGCGAGAAGGTGGCCGGGGCGATCGAGGGGCTCTTCGCGGAGCTTGCGGGGCTGCTCGCCGAGCGCGGTGTTACCCGGATCATCAGCGCGGGGGGCGAGACCTCGGGCGCCGTTGTCGCGGGGCTCGGGGCCGAGGCGCTGGAGATCGGGCCGGAGATCGCACCCGGTGTGCCTGCGCTGCGGGTGCGCGGACGGCCGCTGGTCCTCGCGCTGAAATCGGGGAATTTCGGGCAGGAGGATTTCTTTGCCCGCGCGGCAGGAGTGCTCGATGCGCGATAGCGATCTGGCCGAGCGGATCTGCCTGCTGGCGAAGTCGCTCTTCGACCGCGGGCTGACCTGCGGCGCGTCGGGGAACATTTCGGCGCGGACCTCGGATGGCGGGCTTCTGGTGACGCCGACGGGGTCGTCGATGGGCTTCCTCGATCCCGCGCGGCTGGCGCGGTTCGATGAGGACGGGCGGCATGTGGGCGGCGACCAGCCGACCAAAGAGATGCCGCTGCACAAGGCGTTCTATGCGACGCGGGAAGCGGGGGCGGTGGTTCACCTGCACTCCACGCACTCGGTGGCGCTGTCGATGCTGCCTGACGTGGATGCGGACGACATGCTGCCGCCGCTGACGCCCTATTCGGTGATGCGGCTGGGGGCGGTGAAGCTGCTCCCCTACATCCGGCCCGGCGATCCTAAGATGGGGGACGCGGTACGGGATCTGGATGGCGCGCATGCGGCGGTGGTGCTCGCCAATCATGGCCCGGTGGTGAGTGCCGGAACGCTCGAGGACGCGGTTTACGCCATGGAGGAGCTGGAGGAGACGGCGAAGCTGGCGCTACTGACGCGCGGGCTGGGGCCGCGAGGGCTCACCGAGGAACAAGTGGCGGAGCTGCGGGAGGTCTTCGGAGAGCCGAAGTGAGGGCAGCGCCCGACCCTGGGTGGGCGCCTCGTAAGGTCCATACTGAAGCCTGTTGGCGCCACCCTTGATAGACCTGAGTCTCTTGGTCCGTTGCAAGAGCGCCCTCCCGTGGGGAGGGTCGGGCGCCGCCCGGCGGTGCCGCCGGGCTGGACTTCTTGGGTGACGGTCGCTTGGATCTCTCGTCTTCCGTAAGCTTCGTTGTCAAAAGGCCCCGGATCACGTCCGGGGCGGTAGCGCACTACAAGATCCTCCCGCCCGGCTGATAGGCCGGGCCGCGCCCGACCTCCCCGCGGAGGGCGCGTTGGCGGTGTCATGCATCGAACGGGCGACATGGATGCTTGAGGGCGCTTGCTCAGCAACTTCGTGGCGCAAGCGCCCTCCAGGTCGGGCGCGGCCCTCTTCTCTTCCAGGGCCGCTTTCGCTTCAGGCCGCCGCACTTCGTTTGCCGAAGACGACGTGGTCCAGCGCGTAGCGATCTTCGTGGCAGAAGGCGATGAGCAGCAGGGAGACCACCGCGACGATGGCGGAGGGGTAGAAGAGGTAGCCGGTGGCGCGCGGGCTCTCACCCGGCATCCAGAGCCAGAACGGATCGATCACCCAGGCTGCCGTCACCGCCAGCGTCGAGAGGTTCACGATGAGCTGGAACGGCAGTAGAACGCCCCGCGCCAGCCCCAGCGCCAGCGAGAGAGCCGCGAGTACCTGCACCCAGCCGAAGGCGATGAGGAGCGCGCCGCCAAAGGCGCCGCCATAGAACCCTTCGGAGACCGCCGGGCCGACGCCGGTGTTCAGGCCTTTCACGAGCCCCCACCAGAAGAGAAGCCCCGCCATGGTGATGCGGGTAAGCGCGAGCGTCAGGGCGCGCGCGGCGGGGGAGGTGAGGACTTGGTCTAGGGCGGACATCGGCAAACTCCTGCGATCCGGTGGCACTGCCTCCGACTTGGGAAAGATCGGGGCGGATCGCAGGGGCCTCTACGGGCTCGTGACAGGGTGTGAGCGGTGCGTGCTCAGCGGAGCAGCAGGTATCGGAAGGCAAGCGTCGTCCCGAGGACCCAGAGCATGACGATATGGACCTTCCAGCCCGGCTCCTCGATCATAGCGTCCTGCCGCTCGCGGAGGCCGGATCGCCCGTGGATGTGGAGACCGAGCCACCATACGCGCAGGAAAAGGCGCGACGCCACGGGCAAGCCGGCCCAGTTGCGCCGTGCGACCGCGGCCGAGCGCGGATAGAGCAGATTGGCGATCAGCGACAGGCTAACGGGCAGGAAAACGAAGCCGAAGGCGAGGATCGCGAGGACGATACGAATGCCCTCCACGTCCCGTCAGTTGCCGTAGGCGACGCTTGGCAGCCAGGTCACCAGTGTCGGGAACTCGAACACGATGAAGAGGCCGAGGAGCTGCAGCGCCACGAAGGGGATGATCCCGCGGTAGATGTGGCCGAGGCTGATCGAGGGCGGGCAGACGCCCTTCAGATAGAACAGCGCAAAGCCCACCGGTGGTGTCAGGAACGAGGTCTGGAGCGTCACGGCGACGAGGATCGCGAACCAGACGACCTCCGGGTCCTGGACCTGATTGAAGCCCTCGATCTCCAGCCCCAGGCCGAGGACGATCGGCAGCATCAGCGGCATGATGATCAGCGTGATCTCGATCCAGTCGAGCAGGAAGCCCAAGAGGAACACGATGAACAGGATGAAGACCACGACCATGTAGGGGTCCTGGAAGGCGGAGGTCACCAGCGTCTCCACGATCTCGTCCCCGCCATAGCGGCGCAGGATGAAGGCGAAGAAGTTCGCGGCGAGGAAGATGCCTACGATGTAGCCGGTGGAGTTCATCGTGGAGCGGCTGACCTCCTTGAGGACCTTCCAGCTCAGCCGGCCGTTGGCGAGGGCGAGCGCGGTCGCACCGGCCGCCCCGAGGCCCGAAGCCTCGGTCGGCGTCGCCACCCCGGCGAAGATCGAGCCGAGCACCAGCAGGATCAGCAGCATCGGCGGCAGGACGGCGAGCAGCACCTCCTTGATGACGGGCCAGCCGACCTCGTCGGTCTTTTCGGGCACCGGCATGGCAGAGGGGTTCAAAATGCCGAAGACGATGATGAAGAGGATGTAGAGACCGCCCAGGATCAGCCCCGGGAAGAGCGCGCCCATGAAGAGGTCGCCAAGGCTGATCGCGAGCTGGTCGGACATGATGACCAGCATGATCGAGGGCGGGATCAGGATGCCGAGCGTGCCCGCGGAGGCGATCGTGCCGGTGGCGATGGGCTTGGAATAGTCCTGGTTCATCATCGCGGGCAGCGCCATGACGCCGAGCAGCGTGACCGACGCCCCGATCACGCCGGTGGAGGCGGCGAGGATGATCCCGATCAGGAGCACCGTCAGCGACAGCCCGCCGCGCAGGCCGCCGAAGAGCTTCTGCATCGAGTGCATCATGCGCTGGGCGACGCCTGACTGGTCGAGCATCAGGCCCATGAAGATGAACATCGGCAGCGCGACGAGCACCGGATTGCGGATGATGCCGCCGAAGACGCGGCTCGCCGTGGCGCCGAGCCTTCGGTAGTCGATCCCGGTCCGGTCGAACTCGATCACGTCGCGGAAGAGCTGGCGCGAGGGGTCGAGGATCAGCTCCGCGATCAGCACGAAGATCAGGCTGACGCCGACCAGCGCGTAGGCCACCGGGATGCCGGTGAAAAGCATCGTGATGAAGATGAGGAACATGACCAGCACGGCAAGCTGGTTGACGTCGAGAAACGGCGCGATGGCCTCGAGCAGGAACATGGATCAGGCCTCGCGGCGGCGCAGGAGCCACGCGGCCAGGATCAGCGCGGGCGTCAGGATGAAGGTGAAGAGCATGGTCCACAGGATCTCCACGCCCAGGACGGTCGTGGTCTCGAAGATCGGCTCGCGGGTGATGCGGCGCGCCTCCAGCTCGGCCGGGCCGAAGAGGCGCAGATACCAGTAGATCGCGTAGTAGATCACGAGGTTCAGCAGGAACATCGTGGAGGGCAGCGCGACGAGGAGCTGCTTCCATAGATGCGGCACGGTCAGCCGGCGCAGCTCGCGGTAGTACGCGGCCCAGATCGCAATGCCGATGAAGAGGAAGCTGATGTTGAGGAACGTCTTCAGCAGATAGAGCCGGTGCAGGCCGTTGGGGCTGTCGGAGCCCTCGCGCGCCTCGATTGAGCTCATCGCGTAGTGGAAGGTCACGTCCCAGCATAGGATGACGAAGGGCAGGAACAGCCAGGCGAGGGCGAAGATCTCGACCCGTGCCTTCTTCTCCGTGCGGAAATTGGCGTGGAAGATGTCGACGCGCACATGGCTCTTGGTCGTCACGGCAAAGCCGATGCCGATCATGATCGCAGCGCCGTAGAGCCACCACTGCAGGTCGTCGAGCCAGGCCTGGTTGTTGCCGGTGCCGCGCAGGACGACCTGCGAACAGATCGCCAGCATCAGGACGGGGTAGAGCCAGGAGAAGAGGTTCGAGGTGTTCACCACGAACCGGTCACCCGCGGTGTGCTCGGCCCGGTTGATCTCCCCGGGATCGGTGACGGCGACGAACTCCTCCTCCGCGAGGGCGGAGTGAGGTGCGTTGGTGGGCTCGTGCGTCATCGCGGGCCTCGCGGGATGGTGCGTGTCGGGAAGGGGCGGCCCCGGTCGGAGCCGCCCCGTGTCAGGTCAGACGCGAAGCGCGATCAGCGCGGGCGCGGCAGGTAGATGTTGGAGTTCCAGACGTTGTAGCCCTCGCGGAACTCCTGCAGGTCGGCCCAGACCTCGGCGAAGTACTCGTCCTCGGCGGCGAGCTCGGCCGCGACCTCGTTCCAGGTGTTCTCGAAGGTTTCCAGCATCTCGGGCGACCAGGTCTTGATGGTCACGCCGTGCTCTTCGGTGTTGGTCTGCATCGCCTCGAAGTTGGTGGCCTCACCCTCGGCGTAGTTGTCGGTGATGTTGGCCATGCAGGCGACTTCGATCTGGCGCTGCGCGCGCTCGTCGAGGTCTTCCCAGCGATCCTTGTTGATCAGGAGCTCGAAGAGCGTTGCGGGCTGGTGCCAGCCGGGGAAGTAGTTGAACTTCGCGATGTTGTAGAAGCCCAGACGCGCGTCGATCCGCGGCATGGAGAACTCGGTCGCGTCGATCGCGCCGCGCTCCAGCGCCGGGAAGATGTCGCCGCCCGCGAGGAGCGAGGTGGAGACGCCGAGACGCTGCATCACCTCGGCACCCAGGCCGAAGAAGCGCATGTTCAGGCCCTCGAGATCGGCCACCGAGTTGATCTCGTTCTTGAACCAGCCCGAGGTCTCCGGCGCGATGATGCCGCAGGGGATGACGTGCACGTCGTAGCCGTTCTCGTCATACATGCGCTGGAAGAGCTCCAGCCCGTCATCGTACATCATCCATGCGAGGAACTCGCCGGCTTCCGGGCCGAAGGGCACGGCGGCGAAGAGCGAGGCGGACGTGATCTTGCCCTGCCAGTAGCCCGCGGTGGTGTAGGCCGCGTCGACCGAACCGTTGGAGACGGCGTCGAGCGCTTCGAGCGTCGGCACGAGCTCGCCCGGGTTGTAGTGCTCGAACTCGACGCTCTCGGAGATGCCGTTGATCTTGTCGACGAAGTTGACGGCGGCCGTGCCGAGGATCGGCAGGTTCTCGGAGAAGGCCGAGGTCATCTCGAGCGTTTCCTGGGCCTGGGCCGTGGTGGCGACAGCGGCGCAGAGGGCCGTGCCCGCGAGGAGCCTGGACAGTTTCATCTTGATCCTCCCAAAGGATTGTTGCGTTGCAGGGGCCTTTGCGGCCTTTTTCGTGCTTGAGAAGGCGTACCATGCGGCGACCCCACGTCAAGCATTTTGGTCAAATCCTCGAACCAATACCGAATAGTACGGAGCCGCGCGGTGTTAACCGAATCTTCGGGATAGGGGGGCGATGAAGGGGGTGTCAGTTGTGGAGGAGAACCCCCCGATGAGTGTCGTTGCATTGCCGTTTGCCGCCGAGGGGGGCTCGCCCCCGCTGCCCCTTGCCGGCCTGTCCGTCCTGATCGTCGAGGACAGCGAAAGCGCTGCCGAGGCGCTGGGCCTGATGGCCCGTGCCGGGGGCGCCCGCGTGCGCCGTGCCGACGGGCTCGCCGCCGCCGAGCGGCACCTGATGTCCTGGCGCCCCGACGTGGTGATCGTCGATCCCGGCCTGCCCGATGGCGACGGGCTGGAGCTGGTGGCCCGGATGGCCGCCGCCGGCTTCCGTAAGCCGCGCATCGTCGTGCTGTCCGGCCAGGATGATGTGGCGGGTGCGGCGCGGGCGGCCGGCGCGGACCTCTGTCTGGCGAAGCCGCTGGCGAGCTCCGGCGCGCTTCACGCCGCATTGGCCGGTATGCCGATGGAGGATGACGGCGAGTGGACGGCGCCCGCGACCGGCACCATGCAGGACGACATCGCCCGCGCGCGGCTGCGGCTGCTGGAGGCGCTGATCACCCGGCGGGAGGACAGCGTGCGCTATGCGCTGCAGTTCCTCGTCTCGCTCGCCCGGCAGTCCGGCGCACCGGCGCTCGCCTCGGTGGCCGGGATCGATCTGGCTACCGACGATCCGCTCGCGCTGGGCCGGGAGGTTGCGACCCACTTGCGGCAGAGTGCCGTGCACCAGATCTGACCCGCCGGGTGCTCCGCGCTCAATCGGCGCTGGCATCCGGACCGGAAATGGGGTTCAAGCGGCGCCAGAACCCCCACCCGGACCGGATGCAGGCACATGGACCTTCGCAATATCGCGATCATCGCGCACGTGGACCACGGCAAGACGACCCTTGTCGATGAGCTCCTGAAACAGTCGGGCGCCTTCCGCGCCAACCAGGCCGTCGCCGAGCGGGCGATGGATTCGAACGATCTGGAGCGCGAGCGGGGCATCACGATCCTCGCCAAGGCCACCAGCGTCGAGTGGAAGGGCACCCGCATCAACATCGTGGACACGCCCGGCCACGCCGATTTCGGCGGCGAGGTTGAACGGATCCTTTCGATGGTTGACGGCGTGGTCCTGCTGGTCGACGCGGCCGAGGGGCCGATGCCGCAGACGAAGTTCGTGACCTCCAAGGCGCTGGCGCTCGGCCTGCGCCCGATCGTGGTGCTCAACAAGGTCGACAAGCCGGATGCGGAGCCGGACCGGGCGCTCGACGAGGTGTTCGACCTCTTCGCCGCGCTGGACGCGGACGAAGAACAGCTCGACTTCCCGGTGCTCTATGCCAGCGGCCGCTCCGGCTGGGCGGATGCGGAGCTCGACGGCCCGCGGGAAAATCTCGACGCGCTCTATGAGCTCGTGATCGCGCATGTGCCCGCGCCGAAGCAGATCGAGAAGCGGGACGAGCCCTTCACCATGCTCGCCACGACGCTTGGCGGCGACAGCTTTCTCGGCCGGATCCTCACGGGCCGGGTCGAGACCGGGACGCTGAAGACCGGGCAGCAGATCAAGGCGCTCAGCCGTGAGGGGCAGGAGGTCGAACGCTTCCGCGTCTCCAAGATCCTCGCCTTCCGCGGCCTCGCCCAGCAGCCGATCGATCAGGCGGAGGCGGGGGACATCGTCTCCATCGCCGGGATGAGCAAGGCGACGGTTGCCGATACGCTGTGCGATACCGCGGTCTCCGACCCGATCCCGGCGCAACCCATCGACCCGCCGACCATCACCGTGACCTTCGGCATCAATGACAGCCCCCTCGCGGGGCAGGACGGCGACAAGGTGCAGTCCCGCGTCATCCGCGACCGCCTGATGAAGGAGGCGGAATCGAACGTCGCCATCCGTGTCAGCGACACCCCGGGTGGTGAGGCCTTCGAGGTCGCGGGCCGCGGCGAGCTGCAGATGGGCGTGCTGATCGAGAACATGCGCCGCGAGGGCTTCGAACTGTCGATCTCCCGCCCGCAGGTGCTGTTCCGCGAGGAGGACGGCGACCGGCTGGAGCCCATCGAGGAGGTCACCGTCGACGTGGACGAGGAGTATTCCGGCGTCGTGGTCGAGAAGCTCTCCGCCCGCAAGGGCGAGCTTCAGGAGATGAAGACAGCTGGCGGCGGCAAGACCCGGATCGTCGCGACCGTCCCGTCGCGCGGCCTGATCGGCTATCACGGCGAGTTCCTGACCGACACGCGCGGCACCGGCGTGCTCAACCGCGTCTTCCATTCCTGGGCGCCCTACAAGGGCTCGATCCCCGGGCGGCGGCAGGGTGTGCTGATCTCGATGGAGACGGGGACGAGCGTTCCTTACGCGATCTTCAACCTGGAGGACCGCGGCAAGTTCTTCATCGGCGGGGGCGAGAAGGTCTACCAGGGAATGATCCTGGGCGAGCATTCGCGGGACAACGACCTCGAGGTGAACCCGCTCAAGGGCAAGCAACTCACCAACATCCGGGCGGCGGGCAAGGATGATGCGGTGAAGCTGACGCCGGCGACGCGGATGAGCCTGGAGGAGGCGATCGCCTATATCGACGATGACGAACTGGTGGAGGTGACGCCGACCTCGATCCGGCTGCGCAAGCGCTACCTCGACCCGCACGAGCGCAAGCGTCAGGCGCGCTCTGCCGCGTCCTGAGGGGTGACCGCGTCGCCGACGGCGACGCGGCCCGGTTCGATGACACGGGCGGTCATGCCGCCATGGCCCCGGACGGCGGTGTAGCCGCCGGGGCCGAGCGCCTCCTCCATCCGCGAGCAGGGGGCGCAGGGGCCGGTCACCTCGATGAGGGCCGTTCCGATCCGCAGACGGCGCCCGCGCATCGCGGTGAGGTTCAGACGCGACAGGACGATGTTGCGCCGAAGCAACGCGGGCGACACGCTGTCCCGTCCGCAGAGCGCGGCGATGACCGGAAGATGCTCCGCCTGGATCAGCGTGACGGCGCGCTTGCCGGGACGGGCGTGATCGCCTTCCAGACCGGTCTCGCTGAGGTCGGCGGACATCCGCTCAAGAAGATTCTCGCGTCGGTTGGCGCGCACTCCGATCCACTCAACCATGCCGGGAGAGGTGTATCGGGCGATGAGGGCCTTCAGAGGGGACTCGGAGGCGGGATCTGTCAACGGATCGTAATAATTTTGTCGGTTCAGCAACAACTTAGGCGGTTTGCCGCTAATTCCCGGCGGTGTTTGCCTATCGGAGCGGCAGAACTCCGCCGAGAGTTTCGCATAACGCGATAAACCATAGCGTGTATGCAAAATGCAATGCGTTTTGCGAAATGCCCGTCTGGCACTATGGCGGCTTTGTGGCCTCTCTTCATGCGGGTATCACCTCGACCCCCGCGCGAGTGCCCCTTCTTGGCTTCGCCCGACATAAAGGGGACACAATCAAAAGTTGGCACACGGCTTGCATAGCGAGGGGTGGTTTGGGGAAACCATCGAGTGCAAAAGGTCAAAAACAAATGAAACACCCTGTTGATGTTCACGTCGGAAAGCGCATTCGCCATCGTCGTTGGATGGTGGGAATGACGCAACAACAACTTGGCGATCTGGTCGGAATCAAATTCCAGCAGATCCAGAAATACGAGACCGGCATGAACCGCGTCAGCGCGTCCCGCCTCTGGGACATCGCGCACGCAATGGACGTGACGATCGCGTTCTTCTTCGAAGGGCTCGACAGCGAGGATCGTGAGGCCGCGATGGCCGAGATGTCCTCGATGAGCGAGCAGGGCGACCTGATGGTCGACCGCGAGGCGCAGGAGCTCGTGCGCTCCTACTACTCCATCCCGGAAGAGCAGCGCCGTCGCCTCTTCGATCTGGCCCGCGTCCTCAGCGACGTGGCCTGACAAGGCTTGGGCCGGGTCTTGACCTGAGCCCGGCCGTATGGAACCCCGGCGCGGCGGCCACTCACCCGGCCGCCGCTGGCCTGGGGGACCCATGACACTATCGGATCCGGCGTTGCAGTCCGACCTTCGCGACTGCGCACATGCCATGGCGGACGCGGCACGGGCCGCGATCCTGCCGCTCTTCCGGTCCATCGACCTCGATACCGAGAACAAGCTGGAGGGCGGGTTCGATCCCGTCACCGCCGCCGATCGCGCGGCCGAGGCCGCGATGCGCGCCGTGCTGGCGGAGCGCCGGCCCGACGACGGCATCCTCGGTGAGGAGGAGGGGGCCGTCGAGGGCACCTCGGGCCTTACCTGGGTCATCGATCCGATCGACGGAACGCGGGCCTTCCTCGCCGGGGCGCCGACCTGGGGGGTGCTGATCGCGCTCAACGCCGGCGAGGCGCCGCTCTTCGGCATGATCGACCAGCCCTGGACCGACGAGCGCTTCGTCGGCGGCTTCGGGCGGAGCGATTTCCTCTATCGCGGGTTCGTGCGCCCGCTGGGCACGCGGGCGGCACGGCCGCTCGACGAGGCGGTGCTGCTGACGACCTTTCCGGAGGTCGGCACGGACGCGGACCGCGCGGCCTTCGAGCGGGTGCGCGACGCGGCGCGGCTGACGCGCTACGGCCTCGACTGCTACGGCTACGCGCTGGTGGCGCTGGGGCAGGTGGACCTGGTGATCGAGGCGGGGCTCGCGCCCTACGACATCCAGGGGCCGCAGGCGGTGGTGGAGGGCGCGGGCGGCGTCGTCACCAACTGGGAAGGCGGCCCGGTCCACGCGGGCGGCCGAGCGATCGCCGCGGCGAACGCGGAGATCCACGCGGCGGCGCTGGAGCTGTTGAACCGCTAGAGTGTTCGTTCCCCTCGGCCGCACTTAGACAATCGGCTGATGATGGAGATCGTCCGGTCAAGCCGGACGATGACAGGTGGTCGGGTGCGGTATCTGGTATGTTAAGGAGTCATCCTCGGGCTTGCCCCGGGGATCTCCCAACGCGGCGCGCGTCCAGCCCGACCGGACGATCACGACCCGTTGTCAGGCCGTCACCTCCGCCTGCTCCACATGCGTGGCGATGCGGGTCCAGAGCGGGTCCTGGATCGCGGCTGTCTCCATCCAGAGCTCGTGGCGTGCGCCCTCGATGTTGAGGAGCGTGCCGTCGGGCATCCGTTCCAGTTGGGTCACGACTGCGCCGGGGGAGACGATCTGTTCGTCGCTGCCGACGGCCGCGAGGACCGGCACGGTCGGGGCGGGGGCGTCCAGCAGCTCCGTCATCTCGTCGAAGGCCGCCGCGAGCCAGCCGACGGAGGGCGCGCCGAGGCCGAGCTGCGGATAGGCCGCGAGCTGACGCTTGAGCCGGTCGAAATGCTCCTCGTCGGTGGTGAGCGGGTTGCCGGAGTATCCCTTGAGCGCCACATGGGCCGCCGAGCGGCCGCCCGGCGCGTAGTCCTCGCTGCGGCCGACGGCGCGCAGCAGGCGGATCACGAAGGGGGCGAGGTGGCGCTGCAGCGGCGGTAGCTTCAGACCCCACATCGGGGCGGAGAAGGTGGCGGTAGCGACCGGCAGCCCTTCGGAGAGCGCGCGCAGGCCGATGCAGCCGCCCATGGAGTGGGCGAAGAGGTGGAGCGGGCGCGGCAGGCCCTCGATGGCCTCCAGCAACGCCGCCACATCCTGCTGGTACTCGGAGAACCGCCGGACATGGCCCAGTTCCGTCGTGCCGTGGATCCGGGTGGACAGCCCCTGTCCGCGCCAGTCGATCACCGCGACGGCGAAGCCCATGGCGCTGAGCCTTCCGACTACGCGACCGTACTTCTCGATGTATTCGGTGCGGCCGGGAAAGAGGAGCGCGGTGCCGCGCGTGCCCTCCGGCCAGAGGGCGATGCGGATGCGGGTGCCGTCCCGCGTCTGCCGGTAGTGCGCGGCGCCCCCGGCGGGGGCATCCGCGATGTCGTCGTGAAGCGGGGCCGCTTCCATCAGCCGAGTGCGGACCCGAGCTGCATGGCAAGGCCCATGTTGCCGTCGACCTTGAGCTTGCCTGACATGAAGGCGGAGGTCGGGTTCAACTCGCCGGAGAGGATCTCCTGGAACGTGTCGGCATCGGCGGTCAGGGTGCAGTCGGCCTCGTCGTCGCCCGCGCGCACGCCCTCACCGTCCATGATGACGGCGCCCTCATCCTCGATGACGAACTTGACGGTGCCCGCGTCGAAGGTGCCGCCCTCGAGTTTTTCCGACAGGGCCGTGACGGCCTGATCCACGACTGCGCTCATGTGATGTCCTCTCCCTTTATGTCGCGAGGGAACCCCCTCGCATTTGCGGTGTCAGGTGTTACCTTAGAAGTCATGAGACAGGGATCAATCGCGCTCGCAAGCCTTGCCGTGGCGTTAGCATTCTGTGCACCCGCCCATGCGGAGCAGAGCCTGCCGGAGCTGATGGCCGAACTTGCCGACCCCGAGGCGCAGGATGTCGCGGGGATCGAGAACGAGATCATCCGCCGCTGGTCGCAGTCGGGCTCGCCTGCCATGGACCTCCTGGTCCGGCGCGGGCAGGACGCCATCGAGTCCAGTGACTTCGCCGGAGCGGTGGAGCATTTCACGGCGGCGATCGATCATGCGCCCGACTTCGCGGAGGCCTACAATGGTCGGGCCACCGCCTATTTCCTGCAGGAGGAATACGGCCTCGCGCTCGAGGATGTGGAGGCGGTGCTGGCGCTCAACGAACAGCATTTCGGCGCGCTCGCAGGACTCGGCTTCATCATGGAGCGGCTGGGCGAGGAAGCCCTGGCGTGGCGGGCCTTCCGCATGGCACAGGCTCTCAACCCGCATCAGGATGCGGTGAACGACGCGATCCTGCGGCTTGACCCGGTCGCCCGCGGCACCGAGCTCTGATCCCACCGAACTGCAGGACAGAATGAGCCGCGACCGCACCGTCACAGCCGTGCTCGGCCCGACCAATACGGGCAAGACCCACTACGCGATCGAGCGGATGCTGGCGCACCGCAACGGGATCATGGGCTTTCCGCTGCGCCTCCTAGCGCGCGAGGTCTATGACCGGGTGGTCGAGGTCCGCGGGCCTTCCGTCGTCGCCCTCGTCACCGGGGAGGAGCGGATCGTGCCGCCGCGCGCGGCCTACTGGATCTGCACGGTGGAGGCGATGCCGGACATGGCCGCCGACTTCGTGGCGGTGGACGAGATCCAGCTCTGCGCCGATCCGGACCGGGGCTATGTCTTTACCGATCGCCTGCTGAACACGCGCGGCCTGCACGAGACGCTGTTCCTCGGCGCGGACACGATGCGCGAGCGTATCCGCAACCTGATCCCCGAGGCCCGCTTCATCCGGCGCGAGCGCATGTCGAAGCTGAGCTTTGCCGGCGTGAAGAAGACGAGCCGCATGCCGCCCCGCTCCGCCGTCGTGGGGTTCTCGGTCGACGGGGTCTACGCGATGGCGGAGCTGCTGCGCCGTCAGAAGGGCGGCGCGGCGGTAGTAATGGGCGCGCTCAGCCCGCGGACGCGGAACGCGCAAGTGGCGCTCTACCAGAACGGTGACGTGGATCACCTTGTCGCGACCGACGCGATCGGGATGGGGCTGAACCTCGACATCTCGCATGTCGCCTTCGCCGGGACGATGAAGTTCGACGGGCGGCGCTTTCGCCATCTGCAGCCCAACGAGCTTGCGCAGATCGCCGGGCGCGCCGGGCGGCACACCAATGACGGGACCTTCGGCACCACCGGCGAGGCGGAGCCGCTGGACCCGGAGGTGGCCGAGGCGATCGAGAACCACCGCTTCGCCCCGATCCGCCGCTTGCAATGGCGCAACCCCCGGCTGGAGTTCGGCACGGTTCCCGCCCTGATGACCTCGCTGGAGCAGGGGCCGAAGCATCCCGACCTCCAGCGCGCGCGCGAGGCGGACGACCTCGCCACGCTGCGCGCGCTCTGGGCGATGCCCGACATGCACGACAAGGTGCGGCAGGGGCCCGAGGTGCGGCTCCTCTGGGACGTCTGCCAGGTGCCCGACTTTCGCAAGGTCGCACCGGCGGAGCATGCGAGCCTGCTCGCCCGGCTTCACGACTTCCTGCACGAGGGTGGCACGATCCCGGAGGACTGGCTCGCCCGGCAGGTCGCGCGCATCGACAAGACGAACGGCGATATCGATGCGATCTCCAAGCGGCTGGCCTTCGTGCGGACATGGACCTACGTGGCCCAGCGGAAGGGGTGGCTTTCTGATCCGGAGCATTGGCGGGGCGAGACCCGTGCGGTAGAAGACCGCCTGTCGGACGCGCTCCACGCCGCCCTGACACAACGATTCGTCGATCGGCGCACGAGTGTGCTCATGCGCCGGTTGAAGCAGAAGGAGGGCCTCGTGGCCGACGTGAACGACAAGGGCGAAGTGAGCGTGGAGGGGCACCTTGTCGGGCGCCTCGATGCGTTCCGCTTCCATCTCGACCCCAGTGCGAGCGCGGAGGAGGCGAAGACCTTGCGCTCCGCCGCTTTGGCCGCCTTGCAGCCGCACTACAACCTCGCGTCGGACAAGTTCTACAACGCCCCCGACAAGGAGATCGACGTCACCGAGCAGGGTGGCCTGATGTGGGGCGAGTACGCCGTTGGCAAGCTGACGCGCGGCGCGGACGCGCTCAGCCCGCAGGTCGAGGTCTTCGTCGATGACGAGGCGGGTGCGGACGTCGCCGAGAAGGTGAAGCGCCGCCTGAGCCACTGGATCGACCGGCGCGTCGCGGCGCTCTTCGAGCCGCTGATCGCGCTGCGGGATGACGAGGCGCTGACCGGCCTCGCGCGTGGGGTCGCCTACCGGATCGTGGAAAATCTCGGCGTGCTGCCGCGGGCGGACGTGGCTCAGGACGTGAAGTCGCTGGAGCAGGAGGCGCGCGCGCTGCTGCGCAAGCATGGCGTGCGGTTCGGACAGTTCACGCTGTTCCAGCCGCTCCTCCTGAAGCCCGCGCCGACGCGGCTGCGGCTGGTGCTCTGGTCGCTGGCGCAGGGCCTCGACGAGTTTCCCGAGGCGCCCCCGCCGGGCCTCGTGACCGTGCCGGAGGTGAAGGACGCGCCGCAGGGCTACTACGCCATGGCGGGCTATCGCCTCGCCGGGCAGCGGGCGATCCGCATCGATATGCTGGAGCGCCTCGCCGACATGATCCGCGGACAGGACACCCGCGGCGGGTTCGAGGCGAACCCCGACATGCTCTCCATCACTGGGCTCACGCTGGAGCAGTTCGCCGACCTGATGGGCGGCCTCGGCTACAAGGCGGAGCGCGGCGAGCGGACGAAGGTGAAGGCCGCGCCGGTCGAGGAGGCGAAGCCCGCCGATGCCCTCGATCCGGAGGCGCCCGTCGTGGTGGAGCCCGCGGGCGAGAGTGCCGAGCCCGTCGCCGACGCCACCCCGCCCGATGCGCAGCCGGCCGCGGCGGGCGAGCCGGAGGAGGTGCCTGAGCCCCCGTCCGAGGTCCCGCCGGCCGCGCCGGAGGAGGCTCCCCAGCCACCTGCAGAGACGCCCGAGGATCCGCCCGCCGAAGTGCCGGGCGAGATGCCGGAAGAGGCGCCCGGCGAGATGCCCAAGGAGGCCACCGCCGAAGTGGGCGAGGCTGCCGAAGCCGCCGAGGATGAGATCGAGGTCTTCTACACCTTCACTTGGGCCCCGCGCCCGCGCGGCAACCAGAACCGCGGCCCGCGCCGCGAGGGGCAGGGCAAGGGCGACCGGCCGCAGGGCAAGGGGGGCAAGCCGCGCGGCAAGAAGCCGGGCGGACCGAAGGGCGGTGGCAAACCGCAGGTCCACTCCGCCCGCCCGCCGCGTAAGGAGAAGGCGATCGACCCCGACAACCCGTTCGCAGCACTGATGGCGCTGAAGGACAAGAACTGAGGGACGGGCCATCGATCGGATCGATGGTTAGGCCCTCGTAAAGGAAGAGTGCGTAACGCTGGCCTCGATGACCGACTACAGGCCCACTTTCGAGACGGAAATCTCGCCCGATCTGTTCCGCTCCGACGATCCGGCGGCGGCGATGCGCGCCGTCGCCGCTCTGCCCATCATGGTCCGCACGCAGATCCTGCGGATCCTGATGTTCCTCGGCGGGGTGATCCTGACCGAGGATCGGGAGATCCGCGACGGCTCCTTCGCCGCGATGAAGCTCGCCTTCGAAGGGGTCGATAACGCACTGGATATCCTGTCGGGGTGGCAGAGCCGCCGCGATCTCAACCCCGAGGCGCGCCAGGTGCTCGCCACCGTCATGGCCGATCACGCTGGCAGCCTGAACGCGCCGCGCGAGCTGCGCGGGCGGGCCGAGCGGATGGCGGAGCGTGCTCTGCGGGGCGACCGTCCGACCTCGGCGGAGTATGACGCCCTGCTGCGCTGGACCTATTCCAGCTTTCATCCCGAGATGCTCGCGCTGTCCTCCCGAATGAAGGAGGCGGGCGACGCGATGCGGCGCAGCCGGGAGGACGCGGCACATGAGGCGCGCCATCGGGCCGTCGACGCGCGGGACCGGATCGACACGATCGCGCGCACGGTCCGCCTGATCTCGCTCAACGCGCGGGTCGAGGCGGCACGCGCTGGTGCCGCGGGCCGGGCCTTCGGTGTGATCGCGGACGAGATCAAGTCGCTCTCCGAGCAGACCGAGAAGGTCAGTGCCGAGATAGGCACGAGCGTGGACGAGATCATGGCCAACTTCCGGATCGTGTGAGCCATGGCGGACCCGGGACCCGCGCTGCGCCTCGACAAATGGCTCTGGCATGCCCGGTTCTTCAAGACGCGCAGCCTCGCGGCGAAGGTGGTCCAGACCTCGGGCTGTCGCATCAACGGGGTGCGGGTCTCGAAACCGGCCTCCGGCGTGCGGCCGGGCGACGTGCTGACCTTCGCGAAGGACCGCCACATCCGCCAGATCCGGGTGGAGGCGCTGGGCGAGCGGCGTGGTCCTGCGCCCGAGGCGCAGGCGCTCTACACCGACCTCGACCCGCCGGTGGCGGCCCCCGCACCGCAGGGTCCCGGCGTCGATCGCGCGGGCGGCCGTCCCACCAAGCGGGACAGGCGCGCGCTCGACGACTTGACCCAGCGCAAGGAGCGGCCGTGAGTCCCCTTGCACCTCGGCGCCCCGCCGTCTAAGTGCAGCGCAATATGCGACGCCCGCCGAGGATGACCCAATGACCTATGTCGTGACCGACAACTGCATCGCCTGCAAATACACCGATTGCGTCGAGGTCTGTCCCGTGGACTGTTTCTACGAGGGTGAGAACATGCTGGTCATCCACCCCGACGAGTGCATCGACTGCGGCGTGTGCGAGCCCGAGTGTCCCGCCGACGCGATCCGGCCCGACACCGAGCCGGACATGGAGAAGTGGGTCGAGTTCAATCGGAAGTACTCCGAGGCCTGGCCGGTGATCATCACCAAGAAGGATCCGCTGCCCAATGCCGAGGAACTCGACGGCAAGGCGGGCAAGCTCGAATCACATTTCTCCGAGGCGCCGGGCGAGGGCGGCTGAAGCCGCTTGACGCCACGATAATCAAGTATGACGGGTTGACGACGTACCGTTCTTTTGCAATCTAGGGTTGCGACGTCACGGATGTTCACTCTTTGTTGGCGGCGGTAAACCGCCGACGAATTGAAACGTGCGCTCACATCTGCTATATATTCGTCATATTGGAATGGCCGATAGCGTCAGTGACCTCGGGGGACGGGGTATGACGGAAGACATCACCGGTTCAGGAGCGGGCTTAGCGGCAGACGCTGCTTAAGGCCCTTTTGTCTCCGGAAAATGGTGAGTCCGGCCTTGGGCGACAAGAGGTAAGCGCACATGAGCAAGGTCAAGACAGGCAACGAATTCCGCCCGAACGACTACATCGTCTATCCGGCACACGGTGTCGGCCAGATCGTAGCGGTCGAGGAGCAGGAAATCGCCGGTATCGCCATGGAACTGTTCGTCATCTCTTTCGAGAAGGACAAGATGACCCTCCGTGTGCCGACTGCCAAGGCGACCTCGGTCGGAATGCGCTCCCTGTCTTCGCCGGACATCGTGGAAAAGGCGCTGGAGACGCTGAAGGGCCGCGCTCGCGTCAAGAAGGCGATGTGGTCCCGCCGCGCGCAGGAATACGAGCAGAAGATCAACTCGGGTGACCTGATCTCGATCGCCGAGGTGGTGCGTGACCTGCACCGCAACGACGACCAGCGCGAGCAGTCCTATTCCGAGCGTCAGCTCTACGAAGCCGCGCTGGAGCGTCTGACCCGCGAGGTCGCGGCCGTGGACGGCGTGGACGAGGGCTCCGCCCAGGCGAAGGTCGACGGTGTCCTGGTGGCCCGCGCCGCCTGATGCCGGCTTCTAAGGTTTCGGAAAGGCCGCTCCGGTTTGGAGCGGCCTTTTCGTTTTCCGAAGCTTCCGGCACCGCCCCGGACGTGATCCGGGGCCGTTTCGTACTTCCTCAAACGTTAGCCGAAAGGTCCCGGCTCTGCGGCCGGGACGGCGCTGTTTGATGTAACCGCCCCGAGCCGCTCAGATCAGGATCGCCAGCGCCACCAGTGCTCCGATCTCCGCACATTGCTGAACGCCACCCAGCACGTCGCCGGTCTGACCGCCCAGCTTCCGCTTCGCAAAGAGCGCCAGCGGCAGGGCCAGCAGGGCCGCCGTAGCGAGCCCGATCAGGCCCACGAACCCCGCTAAAAAGCAGAGGACGAGGGCCAGCGCCGTCCCCACGAATGCCGTCGCCGCCGCGGGCCGCCCGACCCCGGCCGAGAGCCCTCCGCTGCGGGCCGCGGGCAGGGCGGTCATGGCGGCGAGCATCACCGCCCGCGAGGCCGCGCCGGCGACCGCCGCGGCCAGAACCAGTTGCATCGGCTCGAAGACCGCGAGCGATTGCCAGCGCAGGCCGAGCGCGAGAACCAGCGCGACCACACCGTAGGCGCCGACCCGGCTGTCCTTCATGATCTCGAGCGCATGGTCCCGGTTCCGCCCGCCGCCGAGCCCGTCGGCGCAGTCGGCGAGGCCGTCCTCGTGAAGCGCCCCGGTCGCCACCGCCAGCGCCACCAGGACGAGGCCCGCCGCCACGCCCGCCGGTGCCCCAAAAAGCAACGCGAGCGCGCCCACGGCCCCGGCCAGTCCGCCGACGACCGCGCCGACCAGAGGCCAGGCCCAGGCGGCCGCGGCCCCCCGCTCCCCGGCGCGCGCATGGTCCACGGGCAGCGGAATCCGGCTCAGCAGGCTCGCGGCCGCGAGAACATCATGGGCTTCGATGAGCGGGGATTTGCGCATGGGGACCTCTGACGCACGGACCGGCTTTACGCGGGCCGTATCAGGCGTTTATGCACATCGGCGACCCGACCGTCGAGGAGCCCGTCCCATGTTCGAACAGCCGCATTCGCTGGAAGGCTTCGCCCGCGCGCTCGCCGACTTGCCGGAGACGGATGCGGAGGCTGTCGCCGCCGCACGCGCCCGCGATGCGGTGCTGACGAAGCCGCCGGGCGCGTTGGGACGGCTGGAGGATCTCGCGGCTTGGTATGCAGGCTGGCGCGGCGTCGCGACACCGCGGGTCGAGCGGCCGCAGGTCATCGTCTTCGCCGGCAACCACGGGGTGACGGCAAAGGGCGTCTCTGCCTTCCCGCCGGAGGTAACCGTCCAGATGGTCGCGAATTTCGAGGCGGGCGGCGCCGCGATCAACCAGCTCGCGCTCGACGCGAACGCTTATCTCGAGGTCGTGCCGCTGGCGCTGAACCGGCCGACGGCGGATTTCACCGAAGGCCCCGCGATGTCTCCGCCGGAGGCGGCGGAGGCGCTCGCGGCCGGTTGGCAGTCGGTTCATGAGCGCGCCGACCTCCTGGTCGTGGGCGAGATGGGCATCGGCAACACGACGGCGGCTGCGGCGCTTGCCACGGCGTTGATCGGTGGCGACGGCTGGGCCGGGCGGGGCACGGGCCTCGACGATGCAGGGCTGTCGCGCAAGGCGGAGATCGTGGCGGAGGCCGCTTCTCGCCATGCGGGCCTCTCGCCGCTCGACACGCTGGCCGCTCTCGGCGGGCGAGAGATCGCGGCGATGGCGGGCGCGATCGCCCGGGCGCGGCACCTGCGGATCCCGGTGGTGCTCGACGGTTTCATCTGCTGCGCCGCGGCGCTGGTGCTGCACGAGGTGAACCCGGCAGCGCTCGATCACTGTGTGGCGGGGCATCGCTCGGCCGAGGCGGCGCATGCGCGGCTGCTGGAGCATCTGGGCAAGGCGCCGCTGCTCGATCTGGGGCTGCGGCTCGGGGAGGGCTCCGGCGCGGCGCTCGCGATTCACGTGGTGCGGGCGGCCTGCGCCTGCCACTCGGGCATGGCGACCTTTGCCGAGGCGGGGGTTTCGGAGGGGTAGGGCGCGGGTTGCGGGCGGATCAGGTCCGGGGCGGTAGCGCTTGGTGGAACCGTCCCGGCCGTAGAGCCGGGACCGTTCAGTGTGGTTTGGAAATCAGAACGGCCCCGAATCAAGTCCGGGGTGGTTGCGATGAGAATAACCGTCTCGGCCGCAGAACCGGGACCGTTTGATCTAGCCTCTGAGACGTCGGATCGTCGTTCGGGCCTACCCGAACACCGCGGCCGCATGCTCCGCGAGGTAGATGCGCAGCCACGGGGTGAAGCGCTCCGGCGCCTCGGCGATCTCGGCGCGGAGGCCGGGCAGGGTGGTCCAGCGCACTTCCATCACCTCCTCGGGGTTCGGGGTGATGACGAGATCCGCGGGCGCCTCGGCGACGAAGATGTCGACCAATTCGTGCTCCGTCAGGCCGCCGCCGACATCGGCGCGGTACTCCACGCGCGTGGCGAAGTCTGGTGACAGGCCCTCGATCCCCAGCTCCTCCCGCAGCCGCCGCACGGCGCAGGCCCGCGTCGCCTCGCCCCAGTCGGGGTGGGTGCAGCAGGTGTTCGCCCAGAGGCCCGGCGTATGGTACTTGCCCATCGCCCGGCGCTGCAGCAGCATCCGCTCGCCTGTGATCACAAAGACCGACACGGCGACGTGGCGCAGCCCGCGCCGGTGAACGTCAAGCTTTTCCAAGGGTTTGAGCGTGCCGTTCTCCCACGCCGGGATCATCACCGTCATGCGGTGGCCGGGATCAAGCGGGTGAGGTGGGCGATGTTCTTGGCCATGATCTTCAGATGTGCCATCGGGCGGGCGCGCACAAGCTCCTTGTTCATGTAGGCTTCGAAGGTGAGACGCTGCACGTCCACGTCGCGGCAGAGGGAGACGAAGCGTTCCCGCCGCTCGTCGGAGCGATAGTAGGCGTCCTGCATGGCGCCGAGCACGCGGAAGACCGTCTTGTGCTCCTTCATGAAGCGTTTGCGGGCAAGGCGCAGATCGGCGATGCGGCCGGAGGCGAGGGTGGCCTCGGCGGCTTCGGCGGCGACCTGTCCACCGACCATGGCGTAGTAGATCCCCTCGCCGGAGGAGGGGGCGACGACGCCTGCCGCATCGCCCGCCAGCACCACGTCGCGGCCATTGTCCCAGCGGTCGAGCGGCTTGAGCGGGATAGGCGCGCCCTCCCGCCGAATGGTCTCGCAGCCCGCGAGGCCCGCGCTTTCGCGCAGGTCGGCGGTGGCGGCCTTGAGGTCTATGCCGGGCACCTGCGTGCCCATGCCGACGCTCGCCTGGTGGCCGTGCGGGAAGACCCAGCCGTAGAAATCGGGGGACACGCGGCCGTCATAGACCACGTCGCAGCGGTCCGGATCGTAAGCGCCGCCCTCGGGCGCCGCGATCACCTCGTGATAGGCGATGACGTAGGGTATGGCGTCGCCGCCCGGCACCTCGGCCTTCGCGACGTTGGAGCGGGCGCCGTCCGCGCCGATGACGAGGCGGGTGGTCAGCCGCCGCTCCGCCCCGCTGTCCTTGTCGCGGTAGACCACGTGTGCGGCCTCGTCCCGCTCGATGCGCAGGAAGGTGCCGGTGTGCCGCTCGGCCCCGGCGGCGGCGGCGCGGGCGCGCAGGAACTCGTCGAACGGGCCTCGGTCGACCATGCCGACATAGCCGTTCTCGATGGGGATATCGACCTGCCGCCCGGTGGGGGAGATCATGCGGGCCGTGGTGATCCGCGCGACGATCTGGTCGTCGGGCACGGCGAAATCGCGGATCAGGCGGGGCGGGACCGCGCCGCCGCAGGGCTTGATCCGGCCCGCCCGGTCGATGAGGGCCACGCGGCGCCCGGCCTTGGCCAGATGCTCGGCAGCGGTGGCGCCCGACGGCCCCCCGCCCACGACGACGACATCGTAGATCATGCTCATTCTCCCGGAACCAGGCTGTGGCGTTGCCGCGTGTCGATCACGGCCATCGCCATGGCGGCGGCGGCGAGGAACAGCACCGCCTCCAGCGTGAAGACGGTGGCGAAGGCGGTGGCGTCTGGCAGGACGGTGCGCAGCACGTCGACCGCGGCGGCGCCGACGAGACCGCCGAACCCCGCCGCGATCGCCTGCGCCGCACCCCACAGACCCATTCGTGTGCCCTCACGCCGCTCGCGCCCCTCGCCCGCGAGCTTCATCATCGAGGCGATGGCGGCGACGGCGAAGGCGCCGTTGGCAAAGCCGAGGGCGACGACCGCCGCTGTGAGCGGTGCGCCCGGGCCCGCTTGCCCGAGCGTGGCGAGCGCCAGCAGAGCAGCGGCCGAGGCGACGCAGCCGCCGCTGACCCAGAGGCGCAGCGAGCCGATCTTGAGCCCGCTGGCGAGGATGCCGACGGCCACCATGCCGAGGAAGACGCCGCCGTTCTGCGCACCGGCAAGCGAGGTGGACTCGCCCGGCGTCAGGCCGAAGACGAGGCCGGCATAGGGCTCCAGGATCAGTTCCTGCATGAAATAGGCGGTCATGGAGAGGAAGACGAAGAGGGTGAAGGCGCGCGCCTGCGGCTCCGCCCAGATCTCGGCGAGGCCCTCGCGGAAGGGCGTCTCCTCCTGCACCGGTTGGGGGCTCGGGTCGAGGCGTCGCTCTATCCCGGCGGTGGCCAGGGCCGTCATAGCCACGGCGCCGCCGCCGACGGAGGCGACGATGATGAGCAGACGCGTCGGGGAATACGGGTCGATCAGCGTGCCGACGACTCCGGCGGTGACCGCGATCCCTGCGATCATCATCAGCCAGGTGATCGTGGCGGCCGCGGCCCGACGGCGCGGGGCGGTGGCCGTGGCGAGCAGCGCCAAAAGCGAGGTGCCCGATGCGCCGACGCCCAGCCCGATCAGCGCGTAAGCCCCGATGGACAGGAGGAGCGGCAGCACGAACCCGCTCTCGAAGAGCGGCAGCACCGCCGCCGCGCCGACTGCGCCCAAGGCGAGCGCCGCCATGCCGCCGATGATAAAGGGTGTCCGCCGCCCGCCCTTGTCGGACATGAAGCCCCAGGACGGCCGGGTGATCTGGATGCCGTAGTGGAGTGCGACCAAGAGGCCCGGGAGCACCGCTGGCAGCGCGTACTCCACCACCATCAGTCGGTTCAGCGTCGAGGTCGTCAGCACCACGATCGCGCCGAGGGCCATCTGGACGAGGCCCATGCGGACGATGGAAAACCAGCTCAACATCACACGATACTCCTCAGGGCAACAGCGGCGACCATCATGCCCGCGACATAGAGGGTCACGCCGGTGCCGTTGTACCAGGGCGCGAGGCCCTTCGGATCGGTCAGCATCCGCCGCATGGCCAGCGCTTGCAGCGCAAGGCTCGCGGCGATCAGCGCGGCGGGGATCAGGGTGCCCCAGGTGAGCAGAAGGACGATGACCGCGACCTGCGGCACGGCCATGATCCAGCAGGCGAGGCGGGCGGCCCGCGCGGGGCCGAGCGTGACGGGCAGGGAGGCGACGCCGGTCTGGCGGTCGCCTTCCAGCGCCTTGAAATCGTTCAGCGTCATGATGCCGTGGGCGCCGATGGCGTAGAGGGCAGCGACCGCGATGATCCGCGGATCGGGCAGCCCGGCGCTCAGCACCGCGGCGCCGGTGAACCACGGCAGGCCCTCGTAGCAGAGCCCGACGAGGCCGGGACCAGCCCAGCCGGAGCGCTTCAGCCGCACGGGCTCAGCCGAATAGGCCCAGGCGGCGGCGACGGCTACGATGGTCGCGGCGAACCCCCAGGGGCCGAGCGCCTGTCCGACCGCGAGGGCCAGCAGCGACATGGCGAGCGCGACCCAGAGGCCCCAGCGCCCCGGCACGCGGCCCGACGGGATCGGCCGGTCGGGCTCGTTGATCGCGTCCACATGCCGGTCGCACCAGTCGTTGGCCGCCTGGCTCATGCCGCAGACGATCGGTCCCGCGAGCACGACGCCGAGAGCGACGAGACCCCAGCGTCCCGTGGGATCGGCACCGCTGGAGACCACGCCGCAAAGATAGGCCCACATGGGTGGAAACCACGTCACCGGCTTGATGAGGCGGAGCAGCGCCTTGGGCTCGGGCCAGGTGCGAGACTGTAAATTGGACATGACAGTCATGTGTGTAACAGTGCCGATGTCAGATGAGTCTGACAAGTCGCTTCGGCGCCGCAGGGGCGGATTGCCTGCGGATTAGCGTGGTCTGGCGGCGGGAGAAAGCTCAGCTCTTGTTCTGGCGGCCCAGAAGGTCGAACTTGCGGAGCTTCACGTAGAGGCTCTGGCGCGAGAGGCCCAGCATCTCGGCCGCCGCCACGCGGTTGTCGTTGGTGAGCTCCAGCGCGGTCTCGATACACATGCGCTCGATCACATCGGTGGTGGCGGACACGATCTCCTTCAGCGGGGAGGTGCCGACGAGGTCCATGACCTCGCGCATCGGCGCGGTCGCCGGGGTGGCGGGCGCCTTCGCCTCTGCCTTGTCGGTGCGGCTGGCGTCGCGCACGATCAGGCCAAAGCCCGCCTTGCCGCCATCACCCAAGGCCGTCACCGCGATCTCGACCGGCACCTGCCGGCCGAACGCGCCGGAGAGGCGAGTGGCGTAGAGCCGCATCCGCCCGCGCCGCGCCGCGTTGTCGAGCAGCACCTTCTGATCCACGCTGCCGCGCGACAGGAGGTCGGCGAGCGTCGTGCCCGTGAGGTCAGAGACCTGCGCGACATCGCAGAGCGTCAGGAACGCCTCGTTCGCGCCGCGCACCCCGCCCTGCGCATCGGTGAAGACGATGCCGTCCGCGCTGCGATCGAAGAGGGCGGCGAGGTCCCGCTCCAGCAGGTCCTGGGAGGCCGCGCCACCCAGCCCGCTCTCGATCCGGATCATCAGGGTGGCGTCGCCCCCAGCGCGGAAGAGCGACGGGATCATCGCCACCGGCTTGTCACCGCGGACCGTGCGGCAATGCACGGGGGCGGAGGCCGCAGGGCCCGCCCCCTCCATCAGATGGGCCAACAGGTCGCCGGACTGATCGGCGCCGAAGGCCTGGTCGAGGCGGGCGCCGATCAGCTCGGACCGGTCGAAATCGGCGAGCGTCTGCGCGCGGCCGTTCGCCTCGATCACCCGGCCGCTCGGCGCCTCGACGAAGAGGATGGGGCTTTCCACCTTCTCCATCAGCACGCGGTGGCGGGTGTCGATCTGGCGGACGACCTCGTGGTCGCGCTCCATTGCGATCTGGGCGGCGACGAGCTGTTGCTGGCTTTCGGCAAGCGGGCGCAGGTCCTGGCCCATCAGGAAGATCAGGCCGCCGGGGCGCGTGATGTAGAGGACGTAGCGGATGGGGAAGGCCCAGGCCGCGTTGTCCTCGTGGTTGAGTTCCAGCACGCGGTCGGCGTCGGAGGTGCCTGCCGCGATCTCCTGCATCCGGGCGGCGAGCTTGTCGCGGCTCTCGACCGTCAGGAACTCTTTGAGCGCGCGACCCGTCCAGTGGTCGAGGCTGCCGAGCGCGCGGCTTTCGGCATTCACGCTGATCTGACGGATCTTCGCCTGCGCGTCGATGACGATGAGGATGTCACAGGCCCGCGCCAGCGCCGCGCCGAGGTCGGAGGCGTCCAGGTCATGTGGGGCGCTCGGCGCCTGTGAGGCGATGTCCCGTCTGGTCAAACCGGCCTACCGCGGGTTGGTGCGGCTTTCGATTGCAGCGGTTTGGTCGGGTCGGAGGACATCTCAGACATCGTCGGCAGGCCGCAGAATTCGAGAGCTTCGCTCATATCGGATGTTATCAGGTCTACGCCAACCAAAGACTTCACGTTCACGTCGGGGCTCGCAACGGCGCCCCCGACGACAATCGGGCACCGTTCTTTCATCGAACCGTGCAGCATTGCAACCAGTCTCTCCGCTTCGGGTTGCATTTTTGCACTGCCCAGTGACAACCCGATCATGGAGAGGGGGCGGGCTGTCGCTATGGCGGCGACCTCCTCGGCGCTGAGGCCCATGGCCATCTGGACGCGCAGTCCGGCCTGCCGCATCCCGTCGGCGGCGAGGCAGGCGCCCAGCGTGTGCTGGTCCCCTTCAAGCGTGACGAGCAGGACCGTCTGCCCGGTTTCCGTTGCCGGCGCGTCGCGCAGCGGATGCGCGCTCAGCCGGCGGACCTGCCGTTGCAGATGGGCGGAGCCGATGGTGACCGCGGCCCAGTTGAGCCGATCCTCCACCCAGTCGGTACCGAGGAGGCGCGCGGCGGCGGGAATGTAGAGGCCCAGCACCTCGTCCACGCTCACGCCGCTGCGCAGGAGCTGGTCGATCTGGGCGCGGTGGCGCGCCTCGTCCGGTTGCACGAGACTTTCGCAGAGTGCGCGGACGGTTCGTTCGAACTCCGGAGTGGAAGGCGAGAACTGCTCGCCCGCGACCATGGTCAGCGCAAGCTCGGCCAGCGCGGACACGTCACGTGATGTGCGCGGGCCGTCTCCTTGCTTCGAATTATCCGAAAAGCTCGGCACGTCTCGATCCCCCGGCAGGGTGGCAGGTCTTCGATCGGCACGTCGTGCGGCAGACCGGACGGGAGCGTCGCGCGGGCAACCGATCGGGTTTGCCACGCAGTCTGGGAGAAGCCTGCGCCACATCCGGGTGCATGTCAATTATCGTAGACAGACTGTTTGATGTTTTCCGTGTGTTCCGTCAGCGTAGGGTTAATTCGCGGTTATTGGTCTTCTTTCGATACTCACTTGGGTTTCAGGGGCTTGCTCCACGATGCTCTGCTGACATGTCAGAGTTGATATGTAAATCAACGTTGACAGCTTGATTGACGCAACGCTACCGTCTGAAACAGGCCGACAAATTGGGGAGTCGCGAAATGTTCGTCGCCCCGACGCGACACCGCCCGAACCGCGGGCTCTATACCCCCGAACAGAGGGCGAGGCGCGATGCCACGATCTGGACCACGGTTCAAGGCGTTCTGGCGCCGCTCCAGTTCCTGGCCTGTCTGATCTCGCTGCTGCTGGTGGTCCGGTTCCTGATGACCGGTGAGGGCTATGTGGCCGCCACCGTCTCGATCCTCGTAAAGACCGGATTTCTCTACGCGATCATGGTCACCGGCGCGATCTGGGAGAAGGTCGTCTTCGGCCAGTACCTGCTCGCCCCCGCCTTCTTTTGGGAGGATATGGTGAGCTTCGGTGTGATCGCGCTGCATACGGCTTACGTCGCCGCATTGCTGGGTGGCTGGCTGACGCCGGAGGCGCTGATGTGGCTCGCGATTGCGGCTTATGCGGCTTACGTGCTGAACGCCACGCAGTTCCTGCTGAAGCTGCGCGCCGCGCGGCTGGAGGTGACGGCATGAGCCTCGACACCGCCCCCGGATGCCGCGACGCGCCCGTCCTGAAGGAACGGGGCCAGCACGAGGTCTTCTGTGGCCTCACCTCGATCATCTGGCTGCACCGCAAGATGCAGGATGCCTTCTTCCTTGTGGTGGGCAGCCGCACCTGCGCCCACTTGCTGCAATCGGCGGCCGGCGTCATGATCTTCGCCGAACCGCGCTTCGGCACCGCGATCCTGGAGGAGACGGACCTCGCCGGGATGGCCGACGCCCATGACGAGCTCGACCGGGAGGTGGCGAAGCTGCTCGCCCGGCGGCCGGACATCCGCCAGCTCTTCCTCGTCGGCTCCTGCCCGTCGGAGGTCATCAAGCTCGACCTCGCACGCGCGGCGGAGCGGCTGACGAAGGTGCATGCGCCGCATGTGCGGGTGCTGAACTATTCCGGCTCGGGCATCGAGACGACGTTCACCCAAGGCGAGGACACCTGCCTTGCCGCCATGGTGCCGGTGCTGCCCGAGGCCGATCCGGCCGATCTAGTGGTAGTCGGCGCGCTGCCCGATGTGGTGGAGGACCAGCTTCTGGGCCTCATCCGCGACCTCGGGATCGAGAACGTCCGCGCGCTGCCCGCCCGCCGCGCTGACGAGGACTTCGGGATCGGCCCGGCCACCCGTTTCATCCTTGCGCAGCCCTTCCTGGGCGAGACCGCCTCGGCGCTTGCCCGGCGCGGGGCGGAGCATCTGCCGGCGCCGTTTCCCTTCGGCGAGCGGGGCACCACCGCGTGGCTCCGGGTGCTCGCCGACGAATTCGGGGTGAGCCCGGAGCGGTTCGACGAGGTCACCGCCGCCCCGCGCGCCCGCGCGCAAAAGGCTGTGGCGAAGGCGCGCGAGACGCTCGCCGACCGCTCGATCTTCTTCTTCCCCGACAGCCAGCTCGAAATTCCGCTGGCGCGCTTCCTGACCACCGAATGCGGGATGGAGGCCATGGAAGTGGGCACCCCATACCTGCATCGCGGCCTCGTCGGCCCGGATCTCGACCTGCTGGAGGCGGGACAGATCAGCGAGGGGCAGGACGTGGATCGTCAGCTCGACCGCTGCCGTGCCGCCCAGCCTGACCTCACCGTCTGCGGCCTCGGCCTCGCCAATCCGCTGGAGCGGGAGGGGCTGACGACCAAGTGGGCCATCGAGCTCGTCTTCACCCCGGTCCACGGCTACGAGCAGGCGGGCGACCTTGCGGAGCTCTTCGCCCGGCCCCTGCGGCGGCGGGAGGTGCTGGCGCTATGAAGCTCGCGGTCTGGACATATGAGGGCCCGCCGCATGTCGGCGCGATCCGGGTGGCGACCGCGATGGAAGGGCTGCACTACGTGCTTCACGCGCCGCAGGGCGACACCTATGCGGACCTGCTCTTCACCATGATCGAGCGGCGCGACAAGCGCCCGCCGGTGACCTACACGACCTTCCAGGCGCGTGATCTGGGTGCCGACACGGCGGAGCTGTTCCAGACCGCCTGCCGCGAGGCCTATGAGCGGTTCCGCCCCGAGGCGCTGATCGTCGGCGCCTCCTGCACGGCGGAGCTGATCCAAGACGATCCGGGCGGTCTGGCCGAGACGATGGGCCTGCCGGTGCCGGTGATCCCGCTGGAGCTGCCGAGCTACCAGCGGAAGGAGAATTTCGGGGCGTCGGAGACGTTCCTGCAACTCTGCCGCCACCTCTGCGTCGATGTTGAGCGGACGCCCGAGGTCTCCTGCAACATCCTCGGTCCCACCGCGCTCGGCTTCCGCCACCGTGACGACGTGGCGGAGGTGGAGCGGATGCTCGCCGAGATGGGCGTGGCGGTGAATGTGGTCGCTCCGATGGGCGCACGACCCTCGAACATCGCGCGGCTGGGCGCGGCGCATTTCAACGTGCTGCTCTATCCGGAGACGGGCGAGGAGGCGGCGCGCTACCTGGAACGCCGCTTCGGCCAGAAGTGGACGAAAACAGTGCCCATCGGCGTCGGCGCCAGCCACGATTTCCTCGTCGAAGTGGCGGAGCTTGCGGATGTGCCCGCGCGCAGCGACGAGAGCCGGCTGCGTCTGCCCTGGTGGTCGCGCAGCGTCGACTCGACCTACCTCACCGGCAAGCGCGTCTTCCTCTTCGGCGACGGCAGCCACGTGATGGCCGCGGCCCGTGTGGCGCGGGAGGAGATGGGTTTCGAGGTCGCAGGCCTCGGCTGCTACAATCGCGAGATGGCGCGGCCGGTCCGCGCGCTCGCCCGCGACTACGGCCTCGAGGCGCTCATCACCGACGACTACCTGGAGGTCGAGGCGGCGATCGCAGCGCTCCAGCCCGAGCTGATCCTCGGCACGCAGATGGAGCGGCATATCGGCAAGCGGCTGGGCATTCCCTGCGCCGTGATCTCCGCCCCCGTCCACGTGCAGGACTTCCCCGCCCGCTACGCCCCGCAGATGGGGTGGGAGGGGGCGAACGTCCTCTTCGACACCTGGGTGCATCCGCTCGTCATGGGGTTGGAGGAGCACCTGCTCGCCATGTTCCGCGAGGATTTCGAGTTCAACGACGCCGCAGGCCCCAGCCACCACGCGGGCCACGGGGCAGTGGAGCCGGAGGCGACCGGCGAGGTGATCTGGCTCGCCGATGCGGAGAAGGAGCTGCGCAAGGTTCCCTTCTTCGTCCGCGGGAAGGCCCGGCGGAATACGGAGAGTTTCGCGACCGAACGCGGGCTCGCGCAGATCGACGTGGACACCCTCTACGAGGCGAAGGCTCACTATGCGCGATGACGGGCACATGACCTACCGCGTCGCCATCGTGACGCTCGACAGCCACGCGGCGGGCCCGGCGGAGCGGGTGGAAACGCGGCTGGCCCGCGACTTCCCAGGTCTGCGCATCACGGTCCACGCTGCGGCGGAGTGGGGCGGCAACCCGGCCGCGCTGCAGGCCGCGAAGGAGGCTGTCGCTCACGCCGATATCGTGATCGCGAACCTGCTGTTCCTGGAGGAGCACGTCACAGCCATCGCGCCCGACATCGCCGCCCGGCGGGAGGCGGCGGACGCCGTCGTCGGCTGCATCGCGGCGCAGGAGATCGTGAAGCTGACGAAGATGGGCGGGCTCGACATGGCCCAGCCCGCCAGCGGGATCATGGCGCTGCTGAAGCGGCTGCGCGGCTCCAACAAGCCGTCCGCCTCCAGCGGTGCGAAGCAGATGGCGATGCTGCGCCGCCTGCCGCGGATCCTGAAGTTCATTCCGGGCAAGGCGCAGGACCTGCGGGCCTATTTCCTCGCCATGCAGTACTGGCTTGGCGGTTCCGACGACAACGTGGAGGCGCTGGTCCGCTTCCTGATCGGCCGCTATGCGACGCGGGCCGACTGGCGCGGGCGCGAGGCGCCGCTGCCGGTGGAGTACCCGGAGACGGGGCTCTATCACCCCGCGCTCAAGGACCGGATCACCGAGGACCCGCGCGACCTGCCGAAGGCGAAGGGGCCGACGGTGGGACTGCTGCTCATGCGCTCCTACGTCTTGTCCGGCGACACGGCGCATTACGACGCCGTGATCGCGGCGATGGAGAAACGGGGCCTGCGCGTGATCCCGGCCTTCGCCGCGGGTCTCGACGGGCGGCCCGCGATCGAGCGGTTCATGGGCGGGATCGACGCGCTGGTCTCGCTGACCGGGTTCAGCCTCGTCGGCGGCCCCGCTTACAACGACAGCGGTGCGGCGGAGGAGGCGCTGGCCGCCCTCGACGTGCCTTACGTCGCCGCGCATCCGCTGGAGTTCCAGACGCTGGGCGAGTGGTCGGCCTCCGGTGGCCTCGGCCCGGTCGAGACCACGATGCTGATCGCGTTGCCGGAGATCGACGGCGCCACCATGCCCACCGTCTTCGGCGGGCGGCATGGCGCGGGTGGCTGCGCGGGTTGCGCCCAGGGCTGCGATGGCGACGGCAAGGCCATGGCGCCGTGCTTCGAGCGGATCGACCGGCTCGCCGCACGGGTCGAGCGTCTGGCGGTGCGCCGCCGGGCGGAGGTGGCGGAGCGTA
The DNA here is from genome assembly GCF_015679265.1 of Pontivivens ytuae. Taxonomy (NCBI): domain Bacteria; kingdom Pseudomonadati; phylum Pseudomonadota; class Alphaproteobacteria; order Rhodobacterales; family Paracoccaceae; genus Pontivivens; species Pontivivens ytuae. The sequence continues at coordinate 3,401,140 of NZ_CP064942.1, forward strand.
AGGTGGCCATCGCCCTCTACGGCTTCCCGCCCAATGCGGGCGCGGTGGGCTCCGCGGCGCATCTCGCGGTGTTCCAGAGCCTCTTCAACGTCCTGCATGCCATGAAGGCCGACGGCTACGACCTCGACCCGCCGGAGAGCGTGGACGCCCTGCGCGACGCGATCCTCCACGGCAATGCCGCGCAGTTCGGCCAGCAGGCCAATGTCGCGGCCCGCGTCAGCGCAGAAGACATCGTCGTGCGTGAGCCGCATCTGGCGGAGATCGAGGCGCAGTGGGGTCCGGCACCGGGCCGCCACCAGTCGGACGGCTCCGGCGTCTTCATCCTCGGCGCGCAGTTCGGCAAGGTCTTCGTCGGCGTCCAGCCCGCCTTCGGCTACGAGGGCGACCCGATGCGACTCCTCTTCGAGAAGGGCTTCGCGCCGACGCATGCCTTCTCCACCTTCTACCGCTGGGTGCGGGAGGATTTCGGGGCCGACACGATCCTGCATTTCGGCATGCATGGGGCGCTGGAGTTCATGCCGGGCAAGCAGGCGGGCATGGGCGGCGACTGCTGGCCCGACCGGCTGATCGGCGACGTGCCCAATGTCTATCTCTACGCCGCCAACAATCCCTCCGAGGCAACGCTGGCCAAGCGCCGGTCCGGCGCGGTGATCGTCAGCCACCTGACGCCGCCGCTGTCGGCTGCCGGGCTCTACAAGGGGCTGCTGGAGGTCAAGGAGACACTGGCTCGCTGGCGCGCCCTGCCGCCCGATGCGCCTGAGCGGGGCGAGATCGCGACGCTGCTCGCCGAGCAAGCGGCGGCCGTGGACCTCGACGGCTCGGACCCCGATGCGCTGTGGCGTGTGCTGATGGAAACGGAGGCGGCGCTGATCCCCGAGGGGCTGCATGTGGTCGGCCAGCCGCCGGAGGCTGCGGCGCGGGCCGAACAGCTCGACCTGATGCCGGAGCAGGGGCGACGCGACGAACTCGACGCGCTGATGGCCTCGGACCCCGAGACGCCCGCGCTGATGCGCGCGCTGCGCGGCCAGTTCATCCGCCCGGTGCCCGGCGGCGATCTCATCCGCAACCCGGACATCCTGCCCACAGGGCGGAACATGCACGCCTTCGACCCGTTCCGGATGCCGACGGCCTTCGCCATGCAGGACGGCGCGCGGCAGATGGAGAAGCTGCTGGCGACCCATGAGAGCCTGCCACGTTCGGTGGCGCTGGTGCTCTGGGGCTCCGACAACATCAAGTCCGATGGCGGCCCGATCGCGCAGGCGCTGGCGCTGATGGGTGCGAAGCCCCGCTTCGACAGCTATGGCCGGCTGGCGGGCGCGGACCTCGTGCCGCTGGAAGAGCTCGGCCGCCCCCGGATCGACTGCGTGATGACGCTCTCGGGCATCTTCCGCGACCTGCTGCCCTTGCAGACCCGCCTGCTGGCCGAGGCCGCGTGGCTCGCCGCCTGCGCCGATGAACCGCTCGACCGGAACTATGTCCGCGCCCACGCTCTCGCGGTGGCGGAGGCGAAGGGCCTCACGCTGGAGGAGGCGGCGCTGCGTGTCTTCTCAAATGCCGAGGGCGCTTACGGTTCCAACGTCAACCAGCTTGTCGATGCGGGCGCCTGGGATCAGGAGGACGAGCTCGCCGATGCCTACGCCGCCCGCAAGTGCTTCGCCTATGGCCGCGACGGGAAGGCAGCGAAGCAGCCGGAGCTGCTGCACTCGGCACTCGCGAAGGTGGAACTCGCCTACCAGAACCTCGAGTCGGTGGAACTCGGGGTCACCACCGTCGACCACTATTTCGACACGCTCGGCGGCATTGCCCGCGCGGTGAAGCGCGAGCGTGGCGCGGAAGCGCCGGTCTACATCGGCGACCAGACCCGCGGCGACGGCAAGGTGCGCCGCCTCGCCGACCAGATCGCGCTGGAGACCCGCTCGCGCGCCCTCAACCCGAAATGGTTCGAGGGGATGCTCAAGCATGGCGCGGAGGGCGTCCGGCATATCGAGAGCCACGTGACCAACACGCTGGGCTGGTCCGCCACGACTGGCGCGGTCGATCCGTGGGTCTACGACCGACTCAGCGAGACCTTCGTCCTCGACGAGGAGATGCGGCGGCGCCTCGCTGAACTGAATCCGCAGGCCGGCGCGCGCATGGCCGGGCGGCTTCTGGAGGCGCATGACCGCGCCTACTGGCAGCCCTCCGAAGAGGTTCTGGAGGCGCTGCAACGCGGCGCGGACGAGCTGGAAGACCGGCTCGAAGGCATAGAGGCGGCGGAATGAGCGAGCGTGACGCGACATACGAAGACGTGCTGTTCGACATCGATCGGGCCCAGACGAGCCCGCTGTCGAGCTCGGCGGAGGCGAAGGCCCGCTCCGCCCGTCTGCGTCGCGACGCCGAGATGCTGCGCGAGCGGGCGCAGGCCGCGCTCGCCCGCGCCCAGGAAAGGACGATCCGATGACCCCACTTGACCGCGATACGCCCCCGATCCTGCGGGGGGAGGATGGCGAGGGCTCCGTCCAGGTGCATCAGCCCGCCTCGGCGAAGATCGAGGGGGCGAAGGTCTTCGCCGTCTATGGCAAGGGCGGGATCGGGAAGTCCACGACCTCCTCCAACCTCTCGGTCGCGTTCTCCAAGATGGGCAAGCGGGTGCTCCAGATCGGCTGCGACCCGAAGCATGACAGCACGTTCACGCTGACCGGACGGCTGGTGCCCACGGTGATCGACACGCTGAAGGACGTGGATTTCCACGCCGAGGAGCTGCGGCCAGAAGACTACGTCTACGAGGGTTTCAACGGCGTGATGTGCGTCGAGGCCGGCGGCCCGCCCGCGGGCACGGGCTGCGGCGGCTACGTGGTGGGGCAGACGGTGAAGCTGTTGAAGCAGCACCACCTGCTCGACGACACGGACGTGGTGATCTTCGACGTGCTGGGCGACGTGGTCTGCGGTGGCTTCGCAGCACCCCTCCAGCACGCCGACCGGGCGGTGGTAGTGACCGCCAACGACTTCGACTCGATCTACGCGATGAACCGGATCATTGCGGCGGTGGGTGCGAAGGCGCGGAACTACAACGTGCGGCTCGCGGGCTGCATCGCGAACCGCTCGCGCGAGACCGACGAGGTCGATCGCTACTGCGACCGCGTGGGCTTCAGGCGGCTGGCGCACCTGCCCGATCTCGACGCGATCCGCCGCTCGCGGCTGAAGAAGAAGACGCTCTTCGAGATGGGCGATGACGAGGACGTCGTGGCGGTGCAGGCCGAGTACATTCGGCTCGCCGAGACGCTGTGGGCCGGGACGGATCCACTGGCGCCCGAGCCGCTGCCCGACCGCGAGATCTTCGAACTGCTGGGGTTCGACTGATGGCGCGGGATTTCGATATGCATCCGGACGGCGCCCTACGAGAGGCCGAAGCCGGGCCTCGGGTGGGTGCTGTTGAGAGCGCACCGTCCCGGCCGCAGAGCCGGGACCTTTCCGTGCCTGTGGACGGCCCCGGCGCAGGGGCCGGGGTGGTGTCGAGCTATTCCGACACACGCGCGCGGTTGGAGGACTATTTCGACCGCACCGCGAGTGCGACGTGGGAGCGGCTGACCTCGGACGCCCCCGTCTCCCGCATCCGCGCCACCGTGCGCGCGGGGCGGGACGAGATGCGGGCGGCTCTCCTCGCCATGCTGCCGGAGGATCTGACCGGTGCGCGAGTGCTCGATGCAGGCGCCGGACCGGGTGAGATGAGCTTCGCGCTCGCGGAGCGTGGCGCCGAAGTGGTTGCAGCCGATATCTCGCCGAGCCTCCTCGACGTCGCGGCCCGGCGTTGCCCGGAGGAGCTACGCGACCGGATCAGCTTCGTGCCCGGCGACATGCTGAACGCCGACCTCGGTACCTTCGACCACGCGATCGCGATGGACAGCCTGATCCACTATCGCGCGTCCGACATCGCCGCAGCCCTCGACCGGCTGATGGGGCGGGTGCGCGGCACGCTCGCCTTCACCGTGGCGCCTGCGACGCCGCTCCTGTCGATGATGCACCTCGCGGGCAAGGCCTTTCCGAAGGCCGACCGCGCACCGGCCATCGTCCCCGTCAGCCCCGCACGGCTGGGGCGCGAGATGGTCCGGCGGGGCGCGCCCGCGCCGCAGGCCGGGCCGCGCGTCGCGCGGGGCTTCTACATTTCCCAGGCGATGGAGCTGCGATGAAGACCGAACGGCATCCGTTGACCCAGTTCGGGATGAAGCTGCTGCCCTTTGCGGACGCGGCCTCCGAAGGGTTGCCGATGCGCCGGCTCCTGCGGCTGTCGCTGTTCCAGGTCTCGGTCGGCATGGCGACGGTGATGCTGCTCGGCACGCTCAACCGGGTGATGATCGTGGAGCTGTCGGTGGCGGCCTGGCTGGTCGCCGCCATGGTGGCGCTGCCGGTGCTGGTCGCACCGTTCCGCGCGCTGCTGGGCTTCCGGTCGGACACCTACCGCTCCGCCATCGGGTGGAAGCGGGTGCCGTATCTGTGGTTCGGCACGCTGTGGCAGATGGGCGGGCTGGCGGTCATGCCGTTCGCGCTGATCGTGCTGTCGGGCGACCAGACGCTGGGGCCGAGCTGGGCCGGCGAGGTGCTCGCCGCCCTCTCCTTCATTATGACCGGGCTGGGCCTCGCGATGACGCAGACCGCGGGTCTGGCGCTTGCGGCGGATCAGGCGGAGCCCGACCGGCGCGGGCGGGTCGTCGCGCTTCTCTACGTGATGTTCCTGATCGGGATGGGCGTCTCGGCGCTGGTGATCGGCGGGCTGCTCGTGAACTTCTCACAGCTTCGGCTGATCCAGGTGGTGCAGGGGGCGGCGGCGGCCACGCTGATCGTCAACATCATCGCCCTCTGGAAGCAGGAGCGGATGGCGCCGACCAGTGCGGCCGAGCGCGCGAGCCCGCGGCCCGCCTTCCGCGACGCCTGGGCCGATTTCGCGCGGGGCGGCCAGGCGGGCCGCCTGATCGCCGTGGTCTTCCTGGGCACGCTCGCCTTTTCCATGCAGGATGTACTGCTGGAGCCCTATGGCGGGGAGATCCTGGGGCTGTCCGTCAGCGCGACCACGTTGCTGACCGCCTTCTGGGCGCTCGGCGCGCTTCTGGGCTTCTCGCTCGCGGCGAAGTGGCTGGCGACGCACCATCCCTATCGCCTCGCCGTACGGGGGCTCCTGATCGGGATCGCCGCCTTCTGCGCTGTGGTCTTTGCCGAGCCCATGGGCCTCGCGCCTCTCTTCTTTGCCGGTGCCTTCGGGATCGGGCTGGGTGGCGGGCTCTTCGCGGTCGCCACGCTGGTCGCGGCCATGGCGCTGCCGGTCGAGGGCATCGCGGGCCGCGGCCTCGCACTCGGGGCCTGGGGCGGGGCGCAGGCGACGGCCGCGGGCGTCGGGATCCTGACGGGGGGCGCGCTGCGCGACCTGGTCGGACAGGCCGCGATGGCCGGGCGCTTCGGCGAGGTGCTGGCCAGTCCCGCCACAGGATATTCCATCGTCTACCATGTCGAGATCGGGCTGCTCTTCGTCACGCTGCTCGCCCTCGGCCCCCTACTGACCGCCGCACGCCGGGCGGGAGAGACGGCGCAGGCCAGGCCCATTGCCCTGGCCGAACTACCGACATGACGCTGAACGGGAGGACAAGATGACCGAAGCGTTCTTTGGTGATTTCGATCTGGCGCAACTCGCGCTCTATCTCTTCTGGATCTTCTTCGCGGGGCTGGTTTTCTACCTGCAGCGCGAGAACATGCGCGAGGGCTACCCGCTCGAGGAGGAGGACGGCAGCACGTCAAGCTCCCAGGCGCTGTTCGGCACGCCGGAAAAGAAGGTCTTCAAGATGCCGCACGGTCGCGGCGAGTTGATCCCGGAGGAGCATCCCGAGCGGGAGAACCTGGCCCTCCGCCAGTCCTCGCCCACCGCGGGCTCGCCGCTGGAGCCGACGGGCGATCCGATGCTCGACGGGGTCGGCCCGGCAAGCTGGGCGCCGCGCCGCGACGTGCCGGAGCTCGACGGCCATGGCCACGTGAAGATCGTGCCGATGGCCCATTCGGGCAAGTTCAACGTCGCCGTGGGCCGCGACCCGCGCGGGCTGCCGGTGCAGGCGCACGATGGCAAGGTCGTGGGCTCGATCGTCGACATGTGGGTCGACGAGCCCGAGCAGCTGGTCCGCTACCTGGAGATCGAGCTCAACGACGGCGCGGGCCGCCGCCTCCTGCCGATGACGCTCGCGCGCATCCGCGGCGACCGGGTGAAGGTGCACTCGCTCTACGGCGAGCAGTTCCCGAACGTGCCGACGCATGCCTCGCCCAACCAGGTGACCATGCTGGAGGAAGAGAAGATCTGCGGGTTCTACTGCGGCGGCAAGCTCTATGCCGATGCCGCGCGGCAAGAACCGCAGATCGGATAAGGAGAGCCTGCAATGCCCCATGACGATTTCGCCATCGAGCCGGTCAAGGGCCTGCCGGAGCTGCCGCCCGAGGGTGAGCATGTCCTCTGGCAGGGTCGCCCGCAGACCTGGCGGCTGGCGCGGGAGGCCTTCGCGCTCTACTGGGTCATGGGGTATTTCGCAGCACTTGGCGTCTGGCGGGTGCTCGCCAATCTCGATGCCGGGCTCGTCGCACTGCGCGGTTTCCTCCCGTTCGCGGTGCTGGCCCTGATCGTGGGCGCGCTGATCCTCGCCATGGCGGCGGTGCAGGCGCGCACGACGGTCTACACGGTGACGAACCGGCGCGTGGCGATGCGCATCGGGGCGGCGCTGACGGTGACGCTGAACCTGCCCTATCGCTGGATCGGCTCGGCGGATCTGAAGCTGAACCGCGATGGCACGGGCACGGTGGTGATGCAGCTCATGGGCACCACGCGGCTTTCCTACCTCGTCTGCTGGCCGCATGTCCGGCCCTGGCGCATGGCAAAGACCGAGCCTGCCCTGCGCGCCATTCCCGATGCCGAACGCGTCGCCCGCCTGATCGCGGAGGCTGCGGAGACGCGGCTGACCGAGCAGGTGGCCGAGCGCGGCGGCCTCGCGGTCGCGGCGGAATAGGAGGGGATCATGGAGCTTCGAGCGAAACAGCCGCACGAGGATCGGGAGCTGATCCCGCGGATCCTCTTGCGCGCCATGGGCCTGCTGGTCTTCTCGGCGCTGGCGATCGCGACCTATGCGAGCGTCACCGACCGGCCGCTGGCTGCGATGCCGCCCGACGTGGCGATCGTGGAGGAGCGCACCTTCATCATCTACGGCGACATGAGCGGCGCGGCGCGGGTCTTCACCACCGAAGGCAGCCTCGTTGCGGAGCTCACGCCCGAGAATGGCGGCTTCATCTCCGGCGTGTGGCGGGCCATGGCGCGGGTGCGCACCAATGCGGGCGTGGACGTGCACGCCCCGGTCCGCATCGTCCGGTTCGAGGACGGCCGCCTCGGCCTGCGCGACGATTTCACCGGATGGCGGGCGGAGCTCATCGGCTTCGGCCGGGACAACACGGCCGCCTTCGAGCGGCTCATGGATCAATAGGGAGTAGGGGTCATGGGATTGTTCACGCGAAAGACCGAGGAGGCGCCCTGCACGGTGGAGGTCAGTCACCGGTTCGAGAGCCTGCATGCCCACGTCCGCTTCAACAACGGCGCGGTGGTGCATCCAGGCGACGAGGTGCTGGTGCACGGCGCCCCGGTGCTCGCGGCCTATGGCGAGGTCATCAGCGAGGACCGCGTCGCCACCATCACGCGGGCAAGTGCGCTGGAGCGGGCCTGGACCCGGCTGACCGGCGATCTGGAATTCATGGAGCTGTGCGAGTTCAGCTTCTCGGAGGAGGTGTTGTCATGAATGTGCGTGCGGATGTGAGCGACGCGGACCTGAAGGCCCTGCGCCAGAAGGTGAGCGAGACGACGGAGATGGCGGCGGAGACCACGCTGCTCGATCCCCGCTTCTACACCACCGATTTCGACGAGATGGACCGGATCGACGTGACCCCGGTGCGGGAGGAATGGGACGCGCTCATCGCGCAGATGAAGTCCGACCCCAACCGCAACCATTTCAAGAAGACCGACGCCTGGGACGAGATCGACTGGGACGGGATGGAGCCGGAGCTGAAGAAGGAGTTCATCGACTTCCTGGTGTCGTCGCTGACCGCCGAATTCTCCGGCTGCGTGCTCTACAAGGAGATGAAGCGGCGCGGGAACAACCCCGATATCTGCGAGCTGTTCTCTTACATGAGCCGGGACGAGGCGCGCCACGCCGGCTTCATCAACGATGCGCTGCGCGAGGCGGGGATCGGGGTGAATCTCGGTTTCCTGACCAAGGCGAAGAAGTACACCTACTTCAAGCCGAAGTTCATCTACTACGCGACCTATCTGTCTGAAAAGATTGGATATGCGCGCTACATCACGATCTTCCGGCATCTGGAGCAGAACCCGGACAAGCGCTTCCACCCGATCTTCAAGTGGTTCGAGCAGTGGTGCAATGACGAGTTCTCGCACGGGGAGGCGTTCGCGCTGCTCATGCGCACCGATCCGAAGCTGACGAGCGGGATGAACGTCTACTGGATCCGCTTCTTCCTGACGGCGGTGTTCAGCGTCATGCACGTGCGCGACCACGCGCGGCCCGCGTTCCACGAGGCGCTGGGGGTGGATATCGACTGGTACGATCAGGAAGTGTTCCGCAAGACCTCCGAGATCTCCAAGCAGGTTTTCCCGATTACCCTCGACATCGACCACCCGCGCTGGGCGAAGGGGCTCAAGCGGCTGCGCCGGGCCTTCGACGGGATGGACAGGGCGAAGAAGCGGGGCGGTGCCGGTGGCGCGATCGGAAAGGCGCTGTCGGGCGCCAATGCGGCGCTCGCCTTCGCGCAACTCTACACGATCCCGGTGAAGAAGAGCACGCCGCCCGCGTCCTCGCGCCTGGAACCGGCCTACTGATGGCGAGCCCCTGGATCGCGGCGCTGCTGGCGCTTTTCCTCTGGTGGTTCTCCACCGGGGCGATCCTCGTCGTCGTGAAGCGTGCCGACCGGCGCGGCGGCGGCGCGCATCTGCGTGCGACGCTGCTGGGCCTGCCGGTGCTGGTGATCGGCTGTGTCGGCCTCGCCCTGACGGCAGGCTCCGCGGATCTCGCGAGCATCTACCTTGCCTTCCTCTCCGGTCTCGCGGTCTGGGGCTGGTTCGAACTGGCCTTCCTCGCCGGCGTGCTGACCGGTCCCAACGTCCGGCCGCTGCCCAAGGGCGTGCCGGAATGGGAGCGGTTCATCCGCGCCTGGGGCACCGTCGCCTATTCGGAGATGGCGCTGCTCGGCTGCCTGATCGCGGTCGTGATGTTCGCGTGGGAGGCACCGAACCCGTTCGGCATGTGGACCTTCATCATCCTCTATTTCGCCCGGGTCAGTGCGAAACTGAACGTCTATCTGGGCGTGCCGAATATCAATACGGAGTTCCTGCCGGCCCCCGTCCGCCACCTCGCCAGCCACTTCCGCGTGGCGCGGATGAACGCGCTCTTCCCGCTGTCGGTGACGCTGCTCGCCTTCGCGACCGCCTGCTGGATGGAGCGGGCCTATGCCTCGGACGGGGCAGGGCAGGTGGGCTTTGCGCTGTTGGCGGCGCTCACTGCGCTCGCCCTCATCGAACACTGGGCCATGGTGCTGCCGCTGCAGGACGCGCGCCTGTGGCGCTGGATGATTTCGCATACCGAGACCGGGCGAGAGCCCCAAACAGAACACCCAAAGGGAGGACGGTCATGGAGTTCGACCACCTTTTCACCGAACAGCTCGACGCGCTGAAGGACGAAGGCAACTACCGCATCTTCGCCGATCTGGAGCGGCGCTGCGGCGCGTTTCCGCGGGCGAAGAACCACGGCTCGGGCGAGGAGGTCACTGTCTGGTGCTCCAACGACTATCTCGGCATGGGCCAGAACGAGACGGTGCTCGCCGCGATGAAGCACACGCTGGAGACCTGCGGGGCCGGGGCCGGGGGCACGCGCAACATCTCGGGCACCAACCACCATCACACGCTGCTGGAGGCGGAGCTTGCGGACCTGCACGGCAAGGAGGCGGCGCTGATCTTCACCTCCGGCTACGTGTCCAATTGGGCGGCGCTCTCCACGCTGGGCGGGCGGTTGCCCAACGCGGTGATCCTGTCGGACGCGCTGAACCATGCAAGCATGATCGAGGGCATCCGGCATTCGCGCGCGGACAAGCGGATCTGGGCGCATAACGATGTCGAGGATCTGGACCGCAAGCTGTCGGAGCTGCCCGAGGACGCCACCAAGATCGTCGCCTTCGAGAGCGTCTATTCCATGGACGGCGACATCGCCCCGATGGAGGAGATCTGCGACGTGGCCGAGAAGCACGGCGCGATGACCTATCTCGACGAGGTGCATGCGGTGGGCCTCTACGGTCCCCGCGGTGGCGGCGTGGCCGAGGAGCGCGGCCTGATGGACCGGATCACCTTGATCGAGGGGACGCTGGGCAAGGCCTTCGGCGTCATGGGCGGCTATATCACCGGGTCCGCCCCGCTGGTGGATTTCGTGCGGTCCTTTGCGTCCGGCTTCATCTTCACCACCGCCCTGCCGCCCGCCGTGGCGGCCGGGGCCACCGCCTCCATCCGGCATCTCAAGCAGAGCCGGGAGGAGCGCGCGCAGCAGGCCCGCAACGTCGCCGAGGTGCGCCGCAGGCTCGATGCGATCGGGATCCCGCACCTGCCGAACCCGTCCCACATCATCCCTGTCATGGTGAAGGATCCGGTCAAGTGCCGGATGCTGTCCGACATCCTGATGGAGGACTGGGGCATCTACGTGCAACCGATCAACTACCCCACCGTGCCGAAGGGAACGGAGCGGCTGCGCATCACGCCCTCGCCGTTGCACACGGCGGCAGATATTGACCATTTGGTCAACGCTTTGCACAGCTTGTGGAGCCAATGCGCCCTCGCGCGAGCCGTGGCCTGAGCTGATCCGCCCAAGATGAAGGCAGCGCTGCCCGTTCCGTGGGCAGTGCGCGAACGACACGCCCGGTTTTTGTGTCGTTCCCGTGACAGGTCGCGGCGGAGCCTGCCGCCGCCGTCCGCCCGCGATTGATCGCCCTCCGTCACCCGCGTCTAACCCGTCGCGCAATCAACAAGCGGCCCGCGAAAGGGCCGCGCAGACGGGGAACATCTCAAGATGAACGGAGCGGATACCGCATGGATCATCGTCGCCACGGCGCTGGTCCTCTTCATGACCCTGCCGGGTCTCGCGCTTTTCTACGGCGGGCTGGTGCGCGCGCGGAACGTGCTGAGCGTGCTGATGCAGTGCATCGCCATCGCCTGCCTTATGTCGATCCTGTGGCTCGCCCTCGGCTATTCCATCGCGTTCGGCGAGGGCAACGCCTGGTGGGGCGGGCTCGGCAAGGCCTTCCTGATCGGCATCGGGCCGGACACGCTGTCGGGCACCATTCCGGAGGTGCTGTTCTTCGCCTTCCAGATGACCTTCGCCATCATCACCCCGGCGCTGATCGTCGGTGCGTATGTCGAGCGGATCGGCTTCGGCTTCGTGCTCACCTTCTCCGGCCTCTGGATGCTGCTCGTCTACGCGCCGGTCGCGCACTGGGTCTGGGGCGGCGGCTGGCTCGGCGAGATGGGCGTCATGGATTTCGCCGGTGGCATCGTGGTGCATGAGACCGCGGGGATCGCGGCGCTGATCTTGGCCGCGATGCTCGGCGGCCGCCGGGGCTTCGCCTCGGGCGACGTGAAGCCGCCGCACAATCCGGGAATGGTGATGATCGGCGCCTGCATGCTGTGGGTCGGCTGGTTCGGCTTCAACGGCGGGTCGCAGCTCGCCGCAGACGGTGGTGCGGCGATGGCGCTTACGGTCACGCATATCTCCGCCGCGGCCGCCTCGCTGAGCTGGGCGGCGTGGGAGAAGCTGCGCCACGGCAAGGCGTCGATGGTCGGTCTCGTGACCGGGACGATCGCTGGCCTCGCCTCGATCACGCCGGCCTCCGGCTTCGTCGGGCCGATCGGGGCGCTGATCATCGGGACGGTGGCAGGCGTGCTCTGCCAGGTGGCCTGCGGCTGGGTGAAGGACCTGCTGCGCATCGACGACACGCTCGACGTCTTCGCGGTCCACGGCCTCGGCGGTATTTTCGGCACGATCATGGCGCCGATCCTTGCCGCCCCGGCGCTGGGCGGCGGCGGGCTGTCGGAGGGGCAGGGCGTTATGACGCAGCTCATCGGCCTCGTCTCCGTCGGCGTTTTCACCGCCGTGGGCACCGTGATCCTGGTCCTGATCGTGAAGGCGATCTTCCCGCTGCGGGTGAGCGAGGAGCAGGAATATGAGGGGCTCGACTACGCCGCCCATGGCGAGCGGGCTTACGACTGGGTTTCCTGATCCCGGCAGGGGCGGCCCCGCGCCGCCCCTCGTCTTTTTAGTTACATCTGCAAGCACTAGGTTCCCTGCCAAAACAGGGAGAACCGCAGCATGGCAAAGGCGTTCGCCTCCGCAGGCGATCTGGAGGAGAAAGAGGTCAGCTTCACCGAGATCGGCGAAGGGCTCTGGGCCTTCACCGCCGAGGGCGACCCGAACACGGGTGTCATCATCGGCGACGACAGCGTGATGATCGTAGATGCGCAGGCCACCCCGCGCCTTGCCCGGCTGGTGGTCGAGAAGATCCGCTCCGTCACCGACAAGCCGATCAGCCATGTGGTGCTCACCCATTACCATGCCGTCCGCGTGCTGGGCGCCTCCGCCTACGGGGCTGACCAGATCGTCATGAGCGAGAAGGCCCGCGCCATGGTCGTCGAGCGCGGGCAGGAGGATTGGGACAGCGAGTTCGCCCGCTTCCCTCGCCTCTTTCAGGGGCATGAGGAGATCCCCGGCCTCACCTGGCCCACCACCAGTTTCGCCGGGCGGATGAGCGTCTATCTCGGCAATCGCCGGGTGGATCTCATGCAGCTTGGACGGGCGCACACGGCGGGCGATATCGTCGCCTATGTCGGCGACCAGAACGTGATGTTCACCGGCGATATCGTCGAATACCACTCCGCCTGCTATTGCGGCGACGGGCATTTCCACGACTGGCCGGGCACGCTGGAGGCGATCCGTGCGTGGGATGTGGACGCCATCGCACCGGGTCGCGGCGACGCGCTGGTCGGGCGGGAGAAGGTGAACGCCGCCATCGATTCCACCAAGGATTTCGTGACCTCGACCTACCGCTCGGTGGCCAAAGTCGCGCTGCGCGGCGGCTCGCTGAAGGAGGCGATGGCCGCCTGCCGCGAGGTCTGCGATCCGAAGTTCTCCGACTACGCGATCTACGAGCACTGCCTCCCCTTCAACGTCGCCCGCGCCTATGACGAGGCGCGCGACATCGACACCCCCCGCATCTGGACCGCCGAGCGCGACGCGGCCATGTGGGCCGAGTTGCAGGACTGAGCGCCATGCCCTTCGACTACAAACCCTTCCCCTATCGCCGCGCTCCCGGTCTCGACGCGACGGAGCCGACGCATCCGGTGGTGATCGTCGGCGCGGGGCCGATCGGGCTCGCTATGGCGGTGGATCTGGCGACACAGGGCGTGCGCTCCGTGCTGCTCGACGACAACGACGTCGTCTCCGTCGGGTCGCGCGCGATCTGCTGGGCGAAACGGACGCTGGAGATCTTCGACCGGCTCGGCGTCGGGGAGCGGATGGTTGAGAAGGGCGTGACCTGGCAGGTCGGCCGCCTCTTCGACGGGGAGGAGGAGGTGTTCTCCTTCGACCTTCTGCCGGAGGAGGGGCACAAGATGCCCGCCTTCATCAATCTCGGGCAGTATTATGTGGAGCAGTATCTGGTCGAACGCTGCCACGACTTCCCCGACCTCATCGACCTGCGCTTCAAGAACCGCGTGGCCTCGGTGACGAACGGGACCGAAGGTGTGGAGATAGAGGTGGAGACGCCCGACGGTCCGTATACCCTCACCGCCGACTGGCTGATCGCTTGCGACGGGGCGCGGAGTCCGGTGCGCGGGATGCTGGGCCTCGACTTCGCAGGGCGCGTGTTCGAGGAGCGGTTCCTGATCGCGGATATCGTGATGGAGGCCGACTTCCCCTCCGAACGCTGGTTCTGGTTCAACCCGCCCTTCCACGGCGGGCAAACCGCGCTGCTGCACAAGCAGCCCGACAACATCTACCGCATCGACCTGCAACTGGGCTGGGACGCGGATCCGGAGGAAGAGAAGAAGCCGGAGAACGTGATCCCCCGCATCGAGAAGGCGGTGGGCGGCAGGCCCTTTGAGCTCGACTGGGTGAGCGTCTACACCTTCCAGTGCCGGCGGCTGGAGAAGTTCGTGCATGACCGCGTCGTCTTCGTCGGCGACAGCGCCCATGTCGTCAGCCCGTTCGGCGCGCGGGGCGGCAATGGCGGCATCCATGACGTCGACAATCTGGGCTGGAAGCTCGCCGCCGTCATCAAGGGCGAGGCGACGCCGGAGCTGGTCGCGACCTACGATATCGAGCGGCGGCACGGCGCGGACGAGAACATCCTGAATTCGACGCGCGCCACGAACTTCCTGTCGCCGCCCAACGCCGCGTCGGGCCTGTTCCGCGATGCGGTGCTGGACCTCGCCCGCGACCACGCCTTCGCGCGCCCGCTCATCAATTCCGGCCGTCTGTCGCGGCCCTGTACGCTCGCGGGCCTCCTGCCGGGGGAGGAGCGGGCGGGGCCGGTGCGCGTCGGCGATCCGTGCCCGGATGCGCCCATCGGCAACGGCTGGCTGCTCGACCGGCTCGGTGGGCGCTTCGTACTGCTGGCGGTGGAGCGTGGGGTGGACGACCCCATGGGACTGGAGGTGGTCGAGGCCACCGGCGAGACCATGCTCAACCGCTACGGCCCCGGCGTCTTCCTGATCCGGCCCGACCAGCACATCGCCGCGAGCTGGGACGGGCCGACCCCGGCCGATATCCGCACGGCACTCGACCGCGCCATGGGGCGGGCATGACGCTGGAGACGAGCCCGAATCTCGGAGCCGAGGCCGACGACCTCTATGCCGAACTGCTCGCCGCCCATGAGGGGCTGAGCGCGGAGGAAAGCGCCGCGCTCAACGCCCGCCTCGTGCTCACGCTGATGAACCATGTGGGCGATGCGGAGGCGATCCGCGCCGCGATCGCGCTCGCCAGCGCCGCGCGGCGCTGAAACTCCTCGCACCCGCGGCACACGCTGCTATAACGCGGCGATACCGCCTGCCGGAGATGTCCCATGCGTGATCCCCTTTCGCCCGCCGACCGTGCCAAGTTCATCGCCGCCCGCGGGGCGCTCAGCCTCGTCGAAAGCGGAATGAAGCTGGGCCTCGGCACCGGCTCTACCGCGAACTGGTTCGTGCGGCTGCTGGGGGAGCGGATCCGGGTCGAGGGGATCGACGTGGTGGGCGTGGCGACGTCGTCGCGCACCGCGGATCTGGCGCGCAAGGTCGGGATCGAGGTCATGGACCTCGACGAGGCCGGCTGGCTGGACCTGACGGTGGATGGCGCGGACGAGGTCGACCCCGCGCTGAACCTCATCAAGGGCGGCGGCGGCGCGCATCTGCAGGAGAAGATCGTGGCCACCGCGTCCGACCGGATGGTGGTCATCACCGACGACTCCAAGCTGGTGCCGCATCTGGGCGCCTTCCCGCTGCCGGTGGAGGTCATCCCCTTCGGCTGGAAGGCGACGAAGGCGATCATCGAGGAGCTGCTGGAACAGATCTTGGTGGGCGGCCACGCGGTCACGCCGCGCTATGCGGGGCAGGAGATGTTCCGCACGGACGAGGGCAACTACATCCTCGATCTGCACCTGCGCCAGATCGGCGACCCGCACCGCCTCTCGCCGCTCCTCAACCAGGTGGCGGGCGTGGTGGAGAACGGTCTCTTCCTCGGCGTCGCGGACCAGGTGATGGTCGGCTACTCCTCCGGCGAGGTGCACCAGATGAGCGACGGGGGCGCGATGCAGCCCGCCCCGATCCTCGACGATATCGACGAGCTTGCCTTCCTGATGAACCTCGTCGACGAACAGAAGGTATGAGCCTGCGCTCTCACGTCACCGTGCTTGCCGGTTGAGCCTCGCGCGCTGCGGTCCTAGTTTGCCGCCCGCACGCCAAGAACAAGACCCATCACAAGGAACGGCACCATGAGCGACTTCGACTTCGATCTGTTCGTGATCGGCGGTGGCTCCGGCGGCGTGCGGGCCGCGCGGGTCGCGGCGGAGGCCGGGGCGAAGGTCGCGATCGCGGAGGAGTACCGCTATGGCGGGACCTGCGTCATCCGCGGCTGCGTGCCGAAGAAGCTGATGGTCTACGCCTCCAAGTTCTCCGAGGAGTTCCACGACGCCGAAGGCTACGGCTGGGAGGTCGCGGAGCCGCCGCGCTTCGACTGGCTGAAGCTGCAGAAGGGCATCCACAAGGAGCTCGACCGGCTGGAACAGATCTACCGCCGCAACCTCGCCAATGCCGGTGCGCGCACCTTCGACGCACGCGCGACCGTCACCGGGCCGAACGAGGTGACGATCGACGGGCAGAGCGTGACGGCGGAGCGTATTCTCGTCGCCACCGGCGCGCGGCCCTTCATCCCGGACATTCCGGGCAAGGAGCACGCCCTCACCTCCAACGACATGTTCCTGATCGAGCACCAGCCCGAGCGCCTCGCCATCGTGGGCGGCGGCTACATCGCCTGCGAGTTCGCGGGCATCATGAACGGGCTCGGCACCAAGGTGGACCTCTTCTACCGCTCCGAGCAGATCCTGCGCGGCTTTGACCGCGAGGTCCGCGACCACGTGGCGCACGAGATGGAGAAGAAGGGCATCACGATCCACACGAACTGCGATGTGGAAGAGGTCGAGCGCACGAACGAGGGCGTGAAGCTGCACCTCGAAGGCGACATGACCATGGAATTCGACGAGGTGCTCTACGCAACGGGGCGCGACCCGAACAGCTACGGCCTGGGGCTGGAGGCGCTGGACATCGAGCTGTCGCATAACGGCGCGATTGCGGTGAACGAGTTCTCCCAGACATCGGTGCCCTCGATCTATGCCGTGGGCGACGTAACCGACCGCCTGGCGCTGACGCCGGTCGCGATCCGCGAGGGGCAGGCCTTCGCCCGCACCGTCTATCACGACAACCCGACGCAGCCCGATTACGACCTCGTGCCCACGGCGGTCTTTACCCAGCCCGAGATCGGGCAGGTCGGCATGACCGAGGATCAGGCCCGCAACACCGGTCCGATCGACGTCTACTGCACCACGTTCCGCTCGATGGCCCATGTCATCGCGGGGCGGGAGGAGCGGATGCTGATGAAGCTCATCGTGTCCCGCGACACCGACAAGGTGCTCGGCTGCCATATCGTTGGCGAGGCCGCGGGAGAGATGATCCAGATGGCCGGCGTTGCGATCAAGATGGGCGCGACAAAAGCCGACTTCGATCGGACCGTCGCGGTGCATCCGACTGCGGCGGAAGAGCTCGTGACGCTCAAGAAGCCGATCCGCTAACTTGAAACGGCGGGGGGAGTATACACTTCACCGTCAGACAACTGGAAACAGACAGGACAGGCGATGCCCTACAACAACAATTCCGGCGGCCCCTGGGGTGGGGGCGGCGACCGGGGTGGAAACCGGGGGAGCGGTAATGATGGAGGCGACCGCAATCCGTGGGGCGGTGGCAACCGTCCCGGCGGTCCCCAGCGCCCGGGCGGCGGTGGCGGCGGGCAGGTTCCCGACATCGACGAGATCGTCCGCAAGGGCCAGGAGCGCCTGCGCGTCCTGATGGGCGGACGCGGCGGCACCGGCGGCGGTGGCGGCGGCTCGGGCAACGGCGGCATCGGCAAGGGCGCCTGGCTGATCGGCGCAGGCGCGCTGGTCGTGGTGTGGGGCTTTGCCTCGATCTACACCGTGCAGCCCTCGCAGCAGTCGGTGGAGCTCACGCTCGGGCAGTTCTCCTCCACCGGGCAGCCGGGCCTGAACTTCGCGCCGTGGCCGATCGTCACGCACGAGATCGTCGAAGTGACGCAGGAACGGACCGTCAACGTGGGCACCGGCGGCCGTGCGGGCCGCGCCGACGAGGGGCTGATGCTGACCGGCGACGAGAATATCGTAGATATCGACTTCGAGATCGTGTGGAACATCGCCGATCCCGGCGCCTTCCTCTTCAACCTGCGCCAGCCCGAGGAGACGATCGAGGCGGTGTCCGAATCCGCGATGCGCGAGGTCATCTCTCGCTCCGAGCTCGCACCGATCCTGAACCGCGACCGTGGTCTGATCGCCGCGGAAGTGGAGGACCTGATCCAGGGCACGCTCGACAGCTACAATTCCGGCGTGAACATCGTGCGTCTCAACTTCGACCGCGCCGACCCGCCGACGGACGTGATCGACGCGTTCCGCGACGTTCAGGCGGCCGAGCAGGAGCGTCAGACCGCCCAGAACCAGGCCGACGCCTACGCCAACCGGGCGCTCGCAGAGGCCCGCGGTGAGGCGGCGCAGCTCCTCCAGCAGGCCGAAGCCTACCGCGCCCAGGTCATCAACGAGGCGACCGGTGAGGCCGCGCGCTTCGTCAGCGTCCTCAGCGAGTATCGCGGGGCCGAGGAAGTGACCCGCCGCCGTCTCTACATCGAGACGCTGGAGCGGGTGCTGGGCGACGTGGACAAGATCATCATCGACCAGGCTGTCTCCGAAGGCGGCAATGGCGGGCAGGGGGTCGTTCCGTACCTGCCGCTCAATGAACTGCGCCGGGGGAACACGCAATGAACCGTATGATGGTCTTTCTCGGCGGTCTCCTGCTTCTGGTCATCGCCCTCCTATCCTCGATCTACGTGGTGGACGAGCGGCAGCGCGCGCTCGTGCTCCAGTTCGGTCAGATTCGCGACGTGCGGCCCGATCCGGGCATCGGCTTCAAGATCCCGATTATCCAGACGGTCGCGTACTACGACGACCGGATCCTCAGCCTCGACACCGAACCGCTCGAGGTCACGCCGCTCGATGATCGCCGCCTGGTCGTGGATGCGTTCGCGCGCTGGCGGATCTCGGACGTGGTCCGGTTCCGCGAGCGGACGGGTGCGAGCGGCGACTTCGCCGTGCTCGCCGGTCAGCAGCGGCTGGAGACGGTTCTGAACTCCGCCCTGCGGGAGGTTCTGGGTTCGGTGACGTCGAACACCGTGCTCTCCGCCGACCGGGTGGCGCTGATGAACCAGATCCGCGACCGCGCGGCAGACGAGACCTCCGAGCTCGGCATCGAAGTGGTCGACGTCCGGATCAAGCGCGCCGATCTGCCGGAGCAGAACCTGGAAGAAACCTTCAACCGGATGCGGGCCGAGCGTCTGCGCGAGGCGGAGGACGAGCGCGCCCGGGGTCAGGAGGCTGCACTGCGCGTGCGCTCGCTGGCCGACCGGACCGCGGTCGAAATCCGCTCCGAAGCGCAGCGTGACAGCGAGATCGTTCGCGGTGAGGCCGACGCCCAGCGGAACGCGATCTTCGCCGAAGCCTTTGGCCAGGATCCGGAATTCTTCGCCTTCTACCGCTCCCTCGCGGCCTACGAGCGGGCGCTGCAGGGCGAGAACTCCACCATGGTGATCACGCCCGACAGCGAGTTCTTCGAGTACCTCGCGGGTGATCAGTTCGAAGGCTCCGCGCCGCAGGTCGGCGGTGGCGAGGTCGAGATCCCGGAGGCGATCCAGGAGGCTCAGGAAGAGGCCGAGCAGGCCGTTCAGGAGCAGTCCGAGATGCCCGATGCCGAAACCGGCGAGCTTCCCTCCGAGCAGGAGGAAGACGGTGAGCTCGAAGACCTCATCGACGAGGCGGTTCCGACCCAATGATCGCGCAGGGCGGCTTTTCGTGAGCCGCCCCGCCCGCTACTCTCTCACCCATGAGTGAGCTATTCGACGATGGTGACGCGCCGGGGGAAAACGCCCCGGCGCTGTCCGTTTCCGATCTCAGCCAGGCGGTGAAACGCGCCATCGAGGGCGGCTTCGGCCACGTCCGGGTGCGCGGCGAGGTGGGGCGCGTATCGCGCCCGCGCTCCGGGCACGTCTATCTCGACCTCAAGGACGACCGCGCCGTCCTCGCCGCCGTGATCTGGAAGGGCGTGGCCTCCGGCCTGCGCACCCAGCCGGAGGAGGGCATGGAGGTCGTGGCCACCGGCCGCCTGACCACCTTCGCCGGGCAGTCCCGCTATCAGCTCGTGATCGAGCATGTGGCGCCTGCGGGCGTCGGCGCGCTGATGGCGATGCTGGAAAAGCGCAAGGCGGCGCTGGCCGCCGAGGGGCTGTTCGCCGCCGAACGCAAGCGGCCCCTGCCGCCACTGCCGAAGGTCATCGGGGTGGTGACCTCGCCTTCGGGCGCGGTGATCCGCGACATCCTCCACCGCCTGCGCGACCGCTTCCCGCGGGAGGTGCTGGTCTGGCCCGTCGCCGTGCAGGGCGAGAAATGCGCACCCGAGGTGGCCGCCGCGATCCGGGGCTTCAACGCGCTGCCGCCGGACGGCCCGGTGCCGCGGCCCGACCTGCTGATCGTCGCGCGGGGCGGCGGTTCGTTGGAGGACTTGTGGGGCTTCAACGAGGAAGTCGTGGTCCGTGCGGCGGCCGAGAGCGAGATCCCCCTGATCTCCGCTGTGGGGCATGAGACCGACACAACGCTGATCGACCTCGCTGCCGACCGCCGCGCGCCGACACCGACTGCGGCGGCCGAGATGGCGGTGCCGGTGCGGGCGGAGCTTCTGTCCACGCTTGCGGGCTACGAGGATCGGCGCGTCCGCGCGCTCGCCCGCCTGCTGCGCGAACGCGGTGAGCGGCTGCGCGGGCTCGTTCGCGGGCTGCCGCGGCCGCAAGCGCTGCTCGCCGACCGCTCCCAACGGCTCGATGCGCTGGGGGACCGGTTGCCGCTGGCCTTGTCGAGTGGGGCGGACCGGAAACGGCTGGCCCTCTCCGAAATCACCCGCGCGCTCGACCCCGCGCGCCTCGCCGCGCGTCTTGGCGGCCTGCGCGCGGAGCTGCGGGCGCAGTCGCTGGGCCGGGCTTTGGCCCACCGGGTGGAGCGGGCAAGGGATCGCCTTGGCGCCCTGCGTCCCTCACCGGTGCCGGTCGCCAATCGCCTGCGCACCGCGTCGCGCGAGTTGCAGGGCGTGGAAGCGCGGCTCGGCCGCGCCGCGGCCCGCGCGCTCCCGGACCGCCAGCGCAACCTTTCCGCTCTCTCCCGGACACTGGAGACGCTGAGCTACCACCGGACCCTCGAACGCGGCTACGCGGTGGTGCGCAGCGACGGCACCCTCGTCGGTCCCACCACCGAGCTGCCGCCCGGCACCCCGCTCGACATCGCCTTCGCCGGGGAGCGCCACGTCGCCGCCCGGGTGGAGGGCGAGGGTGCCGCCCGTCCGAAGAAGCGCAAGGCCAAGACACCCGCGCCGGAGCAGGGCCAGCTCTTCTAAGTCCTCAGACCGACGGCACCTCGCCCTCGCATTGCAGCGGTGTTGGCGAGCGGAACACGAGACGCAGATCCCGTTCCGGCCCGTCCGCACCTTCGGGGCGCGCGACGTAGCCGCGATCATCCTCGATGAAGAACCAGCACTGCACGTCGTCCCGGTTTTCGTAGGAGAAGCAGAGCGCATCGCCCTCGGCCACCCAGACACCCCGCGCGCAGCTTCCGTCGGTGTACTGCCAGATCACCTGTCCGCCCGGCCGGTACTGCTCGGATCCCGCCCATTGCCCGTCCTGCTCGAAGATCCAGGTCTCGCCGATCGACAGCGCGTCGAACTCGGCAGGCGGCACGATCCGCTCCTCCGCCGCTGCGGGCAGGGCGAGCACGAGGGCGAGCCACCTCATACCGAGGGCACTTCCTCGCAGATCACCGGGTTCTCCGTGATCTTGGTGATCTCCTGCGTGCTGGGCGAACTGAGATCGGCGAAGCGGACGAAGAGCCGGTCGTCCACGCGCAGCGGCCACCAGCAATGGTCGCGCGGATCGTCGGGATAGGCAAAGCAGAGCGCGGGGCCGTCGATGAAGATCTCCCCGATCACGCAGGAGCCATCGGCGCGGGCCCAGCGGCTCTGCTCCCGGCTCAGGAACTGCTCCACCCCCACCAGCATGCCGCCGGGATAGGTCTGGAAGGTCAGCGTCTTGCCCACGGCGAGGTCGAGGAACTGGTCCGGCGTCAGCCGCTCCTGTGCGGCGGCAGGCAGCGCGAGGCAGGCAAGGATGAGCAGGCGGATCAGGGCCATCGGAACTCCACGGTCACGGGCAGCAGGCAGTGCGTGTCGGCGCAGGGCTGCCACGACACGGTGAGGGTATCGCCCGCGGGGCGCAAGGGCAGGGTGAGGGTGTTCTGCCAGACGGGGCCGTCGGGACCCGAGGTGGGCTCGGGCCAGTCGATGTCGGCGCCGTCGAGCGTCAGGGGGCGACGGTCGGCGCGATGCGCGCCCGCCGTCAGGTGCCAGCCCTCGGCGATGTGCAGGTCGAGGGTGAAGTCGTCCTGGGTGCGGCGCAGGATCAGCTGCACCGGACCGATGCGCCGGTGCCAGCCCGCCGCGCCGTCGGTGAGGATGCGGCTGGCGCGCAGGGCCTCCAGCCGGGCCACTGGCATCTCCGCGAGGCGGCCGGACAGGGCGGTGACCAGCGCCTCCGCCTTTGCCCGCCGTTCCGGATCGGGGGCGGCCGCGTCGAGCAGGGCGAGGAGCTCCAGCGCGGAGGACTCGCCCGACGGTACCGCGCCGTCCTCCGTCTCCAGCACCGGGCCGAGGGGGCCGTCGAGGGTCAGCGCCAGCCGCCCGTCGGTCGAGAACCGGGCGAGGGCGGCGTCGGCCATCTGCGCGGCCTCGTCGATTCGGCCCAGCGACAGAGCTGCGAGGCCGAGCCAGGCGAGATCGGAGAGGTTCGCCGCCTCCCGCCGCGTGCCGTCGAGGTCGAGCCGTGCCATCTCCTCGATCGGGCCGAGCCGGGTCATCACGGCGTCGAAGGCGCGCGCCGCGGCTTCGGTCCACTCGGGGCGCGCGAAGGCCGCGCCCGCCTCGGCCAACGCCCGGATCATCAGCCCGTTCCAGCCGCCGATGACCTTGTCGTCGCGCAGCGGGCGGGGGCGGGCGTCGCGGCGCAGGCGCAGCGCTTCGAGCCCCGTGTCCAGCCGATCGAAATCTACCGCCGCGCCGGGCGTCAGATGCGCCACCGGCCCAGCCTCCAGCGTCGGTGCGGCATGCAGGTTGAGCGTGTCGCGCAGCCAGTCGTCCTCCACCTCCTCCGGCGGCCAGACGTAGAAGGCGCCTTCCTCCTGCTTGCCCGTGACATCGAGGCTGTCCGCATCCTCCGCCGAGTAGAACGCGCCGTCGGGCGCGGTCATGTCGCGCAGCACGTAGTCGGCGCAGCGGGCGACGGCGCGGGCGAAGTCGGGGCGGCCCGCGATCTGCCAGGCCTCGGTGTAACATCGCATTAGAAGCGCCTGATTGTAGAGCATCTTCTCGAAGTGCGGGGTGCGCCAATTCACGTCCACCGTGTAGCGGTGGAAGCCGCCGCCCACATGATCGTGCAGCCCGCCCGCGGCCATGTGGATCAGCGAGGTGAGTGCCGCATCGCGCGCTGCGGCATCCCCCGTCCGCCGCCAGTGGTCCATCAGGAACAGGAGGTTGCCCTCCTGCGGGAACTGGGTGCCTTGGGAGAAGCCGCCATGCTCCGCGTTGAAGAGCCGGACGAGGTCGGCGACGGCGCGGGTGGGCGCCTCCGTCAGCTCCGCGGGCGGCGCGCTTTGGGCCGGGATGCGCCGCATCGCGTCGGCGAGTTGGCCCGCGACGCCCTCGAACTGGTCGCGCTGGCCCCCCTGCCAGCCCTGCGCAATCGCGCCGAGGACCTGCACGAATTGCGGTTTCGGGAAGTAGGTCCCGGTGTGAAACGGCCGCCCGTCCGGCATCAGCCAGACCGAGTTCGGCCAGCCCGCGTGGCGGTGTTGCAGCATCGTCGCGAGGATATAGGCCTGGTCGACATCGGGCCGCTGCTCCCGGTCGAGCTTCACTGGGACGAAGGAGGCGTTCAGAACCGCGGCCACCTCCAGATCGTCGAAGCTCTCCTCCTCCATCACGTGGCACCAGTGGCAGGTGGCGTAGCCGACGGAGAGGAAGACGGGCCGGTCGAGGGCGGCGGCCTCCGCCAGCGCCTCCTCACCCCAGGGCCGCCAGTCCACCGGGTTATGGGCGTGCTGAATGAGATAGGGCGAGGCCTCGCGGATCAGCCGGTTCACGAAGCGCGGGCTGCCATCGGGCCGCAAGTGGTGAGTGCGCGGCACGTGGTTCACGCGGGCCGCGAGGGCCTCGTCGAGCTCGACCGCCAGCCCCGCGCTCCGCTCCGACCCGGGCGGGGTCTCGAGGCCGGTCAACCGACCTGCTCCATCCCGCAGGCCACGTCGCCGGGGACGATCTCCATCTGCAGGGGCGGCGTGTCGAGCGGATCGCCGACGAAGTTGTAAGAGTGGACGGTGAAGAGCCCGTGCTCGCCCTGCTCCGACACCTGGCACACCTCGCCGTCCCGTGCAGGCCATGCGATGCAGACCATCTCGTTCTCGACAAGGGCGATCCCGTCGTAGCATTCGCCCGTATGGTCCTGCATTCGCAGGGAAAAGCCGAAGACGCTGCCGAGCCAGTATTCCCGCCGGACGACGCGGCCCTCATCGAAGTAGACCGCAGTGTTGCCGTTGACGGCGGCGGTCCACTCGTCGGGCGGTACCGTCTGCGCCTGCGCCGCCAAGGGCAGGGCGGCGAGCAGAAGGAATGCCCGCATCAGCTCGTCAGCCCCGGCTCGCAGGTAAAGCCGCCCTCGACGATCTCGCCCTGCTGGACCGCTTCGTCGAGCGGCTGGCCGCCGGAATCCACCGGCGGGAAGGAGAGCGTGCCGTCCGCCTCTTCCACATGCCGGGCGCAGACGATGGAGCCGGGCCAGGCGAAGCAGTAGGTGCCCTCGAACTCGGTCCAGCGCCCGTCCTGGCAGAAGCCGTCCGGCGTCTGGTAGCGGACGGAGCGGCCGTCGGGCAGCCAGAACTCGCGGCCAATGTAGTTGCCGTCGATCGAGTAGTGGATCGAGTTGCCGAGCACCCGCTCCATCCACTCCTCCCGCGGAATGTCCTTGCCCTCCTGCGCGGCGGCGGGCAGGGCGACGAGGCCTGCGAGGATCAGCGCCCGCATCAGCTCGTCACCGCCGGGCCGCAGGTGAAGGGGGCCACCTCGATCCGCTCGACCCGTTGCAGCGACGATCCGGTGGGCTCGCCCGTCGGCGTGACCGGCTGGATCAGCGTCTCACCGCCCTCCTCGAAATGCAGGAAGCACGGCGTGTCGCCCGGCCAGCGGTAGCAATAGGCGAAGCTCTCCTCCAGGTGGGTCCAGACCCCTTCGAGGCACTGGCCGCTCACATGCTCGAACCGCACCGCGTTGCTGCCGGGCAGGTAGTACTCCCGCCCGAAATACTCCTGACCGATATAGTAGTAGACCGTGCGGCCCTCGGTCATCTCCTCCCACTCGTCGGGCGGGATCTGCCGGATCTTGTCCTGCGCAAGGGCGAGCGCCGGCAGCGCCAGTGTGATCAAGATAAGGAAGGCGCGCATCAGCTCAGATTCTCCGTGCCGCAAATGAAGACGTCTTTGGTGATGGATACGATGTCCTGAGGTGTGGACGGAACCGGGTCTCCCGCAGGTGTGACCGTGGAAATGGCGAGGGATCCGTCCGCCCGTTCGAGGTGGTGAAAGCAGAACGTGTCCCAGGGCCAGCGGAAGCAGTAGGCGCGGCTCTCCTCCAGATAGGTCCAGACGCCGTCGCCGCAGGTGCCGTCCGCGCTTTCGAACCGGGCGCGGTTGGAACCGGGGAGGTAGTATTCGCGGCCGACATAGCGGCCGTCCGCCTCGTAATGCAGCACCCGACCGTCCACCAGCGTACGCCACTCGTCGAGCGGAATGTGCCGCGGCGCATCCTCCGCACCGGCCGCAGCGGCACTCAGGCCGCCGATCAGCAGCACCGCGGGTCTCAGCATTCGGTAGTCCTCGCCTGTCAGCCTCAAGAGGTACATAGGGAGTGCGGACGCCCGCGTCCCGCCCCGATTGTCGTCTTTCGGAAACCGTGATGTCGCGTCGGCAGGGTTTGCCTGCCGCTTTTGCGCTGTCGGGCGGTCGGGCAGGGCCCTAATCTGGCGCCAACACGAGGAGACGACATGGCGTTGGACGAGCGCAAGGGCATCTGGAAATCGGGCAAGGGCAAGGGGCGCGCGACGCCCAAGGGCCGCCAGTACGACGACGCGGCGCTGGCCGAGGTGCAGGCGCTGCTCGGCGACCGGCCGCGGCGGCGCGACCTGCTGATCGAGTTCCTGCATCTCATCCAGGATGCGCACGGCCACCTCTCCGCTGCCCACCTGCGTGCGTTGGCCGAGGAGATGCGGCTCTCCCAGGCGGAGGTCTACGAGGTCGCGACCTTCTACGCTCATTTCGACGTGGTGAAGGAGGGGGAGACCCCGCCCCCCGCGCTGACGATCCGGGTCTGCGACTCGCTCGCTTGCGAGCTCGCCGGGGCGCAGGCGCTGAAGGCCGCGCTGGAGGACGGGCTCGACCCGGCGGAGGTCCGCGTCCTGCGCGCCCCCTGCATGGGCCGCTGCGACACCGCGCCGGTGCTGGAGCTGGGCCACCATCATATTGACCACGCAACGCCAGAGAAGGTGCAGGCGGCCATCGCCGCAGGCGAAACCCATCCGGTGATCCCGGACTACGAGCGTTTCGACACCTATCGCGCCGCGGGCGGCTACGACACGCTCATCGCCCTGCGCGGCGGGGCGAAGACGCCCGACGCGGTGCAGGATGACGTACTCTCCTCCGGCCTGCGCGGCATGGGCGGGGCGGGCTTCCCGTCGGGTCGCAAGTGGTCCTTTGTCTGCGGCTACGAGGGCCCGCGCTACCTCGCGGTGAACGGCGATGAGGGCGAGCCGGGCACCTTCAAGGATCGCTACGTGCTGGAGCGGACGCCGCACAGCTTCCTCGAAGGGATGCTGATCGCCGCCTGGGCCGTCGAGGCCGAGACCTGCTTCATCTACATGCGCGACGAGTACCCGGCCGTGCTGGAGATCCTGCGGCGCGAGATCGCGGCACTTGAGCAGGCGGGCCTCGTCGCCCCTGGATATATCGACCTGCGCCGTGGCGCGGGCGCCTATATCTGCGGCGAGGAAAGCGCGATGATCGAGAGTATCGAGGGCAAGCGCGGCCTCCCACGGCACCGCCCGCCCTATGTGGCAGAGGTCGGTCTCTTCGACCGCCCGACCCTCGTCCACAATGTCGAGACGCTGCACTGGATCGCCCGCATCTGCCGCGAGGGGCCGGGCGTCTTCGGCGACCACGGCGTGAACGGGCGGCGCGGGATGCGGGCCTATTCCGTTTCGGGACGCGTGCGCAATCCGGGGGTCTACGAGGTGCCGGCCGGGCAGACGATCGCGCAACTGATTGAACTCGCAGGCGGCATGGCCGCGGGCGAGACCTTCTACGCCTACCAGCCCGGCGGCCCGTCCTCCGGCCTGCTGCCCGCCTCTATGGACGACATTCCGCTCGATTTCGACACGTTGCAGGAGCACGGCACCTTCATTGGCTCGGCGGCCGTGGTGGTGCTCTCCGAGCGGGACCGCGCGCGCGACGCAGCCCTCAACATGCTGCGCTTCTTCGAGGATGAAAGCTGCGGTCAGTGCACCCCTTGCCGCGTCGGTTGCGAGAAAGCGGTGAAGTTGATGCAGGCCGAGCACTGGGATGCGGGCCTGCTGGAGGAGCTGTCGACCCTCATGGCCGACGCCTCTATCTGCGGGCTGGGCCAGGCGGCGCCGAACCCCATCCGCCTAACGCTGAAACACTTCCGCCACGAGGTGGAGTAGGGGCGAGGGCCTGGAGTGCCCTCAAAGAACACCACCGTCCCGGCCCCCGAGCCGGGACCGCCCCGAACAGGCTTAGGCTGCCGACAGCCCCTACGCCCCCAGCCACTCGCGCCAGCCACCCTCCATCCCCATATCCCGACAATGCGCCTCGCCCCCCTTCTGGCCCTCCTCGCCATGCCGCTCCACGCCCAGGACATCGACGCCTTCCTCGCTGAGACCGGTGCGCCCGGCGCGATGATCGTGACCTTCGACGGATCGGAGGTGGTCGAGCATGTCGCAGGCAGCCGCCGCCTCGGCACCGATGCACCGGTCGAGGAGGGCGACGCCTGGCATCTCGGCTCGATCACCAAGAGCGCCACGGCGACGCTCGCCGCGCGCCTGATCGCCGATGGCCGCCTGTCGGCCGACACGCCGCTCAGCGCCGCGCTGCCGGACGCACCCGACGCCTATGCCGACGTGATGCTAGCTGAACTGCTGAGCCACCGCTCTGGCCTGCCCGCCAATGTCGGCTTCCTGACCGCCCTGCGGCTGCAGGGCATCGATGCGGAGCGGGACCCGGTCGCCGACCGGCAGCGATACGCCACCGTGATCCTCGGCAAGGAGCGCGGCCCGCGGGGTGAGTTCCTCTACTCCAACGCGGGCTATGTCCTTGCTGCGTTGATGATGGAGCGCCTGACCGGCACCCCTTACGAAACTTTGCTGCGCGACGAGATCCTGACCCCGCTCGGCCTCACCTCGGCCGGTTTCGGCCCGCCGCCCGCCATCGAGGGTCACCGCGGCGGGCTCTTCGGGGTTCGCCCGGCGGGGCAGGGCGCCGGTGCCGACAACCCGCCGGTACTCAACCCTGCGGGTCGGCTCCACATGAGCGGGCCGGACCTGATGACCTATCTGCGCGCCCATCTCGACCGCGACCCGGATTACCTGCCGCCCGCCCTCTGGGACTGGCTGCACATCCCGCCCGAGGGCGACGACTACGCCATGGGCTGGGTCGTGCACGAGAGCGGCGCGCTGGTCCACGACGGCTCGAACACCTTCTGGTACGCCATCGCCGCCTTCTGGCCCGGCACGGACCGCGCCCTCATCCTCGCCACCAATGATGGACGGATCGAGGCGCAGCAGCCCGCCTTCCGCACGGTCTTCGAGGCCTTCGCGCCCTGATCTTCATCTTTCCCCAAATACGCCAGCGACGGCGCTGCCGGGCCGCTACTGCAGGTCGGAGAACGCGGTTTGCAAACGCTCCACCGCCTCCTCCACCAGCGCGCGGCGGGTGGCGACGTTGAAGCGCAGCCAGCTCTCGCCGCCCTTGCCGAAGGTCGGGCCGTGGTTCGGTGCGATGCGCGCCTGCTCCTGCACGCGGGCGTTCACCTCCTCGCGGGTCATGCCCGTGCCCGCGAAATCGACCCAGCAGAGATAGGTCGATTCCAGCGCCATCGCGTTGACCCCGGGAATGGCATTCACCCCGTCCTCGAAGATCCGCCGGTTGCCGTCGATATATTCAACGAGATCGGTCAGCCAGTCCTCGCCCTGCGAATAGGCCGCCGTCGTCATCAGGATGCCGAAGCGGTTGGGCGAGGCGCCCGCGGCGAGGTGCACCTTCTGGAAGCGCCGGCGCAGCTCCGCATCCTCGATGATCACGTTGCCGGTCATGCCGCCCGCGAGGTTGAAGGTCTTCGACGCAGCCGCGAGCGTCACCAGCCGATCCTTGATCTCCGGCATGATCTTGGCGAGCACGTGGTGCGTCTGCCCCTTGAAAACGAGGTCATGGTGGATCTCGTCGCTGATCAGGATCAGATCGTGATCGGCGCAGAACTGCCCGAGTGCCCTGAGCTCGCCCTCCGACCAGACCCGCCCGCCCGGATTGTGTGGCGAGCAGAGGATGATCATCCGCACGCCCTCGACCATCTCAGCCGCGCGGTCGAGGCTCATGACGTAGCGCCCGTCCTCGATGTCCATCTCGCACTCGACCAGCCGCCGGTCGTTCGCGTGGATCATCTTCGCGAACGCGTGGTAGACGGGCGTGAAGAGCATGATCCCGTCGCCCGGCTCCGTGAACGCCTGCAGGCAGAGCCCCACGCCCGACACCAGCCCGTGCGTCGTCGAGATCCACTCCGGGTCGACCTCCCAGCCATGCCGGCGATGCATCCAGCCGGTGATCGCGGCCTTGTAGGGCGCGTCGTTGCCGAAATAGCCGTGGATCCCGTGCTCGACCGCGTCCGCCAGCGCCGCGTTCACTGCCTGTGGCGGCTTGAAGTCCATGTCCGCCACCCACATCGCGATCCCGTCATCGGGGGAGACGCCGTAGATGCTCTCACAGGCGTCCCACTTGACGGAGTGGGTGTTCCGGCGGTCGATGACCTCGTCGAAATTCACGGACATGGCATGCTCCTCGATTTCCCGCGAAGCTAGAGTGATGGCCGTGATACACAAGCGGCGAATTGTATCCTTGCACCCGTCCGGGCGAACGGTGGTGCCGGGGAGTGGGGGCGGTCCGATGGGGTACTCGGGCCGATAAGGGGACATTCCGATGGCACGAAAGAAGAAGACTCTGCCGAAGGACTTCGAGGAGATCCTGGCACGCGGCGATCTCGATGAGCTAAAGGCCGTCTTCAAGGATCGGGAGATCGACGCGGTCGGCGGTACGTCCAAGCAGACCGCGCTCGCCTTCGGCACGTGTCCCGACGCGTTCACGCGCTGGCTGGTGGGCGAGGGGGCCGACCTCGGCAGCCGGGATGCCCGGGGCCGGACACCGCTGCACACGCGCGCGGGCAGCCGGGCGGCGGATATCGCCGTGCTGATCGAGCTGGGCGCGGACGTGCATGCCTTCGACCAGAAGGACTCCACGCCCCTGCACGTGGCCGCGGGCGCGCAGTTCGCCGATCATGCCGCGGTCCTGCTGGCCCATGGCGCGGCGCTGGATGCCCGCAATCGCAACGGTCTCACGCCGCTGGAGCTGGCCCTGCAATTCGCCAGCAACGCCACGCTGCCCCGCACGGTCGCCGTGACCCGTGTGCTGCTGGAGGCGGGCGCGGAGCCGACGGAGCGGGCCCGCGGTTTCGTCACCAAGATCGGCGAGACCTTCGAGTTCCACCGCGCCAACTTCAATCCTGAGACGGTCGAGGAGCACAGCGCAGCGCTCGACGCGCTCTACCGGCTCTTCGATGTGCCGCCCGTCCCGCGGCGCGTGCTCCATGACGGTGTCTCGACCATCACCGTCACGTCGGAGAACTGGCCCGACCAGCACGAGGAGCTGTGGCAGATGCTGGTGCCGGGCAGCGGTCCCGCCCGGACGGTGCAAGGCGAGGTCATCCGCATATCGGGCCGCGTTGCCGATGAAATCGACAGGAATGGCGGCATCAACTGGGACGCTGACTATGATCGCATGGTGAAGACGTTCCTCCATCTTCTGGCGACGGGTCAGGCGCTGCCGACGCCGGAACTGGACGAGGCCCGCAAAGCGGCCCGGACCCTTCGGACCGGATCCGACAGCACGCGCCGCTTCGGGGAACTTGCCGTCAGATGGGTGCTGCTCAACCCTGCGCCGGCGCCGCTGCCCCCGCCCGACTACGCGCGATAGCGCTGGGCGCTTGTTCGCCCTTCAGAGATGGCTTAGATCGCCCGCATGATCAGACCCATCCTCATCCACCCCGATCCGCGCCTCAAGAAGGTCGCCGATCCCGTCGCGACCGTAGACGATGCGGTGCGAAAGCTCGCCGACGACATGCTGGAGACCATGTACGAGGCGCCGGGCATCGGGCTCGCCGGGCCGCAGATCGGCGTAATGAAGCGGATCTTCGTGATGGACTGCTCGGAAAAGGATGCGGAGCCCGAGCCGATGGTCCTTATCAATCCCGAGATCCTGAGCGTGTCGGAGGAGGAGGCCGTCTATGAGGAGGGCTGCCTCTCGATCCCCGACATCTATGCCGAGGTGACCCGGCCCGCCGAGGTCGAGATGCGCTGGCTCGACCGCGACGGCGCGGTGCGCGAGGGCCGGTTCGACGCGCTCTACGCGACCTGCGCGCAGCACGAGCTCGACCACCTCAACGGCCGGCTCTTCATCGACTATCTCGGCTCGGTGAAGCGCACGATGATCACCAACAAGATGAAGAAGCTGAAGAAGGCGCGCGCCACCGCATGACGGCGCCTCGCCCGTTCCTGATGTGGCCCGACAAGCGGCTGCGCACGGCCGTGCCGCCGGTCGAGGCCGTGGACGATGGCGTGCGCGCCGTGTGGGACGAGATGCTGGCCGCGATGTACGCCATGCCCGGCGTTGGCCTTGCCGGCCCCCAGATCGGGGAGATGCGGCAGGTCGCGGTGGTCGACTGCTCCGACGACCGGTCCGAGCCCGTGCGCATGGCCAATCCCCGGGTGCTCCACGCCTCGGTGAAGATGCGCGCTCACGAGGAGGCCTCGCCCAACCTGCCGGGGCTCTCGGCGGTGGTCGAGCGGCCGCGGGCGGTGACGGTCGCCTATCTCGACGAGACCGGGGCGGAGGTTGAGCGGGACTTCGTGAACCTCTGGGCGACCAGCGTGCAGCACCAGATCGACCACCTCGCCGGCAAGCTCTATGTCGATCGGCTCAAGCCGGTGAAGCGGCGGATGCAGCTGGCGAAACACGAGAAGATGCGGCGGCGCGCCTGAGGCGGGCGTGCGCCTCCGGCGGGGATATTGGGAGAAGAGAGAGCGCATGCGGCTGATCTTCATGGGAACGCCGGATTTTTCCGTACCGGTGCTCGACGCGCTGGTCGAGGCGGGTCACGAGATCGCCGCCGTCTACACCCAGCCGCCGCGCCCCGCCGGACGCGGGAAGAAGGAGCGGCCATCCCCGGTCCACGCGCGGGCGGAGGGACTGGGGCTGGAGGTTCGGCACCCGAAGTCGCTGAAGGGCGAGGCGGAGCAGGCGGCACTCGCCGCCCTGAATGCCGACGCCGCGGTGGTCGTGGCCTACGGTCTGATCCTGCCGCAAGCCGTGCTCGACGCGCCCGTGCGTGGTTGCCTCAACATGCACGCCTCGCTGCTGCCGCGCTGGCGCGGGGCGGCGCCGATCCAGCGGGCGATCATGGCGGGCGATGCCGAGACGGGGGTGTGCATCATGCAGATGGAGGCGGGGCTCGACACCGGGCCAGTGCTCTTGCGCGAGGCCAAGCCGATCGGGCCGGAGGACACGGCCGCCACGCTCCACGACCGCCTGTCGGAGATGGGCGCACGGCTGATCGTCGACGCGCTCGCCCGCCTCGATGACCTGACGCCGGAGACCCAGCCGGAGGAGGGCGTCACCTACGCCGCCAAGATCGATAAGGCCGAGGCGCGCATCGACTGGACCCGGCCCGCGGCGGAACTCGACCGGCATATCCGCGGCCTCGCCCCCTTTCCCGGCGCCTGGACGATCCATGATTCCACGCGGCTCAAGATCCACCTCTGTACGCCCGTCGCGGGGCAGGGCGCCCCCGGCAGCGCATTAGACGACGCGCTCACCGTCGCCTGCGGCACGGGTGCGCTGCGCCTGATCCGCTTGCAGCGGGAGGGGCGCGGCGTGCAGGATGCGACAGATTTCCTGCGTGGCCATCCCGTGCCCGCGGGCGACAGGTTGGGAGAGTGAGATGTTCTTTGCCTTCTTCGGCTCGATGGTGCTCGCCGGGATCGTCGGTTATCTCGCGGAGAAGTGGGGGCTCACCCACAACGGTGTTCTGCCCTCGATCGTGATCGCGCTGGGCGGGACCTTCCTGCTGTTCGTAGTGCGGGTCATGTTCGGGATCAGCTTCGGCTCCCACGGCGTGAACGCCATCGTGGGTGCCGCCGGTGCGCTGTTCCTGATCCCCACCGAAGCGGCCTACCGCCGCCGCAACCGGCGCCGCTGACCCCGCATCACTCTCGCCAAATACGCCCGCCGGAGGCGTCACCGGCGCGGCGGTCGCGCCTTGTAGACCGGCGCCTGCCAGCCGAGCGCGATGGACCCTGCCCGCAAGCCAAAGCAGGTGAGGCCGCAAGCGAGCGTCGCGAGGATCGCATCCCCGGTCAGCGCGAAGGCCGCCACATTCGCCCCAGCCCCGGTGAGCGCCGCCGTCGCGTAGAGGTCGCGGGCCTTCAGCACCAGCGGCACCTCGTTGCAGACCACATCGCGCGCCAGCCCGCCGAGTGTCGCCGTCACCACCCCCATCATCAGCAGCACCGGCCAGTCGAAGCCCATGCGCCGCGCGACCGCCACCCCCACCGGCACCGCGACGGCCATGGCGAGCGCGTCGAGCCAGATCAGGGTCTTCAACCGGCTTTCCAGAAGATGCGCGGTGAAGAACACCCCGACCGCGCCCACGCAAGCTACCGCGATGTAGCCCGGATCGGCGATCCAGAACACCGCGTCGCGGTTCAGGACAACGTCCCGCACGGTGCCGCCGCCCACCGCAGTGAGGCACGCCACGAACAGGAACCCCACGATGTCGAGCTGCGCCCGGCTCGCCGTCAGCGCGCCCGTGAGGGCGAAGACGAAGACCGCGACATAGTCGAGAAATTGGACGAGGGTCATAGGGTGGCTCCGGGCGTCACGGCGGGAGCCACAGCTTGACGCCTTTCCACGCCGCCGCAAGGGTTCGGGCTCAAGAGGCAGGGACCGCAGATGATTGGAAGACGAATCCGCCAGGGCTTTGCTGTGCTCGCGATGGCCACCGCCGGCTGGTTTCTCGCCTTCGCCATCTATGAGCGACAGGCGATGCTGAACCTCGTGCCGGAGATGCTGTCGGGCACGGGCATCACGCACACCATCGTCACGCGATCGGCGCCTTGGCCGATCCTATTCTCCGATGAAGAGGCGCAATGGCACCTCCGCTTGTCGTCCGATACGGCAACGGCCGAAGCTACCCGCGCCCTTGGCCTTCGGCCCGCCGACGCATCCGATACCGCCTTCTATCGCGGCGCGTTCGCGGGTTTTTTTCCGAGGGTCGACCCCACTCAGTTTGCGGACGCCGTGGTCTATCGCGGTGACCTGGCGCGCAGCGCGGGATGGGTCTGCACGCCTTACTGCGGGTCGGTCGCCGTGGTGACCGGACGAGACTTGTTCATGACGGCATACGCATTCTGACCTCCGCCAGTCGTGGCGTCCCGCACCGTCGGACCGAGACCTGATCCAGGGCGGGCCAAAGCAAAAGTGTCACTTGATTTCGCCTTTAGGTTGTGTGACCCACGGCACGTCCCGATCCACGTCATCTCATTGGTTTCGGGGCATTTTTCAAAATGCACCGGGGGTCCCGGTGCATCTTCCACAGGAGACGATCATGATCCGTATGCTGGCTCTCGCCGCAGCAGCAACCATTGCGACCGCAGGATCCGCGCTGGCCTGCACGCCGGAGGAACTTCAGGAGAAGGCGACCCAGGCCGCCACCGCGCTGCAGACGATCGCGGCGTCCGATCCGCAGCGTGCCACCGAGCTCGCGACCGAGATGCAGCAGCAGGCCGTGGCCATGCAGACCGGCGCGTCGATGGAGGAGATCTGCGCGTTCTACGACACGGTTCTCGAAGAGGCGGGCGAGTAACGCCGGTCCGGGCGGGGCCGGCGTTGCGCGCCGCCCTGCCTCACTTCGTCTTGTAAGGGGCCATGCCGGCGCGGGCGAGTTCGTCGGCGCGTTCGTTTTCCGGGTGGCCGGCGTGGCCCTTCACCCATTCCCAGCTCACCTTGTGGCGTGCTTGAGCCGCGTCGAGGCGTTTCCAGAGGTCCTCGTTCTTCACGGGCTTCTTGGCCGCGGTCTTCCAGCCGTTGCGCTTCCAGCCGTGGATCCACTTCGTCAGTCCGTCCTTCACGTAGGCGGAGTCGGTGACGACCGTGATGTCGGCGGCGCGGCCCAGTGTCTCCAGCGCCGTGATCGCGGCCATCAGTTCCATGCGGTTGTTGGTGGTCTGCGCCTCGCCGCCCTTGAGCTCCCGCTCCTTGACGACCTTCCCGCGCTCCTTGGCCTGGAGCAGGACGCCCCAGCCGCCCGGCCCCGGATTGCCGGAGCATGCACCGTCGGTATAGGCGAAGAAGTCAGCCACGCAGGGCCTCCAGGTAGAGGTTCTCGGTCGGGCTGCCGTCGTAGTTCTTGCCCGCGCCGTGCTCAAGCGTGATGTCGCGGAAGCCCGCGGCGCGAACGAGAGCGCGCAGCTCCTCGGCATCGTAATAGGTGTAGAGCCGATCCTGCGGGTCGCGGCTGGAGCCGGTGCCCGCCTTCAGCCCCAGATAGAGCCGCCCGCCGGGCGCGAGGGCCGCAGAACACGCGCTCAGGTGGCGGGGCATCCGGTCGCGGGGCGCGTGGAGCAGGGAGAAGAAGGCCCAGATCGCATCCAGCGTCTCGAACTCGTTGAAATCGGTGAACTCCGCGATCTCAACGTCGATGCCGTGGCGGAGCTTGGCCTGCGCCGCGAGGCCCCGGCTGCCGTCCATCGCGCGCACGCGAAAACCGCGCTGGCCCATCTTGGCCGCCGCCCAGCCGGTGCCGCAGCCGAGATCGAGCACCCGCGCGCCGGGCGCGAGCTTGTCCAGGAAGGCGGCAAGGCGGGGCGGTTCCGCCTCCGGCTCCGACCAGTCGGCGTAATCGGCGGCGTGGGTGTCGTAGAAGGCGAGCGTCCGGCCCGAGCGCCACGCAGCCCAGCTGCGCCGCAGAGCGTCGTGGCTCGGCGGCTGGCCCTCCCATTGCGGGACGCCCTCGATCAGCTGCACCCAGGGCAAGCGGGAGGCGGTCCAGAGCTCGGCCTGCGGCTCCAGCCCGTGGCCGGGATCGAGCGTGCCGCCCTTTATCGAGACGTAGTCGGCGCCGCTGGCGGAGACATGCATGATCCGCACGCCGCAAACGGGGCAGAAGCGCCGGATGACCTCCTTCCCGCTCGCGGCCCGGCTGCGCCACTCGGCGAGCTCCCCGGTGATCTCGATATCGTCGAGGCGGACATAGAGCGAGAGGCCGAAGGCCGAGCCGCTCTGCTTCTGGCAGTCGGTGCAATGGCAGCGGGCGAAGCCCAGCGGCTCCCCCGTAATGCGGTAGCGCACCACGCCGCACTGGCAGCCTCCGGTCAGGCTCATGCGAAGGCTCCGATCAGGAGGCAGGCGCAGACGACGATGGTCAGCGGGATGCGCAAGCTCAGCCACCACCAGACCACGATGGTGCGCTTGGCGAACAGGCTGTCGATCAGCAGGAGTCCCGCGAAGGCGTAGGTGAGCAGGAGGCAGGAGGCTGCGGGATCGTTCGTGAGGCCGAAGAAGATGGCGAGCGGCGGTGTGACGCTGAGCCCCAGCTCCACCCACGACGGCTTGCGCCCGTGCCGCGAGGCGAAGCCCCAGAGGCAGCCCGCCATGAAGCTCAGGATGATCGTGCCGTAGCGCTCCAGCAGCAGGCGCCCGCCCTCGGGCTCGCTGATGAAGAAGCCGTAGAGCGGCACGGTGCCCGGCGGCAGAAGAACGAGTGCCGCACCGCCGAGGAACGGCAGCAACCCGGCGAAACCGAGGATCAGGGCAGGGGTCGGTATGTCACGCATCGTGCGCTCCGCTGGGTCTGCCCTTGGCTATATAGCGGCGGCGAGCGGAAACAAGCACTTGTCCGGCTTGGCGGGTGAATTGAGCCCCGAAACAGATGAGGCCGGAGCCCGCCCCCGCGGTGCTCCGGCCCCTGATCTGACCGGTCGGATCCACCCCTGGCTCCGCTCCGGTATCCGGTTGGGAGCCCACCCCTGGCCTCCCGTCCCGTGTCGGCGCCGCATCGGATCCCACCCGGATCCTGCTGGCCGCCATCTGGTCGAGAGCCCACCCCTGGTCTCTCTCCCGATCCTGTCGCGGTGCCGGAGGCCCACCCCTGGTGCCTCCTTCCGCTTCGGTTGCCGCCCGAACGTCCCCACGCCCGGGCGGCTCCCCCTCCTGGCGGTGCGGACCCCCATCCGCGTCCCGCCTGTCGAAAGAGCAACGGGGAACCCGAAAAAAGGTTGCGGAGGACGTATCTTCAATTCTCGCGAAGTTCCGGACGGGCGGATGGAACCCCGTCAGCGGGTCTCGCTCGCCAGACGCAGCGCCAGCCCGCCGAAGGCCGCGGCGAAGACCCGGCGCAGCCAGCGCATGGCCGCCGCGTTGCCGAGGATCTGGCTGCGCGCAGCTGCAGCGAAGACGGCATAGAGCGCGAAAACCGCCGCCGTCATCACCGTGAAGACGAGGCCGAGCAGCGCCATCTGCGCCGTCGCATTGCCCGCCGCCGGATCGACGAATTGCGGCAGGAAGGCGAGGAAGAAGATCGAGAGCTTGGGATTGAGCACGTTGATCAGCGCGCCCCGCACTGCGATCCGGACAAGCCCGCGCGGCGCCTCCGGCCCGTCACCCGCCGTCCCCGTCTCCTTCAGCGTCTTCCACGCCATCCACAGAAGGAAGATCACGCCCGCATACTTCACGAGCTGGAAGGCGACGGCACTCGCATGCAGGATCGCGGCGAGGCCCAATAAGGCGGCCGCAAGGTGCGGCACGATCCCGAAGGAGCAGCCGACGACCGCGGCGAGACCCGGGCTCAGGCCCCGGCCGAGCGAGACCGACAGGGTGTAGAGCACCCCGGTTCCCGGAGCGATCACGACGATCAGTGCCGTCAGCAGGAAGTCCACGCCCATTGGTCCACTCCTCATGTCGGGGATGCCGCAGCATGGCACGGATCAGCCGCCCTGTCAGCGCGCAGGTCGCGGTCGGCAAATTGGATTTGCGTTTCAAAGCTTGCAGGGCGATGTTCGGCGCGATGAGGACGGCAGTCAAAGATATCCTGCGCGACACCGACGGCCGGGCCGTGGTCCTGACGCGCGCGATCGCCTGGCTCGGCTTCTTCGCGGTGTGCCTGGGCTCCTGGTGGATGCTCTACCAGTCCGCGACATCCATGCAGATCGACCTCCTGGGCTTCCCGCGCATGCCGATGGACGGCATGGCGATGGAGGGGATGGCCGCGGGCGAGATGGCGGCCGGCACCATGTCCGAAACCGGGATGGCCTCGGCCAGCGCCATGATGGATAGCGGCATGTCCGGCAGCAGCATGACCGACGGTGCAATGACCGGCGACATGGCCTCCGGCGGCATGATGATGGACATGAGCAGCTTCGGCCCGCTCTTCGGTATGTGGTCGATCATGATGGCCGCGATGATGCTGCCGACCTTCGTGCCCACGGCCCGCGTCTTCACCGACCTGATCGAGGCGGGGCTGGCGCGGCCCATCGGCTTCGCCGGGTTCGTCTGGGGCTACTCCGCGATCTGGGTGGGCGTGGCCGCCCTCCTCGCCGCCGTGCAGGTGGCGCTGTTGCAGATCGGGCTGATCGGGGGCATGGGACAGAGCCTCTCGCCCTGGTTCTCCGCCGGGCTCCTGATCATCGCGGGGCTCTACCAGTTCACGGCGCTCAAGGACCGCTGCGCGTCCTATTGCCGGAACCCTATGACCCATATCCTCGCCGGGTTCCGCCCCGGCCTGCGCGGCGGCGCGCGGCTCGGCCTCGTGGTCGGGGTCTACTGCGCGGGCTGCTGCTGGGGCCTGATGGCGATCGGCTTTGCGGGCGGGATGATGAGCCTCCTGTGGATGGGGCTCGCGACGTTCCTGATGGTTCTGGAGAAACTGCCGGCGATCGGCGTCTGGTTGACGGCGCCCATCGGGATCGCCCTGATCGGACTGGGGCTCTGGGTCGGCCTCGCGGCCCTGTAGGGAGGACACATGCTCGACACCTTGCCCGAGTGGCACATCCGCGGGGAGCTCATCCTCAACTGCAACTGCACGGTCTTCTGCCCCTGCGTGGTGAGCCTCGGCGCCCACCCGCCCACCGAAGGCGCCTGCCACGCCTGGATCGGGGTGCGCATCGATGAGGGCGCGTATGCGGGCGAGGAGCTGTCGGGGCTCAACGTGGGCCTGATGCTCGACATCCCGGGCCGGATGGGCGAGGGCAACTGGAAGGTCGCCGCCTACATGGACGAGCGCTGCTCGGACGCGGCCTACGAGGGACTCCTCCAGATCTTCTCGGGTGCCGCGCGGGGCACCACCGGCCTCTTCACCATGCTGGTCAGTGAGATCATCGGGCATGAGCGCGCGCCCGTGGTGATCGAGAGCGAGGGCCGCAAGCGCCGCCTTATCGTCGGCAAGAAGATCCAGGGCGAGATCGAGGAGATCGCGGGCGCCGATGACGGCCCCGTCATGATCCGCAACTCCCAGTACTGGATGGGCCCCGACATCGCGGTGGCGCGCGGCACCAAGAGCCGGGTGCGCGACTACGGCCGGGTCTGGGACTTCGGCGGCCGCTCGGCGGAGATCGTGAAGATCGACTGGTCCGGCCCGAACTGAGCGGCGCGCGCGTCGTCTGCGGCGCGACGTGAGTATTTCCACGAATTCGAAAGCGGCCCGGCAAGGGGCGGCATCTTCAGGGAGACAGACATGAGCTTCAACGCGCTGGTCGTCCGCAAGGGCGATGACGGAAAGACCTCCGCCGCCGTCGAACAGGTGGAGCTCGACCAGCTTCCCGCGGGCGAGGTCGTGGTCGCCGTCGAGTACTCGACCGTGAACTACAAGGACGGGCTCTGCATCGGGCCGGGCGGCGGGCTGGTGCGGGACTATCCGCATGTGCCGGGCATCGACCTCGCCGGAACGGTGGAGAGCTCGGAGGACGACCGCTACAAACCCGGCGACAAGGTCGTGCTGACCGGCTGGCGCGTCGGTGAGAACCGCTGGGGCGGCTATGCGCAGAAGGCGCGCGTGAAGGCGGACCACCTCGTACCGTTGCCCGATGGCCTCACGACGCGGCAGGCGATGGCGGTGGGCACCGCCGGGTTCACCGCCATGCTGGCCGTGATGGCTCTGGAGGATCACGGGCTGGAGCCGTCGAAGGGCGAGGTGCTGGTCACGGGTGCCGCGGGCGGTGTCGGCTCGGTCGCCACGGCCATCCTCGCCAAGCGCGGCTACCAGGTCGCGGGCGTGACCGGGCGGCCCGAGACGGCGGACTACCTCAAGGATCTGGGGGCCACGAAGATCGTCGCACGCGAGGAGATCAACGAGACCGTCAAGCGTCCGCTGGAGGCCGAGACCTGGGCGGGCTGCGTCGATGCGGTGGGGGGCGCGATGCTCGCCCGCGTGCTCGGCCAGATGCAGTACGGGGCGAGCGTCGCCGCCGTGGGCCTCGCCGGCGGGGCAGGGCTGCCGGCCACGGTGATCCCGTTCCTGTTGCGCGGGGTGAACCTGCTCGGCATCGACAGCGTCATGCAGCCCTATGACAACCGCCTGCGGGCCTGGAAGCGGATCGCGGAGGATCTGCCGATGGACAAGCTCGAGGCGATGGTCCAGCCCGCGACGCTCGCCGACCTTCCGAAGCTGGGGGCCGATATCCTCGGCGGTCAGGTCCGGGGCCGCGTGGTCGTCGATACGAACGTCTAGCTTTCCGTAGGGTGAGATTAGTTGTACCGTAAAGCAATCCGGGCGGATCTTCGCCCGGATGCAAAGTGTTTCCGCGCATCTGTCGCTGTTGCCATTTTGCCAAGGTTTCGGCCGATAGCAGATACCGAGAGGTCCTAAGCTATGACGTCGCCTTCGCTTTTTCGGATTCTTCGTGACGTGGCGTCACCATCGAGACGAATTTTTTGCAAAAAGCATCACTCTGTCGCCGCGGGACCCTTTGACGAACGCATTTTGAAAGCTTCCTTATCAGGTCATGAACTCGCTCATTGATCGAGAGAGGTTCGCAGTGGGGGGCCCTGCGAACCTGATCGGCGCCGGGCGGGCGGTTCAGGCCGCTCTCGACGCCGTAGATGGATCGATCGCCCGCAGGCTGGGGCTCAACCGGCAGGATCTGCGGTGCATCAATCTCCTCGACACCGGACCTCTTACCGTACGCCAGATCGGTCGCAGGACCGGTCTTACCAGTGGTGCCGTCTCCGCGATGGTGGACCGGCTCGAGGCCGCGGGCTTCGTGCGACGAATGCGCCTGCAGCGCGACCGGCGCTCGGTCTCGGTCGAACTCGTCGCCGCCAAGCGGCTGGAGATTGCCCAGCTCTACGATCAGATGATCGAGGCGGTGGAGGCGCGCTTCGCCAGCATTCCCACGGTCCAGTGGGACATCGCCGCCGACGCGATGCTCGCCTTCGCCAGTGCCTGCCGGGTGGCTGAGACCGAGCTCGACAACGGCGAGGGCTGAGACTGCCGCCGGATCGGATGTCGTTTTCGGCATCCGATGCCGCGGATGTCGCGGCCTCGACATCGGCGTCTTCCGTGACACTTTCGAGACCGAAATGGTCAACACCGTCACGAGGAGCAGGATCCGATGGCAGATATATCGGCGGAACCGGACGTTCCGAATGAAATCGAGACCGATTACGAGATCGGTCAGGACAACATCACCACTCAGATCGGGCCGGTCGGCGTCGATATTCACAATCCGGTCTTTCTGATCTCCGGCCTGTCGATCGTCGCCTTCGTCTTCCTGACGCTCACCTTTCAGGAGGGCGCGGCGGAGATCTTCAACGGGATGCGCAACTGGCTGACGGCGACCTTCGACTGGTTCTTCCTGTCGGCGGCCAATCTCTTCGTCCTGTTCTGCCTCGCGCTCGTCGTGCTGCCCTGGGGCAATGTGCGCCTCGGCGGGCCGGATGCGACGCCGGACTTCTCCTATCCGGGCTGGTTCGCGATGCTGTTTGCCGCCGGTATGGGCATCGGGCTGATGTTCTACGGCGTCAGCGAGCCGATCAGCCACTTCTCGAGCGCCATGGGCGGCACAGCGGCCGAGGGCGGCGCGCGCACCGACTGGGCGCCGCTGGGTGCCGCGGCCGGCGATGCGGAGACGGCGACGTCCCTCGGCATGGCAGCGACCATCTTCCACTGGGGGCTGCACCCCTGGGCGATCTACGCGGTCGTGGCCCTCGCCCTCGCGCTCTTCTCCTACAACAAGGGGCTGCCGCTCACGATCCGCTCGGCCTTCTATCCCATCCTCGGCGACCGGGTCTGGGGCTGGTGGGGTCATATCATCGACACGCTGGCGGTCTTCGCCACGCTCTTCGGCCTCGCCACCTCGCTGGGCTTCGGGGCGGAGCAGGCCAATGCGGGGCTGGAGTTCCTGTTCGGCATCCCAAACGGCGACATGTCCAAGGTGCTGCTGATCCTCGCGATCACCGCCGTCGCCACCGTCTCGGTCCTCGCCGGCCTCGACGGCGGGGTGAAGCGATTGAGCGAGCTCAACATGGGCCTCGCCTTCCTGCTCCTGGTCTTCGTCTTCCTCGTGGGCTCGCCGATCTTCCTGCTCACGACCTTCGCGGACAGCCTGGTGAGCTACGTGAGTTACCTGCCCGCACTCTCCAACCCGTTCGGGCGGGAGGACGTGAACTTCTCGCAGGGCTGGACGGCGTTCTACTGGGCGTGGTGGATCTCCTGGTCGCCTTTCGTCGGCATGTTCATCGCGCGGGTGAGCCGCGGGCGTACGGTGCGGGAGTTCGTGATCTGCGTCCTCCTGATCCCCAGCATGGTCTGCGTGCTCTGGATGACCGTCTTCGGCGGCACCGCCATCGCGCAGGTGCAGGCGGGGATGACGGACGTGGCCGATGCAGCGCTGGAGCTCAGGCTCTTCGTCATGCTGTCCGAGCTGCCGCTGGCGGGCATCACCTCCTTCATCGGGATCGTGCTGGTGATCGTGTTCTTCGTCACCTCGTCGGACTCGGGCTCGCTGGTCATCGACACGATCACGGCCGGCGGCAAGGTCGACGCGCCGATGCCCCAACGGGTGTTCTGGTGTATCTTCGAGGGGCTCGTGGCCATCGCGCTGCTGCTGGGCGGCGGGCTCGCCTCG
Source organism: Pontivivens ytuae (assembly GCF_015679265.1). Lineage (NCBI taxonomy): Bacteria > Pseudomonadati > Pseudomonadota > Alphaproteobacteria > Rhodobacterales > Paracoccaceae > Pontivivens > Pontivivens ytuae. Next base: position 3,444,684 of record NZ_CP064942.1, read on the forward strand.
CTGCAGGCCATGGCGGTGTCCACCGGCTTTCCGTTCACCATCGTCCTCCTGGCACTGATGGTCGCGATCGCAATCGGCCTGCGGGATGAGCGGCGCGGCGTGTGTTAGAGTTGCCGACCATCCCGGGCGAGGCGCATCAGCGCCTCGTCCCATCCCGGCGGCGCGTCGGTCGTATAGCCGAGCACCCGGCCCGTGCCATGCCGCCGCCAGCCGCGCATCGCCCGCCGGTGCGCGGGACCGGCGAAGAAGCGGCGCATCGCCGCTGCATCCTCCCACACCGTCAGCGTGTGATGCGTCCGCCCGACCTGCCGCGCGTCGAAGGAGATCAGGCCCTCGCTCCGCCGCACGCTCGCGACACTGGCGAGCGTATGCCGCCAGAACCACGGCAGGTGCCACGGTCCCTTCAGCGTGAGCCCGGTGATCGAGACATGCGGCATCGCGGATCCTCCAGTTCTCCGCCTACGCTGCACCTTCCGGCCGGGATCAGTGCGACCACCGGCCGCCGCGTGTGATCCGAGCCCACATCGCCGCCGTAAGCGGTTTCGACACTTCAGACGGAGAGCGTTCCCGGTGCCTTCACCCACCATCCTCTGGCTTCGCCGCGACCTGCGCCTGTCCGACCACCCCGCCCTGGTGGCGGCGATCGGCCGGGGCGGGCCGGTCATCCCGGTCTTCATCCGGGACGGGCAGGTGGACGATATGGGCGCGGCACCCAAATGGCGCCTCGGCCTGTCGCTCGACGATCTCGCCAAGCGGTTCGAGGAGAAGGGCAGCCGGCTCATATTCCGCTCGGGTGAGGCGCTCGACGTCCTGCTGAAGCTGGTGGAGGAGACCGGGGCCACCGCCGTGCACTGGTCTCGCCTCTACGACAGCCGCTCCATCGACCGCGACAGCAAGGTGAAGTCGGCGCTCAAGGACACCGGCATCGAGGCGGTCAGCCACGAGGGCCACGTCCTGCACGAGCCCTGGACGGTCGAGACCGGCACCGGCGGCTTCTACAAGGTCTACACGCCCTACTGGAAGGCGGTGAAGGACCGCGACGTGCCCGAGCCTGAGGCGACGCCGTCCACCGTCCCCGCACCCGACACCTGGCCTTCATCGGAGACACTCGAGGCGTGGGCCCTCGGCACTTCGATGCGGAGGGGGGCGGATGTCGTGGCCCGTTACGTGAGTGTGGGGGAGGAGGCCGCCCGCGGGCGTCTCGGATCCTTCATGGGCCACGGCATCCACTCATATTCGGACGAACGCGACCGGCCCGACCATGACGGCACATCCCGGCTCAGCCAGCATCTCGCACTGGGCGAGATCGGCATCCGCACCGTCTGGCACGCGGCCTACCGGCAGTTGCATGACAAGGGCGGGGCAGGGCCCGAGACCTTCCTCAAGGAGCTGGTCTGGCGCGACTTCGCCTGGCATCTCATCCACCACACACCCCATATCCGCGACACCGCCTGGCGCGAGGAATGGGCCGAGTTCCCCTGGCAGAAGGACAATGCCGAGGCGACGAAGTGGAAGCGGGGCCTCACCGGCGAGCCCATCGTCGATGCAGGGATGCGCGAGCTCTACGTCACCGGCTACATGCACAACCGGGTGCGCATGATCGTCGCCTCCTACCTGACCAAGCACCTGATGACGAGCTGGCGCGTCGGCCATGACTGGTTCGAGGATTGCCTCGTCGATCACGACCCGGCCTCCAATGCGCTGGGCTGGCAGTGGTCCGCGGGCTCGGGCCCCGATGCCACGCCCTATTTCCGGGTCTTCAATCCGCAGACACAGGCGGAGAAGTTCGACCCGGACGGCGTCTACCGCAAGCGCTGGCTCGACGTGGATGCCAGCGACGAAGCGGCCGCTTTCTATGACGCCATTCCCGAAAGCTGGGGCCTCTCCCCGGACGACGCCTACCCCGAACGCATGATCGGACTGAAAGAGGGCCGCCAGCGAGCCCTCGACGCATACGAAGACTTCAAGAACTGAACGTGGGACAAAACCTGTGAAAATCGCCGTCATCGGATCCGGCATCGCCGGGATGGGCGCGGCTCTCGCCTTGAGCGAGGTTGCCGACGTCACACTCATCGAAAAGGACAGCCGCTTCGGTGGTCACGCCAACACGGTGGAGGTGGACGGCCAGCCGGTCGACACCGGTTTCATCGTCTACAACCACGCGAACTATCCGCACCTGACCTCGCTCTTCGAGCATCTGGACGTGCCGACGCGCGCCTCGGACATGAGCTTCGGCATGTCGGTCAATGGCGGCCGCACGGAATATGCCTGCGACAACGTCTGGAAGGTCTTCGCCCAGCCGCTCAACATCCTCTCGCCCCGCTTTGTCGGCGGCGTGCGGGAGATCCTGCGCTTCCACCGTGAGGCACAGTCCGATCTCGTCGAGGGGCGGCTGGAGGGGCTGAGCCTCGGCCAGTATCTCGAGGCCGGCGGCTATGGCGACTGGCTGCGCGACTGCTTCCTGCTGCCGATGGGCGGGGCGATCTGGTCGACGCCGACCGGTGACATGCTCGATTTCCCGGCGGAGAACTTCGTCCATTTCTTCAAGAACCACCAGCTTCTGAACGGCAACGGGCCGGGGCACCGCTGGCGCACGGTCGATGGCGGCTCCCGCGAATATGTCCGCCGCCTGATCGGGCGGCTGCCGACCGCGGTCGCGGGCATTGGCGTGGCGGAGATCCGGCGGCCCGGCGGGCGGCCCCTTGTGCGCTTCACCGACGGGTCCGAGGCGAGCTTCGATCAGGTGGTGCTTGCGTCCCACGCGCCGCAGTCCCGCGCGATAATCGCCGATCTGGATGCGGAGGAGCGCGATGTGCTCTCCAGCTTCCAGACCTCGCGCAACATCGCCTGGCTGCACTCCGACCCCGCGCTGATGCCGAAGCGCAAGCGCGTGTGGTCGAGCTGGAACTTCCTGTCCGACGGTAACGACACCGACCGGCCCGCGCCGATCACCTATTGGATGAACCGGCTGCAGGGGATCGAGGGCCGCGACTACTTCGTCTCGCTCAACCCCGCCCAGCCGCCGGAGCGGGCCCATGCCCGCTTTGAATACGCGCACCCGCTCTTCACCCAAGCCGCGTTCGACGCGCAGGGCCGGATGGACACGATCCAGGGCCGCGGCGGCGTGTGGTATGCAGGGGCATGGCTGGGCTACGGCTTCCACGAGGACGGGCTGCGCGCCGGTCTGCGCGTCGCCGCGGCACTGGGTGCGACCCCCTCCTGGGCGGGCGAGCCGATCGAACCGATGGCCACACCGCTGGCCGCAGCGGCGGAATGAGCGCGATCACCCTATATCGCGGGCATGTCATGCACATGCGGCTGCAACCGAAGCGCCACCGCTTCCGCTACCGCGTGTTCTCCTGCCTCTTCGACATTGACCGGATGGAGGAGGCGATGGCTGGCTCCCGCATCTGGGACCGCGTGCTGCGCTTCGACAACCGCGACCACGGCGCGCGCGACGGCTCGCCCCTTCGCCCGTGGGTGGAGCGGCGACTGGCCGAGATCGGGCTAGCCCCACCCGAACGGATCGAATTGCACTGTTTCCCGAGGCTTTGGGGCTATGTCTTCAACCCGCTCTCTGTCTATTTCTGCTACCGCGACGGCGCGCTCTACGCCACGCTCTACGAGGTGAAGAACACGTATGGCGGGCAGGAGGTCTATGTCCTCCCGGCCGAGGCACGGGACGGCATGGTCCGCCAGCGGCAGGACAAGACCTTCTGGGTCTCGCCCTTCATCCCGATGGAGCAGACCTACCGCTTCGATCTCGCGGCCCCGGGGGAGAAGCTGGCGCTCCGCATTCGCCAGAACGGCGACGACGGCGAGATTCTGATCGCGACCCATACGGCTATCGGCGAGCCCGCGACCGACGCGGCCCTCGCCCGCGCCGTCGCGGCCCACCCGCTGATGACGCTCAAGGTGATCGCCGCGATCCACTGGCAGGCGCTGCGGCTGGCGCTGAAGGGCGTGAAGTTCCTCGGCACCTCCGACCCCGCGACCCGCTGACAGGTTTACTCGACACCCGAACCACTTACAGTCGGCATGAAGACCGACGGGAGGCTTCACCCATGACTCACCTCACCTCCACCGCCGGACAGACCGATCTGCCGCGCTGGTTCGCCCGTGCCTTCGACACGCTCTGCGGCATCCGCGCCGGCACCATCGATATTGAGCTGCCCGATGGCCGCGTGTTCCGTGCCGCGGGGCCGGAACCCGGTCCCTACGGCCGCATCGACGTCAAGGACGGCGCGATGTTCTCCCGCGTCGTTCGAGACGGGGAGATCGGGTTTTCCGAGGCCTTCATGGACGGCCAGTGGGACACGCCCGACCTGCAATCGCTGCTCGATGTCCTGCTCCTCAACAATGACGAGATCGGGCGGCAGACGCCCGGCATGGCGCTGGTCCGCGTCTGGGAGCGGATCAACCACCTCCTGCGCCGGAACTCCAAGGTGCAGGCGAAGAAGAACATCAGCTACCACTACGATCTCGGCAACGATTTCTATTCACTCTGGCTCGACGACACGATGAGCTATTCCAGCGCCATCTTCACCGAGCCGCAGCAGAGCCTGGAGGACGCGCAGACCGCCAAATACGCCTCCATGTGCGACCAGATCGGGGTGAAGCCCGGCGATCATATCCTGGAGATCGGCTGCGGCTGGGGCGGTTTCGCCGAGTACGCGGCGAAGGAACGCGGCGCGCGCGTCACCGGCCTCACCATCTCGAAGGAGCAGCACGACTACGCGGTGGAGCGCATCCGCCGCGCCGGGCTCGAAGGGCAGGTGGAGATCGCGCTGCGCGACTACCGTGACGAGACCGGCACCTACGATGGCATCGCCTCCATCGAGATGTTCGAGGCGGTGGGTGAGCGCTACTGGCCCGCCTATTTCGACAGCGTGCGCGAGCGGCTGAAGCCCGGCGCGAAGGGCACCTTCCAGATCATTACCATCGCCGACCGCCTTTTCCCCGAATACCGCAAGGGCGTGGATTTCATCCAGAAATACATCTTCCCCGGCGGCATGCTCCCCTCGATGAGCGCCCTGCGGGAGCAGGTGGCGAAGGCGGACCTCGCCGAGGTCACCAATATCGAGTTCGGGCAAAGCTATTCGGAGACGCTGCGCCGCTGGCACGAGACCTTCAACGCGAAGTGGGACGAGATCTCGGCCCAGGGTTTCGACGACCGCTTCCGCCGGATGTGGAACTTCTACCTCACGAGCTGTGCCGCGACCTTCCAGCAGCGCACCACGGATGTGGTCCAGCTCACGGTGACCCGCCCCCGCTGAATGCGCCCGAGCCGATGTGAGGCGCGAGCGCTTCCCATCGGCCTCGCGCGGCCCACATAGAATGCGAGTTCGCGCGGTCCGGCCGCCGACATCACCGGGGGGTTGACCATGAGACTGCCGCGCAGCGTCCTCGCCGCCTATGCAGCACCTGCGCTGCCGCTGGCGGCGATCTACCTGCCGGTCTTCGTGTTCCTCGCCCCGTTCTGGTCGGGTGAGATGGGTCTTTCCGTCGGCGCGATCGGTGCCGTGTTCATCGCGATCCGCCTCTTCGATGCCTTCAGCGACCCGGCCATGGGCTGGCTCAGCGACCGGCTGCCCATCGGCGGGCGGCGGCGCAAGCCGTGGCTGGTCGTTGCCGTGCCGGGCATCGCGGTGGCAAGCTGGGCGCTGCTCGCCCCGCCCGACGGCGTCGGGATCGGCTGGTTCGCGGGTTTCCTGCTGATGCTCACCGTGTCGTGGACCATGTTCCTGACGCCTTACTTCTCCTGGGGTGCGGAGCTTTCCGGCGACTACTCCGAACGCTCCCGCATCACCGTCTGGCGGGAGACGGTGGGCCTGCTCGGCACCGTCTGCGCCATGCTGCTCTATGGCACCGCAGATCCGGGCTCCGGCCTCGCGCGCGTCGCCCTGCTGGTGGCCGTGGGCCTGCCGATCCTGACGCTCATCGCGATCTGGAAGGCGCCCGAGCCCAAGGCCGGCCGCGGCACTCCCGCCGCCCGCACGCTGCTCCGCGTGATGCGAGAGGAGCCGGTCTTCGCCCGCCTGATCGTCGCCTACCTCATCAATGGGGCGGCCAACGGGCTGTCGGCGACGCTGTTCCTCTTCTTCGTCGAGTTCCGCCTCGGCGCGCCGGAGGCCGGGGGCCCGCTCCTTATCCTCTATTTCGGGGCCGCCATGCTCGGCGCGCCGATCTGGATCTGGTCGGCCCGCCGCTTCGACAAGCACCGGGTCTGGTGCCTCGCCATGATCTACGCCGCGACGGTCTTCACCTGGGCGTTCCTGCTGGGGGAGGGCGACGTGATGCTCTTCGCCGTGATCTCGGGCCTCGCAGGACTGGCGCTGGGCGCCGATCTCGCGCTGCCGCCCGCGATGCAGGCCGACGTGGTGGACCTCGACACGGCGCGCAGCGGCAAGGCGCGGACCGGCGCCTTCTTCGCGCTGTGGTCGGTGGCGACCAAGGCGGCGGTGGCCGTGTCGGGGGGCGTCGCGCTCCTGATCCTCGACATGGTCGGCTTCTCGGGGCAGGGCGGCAATGACGAGACGGCGCTGATCTGGGTCGCCGCCCTCTACGCCCTCGCCCCCGTCGCGCTGAAGCTCACGGCGGTCGCGATGATGTGGAACTTCCCGCTCAACCGCGCCCGCGTCGCCGATGTGCGCGCCCGGATCGACGCTATGGCGCCGGCCGAGTGACCAGCGGGCCCAGCGTCGCGATCACCGAGCGGGCGTCGTAGGCCATCACGTCCTCCGCCGGTTTCTCCCCGTCGAAGACCACGATGTCGGCGAACGCTTCGTAGCGCGTGATCGGCCGCGTCGTGACGGTGTCGAGCCCGGCGAGGCCCGGGCGATGGAACGGATAGCCAAACCGGTCAAAGCCCGTGCTGGTGCTGCGGAACGACGTCTCCGCCTCCGTCCCGCGATCAGCGATCCGGAACCAGTCGTGACCGGAGGCGAGCGTCACCTCCGCCGCGCGGAAGAGCATGTAGGACTCCACCGTTGAGCGGTGCGTCAGCGAGTTGCCGGAGAAGGCGATGCGGTAGCGGCCGTCCTCCAGCGCGGTGTCGGTATAGCCCGTCCCGCCGCTCGCAGGGGCATAGGCCGTGGGTCCGCCACAGGCGGCCAGCAGCAGGGCCAGACCGGCAAAGACTGTGATACGCATGGGACGCCTCCTCCCCTCACAGATAGGGGGAGGGGGCGGTCCCGCCAATCGATGCGTGCTAAATCAGGACGCGCGCCGCCGCCGCCGGCCCTCACGCCCGCCGCGGGCGCCAGCGGGTGCCTCGCCCGGCGCCTTGTTGGTGCGGATCCACTCCGCCCCGTGCGGGTCGTTGTTCATCAGGAAGTTGGCGGCGCGCACCGCCTCCATCTCCTGCGGGCGGATCGGGTTCATGATCGCGGACGTCATCCCCGCCTGGATCGCCATCGGCAGGAAGGCCGCGCCCAGCCCGTGCCGGTTCGGCAGCCCGAACGAGATGTTGGAGGCGCCGCAGGTCGTATTCACCCTCAGCTCCTCGCGCAGCCGTTTCACGAGCGCGAAGACCTGGAGGCCTGCAGTGCCCATCGCGCCCACCGGCATCACCAGCGGATCGACCACGATGTCGTGCGCCGGGATGCCGAAATCGGCCGCGCGCTCCACGATCTTCTTCGCGACGGCGAAGCGGACCTCGGGATCCTCGGAAATCCCGGTGTCATCGTTGGAGATCGCGACGACCGGCACGTTGTATTTCTTGACCAGCGGCAGGATCGCCTCCAGCCGCTCCTCCTCGCCGGTCACCGAATTGAGCAGGGGACGACCCTCGGCCGCCTCCAGCCCGGCCTCCAGCGCGCCGGGCACGGACGAGTCGATGCAGAGCGGCACGTCGGTCAGCCCCTGCACCAGTTCGATCATCTGCCGCATCAACGGCGGCTCGGTCTCGTTCGGGTTGGGGTTGGAGTTGTAGACAACGCCCGCGTTGACATCGAGCATCGTCGCACCCGCCGCCACCTGCTCCAGCGCATCCTTCTCCACCGTCGAGAAGTCGCCAGCCTCCAGCTCCGCCGCGAGCTTCTTGCGGCCCGTGGGATTGATCCGCTCCCCGATGACGCAGAAGGGCTGATCGAAGCCGATGATTGCGGTTTTCGACTTCGACTCGACGACGGTCTGCGTCATGGGCTGTCTGTCCTCAGGCTTGAGCCGCGCGGGTCGGGGCGGCCCCGTGCGCGGACGTGAACTCGGCGGTCGTGGTGATACCGCCCAGCGGGAAGAAGTGCACGGCCTCGATGCCGAAGGCGGGATTGGCGGTCTTGTGCGCTGCAAGCTCGCGCAGGAAGTCCTCCGGCGTGAAGGGCAGCACCAGCTTGGTGAGGTCCGCCGCACGGCGCTGCAGCACGCGCAGAGACGGGCCGACACCGCACATCATGGCGAACTTGATGAGGGTCTGCAGCTTCGCGGGCCCCGCCACGCCGATATGGATCGGCAGGTCGATCCCCTCGGCCGCGAGCCGCTCGGCCCAGGCGATGACGGGTTTCGCTTCGAAGCAGAACTGCGTCGCGATCGCCATGCGCGCGTCCGTCCGCTCCGAAAACGCCTGCTTCCAGCCGAGCGCGGCGCTGACATTCGCGTCCGAGCCGTCAGGATCGATGTCCCTGTTGCCCTCCGGGTGTCCCGCGACATGCAGTCGGGTAAAACCGTGCGCATCGAACAGCCCGGTCTCCAGCAGCTGCATCGAGGTCTCGAAGTCGCCCTTCGCCTCCGCCACGCCGCCCGCAAGCACCAGTGCCTGATGCACGCCCAGATCGGCATAGCCCGCGAGCCAATCGTTCAACTCCGCCTTGTTCGCCACGATCCGCGCGGGAACATGCGGCATCACCTCGAAGCCTTCGTTCACCAGCCGGGCGGCGGTCGCGCGCATCTCCTCGATCGGCGTGCCGTCGATATGGGCGATGTAGACGCGGGTGCCCGCGGGCAGCAGATCGCGGAAATCGGCGATCTTCTCCGCCGTGCGCGGCATCACTTCGATGGAAAACCCGTCTAGAAAGCCCGCAAGCCCCGCAGGAGCAGGGGCCTTCCGCCGAAAGCTCAGAATGTTGCTCATGACCGCGCCTCCGCCCATCCTTCGTTGGCGATCAGGGTGCGGAGCCGGTCCGCGTCGTATTCCGCGTCGAGCCGGGCGGCCTCAGCCGCGGCAACGTCCGACTGCTCACCGTCGACGGCATAGGGCTCGGCCCGCCGCCATTCGGCCAGATAGTCGTCGGTGCCCGCCGCGCCACCCTTCATGGCGGCCCGGTCGATGGCCTGCTCGAAGCGCTCGGGCAACTGCACCTTCGCGCCGCGACGCCCCTTGCCCACGATCACCTGCGCTGGAATGTCGCGCCAGAAGACCACGGTCACGTCAGGCATCGTCGGAGGCTCCTTCACTCTGATCATTGCGGCGTTTTGACAGCCGCGGAGGCGATTCATATGCCGTGCCGCGACGCGCGATGGCGTTTTCCCGACATCCCGCGCGGCCTTGCATACGATTGCGTCGTTTTCCGTCCTTGTTATGTCGGATATAGTGGTCTAGCTCCGTTCACAACCACCCTTCGTTAGATGGATTTTCCGTGATGACGCGCCCGCAGCTTTCCTTCGAATTCTTCCCGCCGCACAGCCCGGCGGCCTCGATGCGGCTCTGGCGCTCGGTGGAGCGGTTGGCCCCGCTCGGCCCCAAATTCGTCTCGGTGACCTATGGCGCGGGCGGCACCACGCGGGAGCGGACGCGCACGGCGATCGCGACGATCCGCGAGCGCGCGCGCCTCGACGTGGCCGGGCACCTCACTTGCGTCGGCGCGAGCCGGGAGGAGACGCTGGACGTCGCCCGCGAGTTTGCCCGCCTCGGCGTTCGCCGCATCGTGGCCCTGCGCGGCGACCCGCCCAAGGGCGCGGAGAAGTTCGAACCCCATCCCGACGGCTACGCCTCCGCCGCCGAGCTCGTGGAGGGCCTGCGCAGCGTCGGCGACTTCCAGATCGCCGTCGCCGCCTATCCCGAGAAGCATCCGGAGGCCGCATCGCTCGCCACCGATATCGACGCGCTGAAGGCCAAGTTCGATGCGGGCGCGACCTCGGCCATCACCCAGTTCTGCTTCGAGACCGAGACCTTCCTGCGTTTCCGCGACGCCGCGGCTGCCGCCGGTGTCCCGGGTCCGATCGTTCCGGGCATCCTGCCGGTGGAGAACTTCACCAAGATGAAGGGCTTCGCCGCGCGTTGTGCCGCGGGCGTGCCCGGCTGGATGGACACCGCCTTCGGCAACGCACAGACGGAGGAGGAGGCGCATCTTCTCGCCGTCTCCATCGCCGCGGAGCAGGCGAGCGACCTGATGGCGGAGGGGGTCGAGCACCTCCACTTCTACACGCTCAACAATCCCGACCTGACCTTCGACATCTGCCACGCGCTGGGGATCGAGGCATCGGGCGTGAACGCGGTGGCCGGCGGCGCCTGACGCCCCGCTCCAGCGGCTCAACACCATCGAACTATGGCAGCGCGGCCTCGGTAGAGGCCGTTCTGCAACACTCGTTGCGCCCGGGCGATCCCCCTGATCGCGCGCCATCTTTTGGCCAAGGTTGCACCTGACGCGGCGGGCAGATACATCGGGGTTAGGTCGTCTCCGGCACGAGGCCGGGACTGATAGGAGTACCCCCGCAGATGCGCGCCCAGCGGCAGAACCAGAATCGGAAAGGGCAGCGCAGCGCACAGGCTCGCCCCTCCGGTTCGAGGAAGGGCCGCCCGCTCTATGCGGCACTCGACCTCGGTACCAATTCCTGCCGGATGCTGATCGCAGCGCCAAGTGCCGACAGCTTCCAGATCGTGGATGCGTTTTCCAAATCGGTGAAGCTCGGCAAGGAGTTGGAGCGGACCGGAGCCCTCTCCGACGCCGCCATCGGGCGGACGCTGTCGGCCCTTCAGGTCTGCGCTTCCAAGATCCGCCGCCACGGCGTGCGCCGCACCCGCCTCGTCGCGACGGAGGCGTGCCGGCGCGCGTCCAACGGCGAGTTCTTCCTGCGGCAGGTCCAGCGCCAGACGGGGCTGAAGCTCGAACTGATCGACCCGGCGGAGGAAGCGCGCCTCGCCGTAGTCTCCTGCGCGCCGCTGGTCGATCCCAATGCCAGCCAGGTCCTGGTCATCGATATCGGCGGCGGCTCGACGGAGCTCGTCTGGCTCGATGTCGGCGAGGTCGACCCGCTGGAGCGCCGCCGCGCCATCATGAAACTTAAGCTCGCCCGCTCCCGCGGGACCGACACCCGCACCGGCAACGGCCTGCGCGTGGTGGACTGGATCAGCGTCCCGCTGGGCGTGGCGACCCTGCACGAGCGCTTCTCGGATGTGGAGGACAACCGCTCCCGCTTCGCACTGATGAGCTGGTATTTCGAGGAGCAGATGGCGGAGTTCACGCCCTATATCGATGCGGAGCTCCCCGACTACCTCTCCAATTTCCAGATGATCGGGACCTCCGGCACCGTGACGACCGTGGGCGCCGCGCATTTGGGCCTCACCCGCTATGACCGGAACGCGGTGGACGGCATGCGCCTGACGGGCGGTGAGATCAACGCGGTGATCGACAGCTTCCTCGGTGAGGAGTTCAAGGGCCGTATCGGCCAGCTCGGCATCGGGCTCGACCGCGCGGACCTGGTCATCTCGGGCGCCGCGATCCTCCAGACCCTGCTGCGCATCTGGCCCACCGACCAGCTCCGCGTCGCCGACCGCGGCCTGCGCGAGGGCATGCTCTACGCCATGATGGGCGCGGACGGCGTGCTGAAGCGGGAGGGCGCGGCATGAAGGCCAAGAACACCTCCGGCCGCGGCCAGCGTGACCTGCACGTGAAGGTGAAGACGGCGAAGGGGCGCAAGCTCTCGTCCAAACGCTGGCTCGAACGCCAGCTCAACGACCCTTACGTGCAGGCGGCCAAACGCGACGGCTATCGCGGCCGCGCCGCCTACAAGATCCTGGAACTCGACGACAAGTACCGCTTCCTCGTGCCCGGCGCTCGGGTCGTGGACCTCGGCTGCGCGCCGGGTGGCTGGTGCCAGGTCGCGGTGCGCCGCGTCAACGCCCTCGCCGACCGCCCGTCGAAGAAGCAGGGCACCGTGCTCGGCATCGATTTGCAGGAGGTCGATCCGATCCCCGGCGCCGAGATCCACGTGCTCGACTTCCTCGATGAGGGCGCCGACGACAAGGTGAAGGCGTGGCTTGGCGGCGCGGCGGACGTTGTGATGTCCGACATGGCTGCCAGCGCCTCGGGCCACAAGCAGACCGACCACCTGCGGATCATCGCGCTCTGTGAGGCCGCGGCCTATCTCGCCTTCGACGTGCTGGAGGAGGGCGGCACCTTCGTCGCCAAGGTCCTCGCCGGCGGGGCGGAGGGGGAACTGCTGACGCTCCTGAAGAAGCGGTTCACCAAGGTCGTGCATGTGAAGCCGCCGAGTTCCCGCTCCGACAGTTCCGAGAAATTCGTGGTCGCAACCGGGTTCCGCGGCACGCCCGACTGAACCGGGGCCGCTCCCGCCCCCTCCCGACGCTGCCGCGCCGCTCGGCGTTAGGCCGGGCGCGCCTCCGGCGCGCAGCACCCCGAAATCAATGCGCGCCTTCGGCGCGATCCCCGGCGGATCAGCCGTATTTCCCCGCGATGAACGCCGCGCAGGCCGGATCGTGCGGATTGGAAAAGACCCGCGCCGTCCGCCCCAGCTCCCGCAACCGCCCCAGATGGAAGAAGGCCGTCCGGTCCGCCACCCGTTTCGCCTGCTCCATCGCATGGGTGACCACGATGATCGCCATCCGCGCCTTCAGCCGCAGGATCAGATCCTCCACATGCCCGGTCGAGATCGGATCGATGGAGCCGGTCGGCTCATCCATCAGCAGCACATCCGGCTGGGTCGACAGTGCCCGCGCGATGCAGAGCCGCTGCTGCTGCCCGCCCGACAGCTCCGTCCCGTGCATCCGGTGCAGGCGATCCTTCACCTCGTCCCAGAGGTCGGCCTCCTCCAGGCAGTGCCGCACCAGGGCGTCGAGCTCCGCCCCCGGCCGCGCTACGCCGTGGAGCCGCGCGCCATAGGCTACGTTCTCGTAGATCGTCGAGGTGAAGGGGTTCGGCTTCTGCGCGACCCAGCCGAAGCGCCGGCGCAAAAGCGGCGGATCGACGGAGCGGGCGTGGATGTCGTGCCCCTCCAGCCGGATGCTGCCGGTGATCCGCACGTCGCGCACCTCGTCATGCATCCGGTTGAGACATTTAAGCGCCGTCGTCTTCCCGCAGCCCGACGGCCCGATGAAGGCGAGGCAGCCCGTGCGGTAGAGGTCGAAGCTCACCCGGTCGAGCGCCTGCTTCTCGCCATACCACAGCGACAGGTCGCGCACCTCGATCAGCGATGTGTCGACGGCCGCAGCGGGCCGTTCGGCTTTCATCTCGGTCATTGGGGGGCCTCGTCCTGCGTGACGTTGCCCGCGAGCCTGCAGCGATTCGGTGAGGGGCCGTGTTGATCCAGATCAGTCCGGGGCGCCGCCACCGGCGGGGATATTGACGCGAAGCCGAAAGGCGCAGGCCCGCCCCTTCCACCTTGTCCAAATATCCTCCCGCGAAGCGGCCCCCGGAGGGCCCGCCTATTCGGCGGCGTGGATCTCGATCACCGGCTCCATCCGGTCGAGGATCTCCTGCGCCAGGTGGCATTTCACCTGGTGCCCGGCGGCGAGGTCGCGCATCGGCGGCACCTCGGTCTCGCAGAGATCGCCCGGCACCTCCGATTTCCAGCGGCAGCGGGTCTGGAACGGGCAGCCCGAGGGCGGGTTCATCGCCGAGGGGATGTCGCCCTCCAGCACGATCCGCTTCTTCTCCACCCGCGTGTCGGCGATGGGCACGGCCGAGAGCAGCGCCTCGGTATAGGGGTGGTAGGGGGGCGCGAATACCTGCTCGGTCGTCCCGATCTCCACCACGTGGCCCAGATACATGACCAGCACCCGGTCGGCGAGGTAGCGCACGATCGAGAGGTCATGGCTGATGAACAGCATCGTCGTGCGGTTCTCGTTCTGGATGTCGGTCAGAAGCTGCGTGACCGCCGCCTGCACGCTCACATCGAGGGCGGAGACCGGCTCGTCGGCCACCACCACCTTGGGCGTCCCGGCAAAGGCCCGGGCGATGCCGATCCTCTGCTTCTGCCCGCCCGAAAGCTGGCGCGGCTTGCGGGTGGCGAAGGCACGGGGCAGCTTCACGAGGTCGAGCAGCTCCAGCATCTTCTGCTCGCGTTCGGCCACCGTCTCCCCGATGCCGAACTTCTCCAGCACGCGCACGATCTGGTTGCCGATTGTGTGGGAAGGGTTGAGCGTGTCGAAGGGGTTCTGGAAGACCATCTGCACGTCGGAGATGGTCTTCACGTCCCGCCGCTCGATCTCCGTATCGCCGATCGGCTTGTTGCCGAGCACCACCTCGCCATCCGTCGCCGTCTCCAGCCCCAGGAGCACCTTGGCCAGCGTGGACTTGCCGCAGCCGCTCTCGCCGACGATGGCGAGCGTCTCGCCCTCCTTCGCCTCGAAGCTCACCGTCTCGTTGGCCTTCACCACGCGCAGCTCGCCGCCGCCGAACATCTTGTTGGCGGCGACCTCGTAGTACTTCCTGAGCCCGTCGACCTTGAGGACCACGTCGCCGGAGGTCGCCCCCTCGCTCTCCACCGCGCCCTCGGGTTTCGCGGCCCAGTCGATCTCCTGCCAGCGCAGGCAGCGCGTCTCGTGCCGGTCGGCGTCGGGCACCGTGTCCATCGGGATCGCCTGTGCGTCGCAGCGCCCGGCCTCGAAATAGTCGCAGCGCGGCCCGAAATTGCAACCCGGCGGACGCTCGTGGGGCAGGGGGAAGTTGCCGGGGATCGCGATGAGCGGCCGCGCGTTCTTGTCCGCGCCCGGCAGCGGGATCGAGCGGAAGAGGCCCTGGGTATAGGGATGCCGCATCTTGTCGAAGACATCCGCGATGGAGCCCGTCTCCACCGCCTCGCCGGAATACATCACGCAGAGCCGGTCGCAGGTCTCCAGCACCAGGCCCAGATTGTGGGAGATGAAAAGCATCGAGGTGCCGAACTTCTCGCCGAGGTCCTTCACCAGATCGACGATCCCGGCCTCCACCGTCACGTCGAGCGCCGTGGTCGGCTCGTCGAGGATCAGCAGGCTCGGCTTCGACATCAGCGCCATGGCGATGACGATGCGCTGCTGCTGCCCGCCCGAAAGCTGGTGCGGGTAGGAGCGCAGCATCCGCTCCGGGTCCGGCAGGCGCACGGCCTCCACCACCTCCAGCGCCATCTTCCACGCCGCGTCTTTCGAGACGCCCTCGTGGATCATCGGCACTTCCATGAGCTGCTTGCCGATCTTCATCGCCGGGTTCAGCGAGGCCATGGGCTCCTGGTAGATCATCGCGATCTCGGAGCCGCGGATGTCGCGCAGTTCCTCCGACGTCATCTGGCCGAGGTCGCGGCCCTTGAACTTGATCGAGCCGCCGACGATGCGCCCGTTGACGCCGAGGTCCTGCATGACGCCGAGCGCGACCGTCGACTTGCCGCAGCCGCTCTCGCCCACCAGCCCCATCGCCTCGCCCGGCTGGACCGTACAGGAGAAATCCATGACCGCCGGGATCTCCCCCGCACGAGTGAAGAAGGAGATGGAGAGGTTCTCGATCTCGAGGACGGGGCCGTCATAGTCCCATTTGGTCATGATCCGCCCTCTTCGGGTTTTGCAGGCGCATCGGGAAGCGTGCGGATCAGGATGTCCTTCGAGATCACGTCGGACTGCTCGCGGTAGTATTCCCGTGTATCCATGATGTCTCGGAAATGCACGTGGTTGAGCATCTTGTCTCGAACATGATCGAATTCCCTGGATGCCTCGGCGGCGAACTCCGCGAACTGCTCGAGGCCCTTTCGGTCGAAGTAGAGCTGGAGCATCTCGATCTCGACCAGACCCTCGTCGCTTTCTCTGAATGCACGGAACATGGCGTCAGTCCTTCAATGATTGCTCACGAAGCGAGTCCGCCAGCAGGTTCAGCCCCAGCACCAGGCTCATCAGTGCCAGTGCGGGGGGCAGGGCGATGTGCTCGACCGAGCGCCAGACCTTGCGGCCCTCGTTGATCGAGAGGCCCCAGTCCGGGCTCTCGGGCGAGACGCCGAGGCCGAAATAGCCCAGCGTGCCCAGAAGGATCGTGGTGTAGCCGATGCGCAGGCAAAGATCGACGATCAGCGGCCCGCGCGCATTGGGCAGGATCTCCCACAGCATGATGTACCAGGGCCGCTCGCCCCGCGTCTGGGCCGCGGCCACGTAGTCCCGCGTCTTGATGTCCATGGTCAGGCCCCGGACGATGCGGAACACCGTGGGCGAGTTCACGAACACGACCGAGACGAAGATGTTCAGCGTATTGGGATCCATCGAGAAGATGCCCAATGGATCCGCGTTGAACGCGAGCCCTGCATAGATCCATCCGCCGAAGCCGATGACGCAGGCAAGCTGGATCCACAGGATGTCCGGCCGCGTCGCATAGCGCGAGTAGAAGAACATCACGAAGAAGATGATCGGGAACAGGAACAGGATCGCGGCCATCGCAACCGGGATCGGCGTCTCCCGAATGCCCGGCGTGACCAGGAGGTAGAAGAGCAGGATCACCGGAAACGCGAGCACGAGATTGGCGAGGAAGGTGAGCACCGTATCGACGCGCCCGCCGTAGAAGCCCGCCGGCAGGCCCAGCGTGATCCCCACCATGAAGGCGAAGATCGTTGCCGCCGGCGCGATCGCCAACACCGTCTGGGAGCCCTTGAGCAGGCGCGAGAACACGTCGCGCGCCAGCGTGTCCCCGCCGAAGAGGTAGTAGCCGTAGGCCTCCCCCTCCGGCGTCGGGGTGCCGGGCACCGCGTTCTTCATGCCCGAGATCACGGTCTGCGTCGCATCGAACGGGGCGACCACATCCGCCAGCAGCGCCGTGAAGACCCAGAAGAAGATCAGGAACAGCCCCAGGATCCCCACCCAGCTATCGTAGAGCTGACCGTAGAGCCCCAGCCGCTTGCGCACCACGAAGCTCGTGCCCATCACCACCGCCAGCGCCAGCCAGACGGGCCAGAGCAGGACGCCCGCGCGCGCGAAGATGCTTCCGAAACCGATGACGTCTTCCATTGCGCCCTCCGCCTTACTTCACGCGGATGCGCGGGTTGAGATAGACATAGCCGATGTCGGAGATGAGCTGCGTGATCAGCACCACGGCCACCGACACGATCGAGCAGGCGAGCAGGAGGTCGATGTCGTTGTTCTCCGCCGCCTGCACCAGCGCGAGGCCGAAGCCCTTGTAGTTGAACATGCTCTCCACGATCACGACGCCGGTCAGCAGCCAGGGGAACTGCAGCATGATGACGGTGAAGGGCGCGATCAGCGCATTGCGGAGCGCATGGCGGATCACGATGGTCCGGAACGCCACGCCCTTCAGCCGCGCGGTGCGGATGTACTGCGCCGTCATGACCTCCGCCATCGAGGCCCGCGTCATCCGCGCGATGTAGCCCATGCCGTAGAACGCCATGGTGATGACCGGCAGGGTGAAATTGTAGAAGGTGATGTTGAGCCCATTGCGCCCCGTGGCCGAGGCGGCCGAGCCGTTCAGGTGGAAATCGCCGAACCACTCCCGGAAAAGGCTCGCGAAGATCACCGTGAAGATGATGCCCGACACGTATTCCGGCGTTGCCGTGGACGAGATCGCGAAGAACGACAGCGACCGGTCCGTGCGCGATCCCTCCCGCATGCCCGCAAGCACGCCCACCAGCAGGGCGGAGGGGACCATCACGATCATCACCCAGAACATCAGCGCGCCGGTGGCCTTGAGCCGTTCGCCCAGCAGCACGCCCACATCCTCGTTGAAGCGGGTGGACTGGCCGAAATCGCCCTGCACCACGCCGAGCAGCCAGTCGAAATAGCGTTCGAGGAAAGGCCGCGTGTAGCCGCGGTTCTCCAGCCAGAGCTGAACCTCCTCCTGCGTCATGCGCATGTTGCCCTCGGACAGGGCGAGCTTGATCAGGTTGGGTTCGAGGTTCGTGAGATAGAAGACGACAAGCGTCAGGGCGAACATGGTCAGCAGCATCACGCCGAGGCGTCGAAGGATGAAGATCAGCATGTAAGTCCTGTCGCTGGTGGCGTTCTATGGGTGTGGCCGCGCCCCTGGTGAGGGACGCGGCAATCGCATGGCGCGGTTCAGCCGAGCCAGGTGTCGTTGAAGTACATCTCGAAGGTCGGGTGCATGCCGTAGCCCTGCACGCGGTCCGTCGTGTGGTTGAAGAGCGAGCGCCAGTAGGGCTGGATGATCACGCCGGAGTCCTGGAGGATCGCCTGGATCTCCGCCATCAGCTCACGCCGCGCATCCGCGTCCGGGATCTCGAGCGCCTGGTTCAGCTTCTCGTCGAACTCGGGGTTGGCATAGCCGCTCTCGTTCCACGCCTCGCCGGAGCGGTAGGCAAGCGCGAGCACCTGGACGCCCAGCGGACGCTGGTTCCAGTTGGTTGAGGAGAACGGGTACTTCGTCCAGTCGTTCCAGAAGGTGGCGCCGGGGATCACCGTGCGCGTCACGTTCATGCCGGCATCGCGCATCTGGGCGGCCACCGCGTCGGTCGTGATCGTGCGCCAGTCGCCGTCGATCGAGATGATCTCGAACTCGGTGTCGGCCTCGCCCGCTTCCTCCAGCATCTGCATGGCCCGCTCGGGGTCCCGGCCGATCGGCGGCAGCTCCGCGTATTCCGGGTGCATCGGGCCGACATGGTGGTTCTCCGCCGGGATGCCGAAGCCGGACTGGCCGAGCTCGAGCACCACGGAGTTGTCCACGGCGAGCTGGATCGCGTTGCGCACCTCCTTCTTGTCGTAGGGCGGGTTGTTGACGTTCATCCGGATACAGATCGTGGCCGCCGTTGCGACCTCGTTCTTCACCAGGCCCAGATCGTCGAGGATCTCCACGAACTCCGACTGGGTCTGGTAGTTCACGTCGATCTCCTCCGCCTCGTAGGCCGAGATCTCCGCCGACTTGTCGGTGCCGTAGTCGTAGAACTCGATCGAATCGAGATAGACCTCTTCGCCCCAGTACTCGGACGGGTCACGCTTCTCGACCACGGCCACGTCGCCGACGCGGAAGTCGGTCAGCAGGAACGGGCCGGTGCCAATCGGCACCTCGCTGATCGGCTGGCTGCCGTCGAAGGAGCGGTGCACGATCAGGGCCGGGTAGTCGGACATGCCCGGAATGATCGTGATGTCGGGCGTGGGCAGGGTCAGGCGGACGGTGTAGTCGTCCACGATCTCCAGCACGCCGTCGGCGATCTGGCCGGTCTCGTCATCGATAAGCGTCGCCATGCGGCCGGCCATCGAGTTGCCCTCGACATCGCGCTCGCACCAGCGGGTGATGTTGTGGGCCACGTCCTCGGCTGTGAAGGTGTCGCCGTTGTTCCAGGTCACGCCCTGGCGGACGTTGAGCGTGTAGACCGTCGCGTCCTCGTTGGCCTCCCAGCTTTCCAGCAGCATCGGCTCGAAGGTGAAGTCGCGGGTGTAGCGCACCAGGCTCTCGCAGAACTGGCGCGTGACGTTGCCCTTCTCGGACCAGTCGAAGACGCGCGGATCGTCGATCGGCATGACGTTCATCGAGGCGCGGAGCGTGCCGCCCATCTCGCCTGACCGCTCCTGCGCGAAGGCAGGCTTCGTGCCCAGCATCGCGTAGGCGCCGGCCGTGCTCATGCCGAGTGCGGTCGCCATGGCGAGGAACTCGCGGCGGTCCAGCTTGCCGGACTTCGCGTCCTCCGCCAGGCCCGCGACTCGCGCATGGACAGGCTTGTCGTTCAGCGTTTGCTTGGTCATTTGGTTCTCCCTAACCGACCATAGGGCCCGCGCGCCGAGACGGCGGGCTGAAATCTCGTTCGGTCATTCGAAGCGGTTTGATGCTTCTCGCGACACCGTTCCCTGCGGGCTTCGTTTTCATCTTTTGTGCAGTGCCCACCCTCATTGAGGAAAATCTCCTGACAAAGGTCAACAGCCCGCGGCGGAAAACGCGGCGCATTTGCGACATCCACTTGTCTGGGAGCGACGGATTTGCCCGCCAATCAAGGGTCACGAAATTGTGCGGCGCGGCAAGGCGGCGCAATCTTCTGGCGCATTTCGCGAGTCAGAGGTGCACCCGCAGCGCCTCGAGCCCGCGGAAATGCCAGCGGTCGGCGAAGGTGGGCGGGGCGGCGAGCGCCAGTTCCGGCAGCCGCTCGATCAGGATCGGCAGCGCCGTCGCCATCTCCAGCCGCGCGAGCGGCGCGCCGACGCAGAAATGCAGCCCCGCGCCGAAGCTCACCTGCGCCTTCGCGTCGCGCCCCGGATCGAAGCGGCCGGGATCGGCGAAGACCGCCGGATCGCGATTGGCGGAGGCGAGCAGCAGCCCGACCTGCTCCCCCTTGGCGAAGCGGTGCCCCGCGACCTCCACGTCCTCCATCGCGTAGCGGGTGAAGAGGTGCAGCGGCGGGTCGTGGCGCAGGATCTCCTCGGTCAGCGTGTCAGGATTATGCGGGCGCCAGAGCCCCTTGCTCAGCAGCGTGCGCACCCCATTGCCGAGCGCGTGCACCGTCGCCTCGTGCCCCGCGTTGAGCAGCAGGATGCAGGTGGCGATCAACTCTTCGGGCGACAGCCGGTCGCCATCCGCCTCCGCCGCGATCAGGTGGCTGATGAGATCGTCGCGCGGCTCCGCCCGCCGCCGCTCGATGTAGTCGCGCAGGTAGGCGGAGAATGCCTGCGTCGCCTCGACGGCCCGCCGTTCCACCTCCGCATCGCGGCGCACCTGGTACATCGCGACCATGGCATGCGACCAGGCAAGCAGGTCGTCCGCCTTCTCCTCCGGCACGCCGAGCAGGCGGCAGATCACGATCACCGGCAGCCGCTCGCAGAACCGCGCGATCAGGTCGTCCCCATCGCACAGCCCATCAATGAGCTCATGCGAAAGCGCTGCGATCTCCGGCCCTAGCGCCGCGATCCGGCGGGAGGTGAAGGCGCGCAACACCAGCCCGCGCAGCCGCGTATGCTCCGGCGGCTCCCGCTCCAGCATCGATAGGCGATCGACAGCGTAGAACGGCTCCAGATGCTCCGGGACGGGTTGCGGAAACGGGTTCTCCCGCCCGAACCGCCGGTCACGCAATAGGGCCGAGACCTCCGCATGACGCGGCGCGACGATCAGGTCGAGTTCTTCCCAACGGACGAGCGGGCCGAGGGCGCGCAGCTCCGCATAAGCGGGGTAGGGGTCCTGCACGAACCCGGGCTCGCGGGGCGACTGGGCGAAGCTCGGCAGGGTCATGCGGCAGGACCGCCTCCGGCGGGCGTATTTGGACAAAGAAGAAGGCTCACGAGGCGCGCTCGATGGCCTGCTCCAGATCCGCGATCAGGTCGCTCACGGCCTCGATCCCGACGGAGAGGCGCAGCAGGTTGGGGGCCACGACCGAGTGCGGCCCCTCCACCGCGATCCGGTGCTCGATCAGGCTTTCGACCCCGCCCAGCGAGGTTGCGGGCAGGAACACCTGCGTCGAGGTGGCGATCGTCCGTGCCGCCGCCTCGTCCCGCGCCAGCAGCGAGAGCATCCCGCCGAAGCCGCCGGTCATCTGGCGCCGCGCGATCTCGTGGCCCGGATGGCTCTCGAGCCCCGGATAGAGCACGGCCTCCACCCCCGGATGCCCCTCGAAATGCCGCGCGATCGCGAGCGCACTCTCCGACGCCCGTTCGAAGCGCAGGTGCAGCGTCCGCATCCCCCGGATCAGCAGCCACGCCTCGAAGGCGGCGAGCGCAGTGCCCTGCAGCGTGCGGATCATCCGCATCTCGTCCCACAGCGCGCCCGTCTCCGTCACCGCCAGCACGCCCGCGGTGATGTCCGAATGCCCGTTCAGGTACTTCGTCGCGGAATGGAAGACGATATCCGCCCCCAGCTCCAGCGCCTTCGTCGTGCAGGGCGGCGCCACGGTGCAGTCTACCGCAAGCAGCGCGCCCGCCGCATGGGCCACCTCCGCCGCATGGGCGATATCGGTCACGTCCCAGTTCGGATTGGTCGGCGTCTCGATCCACGCGAGCTTGGTGCCCGGCGTCACCGCCGCCTCCAGCGCCCCCGGCTCCGTCGCGTCGTAAAAGGTGGCCTTTACCCCCCGCTTCTCCGCCATCCGGTGCAGCCAGCCGATCGTCCCGTGATAGCCGACCACCGGGCAGACGACGTGATCGCCCGCCTCCAGCGTCTCCAAGAGGCAGACCACCGCGCTCATGCCGGAGGTGAAGGCCATGGCCGCCGCAGCCCCCTCCATGTCAGCCAGAACCGCCTCCGCATGTTGCGTCGTGGGGCCGCCGTCGCGCGCATAGACCGCGTCGCCCATCGGCGCGTAATCCGCATCGCGGGCGAAGGTCGAGGCGGGCTCGATCCCCGGCACCACCGCGCCATGCATCGGGTGGATGTAATGCAGCGCCTGGGCGGCGCGCGTCTCGGGCGCGAGCTTCAACTGGGTCGGGCGGTCGGTCATGTCTGTCTCCTGTCGCGCCCGATATGACGCGGCCCGCCTCGGAAGCGCAACGCCCCCGCTTTCATCTTTCCCGAAATACGCAAGATCCGACGGTGGCCGCAGGCGCGCCCTCAGCGCAGCGTCACGCCGTAGCCGAGGCCCTCGGTCAGGAACCAGCTCTCCCGCGTCTCCACGACCCGGTCGGTGATGTCGAAGGCGTCGCGACGGGCGAGCAGCAGGGGTGCACCCTCCGCCAGCCCCAGCGCCTTCGCCGCCTTCGCCGGCGCCCCGACGGCCTGCATGAAGTCCTCGGCCCGCGTCACCGACAGCCCGTGCGCGCGCTGGTAGTGGGTGTAGAGCGCGTTGGGCAGCGGGCCGTCCTCCTCACCGATCGGCAACAGTGCGGGGTCGAGGAAGATGTCCTCCAGCGCCGCCACCCGCCCCATCAGCGCCCGCGTGCGCCGGATGCGGATCATGATCGCACCCTTCTCCAGCCCCAGCCGCTCGGCAATGCGTGCGGGGGCGGGTCGGTGGCGGATCTCCTCGGTCACGGGCTCGGGGATCAGGCTCTCCCCGTTCTCCCCCGTCAGCCGGAAGAAGGAGAAGAGCGCGCGCTCCGTCGTCGCCTCCGGCACGAAGGTCCCGCGGCCCTGGCGGCGCAGCACCAGGTTGTCGGCCGCTAGCGTGTCGAGCGCTTTTCGCACCGTGCCCTGGCTCACCCCCAGCTCCCCGGCCAGCGCGAACTCCGACGGCAGCGCCGTGCCCGGTTTCAGCGCCCCGGACGCCATGCGCGAGATCAGGGTCTCGCGGACCTGAAGATAGAGCGGTGCGTCCGACATCAGCCTTCCCTTGCAACTCTTCTAGAAGATGTCTTATAGAAGACTCATCGTCAAGCCGCCGACAGAGCCGCAGATGGCCCCATTTGACGGCCCCATTCCACGGAGGACCTGCCCATGAGTCAGAAACCCCATCTCCTTGTCCACGACACGGCCGACAATGTCGGCGTCGTCGTCGTCGAGGGCCTGAGCGCGGGCACCGACATGCTCTGCGTCGTCACCCATGATAACAGCGATTTCCGCCTCACGGCCAAGGCCGATATCCCGATCGGTCACAAGGTGGCACTCAAGGATCTCACCGAGGGCGATACCGTGATAAAATATGGCGAGGATATCGGCCGCATGGTGGGCCCTGCCGAGACCGGCGGCCATGTCCATACCCACAATTGCAAGACGAAGAGGTGGTAAGCCATGTTTGACGCGAGCAACATGAGTGTGACGGCCTGGCGGCGGGAGAACGGCCGCGTGGGCGTGCGCAACCACGTGATCATCCTGCCGGTGGACGACATCTCGAACGCGGCGTGCGAGGCGGTGGCCAACAACGTGAAGGGCACGATGGCGCTACCCCACGCCTATGGCCGCCTGCAATTCGGCGAGGATCTGGACCTGCACTTCCGCACCATGATCGGCACCGGCGCAAACCCCAACGTCGCCGCCGTGGTCGTCATCGGGATCGAGCCCGAATGGACCAAGGTCATCGCCGACGGCATCCGCGAGACCGGCAAGCCCGTCGCGGAGTTCTCCATCGAGCAGAACGGCGATTTCGAGACGATCCGTGCCGCGAGCTGGAAGGCCAAGGAATTCGTCCACTGGGCGACCGAACTGCCGAAGGAGGAGTGCGCGCTCACCGAGCTCTGGGTCTCCACCAAGTGTGGGGAGAGCGACACGACCACCGGCCTCTCGTCCTGCCCGACCGTCGGCAACATGTACGACAAGCTGATCCCCGAAGGGCTCTACGGCGTCTTCGGCGAGACCTCCGAGATC
The DNA here is from genome assembly GCF_015679265.1 of Pontivivens ytuae. Classification (NCBI taxonomy): domain Bacteria; kingdom Pseudomonadati; phylum Pseudomonadota; class Alphaproteobacteria; order Rhodobacterales; family Paracoccaceae; genus Pontivivens; species Pontivivens ytuae. Next base: position 3,468,986 of record NZ_CP064942.1, read on the forward strand.
ACGGGCGCCGAGCATATCTGCGAAAAGCGTGCCGCGACGCCCGAGGCGGCCGAGAAGTTCATGAAGATCTTCCAGGCCTACCAGGACGACGTGATCTTCGCCCACCAGACCAACGACCTGTCCGACAGCCAGCCGACCAAGGGCAACATCCTCGGCGGTCTCACGACCATCGAGGAAAAGGCCCTCGGCAATTTGGAGAAGATCGGTCGCGAGTGCACCTATATCGACGCGCTCGGCCCGGCGGAGGCGCCTGAGAAGGGGGCCGGTCTCTACTTCATGGACACGTCCTCGGCGGCGGCGGAGTGCGTGACGCTGATGGCCGCCGCGGGCTACGTCATCCACACCTTCCCCACGGGGCAGGGCAACGTGGTGGGCAACCCGATCGTTCCGGTCATCAAGATCTCCGGCAACCCGCGCACGCTGCGTACCATGTCCGAGCATATCGACGTGGACGTGACCGGCGTGCTGACCCGCGAGATGACCATCGACCAGGCGGGCGATGCGCTGATCGAGATGATCCGGCGCACGGCGAACGGCCGCGCCACGGCGGCGGAGGCGCTCGGCCACCGCGAGTTCGTGATGACGAAGCTCTACCGCTCGGCCTGATCTCCCCCCTCCTCCTTCCTCCCCCCGGCCGGGGGGAGGAGGCCAAACCGTTCCGGTCGCTGCCTTAAGAACAAAGGTGGCGCATTTCGCCCCCTCCCCCGATCCGGGGGAGGGCCGGGGAGGGGGCAGCCGCTCCCAAAACATGTACCCACACAGCAAGACGGGGTGCCACGACCGCCCCGACCCGCTAAGCCTCCCCCCAAAGCCGCCCAACCGCAGCGAGGCCACATGACCACCGAGACCCTCACGCTCGCCGAGGCCGAGGCCCTCGCCTCCGCCGCCTTGATCGCCGCCGACACGAGCCCCGAGAACGCCGCCAGCACCGCCCGCGCCCTGATCCGCGCGCAGGCCGACGGGCAGGGCGGCCACGGCCTCTCCCGCATCCCGTCCTACGCCGCGCAATCCGCCGCCGGAAAGGTGAAGGGCCACGCCGTCCCGGCCATCGAGGACATCCGCCCCGGCCTCTTCCGCGTCGATGCGGGCTACGGCTTTGCCTACCCCGCTTACGACCTCGCCCTGCCGGAGCTCGCCGCGCGCGCGAAATCCCAGGGCATCGCCGCCTGCGCCCTCCACCGCTCCCACCATTTCGGCGTCGCGGGCCACCATTGCGAGACGCTGGCCGAGCAGGGCCTGATCGCCTTCGTCTATGGCAATGCGCCCAAGGCCATGGCCCCGTGGGGCGCCACGCAAGCCCTCCTCGGTACCAACCCCATCGCCTTCGCCGCCCCGATGGAGCCTGCGCCGCTCGTCATCGACATGGCCACCACCACCGTCGCCCGCGGCAAGATCCTCGCCGCCCGCGAGGCTGGGAAGGAGAGCATTCCCGAAGGCTGGGCCCTCGGCCCCGACGGCAAGCCGACGACGCATCCCGCCACCGCCCTCAAAGGCACCGTCGCCCCGATGGGCGGCGCGAAGGGCGCGGCCCTCGCGCTGATGGTCGAGGTCATGTCCGCGGCCCTCGCCGGCGCCGCCTTCGGCACCGAGGCCTCCTCCCTCTTCGACGACGAAGGTGGCCCGCCCGATCTCGGCCAGAGCATCATCGCCCTCGATCCCGGCCCCCTCTCAGGCGGCGCCTTCGCGGCCCGCATGACGGCCCTTGCCGCCCTCTACGAAGGGATGGAGGGCGCGCGCCTGCCCGGCACCCGCCGCCTCGCCGCCCGCGAAGCCGCGGCCCGCGACGGGATCACGATGGACACCACCCTGCTCGACAAGATCCGCGCGATCGCGGGTCAGGGCTGATCTTCTTCTTTGTCCAAATACGCAAATCCGCCGCTTGACCGCCTGCGCGCCGGGCGCATGTCGCGAACCACACGCTAGGAGGCCCCCATGCAGCAGATCGGCAGCGTCAACGGCACGCCCGTCCATGAGCACATCCTCGACAGCGGCGCGGCCCGCGTCAGCATCCTGAGCTACGGTGCCACGATCCGCGACTGGCGCATTGACAGCGTGGCCGAGGCCATGGTGCTCGGCTTCCCCGACTTCGAGACATATCTGACCCAGTCCCGCGCCCACGGCGTGATCGCGGGCCGCGTGGCGAACCGCACCGGCTTTGGCCGGTTCACCCTCGACGGGACCGCGCACCAGCTCGACGTCGCGAAGCCGCCGCACCACCTGCATGGCGGCGGCGAGGGGCTCGGCAAGGTCGTCTGGGAGATGGAGCCCGACGGCGACCGCGCCGTGCGCCTCACCCACACCTCGCCGCACGGCCACATGGGCTATCCGGGCGAGGTCGCCTTCTCCGCCCTTTTCGAGCTCGACGGGCCGCGGCTGACACTGACGATGGAAGGGCAGCCCGACCGGCGCACGCCGATCAACCTCGCCCAGCACAACTACTACACGCTGGGGGCAACGACCGGCGTGCGCGATCACGTCTTCCACGCTGCCGCCGACCGCTTCACGCCCACCGACGACACCCTGCTGCCCACCGGGGAGATCGCGGCGGTCGCGGGCACGCGCTACGACTTCCGCACGCCCCGTTCCTCGCGCGAAGCGGACCCGGACGAGCAGGGCATCGACATCAACATGGTGCTGGCCGACGGCCGCCCGGCGGAGGTCGAGTGCTGTACGCTCCTCAACCCCGCCAACGACGTGCGGATGCGGATGTGGACCGATCAGCCGGGCCTCCAGGTCTTCAACACCTGGCATTTCCGCTTCGACGTCGATCACCATGACGGGCTCAGGACCGAGGGCTACCAGGGTTTCGCCGTCGAGCCGCAGCACTTCCCCGACAGCCTCAACAACCCCGACTGGCCCTCGATCATCTACAGCCCCGACCGGCCCTACAAACAGGTGCTCGGAGTGGAGATCGCGCGCGGGTAGCATACCTGCGCCTCCGGCGGGGATGTTTGAAGAAGAGAGAGCGTCAGAGGCCGCCGAGCCGGCGCAGCCGATGTTCCAGCTCGACCACCCGCGTCTGCTCGCCCGCAACGAGGGCATGCACCCAGGCGTGGGTCAGCTCGAAGCGGCGCGCGGCGGGATCCTTCGACAGCTCCGCCGCCGCTTCGTGCAGCGCCGCGCGGCGGGCCGGGTCGCCGTCCGGGTGTAGCGCCCGCATCTCCGCGTCCAGAGCGTGCGGCGTCACGCCAGCCGCTCCGCCACCCACGCGTGGAAGAGGTGGGTGGGGCTGTCCATCACCGGGGAGAAGCGTCCGCCATCGAAATGCGGCGCATGGCGACCGCGCTGCATCCCCTCGACCACGCCGATATCCTCGACGAAGACGCCCTTCCACTGCGCCGCGTTGAGCGCCCGCAACTCGGCCAGCTCCGCCCCGGTCGCGGCGGCTTCGGTGGTGTACCAGATCTCCACATGCTCCACCGTCCGGTCCACCGCCACCGGGTCGAGCCGGATGGCGAAGACGTGGTCGCGGTGCACGCCCAGCATCACGTTGGGATAGAGCGAGACGTACTCCGCCGCCCGGTCCCAGCGCGCGGGCAGGCCCTCGAAATCCGGGAAGGCGAGCGTGTCGTGCAGGCGGGGGGCGTAGACCTCCGTCCCCTGACCGGAAAAGGCGCCGGGCGCCTCGATATGGTAGTGATCCTCCAGCCGGGAATAGGCGTTCAGGCCGGGATGGACCCAGGGCAGGTGGTAGCTCTCGCAGTAGTTCTCCACCGCCAGCTTCCAGTTGCAGCCCACCTCCAGCGTGAAGCTCGACCCCTGGCCCGCATGAAGCGGCCGGTCCGCGAAGTCGGCCCAGCGGGCGGCGAGCGGGGCGATCCAGTCGGCGAAGTCAGGCGCGTCGCCCGAGATGTTGACGAAGACCATGTCCATCCACACCGCGCTGCGCACCGGCGTCAGCCCCGTCTGCGCCGGATCCAGAGCCTCGCTCCGGTTGATCCCCGGCCCGCCCACGTGCGGCGTGGCGCGCAGCGCGCCGTCGAGGCTGTAGCACCACGAATGATAGGGGCAGCGGATCACGCCGCCGAAATTGCGCGCCTCCTCCACCAGGATCATCCCGCGGTGGCGGCACACGTTCTCGAAGACCTGAACGGCGCCCGCGTGATCGCGCAGCAGCAGGAGCGGCGCCCCCAGCAGGTCGACGGGGCGCGCGTCGCCGGGGGCGGGCACGTCCTTGCAGAAGCCGATGCAGGTCCAGCCCGCGTGGAAGATGCGCGCACGCTCCAGCACAAGCGCGTCCGGATCGGTGTAGAGCGCCGAGGGCAGGCCGCGGGCCGCCTCCACCGGGCGGCGCACGGCGTCGAGATCGTGGGCGAGGGTGGACAGATCGAGCATGGGGACCTCCGTCGCTGACCCCTCCACTCTCGCGCTCAAATGCCGCGCCAGTCGTGCGGAAATGCGACCTCCCGCGTCGTTTCCGGATGCCGGGATTCGCTGTGTTTGCCGCCGCGCGAGATACAACATTTAGTCACAGGTCCGACGGCGAAGCGGGGCGCTACGGGTCGGCGGCTTTCCGCCGGTGCAAAAAGCACGCTCCGAAAGCCCCTGAACACGCTCGAAAAACGCCGTCATCTTCACGTTATGGTTGAGCCTGCAACGACTCGTTTGTTAATTCCGCTCTCCTGTGGCGGGCCCATATTGCAAGCACAATATGTGGTGTTCCTTCGTGAATTTTTCGTTGACGATGGTGAGCGAACCACCGCATCTTGGGCTTCGTCACCAGGGCGGACACAAGATGCGGCGCAGGCATCACCAACCGCCCGGTCCAGATGAACCACCACTGTCGAGCGTGCAGCCTTCCCTCGTGGGGAGGGAGGAGCCCCCTTTGCCGTGCGCCCGATACAACGAGAAGGACAGGGCCCCATGAAGATCGACCGCCGCTTCACCACCGATGCCGCCGACGCCTACGCGGCGCTCGAATTCCGCACGACGTCGAGCGAGATCCGCAACCCGGACGGCTCCGTCGTTTTCGCGCTCGACAACCTCGAGGTGCCGGCCGCCTGGTCGCAGGTCGCCTCCGACGTGCTGGCGCAGAAGTACTTCCGCAAGGCCGGTGTGCCTGCGCGCCTGAAGAAGGTGAAGGAAAAGGGCGTGCCCGCCTTCCTGTGGCGCTCTATCCCCGACGAGGCGGCGCTCAAGAAGCTGCCGGAGGAAGAGCGCTTCGGCGGGGAGACGTCCGCCAAGCAGGTCTTCGACCGGCTGGCGGGTGCCTGGACCTACTGGGGCTGGAAGGGCGGCTACTTCTCCACCGAGGCCGACGCGCAAGCGTATTTCGACGAGATGCGCTACATGCTCGCCGCGCAGATGTCCGCGCCGAATTCCCCGCAGTGGTTCAACACCGGCCTCCACTGGGCCTATGGCATCGACGGGCCGAGCCAGGGCCACTTCTACGTCGATTTCGAGACCGGCAAGCTCACCAAGTCCAAGTCCGCCTACGAGCACCCGCAGCCTCACGCCTGCTTCATCCAGTCCGTCACCGACGACCTGGTGAACGAGGGCGGGATCATGGACCTGTGGACGCGCGAGGCGCGCCTCTTCAAGTACGGCTCGGGCACCGGCACCAACTTCTCGTCCCTGCGCGCCGCCGATGAGCCGCTGGGCGGCGGCGGCCGTTCCTCTGGCCTGATGTCGTTCCTCAAGATCGGCGATCGGGCCGCGGGCGCCATCAAGTCGGGCGGCACAACGCGCCGCGCGGCCAAGATGGTGATTTGCGACATGGATCACCCCGACATCGAGGCCTTCATCAACTGGAAGGTGAAGGAGGAGCAGAAGGTCGCCTCCCTCGTCGCGGGCTCCAAGATGCACGAGGCGAAGCTCAACGACATCTTCGCTGCGATCCGCGAATGGGACGGCTACGAGCAGGACGCCTTCGACCCCAAGCGCAACCCGGCACTGAAGACCGCGATCAAGGGCGCGAAGAAGTCCGCGATCCCCGAGACCTACGTCAAGCGCGTGCTCGACTACGCACGGCAGGGCTACGCCTCCATCGAGTTCCCGACCTACGACACCGACTGGGACAGCGAGGCCTACAACTCCGTCGCGGGCCAGAACTCCAACAACTCGGTGCGCGTGACCGACGCCTTCCTCAAGGCGGCGAAGGACGACAAGCCGTGGGAGCTCATCCGCCGCACCGACGGCAAAGTGGCCAAGACCGTGTCCGCCCGCGAGCTGTGGGACCAGATCGGCCACGCCGCCTGGGCCTGCGCCGATCCCGGCATCCAGTTCCACGACACGATCAACGCGTGGCACACCTGCCCCGAGGACGGTGAGATCCGCGGCTCCAACCCGTGCTCGGAGTACATGTTCCTCGATGACACGGCCTGTAACCTCGCCTCGATGAACCTGCTGACCTTCCTCAAGGACGGCCAGTTCGACGTGGACGGCTACGTGCACGCCTCCCGCCTGTGGACCGTGACGCTGGAGATCAGCGTGCTCATGGCGCAGTTCCCGTCTGAGGCGATCGCCCGCCGCTCCTACGAGTTCCGTACGCTGGGCCTCGGCTACGCCAATATCGGCGGCCTCCTGATGAACATGGGCTACGGCTATGACAGCGACGAGGGCCGCGCGCTCTGCGGTGCGCTGACCGCGATCCTCACAGGCGTGTCTTACGCGACCTCGGCCGAGATGGCGGCGGAGCAGGGCGCCTTCCCGGGCTACGCGAAGAACGCCGAGCACATGCTGCGCGTCATCCGCAACCACCGCCGCGCGGCCTATGGCGAGGCGAAGGGCTACGAGGGCCTCGCGGTCCCGCCCGTCCCGCTCGACCACGACAACTGCCCGGACGGCCGCCTGATCAACATGGCCCACGCCGTGTGGGACGAGGCGCTGAGCGAGGGGGAGAAGCACGGCTTCCGCAACGCCCAGGTCTCCGTCATCGCGCCCACCGGCACGATCGGCCTCGTCATGGACTGCGACACCACGGGCATCGAGCCGGACTTCGCGCTGGTGAAGTTCAAGAAGCTCGCCGGCGGCGGCTACTTCAAGATCATCAACCAGTCGGTTCCGGCGGCCCTCTCGAAGCTCGGCTACGGCTCTGCCCAGATCGAGGAGATCACCTCCTACGCGGTCGGCCACGGCTCCATCGGCAACGCGCCGGCGATCAACCACACGGCGCTGATCGGCCACGGCTTCGGCGAGGCGGAGATCGCGAAGATCGAGGGCGCGCTCGCCACCGCCTTCGACATCCGCTTCGTCTTCAACCAGTGGACGCTGGGCGCGGAGTTCTGCACCGGCACCCTTGGCATCCCCGAGGAGAAGCTGAACGATCCGTCCTTCGACCTGCTGCGCCATCTCGGCTTCACCCGGGAGCAGATTGAGGCCGCGAACAACCACGTCTGCGGGACCATGACGCTGGAGGGTGCGCCGCACCTCAAGGAAGAGCACTACGGCATCTTCGACTGCGCTAACCCCTGCGGGAAGATCGGCAAGCGCTACCTCTCCGTCGACAGCCACATCACCATGATGGCGGCGGCGCAGAGCTTCATCTCCGGCGCGATCTCCAAGACGATCAACATGCCGAACGACGCGACGATCGAGGATTGCCTTGAGGCCTACGAGCTCTCCCACTCCCTCGGCGTGAAGGCGAACGCCCTCTACCGCGACGGCTCCAAGCTCAGCCAGCCGCTCTCGGCCGCGCTGATCGAGGAGGACGAGGATGATCTGGAGGAGGCGCTGATCGAGGCCGCCGCCGGCGAAAAGGCCACTATCCTCGCCGAGAAGATCGTGGAGAAGATCGTCGTCAAGGAGGTCGCCAAGGGCCGTGAGAAGCTGCCCGAGCGCCGCAAAGGCTACACCCAGAAGGCCATCGTCGGCGGGCACAAGGTCTACCTGCGCACCGGCGAGTACGAGGACGGCTCGCTCGGCGAGATCTTCATCGACATGCACAAGGAGGGTGCCGCCTTCCGCGCGATGATGAACAACTTCGCCATCGCGGTGTCGGTCGGGCTCCAGTATGGCGTCCCGCTCGAGGAGTTCGTCGAGGCCTTCACCTTCACCCGGTTCGAGCCGGCGGGAATGGTCCAGGGCAACGACTCGATCAAGAACGCGACTTCGATCCTCGACTACATCTTCCGCGAGCTGGCGGTGAGCTACCTCGACCGGACGGACCTTGCCCACGTGAAGCCCTCCGGCGAGGCCTTCGCCGACATGGGCCGCGGCGTGGAAGAGGGTGTCTCCAACATCCGGAAGGCGGACGAGGAGACGGCCGCAAGCTCCATCGACATGATCCGCCAGATCAGCTCCACCGGCTACCTGCGCAAGCGGCTGCCCCAGGAACTGACCGTGCTCCAGGGCGGTGCCGCCGCTCCGGCCCCGGGCGTGACGGTGGTCGCGAAAACCGAAACCTCCGTCGCCGCCGTAACCACGATGGACGACCGGACCAAGGCGAAGATGCAGGGCTACGAGGGCGACCCGTGCGGCGAGTGCGGCAACTTCACCCTCGTGCGCAACGGCACCTGCATGAAGTGCAACACCTGCGGCGCGACGAGCGGCTGCAGCTGAGATTGAGGGAGCGAGTTCCAAGGCTCGCTCCACGTTTAGTGAATATAAGCAGAGGAAGGTGCGATGCGTAGTGAATTCCGCCGTCTGTTGCCTCCAGGAGCTTACAGAGAGATCGTGAGTTTCCGCTCGAATCCCCCAAATAGGATTGGTGTTTTAGCAAACCGTCTTGGTGTTCGCGTTACTCAAGAAGCCATGTCCTACGGTCATAGAGGATATCTAGACTATCGCTCCACCGAGAAAGGCTACGTGCCGACCGTCGTTGTTGGAAGGCATCTAAGTGAGGCTTGGAAGCGATGGGTCGTTGGTCACGAGCTTGGTCATCATTTTCTCGAAGGTGTCGATGCGGATTTCATCCTTATGGGAGATGCACATGATGCGGAGCAAGCTGCGTTTTTGTACTTGGAGAGTGACGATTCGAACGAACAAAGGGCTGAGAACTTTGCCGAAGACTTGTTTTTTGGTGATGGCGCTTTGAAGGCGGCAGTATCACTTCACGGCCGTGATGTTGGCCGACTGGCGAACGTGTTCAAAGTTCCAAGCGCCAAGATTAGAAACCGAATGAGATTCGAGCGCCTTTAGTTGGCGTTCCTAGAGTTCAGGCCAGCGGGCGAGAAACCGGGCAGTCAACCAGACCGCGAACAGCCTGAAAACGAGGGGCACTAGAGGGGCGGAACCAACCGCCCCTCATTTTTTGTCCTCATACTGACCATCTGTCCCGCCCGGCGGCCACGCCGGGCCGCGCCCGACCTCCCCCCGGAGGGCGCGTTGGCGATCTCGGACGTCGAACTAACGACATCAATGCTTCAGGGCGCGGACCCATCAAAATCGTTCCAAAAGCGCCCTCCAGGTCGGCCGCGGCCCTAATTTCTTTGTGCCATCTCTTCGCGATGCATTTTTTCTGGAACCATCTCGAGCCGGTAAGCTCCTGTTAATCCCCCGAGGGCTACGCAGGAGGTGGCGGTAGGAAGCCGTCGGCCAGGGCACCGGCGTGAGAACGGCGTAAACAGGGTGCCATGACCAAGGCGTTGCACCATGACGAATTCCGCGCCGATTCCGCTCCCGCCCGAAGAGGGACAGAACCCGGCTGCCCGCGCTGCGGGCGACGGCTCCACCGCTGATCTCATCGCCAAGCTCCGGCGCCACGAACACACGCCCGCCATCCGTTCGCCGCGGCTGGCGGCGGATCAGCTCCGCGCACAGCTCGCGCTGGCCGCGGGCAACATGCACAGCTTCGAATGGAACGTGCAGACCGATGTGCTGACCTGCGATCCCGAGCTTGTGTCGCTCTTCGGCATCGGGCCGGAGGAGGAGCGCTGCGGCGCCCGGGTCCTCTCCACCATCCTGCCGGAGGACCGGCCGAAGGTGGAGGCCGCGATCTCCCGCGCTACGATCGGCGATCAGGACTACGAGATGGAGTTCCGCGTCGTCCTGCCCGGCGGCAGCCACCGCTGGATCGCCGGGCGCGGCCGCGTCATCGAGCGGGACGAGGCGGGCGCCCCGGTCCGCATGATGGGCGTGAACTGGGACATCACCGAGCGCAAGCGCGCCGACGAGCGCATCGCCCTGATGGCGCGCGAGATGAACCACCGCGTCAAGAACAACTTCGCGATGATCGCGGCCCTCATCCGCCTCGTCGGCAGTCGCATGACCGACGTGCGCAGCTTCGCAAGCTTCCTGCGCGGCCAGATCACCGCCCTGTCGGACGCGCATTCGCTGACCCTCGAATATGCCGACGAGGGGCGGCTGGGCGACGTCCCGCTCGCCCGCATCATCGAAGCCGGTCTCACGCCCTGGGCCAATGGCCGCGTCGATCTCGACCTGCGCACCGATCTCGACCCGGACATCATGGTCGACGGCACCCGCACCACCGCCTTCGCCATGCTGCTCTACGAGCTCGCCACGAATGCCGCGAAGTACGGCGCGCTCTGCGCCCCCGGCGGCCGCCTGGACGTCACCCTGGATCGGGAGGGGGAGGGCCGCGCCGTCCTGATCTGGTCGGAGACCATGCCACCGGGCCGCCGCGCCGATCTGGAAGCGGGGGAGGAGGCGGGCTTCGGCGAGGTCCTGATGCGCAGCTCCGCCCGCATCCTGAGCGCCGAGCTCGAGCGCGAGCTGCGGGAGGATGGCCTGACCGTCCGCGTCCTCTTCCCGCTCGCCCCCGCCTAGCGCGGGATCCTCAGGATCCCGCTCAACCCGCCGAGCGCCGCACTCCGCTCCAGCCGGAGCGAGCCGCCGTGGCTGCGCGCGACGTCCGCCGCGATCGACAGGCCCAGCCCGACCGAGCCGCCCGCGTCCTGGTTGCGCGCACTGTCGAGGCGGGAGAACGGCTTGAGGGCCGCGAGCATCTGGTCCTCCGGAATGCCGGGGCCGTCATCCTCGACCGTGAACTCCAGCGCCAACCGCGTGAGCCGCACCCGCAGCCGCACCCGGTCGCCATAGCGGATGGCGTTCGAGAGCAGGTTCTGAACCGCCCGCGTAAGCGCCATCTCCCGCACCTGCACGATGCACTCGTCCGGCGTCTCGTTCTCCACGATCAGGTTGATGTCGGCCCCGTCGCGCCGGGCGCGATCGACCAGCGTGCGGGCGAGCGTGATCGGCTCCACCGGCACCGTCTCTTCCGTCCCCTCGCCGCGGGCGAAGGCGAGGAAGCCGTCGAGCATCCGCTCCATCTCCGTCACGTCGTGGACCAGCTCGTCCGTCTCCGGCCCCGGCTCGGCCACCGCGAGCGCCAGCCGCATCCGGGTGAGCGGCGTGCGCAGGTCGTGGCTGACCCCTGACAACATCGAGGTGCGCTGCTCGATCTGCCGCTCGAGCCGCCCCCGCATGGCGAGAAACGCCGCGCCCGCGCGCCGCACCTCCTCCGCCCCCTTCGGCCGGAACGGCTCCGACCGCCCCTTGCCGAACGCCTCCGACACCCGGGCGAGCTCCCGGATCGGGCGGATCTGGTTGCGCAGGAACAGGGTCGAGATGGTGGCGAAGATCGCCGCGGCGAAGATCATCCAGGTGAGCAGCAGGTGCGGGTTCGACGCGATCAGCCGCCGCCGTGGTAACAGCGCCGTCAGCGCCCCGGCGGAGGTCTGCACCTCGACCAGCAGCATCTTGTCGATGGCCACCCCGTCCACGCTGAGATCGCGCCGGATCACGCTGCGCAGCTCCTCGGCGGCCGCATTGCCGGAGATGTCGAGAAACGCGAAATCATCCTCCGCCGCGATCTGCCCCTCGGGATCGAGCAGCACAGTGAGGTTCAAGAGCCCGCTCACCGTCTCGATCTGCGCATCCCGCGCGGCCTGCGTCGGCGCCGTCTCGATGGTGGTGATGGCGTAGTTGAGCTCCGAGGCGACGGCCTGCGCCATCTGCTCGGTCACCCCCTCGATATGCCGCCGGACGAAGACCGCGGCGGTGACGAGCTGGATGCCCACCACCGGCACCAGCAGGATCAAGAGCGCACGCGAAAACAGGTTGCGCGGCATCCAGCGTTTGAGCCATCTGAAATTCAACATGATGAAAGGGGTAGGCAAGCCGCCCGCCCCGCGCAAGGGAGCCGGGCATGGAGATCGTCGCGAAGGGCGTGCGCCGCATCACCGCGCCCAATCCGGGTCCGATGACCTTCACCGGGACGCAGACCTACATCGTGGGGGAGGGCGCCGTCGCCGTTATCGACCCCGGCCCCGACGATCCGCGCCACCTCGCGGCCATCGAAGCGGCGCTGACCCCCGGCGAGCGGATCAGCCATGTGCTCATCACCCACGCCCATATCGACCACACGCCGCTCGCCCCCCGGCTCCGCGCCCCGGTCCACGCCTTCGGTGACGCGCAGGCGGGGCGCAGCGCGATCATGCGGCAGTTGGCTGAGAGCGATGCGCTCGGCGGAGGAGAGGGCGTCGACCCGCACTTCACCCCCGACGTGACCCTCGCCGATGGCGACACCGTGGCAGGCGAGGGCTGGTCCCTCACCGCGCTCCATACCCCCGGCCACATGGCCAACCACCTGAGCTTCGTGTGGGAGGAGGGCGGCGTCGCCTTCACCGGCGATCACGTCATGGGCTGGGCGAGCACGCTGGTCTCACCGCCCGACGGCGATCTCACCGCCTTCATGAGCTCCCTGCGCCGGATGCAGGGCGGGGCCGCGCGCCACCGCTTGCTGCCCGGCCACGGCGACGTGGTGGAGGAGGGGGAGGCCCGCGTGGCCGAGCTCATCGCCCATCGCGAGAGCCGCGAGGCCCAGATCCTCGCCGGCCTCGACCGCCCGGCCACAGTGGCGGCGCTCACGGCGGCGATCTACACCGATGTCGATCCGCGCCTGCACCCGGCGGCGGCCCGCAACGTGCTCGCCCATCTCATCGACCTGCATCAGCGCGGGATCGTGGCCACCGACGGGCCGCTGAGCGCCACCGCGTCCTTCCGACTGCGGTAGCTGCCTCCGGCGGGCGTATTGGGCGAGAGTGATGGAGCGGGCGCGCGCCCGGCCTCATCACTCTCTTCAAATACGCAAAACGGCAACACTGCTCACAGCGCGCGGCGTCACTCCTCCGCGCCGCCCTCCTCGCCCTGATCGGCGATCCAGGCGACGCTGACGACCTTCTCGCCGTTGCGGGTGTTGAAGACGCGCACACCACCGGCGGAGCGGGAGCGGAAGGAGATGTCGGCGACCGGCGTCCGGATCGACTGGCCGGTATTCGTGGCCAGCATGATCTGATCGTCGATCTCCACGGGGAAGGACGCCACCAGCCGCCCGCCGCGCAGCGCCTTATCCATCGCCATGACGCCCTGGCCGCCGCGGCCGCGCACCGGATAGTCGTGGGAGGAGGAGAGCTTGCCCGCCCCCATCTCGGTCAGCGTCAGGATCAGATCCTCGGCCGCCGACATCTCGGCATAGCGTTCCTGGGTGATCGAGCCCGGGGCTGCGTCGTCCTCGTCCGCGCTGTCATCCTCGGTCTGCCCGGCCACCGCGCGGCGCATCTTGAGGTAGGCCGCACGCTCCGCCGGATCCGCCTCGAAATGCCGGATGACGGAAGCCGAGACCACCTCGTCGCCCTGGGCCAGCCGGATGCCGCGCACGCCGGTGGAGTTCCGGCCGGCGAAGACCCGGACGTCCGTCACCGGGAAGCGGATCGCGCGGCCCTGTGCCGTGACCAGCATCACGTCCTCGTCCTCGCCGCAGATCCGCGCATTCACCAGCCGCGTGCCGTCGTCGGGCAGGCGCATGGCGATCTTGCCGTTGCGCATGATGTTGGTGAAATCCGACAGACGGTTGCGCCGCACGTCGCCCGCCGAGGTGGCGAAGACGATCTGCAGGTCGCCCCAATCCGCCTCGTCCCGGTCCACGGGCATGGTGGCCGCGATCCCGGTTCCGTTCTGGATCGGCAGGATATTGACCAGCGCCTTGCCCCGCGCGTTCCGCCCGCCCTGCGGCAGGCGCCAGGTCTTGAGCTGGTAGACCATGCCGTCGGTTGTGAAGAACAGGATCGGCGTGTGGGTGTTGGCCACGAACAGGCGGGTGACGAAGTCGTCATCCTTCATGTTCATGCCGCCCAGCCCCTTGCCGCCGCGCCGCTGGGCGCGGAACTCGTCGAGCGGGGTGCGCTTGATGTAGCCGCCATTGGTGATGGTCACGACCATCTCGGCGGGCTCGATCAGGTCCTCGTCCTCCATGTCGCCGACGAAATCGGCGATCTCGGACCGGCGCGGGGTGGCGTATTTCTCGCGCACCTCCGTGATCTCGGCGCGGATGATCGCCATGATCCGGTCGCGGGAGCGCAGGATGTCGAGATAGTCGGTGATCTTGGCCGCGAGCTCTTCCAGCTCGTCCGTGATCTCCTTGACGCCGAGGGCGGTGAGGCGCTGCAGCCGCAGCTCGAGGATCGCGTTCGCCTGCTCGATCGAGAGGTTGTAGGTCCCGTCCTCGTTCATCGTGTGCGACGGATCGTCAATCAGCCGGATGTAATCCGCGATCTGCGCCGCGGGCCAGCGGCGGGTCATCAGCTTTTCGCGCGCTTCGCCCCGGTCGGCCGACGCCCGGATGGTGGCGACCACCTCGTCGACGTTCTCCACCGCCACGGCGAGACCGGACAGGATGTGCGCCCGCTCCCGCGCCTTCATCAGCAGGAAGGCAGTACGGCGCGCCACGACCTCCTCCCGGAAGGCGAGGAAGGCCGTCAGGAAGCCGCGCAGCGTCAGCTGCTCCGGCCGCCCGTTGTTGAGGGCCAGCATGTTGGCGCCGAAGCTCGTCTGCATCGGGGTGAAGCGGTAGAGCTGGTTCAGCACCACGTCCGCCGTCGCATCGCGGCGCAGCTCGATGACCACGCGCACGCCGAAGCGGTCGCTCTCGTCCTGCACATGGGCGATGCCCTCGATCTTCTTCTCGCGGGCAAGCTCCGCGATCCGCTCGATCATCGTGGACTTGTTCACCTGGTAGGGGATTTCCTCGACGACGATGGCGAAGCGGTCCTTCCGGATCTCCTCCACCTTGGTCTTCGCGCGGATGATGATCGACCCGCGCCCCTCCAGATACGCCTTCTTCGCACCGGCGCGGCCGATGATGATCCCGCCGGTCGGGAAGTCGGGGGCAGGGACGTACTCCGTCAGCGCCTCGGAGCTCAGGTCCGGCTCGTCGATCAGCGCCTCGGCGGCGTTCAGCACCTCGCCGAGGTTGTGCGGCGGGATCCGCGTCGCCATGCCGACCGCGATGCCTTCCGTGCCGTTCACCAAGAGGTTGGGGAAGCGGGCGGGCAGGACCACCGGCTCCTGATCCTTGCCATCGTAGTTCGGCTGGAAGTCAACCGTGTCCTGCTCGATATCGGCGAGCAGCGCATCGGCGGGCGGCGCCATCCGAACCTCGGTATACCGCATCGCCGCGGGCGCATCGCCGTCCATCGAGCCGAAATTGCCCTGACCGTCGAGCAGCGGAAGCCGCATGGAGAAGTCCTGCGCCATGCGCACCAGCGCGTCGTAGATCGCGGTGTCGCCATGCGGGTGATACTTACCGATCACGTCGCCGACCGGGCGGGCCGACTTCTTGTAGGCCTTGTCGGAGGTGTTTCCCGTCTCGTGCATCGCGTAGAGGATCCGGCGATGCACCGGCTTCAGCCCGTCGCGCACGTCCGGGATCGCGCGGGAGATGATGACCGACATGGAGTAGTCGAGAAAGGAGCGGCGCATCTCCTCCTCGATGGTCACCTGCGGGCCGTCATAGGCCGGGCGGCGCGGTTCGTCGTCGTCGGACTCAGGGGTCTCGGGCGTATCGTTCAAGGTCTCTCGTCCTGCGCGGAAAAACACCAGATATGGTGGATTTCTTATAGGACGGATGCGACCGGGTGTGCAATGGCGCGGGCCGTATCAGGCCGCCGCGGACGGGTTTTCGGGCGGTGGCGCGTCATTTGCGGCGAGGAACCGGCCGACGGAGGACATCGCCGGGATATGCTCGCTGAAGACGCGGACGACGACCAGCACCGGCACCGCGATGATCATGCCGACGACCGACCACATCCAGGCCCAGAACGCGACCGACAGGAACACCACCACCGTGTTGAGCTTCAGCGAGCGGCCCACGAAATAGGGCGTCACGACCTGCCCCTCCAGCGAGGTGAGCGCGAAGTAGGCCGCCCCCGCCGCGAAGGCGAGCCAGAGCTCGGGCAGCGCCACGATCCCGATCGCGGTGGCGAGCACTGTTCCCGCGATCGCCCCCACGTAAGGGATGTAGTTGAGCAGGAACGCCGCAACCCCGAACATCAGCGGATCCGGCATCCCGATCGCCCACATGGCGAGCCCCACCGCCACGCCGAGCCCCGCATTGACCAGCGTGATGGTGAAGAGGTAGCGCGCCAGCCGCCGTTCGATGTCGCGCGCAATGGCCAGCGCCCGCTTCTTGTCGCCGAGCCGCGGCGTCACCTCCACGATGCGCTGGTAGAACATGTCGCCGGAGGCGAGCAGGAAGAAGAGCAGGACCAGCGTGAACACAGCCTGACCCAGCAGGAGCGGTGCCGCGGCTGCCACCTGCGCCAGGATCCCGCCGCCCTGCCGGACCTCGACCGCGACCTCGGCGCCCTGCGTCGCGGCGCTCGCCCGCGCACTGTCCTCGGCCCCTTCGGCGAGGTTGTCGAGCTGTTCGGCGGCGCGCGTCACCGCCTCCACCGTCCCCTCCAGCGAGGCGAGGCGCTGCTCGATCCGCCAGGCGATGCGCGGCGCGTCCTCGACCCAGGTGCTCACCGGTTGGGCGAGCAGCATCACCAGCGCGGTCACCGCCAGCACCAGCCCCGTGCAGATCACCAGCGCCGCGACACCGTCCCCGGCGCCCGCCCTGTTCATGCCCCGCCGCACCGGACGGAAGACGAGGGAGAGCAGAAGGGCGAGCACCACCGGCATCAGGAAGTCCCGCGCCTCCGCCACGGCGGCGGTCAGCAGGAGCAGGAAGATGCCGACGATCGCCCAGGACGGGCGCGGGCGCAGGCGGGACGGGGGCGTCTCGATCATGGCTTCGGCATGGCGCGGCTGAACCTCCCGGATGTCCGGCGCACCGGACGGGCGCCGCTTCGTGGGACACCAACGCAACCTCAGGGCGAACGGTTCGACTTTATGTCGCAGATCCGCGGGTCAGGGTGCGGCGCGCTCCTCCGCCGGGAGGGCGGGCAGGGGATGTGCCGCCGGGTCGATCCCGTGCCGCGCGCAGATCGCCTCGAAATAGCTGCCCGCAGGCGGGGTGAGCAGGCCGAGCTCGCGCATCCGGTGCTTCGTCCCGCCATAGAAATGCACGCTCAGCGAACCCGGCTGCTCGATCGCCGACAGGGTGTAGGACGGCTCGAACAGCACCGTGTTCAACGGGAAGTTCAGCGGGTAGAGCACGTGCCGCGCGAAGGCCCGCCCGTGCAGCCCGTGATGGCGCAGGTAGAAGGTCAGCGCACGCGGACCGGACTCGCCCCAGCGGAACCGCGTCATGTCCCAGCGCTCGCCCCGGTGCCGCGCGTGGCGTAGCTCGATGCGCTTCGCCTTGCGCAGCCAGGGCAGGATCGGCTCGCTCGCGGTCAGCAGACGGTGCAGGTCGCGCGTCACCGCTGCGTCCGAGGGCAGCCGCAGCATCGCATTGGAGACGACGCCGGTATGCTTCTCGATCCCGAAGAAGCAGTCGTCCACCGGCTCGAAGGGCGCCACGCACAGCGCGTCCGTATCCACCCAGATCGCGTCGGTCTTCAGGATCATCTCGATCCGGAACGTGTCGGAGAAGATCGCCCGCCGCGCCCGGTCCGACAGGTCGCGCTCGGGCCGGGGCAGGACCTCGTCGGCCGGGCGCAGATCGACCTCCGCCGGAACGCCCTCGATCGGGTCGTAGGCGTAGAGGATGAAGCGGTGGCCGTGGTCGATGAAGGACTGGATGGCGACCCGCTCGAACCATGTCAGCCGGTCGCCGATCCAGAGGCTGGCGACCGGTCTGAGATCGGGTCGCGCCATCCGATCAGAACGGGATATCGTCGTCCATGTCGGAGCCGAAGCCGCCTCCGCCGCCGCCCTGGCCGCCTCCGCCGGAGCCGCCGCCGCCGTAGGAACCTCCGCCGCCCCCGCCATAGGAGCCGCCGCCTCCGCCGTAGTCACCGCCTCCGCCGCCGCCTTCGCCGCGACCGTCGAGCATGGTGAGGGTGGAGGTGTAGGGCCGCAGCACGACCTCGGTCGAATAGCGGTCCTGACCGGACTGGTCCTGCCACTTCCGCGTCTCGAGCTGGCCTTCGATATAGACCTTCGAGCCCTTGCGTAGGTACTGCTCGGCCACGCGCACCAGCGGTTCGGAGAAGATGGCGACAGTGTGCCACTCCGTCCGCTCCCGCCGCTCGCCGGAGTTCTTGTCGCGCCAGGTTTCGGACGTGGCGATGCGCAGGTTGCAGACCTTGCCCCCGTTCTGGAAGCTCCTGACCTCGGGGTCGCGCCCCAGATTGCCGATCAGGATGACCTTGTTGACGCTGCCTGCCATGCATTCCTCCGAATCTCGCGTTGCCGGACGTTAACCAAAACCGTTTCGGCCTGCCATGCGTAAGCGCCTCTGACAGGAGGCGGCAGGATGCCGGGGCAGGGTTAACGGGACCTTACGACGCGATTGCGAGTGTTCCGCATATGTTCTATGGTAACGCCGCCTCGGATGTCTAGATGTAGCGCTTGGGCAAACGAACGCGCGAGGCGGAGGGTGGCATGGCCGAACTGAAGACGATTTCCATTCGTGGCGCGCGGGAGCACAACCTGAAGTCCATCGACGTGGACCTGCCGCGCGACGAGTTGATCGTCATCACGGGCCTCTCGGGCTCCGGCAAGTCCTCCCTCGCCTTCGACACGATCTATGCCGAGGGGCAGCGCCGCTATGTCGAGTCGCTCTCGGCCTATGCGCGTCAGTTCCTCGACATGATGCAGAAGCCGGACGTGGACCACATTACCGGCCTCTCCCCCGCGATCTCCATCGAGCAGAAGACGACGTCGAAGAACCCGCGCTCCACCGTCGGCACGGTGACCGAGATCTACGATTACATGCGCCTGCTGTTCGCCCGCGTCGGCGTCCCGTACTCCCCCGCCACCGGCCTGCCCATCGAGGCGCAGCAGGTGAGCGAGATGGTGGATCGCGTCATGGCGATGGAGGAGGGGACCCGCGCCTACCTCCTCGCCCCCATCATCCGCGACCGCAAGGGCGAGTACCGCAAGGAATTCGCCGAGCTGCGCAAGCAGGGCTTCCAGCGGGTGAAGGTCGACGGGCAGTTCTACGAACTGGACGAGCCGCCGACCCTCGACAAGAAGTTCCGCCACAACATCGACGTGGTCGTGGACCGGATCGTGGTGCGGGACGGGCTCGCGACGCGGCTCGCCGACAGCTTCCGCACCGCCCTCGACCTCGCGGACGGCATCGCGGTGCTGGAAACCGCGCCGAAGGCCGACGATGACGGCAACGCGCCGGAGCCCGAGCGCATCACCTTCTCCGAGAACTTCGCCTGCCCGGTCTCCGGCTTCACGATTCCGGAGATCGAGCCGCGCCTCTTCTCCTTCAACGCGCCGTTTGGGGCCTGTCCGGTCTGCGACGGCCTCGGCATCGAGCTCTTCTTCGACGAGCGGCTGGTGGTCCCGGACGAGGGGCTGAGCCTTTACAAGGGCGCCGTCGCCCCGTGGTCGAAGTCGAAGAGCCCCTATTTCCGCCAGACCATCGATGCGCTCGCCAAGCATTACGAGTTCGACAAGAACGCCCCGTGGCGCGACCTGCCAGCCCACGTCAAGCAACTGATCCTCCACGGCTCCGGCGGGGAGAAGATCAAGTTCCGCTATGATGAGGGCGGCCGGGTCTACGAGATCTCCCGCATCTTCGAGGGCGTGATCCCGAACATGGAGCGCCGCTACCGCGAGACCGACTCCTCGTGGAGCCGCGAGGAGATGGAGCGCTACCAGAACAACCGCGCCTGCGGGGCCTGCGGCGGCTACCGTCTCAAGCCCGAGGCGCTCGCGGTCAAGATCGATGGCAAGCATATCGGCGAGATCGTGGAGATGTCGATCCGCGACGCCCTCGACTGGATCGAGAAGGCACCCGAGACGCTGACCAAGCAGCGGCAGGAGATCGCGCGCGCCATCTTCAAGGAAATCCGCGAACGGCTTGGTTTCCTTGTGAATGTCGGTCTCGACTACCTGACGCTTTCCCGCAATTCCGGCACGCTGAGCGGCGGGGAAAGCCAGCGGATCCGCCTCGCCTCCCAGATCGGCTCCGGCCTCACCGGCGTGCTCTACGTTCTCGACGAACCCTCCATCGGCCTGCACCAGCGCGACAACGACCGGCTGCTGACCACGCTCAAGAACCTGCGCGACCAGGGCAACACCGTGATCGTCGTGGAGCATGACGAGGAGGCGATCCGCGAGGCCGATTACGTGCTCGACATCGGCCCCGGCGCGGGCGTGCATGGCGGCCAGATCATCGCCTCCGGCCCGCCCGCCCAGATCGCCGCGACCAAGGAGTCGATCACCGGCCAGTACCTCACCGGCGAGCGCGAGATCGCGGTGCCGGCGGAGCGGCGCAAGGGCACCGGCAAGGCGGTCACCGTGGTCAACGCCACCGGCAACAACCTGAAAAACGTGACCGCCGAGTACCCGCTCGGCACGCTGACCTGTGTCACCGGCGTCTCCGGCGGCGGCAAGTCGACCCTGACCATCGAGACGCTGTTCAAGACGGCCTCCATGCGCCTCAACGGTGCGCGCCAGACCCCTGCACCCTGCGAGACAATCAAGGGGCTGGAGCATCTCGACAAGGTCATCGACATCGACCAGTCGCCGATCGGGCGCACCCCGCGCTCCAACCCCGCGACCTATACCGGCGCCTTTACCCCGATCCGCGACTGGTTCGCCGGCCTGCCGGAGGCGAAGACCCGCGGCTACAAGCCCGGCCGCTTCTCCTTCAACGTGAAGGGTGGCCGGTGCGAGGCGTGCCAGGGCGACGGCGTCATCAAGATCGAGATGCACTTCCTTCCGGATGTCTACGTCACCTGCGAGACCTGTGAGGGCAAGCGTTACAACCGCGAGACCTTGGAAGTTCTCTTCAAGGGCAAGAGCATAGCCGACGTTCTTGACATGACCATCGAGGACGCCGCCGAGTTCTTTGCCGCCGTCCCGGCCATCCGCGACAAGATGGAGACGCTCAAGCGCGTGGGCCTCGGCTACATCAAGGTGGGCCAGCAGGCGACGACCCTCTCGGGCGGCGAGGCGCAGCGGGTGAAGCTCTCCAAGGAGCTCTCCAAACGCGCCACGGGCCGCACGCTCTACATCCTCGACGAGCCGACCACCGGCCTGCATTTCGAGGATGTGAGAAAGCTGCTGGAGGTCATCCAGGAGCTTGTCGACCAGGGCAACTCCGTCGTGGTGATCGAGCACAATCTCGACGTCATCAAATGCGCCGACTGGATCATCGACATCGGCCCCGAGGGCGGCGACGGCGGCGGCACCATCGTCGCCGAAGGAACGCCCGAGCAGGTGGCCGAGGTCGAGGGCAGTCACACCGGCCACTACCTGCGCGACATGCTGGGAAAGCGGCGCGTCGCGGCGGAGTAGTGCGGCGCTGATGGCGCTCAACCGCCGCGTGCCCTATGCTCGCGGCGGATGAAGGCCATGCAGGGGCTCGCCATGACCGGCTCGCCGCCGAAGCTCGACGGACCCAACCGCGCCTACCGCGACGCCGTGGGCGACATGAAGGTGGTGGAGGAGGACGGCGCCCGCCGCGTCCTCTACGAAGACGAGACTGGCTTTCGCTATGACCTCTACCGCGAGGTCCAGAACCTCGGCAACGCCGCCAAGCTCAACCGCCAGTTCGTGACCGAGCCGCATATCCGCTGGCTCGCCCAGGCGCTGCCGAAATGGGTCGGGCAGGTCAGCTCAGGCCTCTGCCACGGCACCCGGCGCGGGGCGGAGCAGGGCTGGTTCGCGCAGCATCTGGCCGGTGAACCCGATATCATCGGGACCGAAATTGCCGACAGCGCCACGCAGTTTCCCCGGACCGTGCAGTGGGATTTCCACGACGCGAACCCCGACTGGATCGGCCGCTTCGACTTCGTCTACTCGAATTCCTGGGACCACGCCTTCGATCCCGAGCGGGCCTTCTCGACCTGGATCGACCAGCTCCGGCCGGGCGGCGCGATGCTCCTCGACTTCACGCCGGCGCACCGGTCCGCCCAGGCCAACGTCCTCGACCCGTTCGGGATCGAGCTCGACCCGCTCTGCCGGATGCTGGACCGCGTGGCGGGGGAACGTGGGAAGGTGCGCCGCGTGATCCGGGCCGGACGCAGCCCGGACCTGATGGCGCATGTCATCCGCTTCCAGCGCGGCTGACGCCGGTCACTGGTCGTTTCGCGGGTCGGTGAAGATGTCCATGACGACGTAGTTCTCGACCTCCACCAGCAGGATCATCCGGCTGGCCGCGAGGCGGAAATAGCCTTGACCCTCGGGCGGGGCGGCGCGGCCGATCTCCTCGGGCTCGATGGGGTGCAGCGTCGCCTGGCCCCGCAGCGGCTCGCCGAGCGCAAGATGCAAGCCCAGCAATTCGGGATAGATGCAGCCGCCATTCGTCTGCAGCCGCGGCAGCGGGCACGCGGCCTCCTGCGCCGCTGCCACCTCGGGCAGGGCGGGCATCGCGACGGCGAAAAATAGTGCAAATTTGAGACTTCCAAGCGGGCGCATGTCTTTCAAACGCACATGTTGCGCTTTGGATCCCGGGTTGATGCGTCGCACTTTGATCACGGTTTCTTGACGGTTGCCCATGCCGGGCCCCACATTAACCAGATCGCAGGACCAAGGGGAGGCCGCGGAATGCTCGTACAACACATCCTGTCCGGCAAGGGCTCGGCCGTGGAGACAATAGGCACCGATGCAACGGTGCTGGAAGCCACGGAGATCCTGTCCAATCGCAAGATCGGTGCGCTGATCGTGTCGGACGATGCCGGGGCCTCGATCCGGGGCATCCTGTCGGAGCGGGATATCGTCCGCGAGATCGGGCAACGGGGCGCCGCGGCGCTTTCGGACAACGTCGTCGATATCATGACGGCCAAGGTGCAGAGTTGCAGCCCCTCTGACAAGGCCGTCGAGGTGCTGACCCGCATGACCCAGGGCCGGTTCCGCCACATGCCCGTCACCGATGGCGAGCGGGTGATCGGCGTCATCTCGATCGGCGACGTGGTCAAGGCGCGCCTCGGCGAGGTGGAAAGCGAGAACACGGCCCTCGCCGACATGATCCGCGGCTACTGAACAGGTGCCGTCCATCCGCACGGTCGCACTCCTCGTGCTCGCTGTGCTGGTATTGGCAAAGTGCATGCAGGCCTACGGTTGAAAACCCGTGGCCTGCAATCCGCGCAGGGCCGTTTCCGGTGCCCGATGCGCAACTTTCGACCTTGTACGCGGGGTCCGATCCGATAGGCTCCGCAGCACCTTAACGACCCTGCGAGCGTCATGTCCTCCAATCGTTTCCGCACCGCCCTCTACCCCGGAACGTTCGACCCGGTCACGCTCGGCCACATGGATGTCATCCGCCGCGCGATGACGCTGGTCGATCGCCTCGTGATCGGTGTGGCGATCAACCGGGACAAGGGGCCGCTCTTCTCCCTCGACGAGCGTGTGGCGATGATCGAGGGCGAGGCCCGCGCGCTGGCCGATGCCTCGGGCTGCGAGCTGGTCGTCCATCCGTTCGAGAATCTCCTCATCCAGTGCGCCCGCGACGTGGGCGCCTCCATGATCGTGCGGGGCCTGCGCGCCGTCTCCGACTTCGAATACGAGTTCCAGATGGTCGGCATGAACCGCGCGATGGAGGACGAGATCGAGACGGTGTTCCTCATGGCCGACGCCCATCACCAGGCCATCGCCTCCCGCCTCGTCAAGGAGATCTGCCGGCTGGGCGGGGACATTTCCTCATTTGTGCCGCCCGCGGTGGAGCGGGCTTTGAAAGACAGGTTGATCTGAACCATGCGTGCGTTTCTCACCGCTCTCCTCGTGTCCGCCTCCCTTACCCCCGCGCTGGCCGAGACGCCTGTCTTCGACGGCGACTGGCGCAACCCGGAATTCGACTATGCGATCCGCATCTTCGGTGAGATCGGGATCGTGACCCAGGCCGATTCCGCGGTCTTCTCGCAGGGCGACGTGGTGCTGCGCCTTCCGGCGACGGAAGACGAATGCCGCGACGGGCGCCAGCGCTTCGGCGGCGGCGACTGGGCGGAGGTGCGCGGCTGCCTCGTCCGCTTCGACACGCTGCTTCTGGAGACCGGCACCAACCAGTGGGTGCTGCGCCGCACCGGCGGCTAGAACGCGCATTGGCCATTGCCGTCACGGCGGCGTATATCTCCCTCACCATTCAGCGAGAGGAGCCCGCATGGCCGAGGCAAGCCCCGAAAACACGATGATCATCACGCTCAAGGACGGGGAGGTGCAGGTCGCCCTCCTGCCCGACGTGGCCCCGGGCCATGTGGAGCGCATCAAGACGCTGGTGAAGGAGGGCGCCTACGACGGCGTCGCCTTCCACCGGGTGATCGACGGCTTCATGGCCCAGACCGGCGATGTGGAGCACGGCAAGGAAGGCGGCAATCCGAACCGCGCGGGCACCGGCGGCTCCTCCTACCCGGATCTCAAGGCCGAGTTCTCCAAGGTGCCGTTCGAGCGCGGGACGCTCGGCATGGCCCGCTCGCAGAACCCGAACTCCGCCAACTCGCAGTTCTTCATCTGCTTCGGCGCCACGCCGCACCTCAACGGCCAGTACACCGTGTTCGGCCAGGTGACGAGCGGGATGGAGCTCGTCGACAAGATCAAGCGCGGGGCCGGCGGCTCCGGCGCCGTGACCGACCCCGACCGCATGGTTTCCGTCCGCATGGGAGATGCCGCATGAAACGCCTGACGCTGGCCCTGACGCTCTTCGCCGCCCCGCTCGCGGCCCAGGACAACCCGACGCTGGTGCTCAACACCAGCGAAGGTGCCGTCCGCATAGAGCTCCTGCCCGAAGTGGCGCCCCAGCACGTGGAGCGCATCACCACGCTTGCGGAGCAGGGCGCCTACGACGGCGTCGCCTTCCACCGCGTGATCGAGGGCTTCATGGCCCAGACCGGCGATGTGGGCTGCGGCACGGTCGACGCGACCTGCCCGGCGGGCACCGGCGGCTCCGACCTGCCGGACCTGCCCGCCGAGTTCTCCGACATCTCCTACGAGGTGGGCGTCGTGGGCATGGCCCGTACCGCCGATCCGAACTCCGCGAACTCCCAGTTCTTCATCATGACGGAGGCCGCCCCGCACCTGAACGGCCAGTACACGGTCGTGGGCCGGGTGCTCGACGGCATGGATGCGGTCAACGCGCTGGAAAAGGGCGCGGGCCAGTCCGGCGCCGTCGCCAATCCCGACCGGATCGAGAGCGCCTCGGTCGAGTAAACGCAGAAGGGCCGCCCGGTTCCCCTCGGGCGGCCCCTCCCCATCGCCGCGTCATCCCGCGCGGCCATGTCGTCGTTCAGGCAGGCTGTGCCTCGGCCATGGTCACGAACTGGCCCGACCGCTCCCGCTGTGCGACCACGCCCGCGGTGACGAGGGCGAAGAGGATGTGCCCCCACAGCGCCACCCACGTGATCCCGGTGAAGCCCAGGAAGGGCGGATTGCCCGCGATCAGGTGCGCCATCACGTAGAGCGCGAAGATCCAGAGCACGACGCCGTAGGCCACCGCCGGCACGACCCAGCCGAGCCAGGGGGCGACCGTCTTCGCGATGGGGCGGGCGACCAGAAGCCAGCCCAGCGGATAGGCGATGATGCCCGCGAAGTAGTGCAGGAACTCCGCCCCCGGCCGGTAGCCCGTGCCGAAAATGGTGGAGATCACGGCATTGGCCAGCGGCACCGGCGCCAGCGTCGCCTGGCCCAGCATCGGGCTGATGCTCTGGCCGTAGAAGTCGAAGGCCACGAGGCTCAGGGCCCCGGCGATCAGCACGGTGGCCACGGTGTCGAGGGTCGGGGCGGGCAGGTGGTCCTTGAAGGTCATCTCGTCTCTCCTGTGGGTGTCGGTTGCGCGTCTGATGCCCTTCGATAAAGGCCGCCGGGTGCGGCAAACCACCCCATGTTGCAGGGTCTCAAGCGGGGTTGACGCTGCGCGCGCGCCCCGTGAGCCCTTGAAACATCATGACAATCGCTCACGCCGCCGTGTGAGGCGTTCACGTTGGCGGAGCGGCCCTCGCGCGGCGTGCACGGGGCTGGCAGGCTCGGGCCGATCAGTCCCGGAGGTTTTCATGCGCGCCCTCGTCCTCGCCCTCATGCTGCTCGCGACACCCCTCGCGGCCCAGTCCTTCCGCCACGCCTGGCCCAACACCGATTTCGAGCGGGCCTCCGTCCCGGTCGAGGAGATCATGTCCGGCGGCGTGCCCCGCGACGGCATCCCGGCGCTGACCGATCCGGAGATGATCCCGGTCGGCACGGCGGACCTGCCGGGCAACGAGCCGGTGATGACCGTGGAGCTCCCGGGCGCCGAACCGCGCGCCTACCCGCTGCGCTACCTCACCTGGCATGAGATCGTGAACGACACGGTCGCAGGCCGCCCCATCGCCGTGACCTACTGCCCCCTGTGCAACTCCGGCCTCGTCTTCGACCGCCGCGCCGGGGACCGGGTGCTGGAATTCGGCGTCTCGGGCCTGCTGCGCCACTCCGACATGGTGATGTACGACCGGGAGACCGAGACGCTGTGGCAGCAGTTCACCGGCGAGGCCATCGTCGGCACGCTCCTCGGCGCGAAGCTCACCCAGGTCGTGAGCTGGATGGAGCCCGTCTCCGCCTTCGCCGCGCGCCATCCCGAGGGCCTCGTCATGGCCGAACCGCGCGCCGCCCGCCCCTACGGCCTGAACCCCTACGAGAGTTACGACAGCGCGGCGCGCCCCTTCCTCTTCACCGGCGACATGCCGCCCAATGATATCGAACCGCTCGCCCGCGTGCTGCGCGTCGGCAACCGCGCCTGGCCGCTGATGCGCCTGATGGACGGCCCGGTGGAGGAGGCGGGCCTGCGCATCGAATGGCGCCCCGGCATGGCCTCCGCCCTCGACGCGCGCTCGATCGCGGGCAGCCGCGATGTGGGCTTCGTCCGGGTGACCGATGCCGAAACCGGCGCCGACGTGATCCACGAGGTCGTCTTCGCCTTCGCCTTCCACGCCTTCGCCCCCCAGGGCCAGTGGATGCTTGGCGAATAGGCTTTCATCTGTCCGAAAAGTATCCCCGCCGGAGGCTCCCTTGATAGATCGCAGGCGCCTCCGGCGGGGATATTTCGACAAGGTGGAAGCGCTACTCCGCCTTCACCAGCACGTGCCGCTTCTTGCCGGCGGAGAGCTTCAGCGTGCCCGCGACCAGCACGCCCGCCGCGGGATCGCGCACGGGCGTGTCGTCGATGCGCGCGCCGTTCTCCGCGATCAGGCGCTTGGCCTCCTTGCCCGACTTGGCGAGGCCCGCGGCTACGAAGAGCTGGACGACGCCCATCTCCCCGCCCGGCAGGTTCACCGTGGGCAGGTCGTCGCCGACGCCGCCCTTCTCGAACACCTCGCGCGCCGTCGCCTCCGCCGCCGCGGCCGCCTCGGCCCCGTGGCAGAGGGTCGTGACCTCGTTGGCGAGCCGGATCTTGGCCGCGTTGATCTCGGAGCCCTCCAGCGCGCCGAGCCGGGCGCACTCGTCCAGGGGCAGCTCGGTGAAGAGCTTCAGGAACTTCTCCACATCCGCGTCCAGCGTGTTGCGCCAGAACTGCCAGAACTCGTAGGGGCTGAGCCGCTCCGCGTTCAGCCAGACCGCCCCCGCCGCCGACTTGCCCATCTTGGACCCGTCCGCCTTCGTGAGCAGCGGTGTCGTCAGCCCGAAGACCTGCGCCTGGTTGATCCGCCGCGTCAGGTCGATCCCGTTGACGATGTTGCCCCACTGGTCCGACCCGCCCATCTGCAGCGCCACGCCGAAGCGCGTGTTGAGCTCCATGAAGTCATAGGCCTGCAGCAGCATGTAGTTGAACTCAAGGAACGTCAGCGGTTGCTCCCGATCCAGCCGCAGCCGCACGCTGTCGAAGGTCAGCATGCGGTTGATCGTGAAGTGCCGGCCATAATCTCGCAGGAAGCTCACGTAGTTCAGCTCGTCCAGCCATTCGGCATTGTTGGGCATCAGCGCGTCGGTCGCACCCTCGCCGAACGCCAGGTACTTCTCGAAGACCTTGCGGATCCCGGCCATGTTCGCGTCGATCTGCTCGCTGGTGAGCAGCATCCGCGCCTCGTCCTTGCCCGACGGATCGCCGATCTTCGTCGTGCCGCCGCCCATCAGTGCGATCGGCTTGTGCCCGGTCTTCTGCAGCCAGCGCAGCATCATGATCTGGATCAGCGAGCCGACATGCAGGGAGTCCGCCGTGCAGTCGAAGCCGATATAGCCCGGAACCACACCCTCCAGCAGCGCCTCGTCGAGGCCCTCCATATCGGTGCAGTCCTGCAGGAAGCCGCGCTGCAGCATCACCTGCAGGAAGTCGCTTCTGGGCTGGTAGGTCATCGCTCTCATCCATTGCATCGCAAAAGGCCCGCGATGTATGCCCGTTGGAATCCGGGAAGGGAAGGGTGACATGCGCGCATTGGGCCTGATGAGCGGCACGTCGATGGACGGCGTGGACGCCGCGATGCTCGACACCGACGGCGAGACGATCTTCGGTTTCGGCGAGAGTGGCTTTCGCGCCTTCTCCGACGAGGAGCGGGAGGTGCTGGCCGCGGCCCAGGGGCTCTGGCCCGGCGGCAATGCCAATGTGCTGACCGCCGCGGCCGAGGTCGTGCACCACGGCCATGCGGAGGCGGTGGCGGGCCTGCAAGGTGCTGAGGTCATTGGCTTTCACGGGCAGACGCTGGTTCATGCCCCGCGCGAGGGGCGCACGCACCAGCTCGGCGACGGGGCGCGGCTGGCGACCGCGGCGGGCGTGCCGGTGGTTTGGGACTTCCGCTCCGACGACATCGCGGCGGGCGGGCAGGGCGCGCCGCTCGCCCCCTTCTTCCACCACGCCTGCGCCCGGTGGGCGGGGTTGGAGGAGCCGGTGTGTTTCCTCAATCTCGGCGGCGTGGGCAACGTGACCTGGCTCGACCCGCGGATCGAGGATCCGGCGGACCCTGCCGCGATGATCGCCTTCGACACCGGGCCTGCGAATGCGCTGATCGACGATTTCACCAAGCGGCGGACCGGGCAGCGCATGGATATCGGCGGCTCGCTGGCCGCTTCCGGCCTGCCGGACATGGAGCTGATCGCGGCCCATGACGAACCTTTCTTCGCCGAGTCACCGCCCAAGTCATTGGATCGAAACGGTTTCCGCTGGCTGGTCGATGCCGTGGAGGCGATGAGCGACGGCGACGGGGCGGCGACCCTCACCGCCTTCACCGTCCATTCGGTCCGCGAGTCCTTGCCCCATCTGCCGAGCCTGCCGTCGCGCTGGCTGATCTGCGGCGGCGGGCGGCACAACACGCGGATGATGCAGGGCCTCGCCGAAGCGCTCTACGTGCCCGTCGAACCGGTGGAGGCTATCGGCCTCGACGGCGACATGCTGGAGGCGCAGGCCTTCGCCTATCTCGCGGTGCGCGTCCTGCGCGGCCTGCCGACCTCCGCGCCCGGGACCACCGGCTGCCGCGCGTCGGTCAGCGGCGGCCGCGTGTCGGAGCCGTCCGTTTCGAAGGTCGCTGCGCGGCTCTGAACCGCCCCGGACCGGGGTGCAGGCGGTTGCATCCCGAAACGACCGTCCCGGCCGCCGAGCCGGGACCGCTCGCCCATCGACGTGTTACAGATTTTTGGGCTTCGCGCGAAATCTGTCACATGTCGCGTGAATGGAGAAAGACCCCGGATCGGGTCCGGGGTGGTCCCAAGCAGAAACACCGCGCTGGGACCTTCATGTTACAGCTTCGAGCCCTCGCCCGAAAACCTGTAACGCATCACAGCCCCATCCCGGTCCGCATCGCCACCTGCTTCACCGGACCCAGTCCCGCGAGAACCCGAAGCCCCTGCCGCCGCAGATCGCGCAGCGCCTGCACGTCGGTCATCGCGGCGCGGTTCAGCAGCTCGACGCCCCGCTCGCGCAGCGCGATGTCGGCGCGGCGCGCCTTGGCATAGTCCTCCAGCATCTCGTCGGAGCCAAGCGCATGGCGACCCGCCGCCTCGATCAGCGCGCGGATATCGGCGAAGGAGGTGTTGAGCCCCTGCGCGCCGATCGGGGGCATCACGTGCGCCGCCTCGGCGATCAGCGCCGTGTGCGGCCCGGTAAGCTCTTGTGCTTCCTGAGAAACGATCGGCCAGACCCGCCGCGGGCTTTCCAGCGTCAGGGGCCCGAGCACGTGGCAGGAGCGGGCCGTCGCCTCGGCCGCGAAGGTCTCGGCGTCCATCTCCATCAGCGCCGCCGCCTTCGGCCCGGTCTCCATCCACACCACGGCGGAGCGGTGGCCCCCCTCGGGGTCATCGGGCAGGGGAACCAAAGTAAACGGCCCGCCCGTGCGGTGCAGCTCGGTCGAGATCCCCTGATGCGGCAGGTCGTGCCCGACGGCGAAGACGACCGCCTTCTGCCCGTAGCGCACCGTGCGCACATCGATGCCAAGTGCCTCGCGCACAAGGGAATTTCGCCCGTCCGCACCCACCAGCAGATCGCAGCGCCAGCGTGAGCCGTCGTCGAGCGAGACCAGTGCGTGGCCCGTCCGCGGCAGCACGTTCGCGACCCCGGTGCCGAGCCGCAGCTCCAGCCCCTCCATCGCCTCCGCGTGGGCCGTCATCTCGCGCCGCAGCACGTAGTTGGGGACGTTCCAGCCGAAGAGATCCTGCCCGATCTCCGTCGCCACGAAATCCGCGCTCTCGCGTATCTCGTTGATCTCGCCGCCGGAATCGCAGAGCCGCATCACCGCAAGCTCCGCCGCCTCGGGCGCCAGCCGGTCCCAGAGCCCGACCTCCCGCATCATCTCCACCGCCGGCATCAGGAAGGCGGTGGAGCGCAGGTCGGAGCCCTCGGCATCCCGTTCGGTCACCGGCGGCACCGGATCGACGCAGAGCACCGATTGTCCGCGATGGGCGAAGGCCATGGCGGCCATCAGGCCGGCAACCCCGCCACCGGCCACGATCACGTCTATTTGGTCCATGGGGCTTATCTATACCTGCGCGGTCGCGATCAGACGCGACACAAAGTCCGTGATGTCGTCGGTCGCATGGTGCACGTGATCGTGCGCGTCATGGGCATCCTCGCCGACCAGCACCGTCCGCATGCCGAGGCGGTGCGGGATGTGCAGGTTCACCAGCGTATCCTCGAACATCGCCGCCGCGTCCGGATCGAGCCGCGCCTCGTCGAACACGGTCTTGAAGGCCCGCCCGTCGGGCTTCGAGATATAGCCCGCATCTTCAATGCCATAGAGCACGTCGAAGGCCCCTTCCAGGCCACGGGCGCGCACCACCCGCTCCGCATGGGCGCGGGAGCCGTTGGTGAAGACGATCTTGCGGCCGGGCAGCGCCTCGATCCCCTCGCGCAGGATCGGGTCGGGGGAGAGCACCGTGAGGTCCAGCGCATGGGTTTTCTCAAGGAAATCATCGGCATCGATGCCATGATGCTTGATGAGCCCGCCCAGCGTCGTGCCGTATTCGGCGAGGTAGTGGCCCCGCAGCGCCTCCGCCTCCGCCACGCCGATCTTCAGCTCGCGCGTGATCCAGAGCGTCATCAGGTCGTCCATCTGGTCGAAGATCCCGGCCGTGGGGGCGTAGAGCGTGTTGTCGAGGTCGAAGACCCACTCGCGCACATGGTTGAAATGCTGTTTCATCCGCCTCACTTGCCGTCGCGGCCCCGGAAGGCCGGTTTGCTGCAGCGCACACCGCAGGAGTTCGAATATATGGCAACCATCGAGGACTGGAAGGGCCGTGTGGGCCGGGAGTGGGCCGACAAGGCCGACGCGATGGAGGGGCTGCTGGGCCCGATCGGGGCGGAGGGGATGGCCGCGCTGGGGTCCGTTTCGGGGCACTCGGTGCTCGATCTGGGCTGCGGCGCGGGCGATACGGCGCTGGCCCTGGCCGCGCGCGGGGCGGAGGTCACCGGCGTCGACGTGTCTGAGGATCTGCTCGCCGTCGCGCGAACGCAGCCTGGGGCGGAGCGGGTGACCTGGCGCCTGGCCGATGCGTCCTCCGCGACCTTCGAACAGCCCTTCGATGCGCTGCATTCGCGCTGCGGGGCCATGTTCTTCGACGATCCGGCGGCGGGCTGGGCGCATCTGCGCACGCAGGTGACGCCCGGTGGACAGCTCGCGGTGAGCTGCTGGCGCGCGGCATCGCTCAACGGCTGGGTCACGATCCCGCTGGCCGCCGCCCGCCCGGTGCTGGGCGAGGAGGCGACGCAGGCCCCGCCCGCCGGGGGCGCAGGACCCTTCGGTTGGGCCGACGAGGCTTACGTCCGCGATCTGCTGACAGGCGCGGGCTGGTCCGATGTCGCGCTGACCCCGGTGGACCGCGAGGCTGCGATTTCCACCGGCTCCGACCCCGATCCGGTCGCGCGCGCCACAGCGTTCACCCTGCGCATCGGCATCCTCGCCTCCCGCCTGCGGGAGCGGTCGGAGGAGGAGCGGGCGGCCGTGGCCGACGCCCTCGCCGCCGCTTTCGCCCCGCTGGTCCGGGAGGGCGCGGTGCGCATTCCCACCGCGGGCTGGATCGTGACGGCGCGCGCCTGACCCTTCTTCTTGCCGGCAAATATCCCCGCCGGAGGCGATCGCGAACGGTGCGGCCTGTTGACACGGCCGCATACCGCCATCCACATATGTTCACGATGGCATACCGTGAGATCGCCCCGATGACCGACCCGTCCCCGTCCGACGCCTATGGCCGCATCCTCGCGGCCATCGACCTTGGCGACTACCGCCCCGGCGACCGGCTGGTGGAAAGCGAGCTGGCCGAGCGGCTGGGCATGTCGCGCACCCCGATCCGCGAGGCGCTGCAACGGTTGGAGACGCAAGGGGTGCTGGCGCGCGACGGGCGCAGCCTGATCGTCGCCTCCCTCGACCACGACCAGCTTGGCGAACTCTACACCGTGCGGGCGGAGCTGGAGGGGCTGGCGGCGCGCCTCGCTGCGCAGCACGCAGCACCCGAGGAGATCGCGGTGCTCTACGAGATGATCGCCGCGGACCGGAAGCTGATGGACGATCCGCAGGCGCTCAGCCGGGCAAACAAGCGGTTTCACCGGCAGATCCACCTCGCCTCGCACAACCGCTTCCTGATCCGGCAGCTTGAGTCCGTGCGCCGCTCGATGGCGCTGCTGACCTTTACCTCCTTTGCTGCGGAGGGCCGCAGCCCCGATGCCATGGCGGAGCACGAGGCGATCGTGAAGGCGATCGAGGCGCGGGACGGGACGGCGGCGGATGACGCGGCGCGGGCCCATATCTCGGCGGCCTACCAGACGCGGCTCAAGGTGGATGCGGGCGAATGAACTTTGACGACAGAGCGCGGGAGATCGCGGCGGCGCGCGCCGACCGGACCCCCTTCGTGGCCTATGACGACATTCCGGACATGGACGTGGCCTACGCGATCCAGGATCGGCTCGCTGCCCTGCAGGGCGAGACGGGCGGGTGGAAGATCGCGTGGAATGTCCCTGCGTTGATGGAAAAATTCGGGGTGGAGGCGCCGGGTGCGGCGCGCGTGCTCGCCTCGCAGATCCGCAGCGATGGCGCCGCGCTGCAGGCCGCCGAGTTCCGCCAGCTCAACCTGGAGCCGGAGATCGCGGCGGTCCTCGCCGCCGATCTGCCGGAGGGGCCGCATGATGCGGCAAGTGTCGCGCCGTTCGTCGAGCGGCTGGTGCCCGCCTTCGAGGTTCTGGACCGGCGCGATGTGACCTCGACCCACGGGCCGACCATCGTGGCGCAGGGGGTGTTCAATGCGGGGCTCGTGCTGGGCACCGCGACGGGAGCCGGGATCGGGCGCTGTCGCGTGACCATCGGCGGTGAGGTGGTGCTCGATGCCGAGGACACCGCGCCGCAGCCGCCGCTCGAAGCGCTGGCTTACCTCGCCAACCTCTTCGCCGCGCGCGGGGAGCGGTTCCGCGAGGGGCAGGTGGTGCTCTGCGGTTCGCATACGCCGCTTCTGCCCATTGCGGCGGGGCAGGAGGCGGTTATGGAGGTCGAGGGGCTCGGCCGCGTGGCGCTGACCGTGGCCTGAGGCCGCGCGGGTCTTTCGCCGAGATCCCCGGTCGCCCATCTCTGGCGGAGAGGCAGCCGGAGGTCAGCGTGTTCAATCGCATCTGGGCCGGGGCGTCGGCCCTGTTCGCAGCGGCTGTGGTCGCGACCCTGTTCTGGGGTCCTCGAGGGGTGGACATGCCTGAGGGCCTCGCCGACCAGCCCTTCGAGGCGCGGTGGTCCGCAGCCCTTGCCGCATTGGAAGAGCAGGGTGCGGGCGTCGTCGCCGGCTATGCGCGGGAAGGCGCGTCGGTGGTGGCCGCTACCGGCGATGTCGTGCCGGAGGGCGTGGCCGCCGGTGACGTGCAGGTCGATCTCAACTCGATCACGAAGACGGTGACGGCGGTTCTGGTGCTCGACGCGGTGGAGGCGGGGCTTTTTGCCCTCGACACGCCGCTGGCCGATCTGCTGCCGGACGTGCCGGAGGACAAGGCGGGCATCACCGTCCACCAGCTCCTGACCCACAGCGCGGGGTTCCCAGAGGCGATCGGCGACGATGACGAGGTGATCGGCCGGTCGGCCTATCTCGCCCGCGCCTTCGAGGCCGGGCTGGAGGGGCCGCCGGGCCAGTACCTCTACTCCAACGTGGGCTACGGCGTGCTCGCGGCGATCGTCGAGACGGCGGGTGGGGAGAGCTATGCGGATCGGCTGGCGGCGATGCTCACCGAGGCGGGGCTGCCATCGATGGGCTATGACGGCGTGCTCGACACCGGCCGGGCGCTGAGTGCGCCGGGCGGCGACACGATCCGCGCGGCGAGCTGGGGTGGCGGGCCGCCGGGCTGGCACCTGATCGGCAATGGCGGGCTCATCGCGACGCCGGCGGGCTTCCTCGCCTTCGAGGAGGCGTTTCGCGGTGGCCGGATCGTGGGTGACGATCTCGTGCAGCGGGCGCTGTCCGCGCATGTGGCGGAGGATGCGGAGGAGAGCTCCTTCTACGGCTACGGTCTGGTGGTCGAGGAGGTGCCGGAGCTTGGCCGCGTCTTCTGGCACGATGGCGGCAACGGCGCGTTCTCGGCCGAATGGGCCTACCTGGAGGCGCATAACACGACGCTGTTCGTCGCGGCACCGGGCGAGGAGGCGTTCGCGGCGATGGAACTGCTGAAATCGTTCCTGTTCCCGCCCGCGGCGCCGGTCTGAGCGCCGCGGGCCAAAGTCTTTGCACGAAGACTTTTGGACCGGAGTTCCCGGCCGAAAACCCTCGTCAGAGGTTGAGTTGGTAGCTCGCCGCCTCGTAGGCGAAGCCGTCGCCCGACGCTTCGAGATAGCCCATGCCGGGGAAGGGCATGTGATAGCCGACGAAGGGAATGCCGTCCGCCGCGACCTGGCCCAGCAGGCTGCGGCGGGTCTGGGCGGCTGCGGCCTTGTCGAGGTCGAAGAGCACTTCCCAGTCCGGCCGTTCCATGGACAGGACGAAGTGGTTCGCGGCGTCCGCGATCAGCATCAGGCGCTGCCCATTGCTCTCGATATGGTAGGCCATGTGGCCTGGCGTGTGGCCGGAGGCGTCCACCGCCTCCACACCGCTCACCACGCTGTCGCCCGGCGTGATCATGCGGGTGCGCTCGGCGACCGGCAGGACCATCTGGTTGAAGAGGGTGTGGACCCGCTCGCCCGGCGTGCCGACGCGGTCCTCGCTGGACCAGAAGTCCCACTCGGCGGCCGCCGTCACGTAGTCGGCGTTGGGGAAGGCCGACGCGCCGTCCTCCATCATGCCGCCGATATGGTCGGGGTGCATGTGGGTGAGGACGACGGTATCCACCTGCTCGGGCGTGTAACCTGCCGCCGCCAGCCTCTCGCGCAGCAGGCCGCGGCCCGGCCGCGCGCCCTGGCCATTGCCGGTGTCGAAGAGGATCAGGCTCTCGCCGGTGTTCACGAGGGTGGGCACGAAGGTGAACTCGGCAACGCCGGTGGGCAGGTTGTTCTCGGCCAACAGCTCCTGCACCGTGGCCGGATCCTGGTCGGTGCCGAAGATCTCGTGCGGGTTGTCGCGCGGGGCGACGCCATCGAGCAGCGTCGTCACCTCGAAATCGCCCAGCACGATGCGGCGGTGCACCGGGCGGTCGGGGCCCAGCATCGGGGCGGCGGGCAGGGCGGGCGTGGCCATCGCGGCTGCCCCAAGTGCCAGCGCGCCGCGGCGGGTCATGTTGAACTCGGTCATGTCGGAACCTCCCGTTTCTATGCTCCACGAACTGTGCGCCGCCCGCCCCGCGTCGAGCCCGGCGCGTTCAACAGATCGTTTCCGGGCCTTGCACGGGACGCATGGCGGGGCGGCGCGCTTGACGGTCGCGATGACAAGCCCGACCTAAGGGCTTATGACAGGTCCAAGAATGGAGGGCCCCATGGCACCGCGCGACCTGAAGATCCCCGCCGAGCGTCACCCGGAAAAGGCGCATCGCCCCGACAATGCCCAGCCGAAGAAGCCGGACTGGATCCGGGTGAAGGCGCCCAACTCCAAGGGCTATCGCGACACGGCGAAGATCATGCGGGACAACAACCTCGTCACCGTGTGCGAGGAGGCGGGCTGTCCGAATGTCGGCGAGTGCTGGTCCCAGGGCCACGCCACCATGATGATCATGGGCGACATCTGCACGCGCGGCTGCACCTTCTGCAACATCGCGACGGGGCGGCCCGATGCGCTCGACGTGTTCGAGCCGGGCCGCGTCGCGCAGGCGGTCGAGAAGCTGGGGCTGAACCACGTCGTCATCACCTCCGTCGACCGCGACGATATCGACGATGGCGGGGCGGAGCACTTTGCCCAGACCATCCGTGCGATCCGGCGCAAGGCGCCCGAGACCACGATCGAGATCCTGACGCCCGATTTCATCAAGTCGAAGCCGGGCTCGCTGGAGGTGGTGGTCGAGGCGAAACCGGACGTCTTCAACCACAACCTCGAAACCGTGCCGGGGCTCTATCCGGAGGTCCGGCCCGGTGCGCGCTACTTCCACTCCCTGCGGCTGTTGCAGCGGGTCAAGGAACTCGATCCTTCCATGTTCACCAAGTCGGGGATCATGGTGGGCCTTGGCGAGGACAAGCAGGCCGTGCACCAGGTGATGGATGACATGCGCGCCGCCGATATCGATTTCCTGACCATCGGCCAGTACCTCCAGCCGACGCCGAAGCACCATGCGGTGGACCGCTTCGTCACGCCCGAGGAGTTCGCGAGCTATGAGAAGGCTGCCTACGGCAAGGGCTTCCTCATGGTATCCGCCACGCCGCTGACGCGGTCGAGCTACCACGCGGGCGACGACTTCGCGCGGCTGCGGGAAGCGCGGCTCGCGAAGCTCCAGCAGGGGTGAGGCATTCCGCCTGTCCCCCGTTGGGGCGGCGCAGATTCGCTGAGGCGGCAACGCAACTTTAAGGCGAGCATTCGGCGAAATTTCGCCATAATCGTGTAAAATGCACTTCTTCCGTGGTACCGTTTCCCCAAATGAACAAACGTGGGGAGGTATCGGTCGTGAGATCGCCTTGTTTTGCTGTGCTTTCAGCCTTTGTCGCCGCCGGTTCGCCCGCTTTAGCAGAACAGAATTGCAACTATTCGCACCCTGTTCAGTCCGGTGAGACGCTCAGCCTGATCGCGTTCCAGGCCTATGGCGACCGCACGCTCTATCCGCTGATCCACGAGGCGAACATGGCGGTGATCGGGCCGCGCCCCGAATTGCTGCGCGTGGGCGCGGTCCTCGCGATTCCCTGCCTGGATGACGAGTTCACACCGGTCTCGGCCGATATCTCGTCGCTGCAGGTGCCCGAGGTCGCACCGCCGCCGGTCGAGGAGGTCGTGGTGGCCGAGCCGGAGCCGGAAGCGCCGCTGACGCTCGAGCCCCTGATGACGACGGAGGCGCTGGCCGGGATCCTCGGCGATCCGCGGCTCCAGATCGTCGACCTGCGGCGGGAGGGGGACGGCGTCGAGTTCGGCTATATCCCCGGCAGTCTCGCCCTCTCCTTCGACCAGTGGCGCGGGCCTGGCGACAACCCCGGTGCCCCGCCGAGCGATGCGGCACTGTCGCAGATCCTGAGCGAGGCGGGGCTCGACCCAGAGCGGCCCACAGTCATCGTCGCGGCGAAGGATCATGTGATGCATTTCGCGCGCGGGGCCTTCGTCTACTGGATTCTGAAATCGGCGGGCTTCACCGAGCTTGCCCTGCTCGAAGGCGGTGGCGCGCGCTGGGCGTCGGAAGGCCGGACCATCGACTATGGTTCCGCGGTCCCGCAGCCGCAGGAGGTCAGCGTCACGCTCGCCACCACCTGGCGCGCCACGCCGCTGGAGGTCGCGGCGATCGCGACGGGTCAGATGGAGGGCGCGCTGCTCGACGGCCGGCCCGCGGGCTTCTTCCGGCCGGAGCAGGAGGGCGGCGTGGTCGTCCCCTCCACCATCCACGGAGCGCAGAACCTCGAAGGCATGCAGACCCACCGCGCCGCGATGATCGAGGAGAGCGGGCTGCGCGAGCTCGAAGTGCTCGACCGGTTGAAGAACGTCGACGTAGCTTGGGAGGAGATCCCGGTGGTCAACTTCTGCTCGGACGGCACGCTCTCGGCGGTGAACTGGTTCTACGCCTCCGAGGTCGCGGGGATCGCGAACGTGAAGCTCTACCCCGAATCGATCAAGGGCTGGGCCGCGTCCGGCAATCCGGTAGCCGTCGGTACCCTGAGCGAGCGGCTCTACGACATGGCGAACTAAGCACGGCGGGCGAGCGCGATCGTCCGGCGCGGCTCCACCTGCCAGCAGCTTGCGACTTCGAACGCCGCGCGGGCGGAGGCGTGTTGGCTTGGTGCCTGATCGAACAGCGCGAGATCCCGGCGCGCTTCGTCCCAGTCGATGAGGCACGGCCCGGTGTCCGTCAGGATGATGTTGGATGGGTTGAGCTCTGCGTGAACGGCGCCATGAGGGCCTTGGGGCAGGGCGCGCAACGTTTTCACCAAAGGCCCGCTGCGGCTCGGCAGCACGGCATCTCCACTTCGAAAAACCCGCGGCAACTCGCGGGCCGCGCAGAATCCGGGACGCTGCGGGATGTTCCGGGTTAGGCGGTGAAGATGCAGGAGGGCAGGGCGGAGCGCCGCTATGTCCTGCACCCCAGCCGGGCGGCCTGAGATGAAGTGCTCCAGCGTCCAGCCCTCCAAGACGATCCGGCCCCGTGCCACAATCGGCAGCGCTGTGCGCAGTCCCGCCTCTCGCAACGCAGGTTCGAGCCGGTGCAGCCACCACAAGGCCGCAGCGCTCCGCCGCGTGCTCTTCGCCACGAACCGCACACCGCCCCGCTCCACCAGCCAGACATGATTGCGCGCGCCACCCGTCAGCGGACGGACGACGCGCTCGATGCCGTGGCGGAACAGGAACCGCTCAGGCGGCCTCACATGACGGAGAAGATCAGCGCCATCAGGATGGTGTAGAGCGCGATGCCCCCCGCGATCAGCACCAGCGGGAAGTTGGATGCGAGCTGTGCCTTTGCGTATTGGCGCACCTGGTACATCAGGTCCGGCCACGTGTAGCTGACGAAATCGCCCTGGGTGAAGACGACCTTGATCTTACCGTCATTGTCCACGACCGGCAGGCGGCGAAAGCGCTCGTTGGACATGATGCGCAGCCATTCGAGGAGGTCGTCATCCTCCTTCGCCACCCGCGGATCGCTCGTCATGATGTCGGAGAGCGGCGTGGTCTCCGGATCGCGGCCCTCGCTGATGACGCGGCGCATGAGGTCGCGCTCGGTCACGACGCCTTTCACCCGCTCCTCGCCATCGACGACGAAGACCGAGCCGTAGTTGAGGCGCGACATCTCGTTCGCGGCCTCCCGCACGGTCGCGGAGGCGGCGAATGTCAGGGGCTTGGGCTTCGAGGCGAACTCCGGACGGTCCTTCAGACGCATTGCGCGATCGTTTTCAGCCATGGGCCTCCTCCCACTGTCCCAATTCGTTTGAGATGTGACCTAGTCCGCGCGCCCGTTCTGGCGAGCGCGGCATTCCGTCAGGTGAGATTGAAGAGAAGCGCCATCAACAGCGTGTAGCCCGCCGCACTGCCCGCGATCAGCAACAGCGTGCGCATGTCGAGCGAGGCCTGCGCCGGCGCGCTGTTCGCGGCGGGCCGCCAGAAAAGCTCCGGCCACGTATAGGCGACGAAATCGCCCAACGTGAACAGGGCCACGAGCTTTCCGTCCGCATCAAGGATCGGCAGGCGGCGGAAGCGTTCGTTGGACATGATGCGCAGCCAGTCGACCACGTCGTCATCGGCCCGGCCCGTGCGCGGATTGGCGGTCATCACGTCGGAGACGCGCGTCTGCGCGGGGCTGCGGTGGACGGCGACGACCCGCGTCAGGATGTCACGCTCGGTCAGGATGCCGATGACCTCGTTCTCGCCATCCACGACCACGGCGCATCCGTAGTTGTAGGCCGACATCGCCTGGGCGGTCGCCTCGATCATGTCGTCGGGGCTGCAGGTCAGCGGCGGCGGCTTCTGCGCGAATTCCGGCCGGTCCGCAATCAGCATCGGTTGTTGCACGCCGCTCCCCCGGGTCGCATCTCCCCAAGACCTAGAACGGTTCTCAATTCGCGACAAGTTGTCCCACGCGTCAGCCTCACGGCCGGGTGAAGCGGACCTTGCCGATATGGGGCAGGTTGCGGTTGCGCTGGGCGTAATCGATGCCATAGCCGACGACGAATTCGTCGGGGATCTCGAAGCCGGTCCAGGTCGCGCGGATGTCCGCCTCGCGCCGTGAGGGCTTGTCGAGCAGCGCGCAAACCTCCAGCCGGGCGGGCTTGCGGGCGCGCAACATGCCGGTGACGTGCTTGAGGGTGAAGCCGGTGTCCACGATGTCCTCGACCACCAGCACATCGCGCCCCTCGATGCCCGAGCGCAGGTCCTTCAGGATCCGCACCTCGCGGGTCGATTCCATGCCGTCGCCATATGAGGACGCCTCGATGAAATCGACCTCCACCGGCAGGTCCAGCTCACGCACCAGGTCGGCGATGAAGACGAAGGAGCCGCGCAACAGCCCCACCACGACGAGCTTGTCCGTATCGGCGAAATGATCGGAGATCTCGCGCGCCAATGCTTCCACGCGCGCGGCGATGGACTTGGCCGAGATCATCTCGTCGATCACGTAGGTGAGCGGTTGTGTCATGGAACTCTCCGTTGTGGCGGGCGCTTCTTTACGGCAGAAAACGGCACCGGACCAGAGCGAGCAGACATGACGACCCATTCCGAGACCCGCGACATGCCCTATTCGGCCGACCAGATCTACGACCTGGTGGCGGATGTCGAATCCTACCCGAAATTCATCCCCTGGGTCGCGGCCTGTCGCGTGCGCCATGAACGGGAGGTCGAGGAGGGCAAGGTCGTGGACGCGGACCTCGTCGTCAGCTTCAAGGTGTTCCGCGAGAGCTTCCTGAGCCGCGTCACCATGAAGCCCGAGCCCAACACGATCGACGTCGAATATCTCGACGGGCCGTTCAAGTACCTCATCAACAACTGGCGGTTCGAGGACAAGCCGGACGGCGGCTGCAAGGTCCACTTCTACGTGGACTTCCAGTTCAAGAGCCGTGTGCTGCAGGCTGCCATCGGCGCGGTCTTCAACGAGGCGATGCGCCGGATCGTGCGCGCCTTTGAGAAACGGGCCGACCA
Organism: Pontivivens ytuae; assembly: GCF_015679265.1. Classification (NCBI taxonomy): domain Bacteria; kingdom Pseudomonadati; phylum Pseudomonadota; class Alphaproteobacteria; order Rhodobacterales; family Paracoccaceae; genus Pontivivens; species Pontivivens ytuae. The sequence continues at coordinate 3,510,749 of NZ_CP064942.1, forward strand.
GCTCTACGGTTGAGCCGCCTCCTGCGGGAGTATTTGAGCGAATTCGAAGCGGCTTTCGAATTCGCTCAAATACTCATGTCGGCTCGGTTTTTGGAGGCGGGCCGCGCCTTCAGGTGCGCCGCAGGTCCAGCGTGCGCGGGAAATCCGGGTGCGTGCCGAGATATTGGGGCATGCTGAGATTGGGGCTGTGGCCGCCCGCCTCGAACCGGGCGATGCGGCGGCCCTCGGCCTCCAGTGCGTTGATCGGCCGGGTCTCGTGGGCACGGCCGCCGGGGTGGTGGACCTGGTAGGTGCAGCCGCCGACGGAGCGGCCGGAGATGCTGTCCCAGAGGTCGAAGGTGAGCGGCGCGTGGGCCGGGATGGTGGGGTGCAGGGCGCTCCACGGTTGCCAGGAGCGGAAGCGGACGCCGCCGATCTGGGCATTGCCGACTTTCTCCAGCGGGATGGCGTAGCCGTTGCAGGTGAGCTTGTAGCGGGGATCGGCGTTGGTGAGCTTCACCTGCAGCCGCTCGACCGATGAGTCGACGAAGCGCGCCGTGCCGCCGGCGGTCGATTCTTCGCCCAGCACCAGCCAGGGCTCGATGGCGGAGCGGATCTCGATCTCCGCACCGTCGACCTCGACCCGGCCCGCGACGGGGAAGCGGAAATCGTACTGGGCGGCGAACCAGCTGTCCTCGAAGGGCGTGCCATGGGCTTGCGACAGATCGGCGAGGACGCGGCGGAAGTCCTGCCAGCAGTGCTCGGGCAGCAGGTACTTGTCGTGCAGATGTGTGCCGTGGGGGGTGAGCGCGCCCTTGTGGGGCGTCTCCCAGAACCAGGCGATCAGGGCGCGGATGATGAGCGACTGCGCCATGGCCATGCGGGGATGCGGCGGCATCTCGAACCCGCGGAACTCCACGAGGCCGAGGCGGCCGGAGGGGCCGTCGGGGGAGAACAGCTTGTCGATACAGATCTCGGCCCGGTGGGTGTTGCCGGTGAGATCCGTCAACAGGTGGCGGAAGATCCGGTCGACGAGCCACAGGGGCGGGTTGCCGCCGAGCCGCTCGACCTCCTTCAGCGCGATCTCCATCTCGTAGAGGCTGTCGTGTCGCGCCTCGTCGAGGCGGGGCGCCTGCGAGGTCGGCCCGATGAACATGCCGGAGAAGAGGTAGCTGAGCGACGGGTGGGTCTGCCAGTAGCGGATGATGGAGCCCAAGAGATCCGGCCGCCGCAGGAACGGGCTGTCGCCGGGCGTCTGCCCGCCCACGACGATGTGGTTGCCGCCGCCGGAGCCGGTGGGCCGCCCGTCCACCATGAAGGTGAAGCTGTCGAGGCCGATGGCGCGGGCTTCCTCGTAGAGCGTCTCGGTCACCTCCCGCAGATGCGGCCAGGTGTAGGTCGGCTGGATGTTGACCTCGATCACGCCGGGGTCGGGGGTCACGCCGATCAGGTTCATGCGGCCGTCGCGGGGCGGCTCGTAGCCCTCCACATGGACGGGCTGTTCGAGCTCGGCGGCGGTCTCCTCGATCGCGGTGACGAGGTCGATATACTCCTCTGCCGTGCCGGTCGGCGGCAGGAAGACGCAGATGCGGCCGTCCCGCGGCTCGACGGTCAGTGCGGTGCGCACCGGCTGGTCGCCATCGACGAAGACGGTGTGGGCGGCCATCCAGTCGTCCGAAGGCTCCTGTGTGGGTTGGGAGATCGCGCGCCCCTCCGCCGTCTGCGGCAGCGGGCCGGGGCGAGTCATCGGGTCGCGGACGAAGGGCATCTGCATGATGCGGCGCGCCTCGCTCTGATGCTCCAGCGAGCCCAGCGGCAGGCGGAAGCCGGCGGGGCTGTCGCCGGGCATCAGGTAGAGCTTGCCGCGCCGGGTCTTCCAGCGCTCGGAGCGCCAGCGGAAGCGGCGGCCGTCCTTGGCCTGCGCCAATTGCAGCGGCAGCACGTAGGCTGTGGGCGTGGCAAGACCGCGTTCGAAGACCTTGACCAGCCGCGCCCGCTCCTGTGGATCCTCCAGCTTGTTGTCCTCGGGCGTCACGTTCGGCGGCAGCTCCTGCTCGCGCAGGGCGAAGGCGGCGGGGTCCTCGTAGGTGGGGGCGGCGAGGTCGCGCTCCACCTCCAGCGCGTCGCAGAGGTGGTTCATGAAGGTCTCGGCCGTCTTGACATCCGCGCCCTGTGAGCCTTCGGTCGCAACCAGATCGGGGTTCTTCCACAGCGGGATGCCGTCGTCGCGCCAGTAGAGGGAGAACGCCCAGCGGGGGAGCTGCTCGCCCGGATACCACTTGCCCTGGCCGTAATGAAGCATGCCACCTGGCGCGAACTTCTCGCGCAGGCGGCGGATGAGTTGGTCGGCCTTCTCGCGTTTGGTCGGGCCGACGGCGTCCACCGTCCACTCGGCACCGTCGCGGTCGTAGGCGGAGACGAAAGTGGGCTCGCCGCCCATGGTCAGCCGCACGTCGCCCGTCTCGAGCTTACGGTCGATCATGTGGCCGGTGCGGTCGAGCGCGGCCCAGTCCGCCTCGTTGATCGGGGCGGTGACGCGAGGCGGCTCCTCGATCCGGTCGACGCGCATGTCGAAGTCGAACTCCACATCGGCCTTCTCCAGCGAGCCCGCGATGGGGGCGGCGGAGGAGGGGATGGGTGTGGCCGCCAGCGGAATGTGTCCCTCCCCAGCGAAGAGGCCGGAGGTCGGGTCGAGGCCCACCCAGCCCGCGCCGGGCAGATAGACCTCGGTCCATGCATGGAGATCGGTGAAGTCGTTCTCCGGTCCGCTCGGCCCGTCAATGGCCTTCAGATCAGCGGTAAGCTGCACGAGATAACCCGAGACGAAGCGCGCCGCGTAGCCGCATTCGCGCAGCATGTTGACGAGCAGCCAGGCGCTGTCGCGGCAGGAGCCGAGGGCCTTCTGGATGGTCTGTTTCGGCGTCTGCACGCCCGGCTCCATCCGAACGGTGTATTCGATCTCCCGTTGCACGTACTGGTTCATCGCGACCAGCCAGTCGTTGACCGAGCCCTCCTGCTTCGGCGCGCGGGCCAGGAACTCGTGGAATGTGCGGGTCTGCTTCGGCTGGCGGCGGTAGATCGACAGCTCTTTCTTGAGGGCTCCCGGATAGGAGAAGGGGACCTCGCTCGCATAATCCTCAACGAAGAAGTCGAAGGGGTTGATCGCGATCATGTCGGCAATGAGCTGGACCTCGACCTCGAAGATCCGCGTCCGTTCGGGAAAGACGAGCCGCCCCTGCCAGTTGGCGAACGCGTCCTGCTGCCAGTTGATGAAGTGATCATCGGGCTGGACCTTCATCGAATAGCTCAGCACCGGGGTGCGCGCATGGGGCGCAGGCCGCAGCCGGACGACATGCGGATTCAGGAAGATCGGTCGGTCGTAGCGGTAGGTCGTGCGGTGCGTTAGCGCGATCTTGATGCTCATTTTTCATCCATTGGACGTGGGGCCGCTGCGAAATTGATCTCACAACCCTTGGCAAAGCGCCTTTTCGTGTCAGTCTCTTCGGGCAATGCTGTGATGCGGTCCCGCAAAGTCCACCGGAAAGGCGATCATGTTCAACGAAATGTATCGGGATGGGGAGATCAGGCCGGAGTATCGCATGATCGCCGACTGGTTGGAGGCGAACGGTCCCGATGCGCTGAACGAGAAACGGGCCGAAGCCGAAGCGCTGTTCCGCCGCGTTGGCATCACCTTCGCCGTCTACGGTGAGGGCGGCGATCCGGAGCGGTTGATCCCCTTCGACATGGTTCCGCGGGTGTTTTCCAGCACCGAGTGGCAGAAGATCGAGGCGGGCTCAATCCAGCGCACGAGGGCGCTCAACGCCTTCCTCACCGACATCTATACAGAGCGGGCCATCGTGAAGGAGGGGATCGTCCCCGCCGACCTGATCGACGGCAATGAGGCCTACGAGCCGGTGATGGAGGGGTTCCGCCCGCCGGGCGGCATCTTCTCCCACATCTGCGGCGTGGATCTGGTACGGGTGGACGAGGACACCTCCTACGTGCTGGAGGACAATTGCCGCACGCCCTCGGGCATCTCCTACGTGCTGGAGAACCGGGAGGTGATGGCGCGTATGTTCCCGGAGCTCTTCCGCTCCGGCATCGTGCGGCCGGTGGATCACTACGGCGACATGCTGGCAGACGCCATGCGATCGGTCGCGCCCCCCAATTGCGACGGGGAGCCGACGCTCGCGATCCTGACGCCGGGCCATTTCAACTCCGCCTATTACGAACACAGCTTCCTCGCCGATCTGATGGGGGTGGAGCTGGTGGAGGGGCCGGATCTCTTCGTCGAGAACCACCGCCTCTACATGCGCACGACCAAGGGGCCGCAGCGGATCGACGTGCTCTACCGGCGGATCGACGACTCCTTCCTCGACCCGCAGGTGTTCCGCAAGGACTCCATGCTCGGCGTGCCGGGGATCATCGACGCCTACAAGGCGGGCGGGGTGACGATCGTGAACGCGCCGGGATCCGGCGTGGCCGACGACAAGGCGATCTACATCTACGTGCCCGAGATGATCCGTTTCTATCTGGGCGAGGAGCCGATCCTGCCCAACGTGCCGACCTGGCGCTGCGGCAAGCCGGACGAGCTGTCCCACGTCATGGAGAACCTGCACGAGCTGGTGGTGAAGGAGGTCCACGGATCCGGCGGGTACGGCATGCTGATCGGGCCGAAATCGACCGAGCAGGAGATCGAGGATTACCGCAAGCGGATCGAGGCGGACCCGGCGGGCTTCATCGCACAGCCGACGCTCAAGCTCTCCGCCGCGCCGACGCTGGGCGATGAGGGTCTCGTGCCGCGCCACGTGGACCTGCGCCCCTTCGTGATCTCGGGGCAGGAGACGAAGCTCATTCCCGGCGGCCTAACCCGTGTCGCGCTGAAGGAGGGGTCGCTGGTCGTGAACTCCTCCCAAGGCGGCGGGGTGAAGGACACCTGGGTTCTGGACCGATAGGAGGCGCCCATGCTGAGCCGCACGGCCAACGGCCTGTTCTGGATGTCGCGCTATGTGGAGCGCGCAGGCAACGTCGCGCGACTGCTCGACGCGGGGCGGCGGATGGACCTCCTCCCCAACACCGAGGAGGGCCGCGCCTCCGAATGGGAGTCCATCGTGATCGCCAGTGGTTGTCAGGAGACGTTTCCGGGCGACATCAAGCAGGCGACGATGGAGGAGGTGGCGCGCCACCTCATCTTCGACGAGACCAATCCCTCCTCGATCCACTGCTGCCTGCAGGCCGCGCGGGAGAACGCGCGCGCCATGCGCATCGCGGTGACGCGGGAGGTCTGGGACGTGCTCAACTCCGCCTGGGCGGATATGCGGCGCAAGAACCCCTCCGCCGTCACGGGCGGGCGGCTGGCCGAGTTCCTCGATTGGGTGAAGACGCAGGGCTTCCTGTTCCACGGCGCGGCCGAAGCCTCAATGCTGCGCGACGAGGGCTGGAACTTCATCGGCCTCGGCAAGGCGGTGGAGCGGGCGGACGCGACCGCGCGCCTGCTCGACGTGAAGTACCACGTGCTGCTGCCGAGTGCGCAGGACGTGGGCGGCGGCCTCGACCACATGCAATGGGTGCAGCTCTTGCGCGCCGCGAACTCCCTGCGCGCCTTCCGCTGGACCTACCGCGAGAGTGTGACGCCGCAGGCGGTCGTGCATTTCCTCGTGCTCAATGCCTCCAGCCCGCGCTCGCTCATCACCTGCTATGCGGAGATTGTGGCGAACCTCGCCGATATCGGGGGCGAGACCGACGCCCAGCACATGGTGCGCGCCCACGCCCAGGCGGTTCACGGCCAGCTCATGCGGCTCACGGTGGAGCAGATCATCGCAGCGGGCCTGCACGAATGGCTCACCGACATGATCGTGGAGACCAACCGGATGGCGGGCGAACTGGCCGATGCCTATGGCTTCAACGGCCCGGTGGCCACGCCGTCGCAGGAACAGGTGCAGTAGCGCTTGATTTGAGGGCCGGGGCGCGCAACTAGTGCGGCGGTTTCATCCCCGGAGTCTCCCATGACCTATTGTGTCGCGCTCAAGCTGAAGGACGGCATCATCTGCCTGTCCGATACCCGCACCAATGCGGGTGTCGACAACATCTCGAAATACAAGAAGATGTTCACGTGGGAGCAGCCGGGCGACCGGGTGATCTGCATGATGACGGCCGGCAACCTCGCGATCACGCAGGCCGTGATCTCGCTGCTCGACGAGAATATCGAGCGGGCCGAGGACGGGATCGAGACGCTTTATACTGCGCCAACCATGTTCCGCGTGGCCGAGATCGTGGGCGACGCGATGCGCATCGTCATGGGCCGCTACGGTCCGGGACTGAGCTCCGCCGGGGAGAGCTCGGCGAGCTCCATCGTCGTCGCGGGCCAGCGGGCGGGCGGCGCGATGCGCCTCTTCCAGGTCTATTCGGCGGGCAACTTCATAGAGGCGACGGAGGACACGCCGTACTTCCAGATCGGGGAGCACAAATACGGCAAGCCGATCCTCGACCGGGTGATCACCGAGGAGACGCCGCTCAACATGGGTGTCACCGCGGCGCTCTTGTCGATGGATTCGACCCTGCGCTCCAACCTCTCCGTCGGCATGCCGCTGGACCTCGCGGTGATGCGCAAGGACGGGATCGGGTTCGAGCAACTCCGCCGGATCGAGGAGGGGGACGAGACGTTCTCCCAACTCTCCGAGGCCTGGTCGGCGGCGCTGCGCGGCGCCTTCGATCAGATGGTGGAGATCCCGGTCTGACGTCGGGTTTGCGTATTTAGGACAAAGAAGAAGGGCTCAGGCCGCGCGGGCGAGCGTCGCTTCCGCGAGGTGGTGGAGGTCGGCGGGCGTGACCTCGCGCACCGTGTTGCGCAGCATCGGGGCGTTGGCCTCGGCCTGCATCTCCGCGATAAGCGCCTCCGGCGTGACCGGGATCTGCGGCAGGGGGCCAAGGTCCACCGCGCCCATCAGGATCTCCACCCGCTCCGGCAGGTCGGAGAGGGCGCAGTCGAGGGCGGCGGCCGCGGCGCGCAGCTGCGGCGTACTCGCCTCGATCAGCCAGGGCAGGCTCGCGGCGAAGGCGTGGGCCGTCGCGTGACCATGGTGGACCGGCGCGAAGCGGGCGAGCGCGTGGGAGAGGTTGTGCGCCACCGCCGTCCCGCAGGCGTCGATGGCGATCCCCGCATGGCAGGACGCGATGAGGAGCGCGCTCCGCGCCTCCATATCGTCGGGCCAGGCGACGGCGCGGGGCAGGGCCCACGCGATGTGGCGCAGGGCATCAAGCGCATAGGGCGCGGCGCCTGCATGGGCGTTGCGGTTGGTCGCGGCCTCGAAGGCATGGACGAGTGCGTCGAGGCCGCACCAGGCGGTAAGATGCGGCGGCAGGCTCACCGTCAGCGCAGGGTCGAGGATCACCAGCTCCGCACGGGTCTGCGGCCCCCAGATCCACAGCTTCTCGCCCGCGTCTGAGGAGAAGATGTTGGTCGCCGACGTCTCCGACCCCGTGCCCGCGGTGGTCGGCACCATGATCTTGGGCAGGGCGGCGGGGAGCGGCGTGCGGCCGAGGGCGTAGTCCATCGGGCCGCCGGGCGCCCCTGCGAGTGTCGCGGCCAGCTTCGCTACGTCGAGCGCCGAGCCGCCGCCGATGCCGATGACGAGATCACTGCCGCGGGCTACGTCCGCCGCGGCGGCGACGTGGTGCGCCTTCGGCTCCCCGCTGAACGCATGGAACAGGCGGACCCGGATCGCGTCGGCGCGAAGCGCTTCGACGACGCGCGGGATGTCGGCACCCTGCATGAGAAATGGGTCGGCTATGAGAGTGACGTCGCGCGCACCGAAGCTTGCCACATGCTCGGGCAACAGCGCGGCCTGACCGGCCCCGAACTGGATGCGCGGCACCGCGCCCATGTCGAACATCTCTCACCCCACGGTTTTCAGGAGAGTTTGCGCGGGGCGCAGGATCGCTTACAGTCCACAAAGTCTCGGGTGTTTTCATGAGCTCAGATCATGCAGTACCGGCCCGCCCTGCCGAAATCCCTCGACGCACTGCGGGTGTTCGACGCGGCGGTGCGGCATCGCAGCTTCTCCCGCGCTGCGGATGAGTTGCTGGTCACGCAGGCCGCCGTCTCGCGACGGATCCAGGCGCTGGAGGCGGATCTGGGCGAGGCGCTGTTCGCGCGGGCCGGGCGCAACATCGCGCTGACCGATGCGGGGCGTCGGCTGGCGGCGAGCGTGTCGGCGGCGCTCGACTACCTTGAGGGCGATCTGTCGGCCTTGCGCGGAACGGCCCCGCCGCCGCCAGTGACGATCGCGGCGGCGACCTCGGTCTCCCACCTCTGGCTCGCGGCGCAACTGCGCGCTCGGCCAGAGCTCGCGGTTCGAGTGCTGACCACCGACAGCCTCAGCGAAGCGGCGGCGCGCAGCCATGACCTGACCATCCTTTACGGCCGCGGCCAGCATCCCGACTGGCTGCTCGCGCCGCTGATGGCGGAGCGGTTGCAGCCGGTGGCCGCACCCGAGCTGCTGGCGCGGCTGGGCGTCGACGACCCGGCGGCGCTGACGCTGGCCGAGATCGCCGATCTGCCGCTCCTCGACTACGCGCGGGTGCGGCCGAACTGGGTGACACTGGCGGCCTGGTTCGCGCGGGCGGGTCACGGCGCGCCGCTGCGGATCGGGCGCACCTTCACCTCCTACGTGCTGGGCATCGAGGCGGCGGTGCATGGCGACGGTGTGGTGCTCGGCTCGCTGGATCTCATCGCCGCGCAGATCGCCTCCGGCGCGCTGGTCCCGCTCGGCCACCGGGTGGAGGAGACGGGGCAGGGCTATCATCTCGGCCTGCGCCGCGACCCGCCGCCGGGGCCTGAAGCGGTGCGGCTGCATGCGGAGCTTCTCGCGGCCCGCGTCAATCCGTGACGTGGCCGGCCTCTTGTGGGCTTTCGGTCTCGGGAGTAAGTCAGCGTCAACTGGAAGGGAGAGCCCGAATGGCCCAGAAACGCTCCATTTTCGAGGAGGTCGGGGAGACCCGCCGCGAGGCCCCTGCCGCAGCCCCCAAGGCCACTGATACAGGGGCGGCGCGTCGGGCGATAGCGGCGTGGCTCAAGGTGCTCTTCGTCCTCGTCGTGGTGATGATCGCGGTGGGCGGCCTGACGCGGCTGACCGACAGTGGGCTTTCGATCACCGAGTGGCGGCCCGTGACCGGCGCGCTCCCGCCGCTGTCGGCCGAGGCGTGGGAGGCGGAGTTCGAGAAGTATCGCGCGATCCCCGAATACCAGCTCCAGAACCGCGGCATGAGCATGGCCGAGTTCAAGGTGATCTACTGGTGGGAGTGGGGCCACCGCCAGCTCGGCCGGGTGATCGGGCTGGTGTGGGGCGTTGGCTTCCTGTGGTTCCTCCTGCGCGGGCAAATCCCGCGGGGGTGGACGCCGCGGCTGCTGGGCCTCGGCGCGCTCGGTGGTCTGCAAGGCGCCATCGGCTGGTGGATGGTGTCGAGCGGGCTGACGGGCACGATGCTCGACGTGGCGAGCTACCGGCTGGCCACGCATCTCGGCCTCGCGTTCGTGATCCTCGGTCTGATCGCTTGGTATGTGCTGCGGCTGGGGCGGGACGAGGTCGATATCTTGCAGGCCCGGCGGCAGAGGCAGGGCGGGCTGGTTACGCTGACCTCGGTTATGGTGCCGCTCCTGTTCGTGCAAATCCTGCTCGGTGCGCTGGTGGCGGGGATCGATGCGGGGCGGACCTATGTGGACTGGCCGCTGATGTCGGGCCAGTTCCTGCCGCCCGATCCGTTCTATATCGAGCCGGTCTGGAGCAATTTCTTCGAGAATGCGGGGCTGGTGCAGTTCAACCACCGGATGCTGGCTTATGCGGTCTTCCTGTTCGGCCTCTTCGTCTGGTGGCGCGCGCGGGGCTCGGCGCTCGCCCAGGTCCGGCTCGCCTTCGGTTGGATGATGCTGGCGCTGGCGCTGCAAGTGGTGCTGGGGATCATCACCGTGCTCTACGTGGCGCCGTGGCACCTCGCGATCGGCCACCAGTTCCTCGCGGTGCTGCTCTGGGTCGCGCTGCTACGGGCCCGGTTCGAGGCGAGCTATCCGCGGGCGCAGAGCGTGCGGGCCTGAGGGGGCGTTCGTCGGGGTGCAATAGGGTTCACAGTTCAGGAACCGCCCCGGCTCAGGTCCGGGGCGGTACCAAGTGGAGGTAGACTTTTGCCTTGGCCACTCTGCTCAGTCCGGGTTCTTCCACCGCGCATCGCGCTTCTCGAGAAACGCGGCGATCCCTTCCGCGGTATCCGCGTCGGCCATGTTGAGCGCCATGACCTCGCCCGTATAGGCGTAGGCGTCCTCCAGCCCCATCTCGAGCTGATCGTAGAAGGCCCGCTTGCCGACGCGTACGGCGGAGGCGAGCTTGGCCGCCACGGTCTTCGCAAGCTCCTGCGCCGCGCCAGAAAGCTCCGCCTCCGGCACCACGCGGTTCACCAGCCCCAACTCGCCCGCGCGCTCCGCATCCACGAAACCGCCCGTGGTCAGCATCTCGAAGGCGTGCTTGCGCGGGATGTTCCGCGACAGCGCCACCATCGGTGTCGAGCAGAAGAGGCCGATATTGACCCCGTTCACCCCGAAGCGCGCCGTCTCTGCCGCCACGGCCATGTCGCAGGAGGCCACGAGCTGGCAGCCTGCCGCCGTTGCGATGCCGTGGACCTCGGCGATCACCGGCTGGGGCAGCTTCGGGATCGTCGTCATCATCCGCGCGCATTGAGCGAAGAGCTCGCGGAAGTAGGCCGCACCCCCGTCCTCCGCCTGCCGCCCGGCTGCCATCTCCCGCAGGTCGTGACCGGCGCAAAACGCCTTGCCTGCGCCGCGGATCACCACGGCGCGGGTCCCGCGATCCTCCATCAGGGCGTCGAACTGACCTTGCAGCGCCGCCAGCATCGCCTCCGACAGCGGGTTCAACTTCTCGGGCTGGTTAAGGGTCAGCGTCGCGATGCCGTCGGCATCCTCGCGCAGCAGGATCGACATGGGGGCGCTCCTTTGCCAGTGTCGCCCGGAGCTTAGCACGGAGACGGCAATGGACCTCAAGATGAACGCGGGCGAGGTGCAGGACTTCCTCGCCGAGGTCTTTCCGCAGGTGCAGGGCGAGTTCGAGGTGGAGCATCTGGCGCCGTTGGAGGCGCGGGTGCGTTTGCTGGTCGGCGAGCATCACCTGCGGCCGGGGGGCACGATCTCCGGTCCCGCGATGTTCTCCCTCGCCGATTGCGGGTTCTACGTGGCCGTGCTCGGCATGATCGGACGGCAGGCGCTGACGGTGACGACGAACTGCTCGATCGATTTCATGCGCAAGCCCGCGGCGGGGCGCGACCTCATTGCCGATGTGCGCATCCTGAAGCTCGGCCGGGTGCTGGCGGTGGGCGACGTGCTTCTGCGCTCGGACGGTGAGGACGCGGTGGTCGCCCGGGCCTCCCTCACCTACTCGATCCCCCCGGCGCGCTGAGCCCCGCCTATCACTCTCTTCCAATACGCCCGCCGGAGGCGTCCCTGATCGATGTCGGCTGCCTCCGGCGGGGATACTTGGACAAGGTGGAAGAGGGGGCGCCCTAGCTGCGGAGGCCGAGCAGGCGGTAGATCGGGCAGGATCCCGTCGCCGCCGTCAGGAGGAAGACGGCCCCGAGGATCCCGATGCCCCAGATGAAGAATGGCCCCTGCGCGATGGCCCACGGGCAGCTGAGCGCCATCAGGACCATCGCTGTCCCGAGGATCGCGCGGAGCGCCCGGTCGAGCGTTCCGACGTTCTGGAAAGCCGTGCGCGCCATGATGCACCTCGCGTGCTGCTTCGGAGGACATCGAGCCTAGACCGATCGCGACGCGACGCATTGCGGCAGCGCAATTGTCGGACCTCGCCCGCGCCGCGGGCGCGCCCGGCCCAACGGTAGGGAGCCGTCAGGCGATCGACGGGCGGGATAGCTTGGGCTCAGTCCGGCATCAGCGCGAGGACGTAGCCCGGCAAAGCGAAGGCCGCCTTGTGAACCTCGGGCGTGTAGTAGCGCGGTGCCAGCCCCGCCTCCGCGAACCGGGCGGAGAGCTCGGCCAGCGTCACGTCGCGCCCCGGCCCGTCCGTCCCCCAGCCCATCGCCATCGGCCCGCCCGCATAGGTCGGGATCGTGGCGAGGTAGCAGCCCCAGTCCGCGAAGAGGGCGCGGAAGGCGCGCATCGTGTTGGTCAGCTCCTCGCCCTGAAGGAAGGGCACGCCGTTCTGGGTGACGAGGATGCCGCCCTCGGTCAGGCAGCGTTTCGCCTTGCCGTAAAAGGTCTCGGTGAACAGCACCTCGCCCGGTCCGATCGGATCGGTGGAATCGATGATGATGACGTCGAAGCGGCGGTCGGTGGTGTCCACGAACTCCGCGCCGTCCGCGATGACGAGGTCGAGGCGCGGGTCGTCGAAGGCCCCTGCTGACAGGCTCGGCAGATGCTCCTTGCAGAACTCCACCACGCCCCCGTCGATCTCGACCATGGTCACGTGTTCGACCGCGGCGTGGCGCAGCACCTCCCGCGCGATGCCGCCATCGCCGCCGCCGATGATCAGCACGTTCCGCGCCATCCCGTGCGCGAGGATCGGCACGTGGGTCATCATCTCGTGATAGATGAACTCGTCGCCTTCCGTGGTCTGCACCACACCGTCGAGCGTCATGAAGCGACCGAAGCGGGGGTTCTCCAGCACCTTGATCCGCTGCAGCTCGGTCGCGCTGTCGTAGAGGGTGCGCGTCACCTTCAGGGACTGGGCGTAGTCGTCGTGAAGGGTCTCGGTGGCCCAGTCCTTGTCCTTGGCGGTCATGTCGGTGCTCCTTGGAAGGGGAAATGTCCGGCGGCCTCCCACGGGCCGCCGCGATAGTGCCAGAGGTCGAAGCCGATGCCCGTGGCGGAGAAGGGCGCGAAGCTCTCCTGCAGGGCAGTGAAAGTACGTTTCGCCTCGGCGCCGGTCACCTTGTTCTGGACGGTGACATGGCAGCGAAAGCCCTGCCGATCCTGCGGGGTCAGCCAGTTCTGCCAGCCTGCCGCCAGTTCATTGCGCACCTCGTCGGCGCCTTCCACCCTGTAGGCGGAGCCGCGGCCGAGGAACATCACGCCGGTCACGTCGAGGGGCAGGGGTGACGTGCGATCCGCAACGTTCGACAACCGATCGGATACGGTCGCGATCTCCTCGCCCGGCAGCTTGTGGAACAGGCTCAGATGCGCGGGGATCATGTTGCGCTCCGGCGGAAAGAGGCGTCGACGCTCGCGCTCGAAGAAGCCCTGGGCCTCCTCGTCGAGCGCGAGCGTCAGGATCAGCGGATCGGTCATGGCTCCGCAGGTGGGGCGGAGCGGCTGGCCGTCAAAGGGCGGCGGCCACCGCCTCCTCGCCGCGGTGCAGTTCCTTGACGCGCACGTCACGGGCGCCGAAGGCATCGCGCAGCACGTCCACGGCCTTCCACGGCTGGGCGTCGCCGCACATGAACACGTCGAAGGCGCCGTAGCCGATCTCGGGCCACGTGTGGACGGAGATGTGGCTCTCCGCCAGCACCGCGACGCCGCTCACGCCCTGGGGGCTGAACTTGTGCGTGTGGATGTGGAGGAGCGTCGCGCCGCAGGTGTCCACGCAATCGCGGAAGGCCTGCTGGATGCGATCCTCGTCATCGAGCCCCTCGGCGCCCTCGACCTCGATGATGAGGTGGGTGCCGGCGAAGATGCGACCGTCGCGGCGGATGAAGTGATCCGCGCGATCCTCGTCGAAGATGTCTTCCGGTTGCCGTGCCATGGGGGCACAGGATGTGTTTGCTGCACGCAGTTCGTCGCGCGCGGTGTGATCCGCGTGGGCGCCTGTCTCCAGACCAGTCCCCAGTTGGACCCGGGTGGCGTCGAGCATGACGTCCTCCAAGTCTGACCAGTAGATTGAATCCAGCGATGCCTTAGCGCCCCCCTCATCGGGTTGGGATCGGTCATCCTGTGGAGCGGCAGATAAGGGCAGGGGCGACTCGGCGCAAGCGTTTTTCTACGGCTGCATGGCGGGTTTTGCCGGGTGCATAGGTTGGGTGACGCACCGTCGTGATGGGAGCGACTGGGGTGCGTTGGTCCGAGAGGCCTCGGATTAGGTCCGGGGCGGTCGTACCAGTAGCGTCATGGTCGGGCTTGACCCGGCCATCGCCAACTACGGGAGATCCTCGGGTCGAGCCCGAGGATGACGGCGCTGAGGAGCACTGGCTCGCCCGGCGGCATCGCCGGGCCGCGCCCGACCTCCCCCCGGAGGGCGCGTTGGCGATCTCGGAAACAGAAAGCGCGACGTCGATACTTGAGGGCGCGCGCTCAGATGAGGTGTTTCGCATGCGCCCTCTAGGTCGGGCGCGACCCTAATCACGTAGTGCAGCCCTCAGTCCTTGGGTGCGTAGGTCTCGGCTTCCCCCGGGAAGGTCCGGTTCCGCACCGCCTGCGCATAGGCGGTAATTGCGACATCAATATCGCCGCGCAACGCACCGAATTCGCGCACGAATTTCGGGGTCCACTCGTGCAGGCCCAGCATGTCCTCCAGCACCAGGATCTGGCCGTCGCAGACCGGGGAGGCGCCGATGCCGATGGTGGGGATCTCCACCGCTTCGGTGATGCGGCGGGCCAGCGGTTCGACCATGCCCTCCAGCACGACGGAGAAGGCACCGGCCTGGGCCACGGCCTGCGCGTCCGCCACATGGCGGTCCCAGTCGGCGCGGTCGCGGCCTTGGGTCTTGAACCCGCCCATCGTGTGGGTCGCCTGCGGGGTCAGGCCGATATGGGCCATCACCGGGATGCCGCTGCGGGTGAGCTTCGCGATGGTCTCGGCCATGTGCACGCCGCCCTCGAGCTTCACCGCGCCGCAACCGGTCTCCGCCATCACGCGGGCGGCGGTGCGGAAGGCGGCCTCTGGGCTTTCCTCATAGGTGCCGAAGGGCAGGTCCACGATGACGAGCGCTCGCTTCGCGCCCCGGACGGCAGAGGCGCCGTGCATCAGCATCATCTCCAGCGGCACGCCGACGGTGGAGGGCAGGCCGTGGAGCACCATGCCGAGCGAGTCGCCCACGAGGATGATGTCCGCATGGGGATCGACCCAGGAGGCCGCCTGCGCGTGATATGCGGTCAGCGCGACCAGTGGCTCGGCCCCCTTCCGGACTCGGATCGCGGGGACGGTAACGGGCTTCGCGTCGGAATGCACACTCATGAGATCACCCTCTGGTCGATGAGAAGCACGGTGCCGAAGCGGACGGCGAGCAGGGCGACGACGGGGGCGTCCGGCACGCCCGCGACCTCCGTCAGCGTCCGCGCGTCGCGTATGTCCACCGCTTCCACCTGCTGACCATCAAGCACGTCGCGGATGATCCGGGCGAGCTCGGCGACCGGGCGGAGACCCGCCGCCTCCGCCGTATCCAGAGCGCGGTTCAGCACGGGGGCTTCCGCCCGATGCTCCGGCGTCAGGCGCACGTTGCGGGAGGACATGGCGAGGCCGTCCGCCTCC
The DNA here is from genome assembly GCF_015679265.1 of Pontivivens ytuae. Taxonomy (NCBI): domain Bacteria; kingdom Pseudomonadati; phylum Pseudomonadota; class Alphaproteobacteria; order Rhodobacterales; family Paracoccaceae; genus Pontivivens; species Pontivivens ytuae. The sequence continues at coordinate 3,526,207 of NZ_CP064942.1, forward strand.
CGCACCGTCGGCATCCCCCGGATCTCCAGCCCCATGTCGAGATCGGCGACCATGGCGCGGATCAGCGTGAGTTGCTGGTAGTCCTTCTCACCGAAGTAAGCCCGATCCGGGCGGACAAGGTTGAAGAGCTTGGTCACGACCGTCGCCACCCCGCCGAAATGACCGGGGCGCAGCTCTCCCGTCAGGATGCGACCCAGACGCCCTGGATCGACGGTGACGTCGCCACCGGAATAGATCTCCTCCGGACCGGGGGTGAAGACGAGGTCCACGCCCTCCGCCTCCAGCATCGCGAGGTCGCGGGGCAGGTCGCGCGGGTAGCTCGCGAGATCCTCGTTCGGGCCGAACTGCGTCGGGTTCACGAAGATCGAGACGGCGAATCGGTCACACTCCGCCTTCGCCGCGCGCACGAGGCTCATGTGACCCTCGTGCAGGAAGCCCATGGTGGGCACGAACCCGACGCTGCCCGCCAGATCGGCGCGCGCCGCGCGCAGCGCCGCCTTGGTCTCGCAGATGATCACCGGCTCCTCCCCCGTGCGGTTCCGCAACATTGTTGCGCGGGGCCTAGCGTCTCGCCGGGGGCGTGTCCACAGCGGACGCGGCGGAAAACCTCCTCAGAGATGGGGTATTAAGATACCTAATTTCCAAGTCATTGTTTTTGATTAGATCTTCCGCGCGCTTTGCAATTGACCGCACCGTGCAAATCGCTAGAACCACGCCATCCTCCCGCGCGGGCTCTCCGTGCAGGGGCCAACGATACCGAGAACACGGATTGCGAGAGATGAAAACCTACTCTGCCAAACCGGCCGATATCGAGAAGAAGTGGATCCTGATCGACGCCGAGGGCGTGGTTCTGGGCCGTCTCGCCTCGATCATCGCCATGCGCCTGCGCGGCAAGCACAAGGCGACCTTCACCCCGCACATGGACATGGGCGACAACGTCATCGTCATCAATGCGGACAAGGTCCAGCTCACGGGCAACAAGCGCACCGACAAGACCTACTACTGGCACACCGGTCACCCGGGCGGCATCAAGTCGCGCACGGCCGAGCAGCTGCTCGAAGGCAAGTTCCCCGAGCGCGTCGTGACCAAGGCCGTGCAGCGCATGCTGCCGGGCGGCCCGCTGTCGCGCCAGCAGATGACCAACCTGCGCGTCTATGCCGGCGGTGAGCACCCGCACGAGGCGCAGAACCCCGAAGTGCTGGACGTGAAGTCCATGAATGCCAAGAACACCCGGAGCGCATGACGATGGCTGACGAAATCAAATCGCTCGACGGCCTGAAAGAGGCGGTCGCCGCCGAGACCACCGCGCTGGGCGTGGACGGCGACGAGCAGGAGATGCTGACCGAGACCGCGGCACCGCGTGAGCCGGTCCGTGACGAGCTGGGCCGCTCCTACGCGACGGGCAAGCGGAAGGACGCGATCGCCCGCGTATGGGTGAAGCCGGGCAACGGCACCGTCACCGTGAACGGCAAGCCGATGAACGAGTACTTCGCGCGCCCCGTGCTGCAGATGCTGCTCGCCCAGCCGTTCTCCATCGCCGGGGTCGAGGGTGAGTTCGACGTGATGGCAACCGTGAAGGGCGGCGGCCTCTCCGGTCAGGCGGGTGCGGTGCGCCACGGCGTCTCGAAGGCGCTGAGCCTCTACGAGCCCTCCCTGCGCCCGGCGCTGAAGGCCGCGGGCTTCCTGACCCGCGACAGCCGCGTCGTGGAGCGGAAGAAGTACGGCAAGCGCAAGGCCCGCCGGAGCTTCCAGTTCTCCAAGCGCTGATCCGTCGGACGCCTTGCAATGCGAAACGCGCCCGGTCCCGCCGGGCGCGTTTTTCGTTTGGACTCAGTCCCAGGCGGAGCGGGCGATGGGGACGGTGTCGCAGGGCTCCATCGTCAGCGTGCGCCAGCGGTCGTTGGGGCTGAAGGTCCGGGCGGAGTCAGGTCCAGCGGCTAGGCACAGGTCGCTGCCGCGCAGGCGCAGCCGGTTCTCCGCCGTCCGGTCGAAGAGCTGCAAGCGGTCGGCGGGCAGGAAGCTCTCCTGCGCGCCACAGGGCCGCAGCACGACGGGCGAGCCGGGCAGGGGTGCCGTGACCCCGAACGCGGTCACGCAGGCGTCGAAGGCGGGCATGAAGAGCCGACCCTCCCGCTCCTCCGCGATCCGGTCGCTGCTGCCGCGCTCGGGCAGGCAGTTGTGGACGACGAGAGGCAGGTCGGCACGGGCCGTGTCGCCGACGCCGACCACGTCGATGCAGTAGCCCTCACCGGGATAGTCGAGCGGGTCGGCGAGCCGGATCTGCGGCGGCGTCTGAGCGAGGGCGGTGGTCGCGGCGATGCTGAGGAGTGCTGCGATTAGAATGGATTGTCGTTTTTGCATCCGCCGGTCCCCCGATAACCACCATCTCTGGTGAAATCGTTGAGCCGCTGCCCGCCATCAACATTCATTCTCTCACGAATAGGTCAGATCGCGGATCTCCAATCGCTTGCAAGAAGCGCCAACGCGCCCGGAATCAAGCCGAAGGCGCCGGGCGAGCGCCCGTCCGTCCCGGCGGGCTGGCGCTTTGCTACGACACGCTTCGATCAAAGCTAGCAACGACTTGACCGGGATAAAGTGCATCGTTCGACGGTTGGGAGCGCCACCCCACGGGCAGGCGCTCGCCCGGCCTGCCGCCCCGATCACAGGTCCAAGTATGGCAGGATCTCCCGCGCCACCAGTTCCGCGCCGTGGATCGACAGGTGGTCGTCGTCAAAGTAGTAGGCGACGCCATCGCGCCCCGCGACGCAGTTGCCTTCGGCGCAGAACAGGCCCATCGGATCGACCACGGACACGCCCGCGGGCAGCTCGTCGCGGCGGGCGCGTTCGTAGCGGCTGCGGGCCTCCCACCACGCTTCGGACACGCCGACGAGGTTGCCGTAGCCATCGGTGAAGTCGCGGTAGACGAGCTCCGTGACCGGAGCCGGCAGCTCCGGCGACTGGGCGACGAGGATGACCTCCTTGGTCTGCGCAAGCTCAGCGAGAATGCCGTGGAGCGCGTCCATCGTGGCGTCGCGATCGTCCTCGCTGAACGAGGCGGGCTGGGCGGGCCAGACCTGCTCATGCCCGCCGAAGAGCTTCGAGTTCAGCCGGTAGCCCACGACCACATGCGTCACCGTCTCGTCTGCCAGCAGCGCGTCGAGCGCCTCGCGCGTCCAGCGGGCGCAGAGCGAAGAATAGGGCGGCGCCTCGTATTTCGGGGGGCAGGCGCTCTGGCTGAGCTGGATCACGCCCTCGCCGTCGCGCTCCAGCAGGCGGGCGAGCGCGTAGCTGAGCTCGACCACATGGCTGTCGCCGAACACCGCGACGCGGGCATCCTCGGCGAAGAAGACGCAAGGCTGCTCCGGATCGATCTGATTGCCGCCGGTGGAGTGGCAGTCGGCGCGCTGCGGGCTGGGCCGCGCGCTTTGCAGGTAGGCCGCGTGGCGGGCGCTGAGACCGTGGCTCTCCGGCGTGCCGGGGCGCAGGAAGAGCGTGAGGCCGACCGCCAGCACCACGCCGCTGATCGCAGCCGTCGCACCAAAGACGGCGGAGCGGGCGGGCAGCCAGCGCGCCTCCTTCCGGCGGAACGGCTGCTCGACGAAGCGCCAGGAAATCGCGGCGAGCACCAGCGACAGGGCTGCGAGGGTGAGCATCAGAGGCAGGCTCGGCGGCTCCAGCAAGCGGATCCGGGCGAAGGCGAAGAGCGGCTGGTGCCACAGGTACGCGCTGTAGCTGATGAGCCCGATCGCCACCATCGGCCGCACCGACAGCAGCCGTGCGGTCCACGTGCCGGTGGCGGCGAACAGGATCACCAGCGCCGTGCCGCCCACCGGGATCAGGCCCCAGAGGCTCGGCATCGGCGTCGTCTTGTCGAACATCAGGATCGCACCGGCGATCATCAGGAGGCCGATGCCCGCCAGCACCTCACTGCGCGACTGGCCGAAGCGGCGTTGTGCAAGTGCACAAAGCGAGCCCGCCAGCAGCTCCCACGCGCGGAAGGGCAGCAGGTAGAAGTTTGCTTCGTCCGCCACGCGCCAGCCAACCTCGCTGGCCGCGAGGCTCAGCAGAAACAGCGCCACCAGCACGCCGACCACCACCCGTGGACCGAAGCGCCAGATCGCGAGCATCAGGAGCGGGAAGAAGATGTAGAACTGCTCCTCCACCGCCAGCGTCCAGGTGTGCAGGAGTGGCAGCTCCTCCGCCGCCGGGCCGAAATAGTCCAGCTGCAGGAAGAAGAGGATGTTGGATGCAAAGAGCATCACGGCCACGAGGCTCGCGCCGTAATCCTCCAACTGGGACGGCATCATCCACGCCCAGGCGAAGGGCAGGGTGGCCACCAGCACCACCGTGAGCGCCGGCAGGATCCGCCGCGCCCGCCGCTCGTAGAACCGGGCTATGGAGAAGCGGCCCTGCGCCACCTCCTCGGCGATGATGGCGGTGATCAGGTAGCCCGAGATCACGAAGAAGATGTCGACGCCCAGAAAGCCCCCCGACAGGAAATGGACGTCCGCGTGGTACAGGATGACCGGCAGGACCGCGACAGCGCGCAGCCCGTCGATCTCGCGACGGTAGTTCATGCCCCCTCCAACGCTCGAACGCGGCCCCCCGGCCGCTCACGTTACGCTGCAGTGCGACATAGCACGGGCAGGCGAGCCCGGACATCTGGACACAGGCAAAGGTTGAGCTAACGGGTCACTAAAATCGCGAGCACGTCGAAAAGGCGGAGCGTTTCGGCGATGCTCCGCCGAAATCAGTTCATGACATGCGGCAGAATGGCGCGCGCAACCTGCCGGGCGCCGTGAATCGACAGGTGGTCGTCGTCGAAGTAGTAGGAGACACCGTTCCGACCCGCGAAACACCGATCCGAAGAGCAGAAGATCTCCGTCGGATCGATCAGGGTGAAGTTGTCCGGCAGGTCCGTCCGATGCGTCCGGTCGAAGCGGGTGCGGTCGTCCCACCAGGCGCGCGTGACGCCCAGGATCTCCCCGTTGCGGTCGAGATAGTCGCGATAGACCAGCTCCTCGATCGGAGCGGGCAGCTCGGGCACCTGGGCGAGCATCACGACCTCCTTGGTGTGGGAGAGCGTGAGGATCAGCTCGTGTAGCGAGCGGATGATGGAGTTGCGATGCGCCTCATCATGCTCGGAGGGCAGCGCAGGCCAGACCTCTTCATGGCTACCGGAAAGATAGAGATTCAGCCGGTAGCCGAGAACGACATGGGTGATCTCCTCATCCGCGATGATGAGGTCCACCACGTCCTTCACCCAGTTCACGCAGCTCATGCTCATGCCACCCTCGTTGGAGAAGGGCGGACCGCAGGCAGAGCGGCTGAACTGGCGCACGCCGGTGCCGAAGGGCCGCAGCTCCTCGGCCAGCGCGAAAGCGAGTTCGGTGGAGTGGCTATCGCCCAACACGGCGACCCGCACGTCATCCTCGAAGAAGGTGCAGCTCTCGGTGGCGGCGGCATCCTCGTGCCGGGTGAGGTAGCAGGCCTCGTGCATCGGGCTGCGCTCGGTGCTGGCGAGATACGCCTGCTGCATCGGCGTGAGGTTCATCCAGCGGGGGTTGTAAGCGACGTGCGTCGCGACCACGCCGACAGCAACCACGAAAATGCTGGCCGCGGCCGTCGCCGTGAAGACGTCGGCACGGTTGGCAAAGAGCGGCATCCGCTTGCGGCGGAACGGCTGCTCGATGAACTGCCAGGACAGCCACGCGACGAAGAGCGTGAGCAGCGTCAGCATCACCATAGTCGAGCCATCCGGTGCGCCCAGCATCCGGATCCGCGCGAAGGCGAAGATCGGCTGGTGCCAGAGATAGGCGCTGTAGCTGATGAGCCCGATCGCGACGAAGGGTTTGAGCGACAGGATGCGCGCGGCCCAGGTCTTCTCGGAGGCGAAGAGGATGATGAGCGCGGTGCCCGTCACCGGCAGGATGCCCAGAAGGCTCTGCATCGGCGTGTGCGGACCCAGCAGCACGAAGGAGGCGACGACCAGCGCGAGACCGAGGGCCGCCAGCCATTCGTGCCGGCCCTGACCGTACTTCCGCTGGACGAGCGCACAGGCCGACCCTGCCAGCAGCTCCCAGCCCCGGAAGGGCAGGAGGTAGAAGTCGGCTTCGGGCAGCGTCCGCCACCCGATCTCGCTGATAAAGAACCCGGCGAACAGGAGCACGATCACGGTCTTGGTGAGCTGTGGCCGGGCGTGGCGCCACAACAGCAACAGCAGGATCGGGAAGAAGATGTAGAACTGCTCCTCCACCGCGAGGCTCCAGGTGTGGAGCAGCGGCTGCTCCTCGGCCGCGGGCGTGAAGTAGTCGGTCTTGAAGAAGAACAGCACATTCGACAGGAAGAGCGGCACGGCGATCAGGCTGTGCCCGTACTCCTCAAGCTGTGGCGGGATCATCCATGCGTAGGCAAACGGCACCGTCACCGCGAGCATCACGGCGAGGGCAGGAAGGATCCGCCGGGCGCGCCGTTCGTAGAACTTGGCAAGGGAGAAGCGCCCCTTGTCTATATCCTCCATCAGGATCGCGGTGATCAGGTAGCCGGAGATGACGAAGAAGATATCGACCCCGAGAAAGCCGCCCGGCAGCAGCGGAAATTCGGCATGGAAAACGATGACGGGGAGCACTGCGAATGCGCGCAGCCCGTCAATCTCCGTACGGTGCAACATGGACCGGCCTGTAAAATCTCGTATCAAAAAACGCCAGCGAGGGGTGATCCGCTGGCGGAAGATTCGCTCGGTAAGTAAAACACAACTTAAACTTGTGATGTCGCGTGTTCTGGCATCGGCGCCGGGATCATGCCAAGGATGTGGCTGATGGGCCGCGCTTTTTTCCGAAATGACCTTACGTAACGGCTTGAGATCAGACTGATGCAGCTTCGCCACGTCGCCCGCGAGATATCCTACGCCAACTCCGCCCGCACCCGCGGCGGGCGCGCCATGATCCGCGCGCTGGAGAACCTGACGGGCCGTCCGGGGCTGATCCGGCGCGCCAAGGGCTACGAGCACGAGGTGGCGCAGGGCCGCGACTTCTGGTCCGTGATGGTGGAGCGCTACGGGCTCGGCCTCGACGTGATCGGCGGCTCGCTCGACAACATCCCGCGGGAGGGGCCGCTCGTCGTCATCTCCAACCACCCGTTCGGGATCCTCGACGGGCTGATCATGGGCCACATCCTGCAGGAAACGCGGCAGGATTTTCGTATCATCGCCCACCAGGTCTTCCAGAAGGCGCAGGATCTCAACCGCATCATCCTGCCGATCAGCTTCGACGAGACGAAGGAGGCGCAGCGGCTGAACCTCGAAACCCGCAAGACGGCGCTGGACTATCTGCGGGAGGGCGGCTGCATCGGGATTTTCCCCGGAGGTACGGTGTCGACGGCGGCGCGGCCGCGGGGCATCCCGCTCGACCCGCGCTGGCGGACCTTCACGGCGAAGATGATCGCGAAGTCGGCCGCGGCGGTGGTGCCCGTGTATTTCCACGGGGCGAATTCGCGGCGCTTCCAGGTGGCCTCGCACCTGCACTACACGCTGCGGATGGCGCTCCTGATCTCCGAGTTCAAGGCGCGGGTCGGCGGGGCGGTTCCGGTCGTGATCGGCGAGCCGCTCGACCGGGCGGAGATCGACGCGCGCTCCGGCAATCCGCGGGAGCTGATGGACTGGCTGCGCGCCCAGACCTACGCGCTGTCGCCCACCCCGATCCCCAATCTCGGCTTCGGCTATGAGTTCGAGGAGAAGAACGCGCGCTGACGCCTCGTCCGCGTAGGCTTCCGGTACACCGTCCCGGCCGCAGCGCCGGGACCGCCCAGAGCGTGGCGCAATTCATCCAAAGGCCCCGGATCAAGTCCGGGGTGGTACCAAGTAGAAGCACCCTTCCGCCGGGCGGCACCGCCGGGCCGCGCCGGCCCGGGGGCTCCGCCCGTGATCGGGCGAAACCGTCCACCGGACGATTTCCGGGAAGCCCAATCACCCTCCCCCAGGAGGGCGCGTTGGTGATGCCGGACATCGAAGCAGCCATATGAATGCTTGAAAGTGCGAGCATATCAATCCCGTCCCGCGAGCGCCCTCCAGGTCGGGCGCGGCCCTCAGCGCTCAGCCACGATTGATCCTCCGGTCGTGGTCCATTAGTTAGCGCCTACTTATGGAGAGACCGAGATGACCAAGACCGTCGCGATCATCGGGGCCAGCGGCTATACCGGCGCCGAACTGATCCGCCTCATCGCCACCCATCCCGACCTGGAAATCGGCGCGCTCTGCGCCGACCGAAAGGCCGGGATGCGTCTGGCCGAGGTCTTTCCGCATCTGCGCCATCTCGACCTGCCGGAGCTCACCAAGGTCGATACCGTCGACTGGTCCGGCATCGACCTCGCCTTCGCAGCCCTGCCGCACGGCACGTCGCAGCAGATCGTGGCGGCCATCCCCGAGCGCGTGAAGGTCATCGACCTTTCCGCTGGCTTCCGGCTGTCGGACACCGCGGTCTACGAGCGCTGGTACGGCGACGCCCACCGCGCGCCGGAGCTGCAGAAGACCGCTGTCTACGGCCTCAGCGAGTTCTACCGGGACGACATCCGCGCGGCCCGCCTCGTCGCGGGCACCGGCTGCAACGCCGCGACCGGCATGTTCGCGCTTCTGCCGCTCCTGCAGGCGGGCGTGATCGATCCCGACGAGATCATCATCGACATGGTCTGCGGCGTCTCCGGTGCGGGCCGTGCGGCCAAGGAAGCGATGCTGCACTCCGAGGTCAGCGAGGGCACCCATGCCTACGGCCTGCCGCAGCACCGCCACACCTCGGAGTTCGACGAGCAGTTCGGCAAGGCCGCCGGGCGCCCCGTCGAGGTCACCTTCACCCCGCACCTGATGCCCGCCAATCGCGGCATCCTCGCCACCTGCCATGTGCGCGGCGACGCGGACGAGATTCATGCGACGCTTGCCGAACGCTACGGCCCCGAACCCTTCTGCGAGGTGCTGCCGATGGGCGAGGCGCCGGCGACGCGGCATGTGCGCGGCTCCAACTTCGTGCATGTCGGCGTCGTCGGTGATCGGCGGTCGGGGCGGGTGCGGGTCTTTGCCGCTCTCGATAATCTGACCAAGGGGTCTTCCGGTCAGGCGGTCCAGAACGCAAATCTGATGCTGGGACTGGATGAGACCGCGGGCCTGATGCTCGCGCCGCTGTTCCCGTAAGGAGAGACCGATGCCCATGAGCCCCCGCAAACGCCGCCGCGTGCAACTCGTCGCCCTGGGCGCCGTCCTGCTGGCCGCGGCCTCGGGCCTCATCATCGTGGGCATCGGGCAAGGCGGGCAGTTCTTCCGCCTGCCCTCCGAAATCGTGGAGAACCCGCCTGCTGAAGGTCAGACCATCCGCCTCGGCGGTCTGGTCAAGGAGGGAACTTGGGAGCGGGGCGACGTTCACTTCTTTACCGTCACCGATACGGAGGCCGACATCCGCGTCACCTTCACCGGCATCGTGCCCGACCTCTTTGCCGAGGGGGAGGATACCATCGTGACGGGCCGGATGGACGGCGAGCTCTTCCGGGCGGACGAGGTCCTCGCCAAGCACGACGAGGAGTACCGGCCGAAGGAACTCACCGACGCGTTCGAGGAGCGGGGCATCGAGCTCACCAACTGAGACACGATCTTTCGGACGAAAGATCGTTCAAAATCTTCGTCCGAAGATTTTCCACCGCGCCGTTAACCGCGTTTCAAACAGTTTCCAGCATCCTTTCACCTTTCCTTAAAGCATTCTCGGAAGGGCGTTTGATGGACAGGATTGACGAGATGATCGCGGGTATTCTCGCCCGTGAGGGCGGCTTCGTGGACGATCCCGACGATCCCGGCGGGGCCACGAACCACGGCGTTACCATCCACACGATGCGGCGGCTGGGCCTCGATCTGGATGGCGACGGCGACGTGGATGCGGCGGACGTGCGCATCCTGCCGGTGGAGCACGCCGCCGCGATCTTCCGCCGCGACTATTTCGAGGCGCCCGAGATCGGGCGTCTGCCTGCGCCGGTGCAGGCCGCGGTCTTCGACATGTACGTGAATGCGGGCAGCCGGGCCGTGCGGCTCCTGCAAAGCCTGCTCGCGAAGTTCGGCGAGCCGGTCACCATCGACGGCGCCATCGGTCCGCTTACGGCGGCCGCCGCGCACCGGGCTGCGGCGGAGATCGGGGGCGACCGGCTCAACGATGCCTACGGCGTCGAGCGGCGCAACTGGTACTACGCGCTCGCCGACCGCCGCCCGACCAGCCGCAAATACGCGCGGCGGCGCGATGGCGGCAAGGGCGGCTGGATCGTCCGGGCCGAGGAGTTCATCCACCCCCGCTGGCATCTCACCGACGCCCAGCACCGCGCACGGGTGTCGGCATGGGCGTGAGCGGCACCATCATCGGCACCGCCGCCCGCGGCGTGGGCGAGGCGATCACCGGCGTGGCCGAGGTCTTTACCGAGAACCGCACCGCCCGCGCCGCGCAGGAGCATCAGGAGCATCTGGCCGCCCTCGCCCAGCACGGGGCGGAGTTCGGCCACAACCGCACCTGGTTCGATGCGGCGATCGACGGGCTCAACCGGCTGCCGCGCCTGGCCATGGCGCTCGGCACCATGGGGCTTTTCGTCTACGCGATGCAGGATCCATTGGGCTTCGCTGCGCGGATGCAGGGCCTCGCATTGGTGCCTGACCCGCTCTGGTGGCTGATGGGGGCTGTGGTGAGCTTCTATTTCGGCGCGCGCGAGCTGCACCACATCCGCATGCGCCGCCTCACGTCCGACACCCAGTCCGTCGCCCGGGTCGCGGCCACCGTCGAGGCGCTGGAGGACGCGCGCCGCCCCGCTCCGCCCACCGACGAGAACCCTGTCGTGGCCGAGTGGCGCGCCGGGCGCTGAACGCTTGCGGCCCCGCCCGACCCGGCGGGACCGCTTTGTTCCGGGCACAATACTTCCTTTGACCCGCGCCATCCGCCTCTCCTTTCCTGTCCGCGAAAGGAGAGGCGGATGGCGAGCTACGATTGCGACTGGGTGGATGCCTTCACCGACCGGGCCTTCGGCGGCAACGGCTGCGTTGTGGTGCACGGGGCGGGCGACATGGCGCTGGAGGACCGCCTCGCCCTCGTTCGCGAGACGAGCCTCAGCGAATGCGCCTATCTCGTCCCCAGCGACACCGCCGACTTCGGCGCGCGCTACTATCTGCCGACGCGGGAGATCCCGCTGGCAGGCCATCCGACCGTTGCCACTGTCGCCTCGCTGATGCATCGGGGGAAGGTGGCCGCGGGCGACCGCTTCACGCTGGAGGTCGGGGCCGGCGTCCTGCCGATCCACATCCATGCGGACGGCTGGATCGAGATGACGCAGCCCGCGCCCACCTTCGGCCCGACCTTCGCACCGGAGCGGATCGCCGCGATCTACGGCCTCGCGGCGGAGGAGGTCGTGGGCGCGCCGCAAGTCGTCTCCACCGGCACGCCGTTCTGTGTGACGTTGCTCCGCTCCCTCGACGCGGTGCGCCGCGCGCAGCTCGATCGGGAGGCACTCGCCGCGTGGCAGGCCGACAGCGGGCAGGGGCAAATGGAGCCTTATCTCGTCTGCCTTGAAGGCGTTGACGGCGGCGACACCTTCGCCCGGCTCCTGATGCTCCCGCCCGAACAGGACGAGGATCCGTTCACCGGGTCGGCGACGGGGTGCGCAGCGTCCTGGCTCTGGCATCACGGTCACCTCGCCACGCCCGACTACGTTGCCGAGCAGGGCCATGGGCTGGGCCGCCCGGGCCGGGCGCGCGTCTCCGTCCTCGGGCCGCGCGAGGCGATCGAGGGCGTGCGTGTGGCGGGGCAGGCCCATGTGCTGATGTCAGGAGTGCTCCACATCTGAGGTGTCGGCGAGCCCATGCTCGGTCTTGTGCCAGTGGAAGGGCGCGGTGAAGAGCTCGAACACCGCCAGCCACGCCGCCATCGCGCCGAGAGGCCAGTAGAAGGGCAGGGTGAAGACCCAAGGCCAGAGCCAGCGCGACCGCCGCGCCCTCAGCGCCACGCCCACCGCCGTCAGCATCACCGCTTGGCCGAGCGGCAAGCTGACCACGAGTATGAGCCACAGCGGCTTCGGCACCGCCTCCATCGCCGGAACGGTCAGCCCGGCCACTGTCGCAATGGTCATCGCCCAGAAGAGCGGTAGGGCGAGATAGGCGACGATCGCCCCCAGTAGGATCGCGTGGAAGCCCAGGAAACCGCGCGGTCCCAGATCGCCCCACAGGGCACCGGGTCGGCGCATATGTGTGGCCCATGTGATGCAGTAGCCCTTCAACCAGCGCGACCGCTGCCGCAGCCAGTTCGGCAGGCTCGGGTTGGCTTCCTCGTAGGTGGTCGAGGCGATCATCTCGCAGCGATAGCCGAAGCGGGCGAGGCGCATGCCGAGCTCCGCATCCTCGGTGACGTTATGCGCGTCCCAGCCGCCGACCCGCTCCAGTGCCGCGCGGCGGAAGAAGACTGAGGTGCCGCCCAGGGGTAGCGGCAGGCGCAGCGCCTCCACCCCGCGCAACAGCACCCGGAACCACGTCGCGTATTCCAGCGTGAAGCAGCGCGTCAGCCAATTCTGGTTAGGGTTGTAGAAGTCGAGGCGGGCCTGCACGCAGGCGACGTCCTCGGGTGCTTCGCGCAGATGGCCGACGACGCGCAGGATCTGGTCAGGCTCCGGCCGGTCCTCCGCATCGTAGATCCCGATGATCTCACCACGGCAGAAGGGCAGGGCGTAGTTCATCGCCCGCGGCTTGGTGCGCAGGGTGCCGTGCGGGACGGTGAGGACCCGCAGGTTGGGCGGCAGGTCGAGAGCCGCCAGCGTCTCCCGCGTCTCCACATCCTGCTCCTCCGCCAGCGCAATCAGGTCGAGGCGGACAGCGGGGTAGTCGAGGGCGTTCAGCGCGTCGATCAGCCGTTTCAGGACCGGCCCCTCGCGCAGCAGCGGCAGCAGGACCGTGACCGTCGGCGGGTCGCGCAGCTTGCCGGGCGGGTCAGGGTCCTCGGCCGGCAAGGGCCTGCGCGCGACGGCGATCAGCGCGACGCAGCGGATCATCAGGGTCAGCGTGTTGCCGAGCGCGATCACGATCAGCGCCAGGGTCAGCGATACCCCGGGCCACAGCAAGAAGGCGGAGATCAGCGAAAAGCCCGTTCCGAGCCCGAGCCACACATGCCGGCCGCCACCCCAGTTCCGGCAGCTATAGCGCGGCGGGCAGAGCGTCATCGCCCGGCTTTCGAGGAGCGGGTCGAAGTGGGCGGTGAGCTGAGCCTCGATCATCGAGCGTGGGGCAAGTGAGATGGCGGGCTTCACCCCATCGGGATGGTTGAGCTGCAGGACCTCCTCCGTCCGCTCCGGATCGCTGAGGGCGAAGATGCGCACGCCGCCAAGGCCCACCCACGGCATGAAGCCGATCCGCAGCATGTCGTAGACGCTGTAATCCTTGAGCAGTTCCGCGTCGGGCGGGCTCGCATCCAGATCGACGCGCCCGACGCCCCAGATCTGGGACAGAAGCTCGATCCGCTGCGCTTCGTCTATCAGGCCCTCGGCCAACAATGTGTTGTGCAGGCTCTCGCCCGCGCGCCGCGCGATCAGGCGGGTATGCAGCACCGCGCCGGGCTGCGCATAGCCGAGCTCGACCGCGAGCTCACCGATATCGGTGCGCGGTGGAGAGGGGGCAAGACTCTCGTTCGGCCCAACGAACGGCGTCGCCTGTTCCTGGAATCCCTGGTTCATATCGTCCCCACGATTGGGGGGACGATGGCCCTAGGAGAGTAAACAAAACGTTAACCACGACAAAAGGTTAACGCGTGGAGTTCAGGCCGTGGTTTCTTCCTTCATCGACGCCGCGAAGCGCTCGAAGAGGTAGAAGCTGTCCTGCGGTCCGGGCGACGCCTCCGGGTGGTGCTGGACGGAGAAGATCGGCCGACCCTCGACCCGCAGACCACAATTCGTGCCGTCGAACAGGGACACATGCGTCTCCACTACGCCCGCGGGCAGCGTGCCGCCGTCCACCGCGAAGCCATGGTTCATCGAGGTGATCTCGACCTTGCCGGTCTCGATCTCCTTTACCGGGTGGTTCACGCCGTGGTGGCCGTGGTTCATCTTCACCGTCTGCCCGCCGAGCGCGAGGGCGAGCATCTGGTGGCCGAGGCAGATGCCGAAGATCGGAAGCTCGGTCTTGTCCATCAGCTCCCGGATCATCGGCACGGCATACGCGCCGGTCGCCGCTGGATCGCCCGGGCCGTTGGAGAGGAACACCCCGTCGGGGCTTTGCGCCATCACGTCCTCGTAGGTCGCGGTCGCGGGCAGAACCGTCACCTCGCACCCGGCGGAGACCAGCGAGCGCAGGATGTTGCGCTTCGCCCCGTAGTCGATGGCGACGACCTTCGGCCCGCCGACCTGTCCGGCGGGAAAGCCCGTGCCCCACTCCCAGCGGCCATCCTCCCAGCGGTAGCTCTGCAGCGTGCTCACACCCTTGGCGAGGTCCGCGCCCTCCAGCCCCTCGAAGCCGCGGGCGGCCGCGACGAGCTTCTCGAGGTCGAACTGCCCGTCCGCCCGATGCTCCAGCGCGACATGCGGCATGCCCATGGTCCGGATCGCCCGGGTCAGCCGCCGTGTGTCGATGCCGCCGATCCCGATCCGCCCGGTCCGCCGCAGCCAGTCGGGCAGGGTGCCCACGGCGCGCCAGTTCGACGGCTCCGTCGGGTCCCACTTCACCACCATGCCCTTGGCGTAAGGCTGGCTCGCCTCCTCATCCTCGGGCGTCACGCCGGTATTGCCGATATGCGGGAAGGTGAAGGTCACGATCTGCCCGTCATAGGACGGATCGGTCATCACCTCCTGGTAGCCGGTCATGGCGGTGTTGAAGCAAAGCTCCGCCGTCACCAGCCCCTCCGCCCCGAAGCCTCGGCCATGGAAGACGGTTCCGTCGGCGAGGACCAGGGCGGCGGTGGGGGCGGTGTCGGCCATGGGGGACAACCTCTGACATGTGTGAAATCTGGCGGAAGCTACGGTGCTGCGCCCGTTGCGTCAAGCGAAAGCGGTTTTGAAAAATATGTAATTATATCATATGGTTGAGCGATCCGGCGAGCGTTGCACGTCCCAGGCAGGCCCGGTATAGTCGCCCGGTCCGCGAGAGGTCGGACGGCACAGACGGGGTTGCCATGCTGCGTGAGCGTATTTCTGCGGCGATGAAGGAGGCGATGAAGGCGAAGGACAGCGGCCGGCTGTCGACGCTGCGCCTCGTGAATGCCGCGATCAAGGACCGCGACATCGCGGCCCGCAGCGACGAGGCGAGCGACGGTGTCTCGGACACGGAGATCCTCGCCATCCTCTCCAAGATGATCAAGCAGCGCGAGGACAGCGCGACCGCCTACGAGGAGGCCGGCCGGCTGGAACTGGCCGAGCAGGAGCGCGGCGAGATCGCGGTGATCGAGGATTTCCTGCCCCGTCAGCTCGACGATGCGGAGACGGAAGCAGCGATCAAGGCGGCCATGCAGAAGGTCGGCGCCAATTCCATCCGCGACATGGGCAAGGTGATGGCGGAGCTGAAGGCCACGCATCCCGGCCAGATGGATTTCGGCAAGGTCGGCGCGGACGTGAAGGCTCGGCTGGGCTGACCTTTAGGTTGGCCGGAACCGCCCCGGACCTGATCCGGGGCCGTGTGCCATCGTTTAGCACGCTCCTTCAGAAAGCGCTGCCGAACACGCCTAATCCCGAGCGGTCCCGGCGCTTCGGCCGGGACAGTTGTTCAGAGTACGAACCACCCCGGACTTGATCCGGGGTCTCTCAGTAGCGCGGTCCTCGTCGTCAGTAGACGGTGCGCCCTGGGCCTAAAGGTCCCGGCGCTGCGGCCGGGACGCGACGGCCCCTCACACCAGTCGGCGGCCCAGCAGGAACATCGCGACACCCCCCAGCGCGATCAGGCCGAAGCTGGTGCCGAGCCCCAGCGCCGCGCCGCTGAAGCCCATCAGGACCGGCCCCACCAGGATACCGCCATAGCCCGTGAGGGCGACCGCTGCGACCGCCTCGCCGGAGCCGCCGCGCGCCTTCTTGCCCGCCTGCGAGAAGCCCAGCGGCGCCATCGGCCCGAGCCCCAACGCCAGCGGGACCATCGCGACCGCAGCCCAGATCGGCGTCGGGGCGAAGGCCATGCCGAGTGCTCCCACCGTCGCCAGCCCCGCCGCGATCCGTGCCGTCGTCACAGGCCCCAGCCGGTCCATCACCGCATCGCCCGCGAGCCGCACCGCGACCATGGTGAGCGCGAAGGCGGTGAGGACCCGTGCGCCCTCCGCCGTCGTGCCGCCCAGCCCCTCGCGCACATGCACGGCCGCCCAGTCCATCACCGCGCCCTCGGCGAGGAAGGCGATGGCGACAAGGGCTGCCACCGGTACCAGCGGGCCGCGGGGAATGGCGAAGAGCGCCGCGCGCGGGCCGCCTGCGCCCTGCGCACCGGGCGCCACGATCAGCGCAACGGCCACCGCAAGCACTCCGACCCCGACCACGGCGATCATGCCCAGATGCGGCGCGGGGGCGAGCCGGTCGGCCACCACGCCGGCCACCGCGGCCGCCAAGGCGAAGCCGATCGACCACGTCCCGTGCAGCAGCGACATGCGGGAGCGCGCGGCGCGCTTCTCCACCTCCGTCGCGTAGGCGTTCATCGACAGGTCCATTGAGCCCGCCACCGCGCCGAAGACGAAGAGTGTCGCCGCCAGCGTCCAGGCCGATGGCGCCAGCGCCAGCATCGGCAGCGGCGGGATCGCGAGCCCGGCGAGCACCAGCGTCACCCGTCCTGCGCCGAACCGGTCCGCCGCCCGCGCGGCAAGGCCGAAGCTCGACACCGCGCCGCAGGCCGCCGCCAGCAGCACCAGCCCTAGCGTCGCCTCGTCGAGCCCGAGTGAGAACTTGATGTCCGGGATCCGCGCCGCCCAGCTTCCGTAGAGCGCCCCGTTCAGCCCGAAGAGCAGCAGCGCCGCGCGCAGGCCCGTCGGCCGGGCGCCCGCCTCAGTCCGCGCCGCCACGGGAGGTCACCGCCCTGTCGAAAAGGCTGTTGAACCGCAGCCAGCCGAGCCACGCGCCCAGCGGCAGGCCGAAGCCGAGGATGGCGAGGTAAAGCGGGTTCATGCTGGCGAAGTCCGGCCCCAGATCGATCGCGCCGAAATAGGCGGCGATGCCGAGGCCGAAGAGCAGCGCTCCGGCCAGACCGCCGACGACAAGGCCTATGGCCACGAAAACGCGGGTCGCTTTCAGCATGGCAAGCATGGCTTCTGCCTTTCAACGAGGATGCGCGGTGTCGGATGCAGGTAAGCGCTCGGATCGCGCCATATCCGAGTCAGTGCCACAGCGCTTCGTCCGGCGCAATCGGCGCTTGCAGTCGGAGCGGTCAGTACGCCCGCACCAGCGCCCGCTCGAGATCCTCCTTCAGCGCCACCCGCTCTTCGGGGCTGAGGAAGGCGCCGAGCTCGATCTCCCTACCTGCGCCCTTCAGCGTCAGGTAGTTCTCGATCTTTGCATCCTCGCGCAGTTGCACGCGGACCCAGTGCGGGTTTGCCTGCCAGTCGCGGGTAGTGCCGTCGGCCTCGATCCGCTCGACGGTGATGAGATCGGGCCAGATCCGCAGCTCTTCGCGCAGCCGCCGCTTGCGCTGGTTGTAGCGGACCATCCATCGGAACAGCAGGAACGCACCGCCGACGAAGGGGAGGAGGCCCCAGAAGACCGGTGTGCCGATGAAGGGCACGACCGGCAGCGCGAGGCCGAGACCGATCACCCAGGACATCACCTCGAACCCTTCGGCAGTCAGTGACTGGTGCGGCCAGAGGGTGAGCGAGAGGATCGGCTCGGACTGGCGGGTCTCAACCATGCGCATCCCTCCGGGCGAAACGAGTGAAGGCCGCAAGGCTGAGGCAGATGAGCGGCACGGCGATGACGACCACGTTCACGGCGCCGAAGATGCGGGCGGCCTCCTCGATCAGCGCTGGATCGACGAGGTTCTCCGTCCCGCCACGGCCCGCGACAAGGGCCGCGTGGTATTCCAGCGGCAGGTTGCTCAGGATCCAGGCGACACCGAAGGCCGCGAGCAGGCCGCCGCCGATCGCGTTCGCGAGGGCAGGGCGCAGCGCCAGTCCCTTCCGTGGCCAGAAGAGGGCGGCGATCGCCGCGGCCAGCGCCATCTGCACCTGGCCGTCGAGCTTGGAGGTCGCGCCGATCAGCGCCGTCTCGCTCAGCGGCGGCACCCGGTCCGCCACGAACAGGCCATTCGCGACCAGTGCCGCGTTCAGCAGCACCAGCACCGTCACGATCTGCCAGAGAAGCTTGATGCGCATCTGAGCCGTTCCTGTCGCAAAAAGGGCCGGGGATCGCTCCCCGGCCCTGATGATAGCATCCGGGACGCGTTAGTGCTTGTCGCCTCGGATCAGGCTCTCGTCCCACATCTCGCGGGTCGGGAGCTGCTCGAACGTGTGCTCGGGCGGCGGGTTGGGCAGTGTCCACTCCAGCGTCGGATCCGTGCCCTCTCCCCAGTACTTCGGCTCCTTCACGGCGCGCTTCACCCAGAAGGCATGCGCGATGACGCCGAGGAAGAAGAGGAACGAGGCGAAGGAGATGAACGCGCCGATCGAGCTGACATAGTTCCAGAGCGCGAACTGCTCCGGGTAGTCGATGTAGCGGCGCGGCATGCCCTGACGGCCCAGGAAGTGCTGCGGGAAGAAGGTGATGTTCGACCCGATGAACATCATCCAGAAATGGATCTTGCCGCCGATCTCGCTGTAGGCGTAGCCCGTCATCTTCGAGAACCAGTAGTAGATCCCGGCGAAGATGGCGAAGACCGCACCCAGCGACATCACGTAGTGGAAGTGCGCCACGACGTAGTAGGTGTCGTGATAGGCCCGGTCGATGGCCGCCTGGCTCAGCACGATGCCGGTCACGCCGCCCACGGTAAACAGGAAGATGAAGCCGATCGCCCAGAGCATGGGCGTCGTGAACTGCACCGACCCGCCCCACATCGTCGCGATCCAGGAGAAGATCTTAACGCCGGTAGGCACCGCGATGACCATCGTGGCCATCATGAAGTAGGCCTGCTGCGAGGTCGACATGCCGACTGTGTACATGTGGTGCGCCCACACGACGAAGCCGAGCGCGCCGATCGCGATCATCGCCCAGACCATTGGCATGTAGCCGAAGATCGGCTTCTTGGAGAAGGTCGCGACCACGTGGGAGATGATGCCGAAGCCCGGCAGGATCACGATGTACACTTCCGGATGGCCGAAGAACCACAGCAGGTGCTGGTAGAGAACCGGGTCGCCGCCATACTCGGCCTGGAAGAACGCCGTGCCGAAGTTGCGGTCGGTCAGCAGCATGGTGATCGCGCCGGCCAGAACCGGCAGTGCCAGCAGGATCAGCACGGCCGTGACCATGATCGACCAGGCGAAGAGCGGTACCTTGAAGAGCGTCATGCCCGGTGCCCGCATGTTCAGGAAGGTCGTGATGATATTGATCGCCCCCAGGATCGACGAGGCGCCGGAGACGTGCACCGCGAAGATCGCAAGGTCAGTCGAGTAACCCGCTTCGGAGGTCGACAGCGGCGCATAGAGCACCCAGCCGATCCCCGATCCGAGCTGTCCGTTGCCGCCCGGCGAGAATACCGACGCTAGCGCGAGCGCGGAGCCCGCGACGAACAGCCAGTAGGACAGGTTGTTGAGACGCGGGAACGCCATGTCCGGCGCGCCGATCATGAGCGGCATGAAGTAGTTACCGAACCCGCCGAAGAGCGCAGGGATCACCACGAAGAACATCATAAGGATGCCGTGGGCGGTGATCATCACGTTCCAGATGTGCCCGTTGGGCGAGCCATCCTCCATCGTCATGTACTGGACGCCCGGCTCCATGAGCTCCAGGCGCATGTACACGGTGAACGCGACGGAAATGAAGCCCAGAAGGCCCGCCGTGATCAGGTAGAGGATGCCGATATCCTTGTGGTTCGTGGACATGAACCAGCGGGTGAAGAACCCCCGCTCGTCATGTGCGTCATCGGCATGGGTGGCCGCATCTGCCATGATTTACGTCTCCTGCATCTTGCGGAAGGCAGCATAGCATCACGACTCGCGCGCAGGCGTGCATACCTTCGTCGACCGTGTGCTACTCGGGTTCTCGCGGGGGCTCAACCATTTCCGAGCATTTCCAGGTGCGACTGATGCTCGCGTTGCGGCGCCGATCCGCATCACCGGTTGTGACGCAGTTGTCACCCCGTCCTTCACGGCTTCTTGAGCACGGTTCGAAAAAAAGACCCACCCCAGTCTTGCCGAAACGAGAGACTGAAACATGTTTGCGGCGTCGCGCTGATGACAGTCCCGAAAGATAAATTTTCTGTTGCAGGAAGTTTATTTGAAACCCAACGTGGGACATGTGAGTTGTCACGGTACGACGGGGATGCCGGGATCGCGCTGATTTCGGGCTGTCGTGAAAACAGGAGAAACTAAAATGAAGCGTTCGCTTATCGCTCTCACCGCCGCTGCAACCTTCGCCT
The DNA here is from genome assembly GCF_015679265.1 of Pontivivens ytuae. NCBI lineage: Bacteria > Pseudomonadati > Pseudomonadota > Alphaproteobacteria > Rhodobacterales > Paracoccaceae > Pontivivens > Pontivivens ytuae. Next base: position 3,546,716 of record NZ_CP064942.1, read on the forward strand.
CCACCGGCGTGTTCGCCGAGGCACACACTCAGTCGGCAATGGGCGTGGGCCTGACCATGTTCGAGGCTCTCGTGCAGTCCGAACTGGACAACATCGGCGTCGAAGCCGACGTGACCACCCTGACCCTCGGTCAGCTGGCTCTGATCCGCAACGTGCTCGAGGGCGACGGCTCGACCACGGACAAGCAGGAAGAAGTCGAAGCAATCGTGAACCAGCAGTAAGCGTTCCGTCGACCGTCTTTTCGGTCGAATGCTTTTACGGCGCGGCGCCCCAGGGCCCGCGCCGTTTTCGTTTGGGTCATCCTAACGGACTGAGAGCGCGGTCTCTCGCTTGGGTGTGGTCGCATCGAAGACCTCCGCGAAGCTCTCCTTCAACGCCAGATCCACGTCCTCCATCGTCACCGGCAGGCCCAGATCGACCAGCGAGGTCACCCCGTGCCCTCGGATGCCGCAGGGCACGATCCCGTCGAAATGGCTCAGGTCCGGCTCCACGTTGATGGAAATGCCGTGAAAGCTCACCCAGCGCCGCAGCCGCAACCCGATCGCCGCGATCTTGTCCTCCCGTGGGGTCCCATCGGGCAGGGGCGGTTTGTCCGGCCGCGCCACCCAGACGCCGACGCGCCCCGCGCGCCTCTCGCCCCGCAAGTTGAAGGCGGCGAGCGTGCGGATCACCCATTCCTCCAGCTGCCAGACGAAGGCGCGCACGTCGCGGCCTCGCTGCCCGACATCGAGCATCGCGTAGGCCACCCGTTGTCCAGGCCCGTGATAGGTGTACTCGCCCCCGCGCCGCGCCTCGTAGACCGGGAAGCGGTCGGGCCAGAGCAGATCCTCGGGCTTGGCACTGGTCCCCGCGGTGAAGAGCGGCGGATGCTCCAGCAGCCACACCGCCTCCTCCCCGTCACCGGCTGCAATACGGGCCACCTGCGCCTCCATCTCGGCCAGCGCGTCGGGGTAGGGGACGGGGCGGTCGGACCGTGTCCAGACGACCATCGGGAGGCTCCGCGAAAGAAAATGGGTGCGCATGACATATTCCGTCACTTCCCCCCTTCACAAGGTCTGGGCGCGTTGCTATACGCCCGCCCACACCACGATGCGGTCGTGGCGGAATTGGTAGACGCGCAGCGTTGAGGTCGCTGTGGGGTAAAACCCGTGGAAGTTCGAGTCTTCTCGACCGCACCACCTTTCTAGGTGGAATAGATCAGCCGAGTTACCAGTTCGGCATACTGTATGACAGCAGTGCAAGCCTCGGCGATTTCTGTTTTGCTGCTTAACCGAATGCTACATGTTTGTGAGTTGTTGTTTCGGCTATGAGCAGACGACGCGCGCCATAGCTCGGTAGCTGTTAAGTCGCTTGGCGACTCAATAGGCTTTCACGACATAAGTTGGCGAACTGGGGCGAAGCGGTGCATGTCGTCGAAGGTGCAGAACTCCACCGGGCCGAGCGTGATCTGCTCCGGCAGCTCCTCCGCCGCGCGGCGGGAGGTGTCGAGCACGGTTTCGGCGTCTTCCGGACTGAGCCAGCGCAGCAGGTAGCCGAGCGTGATGTGGAAGTCGTAGCTGTCGTGGTCGGGCGCACGCAGGCCGATGGCGTCCGAGAGGGTGTCGCGGGTGCGGCGCAGCCTATCCTCCTGCTCCGCGTCGGCACCGCTGACGGAGACCGAGAAGCCGCCGAAGATACCGAGCGGGCGGATCTGGAACGCCGTTGGCAGTGTCAGGGACGCTACCCGCGGTTCGATGTCGGTCGTCACGTCGTCGATCGCGGCGTCCGTGGCGAGATGCCCGGGCCAGCGCTCCAGGTCGCGTTCCGTCGCGATGACGCCCTGAAAGACCGTCATGTGAAAGCTCGCGGGCGGCAGGAAGGTGAAAGCGTCGGCGAGCGGTCCCGCCTTCAGGATGTCCTGCGCCCGAGCCAGGGCGGCATGTGCGTCGGAAGCCGGATCGACGTGGCAGAGGAAGGTGTTGCCGGGCGCGGGCAGCACCGCGCCATCTGCCGAGAACTTGCGCCCGACCGCCGCCGGGCGAGGCCCGCCGGTTAGCCGGCCAGTCAGGTAGTCGCGCGCATAGGCGGGGTCGAGGCGGTCGCTCACTGCGCGACCTCCAGCGCCGGCTGATCCACGCTGCTGTCACCGAGCCGCGCACCGCTCTCCGCGTCGAAGACGTGGACGAGGCCGTCCGCGACGCTCACTCCGACGATCTCGCCCTCCTTGAACCGGCGCTTCTCGGAGGACAGGACGGTGAGCGTCAGATCTTCGACGGCGAGGTGGTAGAGGCGGCCGGAGCCGAGCTCCTCCGCGAATTCGAAGCGGGCTTTCAGCGTGGCCACCTCGGGCGCCGTGAGGCTCAGCGTCTCGGGCCGCAGCCCGATCTGCACCATCCGGCCCCCATGGCGTTGCGCGATCGCCTGCGGGATGCGGATGCGGGCGCCGTCCGGCAGGGTCACGACGGTGGCCCCGGTCGGGATCTCGCCCGGCAGGATGTTCATCGCGGGCGAGCCGATGAAACCCGCGACGTAGAGGCTCGCAGGCCGGTCGTAGATCTCCTCCGGCGTGCCGACCTGCTCGATCGTGCCCTTGTTCATGATGACCATGCGATCGGCGAGGGTCATGCCCTCGTGCTGGTCGTGGGTCACGAAGACCGAGGTGGCGCCGATCCGGTTGTGAATGCGCCGGATCTCGTGACGCATCTGCACACGCAGCTTCGCGTCGAGGTTCGAGAGCGGCTCGTCGAAGAGAAAGACCTCGGGCTCGCGGATGATGGCGCGGGCCATAGCCACACGCTGCCGCTGCCCGCCCGAAAGCTGGCCGGGTTTGCGGTCGAGAAACTCCTCGAGACCGACCGAGCGGGCCACCTCGCGCACCCGCTCCAGCCGCTCGGCCTTGCGCATGCCGCCGACCTTAAGCGCGTAGCCGATGTTCCCCTCCACCGTCATGTGCGGATAGAGCGCGTAGTTCTGGAAGACCATGGCGCAGCCCCGCTCCCGCGGTTCCAGCTCGTTGACGACCGTGTCGCCGATGGCGATCTCGCCGCTCGTGATCGCCTCCAGCCCCGCGATCATGCGCAGGAGCGTGGACTTGCCGCAGCCCGAGGGGCCGAGGATCACCACGAACTCGCCGTTGTGGATGTCGAGGGAGACGCCGTGCACGACCTCCTCCTTGCCATAGGACTTGCGCACGTCGCGGATCGAGATGTCGGACATGTCCGGTTCCTCACTTGTCGGTGTTGATGAGACCGCGCACGAACCAGCGCTGCATCAGGATGACGACCGCCACCGGGGGCAGCATCACGATCAGCGTACCGGCCATGGCCCAGTGCCAGTTCGGGATGTCGCCGCCGGTGGTGTTCATGTTCGGCACGAGGCGGCTCAGCTCCACCGCAGCGACCCCGTAAGCCGGATCGGTGATGATGAGGAGTGGCCAGAGGTACTGGTTCCAGCCCACCACGAACATGATGGTGGCGAGTGCCGCCATGTTGGTGACGGAGAGCGGGATCAGGATCTCCCGCAGGAAGCGCAACGGCCCCGCCCCGTCCATCTTCGCCGCCTCTACCAGTTCATCCGGTATCGTGAGGAAAAACTGGCGGTAGAGGAACGTGCCCGTCGCCGTCGCGACCAGCGGCATGATGAGCCCGGTATAGCTGTTTAGCAGGTTCCAGTTGAGCGCGATTTCGAAGCCGGTCAGCGCATTGACCAGCCCGGTGATCCCGAGCATGTCGAGGATGGTCTGGAACGGCGACAGCGCGTTGGCCGCCACCGCATAGGTCGGCACGATCCGCACCTCCAGCGGCAGCATCAGAGTGATGAACACCGCCCAGAAGATCGGCATCCTCAACCGGTGATCGAAGAACACGATGCCGAAGGCCGTGAGTGCGGCCAGCACGATCTTCCCGACCACCACCCCCGTGGCGAGGATCAGCGTGTTGAGGAACTTCGTGTCGAACTCCGCCTCGTGCCAGGCGGCGGCGATGTTGGGGAAAAGCTGGTCGCCCGGCAGCAGCTTCGCCGGGATCGCCATCACGTCCTGCAGGGTCTGGGAGGCCGCGACGAAGACGAGGTAGATCGGAACGACCAGGATCGCGAGCCCCGTGAACAGGATCACGTGGGTCAGAATGTTGAGCCAAGGCGTGCGTTCGACCATCGGGTCCCTCCTTCAGGTGTAGTGAACGCGCCGTTCCACATAGCGGAACTGGACGAAGGTGAGTGCGATGACGAGGAACATCAGGATGATCGACTGCGCGGCGGCCCCCGAATAGTCGAGCCCGCGGAAGCCATCCTCGTAGATCTTGTAGACCATCAGTTCCGTCGCCCGCGCAGGCCCGCCGGAGGTCATGGTGTCCACGATCCCGAAGCTGTCGGTGAAGCTGTCGGTGAGGTTGATGATGATCAGGAAGAAGAAGGTCGGGGTGAGCAGCGGCAACTGGATGTCGCGCATCCGCCGCATCACCCGCGCCCCGTCCATCGCCCCGGCCTCCAAGAGCGAGCGCGGGATCGATTGCAGCCCCGCAAGGAAGAAGATGAAGCTGTAGGAGACCTGCTTCCACGCGCCCGCGATGATCACCATGATCAGCGCGTGATCGCCGTTCATCACCGGGTTCCAGATCTCAGGAAAGGCGTAGTTGAGATAGCTCGCCACCCCGGCAGACGGATTGAAGATGAAGCGGAAGGCGAGCCCGATCGCCGGGGCCGCGATCGCATAGGGCCAGATCAGGCCGATGCGAAAGCCGTGGTAGCCGCGCAGCTGCCGGTCGGCGAAGAGCGCGAGGATCAGCGCCATGGACATCGCCAGCACCGTGGTCGCCACCGCATAGATCACCGAGACGCGCACCGACTGCCAGTAGAGATCGTCGGTGAGCAGGTAGCGGAAGTTCTCGAACCCCACCCACTCGTTGCCGCCGCCCCAGGGCTGCTCCAGCGTGAACGCCCAGTAGAGCGCCTGGCTGGTCGGCCAGTAGAAGAAGATGAAGATGATCAGCAACTGCGGTGCGACCACCAGTGCCGCGACCCAGTTGTTCTTGAAGTAAGCGCGTCGCATCCCGCCCCCGATCTCGCTCAAGCCGGTGCCCACCCCGGCACGATCCGGGGCGGGCAGGTCTCAGGTCGGGGCGATCAGGGCAGTTCCTGGCCGCGATAGGTGCGCGCGAAGCGGTCGAGCAGCGCGTTGGACCGCTCGACGGCGGTGTCGAGCGCCTCCTGCATGGTCTTCTGCCCCTGCAGGGCGGCCTCGACCTCGTTCACCCACTCGCTGCGCGCCTGGATGAAGCTGCCGAGGCGGATGCCGCGGGTGATCGGCGTCGGGTCCGTGTAGGTCAGCGAGGCGAGCGCGAGCTCGCGGCCGCGATAGGGCTCGTTCTCGTAGAAGCCCTCGGCGTTCAGCGCCTCGAAGCCGCTCCGCGTCACCGGGATGTAGCCGGTATTGGTCACCCAGAACCGCTCGCTCTCGGGCGTTGCGAGGAACTGGAGGTAGGCCGCAGCGCCGCGATACTCGTCATCGGACTTGCCAGACAGCACCCAGAGGGACGCGCCGCCAACGACCGTGTTCTTGCGCTCGGTCCCTTCGTAGACCGGGATCATCGCGACGTCCCACTCGAAGGTATCCTCGACGAGGTTGTGCACGGTGGAGTGGCTCGCGATCGAGCCGAAATAGAAGCTGCACTCGCCCTGTGCGAAGCTGTCGCGGGCGTTGAGGCCACCCTGCGTGGTGCGGATCTCCAAGAGATCCTCGTCGTGCCAGCGCTTGATGTTCTCCATGTGCTGGACATGGATCGTGGTGTTGTAGACGTACTCGCTGTCGAGGCCGTCATAGCCGTTGTTGTTCGTGGCGATGGGCACACCGTGCGCCATCGAGAACTGCTCGAGGTCGATCCAGGTCGAGGGGGTGTAGGCAAAAGCACACTCCTCGCCGTTGGCCTTCAGCGTGACGAGCGCCTCCTCGAACGCCTCCCAGGTCTCGGGCGGGGTGATGCCGGCGGCCTCCAGATCCTCGATGTTGTAGTACATCATCGGGGTGGAGCTGTTGAACGGCATGGAGAACAGCTCACCGGTCGAGGAGGCGTAATAGTTAGCGATGCCCGGGAAATAGTCATCCCAGTCGATCTCGATCCCGAAATCCTCCATCATCTGGCTGACCGGGTAGAACTCGCCGGACATCATCAGGTCCGCGGTGCCCGCGTCGTAGGCCTGCACGATGGTCGGGTGCTGATCGGCGCGGAACGCCGCGATTGAGTTCTGCACGGCGTTGGCATAGCCGTCCTGACCGACGCAGACGATCTCGTAGTCGTCCTGGCTCTGGTTGAAGCGGTCGCAGGTCTGCTGGACCACGTCGCCGAGCTGGCCGCTGAGGCCGTACCAGTATTCGAAGCGGATCGGTTCCGCCTGCGCCGCGCCCGCGGACAGGACGATGGTTACGGCGGCAAGGCCCGTGCTGCACTTTGACATCGAAGGCTCCCTGAATCGTGAAGATTTCATCCCGGGCCGACCCTGCGGACCCAAGTTGAAGGCCAGTGCTCCGTTCAGAGAAGTTTTCGTCTCAAATTTGAATCGTCTGGGTGACGTAAGGTCAGGTGGACGACAGCCGCGTCTTTCGGCCAAGCCATTGGCTGGACGGAGAAACCTGAGCCGCGACCGCTCGCACCTCTGGCGCGGACGGCTACGGGTGTCGCAGGACCTTATCAATTCGGGAATCCAGTGAGCGGACATGCCGTCCGATCCAGCACATCGGGTTATGCCGGATACGCAACGCCGGTCACGCCATCACTGCCGGACTAGCTATGGCCCGAGCGCAGGTGCCGTGTTCTTTCTCGACACGCCGAGGATGCCGGGCGTCGGACGCCCAGCCGACCTATTCGGCCAAGCCGAGGCCCTTCAGATACGCCATCGAGGCCGGAATGCCGCCCTTGTCGCGCAGCTCCAGCACCAGGTGCGGCGTCTGCTCCAGCTCCGCCAGCGCCCGGAAGACCGAGGTCCACAGGATCGTCCCCTCGCCGATCGCCCAGTGGCGGTCCGCGTAACCGTCGGCATCCTGCAGGTGGACATGGCGGAGCAGCGCACCCGCGTCGCGGACGAAATAGTCCACCGGCGGCGCGCCCGTCGAATGGTGGGCGTAATGCGCATGGCCCGTGTCGATGGAGATCGCAATGGCGGGGCTGTCGAAGCTCTCCACCAGATGACGCCGGTCGGCCGGGTCCACATCCTCGATATTCTCGACGACGAGCGTGACGCCCATATCCTCGGCCCGCTTCACCGCCGCGCCCAGCGTGGCGTGGACATTCTCCACCACCATGTCGCGCGCGCCCGGATTGTTGTCCATGTTGTTGTAATCCCAGGTCGTGTAGGGCGAGTGGATCACCATCTGCGTCGCCCCGAGGGCATCGCAGACGTCCAGCCCCTGCTCCATCCGCTTCGCCACCACCGCGCGCACGTCCGGGTCCTTGGAGTGGATCGTGAAGCCCCAGAACGGCCCGTGGATGCCGAGCCGCCCGGTATGACCGTCGATCAGCCGCTTCACCTCGTCCACGCGCGCCGACCAGTCGCCGCTCAGAAGGTCCGCGTCGATAAAGTCCTGAACCTCCAGATCGCGCGGCTTTTCCAGCAGCCACTCCCGATAGGTCTCGATATCCGCCGCGCGCAGAGCCGCGCCGATCACGATCGGATCCATCCCAGTCCCTCCCGTCCGTTCGCGCGGAAGGTGCAGGCCCGCCGTGACGGCGCGGTGACGGTGGGGCGACGTTTTCCTGAAGCGGCCGGGAGCGCCGCGGGGTGGGCGTCACGGCCTGGATGCCGAGAACACACCACGCAGACTCTCTCTCGAATGCCCCGTGACAGGGCAGCAGTGCTCCTGTATTCCGCGCGCCGGATGTCTTCTCGACAGCATCAAAAATGACCCGGCGCTTTCGCGAGCGCTCCGGCCAATCCCGTTTCCTGAACGACAGGCTAATTCTGCGGGTCACTGTTGAGACGATGCCACGCATTTTAGGGACAAGGCTTTGTCTTTCCCGGAGTTCCAGACTAGCTTCGCTTAAAACAAATTAAGGTAATCCATGCGTGAAATCACGACGACGGCGGACCTGGCGGCTTTCTGCGAGGAGGCGCGCGCCCATCCCTTCGTCACCCTCGATACGGAGTTCCTGCGCGAGCGGACCTACTACGCCCAGCTCTGCCTCATCCAGATGGCCTATCCTGGCGACGGCGACGAGAGCGCCGCGCTCATCGACGTGCTGACCGGCGAGATCGACCTCGCTCCGCTCTACGACCTGATGCGTGATACGTCGGTGGTGAAGGTCTTCCACGCCGCCCGGCAGGATCTGGAGATCTTCTGGCAGAAGGCCGAGGTGCTGCCCGATCCGCTCTTCGACACGCAGGTCGCCGCCATGGTCTGCGGTTATGGCGAGCAGGTGGGCTACGAGACGCTGGTGCGTTCGATCTGCAAGGCGGGGCTCGACAAGTCCTCCCGCTTCACCGACTGGTCGCAGCGTCCGCTGTCCAAGAAGCAGAAGGCCTATGCCCTCGCCGACGTGACCTGGCTGCGGCAGATCTATCAGAACCTCTCGCGCAAGCTGGAGGAGACCGGCCGTGCCCGCTGGGTGCAGGAGGAGCTGGGCGTTCTCTTGAGCCCGGACACCTACCGGACCGAGCCGGAGGAGGCGTGGCGGCGGCTCAAGACCCGCTCGTCCTCGCCACGCTTTCTCGCCATCGCCAAGGCCCTCGCCGCCTGGCGGGAGCGGGAGGCGCAGAGCCGTGACGTGCCGCGCAACCGCCTGCTGAAGGACGACGCGCTGCTGGAGGTCGCCTCCAACGGTCCGCTGACGGTCGAGGATCTGGGCAAGTCGCGCCTCCTGCTGCGCGAGGCGCGCAAGGGTCGTACTGCCGAAGCCATTGTCGAGGCGGTAAAATCCGCCGTGACCGCACCGGAAGAGACCTGGCCCAAGGCCCCGCCGCGCGAGCAGGGCGGGCAGGCGAGCCCGGCGCTGATGGACCTTCTGAAGGTGCTACTGCGCGCCCGGTCCGAGAAATCCGGCGTCGCGCAGAAGCTCATTGCGACCACGTCGGAGCTCGAAGCCTTCGTGCTCGGCCGGCCCGAGGGCGAGCGTCTGAGGAACGGCTGGCGGCACGAGCTCTTCGGCCAGCAGGCCGAGGCGCTGATCGACGGCCGCATCGCGCTCGGTGCGGGGGGCAAGTCGGTGAAGGTGGTCGAACTCGACGGCTGACCGCCCTCATATCCCGATCAGCCAGCGCACGGTCTGGTGGTGGGTGGCGTCATGGGCGCCACCGAACCCCCATGCCGTGGTGTGCCCGATGGTCCAACCTCGAACCCGCGCCCGGTCGAGCCCCAGCTCGGCCGAGAGCCGGTCGAGGCGGTACCGCACGGCCTTCTCCGAATGCCCGAACTCGAAGCTGCGGATGACCGGGACAGGCGCGAAGTCCGGCGCGCCGCGCAGCGGCTTGGGGTCGATCGCGAGCCACGGCTCCCGTTCGGCCGCCAGGATGTTGTGCCCGTGCAGGTCCTGATTGACGAGCGTGCTCCCATCCTCCGCCGAGAGCTCGGGCAGCAGGTCCACGGCAGCATCGACGAGCGCGCGCTCGCAAGGTTTCCCGGCCGTCGCCCAGGTCTCCGGCAGCGTCGCGGACCACCGCCGCGCCTCGGCCTGAAGCGGTGTGAAGCCCGGCCCCGCGTCCACCGTGAGGCGGGGCAGCAGCTCCAGGATCACGTCCATCGGATCGGTGCGCTCGGCATCGGCGAGCGGCGTGCCGGGGTGGCACCGCTCGATCAGCAGCGCCCGGCGCTCGGCGTCATACGCCTCGAGCTGAACCGCCCCGGAGCCGTCCCATCGCCGCAGCGCGTCGGCCTCGTGCGCCGCCTCGGGGCCTCGATCTTGAAGCTTCAGAACCAGCGGAGCGCTACCCCGCGCCACCGGCAGCACCAGCGACTCGCTGCCGGACAGGGCCTCGCCCATCGGCGTCAGGTCTCACCGCGCCAGCATCTCGTCGACCAGACCCGGCAGCGCCTCGAGCCAGGCCGCCCCACCGGGCAGGCCCGCCACGGCGCGCAGGCTGTCGGGAAGCCTCACGCCCCGTGCTTCGGGATGGTGTCGTGCTGCGGCAGGCCGTCGGCGATCTCGTAGTAGTCGCCCTTGTTGCCCATGAAGATGTGCTCGCTCATCCGCGTGCCGGTCGGCCCGTCAATGGCGCCGAGCGCCACCGCAATCCAGTCGCGTGCAGGCGGGTCGAAGAAGAGCGACGCGCCGCAAATCCGGCAGAAGCCGCGGCGCACCTTCTCCGACGAGGCATACCACGTGACGTTCTCCTCGCCCGTAACGGTCAGCGCCGATTTCGGCACGTCCGCGGAGACGAAGTAATGGCCGGAGAACTTGCGACAGATCGTGCAGTGGCACCCGTCGGCGGTGGGCAACGCGCCCGCCACCTCGAAGCTCACCGCACCGCAGAGGCAACTTCCCTTGGCCATGACACCCTCCTTAACCCTCCGGAATGCCGGGCAGCAGCGCCGTCGCCCCGGCCTGCGAGCCCTCGACGCGGACACCGGTCGCGCCGGCCAGATCCTCGTTCGGCACGAAGATCGCCACGCGGCCGCGCTGGCCGACGCGGGCCTGCATCGTCTCCGACGTCTCGGCCTGCAGATCGTAGACCACGAGGCCGCCGCTCCGCCCCGCGGGCTCCAGCTCCAGATCCTGCACCACGCCGCGCGGATCCTGCGCCGTCACGCTTACGATCCAGCCCCCGGTCGTGCGGCCGAGCTCCACCGCCTCCACCACGGCGACGCGCAGGTCGGGCTCCGGTTCGGGCGCCTGCACCTCCGGATCCCGGTCGCCACAGGCGGTCAGGATCAGGGGCAGGGTGAGGGCAAGCATCGCGAGAGGGGGGCGGATCATCGGCAGTTCTCCTGCATTGTCGTTCGGTGCGCGCACCCTAGGCCAGCATGCCGCATCTGCGGAAGGGGGGTAGACGCTCCGCCGACCCGCGCTTAGATCAGGCAACCTCAAGGAAAGGTGAGCCGATGGCCCAGGCGGAATTCGACGAGATCGTGGATACCTTCGAGTTCCTCGACGATTGGGAGGACCGCTACGCCCATGTCATCGAGATGGGCAAGGCGATGGACCCGCTGCACGAGGGGCTGCGCACGCCCGCGACCAAGGTGGACGGCTGCGCGAGCCAGGTCTGGCTCGTCCCGCGGTTCGAGAACGATCGCCTCGCCTTCGACGGCGACAGCGACGCGATGATCGTGCGGGGGCTGATCGCCATCCTGCGCACGCTCTATTCGGGCCGGACGCCGGACGAGGTCCTGTCCGTGGACGCAGCGTCACAGTTCGCGCGCCTCGGCCTCGACAAGCATTTGTCGGCACAGCGGTCCAACGGACTGCGTGCTATGATCGAACGTGTACGTCAGATCGCGGCGTCCGCGCGCGCCGCATAGGGGGTGGTTATGACTGCATTGAGCGAGCTCCTGGCGGAGCGCGACTGGCTGCTGGCGGATGGCGCCACGGGAACGAATCTCTTCAACATGGGTCTGGCGTCGGGGGATGCGCCGGAGCTCTGGAACACCGACGAGCCCGCGAAGATCCGCGCGCTCTACGATGGGGCGGTAAACGCGGGCTCGGACCTGTTCCTCACCAACTCTTTCGGCGGCAACGCCTCCCGGCTGAAGCTGCACGACGCGCAGCACCGGGTGCGGGAGCTCAACCGGATCGCGGCCGAGATCGCGCGGGAGGCCGCCGACGCCTCCGGCCGCAAGATCGTCGTCGCAGGCTCCATGGGCCCGACCGGCGATATCCTGGAGCCGGTGGGCTCCCTCAGCCACGCCGAGGCGGTGGAGATCTTCGAGGAAGCGGCCTCTGGCCTCATCGAAGGCGGTGCCGACGTCCTCTGGATCGAGACGATTTCTTCGGAAGAGGAGATGCGCGCCGCCGCCGAGGCCTGCGCCAATCTCGACGCGCCCTGGGCCGGGACGATGAGCTTCGACACGGCGGGCCGCACCATGATGGGCGTCACCTCCACCGGCCTCGCCGGGTTCATGGAGAGCCTGCCGCATGCCCCCGTCGCCTATGGCGCCAATTGCGGGGTGGGGGCCTCGGACCTGCTGCGCACCATGCTGGGGCTTTCGGACGCGGCCAACGGCTCCGCCCTGATCGCGAAGGGCAATGCTGGCATTCCGAAATATGTCGACGGCCACATCCACTATGACGGCACGCCGGACCTGATGGCCGATTACGCCGTGCTCGCCCGCGACAGCGGGGCGAAGATCATCGGCGGCTGCTGCGGCACCATGCCGGAGCACCTTTCGGCCATGCGCAAGGCGCTGGAAGAGACCCCGCCGGGCCCGCGCCCGACCCTCGACCGCATCGCACAGGCCCTCGGCGGCTTCTCGTCCGAGAGCGACGGCACCGGTGCGGCCGCCGAAGCAGCGCCCCGCCGCGAACGCCGCCGTCGCCGGGCCTGACGGAAAGCCTCGCGTGAAATCAACGCGGTGGGCGCGGATCCTCAGATCTAGGCCCACCGCAGCGACCAAAACGGGACGTGGCCGCCACGCCTCTATCCCTATTGCGATGCAGCATGTCGCACCTTTGGATTCACGCTGGTCGGCCCGGTTGCGATAGGTTAAAGCCGCACGCCAAGCGATTTGGTCGCAGCAAGGCATGTGCGTGTCGCCTTTCGCCCTGCGCGGACGACCCGGCATCGCCAAAGCTGACCGGAACGACGAACACACGTCTTGTGGGATACGAGCCATGGCCGAAGAAGAACAGGACATCATCCTCTCCGAGCTCGATGACGAAGAGCTCGTGCTGCAGATGCATGACGACCTCTATGACGGGCTCAAGGACGAGATCGTCGAGGCGGTCGAGATCCTGCTGGAGCGGGGCTGGCAGCCCTACGACATCCTGACGAAGGCCCTCGTCGAGGGGATGCGCATCGTCGGCATCGACTTCCGCGACGGCATCCTCTTCGTGCCCGAGGTGCTGCTGGCCGCTAATGCGATGAAGGCGGGCATGGGCATCCTGAAGCCGCTCCTCGCCGAGACCGGCGCGCCGCGCCTCGGCAAGATGGTGATCGGCACCGTGAAGGGCGACATCCACGACATCGGCAAGAACCTCGTCTCGATGATGATGGAGGGCGCGGGCTTCGAGGTCGTCGATCTCGGCATCAACAACGCGGTCGAAAGCTACCTGGAGGCGATGGAGAGCGAGAAGCCCGACATCCTCGGCATGTCGGCACTGCTCACCACCACGATGCCCTACATGAAGGTCGTGATCGACACGATGGTGGAGCAGGGCATCCGCGACGACTACGTGGTGCTGGTCGGTGGCGCGCCGCTGAACGAGGAGTTCGGCAAGGCCATCGGTGCGGACGCCTATTGCCGCGACGCCGCTGTGGCGGTCGAGACGGCCAAGGAGTTCATGGCGCGCAAGCACAACCAGCTCGTCTCCGCCTGACCCGGTGCGGGCGTTTCTGGCCGACACGCTCGCGCTCGTCACCTTCTTCACGCTGACCGGCATCCTCAACGAACGTTTCGTCGCGGGCATGTCCTGGGACGAGATCGCGGTCTCGCGCGGCATCGGCGCGCCGCTCATGGTGCTGACGGCGCGCCCCTACGGCCTGTGGCGCGACTGGGCGATAGGGCGGCTCGGCTGGCCCACGGGAACCCGCCTCGTGATTTGGGACAGCATCGTGCTCCTGGTCTTCCAGGTCCCGATTTACGCCGCGATCATCTGGTTCGGCGGGGCCGAGGGTGCGGAGCTGTGGCGCGGCATCGCGGGGGCGGCGCTCCTCATGCTCTGCCTCGGCCGGCCCTACGGCCTGTGGCTCGACTTCGTGCGCAGCCGCTTCGGCCTGCCGCCCGGCGGCCTGCGCCCGATGTCGCCGAACGGACCAGGCCCGCTCTGACGACGACCTCCGGGCGCAGGACGGTGAAGCTGCTCTGCGCTAACGCCACGACCGGCCGTTACTCCGCAAGCACCCGCCGCGCGAACGCCTCGGCGCTTTCCAACGTATCCGCCGCCAGCGGCAGCCGCGCGGGATCCACCCGCAGGAACTCCGGATCCCGATCGGCCGCCGCGTAGTGCTGCCGCAAGCGCGGCCCGGCCTCCGCCCCCAGCGCCGCACTCATCGCCGCCGCAAAATCGTCGAGCGGGAGCTGCACGTACTGCAAGTCCCGCCCCAGCGCCCCGCCGATCCGATCCGCGAGCTGCACCCCGGTCAGCGGCTCCGGCCCGCCGACCCGGACCTGCGCCCCGGCCTTGGCATGCTCCATCGCCCAGACCGTGAACGCCGCCAGATCGCAGTGGGAGATCCAGGACACCGGCGCCTCCGCCGGGGCTGGATAGACCAGCGTTCCGGCCGCGATCGCCTGCCGCGACCAGTCCTGCGCGAGGTTCTCCAGAAACACCGTCGGCACGACCACCACCGCCTCAATCCCCGCGCCGAGCGCCGCATCGCGCGCCGCACGCATGTCGCGGAAGAGCGCGTCGTCCGACCCCTCGTCGATGCTGCCCGCGGTGTTGAGCACCAACCGCCGCACACCCGCCTCCCGCGCGGCCCCGGCGACCCGCTCCACGATCCGAGGCATCGCCCCGTCGCGGTGGTCCTGCACCAGCGTCATCGCGACCGCCTCGCAGCCTGCCATCGCCTCGGCCAGCCCCGCGCCGCTCTCCAGATCGGCCACGTGATCGGCCCCGGTGCGCCGCGACGTCCCCCGCACGCGCCAACCCGCCGTGCGAAAGCCCTCCGCAATCGCCGCCTGCTGCGCGCCGGTGATCGAGGGGATCAGGATTGTTCCGGTCATGATGCATCTCCCATGTTGCTGCCACAGGGATTGCACGCGACACTGGATCCGGAAATCAGGCACTTTTTCGGAACCGGTATGCTCGACGATACCTGCAAGACCCCCGACAACTGCCCCGTGTCGCGCACGCTCTCGATCATCAACGGGCGCTGGAAGGGGATGATCCTCTACCACCTGCAGGAGGAGCCGCGTCGCTTCGGAGCCCTCCGCCGTCTCCTGCCCGACATCACCCAGCGAATGCTGACCCAGTCCCTGCGCGAGCTGGAGGCCGATGGCATCGTCATACGTACGATCCATGCGCCAATGCCACCCCATGTGGACTACCGCCTCACGGATCTGGGCCGCACGCTGATCCCGCTTCTGGATGCGATGGCCGAGTGGGGCACGGCCCATCCGGCGGAGGGTGCGGCATGAAGCTCGACCAGTTTGTCCTGATCATCGTCAGCACGCTGTCGCTCGCCGCCGTGGCGATCGCGGTACTGGTCTTCCTCGCCGGGGCGGTCTTCACCCCCGGCCTTGCCTTGATCGTGGCCGTGCCTGCGGGCATCGTCGCCTATGTCGTGATCCGCGTGATCACGGATCGCGCCGGAAATGCCGAGGACGACTACTATGACCGCATCGAGAAATGACATGCTTGTCGTGACGACCGAGACCGTGCCGGGCCGCGAGATCGGTGAGGCGCTGGGCCTCGTCCGCGGCTCCACGGTGCGGGCAAAGCATATCGGCTCCGACATCGTGGCGAGCTTGCGCAATCTCGTCGGCGGCGAGGTCAAGGAATACGGCGCGCTCCTCGCCGGCTCACGGGAGCAGGCGCTCGACCGGATGATTGCCGAGGCGCAGGCGCTGGGCGCCGACGCCGTGGTCTGCACCCGGATGCAGACCTCCACCATCACCGAGAAGGCGAGCGAGGTCGCCTTCTACGGCACCGCGGTGACCTTCCGGTGAGACGCGGCGGCCGCAGCGCGCGCCGCCCGGCTGCTCCACCTCCCGCCGTCGAGCCGCTGGTCACGCAAGGGGCCGAGTTCGGCGCGGGCCGGGTGCTCCTCATCGCCTGCGGCGCGCTCGCCCGCGAGATCATCGCGATCAACCACGCGAACGGGGCAGAGCACTTCACCCTGCGCTGCCTGCCGGCGATCCTGCACAACCACCCCGAGCGCATCGCCCCGGCGGTGGAGGCCGAGATCGCGCGCGGCCGCGCCGAGGGCTTTGCTGACATCTTCGTGCTCTATGCCGATTGCGGGACGGGCGGCGCGCTCGACCGGGTCTGCGCGGCCGCGGGCGTCGAACGCATTGCGGGCCCCCACTGCTATGCCTTCTTCGACGGGGTCGAGCGGTTCGCGGCGCGGGGCGAGATGCGGGCCTTCTACCTCACCGACTTCCTCGCCCGCCAGTTCGATGCGTTCGTGACGAAACCGCTGGGCCTCGACCGCCACCCGGAGCTCGCCGAGACTTACTTCGGCAACTATGACAGCCTTGTCTACCTCGCCCAGACCGAGGATCCGGCCCTCGACGACGCCGCGCGTGCCGCCGCCGCAACTCTCGGCCTCGCCTATGAACGCCGTTCCACCGGCTACGGCGATCTCGCGGCGGACCTCGCCCGCCGCTGATCCTTCATCTGTCCGGAAGTATCCCGGGGGGTGCGGGGGCAGCGCCCCCGGCTTCAGACGAAATCCGCGCGGCTGATCCCGTATTTCGCCATCTTCTCGTTGAGCGTCCGGCGGGGCAGGGCAAGCTCCTCCATCACGGCGGAGATCGCGCCGCGGTGGCGGCGCAGGGCCGCCTCGATCTGCAGGCGCTCGAAGGCCTCGACATGGTCCTTCAGCGGCCGCTTCTCGATCTCGACCGGGTTTTCCTCCTCCGGCGCATCCGCGGCCTCCTCGCCCAGCAGCGCCCGCAGGGAATGCGGCGACTGGCGGTTCCGCAGCACGTAGCGCTCGGCCATGTTGATGAGCTGGCGGTGGTTGCCGGGCCAGGGCTGTGCGAGCAGTTCCGCCGCGTCCTCCGCACTCACGTCCGGGCGCGGCGTGCCGTAATCCTGCGCGAAACGGTCCACGTAGTGTTCGAAGAGTTTGAGGATATCCTGCCCGCAGGCGCGGAGCGGCGGCACCGCGATCTCCAGCGCGGACAGCACGTAGAAGAGCGAGGGGGAGAAGCTGCCATCGGCCACCTCGTCGTTCACCGTCTCATCCGCGATGGTGCAGATGCGCGCGCGGATCGGCGTGCCGTCGGCCATCTTGCCATCAGTGATCGTCTGGCCGAGCCGGGTCTGCAGCCGCGCGGGCAGGGCGGCGACGTTTTCCAGCACCACCATGCCGCCACCGGCCGCGATCAGGAGCGGTGGGTTGCCGGAGCGGTCCTTGGAAAACACCCGCTCCTCGATATGCGCCGGCGGCTCCGCCGCGCAGTTGAGCGTCAGGAAGGGCTGGCCCGCCTGAGGCCCCGCGGCGTGGAGCGCGCGGGCGACCAGCGAACGGCCCGAGCCGCGCTCGCCGCGGATCAGCACCGGCGCCTCGGCGCGGGCATAGTCGAGGATCGCGTCGCGCAGCCGGGCGACCGGCGCGCTGTCGCCCATGATCCGGCGCAAGAGTACCGTGCCGTCCGCGAGCTCGCGCCGGAGCAGCCGGTTGTCGATGGTCAGCCGCCGCGCCTCCGCCGCGCGCCGGGCGAGGTCCGCCAGCCGCTCGGGATCAAACGGCTTCTCGACAAAATCGTAGGCGCCCGCGCGCATCGCCTCGACCGCCATTGCCACGTCGCCATGGCCGGTGATCATGATGACGGGCAGGGTGCGGTCCTTCTTCTGAAGGCGCGCCAGCAGCTCCAGCCCGTCGATCCCCGGCATCCGCACGTCGGTGATGACGACACCCGGAAAGTCCTCGTCCACGTCGTCGAGGGCCGCCACCGCGTCGGCATAGGTCTGCGGGCGGAAGCCCGACAGGTCCATCCACTGGCTGATGGAGGCGCGCATGTCCTCCTCGTCGTCGATGATCGCCACCGGCATCGTTGCTTCACTCATGGTCTCCGGACCCCCTTTCCGGTCTTCCCGTCACGCGCGGCAGGCTCAGTTCGAACACCGCCCCGCGCTCCCGGCCGTTGCGCGCTGTGAGGCTGCCGCCCATGTCCCGCGCGATGCCGGCCGAGATTGCGAGGCCCAGCCCCACGCCCTCACCCGGCGCCTTCGTCGTGTAGAACGGTTCAAATAGCGCACTTGGCGGCCCCTCAAAGCCCGGCCCGGTATCGCGCACCTGGATGCGGGCCATCTGGGGTCCGGCGAAGATCTCGACCGTCACCTGCGGATCGGACTGGCCACGCATCGCGTCGATGGCGTTGCGCAAGAGGTTGATGAGCACCTGCTCCAGCCGCACCGTGTCCACGTTGACCATCACCGGGTGCTCCGGCTCGCGCCGCACGATGGCAATGTTGGACTGCCCGATCTGCGGGGACATGATGGCGAGCGCGGAGCTGAGCGAGGCCCGCAGGTCCACGTCCAAGAGGTCGGTCCCGCCCTTTCTCGCAAAGGTCTTGAGCTGCCGCGTGATCGCCCCCATCCGCGTGATCAGATCGTCGATCCGCTGGAACGAGGTCAGCGCCTCGCCCGGCCGGTTGCGCTGGATCAGCAGCTGCGCGCCCGCCAGATAGGTCTTCATTGCGGCCAGCGGCTGGTTGAGCTCATGGCTGATCGCCGCCGACATCTGGCCGAGGGCGGCAAGCTTGGAGCTTTGCTCCAGCGATTCCTCGGCGGCCTGCAAGGATTGTTCGACCTTCAGCCGCTCCTCGATCTCGCTGGAGAGGCGGGCGTTGAGCGCACGCAACTCCTCGGATTCCCGCTTCAGCCGCAGCGACTGCCGCGCGGCCCGGCGCGAGATCTGGAAGAAGGCGAGGGAGGCGAGGATCGCGATGGCCATGACCTCGATGGCGAGCACGCCGCGCACCCGCTCGCGCACCTCGGCCACGGGGGCGAGGTAGGTGACGGTCCAGCCGCGGAACTCCACCGGCCGGTCGACACGCAGATAGACCTCCCCGTCGATCGCCACCCGTTGCCCGGCCTGCGCCGGTTCCAGGTTCAGCATCGGGAGGAGCGCGAAGCGCCCCGCCCCCTGCGCCGACAGCGGATCGAGGAAGGGCGACAGCGAGCGGTAGCGCCATTCGGGGCGCGACGAGAGCAGGATCAGATCCTCGGAATTGGTGACGAAGACCTGATCGGGCGTCGCCACCCACTCGTCCTGAACGCTGGCGAGGTCCACCTCGATGATCACCACACCTAGAATCGTTCCACTCTGCAGAATTCGTCGCGCGAAAAAGAAGCGCTGCTCGACCTCGGAGATCGCGACGGTCGCGAAAATCGAGATGTCCTGTTCGAGCGCGAGCTGAAAATAGGGGGCAAGGGCGTGGTTGATTGCCGCACCCTCGGGCTGGGTATCGGCCACCAATCCGCCCGCCGCGGTGTAGAGGCTAATCGACAGTGCCCCGGTCGTGGACTGCACGTTGCCGAGGATCAGCCGGATCTGATCTTCCGCCGCACCGGACAGCGCGCCCACCAGCAGACGGTCCTGCGCCAGCAGGGAAGATGCGACAGTATAGGTACTTAGCACCGACTCGATGGAGTTCGTGTAGAGCGTCGAGCGCACCGCCGCCCGCGTGCCCAGCGTGTCCATGAACCGGTTGGACACGACCATCGCGCTCGCCCAGAGCGTGATCACAACCAGGGCGGAGCACAGTGCGATCAGGATCACCTGTGCACGCCGCAGGCTGCGCAGGCGCGCGCGAACCCGCGAGAGTGCCGACTGGGTCGGTGCCGCTATGGTTGACATGTCCATGGGGCGGGACCGTAGGCGTCACGCTTCGTTCAAGCAACTTTGATTGGGGTGGAACGTAGCACATATGTACCACAAACCCCAAAGGACCGTGGTCCGGCAAAGGAGCATATCATGCACTATCACCGTCGCCCCGGATGGGCCCTGCCCGAATCCGCCGTGACGCCTGAATCCGTCTTTCTGAACCGACGTCAGATCCTCGCGGGCATGGGTATGGGCGCGGGACTTCTGGCCGCACCGGGTGCGCTCCGCGCGATGCCGCAGGCCGAAAGCGCGTTCGACCCGATGCCCGACCTGCACGAGGCATTCGCCGATGCCGGCATGCCGCCGACCGACGAAGCCCTCACCTCCACCTACAACAACTTCTACGAATTCGGCTCGTCCAAGCGCATCTTCGAGGAGGCGCAGAAGCTCGAGACCGACGGCTGGACCATCCGCATCACCGGCGAGGTCGAGGAGGAGATGGAGATCTCCGTCGAGGACCTGCTGACTGAGATGCCGATGGAAGAGCGCATCGTCCGCCTCCGCTGCGTCGAGGCCTGGTCGATGGTGGTGCCGTGGATCGGCTTCCCCATGTCTGCGCTCATCGAGAAGGCCCGCCCGCTGTCGTCTGCGCAGTACGTAAAGATGCAGACCTTCATGAACCCCGACGTCGCCACCGAGCAGCGCGCGAGCTGGTGGCCCTGGCCCTATACCGAGGGTCTGACGATGGACGAGGCGAAGAACGAGCTGTCCTTCATGGTGGTCGGCGCCTACGGCAAGGTGCTCCACAAGCAGTTCGGCGCCCCGATCCGCCTCCACACCCCGTGGAAGTACGGCTTCAAGTCGATCAAATCGATCGATCATATCGAGTTCACGTCCGAGCGCCCGCTCAGCTTCTGGGAGGAGCTGGCCGAGAAGGAGTACGGCTTCTGGGCCAACGTGAACCCCGAGGTTGCCCATCCGCGCTGGAGCCAGGCCGAGGAGCTCGTCCTCGGCACGGAGGAGAAGATCCCGACCCAGCTCTACAACGGGTACGGCGAGTGGGTCGCCGATATGTATGCGGGCCTGCCCGAGGAGGTTGGCGAGCGCTTCTGGCGCTGAGCCCCACGCGACGCTTGCGGAACGGAGGCCGAGGGCTTAGCCCTTGGCCTCCTTCCTTTTGGAGCGTCCGCCCATGCCCCCCATCGCCGATCTTCTGCCGCTGGTCCTGCTGCTGCTCGCCACCGGAGCTCTTGCTGGCGTGGTCGCGGGCCTGCTCGGCGTCGGCGGCGGCATCGTCCTCGTCCCCGTCTTCTTCTATGTCTTCTCGGTCGCGGGCTACGAAAGCGCGGAGCTCATGCGCGTCTGTCTCGCCACCTCGCTTGCCACGATCATCGTGACCTCCGCCCGCTCGGTGTCGAGCCATGCGAAGAAGGGTGCGGTGGACTGGGTCATCCTGCGCCGCTGGGGCCCGGGCATCGTGATCGGCGCGCTGATCGGCGTCTTCGCCGTGGAGGGGCTGGAGAGCCGGACCCTCCAGATGATCTTCGGCATCCTCGGCTGCGTCATCGCCGCCTACTTCGCCTTCGGGAAGAGTGAATGGCGGCTCGGCGACCAGATGCCAGGTGGCCTCGCCCGCGCCGTGGTCTCACCGGTCATCGGGCTCCTGTCGGTGCTGATGGGCATCGGCGGCGGCTCCTTCGGGGTGCCGCTGATGACGCTCTACGGCACGCCGATCCACCGGGCCGTGGCCACCGCGGCGGGCTTCGGCATCCTGATCGCGGTGCCGTCCGTCGCAGGCTTCCTGCTGCGCCCGGCGAACGAGGTACCGCCCTTCACGCTCGGTCTCGTCAACATCCCCGCCTTCCTGATCGTGATCGCGATGACGTTGGTCACCGCCCCGCTCGGCGTGCGCCTCGCCCACGCGCTGCCGGTCCGCCCGCTGCGCCTGATCTTCGCGGGCTTCATCCTGGTCATGGCGCTCAACATGCTGCGCGAGGGGCTGACGGGATGAGCGATCCGGGCTGGCGCCTCTTCCCCTTCGAGCAGCGCCTGCTCGACTGGGTCGAGGCGGTCCGGCCCACCGCCATCATGCTGTCCGCCGCCGACGAGGCGCGCCACGGCGGCACCTGGCGCCCCGGCGTGAACCTGCTCCCGAACGATGCGCAAGGCCGCGTCGCAGGCGGCCCACCGCTCGCCTGCGCCGCCCTCGATAACCTGCCGCCGCATCCGCTCGACCGCGGCCAGCTCTCCGCCGTCCTGCCCGGCTATCCCCGCCGCGAACCGGACGAGCCCGAGGCCGCCCACCGCTTTCGCCGCGACCGCGCCGCGGCCCATCTCGACGGCCTGCTCCCCGAGGGGGCCGCCCGCCGCCGCCATCTGCGCGAGCACCACGCCTGGCTCCTCGGTATTCCGCTGAGCGACCACGGTGCCGACGCCGCTCCCTTCGTGATCTGGGAGGGGAGCCACGAGATCATCCGCAGCATGCTCCGCACCCACCTGCCGTCGGACCCGGAGTACTGGGGCGACACCGACCTCACCGAACCCTACCACGCCGCCCGCCGCGAGATCTTCGCGACCTGTCCCCGTCGCGAAATCCACGCGAAACGTGGCGAGGCCTACACCGTCCACCGCCTCGCCCTGCACGGCACCGCCCCCTTCGCCACGACGGCCCATGCCCCGCCCGAAGGCCGCCTCATCGCCTATTTCCGCCCCGAAACCGCCGACCGGCTTGCCTGGCTGAACGCGCCCTGATCTTCTTCTTGCTCCCAATATCCCCGCCGGAGGCGCACGCGGCCTCCCAGCGAAAGGTCCTCCCATGACGCTCCCCCACCGCCACACCGCGCCTCTCGAGATCCTCCGCGTGCAGGTGGGGGAGGAGGTCGGCCTCTCGCGCTGGTTCACCGTCGACCAGTCCCGCATCAACGTCTTCGCCACGATCACCGAGGATGACCAGTTCATCCACACCGACATCGACCGCGCGGCCGGGACCCCGTTCGGCGGCCCGATCGCCCATGGCTTCCTGACGCTCTCGCTGCTCTCGGCCATGGCCTACGACGCGGTTCCGGTGCCGGAGGGCGCGACCTTCGGGGTCAACTGCGGCTTCGACCGCATCCGCTTCCTCGCGCCCGTGCCAAGCGGCGCCCAGATCCGCGGCCGCTTCGTGCTGGAGGGGGTGGAGGAGGACGGCGCCCAGATCACCACCCGCCACGCTGTCACGGTCGAGATCGAGGGACAGGACAAGCCCGCGCTTGTCGCGCTCTGGATCACCCGCGCCTATCTCGCAGGAGCAGAGTAGGGTGCACGGGTGTCATACGCCCGGTGCACGCATATCATACGCTTTTCATACGCCGGGTTTTCCATCTCACACCTGCCGTAACGGCCCCCTTGCCCCGCGTCTCACGCCACGTCACTCTCCGGGCAAAACGAAGGGGAGGACGATATGGATCTGGGCATCACGCCGAAGGTGAAACCGCTCATCGCGCAGGTGCGCGAGATGGTGCAGACCGAGATCGCGCCCCTCTCCGACGAGTTCCTCTCGCTGGTGGGCTCCGAGGGCGACCGCTTCACCTATACCGCGCGTCAGACCGAGATCCTCGAAGGGTTGAAGGACCTCGCAAAGTCCCGAAATCTCTGGAACTTCTGGCTCACCGACAGTGACAGGGGCTATGGGCTGACCACCGTCGAATATGCCTATCTGGCCGAGGAAATGGGCAAGGTCCACCTCGCCGCCGAGGTCTTCAACTGCTCCGCTCCGGACACCGGCAACATGGAGGTGTTCGAGCGCTATGGCACGCCCGAGATGAAGGAGCGGTGGCTCAAGCCCCTCCTGAGCGGCGAGATCCGCTCCGCCTATGCCATGACCGAGCCGAACGTCGCGAGCTCGGACGCCACCAACATGTCGATGACCTGCGTCCGCGACGGGCAAGACTATGTTCTCAATGGAGAAAAATGGTGGATCAGCGGCGCGGGCGACCCGCGCTGCGCCGTCTACATCGTCATGGTTTCGACGCCCTCCACGGATCGCGGCAAGCACCAGCAGCACTCCATGATCGTGGTCCCCGCCGACACGCCCGGGATCGAGAAGCTGCGCGCGATGGAGGTTTATGGTCACGACGACGCGCCGCATGGCCATCTTCACTTGAAATTCATGGACGTGCGTGTACCAGCAGAAAACATGCTCCTCGGCGAGGGGCGCGGCTTCGAGATCAGCCAGGGCCGCCTCGGCCCGGGCCGCATCCACCACTGCATGCGCGCCATCGGCCAGGCGGAGGCGGCGCTGGAGCTAATGTGCCGCCGCTCCACCCAGCGCGAGGCCTTCGGCAAGCCGCTCGCCCGCCTCGGCGCGAATTTCGACATCATCGCCGAAGCGCGGATGAAGATCGAGCAGGCCCGACTCCTCTGCCTCAAGGCCGCGTGGATGATGGACCAGGGCGACGCCCGCGCCGCAGCACCCTGGATCAGCCAGATCAAGGTGATCGCGCCCCGCGTCGCGCTCGAAGTCATTGACGAGGCGGTGCAAATGCATGGCGGGGCAGGCGTCAGCCAAGACACGCCGCTGGCGCAGGCCTGGACCCATGTGCGCACGCTGCGCCTCGCCGACGGGCCGGACGCAGTGCACCGCAGGCAGGTCGCGCGGGCAGAGCTCAAGCCCTACACCAACGCGCCCGTCGCCTGATGGCCGATATCCTGCTCGTGCGCCACGCACAGGCGAGTTTCGGCGCGGACGACTACGACAAGCTCAGCGATCTCGGCCACGAACAGGCCCGCTGGCTGGGCGGTTACATGGCCGCCCACGACCTCGGCTTCGACCGGGTGATCCGCGGCGGATTGCGGCGCCATCGCGAGACGGTGGAGGGCATCGCTGCCGCTCATCCGCTGCCCGACATCGCGGAGGATCCGCGCCTCGACGAGTTCCACTACAGCGGGCTGGAGGAGGACTACATCGCCGCCACCGGCTCGACCGCCGCGACCTCCCGCATCGATTTCATCCGCCGCTTCCCCACGATCTACACCGCGTGGGAGCGGGGGGAATTCACAGGAGCGGGAGAGACTTACGCGGCGTTCCGCAACCGGATCGAGGCGGCACTCGACACCGCCGTCAGCGCCGGGGGCCGCACGCTGATCGTGACCTCCGGCGGCGTGATCGGCGCGACGCTGGGCCGGGTACTGGGCCTCACGCCGGAGGCGACGGCCGACCTCACCCTCAACATCCACAATGCGAGCCTGCACCGCCTGGTGCTGGAGGACGGGCGGCTGCGCCTCAGCCTCTTCAACGCGAGCCCGCATCTCGACCCGCAGGAGCGTGCCCATGCCCGAACCTATATCTGAGATCGCGCCGTATCTGGAGGCGCAGGTCCCGGGCTTCGAAGGCCCGATCACCGAGGTGCAGAAGACGGCGCAGGGCCAATCCAACCCGACCTTCATCCTGACGGCGGCGAGCGGGAAATACGTGCTGCGGCGCAAACCCGAGGGCGAGCTTCTGAAGTCCGCTCACGCGGTGGACCGGGAGTTCCGGGTGCTCTCGGCCCTGCGCGATACGGACGTGCCGGTGCCCGATGCACTGCATCTCTGCGAGGACGAAAGTGTCCTGGGAACAATGTTCTACGTCATGTCCTTCATCGAAGGCCGCAACTGGGTCGACCCCCGGCTGAAGGACGAGACCAACGAGATGCGCGCCGCGGTCTATGACAGCATGAACGCGACGCTCGCCGCCCTGCACTCGGTCGATGTCGAGGCCGTGGGCCTCGGCGACTACGGCCCGCCCGGCAACTACTTCGAGCGGCAGGTCGCGCGCTGGACCAAGCAGTACCGCGCGACAGAGACCGAGACGCTGAAGCCGATGGAGGATCTGATCGCCTGGCTCGAGGCGCAGACCCCGCCGGAAGGTCCGGCGCGGCTCGTCCACGGCGACTGGCGCATCGACAACCTGCTCTTCGACCCTGCGGGCACCTGCAACGCGGTGCTCGACTGGGAGCTCTCGACGCTCGGCCATCCGCTCGCCGATCTCGGTTCTCAGATCATGCAATGGCAGCTCCCGCCCGGCAGCGAGGGGCGCGGGCTGATGGGTGTGGACAGAGCGGCACTCGGCATCCCCTCCGACGCCGAATATGCCGAGCGCTATGCCGCCCGCGCCGGATTGGCCGACGTTCCGGATCTGGATTACCCGGTCGCCTTCGCCTTCTTCCGCATGGCGGCGATCATCCAGGGGGTGAAGAAACGGGCGCTCGACGGCAATGCCTCGAACCCCGAAGCGGGTTTGCGCATGGGGGCTTACGTGCCGATGTTCGCACAGGCCGCCCTGGCGAGGATCAAATGATCGAGGGCCTTCGTATCCCGGTCGTCGGCGCGCCGCTCTTCATCATCTCCAACCCCGCGCTGGTGATCGCCCAGTGCAAGGCGGGGATCGTCGGCTCCTTCCCGGCGCTGAACGCCCGCCCGCAAAGCCAGCTCGACGAATGGCTGGCCGAGATCACGGAGGCGCTGGCGGCGCACGACCGCGACCACCCCGACCAGCCCGCCGCGCCCTTTGCCGTCAACCAGATCGTCCACCGCTCCAACGACCGGCTGGAGGCGGATCTGGAGACCTGCGCGAAGTACTGCCCGCCGATCACCATCACCTCGCTCGGCGCGCGGACGGAGCTGAACGACGCGGTTCACGCCTGGGGCGGGATCACGCTGCACGACGTCATCAACAACCACTTCGCGAAAAAGGCGATCGAGAAGGGGGCGGACGGCCTGATCGCGGTGGCCTGGGGCGCGGGCGGCCATGCCGGGCGCCTCAGCCCCTTCGCGCTGGTCCGCGAGATCCGCGCCTGGTTCGACGGCCCGCTTCTGCTCTCGGGCTCCATCGCCACCGGCGACGCGGTGCTTGCGGCACAGGCGATGGGCGCGGACTACGCCTATATCGGCTCTCCTTTCATCGCGACGGAGGAGGCGCGGGCGGCCGAGGCCTACAAGCAGGGCATCGTCGAGGGCGGAGCGGAGGACATCGTCTACTCCAACCTCTTCACCGGCGTGCACGGCAACTACCTGCGCCGCTCGATCGAGAATGCGGGGATGGACCCCGACAACCTGCCCGAAGGCGACGTGAGCACTATGAGTTTCGGCTCCGAACGGGAGAAGCCCAAGGCGTGGAAGGATATCTGGGGCGCGGGCCAGGGCATCGGCGCCGTGGACCGGGTGCAGCCCGCCGCCGATCTCGTCGCGAAACTCGCCGAGGAGTACACCGCCGCCCGCAAGCGCCTGCTTTCGTGATCATCACTCTCTTCAAATACGCAAAGGACCGCCCTAGGACGTGCAGAGCCCCGGCGGGCCTGTCGCGGCACAGGTGAAGGAGCGCGCATATGGGAGCCCTTGACGGCGTGAAGGTGATCGACCTGACCCGGGTGCTGGGCGGGCCGTTCTGCACCCAGTGGCTCGGCGATCACGGCGCGGACGTGATCAAGATCGAGCCGCCGCAGGGTGACGAGACCCGCCACTGGGGCCCTCCCTTCGAGGAGGCGACCGGGGCGGCGAGCTACTTTATCGGTGTGAACCGCAACAAGCGCGGCATGGCGCTCGACCTGCGGCAGGAGGCGGGGCGCGAGGTTCTGCTGCGCCTGCTGACGGATGCCGACGTGTTGGTGGAGAACTTCAAGCCCGGCGGGATGGAGAAGTGGGGGATCGGCTATGACACCCTCAAGGAGCGCTTCCCGCGTCTGATCCACTGCCGCATCTCCGGCTTCGGCGCGGACGGGCCCTATGGCGGCCTGCCGGGCTACGACGCGGTGGTGCAGGCGCAAGCCGGGCTGATGAGCGTCAATGGCGAGGTGGGCGGCACCGGGCTGCGCCTCGGCATTCCGCTGGTGGACATCTCCACGGGGCTCTCCGCACTCGCAGGGATCGGCATGGCGCTCTACGAGCGGGAGAAGTCGGGACAGGGCCAGTTCCTCGACCTCACGCTCTTCGATGTGGCGGTTAGCCTGCTGCATCCCTATGCCGCGAACCACTTCCTGAGCGGCAAGGTGCCGGGGCCGACCGGGAACGCGCATCCCAACATCACGCCCTATGACGTGTTTCCGACCCGGGGCGCACAGATCTACATCGCCGCAGCGAATGATGGCCAGTTCGCGCGCCTCTGCGAGGTGATCGGAGCGGAGGCGCTGCTGGAGGACGCCCGCTTCGCCGACCATCCCGCGCGCAACCGTCACAAGACGGAGACGCGGGTGGCGCTGGAGCCGTACCTCGCTGAATGGGACGGGCAAGAACTCGCCGAGAAGCTGATGGCGGTCGGCGTTCCTGCCGGTCCGCTTCTGAACGTCCAGCAGGTCGTGGAGGACGCGCATACCGTGCACCGCGAGATGGCGATTGAGGTCGACGGCGTGCGCACCCTCGGCAACCCGGTGAAGATGAGCCGCACCGCCCCCGATGCCAGCCGCCGCCGCCCGCCGGGCTTCGGCCAGGACACGCGGGCGATTCTCAGCGAGGCAGGTTACTCTGACGCAGAGATCGAGGCATTGATCGGCGACGGCGCGGCGCTCGACGGCTGAAGGGGCTGCGCCCCGTTTGGGCCTGAAACGCCATGCGTTTCCGGGACGGCCCGAACTCCCCGGGATATTTCGACAAGGTGGAAGGGTGAGGGCCGCCTTCATTCGCGGAGGGCGAGGCGACGCGAGGGCTTTTCTTTCGCGGCGCACCATGGAATAGAGCCTGAGGAAACGCCGCCCTCTCGTGCAGGAGTTTCCGCCCATGGACATCCGCCCCGCCCTGACCTTCGACGACGTGCTCCTGGTGCCCGGCGCATCGGAGGTGCAGCCCGCCGATGCCGATACGCGCACGCGGGTGACACAGCGGATCGCGATGAACATTCCCTTGCTCTCGAGCGCTATGGACACGGTGACCGAGCGCAAGATGGCGATCGCCATGGCGCAGGCCGGGGGCCTCGGCGTGCTCCACCGCAATCTCGATATCGAGGAGCAGGCGCGGCAGGTCCGCGCGGTGAAGCGCTTCGAGAGTGGCGTCGTCTACAACCCCATCACCCTGACCGCCGACCAGACCATCGCCGATGCGCGTGCGCTGCAGGAGCGCTACCGCATCACTGGCTTCCCGGTGGTGGGCGAGGGGCGGCGGCTGGTGGGGATCCTGACCAATCGCGACATGGCGTTCTGCGAGGATGACACGACGTCGGTTTCCGCCCTGATGACCAAGGACAATCTCGCGATCCTGCGCGAGCCTGCGGACCATCAGGATGCCAAGCGGCTGATGCGCGACCGGCGGATCGAGAAGGTGCTGATCGTCGATGGGGAGAACCGGCTGACGGGGCTCCTCACCATCAAGGATATCGAGCAGGCGGTTCTGAACCCGCAGGCCTGCAAGGACGAGCTTGGCCGCCTGCGCGTTGCTGCCGCCACCACGGTGGGCGACAGCGGCTTCGAACGCTCCGAACAGCTCATCGACGCGGGCTGCGACCTGATCGTGATCGACACGGCGCACGGCCATTCCTCCGCCGTGCTGGCCGCCGTGGAGCGGGTGAAACGGCTCTCCAACGACGTGCAGGTGGTCGCGGGCAACGTGGTGACCGGCGATGCCACCAAGGCGCTGATCGACGCAGGCGCGGACGCGGTGAAGGTCGGCATCGGACCGGGCTCGATCTGCACCACGCGGATCGTGGCAGGTGTCGGCGTGCCGCAGCTCACGGCGATCTCCGACTGTGCCGCGGCGGCGGGCGACGTTCCCGTGATCGCCGATGGCGGCATCAAGTATTCCGGCGATTTCGCGAAGGCGATCGCGGCGGGCGCGTCCTGCGCCATGGTGGGATCGATGCTCGCGGGCACCGACGAGGCGCCGGGCGAGGTGATCCTTTACCAGGGCCGTAGCTTCAAGGCCTATCGCGGCATGGGCTCGGTGGGCGCGATGGCCCGCGGATCGGCCGACCGCTACTTCCAGAAGGAGGTGTCGAGCGAGAAGCTGGTGCCCGAGGGGATCGAGGGGCAGGTGCCCTACAAGGGGCAGGCGGGCGCGGTGCTGCACCAGCTCGTCGGCGGGCTGCGGGCTGCGATGGGCTACACGGGCAACCGGACGGTGCCGGAGATGCGGGCGAATTGCCAGTTCGTGCAGATCACCAATGCGGGCCTCGGCGAGAGCCACGTCCACGACGTGCAGATCACCCGCGAGGCGCCGAACTACCGCGCCACCCGCTGAGACTGACGAGGGAGGCCCCCCGCCTTCTTCTTTGTCCAAATACGCGCATCTCGGGGTCGGGCGCCCGCGCCGCCGTCTCAGTTGCGCATTACCAGGCAGGTCCCTCCGGCGGAGCGGAGCTGGTTGCAGACCGCCAGCGCCTCGGACCGGCTGTCGCGGCCGATCTGGGCGGTGTAGCGCGGCACCGGTGAGCCCGGCGGGCGGGTGCGGACGAAGGCAGGGCTTTCGGTGCCGAGCAGGCCCGGATGCTGGCGCCGCACCCGGTCGTAACTGCGCCGCGCGGCCCCTCGCGTGCGCTGGGCCGCGACCACCACGCCCCACGCGCGCACCGGGGCCGCGAACTCCCGCAGGGTGCGGTTGGCGGCGAGCTCCATGCAGGCCTCACCGAACGGGGTGTCGCCGTCGAGGCTCAGATCCACGCTCTCGGGCGGTTCGTCGCGCCAAGTCTCGGCCGAGTGGCCGGTGATGGAAAAGACGTAGTCCTGCGTCTCGAACGGCAGGCCGCCCTCGCGCGCGATGAAGCGGGCGGCGCGGTCCTCGCCACCATTATAGGCGACGGCGGCGAGGCCGATATTGCCGAAGCGCTCGCTCAGCTCCGCCAGATAGGTAGCGGAGGCGTCCAGCGCCTCGACCGGGTTGAAGGGATCCTCCAGCCCGCGGAGCGCCGCGGTGCCGGGCATGAACTGCGCGATGCCTTGCGCGCCCGCATGGCTGACGGCGGTGGCGTCGAACAGGCTCTCCTTCCAGATCAGCCGGGCGAAGAAGGCGGTGTCGAGCGCTGCCGCCTCCGACGCCGTCTCGATCATCCGGCAGGTGTCGGGGATGTAGCTGTCGAGCCGGATGCACTGCGCCCCGTCGGCGGAGCAGCGCTGGTCCGGCGTCTCTTCGGCGAGCACGGGCAGCGCGAGGAGCAGGATGAGGAGGGTGCGCACAATCATGGATGAGAGAGTAGCACGATCCGGTCGCCGGGCGCGTGACAGTTCCGCGTCCGCTTGCATCCTCCCCCGCCGAAGCTCAAAAGGAGGGCTTGTTTGAGGGAGACGCCCATGACCGCACCGCTCGCCATCGCCGTGATCGCCGTCTTCGTGCAGGTGGGGCTCACCTTCTGGGCCATCGTGACGATGGGCCGGCGGCGGCTCGCCTCGCTCAAGCGGCGGGAGACGCAGATGGGCGACATCGCGCTCGACCCGATGAACTTCGCGCCCGACGTGAGGGCCTGGCAGAACAACGCGCACAACCAGTTCGAGACGCCGATCCTGCTCTATGGCGGTGTGGCGCTTGCGGCGGCGCTGGGCGCGGTGAACTGGGGCGTGGCGCTGGGGGCGGCGGGCTATGCGGTCTCGCGCTTGCTGCACCGGGTGATCCATGTGGGCTCCAACCACCTGCCGACGCGGTTCAACGTGTTCCTGGGCGGGCTGGTGGCGCTGGCCGTGATGTGGCTGTCGCTCGCTTGGGCGCTGGTGGTGTGACCCCCGCCGCGCGCCACGCCGCCGCCATCGAGGTGATCGACGCGATCCGCGCGGGCGCGCGGGCAGAGGCGGCGTTGAAGGAGTGGGGGCGCAGTCACCGTTTCGCGGGCTCCAAGGACCGGCGGGCGATCCGGGACATCGTCTTCGACGTGCTGCGCTGCTGGTGGTCGACCGCTGCCGCCGGAGGGGGCGAGGACGGGCGCGCGCGGGTGCTGGGGCTGTTGCGGCTGACGGATGTTCCGGTGGAGAGGGTGTTCAGTGGCGAGGGCCATGCTCCGCTGCCTCTGACCGATGCGGAGCAGGCGGTTCCGGAATCGCCGAGCACCGGACCGGCTGCCTTCGATCTGCCCGAGAGTGTCCTGTCGATGCTGGAGGCGCGCTTCGGCGCCGATCTACCCGCGCTCGCCGACGTGATGCGCCACCGCGCGCCGGTCGATCTGCGGGTGAACCTGCTCCGCGCGACGCCTGAAAGCGCCCGGGCCGCCCTCGCCGAAGACGGGATCGAGGTGGAGCCGGGGCCGCTCAGCGCAACCGCACTGCGCGTGACCGCCGGGACGCGGGGGATCGAGCGGTCGCGGGCGTACGCGGATGGCCTCGTCGAGTTGCAGGATGCCGCGAGCCAGGCCGTGGCCGATTTCGCCGAGGCGCAGCCGGGTGAGGTCGTGCTCGACTACTGCGCGGGGGGCGGCGGCAAGGCGCTCGCACTTGCCGCCCGCACGAACGCACAGGTCATCGCCCACGACATCGCACCGCGCCGGATGAAGGATCTGCCGGAGCGGGCGCGCCGGGCAGGCGCTCAGGTTCGCCTCGCCGAACCGGGAACGCTCGGCGACCTACAGGTCCCGCTCGTTTTCGCCGACGCGCCCTGTTCAGGCAGTGGCTCGTGGCGGCGCGATCCCGAAGGCAAGATCCGCTTCGACGCCGGTCGCCTTGCCGAACTCAACGCCGCGCAGGACGATGTACTCCGCAATGCGGCCCGCCACGTCGCCCCCGATGGGCGGCTGGTCTATGCGACGTGCTCGATTCTCCCGGATGAAAACGAGGGGCGCGTTAACGCTTTTCTGTCGGAGGTTGCCGGATGGCACTGTTCGCGCAGCCTGTCGTTGTCGCCACTCGACGGAGCGGACGGATTCTTCGCAGCGTGGCTTGAGAAGCGCGATTCGGCCTGACAGAGTGGCCGTCAGTGCCATTCACGCGGGAGCCATCCGTCATGCACTCCGGGATCTCCCGGCCCCTGCCGCGCCCCGGCGGCAGTGCCCTCGACACGATCATCGGCACCGGTGCGCTCGCGCTGGCGGCGTACGGTGCCTATGAGCAGAATGTCGGCCTCGCGCTGGTGGGGCTCGCCCTGACCGGTGTGGCGGGTCTGCGGATCTGGCAGACGCGCGGGCAGCGGGTGGGGCTCGGTGGCGACGAGGCGGTCATCGTGACCGACGCGGACGGACAGCTCCTGCAGATCAGCGCCGCGGCACGCAGCCTCGCCGGACCCGGCGGGCGGCTGGAGGAATTGCTGAACGACCGGGCCGAGACGCCCGCGAGCCTGATCTACCGCCTCGCCCGTGAAGCGCGGGAGACCGGCGGTGCCACCGCCTTCGTCACGCTGGCGGGGCAGGGGAGCCGGCATCTGCTCTCCGTCCGTCCCCTGGGCGATGAGCGGCTGAGCTGGAGCGTTCTGCCGCTGCCCACCATGGTCGACAGCGATCAGACGCTACCCGATGCGGGCTTCGGCCAGATGCGGATCGACGAGACGGGCGCCGTGGTCGCCGCGAACGCGCAGGTGCGGCGCTGGGCCGGGCGGCGGGTGGCGCGCGATGCGGACGTTGTGAACGACTTGCCGATGCGCGCGGGCAGCATCCACCGCCTGCGCGCCGATCCGTCCATGCTGGTGCGCGCCCAACTCGCCGACCCCGATGTGCACGGGGTGCGCGACGTCTTCCTCTACCCCGTGGCCGATGCGGAGCTGGCAGCGGCCAATCCCGACCAGTTCCTCGCCCAGCTTCCCATCGCGCTCGCGCGCATCGATGTGGAGGGCCGGGTCATCATCGCCAATGCGGCGGCGCAGGGCCTCGTTGGGCGGCAGATGGAGCCCGGCGCGCGGCTCGCCGATCTGATGGAGGGCCTGGCGCAGCCTGTCGCCCAGCGGATCCGCGAGGTCGCGGCGACCCGCCGTCCGGCGCGGCCCGAGGTCTCCCGCATCCTCGACGGTGATATCGAGCGGTTCCTGCAGGTGTCGTTCTCGCCGATCGAGGTGGCAGGCGACTTCTCCCTCCTCGTGGTGATGAGCGACGCGACGGAGCTCAAGACGCTCGAGGCGCAGTTCGTGCAGAGCCAGAAGATGCAGGCGGTCGGTCAGCTCGCGGGTGGTGTGGCGCACGACTTCAACAACCTGCTGACGGCGCTCTCCGGCCACTGCGACCTCCTGCTACTGCGCCACGCGCCGGGGGATCGCGATTACTCGGATCTCATCCAGATCCGCCAGAACGCGGACCGGGCGGCGGCGCTGGTGGGCCAGCTCCTCGCCTTCTCCCGCAAGCAGACCTTGCAGCCGAAGGTGCTGCATCTGGCGGACGTGCTCGGCGACCTCTCCCACCTGCTCAACCGGCTGCTGGGGGAGAAGGTGACGCTGCGCCTCGACTACCGGGAGGATCTGCCCGCCGTCCGCGTCGACCTCAGGCAGTTCGAGCAGGTCATCATGAACCTCGTCGTGAATGCTCGCGACGCCATGCCCGACGGCGGCGAGGTCTCGCTCCACGCCCGCTACGAGCATCTGGCCGATGAGCTCAAGCGCGACCGTGCCACCATCACCCCGGGCGACTGGGTGGTAATCGAGGTGAGTGATACCGGCGTCGGCATCCCGGAATGGCGCCTCGACAAGATCTTCGACCCGTTCTTCACCACGAAGCGGGTGGGCGAGGGGACGGGCCTCGGCCTCTCCACCGCTTACGGCATCGTCAAGCAGACGGGCGGGTTCATCTTCGTCGACAGCATCGTGGGGGAGGGGACGACGTTCTCCATCTACCTGCCACGCTTCGTGCCGGGACCCGGCGAGCAGCCGCGTCTGCTGGAGGGCGACAAGCGCTCCGGCGAGCCGGGCGACGCGACGGGCAGCGGCACCGTGCTGCTGGTCGAGGACGAGGCGCCCGTGCGCGCCTTCGCCGCCCGCGCCCTCAAGCTGCGCGGCTACCACGTGCTGGAGGCCGCAAGCGGGGAGGAGGCGTTGGAGCTGCTGGCCGAAAAGCCCGCCGTCGACATCTTCGTCTCCGACGTCATCATGCCCGGTCTCGACGGGCCGAGCTGGGTGGCTCAGGCGCGCGAGGCCTATCCGGACGTGCAGGTCATCTTCGTCTCCGGCTACGCGGAGGACATGTTCCGCGACGGCATGGACCTGATGCCCAACAGCAGCTTCCTCGCCAAACCCTTCTCGCTCAACGACCTGACGCTGAGGGTGAAGGAGCGGCTGGAGCTCGGTCGTCAGGCCCCTTCGTAGAGCTCGAAATCCGGCGCCATCTCCAGCTCCAGCCGGCGGCGCAGGTCGGGCGAGAGCTCCAGCGGCAGGCTGGGTGAGACGTTCTCCTGCGCCGGGGCGACGGTGCAGCCGAAGCGGTCGGACAGAAAGTCGAGGAGCACCTTGGGCCGGTCGTAGCGCATCAGGTGCGTGATCCCGCGGCCCGACGGGGTCGGCTCCAGAAAACGGGACGGCCGCCCCACACGGGCGAAGACGGGCGGGTCATTCGACAGATACGCCTCCACGAACGCATCGAAGCTGATCGCCGCCGTCGAGCGCGGCGTGCCCAGGAGCACCGGCCGCGTGCGGTAGCGATACCAGCTTCCCAGCCACTCCACCGGTTCGCGGATCACGGCGAGCGTCTCGATATCTTCGAAGCCGGAGGCGTTGAGCATCGGCCGGATGTCCCGCTCGAAGCGCCGGAGCCGCATGTGCTTGAATTTCGGATCGCCCGTCATCGCGATGTCGGCCCGCGGGGCCAGCACGCTTTCCAACGCCGTCGTCCCGGTCTTGGGCAGGGCCAGCACGGCGAGGCGTGCGCGGAAGGAGACGATCATCGGCGGGTTCTTTGCATCCTATCAAGGCGTTCGACGGTTTTACCGTTTCTCAACCTTCATGGCAGCAATTTTATCCGCACAGATCCGTTTCTCTTGTTCGCGATGTGTTCTGGTGCTAGCGTTCGAACAAGAGGTGAACACACCCGCCGATTGCCGCCCCTTGGCAAACGTGACATGAAGAGGATGAGAGCAATGGCAGACGCCGTTCTGAAACTGGACGAGAGACGCGGAATGGACAAGCAGAAGGCGCTGGATTCGGCGCTGGCGCAGATCGAGCGGAGCTTCGGCAAGGGCTCCATCATGAAGCTCGGTCAGCGCGACGCGGTCATGGATATCGAGGCGATTCCGACAGGCAGCCTGGGGCTGGACATCGCGCTCGGCATCGGTGGCCTGCCGAAAGGGCGGATCATCGAGATCTACGGCCCTGAATCCTCCGGTAAAACCACGCTGGCCCTCCATGTCGTGGCCGAGGAGCAGAAGCGCGGCGGTGTGTGCGCTTTCGTCGACGCGGAGCACGCGCTCGACCCGTCCTATGCCCGCAAGCTGGGCGTCGATCTCGACGAGCTCCTGATCTCCCAGCCCGATGCGGGTGAGCAGGCGCTGGAGATCACGGACACGCTGGTGCGCTCCGGCGCGGTCTCGGTCGTTGTGGTCGACTCGGTTGCGGCCCTGACGCCCAAAAGCGAGCTCGAAGGCGACATGGGCGACAGCAATGTCGGCGTGCAGGCCCGCCTGATGAGCCAGGCGATGCGGAAGCTCACTGGCTCCATCAGTCGCTCGAAGTGCATGGTGATCTTCATCAACCAGATCCGCATGAAGATCGGCGTGATGTTCGGCTCGCCCGAGACGACGACGGGTGGCAACGCGCTGAAATTCTACTCCTCCGTCCGCCTCGACATCCGTCGCATCGGCGCGATCAAGGACCGCGACGAGGTCGTGGGCAACCAGACCCGCGTGAAGGTGGTGAAGAACAAGGTCGCCCCGCCGTTTAAGCAGGTCGAGTTCGACATCATGTATGGCGAGGGCGTCTCGAAGACGGGTGAGCTGCTCGACCTCGGCGTGAAGGCCGGTGTTGTAGACAAGTCCGGCTCCTGGTTCTCCTATGGGGATGAGCGGATCGGGCAGGGGCGCGAGAACGCCAAGCAGTTCCTGAAGGATAATCCGAACATCGCCATCGCGATCGAGGACAAGATCCGCGCGGCCCACGGGCTCGACTTCGACATGGCGCCGGACGACCCAGACGCGGATGTCGTGGACGACTGATCCTCCGGACAATCGGATGCGGGGCCGTTCCTTCGGGAGCGGCCCCAAATTTTTGTGGATGAAAAATTTGCAGCAAAAATCTTCCTGGGAAGATTCTTGCGCAACACCGCTGGCAGTGGACAGCGCTCCGGGGCGGGGATAGTCAGAGCAGACACAGCTTGAAGCTCAAGAAGAGACCCCGATGGCCAGCCTGAACGACATCCGCACGACCTTCCTCGACTACTTCGTGAAGAACGGTCACACCGCGGTCGAGAGCGCCCCGCTGGTCCCCCGCAACGACCCGACGCTGCTCTTCACCAATGCGGGCATGGTGCCGTTCAAGAACCTCTTCACCGGGGTGGAGACGCGCGACTACACCCGCGCGGCGAGCTCCCAGAAATGCGTGCGGGCCGGCGGCAAGCACAACGATCTCGACAATGTGGGTTACACCGCGAGGCACCATACGTTCTTCGAGATGCTCGGCAACTTCTCTTTCGGCGACTACTTCAAGTCCGACGCGATCCCCTTCGCCTGGGATCTCGTGACCAAGGAGTTCGGACTGCCCAAGGACAAGCTCCTCGTCACCATCTACCACGACGATGACGAGGCGGCGGAGATCTGGAAGAAGCATGCGGGCCTGCCCGACGAGCGGATCATCCGCATCGCGACCGCTGACAACTTCTGGACCATGGGCGATACGGGGCCGTGCGGCCCGTGCTCCGAGATCTTCTTCGACCACGGGCCGGAGATTCCGGGCGGTCCGCCGGGCTCCCCGGACGAGGACGGCGACCGGTTCATCGAGATCTGGAACCTCGTCTTCATGCAGTTCGAGCAGTTCGCGGATGGCCGGCGGGAGAACCTGCCCAAGCCTTCCATCGACACCGGCATGGGGCTGGAGCGGATCGGCGCGATCCTGCAGGGCAAGCACGACAATTACGACACCGACCTGATGCGTGACCTGATTGAGGCATCGGCGAATGCGTCCAGCACCGACCCGGACGGGCCGGGCAACATCCACCACCGGGTGATCGCGGACCATCTGCGCTCGACGTCCTTCCTAATCGCGGACGGGGTGCTGCCCTCGAACGAGGGGCGCGGCTACGTGCTGCGCCGGATCATGCGGCGCGCGATGCGGCACGCGCATCTGCTCGGCACGCAAGACCCGCTGATGCACCGGCTGGTGCCCGCGCTGGTCCGGCAGATGGGCGGCCATTTCGCGGAGCTCGGTCGGGCGCAGGCCCTGATCGAGGAGACGCTGAAGGGGGAGGAGGTGAAGTTTCGCCAGACCCTCGACCGCGGTTTGCGGCTCCTCGACGACGAGCTCGCCAAGCTGCCCGACGGCGCAACGCTGCCCGGCGAGACCGCGTTCCGCCTCTACGACACCTACGGCTTCCCGCTCGACCTCACGCAGGACGCACTGCGCGAGCAGGGGCGCTCGGTGGACGTCGCAGGCTTCGACGCCGCCATGGCCGAGCAGAAGGCGAAGGCGCGCGCGGCCTGGGCGGGCTCCGGTGAGGCGGCGGACGAGAGCGTGTGGTTCGACATCGCCGACGCCCACGGCTCGACGGAGTTCCTGGGCTACGAGACCGAGGCGGCGGAGGGCGAGATCCTCGCCATCGTGAAGGGCGGCGACCGGGTGAACACTGCGTCCAAGGGCGACCGCGTGCAGATCGTGCTGAACCAGACGCCGTTCTATGCCGAGAGCGGCGGCCAGGTCGGCGATACCGGCACGCTGAAGACGGAAGGCGGCACGGCGCGCATCACCGACACGAAGAAGAAGGCCGGGGTTTTCGTCCACATCGCGGAAGTCACGGAGGGCCAGATCGCGCCTGGCGCCGCAGCCGAGCTGGAGGTGGACCACGCCCGCCGCACCGCGATCCGCGCCAACCACTCCGCAACGCACCTCCTGCACGAGGCGCTGCGCGAGCGGCTGGGCGATCACGTCGCGCAGCGCGGGTCGCTGAACGCCGACGACCGGC
This sequence comes from Pontivivens ytuae, assembly GCF_015679265.1. Taxonomy (NCBI): domain Bacteria; kingdom Pseudomonadati; phylum Pseudomonadota; class Alphaproteobacteria; order Rhodobacterales; family Paracoccaceae; genus Pontivivens; species Pontivivens ytuae. Next base: position 3,585,204 of record NZ_CP064942.1, read on the forward strand.
TGCGCTTCGACTTCTCGCATCAGAAGGGGATGAGCCTGGAGGAGATCGGCGCCATCGAGCGCGACGTGAACGACTACATCCGCCAGAACACGGCTGTGACCACCCGGATCATGGCCCCCGACGATGCGCGGGACCTCGGCGCGCAGGCGCTCTTCGGCGAGAAGTACGGCGATGAAGTGCGGGTGGTCTCGATGGGCCGTGCGCCGACGGGGAAGGGCAGCGATGGGGAGACCTACTCCATCGAGCTCTGCGGCGGCACCCATGTGAAGCAGACCGGCGATATCGGCCTCTTCGTCGTCGTGGGCGAAAGCGCCTCGGCCTCCGGCATCCGGCGGATCGAGGCGCTGACCGGGGAGGCGGCGCGGACCTATCTCGCCGAGCAGGACCGCACGGTCGCGGAGATCGCACTCGCCATGAAGGCGCAACGCGGCGAGGTGGTGGACCGGGTGAAGGCGCTGATGGACGAGCGCCGCGCGCTGGAGCGGGAGGTCGCCGAGCTTCGCCGTCAGCTGGCCATGGGCGGCGGTGGTGCGTCCGAAGAGGAGGCGCGCGAGGTGAACGGGGTCAAGTTCCTCGGCCGCGCTCTCACCGGTGTGTCCGGCAAGGACCTGCGCGGGCTGATCGACGAGCAGAAGGCGCGGCTCGGCTCCGGTGTGGTGCTCTTGATTGCCGACACGGGCGGCAAGGCAGCAGTGGCCGCGGGTGTGACCGAGGATCTGACCGACCGGATCAGCGCGGTGGACATCGTGAAGGCCGCGGCTGCGGAGCTCGGCGGCAAGGGTGGAGGCGGCCGGCCCGACATGGCGCAGGCGGGCGGTGCGGACGCCTCGAAGGCGGCCGAAGCGATCGCCGCGGCGGAGAAGGTGGTGGCGGCATGAGCGCCTATGTCATCGCCCGCATCCGCGTGACCGACCCGGAAGGCTACACGAAGTACGCCGCACAAACCGTTGCGTTGGCGGAGAAATTCGGTGGCGAGTTTCTCGTGAAGGGCGGCCCGATGATCCAGAAAGAGGGCTCCGGCCCCGACCGCCACGTGGTCATCCGGTTCCCGTCCGTTGCCGACGCTGAACGCTTCTACGGTTCCGACGAATACGCGAAGATCCTGCCGATCGCGCTCGCGGCCTCCGAACGGGACCTGGTGATCGTCGAAGGCGTCTAGGGCTGCAATCGCAGCCGGTGACGCTCGGCCCGTAGCACGGCGAGGTTGCCGCGGCTGCGATCGATGTCCGACTGGATCTCCCGCGCTGACCGGTTCTGTGTCGCCCGCTCGGGCAGGCGGCTCAGCTCGAAGCGGTCGCGGCTGATGTCCTGCCGCACCCGGCCGATCTCCCGCTCCAGCGCTCGGCTTTGTTGGGCATTGTCGGAGCCGATGGTGACGGTGCTGTAGCGCGGCAGGTTCACGGGACGGGCCGCGGCGACCACCGTATCGTCGCCGATCACGGCGAGCTCCGGAACGTCCACGATCCCCGCGCAGGGCTCGTCGGTGTCGATGTAGCCGACCCGGCCGGTGGCATCGCCGCACTCCACGATGGGTTCGGAGGCGCAGGCGGCGAGCAGGGCGACGGCGACGAGGGGCGGGATGGCGTGGCGCATGACCGACAGATAGCAAGCCGGCGCACCGCTTAAAGGCGGCTCACTCCTCCATCGTGCAGACGTGAAGCGCTCAGGGCCAGGAGGCGGCGGCGCGGCGCTCGGCCTCCAGCCGGTTGCGGTCGGCCTCGGCCCGGGTGATGGCGGCGCGCAGGCTCCGCTCCAGCACGTCGGCATTCTCCGCCGCCGGGTCGAGATCGGCAAGCGCGGTGCGCGTTTCGTCAAGCTCCCGTTCCACGTCGGAGATCTCCTGCCCCAACGTGTACCAAAGCTGCCCCTGCTGGAACGCCGGGCCCATCGCCTGCGCCGCGCCGACGGGGCAGACCGGGTTCACGCTGCCGCCGCGCTGCCCGATCGCGTAGGCGTTGGCGGGCGTGCAGTACTGTTGCAGTCCCGATTGCCGTCCGGCGAGCCACGCGTTCAGGTCCGGCGATAGCCCAAAGGCGGCGCAGGCCTCCCGATGGCGGCTGATGAAGGCGGCGTCGCGGCCCGCGGCCCCGTCTTCGAACCCGATCGCGCGCCAGTCGCCGGCGCGGCATTCATCTTCGGACAGGGTGGCGCAGGAGCCGAGCGCGAGGACGCAGAGCAACAGGAAAAGGCGTGTCATGGGGCGGAGCTTGCCCCGCGCCGCCGCCGCCCGCAAGCGCTGCTGTTGCCGATCAGCCCCTTACTGTTGCAGGAAGTCGCCGACCTCCAGCAGGATCCACTCGTTGTCGTCGGCCCGGTCGAGGAAGCGCCCGGCAGAGAAAGGCAGGTTGTTGTCGTTGCCCACGATGATCTCGGTCTCGCTGACGCGGTCCACGTTCTCGATCGTCACGAAGGGGAAGTCGAAGCGGCCGTCGGCGCCGCCTTGCCGCGCCACGCCGTCCGGGTCGGCGATGTCGAGCAGATCGATATAGGCGCGCTTTTCCACCGGCTGGCCGGGCTCGACATCGAGGCTGATGAGGTAGACCCGCTTGAACTCCGCCGGACGGGCGAAGCACTCGGTCGTCGCGGCGTCTTCAGGGCAGGCAAGTGCGGCGCTGCCCTCGCCACCATCGCGCTCGATGACGAGGCCGCGGGTGCCGTCGATCATGTTGAAATCGCCGATGGCGTGGTTGTCCGCCTCAAGAGGATAGAACCAGTGGCGTCCGGTGTATTCGCGGTTGTCGATGTCGAATTCGAGGAGCCGAAGCGCTGCGCGCCCGTCCTCCACCGTCTCGAACGCGCCGGCCTCCGCGTCCCAGATCGGGCCTTCGAGCATCGGGTAGAGCGTGCTGCCGTCCGGCGACTGGGCCATCCCCTCCAACCCGCGGGACCTGCGGGCGGTGAAATCGAGCTCCCGGTCCGGGGCGGAGGGCAGGCGCTGATCGGGCCGGTCGGGCGACTCGATCACCTCGCCATCCGCGATCACGTCGGTGAAGAACACGACGCGGCCTTCGAGGTCGGTGGCGAAGAGGTAGGGGCCGAACTCCTCCCCGAACCAGAGCAGGTCACCGACGGGCTGGATGGATTCGAGGTCGAAATCGGCGCCGGTCAGATAGCGCTCGGCCGTGAACTCGTTGACGAGCTTGAAGGGGAGCAGGCGGCCCGGATCGGACAGGAAGACGGTCCGCTCCACCAGCACCTCGCCGCTCTGCCAATCGGGCGCGATGATGTGGGCCATCAGGAGCGCGTCGGGGGAGTTGAGCTTGGAGCCGAAGCCGTTGTCCGACAGCGACCAGTAGCGCCCGTCCCCGATCGCCTTCACGCCGGAAAACCCTTGCACCGGCTGGCCGACGAAGGGGAGCGAGAGGCCGGTGGAGCGCCGCGCATCGCGCGGACCGCTCGACGAGACGCCGGGCACCGTGAACGGCATGTCGACGCGCTCGCCGCTCGTGAAGCGGCCCGAGATGCCGAAGGTGCGCCACAGCGGCTCGGGCGGCAGCACGAAGGTCTCCGCCGGGAGGATCGCGTGACCGGCCAGCGTCGCATCGAACTGCTGGGCCTCCTGCGCCATCAGCGGCGCGGCAAGGGCGGTCAGGGCAAGGGTCAGACGCATGGGAAACCTCCGTTCGTGCAATCACGGCGGGAGTTTACCGTTGCTGTGCAACTGGCGCGTGACGGGGGCGTAATCAAGAACGCCACACCGTCCGGCGCAGGTTTCAAAGCCGACAGGCTTGCCGTCTGAACCAGCAAAAAGGGCGCAGCCTCGCGGCCGCGCCCTCCGATCTCGAATGTCACGGCGATCTCAGCCCGCGAGCGCCTTGTTCAGGTTCTCGTCCACCTTTTCGAGGAAGCCCATCGTAGTCAGCCACTGCTGATCCGGGCCTACGAGCAGGGCGAGGTCCTTGGTCATCGAGCCGCTCTCGACCGTGCTGACCACCGTCTTCTCCAGCGTCTCCGCGAAGTTGGCGAGGGCCGCGTTGTCGTCGAGCTTCGCGCGGTGCTTCAGCCCGCCCGTCCAGGCGAAGATCGAGGCGATGGAGTTCGTCGACGTCTCCTTGCCCGCCTGATGCTGGCGGTAGTGGCGCGTGACGGTGCCGTGGGCGGCCTCGGCCTCCACGATCTTGCCGTCCGGCGTCATGAGCTGCGAGGTCATCAGACCCAGCGAGCCGAAGCCCTGCGCCACGGTGTCGGACTGCACGTCGCCGTCGTAGTTCTTGCAGGCCCAGACATAGCCGCCGGACCACTTCATGGCGGAGGCCACCATGTCGTCGATCAGGCGGTGCTCGTAGGTCAGGCCCGCCTCGTCGAACTGCGCCTTGAACTCCGCGTCGAAGATCCGTTGGAAGATCAGCATGAACTGGCCGTCATACTGCTTCATGATGGTGTTCTTGGTGGACAGGTACACCGGGTAGCCGCGCTTCAGGCCGTAGTTGAAGGACGCGCGGGCGAAGTCCTCGATCGACTTGTCGAGGTTGTACATCGACATGAAGACGCCGGAGGAGGGCGCGTCGAAGACCTCGTGCTCCTCCACGGTGCCGTCCTCGCCCACGAACTTCATGCTCAGCTTGCCCGGGCCGGGGAACTTGATGTCGGTCGCGCGGTACTGATCGCCGAAGGCATGGCGGCCGATCACGATGGGCTTGGTCCAGCCGGGCACGAGGCGCGGCACGTTCTTGCAGATGATCGGCTCGCGGAAGACGACGCCGCCCAGGATGTTGCGGATGGTGCCGTTGGGCGAGCGCCACATCTTCTTGAGGCCGAACTCCTCGACGCGCGCCTCATCGGGCGTGATGGTGGCGCATTTCACGCCGACGCCGATCTCCTTGATCTTCTCGGCGGCGTCGATGGTGATCTGGTCATTGGTCTCGTCGCGGGATTCGATGCCCAGGTCGTAGTAGAGCAGGTCCACATCGAGATAGGGCAGGATCAGCTTGTCCTTGATGAACTGCCAGATGATCCGGGTCATCTCGTCGCCGTCGAGCTCGACGACGGGGTTCTCTACCTTGATCTTGGTCACGGGGATTGCCTCCGACTTGGCGGTTACGCTGGCGCTCTCTTAGACGATGCGATCCCGCTTGGGAAGGGCGGTATGCCGCCGTATGCCGGGGCGCGATCTGCTCTTTCGTCGTAGAGCTACGGGCTGCCTGTCGCGGTTCGTGACGAGACTTGGGGCTGCAGGTCGCCGGACTAGGTGCACTCGTGTGGCCGTGGCTCCTTCAGTCTTCAAATCCACTCGCCGACTCACGTCTCCGAGCCCCACCTTCCCCCTTCTTCTTTGTCCAAACACGCCCGCCGGAGGCGGACCCGCCGCTTGCCACCGGCGCGCGCTCCGCGTATGGCGCGGCGCATGACACCTGCCTTCATCCTCGTGCGCCCGCAGATGGGCGAGAACATCGGCGCGGCCGCCCGCGCCATGCTGAATTTCGGCCTCGACCGGATGCGGGTCGTGGCGCCCCGCGACGGCTGGCCGAACGAGCGGGCCGTGGCGCTCGCGAGCGGTGCGGGCCGCGTGCTCGACGCCGCGATGGTGCGCGAGACGCTGGAGGAGACCTGCGCCGACCTCAATTACGTCTTCGCTACCACCGCCAGGCCGCGGGACCTCACCAAGACCGTGATGACGCCGGAGCGCGCGATGGAGCATGCCCGCGCGCTCGCCGCCGACGGGCAGAAGGTCGGCGTTATGTTCGGGCCGGAGCGGGCAGGGCTGGAGAACGAGGATGTGATCCGCGCCGACGCGATCATCACCGTGCCGGTGAACCCGGATTTCCCGTCGCTCAACCTCGCCCAATGTGTGCTGCTGGTGGCCTACGAGTGGGGCCGCCAGACCTCTGACGTGCCGCCAGAAGTGGCCGAGCTCGCCGGCGCCCGCTGGGCCGAAGGGGCGGAGGTCGATCGCCTGCGCGACCGGCTGTTCGCCGCCCTTGAGGATCGCCGCTTCTTCTGGCCGGAGGCGAAGGCCGCCTCCATGCGCGCCAATCTAGAGAACCTGCTGCGCCGCCTGCCGCTGACCGAGACCGACACGCGCACGCTGCACGGTGTCATACGCCACCTGGCGGAGCGGCGGCCGGAGGAGTAAGGCTCACTCCGCCGTCGTGATCGGCAGGCCGTCCTCGATCCAGGCGAGCGTGCCGCCCTCCACGTCGATCAGGTTGTCCCAGCCGGCATTCTCCAGCTCACCCGCAAGCCGGGCGGAGCGGCGGCCGGAGCGGCAGATGATCGCCACGCGCTTGTCGGCATTCTCCGCGCGCAGGGCGGCGAGGCGCTCCGAGAACCCGTCGGCAGTCATGTCGAGCGGCACGGCGACGTCGGCGATCCCGGTCGCTGCCCACTCATCGGGGCGGCGCACGTCGATCAGCACCACGTCCCCGGCGAGGGAGGCGGCGCGCACCTCCTGCGGCGACATCATCTCGACCTCCGCAGAGGCGGGCAGGGCGATGACGAGGGCAGGGATCAGGTAACGGTACATGGCGGCTCCTTCAGATCACGGCGCGCTCGGCACCGGTGTTGTCGTGGAGCATACGAAGTGGATCGAACGGCGTCAGATCAAGTGTTCGCCAGCGCCCATGGGTGATCCGCTCCGCCAGTCCGCGTCCCGCACCGGCCGCCTGCTGCAGCCCATGCCCGGTGAAGCCGGTCAGCAGCCAGAACTGGTCGCAGTCCGGATGCGGCCCGATCAGCGCGTTGCAGTCGACCGGATTGTAGTCGTAATGCCCGGTCCAGGCCGTGCGCAGGCGAAGCCGCTCGAAAGCGGGGATGCGGTGGGCGAGGGCGGGCCACAGGACCTCTTCGAAAAGCGACCAGTCGGTCTCGAAATCGTCGGGGTCGCAGGGGCCGTCCTCTGCGGGCGAGATCCCGCAGATGAAGCCGCGCCCCTCGGGCCGGACATAGGCGCCGGTCGTGTCGATGGTCAGCGGCAGGTCGTGGGGGCCATGATCGCAGTCGAAGACGAAGACATGGCGCTTCCGCGGCTCCACCGGGACGTCGAAGCCCGCCTTGGCGGCGAGAGCGCCCGCGCCCGGACCGGCGGCGTTCACGATCAGATCCGCTGTGAGGTGTGCTCCGTCCGAGAGGGAGAGCCTGCCCCGCTCCGCGTCGATGGCCGCCACCTCTGCCCGCCGCCAGACAGCGCCCCGCGCCCGCGCCGCGCTGCGGAAGGCCGCGTGCAGTGCCATCCCGTCGAACCAGCCTTCGCCTTCGGTGCCGAGGCTGCCCCCGGCGAGGCCCTCGGTGTTCAACTCCGGAAACCGGGCCGCGAGCGCATCGGGGTCCAGCCAGACCGTCCCCGCACCGAGACCGCGCTGCATCTCCACCCGCCGCCGCATCTCGGCCGCATGCTCCGGCGGCACGCAGTAGAGGTAGCCCTGCTCCCGGAACGCCGGCTGCGCCACGTCCTCCCCGAACCAGCGCGTCATGTCGCGCAGCATCTCCACCGTGACCTGCGAGAGCGCGACATTGGCGGGGTCCGAGAATTGCTGCCGCACCCCGCTCGCCGAAAGCGCGGTGGCGGAGCGGGCGAGCGTCGGGTCGCGCTCCAGCACCGTGACCGCGTGGCCGTCGCGGGTCAGCCAGAAGGCGGCCGAGGCGCCCATGATGCCACCGCCGACAATCGCGATCTCAGCCATCTGAGCGCTCCACCACCGTGATGTCGCGGCGCGGGAACGGGATCTCGACCTCGTTGGCCTTCAGTGCGTCCCAGAGCGCCAGATAGACGTTGCCGCGAATGTTGGTCAGCCCGCCCGACGGGTCGTCGATCCAGAAGCGCAGGATGAAGTCGATCGAGCTGTCGCCGAAGCCCACGATGTGACAGACGGCCTTCGGCTCCGCCTGCACGCGGCTCACGGAATTGGCGGCCTCCACCGCGATCTTGCGCACCGCGTGCGGATCGCTGTCATAGGAAACGCCGAAAAAGATGTCGAGGCGGACGAGCTTCGAGGAATGGGACCAGTTCACCACCTGGTTGGTGATCAGATCCTCGTTCGGAATAAGGTACTCCCGCCCGTCCCGCGTCACGACCGAGACGTAGCGGGCGCCCAGCCCCGAGATCCAGCCGAAGGTGTCGCCCAAGCTGATCACGTCGCCCGGCTTGATCGACTTGTCGAGCAGCAGGATCACGCCCGAGACGAGGTTCGACACCACCTTCTGCAAACCGAAGCCGAGCCCCAGCCCGATCGCGCCTGACAGCACCGTCAGCGTGGTCAGGTCGAACCCGATGAACTGCAGTCCGATCACCAGCGCGAGACCGTAGAGCAGCACCGTGATCAGTTTCTCGCTGAGCACCCGCATTGAGGGCGACAGCTCCTCGTTGCGCATGAGCCGGACCCGCGCCTCGCCCGACAGCCAGCTCGCGAGGAAGATCGTGATCCCCACACTCAGCATCGTCTGCAGGATCAGGAGGGCGGAGAGCCGCGTCTCCCCCAGCCGGATCGCGGCCCCGTCGAGCAGTGCCACCGTCTCGTCGAAGAAGCCGGTCATCCAGAGCGTCACGGTGATCCAAGCCGCCCAGCGGACCGTGCGCCGCACGAGCTGGTTGCGGATCAGGCGCGAGATGATCGAGAGGGCCACCAGCGCGGTGGAGAGCTCCGCCACGAAGCGGATGAGGTAGCTGCGCGAGGGCCACGTCACCTCCGCCAGCACTAGGGCCGCGATCCACAGGATCAGCACGAAGACCAGCCAGCGGATCCGGTCTCGGATCAGGATCAGGAAGCGCGCGCGCCGGTTGGTGAGCGTCAGCCCCCGCATCCAGATGTTGAATCGCGGGGTGAGCTGCCGCCGGATGATCCACGCGGCAAAGAACGCCACCCCGACGAAGGCGATCTGGCCGAGGCGCCACGGGCTGCTCATGGTGTTCAGCCAGTTGCGCGCCCAGGGCACGAAGGCTTCATACGCCTCGATGAAATCCGAGATCTCGAGCATCGGCCCGCCTTTCCTATATTGGACAGTGGGATGGCGCATGCCGCCCGGTCAAGCCCGCCGCTTGACACGACTCGAGCGCGGGCGTGTGCTGAATTAACAGGCAAAACAATAAGGGTAGGGCAGAGTGATGGTTGCGACGATCGACGAGGTGCTCCGCTTCTGGATCGACGAGGTCGGCGAGAAGGGGTGGTACGAACAGAGCGATGCGCTCGACGAGGAGATCCGCCAGCGGTTCAAGACGACCTGGGACGCGGCGCGGGACCGGGCGCTGTGTCCGTGGATCCGGTCGAGCGACGGGACGCTGGCGCTGCTGATCGTCACGGACCAGTTCCCGCGCAACATGTTCCGGGACTCGCCCCATGCCTTCTCGACGGACCGGTTCGCGCTAACCATCGCGCAGAAGGGGATCCGGCGCGGCGACGATCTGGTGACGCCGGAGCCGCAGCGCCAGTTCTTCTACCTGCCGATGATGCATGCGGAGAGCCTGAGCTTTCAGGAGCGGGGCCTGCGCCAGTTCCTGCTGAAGATGCCCGAGGCCGGGAGCAACATCCTGCACGCCCGCGCGCATCGCGACGTGATCCGCCGCTTCGGCCGCTTCCCGCACCGGAACGCGGCCCTTGGCCGCGCCAGCACGCCCTCGGAGGTCTCGTTTCTTGACGAAGGCGGCTACGGCGCCACCGTCAGGGACCTGCAACAAGCGGCCTGAGGGCGCATGGCGCCCTGCACGCTCCGCAATTGTCGTGGCGTCACGCGCAGGCTAGTTTGAAGTCGAACGAATTTGCTCGGGAGGAACAGGCATGGCGAGCCAATACGACGTGATCGTGATCGGAGCGGGGCCGGGGGGCTATGTCGCGGGGATCCGCGCCGCACAACTCGGCCTCAAGGTCGCGGTCATCGAGCGGGAGCATATGGGCGGGATCTGCCTCAACTGGGGCTGCATCCCGACGAAGGCGATGCTGCGTTCCTCCGAGGTCTTCCACCTGATGCACCGGGCCAAGGAATTTGGGCTCAAGGCGGAGGGGATCGGCTATGACCTCGACGCCGTCGTCAAACGCTCCCGCGCCGTGGCCAAGCAGCTCAACCAGGGTGTCGGCCACTTGCTGAAGAAGAACAAGGTGACCGCGATCATGGGCGAGGCGCGGCTCGCCGGGAAGGGCAAGGTCGTCGTCAAGACCGACAAGGGCGAGGAGGAGCTGGCCGCCAAGGACATCATCCTCGCCACCGGCGCGCGGGCCCGCGAACTGCCGGGGCTGGAGGCCGATGGCGATCTCGTCTGGACCTACAAGCACGCGCTGATGCCGCCGCGCATGCCGAAGAAGCTGCTCGTCATCGGCTCCGGCGCGATCGGGATCGAGTTCGCCAGCTTCTACAACACGCTGGGCGCCGAGACCGTGGTGGTCGAGGTCATGGACCGCATTCTGCCTGTGGAGGATGCGGAGATCTCCGCCTTCGCCAAGAAGCAGTTCGTCAAGCAGGGCATGACAATCATGGAAAAGGCCATGGTCAAGCAGCTCGACCGCGGCAAGGGCACGGTGACCGCGCATATCGAGGTGAAGGGCAAGGTCGAGAAGCACGAGTTCGACACCGTGATCTCCGCCGTCGGCATCGTCGGCAATGTGGAGGGGCTGGGCCTCGAAGAAGCGGGCGTAAAGGTCGAGAAATCCCATGTGGTGACCGACGAGTACTGCCGCACCGGCGCGCAGGGCATCTGGGCCATCGGTGACATCGCAGGCGCGCCGTGGCTGGCGCACAAGGCGAGCCACGAGGGCGTCATGGTCGCCGAGAAGATCGCCGGTGTGAACGACGTGCACCCGGTGAAGGCCGAGAGCATCGCGGGCTGCACCTACTGCCACCCGCAGGTCGCGAGCGTCGGTTGGACCGAAGCGCAGGCGAAGGAGCAGGGCTTCGACATCAAGGTCGGCCACTTCCCCTTCATCGGCAACGGCAAGGCGATCGCGCTGGGGGAGCCCGAGGGCATGGTGAAGACCGTGTTCGATGCGAAGACCGGCGAGCTTCTCGGCGCACACATGGTCGGCGCCGAGGTGACGGAGCTGATCCAGGGCTACGTCGTCGGGCGCCAGCTCGAGACGACGGAAGAGGACCTGATGCACACGGTCTTCCCGCACCCGACGCTCAGCGAGATGATGCATGAGAGCGTGCTCGACGCCTACGGCCGGGCCATCCACTTCTGATCCTTGCGTGGGGCCGGATCGCTCGCGGTCCGGCCTTGTGCCACCTCAGGCGGCGTCGGCACCGTCGCTGCGCGCCGTCTGGGTCAACCGCAGCTTCCGGGTCCGGCGCGAATTGCGTCCGTCCGGCGTCTGATCCGTAAGCTTCCGGATCGAGGCCGCCGCACTCTCGGCGGCACCCGCAAGGCGGTTCATCTCTTGAGCCACGATCGCGAAGCCGCGACCGGAGTTCCCCGCCCGCGCAGCCTCGATCGAGGCGTTGATCGAGAGCATGTTGAGCGACTGCATCGTATCGAGCACATCCTCGGCCGCGTTGATGATCGCGGCGTTGCGCGTCTTCATCTCCTGGGCCGTGGCGATCCAGGCGTCGCGTTCGGTCTGCTGGTTTGTGACGTCGATGATGATGCCTTCGAGCATTGTGGGCGTCCCGTCCTGACCGTAGACGGCGCCGCCATAGCCGCGGGCCCAGACGAGCTGACCGTCGGTGCGCTTCAGCCGGTAGAGCACCGACCAGTTCTCCCGCGCGTCGATGCGGGCCTGCACCTCCTCGACCACGCCGTCGCGGTCGTCGTCGTGCACATGGTCGATGAAGGCGACTGCGCCGCTGGTGAAGGCCATCGCCTCGCGCCCCGTCAGGCGCCGTACGTCGCCCCGGATCCAGTTGAAGGTGTAGGTCGTCGGGTTGCACTGGAAGTAGAAGCCGGGCAGGCGCGAGGCTGCGCTGGCGAACTGCTGCAGCGTCGCCTGGTCGTTCGTTTGCTCGCCGCTCATCACCTGCTCCTCGCCTGATGGCGGCAGGTTAGCGGCGGGACCGTTACGCGTGGGTTAAGATCGTCTTGGCGCAACATGTCGCGCGCGGGGTATCAGATGTCGCAGGCTCGGCTGCGGCCCCGCGCATCTGCTTCTATAAGGCAAATTTATGAAAATCACGCTGCGGCAGCTCCAGTATCTTATCGCCCTCGGCGAGGCGCGCCATTTCGGACGGGCGGCCGAGAGCGTTCACGTCTCGCAGCCCGCGCTGAGCGTGCAGATCCGGGATCTGGAGGCGGCGATCGGCACAAGACTGGTCGAGCGCAAGGCGCGCGAGGCCGTGCTGACACCCGCGGGCCGCGAGGTCGTCGCGCGCGCCCGGCGCGTGATGGAGGAAGTGCAGGCCATCGCGGAGGTTGGGCGACAGGAGCGGGGCCTGACCGGGCAGCTCACCCTCGGCGTGATCCCAACTGTAGCACCCTACCTGCTGCCCGCCGCCTTGCCGCTGATCCGCGCCCGCAACAGCGCGCTCGACCTGCGGGTGCGCGAGGCGCAAACGGCGGAGCTGATTGCGGAGCTGCAAGGGGGCACGCTCGACGCTGCCGTGATTGCCCTGCCGAGCAAGGTGCGGGGGCTCTCGGAACACCCGCTCTTCACCGACCGCTTCCTGCTGGCGGGCAGCGCGCCGCGGGTGGCCGCGCTCGAAGGTGCCACGCCGCGGCCCGAGGAGATGGACCCCGACAGCCTGCTGTTACTGGAGGAGGGGCACTGCCTCGCCGACCAGGCGCTGGAGGTCTGCGGGCTCGACCGCTCCCGCACTCAGGTCGATCTCGGTGCATCCTCGCTCTCGACCCTGTGCGGGCTGGTGGCCGGGGGCTTCGGCGTCACGCTGGTGCCCGAGCTCGCCGCCTGTGCGGAGCAGCGGATGCAGGGCCTCGCGCTCACCCGGTTTGCGGCGCCGGAGCCATGCCGGACCATCGGCCTCGTCACGCGCGAAACCAGCGGCCAGGGGGCGTGGGTGGAGGAGCTTGCGGACCTGCTGAAGCGTGCGGGGACCGAGACGATCGCGGCCGCCACCGTCTGACCGCCTTCCGAAGGCTGAAAAAACATGCGTTTCACCGTCGCAGATCACGGGGATGCGCGTTGAGGCCGGCTTTCCTTCCTATATGATGCGCACAACCCGGAGGAGCCTGCCCATGACCGCCGAACTTGGCCACTTTGCCCTGATCCTCGCGCTGTGCGTGGCGCTCGTCCAGATGGTGGTTCCGATGGTTGGTGCGCATCGCCGCTGGTCGAACTGGATGGCGGTCGGCGACATGGCCGCGGCGGTTCAGTTCGTGCTGGTCTCGCTGTCCTTCGCGGCGCTCATGTGGGCCTTCATCACCTCCGATTTCTCGCTTCGGATCGTGACGGCGAACAGCCATTCGGCGAAACCGATGCTCTACAAGGTGACGGGGACGTGGGGGAACCACGAGGGCTCGCTCCTGCTGTGGGTGCTGATCCTCGCCCTCTTCGGCGCGATGGTGTCGTGGTTCGGGCAGGCGCTGCCCGCGGCGCTGAAGGCGCGGACGCTGGCGGTACAGGCGGCGGTGGCCGTCGCCTTCATGCTCTTCATGCTGCTCACGTCAAACCCGTTCGACCGGCTGGAGATCATTCCGCTAGACGGGAACGATCTCAACCCGCTGCTGCAGGATCCCGGCCTCGCCTTCCATCCGCCGTTCCTCTACCTCGGCTATGTCGGGCTTTCGATCACCTTCAGCTTTGCCGTGGCGGCCCTGATCGAGGGGCGGGTGGATGCGGCCTGGGCCCGCTGGGTGCGGCCCTGGGCGCTGCTCGCTTGGGTGATGCTGACAATCGGCATCGCGCTTGGTTCCTGGTGGGCCTATTACGAGCTCGGCTGGGGCGGCTGGTGGTTCTGGGATCCGGTGGAGAATGCCTCCTTCATGCCTTGGCTGCTGGCGGCGGCACTCCTGCACTCGGCGATCGTGGTGGAGAAGCGGGACACGCTGAAGAGCTGGACGATCCTGCTTGCGATCCTCGCCTTCTCGTTCTCGCTGATCGGGACGTTCATCGTGCGCTCGGGGGTGATCACCTCTGTCCACGCCTTCGCGTCCGACCCGACGCGGGGGGTGTTCATCCTGCTGATCCTCGCCATCGCTATTGGTGGCTCGCTGACGCTCTACGCGCTGCGAGCGGACCGGATGCGCTCGCCCAACGCCTTCGCGACGGTCAGCCGGGAGAGTGCACTGGTGCTCAACAATGTGCTGCTCGCCGTCTCCACCGTAGTGGTGTTCCTCGGCACCATGTGGCCGCTGATCGCGGAGGCGCTGACGGGGGAGAAGGTCTCCGTCGGGCCGCCCTTCTTCAACATCACGTTCACGCCGTTCATGGTGGCTCTCGCGATGCTGCTGCCGCTGGGCGCGATCATGCCGTGGAAGCGGGCGCGGCTCGGCCGGTCGATGCAGCCGCTCTGGGGGATGCTGGCGCTGTCGGTGGCGCTCGGCGCGCTGGTGTGGAGCCTGCAGACCGGCGGGCGGATGCTGGCGCCGATCGGGGCGACGCTGGCGGCGTGGATCATCCTCGGCGCCATCGCCGACCTCGCGCAGAAGGCGGGCGGCTGGCGTGCGAAACCGTCCATCGCCTGGGCGCGCCTCTCGGGCCTGCCGCGGGCGGAGTGGGGCAAGGCGGTCGCCCATTCCGGCCTCGCCATCCTGATCTTCGGCGCGTCCGCACTGACCGCATGGGAGCTGGAGGACATCCGCACCATCAATCCCGGTGAGAGCGTGGAGCTCGGCGGTTACACGTTCACCCTCGACCGGGTCGAGCAGGTGCGCGGGCCGAACTACTTCTCCGACATGGCGTTCGTCGAGGTGACGCGCGGCGGGGAGTATGTGGCGACGCTGAACCCCGAAAAGCGCCTCTACCCGGTGCAGAACTTTCCGACGACCGAGGCCGGGATCTCCAGCGGAGCGCTGCGTGACCTCTACGTCTCCATCGGCGATCAGCAGCCGGATGGAAGCTGGGCGATGTGGACCTGGGTCAAGCCGTTCGCAAACTGGATCTGGGCAGGCTGCATCATCATGTCCCTCGGCGGGTTCCTGAGCCTCAGCGACCGGCGCTTCCGCGTCGGCGTCGCAAAGTCCCGAAGCAGCGTGGCGGTACCTGCGGAATGAAACATCTCGTCCTGATCCTGACCCTTCTGGCGGCCCCGGCCTTCGCGGTGCAGCCCCACGAAATGCTCGACGACCCGGTGCTGGAGGCGCGGGCGCAGGCGCTCGATGACGAACTGCGCTGTGTGCGCTGCCGGTCGGAGTCGATCGCGAGCTCCAACGCCGACTGGGCCTCCGACGCGCGGGTGATCGTGCGCGAGCTGCTGACGCAGGGGGCGACGGATGCGGAGGTGAAGGCCTTCTTCGTCGAGCGCTATGGCGAATACGTCCTGATGCGCCCGCCGCTGAGTGCGACGAACATCGCGCTGTGGCTGGCGGGTCCCGTGCTGTTCCTCGGCGTGATCGGCGTTCTGGTGGCCCGTCGCCGCGGTGGCACGGCGGCTGTTGCCACGGCCGACGCCCTGACGCCGGAGGAGAAGGCTCGGCTCGACGCACTCACCAAGCCCTGACGCCACGAAAGCCTGTTGCGCCGCCGCGGCACCACGCTAGCATCGCGCCGAACCAGACGGGGAGCGCGCGATGAACTACGAAACCATCCTCTACGAGGTGAAGGACGACGTCGCGACGCTGACCCTGAACCGCCCCGACGTGATGAACGGGCTGAACGCGCAGATGCGCGCCGACATCCTGCACGCCGTGCGCCACGCGCCGGAGGATGCGCGGGTGCTGGTCATCACCGGGGCGGGGCGCGGCTTCTGCTCGGGCCAGGACCTCGGCGACCGGAAGAACGCGGCGCAGGTGAACCTGGAGCGGACACTCCGCGACGAATACGAGCCGATGCTCAAGGCGATCTACGACAGCCCGATCCCGACGATCTCCGCCGTCAACGGCCCGGCGGCAGGGGCCGGGGCCAATATCGCGCTGGCAGCGGATGTGGTGATCGCGGCGGAGAGCGCCTTCTTCCTCCAGGCCTTCGCCCGGATCGGCCTGATCCCGGATGCGGGCGGCACCTACTGGCTGCCGCGGCAGATGGGGTTCGCGAAGGCGATGGGCGCAGCCCTCTTCGCCGACAAGATCACCGCGCGCGAGGCCGATGAGTGGGGCATGATCTGGGCCGCCGTGCCGGATGCCGAGTTCGAGGCGGAGATCGCCCGCCGCGCCCGCCAGCTCGCCGAAGGGCCGACGCAGGCCTATGCCCGCATCAAGCAGGCGCTGCGCGGCACCTACGACAACACCCTCGACGACCAGCTTAACCTCGAAGCGAAGCTTCAGGGCGAGGCGGGCCAGACCCGTGATTTCACCGAGGGCGTGATGGCGTTCCTCGAAAAGCGGCCGGCGAGGTACGAGGGGCGCTGAGGCGTCACCGCCCCTGGGCCCGGACCGCGCTTGACCCTATCTGTGGCGCCATGCCCGATAGATCCATGAGTCTCTCCGATCGGATACGTCGCGCGCCCGTGCCGTGGGACGCTACCCGCGGACGCGAGGTCGCCGCGCCCTTTGCCGGGCCGCTCGCCGATCTGGTGGCGGGCGCGGCCGGAAACGCGCGGTTCCTAGGGGCGCTCGCGACGCGGGAGGCGGAGTGGCTGGCCTCCATCGCCGTCGCTGCTCCGGAGGATACGCTCAAGGCGCTCTGCCAGCTCAGCGAGGGCGATCCCGCGGTCGTGCTTCGCCGGGCCAAGCGGCGGCTTGCGCTGCTCACCGCCCTCTGCGATCTCGGCGGGATCTGGTCAACGGCGGAGGTGACGGGCGCGCTGAGCCGCTTCGCCGATGCCGCCCTCGACCATGCGCTTGCGAGTCTCATCGCGGTCGAACGCGCGCGGGGAAAGCTGACCGGTGCGCCTACGGGTTTCGTCGCCCTCGCCATGGGCAAGCTCGGCGCGCGAGAGCTCAACTACTCCTCCGACATCGACATCATCTGCCTCTTCGACGAGAGCCTGCACGACCCCGCCGACCAGGCCGAGATCCGCGCCGTGCTGGTCGGCGTCACCAAGAAGCTGGTGCGCATGATGGGCGACGTGACCGAGGAGGGTTATGTCTTCCGCACCGACCTGCGCCTGCGCCCCGACCCCGGCGTGACGCCGGTCTGCCTCTCGATGGAGGGGGCGGAGCGGTACTACGAGACGCTGGGCCGGACATGGGAGCGGGCGGCCTTCATCAAGGCGCGGCCCTGTGCAGGGGACATCGCGGCGGGGGAGCGGTTCCTCGAGCGGATCACGCCCTTCGTCTATCGCCGCCACCTCGACTTCGCTGCCATCCGCGATGCGGAGGACATGCTGGCGCGCATCCGCCACCACAAGGGGCTCACCGGGCCGATCACGGTGCCGGGCCACGACGTGAAACTGGGGCGCGGCGGCATCCGGGAGATCGAGTTCCACGCCCAGACCAAGCAGCTCATCACCGGCGGGCGCGATCCGAAGCTGCGCCAGCGCGGCACGATCGCGGCCCTGACGGCGCTGGCGGAGGCCGGGTGGGTGGAGGATGACACGGCCCGACAGCTCACCGACGACTACTACGCGCTGCGCGACGTGGAGCACCGGATCCAGATGCTCGACGATGCGCAGACCCACCTCGTCCCGACCGGGGAGGAGGACCGCGCGCGCCTCGCCGCCCTCTGCGGAGAGCCGGATGCCAAGATCTGGCAAGCGGGGTTCCAGGCGCGGCTCACCCGAGTCCACGCGCTTACCGCGCCCGATGAGCCGCACGAGGACGGCGGGGGTGAGGCCGCCGCGGCGCTGCGCAGTGATCCGGATGCCCAGCGCCTGATGGGCGAGTGGCCGCGCCTGCCCGCGCTGCGCTCCAGCCGGGCCGAGATGCTGTTCTCGCGGCTTGAGCCCGCGATCCTGTCGCGGCTCTCGGACGCGGCCGACCCGATGGCAGCGCTTATTCAGTTCGACAGGTTTCTCAGAGGCTTGCCGGCGGGTGTTCAAGTGTTCTCGCTGTTCGATGAGAACCGCGCGCTGCTCGATCTGCTGGTGGAGATCTGCGCGACGGCCCCGGCGCTCGCGCAATATCTCGGCCGGAACTCCGCCGTGTTCGACGCCGTGCTCGACCGGGATTTCTTCGCCCCGCTGCCGGATTGCGAGACCCTGCGCGCGGAGCTCGAAGCCGCTGTTGAGGATGCCGAGGACTATGAGCGCGCCCTCGACGCCGCCCGCCGCTGGCAGAAGGAGCGGCATTTCCGGATCGGCGTCCATCTGCTGCGGGGGCTGTCGGCGACCGCCGAGGCGGAGCGGGCGTGGTCCGACCTCGCCGAGGCCTGCCTCGCCGTCCTGCTGCCGCTCGCGATCGAGGAACAGGCCCATCGCCACGGTCCGCCGCCGGGCGAGGGTGCGATGGTCCTCGCCCTCGGCAAGCTCGGCGCGCGGGAGATGACGGCGGCGTCCGACCTGGACCTCATCGTGATCTACGACGCGGATCTGGCGGAGGAGAGCGCGGGCCGCCTGCCGCTCGGCGCGCCGCAATACTACGCGCGGCTGACCAAGCGGCTGGTTGCGGCGCTCTCTTCGCCGATGGCGGAGGGCACGCTCTATGAGGTCGATATGCGGCTGCGCCCCTCCGGCCGGCAAGGGCCAGTGGCGGTCTCGCTCGCGAGCTTCGATCGCTACCAGCGAGAGGAGGCCTGGGTCTGGGAGCATCTGGCGCTGACCCGCGCGCGGCCGGTTGCCGGGCCTGCCGACCTCCGCGCCCGCGTCGCCGGGATCGCGGCGGACGTGCTGACCACCCCGCAGGACGTCGAGAAGGTCCTGCGCGAGACTGCCGACATGCGCCGCCGTCTCTTCGAGGCGCGTGAGGCGGAGCCGGGCCCGTGGGAGGTGAAGCAAGGCCGCGGGCGCCTGCTCGACCTCGACCTGTTCCTGCAGGCGGGCGTTCTGCTCACGCCGCTCGGCGACGCCCCGCTCGGCCACGATGCGGTGGAGCGCCTGCACGAGGCGGGCTGGCTCAACGCGGGCGAGCGTGACGTGCTGGCCGAGGCGCGAACGCTGATGGGCTGCGTCCAGGCGCTTGGGCGGGTCGCGGTGAACGGCCCCTTCCGGCCGGAGACGGACGGGCCGGGCCTCGCACAGGTGCTGCTGCGCCAGACCGGCACCACGAGCATCCCGGTGCTGGAGGAGCGCCTGATCGCGGCCGCCCACGCCGCGGGCGACCTGATCGACCGGAGACTCGCGGCGTGACGGAGCGGCTCGCCTTGGAACGGATGTCGCTTGCGCCGCGCGATATCGCGTTCAGCCGAGGCGCACGGCCGTGACCCTGCCCATCGTCTACCACCCCGACTACATGGCGCCGCTGAAGCCGGGGCATCGCTTCCCGATGTCGAAATACGGCTACCTGCGCGAGCGCCTCATCCAGGCAGGCGTGCTCCCCGAAACGGGCGGCTTCATCGCGCCCGCCCCGGCGCCGCTCTCGCAGGTCGCCGCGGCCCACGGGTTCGACTATGCCGACCGGGCGTTTCGCCTCGCCCTTACCGATGCGGAGGTGCGCGAGATCGGGTTGCCGCAAACCGAGCGGGTGCTGCGCCGGGCCCGCCTCGCCTCCGCCGGTACGGCGCTCGCCGCGCGGCTTGCGATCGAGCACGGCGTCGCGGTCAACCTCGCCGGGGGCTCGCACCATGCCGGGCCGGGGAAGGGCGCGGGGTTCTGCGTCTTCAACGATGTCGCCATTGCGGCGCGCGCCCTGGTGGCCGAAGGGCAGGTGAGCCGGGTGCTCGTCGTCGATTGCGACGTGCATCAGGGCGACGGCACTGCGCGGGTCTTCGCCGATGATCCGGCGGTTTTCACGCTCTCGCTGCATGCGGAGAAGAACTATCCGGCGCGCAAGGCGTCTTCGGACCTCGACTTCGCGCTGCCCGACGGGCTCGGCGACCGGGCCTATCTGGAGGTGCTGCGCGAGGTGCTCGCCCCACTCTGGGAGCAGGTGCGACCGCAGATCGTCTTCTACAACGCCGGGGTCGATCCCCATGAGAACGACCGGCTGGGGCGGCTGGCGCTGAGCGATGCGGGCCTGGCCGCCCGGGATGCCCACGTGCTGGGCGAGGCACGGGCGCGGGGTGTCCCTGTGGTCGGCGTGATCGGCGGAGGCTACGGCCCTGATCCGGGCGCCATCGCCGCGCGCCACGCCCTGATGGTCGAGGCCGCGGCTGCGGCAGCATAGCCCCCTTGCCACCCGAAACCCGCTGCGCCATCGTCCCGCGACGCGAGCGGAGGGAGACGCCATGACACGACTGGGATGCTGGATCGACCTACCGAGCCCCTTCGTGGCCGAGATCGTGGCGCAGACAGGCTTCGACTGGGCGCTCGTCGATCTGGAGCACGGACCCATCGGAGTGGAGACCATGGCGCTCAGCCTGATGGCGATCCGCGGCGCGGGCGTGCGCGGCTACGTGCGCGTGCCCGAGCTCAGCGAGGCCTGGATCAAGCGCGCGCTCGACGCGGGCGGGGACGGTGTGATGATCCCGAACGTGCAGAGTGTGGAGCAGGCGGAGGCCGCCGCGCGCTGGTTCCACTACGCCCCAAGCGGGGCGCGCGGGGAGGCGCAGAGCGTGATCCGCGCCGCGCAGTGGGGCCGTGCTGCCGCGGACTATGCGCGGAACTGGCCGGGCGATCACCAGCTCATCCTTCAGATCGAGGGGCCGGAGGGGCTCTCGCGAGCAGCTGACATCGCTGCGGTACCGGGGGTCGGGATGCTGTTCCTCGGCCCCGCGGACTACGCGGCACAGGCCGGTTTGCGGAAGGACGCGCCCGAGGTTGGCGAGGCGGCGCGGCAACTTGCGGGCATCGCGCGGGACGCCGGGCTCGCCTGCGGCTCCGTCGAGTTTCCGGCGGGCGATGTCGGGACGCTTGCTGCGATGGGCTTCACCGACGTATCGGTCGCCAGCGATGTCGGGGCGCTGACCACGGCGCTCGATACGGCGCTGTCCCGCGGGCGGGAGGCTGCCGATGTCCAGAAGTGATGCGCTGCCCCAGGATCCCCGCGGTCTGATCGCAGAAGCCTACCGCATGGAGGTGGGGCCGGAGGATTGCCGCTCGATCTTCTTTGACTGGGCACTTGGCGAGGCCGGGGACACGCTGCGCGAAAAGCTCGACATTCTCGTGGCTTACTACGAGCCGCGCCATCCCGACCACCCGATGACCGCCGTCCTGCGCGAGGGGCGGGAGCGGGCGGTGCCGCCCGGCGGCCGCCGGGGCGGGCGCGCGGGACGTCTGCGCCCGGACGACGATTCCAGATAAAACGCTGCAGAAATCTGGAAGAACGCTTCCGCAACGATTGCATGTTGAGATCCTGTAGCGACCCAGGTCCGACCGTTGGCGCTGCATTCATCTGAAACGGCACGTTCGGTTTTACCCGCCGGCCGCCTAGAGCAATCTGGATACTCCATGTCTGCAGCAGCCTTTCGCCTTGCCCTCGCCACCAGCTTCATCCTGAGCACACCCGCCCTTGCGCAGCAGGGGCCACCGACCGTGGTCGTCGCCAACCCGATCGAGGAGACGGTGGTCGACTGGGACGTCTTCACCGGACGCTTCCAGGCCGTGGAATCGGTCATGCTGCAGGCCCGCGTCTCCGGCTATCTCAACGAGATCCACTTCCAGGAAGGCGAGCTGATCCAGGAGGGGCAGGTGCTCTTCGAGATCGACCAGCGCCCCTTCGACGCTGCGCTGGATGAGGCGGTCGCGACCCGCGACGTCTACATCGCACAGCGTGAGCTCGCCCAGATCGAGCTCGACCGTGCGCGCGAGCTTGTGGAGCGGGGCGCTCGTCCGCAGAGCGAGGCGGACCAGGCGCTGGCCGAGTTCCAGCAGGCCGAGGCAAACGTCGCCCTTGCCGAAGCCGGCGTGACGCGCGCGCGGCTCGACGTGGAATTCACGCTCGTCTCCTCCCCGATCACCGGGCGGATATCGGAGCACTACATCGATGTCGGCAACCTCGTGGTCGGCGGGCCGAACGGTGCGACCGAGCTTGCCAATGTGGTCAGCGTCGATCCCATCGAGTTCGTCTTCACCGTGTCGGAGGCGGACTACCTGCGCTACGCCCGCCTCGAAGGGCTGACGATCCCGCGCTCGAACCGCGACACGCCGCGGCCCGTCTACATCCAGCTCATGGACGAGGATACGTGGGAGCGGGAGGGCCAGCTCAGCTTCGTCGACAATCAGCTCGACCCGAACTCCGGCACGCTGCTGGGCCGCGCTTCGCTGGAAAACGCGGACGGGCTGCTGCAGCCCGGCGCCTTCGGCCGGGTCCGTGTTCAGGGCTCGCCGGAATACCAGGCGCTGCTGATCCCTGACGACGCCCTGCTCGCCGATCAGTCGGACCAGATCGCCTATGTCGTGAATGGCGAGGACGTGGTGGAGATTCGCACGGTCGAGACCGGGCCGATCCACCGTGGGATGCGCGTTATCCGCAACGGTCTGGAGCCGGGGGACCGGGTCATCGTCTCCGGCCTCCAGCGCGCGCGTCCGGGCAGTCCGGTAGCTCCGCAGACCGAGGATCTGACCGCCCAGCTCGAGGAATGATCCGATGCGGATGAGCCATTTCTTCATCGACCGCCCGATCTTCGCGGCGGTCCTCGCGATCATCATCACACTGGTCGGCGCCATCAGCTACACCCGCCTTCCGGTGGCACCCTATCCCGAGATCGCACCGCCCACGATCCAGGTGTCGGCGCAGTATCCCGGCGCCTCGGCGGAGGTCGTCGCCGATACCGTCGCCACGCCTCTTGAGCAGGAAATCAACGGGGTAGAGGGTTTTCTTTACATGCTCAGCCAGTCCACGGCGGACGGGCGGCTGACGCTGACGATCACCTTCGAGCTCGGCACCGACCTCGACGAGGCGCAGGTGCTGGTGCAGAACCGCGTCGCCATCGCGGAGCCGCGGTTGCCGGAAGAGGTGCGCCGTCTCGGTGTGCAGACCCGACAGAACTCGCCGGACCTGCTGATGGTGGTCCATGTTCTGTCCCCGGATCAGTCGCGCGACCAGCTCTACATTTCCAACTATGCGCGCACCCAGATCGTGGATCGGATGCTGCGTCTGCCCGGTGTGGGCCAGGCGACGATCTTCGGAGAGCGGGCCTATTCCATGCGCATCTGGCTCGATCCCGATCGCGTCTCCGCCCGCGGATTGACGGCGGGTGAGGTCGTCGCGGCCCTGCAGGCCAACAACGTGCAGGTCGCCTCCGGCACGCTCAACCGCCAGCCGATGCCGAGCCCCGGAGCCTTCGAGCTGACGGTGGAGACCCAAGGCCGCCTCGTCGATCCGGAGCAGTTCGAGGACATCGTGCTCTTCTCCACCGATGACGGCCGCACCGTGCGCGTGCGCGATATCGGACGGGTGGAGCTCGGCGCGCAAGACTACTCCACCAACGGCTACCTCGACGGAACCACGGCGCTGCCCATCGGCATCTTCCAACGGCCCGGCACCAACGCGCTGGAGACGGCGGAGTCGGTGGAGCATCTGATGGAGGATCTCGAGGCCGGCTTCCCGCCCGGCGTCGAGTACGAGATCGTCTACAACCCCACGGAGTTCATCCAGGAATCCGTCAACGAGGTCTATCGGACCATCATCGAGGCCGTGATCCTCGTGGTCCTCGTCATCGTGCTGTTCCTGCAGAACCTGCGCGCGTCGCTGATCCCGATCCTCGCAATCCCGGTCTCGCTGGTCGGGACGTTCTTCATCATGTCGGTCTTCGGCTTCTCGCTGAACAACCTCTCGCTCTTCGGCCTCGTGCTTGCGGTGGGGATCGTGGTCGATGACGCCATCGTCGTGGTCGAGAACATGGAGCGATACCTCGCCGAGGGCATGTCCGGGAAGGACGCCGCCCACAAGACGATGGACGAGGTGTCGGGCGCGCTGGTCGGCATGGGCCTCGTGCTCACGGCGGTCTTCGTGCCTGCCGCGTTCATCGAGGGGATCACGGGTCAGTTCATGCGTCAGTTCGCGGTGGTGATCGCGACGGCGACGCTGATCTCGGTCTTCCTGTCGCTCACGCTCTCACCCGCGCTCGCCGCCATGCTGCTCAAGCCCCACAAGGAAGGCGAGGAGCCGCAGCGCGGTCCGATCGGGCAGGTGATCCATGCGATCAGCTGGCCGTTCCGCAAGTTCGGCGAGGGCTTCAACTGGGCGTTCGAGAAGCTGGCGGCCGGCTATGGCCGCTTCATGCAGATGGCGCTGCGGGTCACGGCGGTTATGCTGCTGGTTTATGCAGGGCTGATGGCGCTGACATACTTCCAGTTCAACCGCGCGCCGGCGGGCTTCATTCCGGAGCAGGATCAGGGCTACCTGATCGGCGTGGTGCAGTTGCCGCCGGGTGCGTCGCTGACGCGGACCGACGAGGTCGTCGCCCGCGCCTCCGACATGCTGCTCGATATGGAGGGGGTGGCGCACACCGTCGCCTTCACCGGGCTGGACGGCGCGACCTTCACCAACGCGCCCAATGCCGGCGCGGTCTTCATCGTCACGGATCCGTTCGAGGAGCGGCTGCCGCAGGGCCTGACCAACGAGGCGATCACGCAGGAGGCGTTCGCCCGCGTCGGGCAGATTACGGACGCCAACATCTTCATCGTGGCGCCGCCGCCAGTGCGCGGCATCGGCACCTCCGGCGGCTGGACGCTCTACGTGCAGGATGAGCGGGGCCGCGGCCTCGACGCGCTGGAGCAGACGGTGAACGACATCGTCGGTGCGGCGAACGGGGTGGAGGGCCTGCAAGCGGTCTTCACCCTGTTCAACACGGCGACGCCGCGGATCTACGCCGATATCGACCGGGTGAAGGCCGAGGAGCTCGGCGTGCCGCCCGAGCGGGTGTTCGAGACGCTGTCGGTCTATCTCGGCTCCGCCTTCGTGAACGATTTCAACTTCCTAGGCCGCACCTACCGCGTGACCGCACAGGCCGATGGCGAGTTCCGGGGCAATCCGCAGGACATCCTCGACCTGCGGACCCGGTCCGACAACGGCTCCATCGTGCCCATCGGCTCGGTGGCGGAGCTGGACCGGATCACGGGGCCGTACCGCGTGGCGCGCTACAACCTGTTCCCGGCGGCCGCCGTGCAGGGCTCGACTACGCCGCAGTTCTCGACCGGTGAGGCGATTGCCGCGATGGAGCAACTGCTGGGTGAGCGGCTGCCCGACGGCTTCGGCTTCGAATGGACCGAGATCGCGTTGCAGGAGACGTTGGCGGGCAACACAGCCGTCTTCGCCTTCATCTTCTCGGTGATCTTCGTGTTCCTGCTGCTGGCGGCGCAGTACGAGAGTTGGTTGCTACCACTCGCGGTGATCCTCATCGTGCCCATGTGTCTGCTCGCGGGCATATCGGGGGTGCTGTTCCGAAGTATGGACAACAACGTGCTCACCCAGATCGGCTTCATCGTCCTTGTCGGATTGGCCTCGAAGAACGCGATCCTGATCGTCGAATTCGCCCGACAGGCGGAGGAGGAGGGTCGCAGCCGGGTCGAAGCCGCAGCGCAGGCCGCACGGCTGCGCCTGCGCCCGATCATGATGACGTCGTTTGCCTTCATCCTCGGCGTGGTGCCGCTGATGATCGCGAGCGGCGCGGGCGCGGAGCTGCGCCAGGCGCTGGGGACGGCGGTGTTCTTCGGGATGCTGGGCGTGACCTTTTTCGGCCTGATCTTCACGCCGGTGTTCTACGTCGTCTGCCGCTGGATCGGTTCGCTGGGCGGCAGCGGCCGGCAGGAAGAGACGGTCGCGGCGGAATAGATCGATCATGGCGGTCGCGCGATGCGCCGGCGGGTGCATCGTGCGGCTTCTGGGTACGGCTGCTTCGGGCAAGTGAGCTGACGAAGCGTCTGATCACACCTCTGCCAGCACAGACAAAAGCGCGCCGCCCCTGACGGGCGGCGCGCTCTTTCTTTTAGGCTAGGCGTGAAGCAACTACGGCTCTCGCCCTTTCGGGGAAGGAGGATGTCAAGCTTCGTCTCGGCGAACCTTCGCGTCAGCCTTCTTCGTTGAGCCGAGACCTGATCACTCCGCCGCCACCGCCGCCGGATAGCGTGGAGCTTCGATGGGCAGCTCGGGCTGCACAACGTCGGGCTCGGCCCGCTTGCGGCGGTAGACCAGCGCGAACATCGGCGGGGTGAAGTAGAAGGACACCACCGTGGAGAGCAGCACGCCGCCCGCGATCGACATCGCGAAGGGGGGCCAGAAGCCGCCGCCCTCCAGGATCAGCGGCAGGAAGCCCCCGAAGGTCGTGATGGTGGTCGAGACGATGTGACGGCTCGACCCATGCACCACCCGCGCCATCGCGTCTCGGTCGCCGGCGGCCGCGTCCTCATCCGCCTTGAGGCCTGTCAGGATGATGATCGCCGCGTTGATCGACACGCCGATGGAGCCGATCACGCCGATGATCGCGTTGATTCCGAACGGGTACTGGAACACCGCGAGGGCGAGCATCGACAGCCCCGCCGAGAGCACCGTGACCACCAGCGCCACCGCCGTCAGTCGGAAGGAATTGAACGTGAGAACGATGGTCGCGATGGTCAGCGTCACGATCAGCCCGACGGAGGCCATGAGGTTGCGCACCGTCGTCGAGCGCGCATCGCTGTCGCCCCCGATCTCCATCCGGTAGCCCGCGGGCACGGTGAAGCCGCGGGCATCGAGCTCGGCTCGCACGGCCTTGAGCGCCTCTTCGGGCAGCACGCCGGGGACGAGATAGGCCTGCACCGTGTTCGCCCGTTCGCCGTTGCGGCGGGTGATTACGCTTTCCGCAGGCTCCAGCCGCACCGTCGCGATTTCCGATAGGGGAACGGCAGGGAAGGCGCCGGTGGCCGAGACGGCGCTCGCATTCGGCAACTGGATCGGCAGATCCGTGATGGCCGAGAGGTCGCCGCGGATCTCGTCGCCCAGACGCACGCGGATCGGCATCTGCTCGGTCCCCTCGATCAGGGATCCGCCGGTGACGCCCTCCAGCGAGGCCTCGAGCTGCCGTGCGACACCGGTCAGGTCGAGGCCAAGCAGCCGCGCCTTCGCCTCGTCGATGTCGTAGCGGACCTTGGGCGCGCCGCCGGAAATGGAGCTGCGCACCTGCGTGATCATGTCGAGATCGGCCATGATAGCGCGCGTCTCGTCGCCCAGCTCACGCAGCACCGCCATGTCCTGCCCGACGAAGCGGAGCTCCACCGGGGCAGCGACGGGCGGGCCCTGCACGAGGCCGCGGACCAGCACCCGCGCGTCGGGGACCAGCACGTCGAGCTCGGCCTGCAGTTCGGGCACCAGCCGGGCTGATGCTTCCGGCGAGGCGGAGGTGATGAGCGCCTGCGCAAAGCCCGGCTCGCGCGAACGCCCGCCGACGATGTTGTAGTAGAAGGCGGGACCGGATTTGCCGATGGACCAGTAGACGCTCTCGACACCGTCCTTGCCGCGCAGCACGCCGTCGATCAGCTCGGCGGCGCGCGCGGTTTGCCCGATGGCGGTGCCGTCGGGCATTTCGACCTCCAGGTAGAACTGGTCGCGGTCCACGCCGGGGAAGAACTGGGCGGTGAGCGTCGGAAAGCTCATGAAGCCCATCACCGGCAGGATCAGCGAGATCGCGATGGATTTCGCCGGGTTCGCTACGGACCAGCGGATGGTACGGTGGAACACCCGACCCAGCGCACCGCCGGAGATCCCCTGTGCGAGCATCCCGCGCCCCTCACCGGCGGCGAGGAAGCGCCCGGCCAGCGCCGGCGTCACTGTGATCGCCAGGAAGAGCGACCAGAAGAGCATCAGCACCACGGCGATGGCGATCGAGCCCACGAAGTCGCCCGCAGGCCCCGGCAGCAGGATCATCGGCGTGAAGCTGAGCGCCGTGGTGACCGTCGAGGCGATCAGCGGGGCCGTCAGCCGCCGAACGGCGTGGCCGACCGCGGCCTGACGGGACAGGCCCGCGATCAGCCGCTGACGCACCTCGTCGGTCATCACGATGGCCGCGTCGACCAGCAGGCCGAGCGCCACGATCAGGCCGGTGACCGACATCTGGTGGATCGGAAGCCCGATCATGTTCATCGTGGCCAGCGTGGCCAGGCTCACCACCGGCAGCACCAGCGCGACGATGGCCGCGGCGCGCACGCCCAGCGTGATGAGCAGGACCGCGATCACGAGGCCGACGCCAATCGCCATGTTGGTGCCGACCTCGGCGAGGCGGGCGGTGGTGTAGGTGCTCTGGTCGAAGACCATGCGCTGGTCGAGGCCGAGGGGCACGGCATCGGCCTCCGCCTCCAGCAGCGCACGGACATCGGCCATCCAGGTGTCGATCTGCAGGCCATCCTCGGCGATCGCGCCGATCAGGATCGCGGGCTGGCCGTTCATCAGCGACAGCTCCTCGGCCGGTTGCCGCGGCCCGCGGGTGATCGTCGCGATATCGTCGAGCAGGGTGACGGCGCCGTCCGGGTTCTCCCGCAACACCACGTCGCGCAGGCGGTCGATGGCCTCCACCTCACCGGAGATGTTGATGGCGAGGTCGGAGCCCGTGGCGCGCAACCGCCCTGCCTGCACCTTGCCGTCCGCATTGCGGATCGCGGCGGAGATCGCGTCGGCGGTGAGGCCGAGGGAGGCCGCACGGCGGGCATCGACCTCGACCAGCACCTCTTCCTCTGGCTCGCCATAGAGCTCGACCTGCTCGGTGCCGGGGACGGAGCGGAGCCGGTCGGCGAGCGCCTGTGCGTGGCGTGACATCAGGCCGAGCGGCACTGCGTCATGCTCCGCACTGATCGCGATGACGGTGGAGTAGGCGCTGACGCCGTCCGCGTCGAATTCGGGGGCCTGCACGCCGTCCGGGAACTGGCGGCGGGCGTCTTCCACGGCGTCGCGCGCCTCGGACCAGACCTGTTCGATGGTTTCCTCGTCGAGGGTTTCCAGAAGCTCCACCGAGATGACGGAGACGCCGTTGCTCGACACGCTGTCGAGGGTGTCGACCTCGGGGATCGCGCGCAGCTCTTCCTCGATCTCCGCCGTGACCAGCGCCTCGACCCGGGCCGGATCCGCGCCTGGGAAGGCCGTGGTGACGGTGGCGAAGAGGTTGGTGATCGTCGGATCCTCCTGCCGCCCGAGCGAGAGCAGCGAGGAGAAGCCTGCTGAGATCAGGACTAGCAGGATCAGCGCGACGAGGCGCGGCTGGCGGAAGGTCAGCGTCTCCATGGCTCAGGCCCCCTCGGCGATCGGGCGGACGAGCTGGCCGGGCGTGACCCGGTGCGGCCCGGCGGAGATCAGGCGCGTGCCGTCCTCGAAGGTGCCGCGGACGTATGCGCGCTCCGCCTCCGTATGGATCAGCTCGACGGCGGCGGAGCGGACGCGGTCCTCGTCATCGACGACGAGCACGGTCCAAAGGCCCTGCGCCCCCTCGCGCAGCGCGCGGACGGGAACCCAGGTGCCGGCCTCCTCGACCTCGCGCGTGATGATGAGCGTCGCGGTCTCGCCGAAGGCGGCAGTGGAGCCGCGGGCAAGGTCGAAGAGCGCCGTGCGTGTCCGCGTCACCGGGTCGATATCGGGGCGGACGGAGTGGAGCTCGCCCTCGTAGGTGCGACCCGCGATCTCGATCAGGGCGGTGTCCTGCGGCTCCAGCCAGACGGGCAGGCCGATGCGGACGCGGGGGGTGGCTTCCTCCAGCAGAGAGATGACGGGGGCGCCTGCCGACACGGTGGTGCCGAGGTCCACGCCGCGCGCGCCGACCCGGCCGGAGAAGGGGGCCTCCAGCACCGATTTCTCGAGCCGCACATCGACCTCCGCGATGCCGGCGTCGGTCTCCGCGATCCGGGCGGTGAGCTCCGCCTCGCTGAAGCGGGCCTGGTCGAAGGCTTCGGTGGAGGCGAAGCCCCGCTCGCTCAGTTCCGCGCGCCGTTCGGTGGAGAGCCGGGCGAATTCGCGTTGGGCGACAAGCGCATCGCGCGCGGCTTCCAACCGCCGCCGCTCGGTTTCCAGCAACGCCGTGTCGAGCCTGGCGATGACGTCGCCTTCCTCCACGATGTCGCCTTCGTCCACCGTGATCTCCGCCATGCGGCCGCCGAACTCGAAGGAGAGGTCCGTGGTCTGCGCCGCCTCGACCTGTCCGGTGAAGCGGCGTGTGACGGTGTAGCCGTCCTCCCGCTCCAGCGCGCGGACGGTGACGGGCAGGGGCTCGGCGACCTCCGCGATCTCCACCGCCGAGGCGCGGGCGCTGATCGTCTGGCTGCCGAGGAGCACGGCATATCCCGCGCCGCCGATCGTCGCCGTGGTGAGGAGGAGAATTCCGGTACGCCGCAGCGCGCGACGGAACAAGGAAGGGGACTGCACATCCTGGGTCATGGTCCGGCTCCGGCTATGTGAGTGCCTCTAACATATGTTAAGCATTCTAACTTTGACAAGGTCTACGCAAACCGCCACATACCGGATCATGAGCAGCGAAACGGAAATCCAACGTAAAGAAGGCTATCACCACGGCGATCTGCGCGCGCAGCTCGTCGAGGCGACGCGCCGCCTGGTGGAGGAGAAGGGGCCCGAGCAGTTCTCTGTGTCGGAGGCGTGCCGGGTCGCTGGCGTGTCCACGGCCGCTCCCTATCGCCACTTCAAGGACAAGGACGAGATGCTGGCCGCCGTCATGATGGCCGGCATGGAGCGCAAGTTCGCGATGATGCGCGCCGCCGTGGCCGAATGCCCGGAGGGGGAGCTGGAACGCATCGTGCAGCTTGGCCGCGTCTACATCCGCTTCGCCACCACGGAACCCGGTGTTTTTCGGCTGGTTTTCGGCCTCGCCCATGACCACGCCAAGCGCGAGGAACTGATGGAGGAGGCCCCCCGCCACTACGCGTTGGTGGAGAACGAGGTCGCCCTCTATCTCGGCCGCGACGAGGTGGACGAGGATGTGAAGACCCGGGCCTTCATGCTCTGGACCTTCGTCCACGGGCTGTCGTTCCTGCTGATCGACGAGAAGGTCGACGTGATCGATATGCCGATCGACGTGGAAGGCCTGCTGTGGGAGATCGCGCGCCGCGTCATGATCGACCGCTAGCGGCCTCGCGCAGCAGGTCGGCGAGGCGCGCGGCGGCGGGGCTGAGCGTGACGTCCTGCCGCAGGCAGAGGCCGACGGGGCCGAGCGTCGTCGCGGTATCGAGGGGCAGGGCGGTCATCCGCCCGGCGGCAAGATCGGCGCGGACAACGCCTTCGGAAATGAACCAGACTGCGCCGTGGTTGAGCACGAAGGCCCGCCCGAAACTGTCCGACACCGTCTCGATCGCATCCTGCGGCGGGGTGAGCCCATGCTCCAGCAGCAGCCGCGCCACCGCCCCCTCGATGATCGAGCCGCGGCTCGGTACGAGGACCGGCCCGGTGCCCAGCGCGTCGGGCGTGAGGGGCTGGCCCGCCAGCCGGTGCCCCCGCGCGACCACGGCGACCACCCGTTCGCGATAGAGCGGCTCGAAGGTGAGGCCCAGCATCCGCTCCGGCGCGGGCAGGCGCCCGACCACCAGATCGAGCGCGCCGCGCTGCAACTGCTCCAGCAGCACGTCGTTCTCGCCCGAGCGCACGGTGAGACGGCTGCCGAGGGCGAGGGCGCGGAAGCGGGCGACCGCCTCCGGCACGATGGTCGCCGACACCGTGGGCAGCGCGCCGAGGGTCACCGGCGGGCCATCGGTGCGCCGCGTCTCCTCCACCGCCTCGCGCGCCAGTGCAACGGCCCGCGCCGCCTTCTCCACGAAGCTCACGCCGAAGGGGGAGAGGCGCAGCCCGCGCCCGGCCTTCTCCGTCAAGGGCTTGCCGAGCGTCGCTTCCAGCTCCCGCAAGCTGCGGCTGACCGCGGGCTGGGTCAGCGACAGCGCGTCCGCTGCGCGCGTGACGCTGCCCTGGCGCGCGACCTCCACGAAGATCTCCAGGTGGCGCAGGCGGACACGGTCTGACAGAAGCATATCGGTTTCGCTATGAATGACGTGGAATTCGACATTGGACCAAGCAGGCCCCGCATGGAAGGCTCAGGCAAAACGGGAGGCTCCATGACCAACGATCGACGCTGGGCCGGGGAGGCGACGCGGCGCGCCGTGCTCGGCGACGCGCATGTGGATCGGGCCGAGGCGGCGCGCACCGAGTTCGACGCGCCGTTCCAGCAGCTCATCACCGAAGGCGCCTGGGGCACGGTCTGGGCGAGCGATGCGCTGACCCGCCGCGAACGCTCCATGCTCACCCTCGCGATCCTGGCAGCTACGGGGAGTTTCGAGGAGATCCCGATGCATGTCCGCGCCACCGCCCGAACGGGTGCGAGCCCCCAGGACATCGCCGAGGTTTTCCAGCACGTCGCGATCTATGCGGGCGTGCCCCGCGCCAACCACGCGATCAAGCTCGCGAAACAGACCCTGGCGGAGATGGCCGAATGACCACGTTCCTGCCCCGCGACCCGAAGGTCCACCCGCCCGCGCATACGCCGGGCTACAAGAGCTCTGTCCTGCGGTCGCCGCGGTTGCCGAAGCTGTCGTTTGAAAACTCGCTGAGCGAGGCGACGGGGCCGGTCTTCGGCCACGACCTGCTCGGCCCGCTCGACCACGACCTGATCGAGAACTATGCCCAGCCCGGCGAGAGCGCCATTGGCGAGCGGATCATCGTGCACGGCCGCCTGCTCGACGAGCAGGCCCGCCCGGTGCCCGGCGCGCTGATCGAGGTCTGGCAGGCTAACGCTGGCGGGCGTTATCGCCACAAGAAGGACGGCTATCTTGCCGCCCTCGATCCGAATTTCGGCGGCTGCGGGCGGGTGATCACCGGCGCTGACGGGGCGTATGCCTTCCGCACGATCCGCCCCGGCCCGTACCCTTGGCCCAACGGCGCGAACGACTGGCGGCCCGCCCATATCCACTTCTCGATCTTCGGGCAGGGCTGGGCGCAGCGGCTCATCACGCAGATGTATTTTGAGGGCGATCCCCACATCGCGCTCTGCCCCATCGTACAGACGATCCCCGACCCGGCGGCCATCGACGCGCTGACCGCACGGCTCGACATGGGCGCGACCGTGCCGATGGACGCCCGCGCCTACCGCTTCGACCTCGTGTTGCGGGGGCACCGCCAGACCTTCTTCGAGAACCGGGTGGAGGGCGCGTGATGCCGAAGGAAAGCGCATCCCAGACCGCCGGTCCTTACGTCCATATCGGCTGCGTCCCGAGCTTCGCGGGGCTGAAGGGGCGGGGACCTGACCTCGGGGCGGCAATGGTGACCGACGCCACGCGCGGCGAGCGGATCACGGTGGAGGGCTACGTCTACGACGGCGCTGGCGCCCCCCTGCGCGATGCGCTGCTGGAGATCTGGCAGGCCGACGCGGACGGGCTCTATGCCTCGCCCGCCGAGACCCGCGGCACCGCCGATCCCGTCTTCACCGGCTGGGGGCGGCAGCCGACCGATGGCGAGACCGGCCTCTACCGGTTCGAGACGATCAAGCCGGGCCGCGTGCCCTGGCCAGACGGTCGCATGCAGGCGCCGCATCTGAGCCTCTGGCTCGTGGCGCGCGGCATCAACCTGGGCCTCGCCACCCGCATCTACTTCGCCGACGAGGCGGAGGCGAATGCTGGGGACCCGCTCCTCGCGCGCATTGACCCCCCGAGCCGGGTGCGGACGTTGGTGGCGGAGCGACAGGGCGACACGTACTGCTTCAACATCCACCTGCAAGGCCCTGGCGAGACGGTCTTTCTCGATGTCTGACGTCGCCGGGAAACCCTGCATCCTCTGCTGTGCGATCACCGGCTCCCTGCCGCGCAAGGCGAACAATCCGGCCGTGCCGATCACGGTGTCGGAGCAGGTGGAATCCTCGCACGCGGCGGTCGAAGCCGGCGCCTCCATCATCCACGCCCATGTCCGCAACGACGACGAGAGCCCGTCCAGCGATCCGGAGAAATTCGCGCGCCTGAAGGAAGGCCTCGAAAAGCACTGCCCCGGCGTGATCGTCCAGTTCTCCACCGGCGGTCGCTCGGGCGCGGGGAAGGAGCGCGGGGGGATGCTGCCGCTGCGCCCGGACATGGCGTCGCTCTCAGTCGGGTCGAACAACTTCCCGACCCGCGTCTACGAGAACCCGCCGGACCTCGTGGACTGGCTGGCAGGCGAGATGCGGACCTACGAGATCGTGCCGGAGGTCGAGGCCTTCGACCTCTCCCACA
The DNA here is from genome assembly GCF_015679265.1 of Pontivivens ytuae. Taxonomy (NCBI): domain Bacteria; kingdom Pseudomonadati; phylum Pseudomonadota; class Alphaproteobacteria; order Rhodobacterales; family Paracoccaceae; genus Pontivivens; species Pontivivens ytuae. The sequence continues at coordinate 3,619,236 of NZ_CP064942.1, forward strand.
TCCTCCAGGCGATCCGGCTGCATGGGGAGGGGAAGCTCTTCGGGCCGCTCTACGTGCAATTCGTCATGGGTGTGAAGAACGCGATGCCCGCCGACAAGACAGTCTTTGACTTCTACGTGGAGACCATGCGCACCCGCGCGGCGGAGGCGCAGTGGTGCGCCGCGGGCATCGGCGCCACCCAGATCACCGTCAACGAATGGGCGATTGCGGCAGGCGGCCACACGCGGGCGGGGCTGGAGGACAACATCCGCCTCGACCGCGATACGCTCGCGCCCTCCAACGCCGCCCTGATCGCGCGCGCGGCCGACCTCTGTGCGAAGTACGACCGCCCCGTGGCGACACCGGCGCAGGCGCGTGAGATGCTGGGACTGCGCCCGGTCCCAACCGCCAGCGTGGCTTGATATCGTTGGATTTGGATATTTGGGCGAATCCGAAAGCCCCTTCGGATTCGTCCAAATATCCCCGCCGGAGGCGGTCCCGCCCTCTCATGTCGTGTACCGCTCCCGATCGGCGAGCACCGCCTTGGCCGCATGGTCGACGAAGGCGCGCACCCGCGCACTACCGCGCAGGTCGCCGTGGAGTAGCAGCCAGAGAGAGCGATCGGGCACCGGTTGCAGACCCGGCACGCGCACCAGCCGCGGCTCCTGATCGCCGAGAAAGCACGGGACCCAGGCCATGCCGATGCCTTGCGCCGCCGCTTCGAGCTGCATGAAGATCTCGGGCAGCACGTGGCGGATCCCGGCGCGGGGGTAGGGGCTTTGCGAGACCCACTCGCCGTCGCGGCCCCAGCCGATCCAGTGCGCTTTGTGCCCGTCGCCAAGCTCCGGCACGCCGACCTGCTCCAGATAGGCCGGTGAGGCGAAGGCCCCCACCACATAGCGCAGCAGACGGCGGCCCACCACGTCGTCCTCGACGGTATGTGCCGCGCGGATCGATATGTCGGCCTCGTGCCGCGTAAGGTTGGAGATGCGGTTGGTCGCGATGATCTCCACCGTGATCTCCGGATAGGCCTCGGTGAAGCTCGCGAGGATCGGGGCGAGGAAGCCGAGCGCGAAGGAGGGCGGCAGGCTTACCCGGATCCGCCCGCGCGGGGCGGCGTCGAGGCCGGAGAGGCGGCGGGCGATCTGGCGTGTCTCGCCCTCCATGCTCTGCGCGTGGCGCAGCAGGACTTCGCCCGAGCCGGTCAGCGCCACCCCGCCCGGTGAGCGCTCGAACAGGGTCGTGCCGAGCGTCTGCTCCAGCCCGTCGAGCGCGCGGCGGATGGTGGCGTGGCTCACCTTCTGCTCATCGGCGGCGGCACGCAGGCTGCCCGCGCGGGCGGTGGCGAGGAACAGGCGGAGGTGATCCCAGTCCACTTGAGCAACCTTTCGCTGGTGGTGGTTCGTTTACGCACCACTATGGACCGGTATTGGCGGTTCTGGAAACCCCGCGCTCCGGTATCGTGATCCGACAGCGAAAGGAGGATGCGCCGCATGCGCGACCGTCCCGCACCCTTTCCAGCCTTGGGGCACCGGCGCCCCGGCGCCGTTGTCCGGTCAGTCGAACGTGATCGTCCGCGTCGTTGCAGAGCTCCGACCGCGTCCCATCTCTCGCCCACACCTGCAGTCCCGAAGAGGAGGGGCCTATGACCCGTCCCGCCGCCGCCCCGCTTGCCCCCGCGCAGGCGCTCGACTTCTTCCACGACACCCGGACGGCGACGGAGCGGCTGGCAAAGCCCCTCGCACCCGAGGACATGATGCTCCAGTCCATGACGGATGCGAGCCCGGCGAAGTGGCACCTGGCGCACACCACCTGGTTCTTCGAGGAGTTCATCCTGAAGGAGCGGGTGCCGGGCTATGCCTCGCCCGACGACCGTTTCGCGTTCCTCTTCAACTCCTACTACGTGCAGGCCGGGCCGCGGCATGCGCGGGACAAGCGGGGTCTCGTCTCGCGCCCCACGGTCGAGGATGTCCGCGCCTATCGCGCCCATGTGGACGACGCGATGGGCGGGCTGATGAGCGCGGGTCGCGACGATGCCGACGACATCGCAGCATTGGTCGAACTCGGCTGCCATCATGAGATGCAGCATCAGGAGCTGCTGGTGACGGATCTGCTCCACGGCCTCTCCTTCAACCCGCTGATGCCGGCCTATCGCGATCCGGAGCCGGTGGCGGTCAGCTCCGAACAGCCGCTGACCTTCACGAGCCACGACGGCGGGCTGGTCGAGATCGGCCATGCGAGCGGGGGCTTCGCCTACGATTGCGAGGGGCCGCGTCATCGGACCTACGTGGCGCCCTTCGCCCTCGCGGACCGGCCGGTCACCAACCGCGAGTGGATCGCTTTCATGGAAGCCGGGGGGTACGAAACCGCCCCGCTCTGGCTCTCCGACGGCTGGGCGACGGCGCAGGCCGAGGGGTGGGACGCGCCGCTCTACTGGTGGAAGCAGGAGGATCAATGGTGGTCCTTCACCCTGCGCGGCCCGCAGCCGGTCAACCTCGACGCGCCGGTGGTGCATGTGAGCTATTACGAGGCCGAGGCCTATGCCCGCTGGGCCGGGATGCGCCTGCCGACGGAGCAGGAATGGGAGCTCGCGGGCCGCGACACGCCGATCCGCGGCAACTTCCTCGACGACGGCGCGCTGCGCCCGCTGCCCGGCGGCGGGATGTGGGGCGATGTGTGGGAGTGGACGCAGAGCCCCTTCACGCCCTATCCCGGCTTCCGCCCCGTCGAGGGCGCGATCGGCGAGTACAACGGCAAGTTCATGGTGAACCAGTTCGTGCTGCGCGGCGGGTCGTGCGCCACGCCCGCGGCCCAGATGCGCCCGACCTACCGCACCTTCTTCTATCCCCATCAACGCTGGCAGATGCTCGGCCTGCGGCTTGCGAAGGACGTTTGAGACATGGACGGAACGCTCGCCCCCGCACCGGATTTCCTCGCCTCGGTCCTCGCCGGGCTCGGCCGCGCGCAGAAGCGGCTGGAGGCCAAGTGGTTCTATGACGCGGCCGGCTCCGCGCTGTTCGAGGAGATCACGCAGCTTCCCGAGTACTACCCCACGCGGACCGAGGCGAAGATCCTGCGGGAGAGCGTCGGCGAGATCGCGGCGCGGGTGCCCGAGGGGGCCGCGCTGGTGGAGCTCGGCAGCGGGGCGAGCGTGAAGACGCGCATCCTCCTCGACCACCTGACGCAGCTCTCGGCCTATTTGCCGATGGACATCTCGGAGGCGTTTCTGGCGGAGGTCGCCGCCGGGCTCGCCCGCGACTACCCGGCGCTCGACATCGTGCCGGTGGCGGGTGACTTCATGGGCGATATCGCGCCGCCGGAGCAGCTTGCGGGCGTGCCGAAGGTCGCCTTCTTCCCCGGCTCCACCATCGGCAATCTCAGCGAGGCTGATGCCGTGGACCTGCTGGCGCGCGTGTGCGGCTGGGACGGGATCGAGGGCTTCATCCTCGGCATGGACCGGGTGAAGGACGCGGCTACGCTGATCGCCGCCTATGACGATGCGGCCGGCGTGACCGCGCGCTTCAATCTCAACGTGCTGGCCCGGATCAACCGGGAGCTTGGCGGGACCTTCGACCTCGACGCCTTCCGGCACGAGGCGCGCTGGAACGGGGAGGCCGAGCGGATCGAGATGCATCTGGTGGCAATGCGCCCGCTGACCGCGCGCGTCGGCCCGGCGGAGTTCATCTTCGCCGAAGGCGAGAGCATCCACACCGAGAACAGCCACAAATACACCCGCACCCGGATGGAAGAGCTCGCCGCGCGCGGCGGCTGGCGGGTGGAGACGGTGCTGTCGGATGCGGACGAGATGTTCTCCGTCGTCCTCTTGGCACCGGCCTGATGCGCACCTACGACCAGATCTTCGCCCTCGCCGCCGAACGTCAGGGCGGGGCCGAGGCGCTGGAGGCGAAGCTCACGAAGCCGATGCCCCAGGCCGAGCTGGAGGCGGTGCCGGACGACCGCTGGCTATCGGCGATGACCCGCGCGATCTTCCAGGCGGGCTTCAACTGGAAGGTCGTGGACAGCATGTGGCCGGGCTTCGAGACGGCCTTCCGCGGCTTCGACGTCGGCCACTGCGCGATGATGAGCGACGAGCGGCTGGAGGAGCTGACCTCCGACACCTCCATCGTGCGGCATGGTGCGAAGATCCGCGCGGTGCGGGAGAATGCGGCGTTTCTTCAAGAGCTTGCGCAGGAACATGGCCAGCCCGCGGGTGTCGTGATCGCGCGCTGGCCGGCGGAGGACTATGTGGGCCTTCTCGCGATGCTGAAGAAACGGGGCACGCGGCTCGGCGGGACGACGGCGCAGTACATGCTGCGCTTCATGGGCCGCGATAGTTTCATCCTGGCGCAGGACGTAGTGGCCCGGCTGGAGGCTGAGGGCGTGATCGACGGCCCCGCGACCTCGCAGAAGGCGCAGCGGGCGATCCAGGCGGCGTTCAACGAATGGGCGGCGCAGTCGGGCAGGTCCCTGACGGAGATCAGCCGGACCCTCGCGATGAGCATCGGCTAAGGGGGCCCGGCGCGGTGGTCGGGACGGTTCTGGGAACGACCACCCCGGACTTGATCCGGGGCCGCTCGCAACGGATCGCCCCACAGAGGACGACCCCGGATCAAGTCCGGGGCGGTGCCACGTAAGGCAACGCTCCGCCCGGCGGCACCGCCGGGCAGCGCCCGACCCTCCCCACGGGAGGGCGCTTTGCGGCGTTTCAAGCCGGAGGACGCTCAGCTAGAGATGCGTGCGCTGCCCACAGGGTATTGGTCAGCAGCGCCCACCCAGGGTCGGGCGCCGCCCTCAGGGCTCCGAACCTACCGCACCATGGTCAGGCGGTCCCAGTCGGCCTTGTCGGGGGAGCCTTCGCGGCGGATCTCGCCGTCGTAGCCGAACTCGACCTGGTGGATCAGGGTTCCGGTCTCCGTCGCCAGCACGACCCCGTAGCATTCGTTGAGATCGGAGCCCGCAAGGAACTGCGTCGCCTCGAAGTCCGGCCAACCGGCGTGGTTCGTGCCCCGCAGCCCCGTCAGCGGCACGCCGCGGAAGCTGCCCGAGAGCGTCAGATGGGTGTGACCGTGGAAGACGTGGCGCAGCGTGGCCGTGTGCCGCTCCAGCACTTCGCCGAGGCGATCCGCGTCGAGCAGCATGATCTCGTCGAAGGGCGCGATGCCCAGCGGCAGCGGATTGTGATGGAGGAACAGCCAGACCGGCCCCGGCAGTGCGCTGAGCGTCGTGTCGAGCCACTCCGCCCGCGCCGCGCAGAACGTCCCGGCATGGGTTCCGGCCTCCCAAGTGTCGAGCAGCACCGCGTGGCCGAGCGAGAGCGGCACGACGCGCTGCGCGAAGCCCGACGTGTCGCGGTAGTCTGGAAACACGGACAGGAAGGTCTCGCGGTCGTCGTGGTTGCCGATGCACAGATGCACCGGCAGCGGTAGGTCGGCGATCTGGTCGCGCAGGCGGACGTAGTCGTCGCGCTCGCCCCAGTCGCTGAGATCGCCGGTGATCACGATCGCCTCGGCGTCGGGATGGATCTTCACCGCGTGCTCCAGCGCCCGCGTGAAGTTCGCGTTGGGATCGCGGCCCGCGATCGTGTTGCCCGGTGTCGTGAGGTGGATGTCGGTGAGGTGCAGCAGCTTCATGGCCCGGCCTCCTTTGCATGGGACGGTTGGGCCCTCCCCGACGCGGGCCGGGGAGGACTGAGAGGTCAGGAATCGGCCGGAAGCAGCGATTGCACCTCGTCGGTGAGCTCTTCCTGAAGCTCCTCCATATCCTCGTAGTCGCCGGTCACGATGCCCTCGATCCCGTCATAGATCACCTGCGTGATCGCGAGGCCGTTGTCGCCCGGATAGGCCTGCCAGTCGGACAGCAGGTCGATCTGGCGCACGGCCGTCGCCTTGGTCGGGTTCGCCTCGTAGAAATCGGCGAGGATGATCTCGTTGGCGGCGGAGTTCGGCGGCATGTAGCCGGTGGTCCGCGCCACGTCCGCCGCCCCCTCACCGGAGGTGATGAAGGTGAGCCACGCCCAGGCCGCGGCCAGGACCTCCGGATCCTCGCTGTCGGAGACGAGCATCGCGGCATTGCCGCCCGCGGGCAGGCCCGACGGTGCTGCGCCCATCCCCGGATACTCGTTGGTCACGAGCTCGAAATCACCCTTCGACCGCTCGACCGAGCCGACGGAGGAGGTCGACCAGAACATCATCGCGACGTCCCCGGCCGTGAACGCACCCTGACCGTCGGTGGTGGAGAAGTTGGGCATGTCGCAGCGGTCGAAGAGCATGTCCATCGTCTCCAGCGCCGCCAGCCCCTCGGGCGTGTCGAGCATGAAGTCGTTGCCCTCCATAAGCGGCTGGCCCTGGGACCACATCAGCGCCTGCAGAAACCAGTTGCCGGTGATGTTCCAGCCGAAGAACATCGGGGTGTCGACTCCGGCCGCGATCAGGCTTTCGCAGACCTGTGCGACCTCCTCCCACGTGCTGGGCAGATCGTCGGTGGAGGTGATCCCAGCCTCGGCCATGAGGTCCATGTTGTAGTAGCCCACCGGCAGCGAGACGGAGAAGGGCAGGCCGTAGACCTGATCCTCGAAGGTCGAGAGCGACAGCATCGCCTGGTTGTAGCCATCGGTGGTGAAGTCGGCTTCCTCGGCGATGAACGGCTCCAGCGAGCGGGCGATGCCGCGCTCCACCAGGATCGCCTGGCGGTTCAGGCCCTGCATGGTCACATCGGGCAGATCGCCGCCCGCGGCCTCGCGCAGGATGGTGTTGGTCCCGTCCTCGTAGTTCTCGTAGGTCGCGCGGATGTTGACCGTGATGTTGGGATAGGCCTCCTGAAACTTCGGCAGGATCCGCTCATAGGTCACGTCGAAGAGGGAGGAGTAGGGATAGGCGAAGTCGATCTCGATCTGCTGGGCCGTGGCACCGGTCGCTGTGAGGGCCAGCGCCATTGCGGTCAGGGTCTTTTGCATTAGGCTCTCTCCTGTTGCCGTGGGACCGGTGGGTTTGGCGATCGGCCGGTCCCGGATTGATCCCCTGCGGGATTGCGGTGGCGGGGCGCTCCGAACGGGCGCCCCTATTTCATTCCGGTGAGCGTGATCCCCTCGATGAACCGACGCTGTGCGAGCAGGAAGGCGGCGATCAGCGGCACGACGATCACCGTGGCGGTCGCCATCATCGGCCCGAAGAAGGAGCCGTCGAGGTCGGAGCGGAACTCCCGGATCCCCAGCGGCGGGGTGAAGAGGCTCCGGTCCCCGGTGATCACGATCCGCGGCCAGAAATAGTCGTTCCAGTGGGCCACGACCGAGAAGATGCCGAAGGCGAGCAAGGCCGGGATCGCCGTGGGCAGCATCACGTTCCAGACGATCGAATACTCGCTCATCCCGTCCATGCGTGCGGCGTCGATCAGGTCGTCGGGCACGGTCATGAAGAACTGACGCATCAGGAAGATGCCGAAGACCGAGATCGTCCACGGGATCACAAGCGCGGCATAGGTGTTGGTGAGCCCCAGTTGCGACAGCATGATGTACAGCGGCAGGGCGATGGCGTGGACCGGGATCAGCAGGCAGAAGAGGACGATGCCGAATACCGCCTCCCGCCCCCAGAACCGCAGCTTCGCGAGCGCGTAGGCGCAGGGCAGGGCGACGATCACCTGGATGATGAAGATCGAGACGGTGACGATCACCCCGTTCAACAGGTACCGCAAGAGCGGCGCCTCGGTGAACGCGGTGGTGTAGTTGAAGACGACGGGGCGCAGGGTGCAGGCCTCTTCCGCCTCCGCCGTTAGCGCGTTTGCGATCTCCCGCTCCGTCGCCCCTGGAAAGCGGGGGGCGGCGGCTTCGAGGTCCGCGCGGTCGGGCGCGCTGCGGATCGCGCAGCGCTCGTCCACCATCGGCTCCTGCGCGCCGAAGAAGCCGGTGGACAGGCCCCCCTCGATCTCCGCCGGGGATTTGAAGGAATAGCTCAGCATCACGTAGAACGGCAGCAGCACCACCAGCGCCCCGAGGATCAGCACGACATGCTTCAGCGTCTCGATGGCCGAGAAGCGGAAGGCCGGGGCCTGCACGGCAGGCGTCGCGATCGCGGTGTCAGACATAATGCGTCCTCCGCTCCACCAGCCAGCGCTGGATCAGGGTGAGCACCATGACGAAGAGCAGGAACACGATGGTGATGGCGGCACCGATCCCCATCAGGTTCTGCTGCACCGCCTTCTCGTAGATCGCGTACATCATCACGTAGGTGGAGCGCGACGGCCCCCCGTCGGTCAGCGCCTCCACTGTGTCGAAGACCTGGAAGGAGCGGATGACGCTGATCGTGACCACGAAGACCGTGGTCGGCCCCAGCATCGGCCAGGTGACGAGGCGGAACCGCTCCCACCCGCTCCTCGCGCCGTCCATCTCGGCCGCGTGGTAGAGCTCCCGCGGGATCGAGGTGAGACCGGCGAGGTAGAGCACCATGTTGAAGCCGAAGCCCTGCCAGATCCCGATGAAGCAGATCGTCCAGATCGCGTAGTCCCGGTCGCCCAGCCAATGCGGGAAGCCCTCGGCACAGCCATGCCGCACCAGCGCCTCGGCCCAAGTGCCGCACAGGCTCTCGAGCGTGTTATTGATGAGGCCCACGGTGGGATGCAGCGCGAACTCCCACACGATGGCCATGGCGATGAGAGCCGCCATCACAGGCAGGAAGTAGATCGTCTTGTAGAGATCCCCGAACCGGGTGACGGAGGTGATGAGGAGTGCCGCCCCCAGTCCCAGCCCCACCGTCAGCGGCACGACGACGAGGACATAGCGGAAGGTGGCGCCGAACATCCGCTCATAGGTCGAGCGGGTGAAGATGTCCGAGTAGTTCTCCAACCCGACGAAGTTCGCGCCCGGATTGCCGAGCGCGTAGTCCGTGAGGCTGAGCCCGCCCGCGATCCCGATGGGCAGGAGCAGGATCAGCACCATCAGGATCAGCGCGGGACCGACGAACCAGAGATGCGCGTTGGTCCGCATCAGGCGACCTCCACCGCGCGGCGCTCGCCGGCCATCGGCAGGCGGCGGCCCGCGGCGTCGAAGACCATGGCCTCGCCGCTGGCCCGGACCACATGCACCGTATCGCCGATGGAGAGGGCTGTGGCCGTTCCCGGTTGGGCCCGCGCGATCAGGCGATGCGCGCCGTCCTCGACGGCCAGATGCAGGAAGATGTCGGAGCCCAGGTTCTCCGTATGCACCAGCCGCCCGCTGAGCGCGTCCTCGCCGGGGGCGACGCGCAGCTCCAGATGCTCCGGCCGCAGCCCGACCGTCACCGGCCCCGGCGCGCCCGTGACCCGGCGCGCGAGCGCCCGGCCGCCGACACGGACCACGCCGTCGCCATCGACCTCGCCGGGCAGGGTGTTGATCCGGGGTGAGCCGATGAACACCGCCACGGCGAGGCTCGACGGATTGTCATAGACTTCCTGCGGGCTGGCGAGTTGCAGGATGTCACCGCCCATCATCACCGCGATCCGGTCCGACATGGTCAGCGCCTCGGACTGATCGTGGGTGACGTAGATGAAGGTGGTGGCGAGCCGCCGGTGCAGCTCGCTCAGCTCCGCGCGCATGTGTACGCGCAGGGCTGCATCGAGGTTCGACAACGGCTCGTCCATCAGAAAGGCGACGGGCTCACGCACCATGGCGCGGCCGAGCGCCACGCGCTGCCGCTGCCCACCCGAAAGCTGGCCGGGCTTCCGGCCCAGCAGCGGCTCGATGCGCAGCACTTCGGCCACCTCGCGCACCTTTTCCATCAGCGCGCGCCGCTTGGCGCGGGAGATCAGCGGCCCCGCGACCGGTATCCGCTCCACCGCGCTCAGGTCGCGCAGGCGCAGGGGCGTGACCATGTTCTCGGCCACCGTCAGGTGCGGGTAGAGGGCGTAGGACTGGAAAACCATGGCAAGGTTGCGGTCCGCGGCGCGCAGCCCCGTCACGTCCCGCCCGTCCAGCGTCACCCGTCCGCCATCGGGCGCTTCCAGCCCTGCGATGATCCGCAAGAGCGTGGATTTCCCGCAGCCCGACGGCCCGACCAGAGTGAGGAATTCCCCGTCCTGCACCTCCAGGTCGACACTGCCGAGCACACGGGTGTCCCCGAACGACTTCACGATTTGGGTGAGCTGAAGCGCGCCCATGATGGCCCCCTACGGTCCCGATGGGCGCAACCGTAGGGGCACGAGGCGTCAGATTCGTAACGTCATATTAGTGAGACTGATGGTGGCCAGAGTCCCGCTCAGGAGGTCCGCCGATGGCCCGCACCAATCCCTACCACGTCACCGCCTTCGCCTATGCCGCGCGCGAGGGCAGCTTCTCCCGCGCCGCCCAGCGCATGGGCGTCAGCCAGTCCGCGGTATCCCAGCATGTCGCGGCCCTTGAACGGGAGGTCGGCGCGCCGCTTCTCATCCGCGACCGCAAGGGGCTGGAGCTCACGCGCGCGGGGCAGAGGTTCTACGAACTCGCCGAGCGCTACGCCACGCTCGACCAGCTCATCGCCGAGCGGATCGAGGATTTCGCGACGCTGGAGGCGGGGCACCTCTCCATCATCGCGAACTCGCCGCGGCCCGCGCTGCAATACATGGAACGGTTCCGCCACCGCTTTCCGAAGGTGGAGATCGACTTCACCCTCGAAAGCTGGACCGACTCCATGCGGCTGATCCGGGAGCAGCGGGCCGATATCGGCATCGTGACCGAGCCGCGGGGGCTGGGCGACTGCTATATCCGCGAGGTCTCCCGCCACGGCTATCGCATCTACATGCGGCCGGACTATCCGCTGGCCGGGGCCGCCGCCCTCTCCCTCGCCGATCTGCGGGAGGAGACAGTGCTGCTGCCCGAGCCGGGCTCCTTCACCTTCCGCATCGTCTCCGAAAAGCAGCGGGACACCGGGATCGTGCTGGAGCGGGTGATCCAGACCGCTAATTTCCCGGTGATGAAGGAGGCGGTGCTGCACGGTGTCGGCGTCGGCATCTTTCTGGAGGACTCCATGCATCCCTCCGACCGGCTGGTCACGGTGCCGATCCGCGAGATGCCGGAGACCTACGCGACCTGTATCGTGCGGCGAAACGACCGGAAGACCATGCGCGCCGTGCGCAGCTTCATTGAGCTCGCACTCGAACCTTCGGGCCTCGCGGCCTGACGCCGGCGAGCGGCACGGTGACGAGGAAGCCGGTGCCGCGGCCCACGGTGGAGGTGAGCTCCAGCGGCAGGTTCATCATGGCACAGGCCCGCTCGACGATGGCGAGGCCGAGGCCCATGCCCTGCGCTGCACTCGCGTCGGTGCCGAGGCGGTGGAACTCCTTGAAGATGTCGTCCTGCGCGTCCTTCGGAATGCCGGGGCCGGTGTCCCAGACCTCGAGCCGCACGGCCCGGCGCTGGCGGCGCGCGCCGACGAGGACCTTGCCGGACCTCGTGTAGCGGATCGCGTTGGCGATCAGGTTCTGCAACACGCGGCGCAGGTAGAAGGCGTCGGTTTCTACCATGGCGGAGCAGGGGACGACGTGCAGCCCCAGCCCCGCGAGGTCCGCATGGGGCCGGAAATCGTCCTGCAACTGGCGCAGCATCGGCGTGAGCTCGAAGCGCCGGATCTGCGGCTCGACCGCGCCCGATTCCAGCTTCGAGATCGCGAGGAGCGCGTCGATGATCTCCTCCACGCTGTCGAGCGCGTTCTGCGCGCGGCCCAGTACCTGCGCCTGTCCGGCGTCGCCGATATCCTCCTGCACCGAGGAAAGGTACAGCTTCGCGGCCGAGAGCGGCTGCAACAGATCGTGGCTCGCCGCCGCCACGAAGCGCGATTTCGAGGCGTTGGCCCGCTCGGCCACGCTCAGCGCATCCTCCAGCTCCAGCGTGCGGTCTCGCACCCTGCGCTCCAGCATCTCGTTGGCCTCGTGCAGCACGCGCGCGGCCTCCCGCTCCGCCGTCACGTCGCGGAAGGAAATCACGAAGCCGTCGTTGGGCATCTCCTCGGCGAAGACGTCGAGGAGCCGCCCCTGCCGGTGGCGCAGCTCGAAGCGCAGGGGCTCGCGCCCGCTGCGGGTCCGCGCCCACTCCTTGACGTCGGCGAGGGTCATGTCGCCCTGGAACTCCACCTCCCGCCCGAGCTGGTCGTAGAGCACACGGATATCGGCGCCCATGCGCAGCCGCTCCAAAGGCACCAGCAGCAGCCCCGCCATGCGACGGTTCCAGCCGATCAGCCGGCGGTCCGTGTCGAAGATGCACACGCCCTGTTCGATATGGTCGAGCGTCGCGCGGATCAGACGGGCCTGATCGTCGAGCAGCGTCTCCCGCTCCTGCCGTTCGATGCGCATCACGTCGGTGATGTCGGTCTGCATGACGACGGTCTGGCCGTCATGGGTCCGGTGCTCGCTCACTTGGATCCAGCGGTCGCCGCGCATGGCGACGTTGAACATGACGTGGCGGTTGCGATGCGCAGCACGGCGGCGGGCGAGCCAGCTCTCCTGCGTGTCGCCTTCGGGCAGGACGAGATACCGGCTGGAGGCGACGCGCGCCGAATACTCATCGAAGCTCAGCCCCGGCTTCAGGTGCGGCTTCAGGTCCAGCATGTGCATGCCGAAGCGGCTGTTGGAGAGCTGCAGCACGTCCTCGTCGTCGAAGAGCGCGAAACCCTCCTTGATCGTCTCGATCGCGCTGGCGAGGTCGCGGCGCGCGGCCTCCTTCTCATCGTTTGCGGCCGCGTAGCGGGCGTTGGATTCGTGCAGGAGGTCGAGCGCGCGTTCCAGATCCGCTGTCCGCTCGCGCACCTGATCCTCGAGCATCGCGGCGCGCTGGAAATGGGCGAAAGCCGCGCCGCTGTCGTTCGTCGCCTGCTCCACCCGGTTCATCAGGACCTCGCTGATCCTCAGCAGCTTCTCGTTCTGCCGGGCGAGGTCGTCGGTCGGATCGAGCAGGGCGTGGGTCATGACCTCTTGTCCTCGTCGGGCGGGTAGAGTGCGACCCCCGTCATGGTCTGGTTCACATGCATCGCCCCGATCTGCTCGCCATAGGTGGAGAAGCCGAGCACCCGGTGGCGCGCCAGCAGGCGGGAGATCGCGGTGGTCTGCTGGCGCTGCGCCGCCTCGATCTTCCGCAGCAGGCAGTCGCAGGCGAGGATAGCAGCCGGCGGCCGCCCGCGGGAGAGCTGCGCGAGCTCCCGCTCCAGATGCGCCGCCATGTCGTCGGCCTCTGCCAGCGTCAGGACCAGCCCCTCGTCGATGGCGGAGAAGAAGATGAGGTCGCCGTTCTCCGCCACGCGCTGGATCGCGCGCACATGGTGCTGCCCACCGAAGCGGACCACGACCGGATGTGCAGCGAAGGTGAACGGGTCGAGCTGTTCGGGATCCTTGCCGAGCAGGCGGGCATATTCCCGCGCCGCAGGTTCCGCATTGATCTGGCGCGCGATCCGCTTCTCAGGAATCGCTTCGGTGACGACCATCCGCCGGTCGGTGGGCTTCAGATGATCGAGGCTGAAGACCCGGATCCGGCAGCGGGTGCGTACCAGCGTCAGGACGGCGGCGTTCTGCATCACCTGCCCGTCGATGGAGACGGAGGTGTTCTCGAACCGCTCCCCATCGCCCGCCGAGCCGCCGAAGAGCGGGATCGGCCCCAGCCCTGCGGCCATGGAGGCGACGAGTTCGTCCTCCTTGATCGACAGCCCGTCGCTGATCAGGAAGGCGAATTCCTGCGTCCAGTCCGCCGCCTCCCGCCCCAGCTTGGAGCGGCGGCGCGTCAGCTCGCGGACGACAGCGCGGTTGTCGATGTTCTCAAGATCGTCGAGCACCAGCGTCGTCGCCACGAAATGGCTGAGCGGCAGGCCGACGGCGAGGATGCGCCCCTCGTCGTACCCCTTCGCCCCGATCTCGCCCGCGGTGGTGCAGCCGATCACCTTCGTGTCCGCAAAGCGCACGGTGGCCCTCTGCATCACGGCGGCGAAGTCGGCTTCAGGCGAGACAAAGAGGAACAGGACGGCGAGCGGGGTATTGCCGATCTCGCGCGCTATGGTGTCGATCGCATTGGGATCTCGGCACTCGGCTTCTGCGCTGAGCACCAGATCACATTCGTCAACGGACCCGAGGGAGGGATCGCCGATCCCGTCCATCCGTGCCTCCCCATTATATTCTTGTTGACGTCAGGGTAGGACGGTCAGGAAGTTTCACGCAACAATTTTCCGAAGCTCGCCTGACCGGCCAGCAGCACGGCCTGCGTGCGGCTCTGCACGCCGAGTTTGCGCATGATCGCGGTCACATGCGCTTTCACCGTCGTCTCCGCGATGGAGAGGTCGTAGGCGATCTGCTTGTTCTGCTTGCCTTCGCAGATCAGTTCGAGGATGCGCGCCTGGTGGACGGTGAGGCTCGCCAGCCGCTCCAACGCCGCATCGGTCTCCGAGGCGGGGGTTTCCTGATCGTCGTCGAGCAGGATGCCCTCGGGCACGAAGGTCCGGCCCTGCTGCACCGTCTCGAACGCGGTGCGGAAGAGCTCGCGTCCCGAATGTTTCGGCACGAAACCCGCGGCTCCGGCCCGGATCGCAGCACCGATGACGCGGGCGTCCGTCAGCGATGAGACGACGACCACCGGCACGTCGCCCGCAGCGCCCTGCAGGCGCACCAGCCCGTCGAGGCCGCTGACATCCGGCAGGTTGAGGTCGAGCACCACCACGTCGGGCTTCGCGCCGCCTTCCAGAAGGGCCATCGCCGCAGCGAGGTGGTCGGCGGTGTCGATGTGGCGGATTCCGATCACGGCCTTCAAGGTCATGGACAGTGCATCAAGGAACAGCGGGTGGTCGTCGACGATCAGCGCGGTCTGAAAACGCGCGGGGCCGTCCTGGTGTGGCGTCATGTGCCGGTCCATGCTCTTCTCGTCTTTACTCCCTACCAGACTAGCAGGCGCGCGCGGATGTCGCACCCATACCTTCGTCGCGCCCGCTCGGAGTGGTGCAATTGGGTCGTGTTGGGAGTTGATGACCCTGAGAGAAAGGGTGCGATGCAACGCAACGCCGCGCTGCTTCGGTGTTGTGCTGGTCTAGCTCTGCCCCAGGTCCTAGGATCCCCGTTGGCTGGCGCACTACAATATCTGCATAGAACTACATGAGGCTGGGGCGGTGCACCGTTGACAGGGTTCGGGGCCAGCTAGTTGCTCGGACCATTCCTGGATCGTCCCACCTGCAGATCTCCGCGCGTGATCGGCTCGAACGCTCCACCGGAGCGTTTTCCGGGCGCGCCTCACCCCTTAACAGCCCCCGCGGTAAGTCCGCTCACGATCTGGCGTTGGAAGACCATGACCAGGAGGAAGAGCGGTGCGGTGATGCTGACGGCGGCGGCCACGGCCTCGACCTGGTCGGTGGTCGTGGTCTCCCGGTTGAAATAGCCGGTGATCGCCGGGACCATCGTCTGGTTCTGCGCATCGAGCAGCAGCGCCGTCACCAGGTAGTCGTTATAGGCGAGCAGGAAGCTGAAGAGCCCCGTCGTGATCACGCCCGGCCACATCACCGGCATGATCACCCGGCGGAACGCGCCGAAATGGGAGCAACCGTCGACCCGCGCGGCCTCGTCGAGCTCCTGCGGGATGTTCTGGAAGAAGGACCGCAGCATCCAGATCGTGAAGGGCTGGTTGATCGAGACCAGCACGACGATCACCGCCCAGGGCTGGCCGTAAAGGGTGGGGGCGGCCTCGCCGAAAATGGGTCGCAGGATCTCCGCCGAGTTGATGAAGGGGGGCAGGTAGCCCGTCACCAGCACCGAATGGGGCAGCGCGCGGAAGATCAGCGCGATGATGAGCAGCCAGAAGGCGAGGTTCGAGCCCGACCGCGCGAGCCCGTAGCCCGCCAGCGTGCCGACGGTGAGCGAGATCGTCACGACCCCCGCCGTCACCAGCATGGAGTTGAGGAAGTTGCGGAAGAACTCGTTCTCGACCCAGACGGCGCGGTAGTGCTCCGTCGTGAGCCCGATCACCGGCTCGCCCAGCGGCCCCGCGATCCCGTTCAGCACCGACAGCATCAGCGGCAGGATTCCGAAGAAGACGAGCACGAAGCCGATGGCGAAGACGAGGCTCGCGATGATCCAGCCGAGCCAGGCGAAGCCCGGCGGCGCGAACCGGGCCACCCCGCGGCCCAGCAGATCCGCCGCGACCTTGTAGGCCCCGGCGATCACCGCGAGGCCCAGCACGATGTCGAGCACCGACACCCCTTGCCCCGCCGCCCGCGTGAACGGGCCGAAGATCACGTCCGCGGGGTCCGAGGCGAAGGCGTCCACCGGCGACTTGAAGCTCATCACCGCGATCCAGAACAGCGGGAAGGCCGCGATCAGGCACCAGAAGGCGAGGAACCCGCCGGAGGCGAGGCGCAGGCCAAGGGGCTGGCGCATGGCACGGGGCGTGGACATCAGCTCCCCCTGTGGTCGCGCCAGGTCCGGCGCAGCAGCGGAATGAGCAGGATTACGATCCCGATCATGGTGAGCATGGACGAGGCCGACGCGCGGGAGATCGAGCGGTTCCCCGCATCGTCCGGCGTCAGGTAGTCGAAGGTCAGCCACTGGAGCGAGATCCGGTGCGCCTCCGACCGGAAGCCGATCACCTCCTCGAACACGCGGTAGCTGTCCATCAGGTGGATGAGCGCGATGAAGATGATCAGCGGCATCAGGTGCGGGATCACGACGAAGCGCAGCCGCTCGAACCGGCTGGCGCCGTCGATGATCGCGCTTTCCAGCGTGTCCTGATTCACGGTCTGAAGCCCCGCGTAGAAGATGACGAAGGCGAAGGGTGCGACGTGCCAGACGCGGTAGAACAGCATCAGAATCTCGATGGTCCAGCCCTGGGCGAACATGGCGATGTCCTGCCCGCTCCAGCTTTCCATCAGCGCGGTCAGGATCCCGTCCCCGACGAAGAGCCAGCGGATCGACAGTGCCCCGATCACCGGGGTGATGATGAAGGGCAGAAGCGAGATGAAGATCGCGGGGCCCCGGATCGACTTGACCGCATTGTTTACGCTGAGCGCGATGGCGAGCCCCACCCCGATCACCAGCGGCAGGGTGATGAGCGTGAAGGTGAGCGTGAAGCGCAGCGCGCCCCAGAACGGGATCGACAGAAGCTCCGTGATTGAGCCGTTCGAGAGGGCCTGTCCCGCCCGGTCCGGCTCCAGCACGGTGCCGTAGCTTTGCAGGCCGACGAAGGAGGTCACGGTCTCGACCTCGCCATCCTCGCCGATCACGGGCCGCGACTGCGTCTCGGTCACGCAGGTCTGGGTGACGAAACCGGGGGTGCAGCTCTCGACCTCCACCGTCTCGAACACGGTCTGGGTGAGATGGAAGCTCTGCCAGAAGACGCTGACGAGCGGGGCCGCGATGAAGATCAGCATCAGGATGAGGGAGGGCGCGACGAAGGCCGCGAAGGTGCGGAATTTCATGGGTGGACCTCCACGAACTCGATCTGGTTGCCGTCCGGGTCGCGGATGAAGAGGTTCCGGACGCCCACCTGCGGCACCTCGTTGGGGCCGAAAAGGATGTCGATGCCCTTGT
This sequence comes from Pontivivens ytuae, assembly GCF_015679265.1. NCBI lineage: Bacteria > Pseudomonadati > Pseudomonadota > Alphaproteobacteria > Rhodobacterales > Paracoccaceae > Pontivivens > Pontivivens ytuae. Next base: position 3,636,699 of record NZ_CP064942.1, read on the forward strand.
CCCGCAGCTCCGCGGCGGTGGCCTCCACATTGTCCACATGCAGGCCGACATGCTTCGCGCCGCGGGTGGCGAGGGCGCCGAATACGTCGGCGCTCTCATCGGGGCCGGCTGCGGCCCCCTCCCGCTCCATCAACTCGAACCGTATGTCGCCGACGTGGATGTGGGCGAAGCGCAAGCCTGCCTCCGCCACGTCCCATTGTGCTTCGGTCGCGAAGCCCAGCACGTCGCCATACCAGGCCAGCGACCGGTCGAGATCGGCGACCACGAGGGCGAAGTGATGAATCGAGCTCAGCTTCACGTCGGTATCCCCCAGCGCGGAAGAGTTTCGTGCCGAAAACTCTTGGGAAAATCTTCGGATGAAGATTTTCGGGGGGCGGCGCGGGGCCGCCCCCGGTGTCGTCAGAGCAGGCCGGCTTCCTCGGCGGCGGTGGTGTAGTCGGCCTCGATGGCCTCCAGCGTCGCCTCGGCGGATTTCGCGCCGGTCAGGAAGTCGGCCACGTTGTTGCCGATCGCGGTGTGCATCAGGCCCATCTGCGTCGTGGACGGATAGGCGGGCGGGCCCTGCATCGCGGTCTCGATGGCACCCTGGGCCAGCGGGCCGGGCACGAAGCCGTCGATGAGCCAGATCGCGTCGTCATTGTTGGCGGTCACCATCTCGGTATCGATGCCCTCCATCGCGACGCGGAAGGCGGCCTCGGCCTCCTCGTCGGGGATGTTGGAGGCGATGACGAGCCCGTCCCACCAGAGCGTCGTAGCCGGGATGCCGCCCTCGACCGCGGCGGGCGCGGGCGCCCCGGCGACGAGGCCCACGACCTGGCTTTCGGCCTCGTCGTTCATCGCCGCGGCGCGCGAGGCCCAGAGGTTCGCCATCGCGATCCGGCCCTGCTGGAACTGCTGCTGGACATAGGTGGAGTCGGAGGTGAGGTATTCCGGATCCATGTACTCGGTCAGCGCGCCCAGCATCTCCAGCGTCTGGACGCCGGCCTCGGAGTTCACGGCGGGCGTGTTGTCGGGGTTCACGAAGGTGCCGCCGAAGCCCACGAACATGTTGTTGAAGTCTTGGGCGAGGTTCCAGCCCGAGGCCATGGTGGCCCCGATCGGATAGTCCACTACGCCCGCCTCCTGGATCGCGGCGGCGGCGGCGAGCACCTCGTCATAGGTGGTCGGCACCTCCAGCCCCAGCTCCTCGAAGATGTCGGAGCGGTACATCAGGTGCTGGGTATTCACCATCATGGCCACCGCCATGATCTCACCGTTCACGCGGATCAGCTGGTTCGGCGCGAGGTCCTGGCCGTATTCCGCCACCAGATCGTCGAGCGGGCGGATGGTGCCTGCATTGAGCAGCGGTGTCAGCGTGCCGTTCGCCACCCCGCCGATATGGTAGAGGGAGGGATTGGCGGCGAAGGCCTCCGGCTGCTTCTCCCGGAACTCCTGGTCGAGCTCGGCCTGCACGTTGCCGCACTCGGCCATGGCGTCGGTCACGGCCTTCCACGCCTCGAAGCCCGCGGTCAGCGACTTCACCTCGACGGTGTTCTCGAAGGCGCAATCGGCCATCGCGGTGGTGGCAAAGAGGGCGAGCGCGCCGCCCAGCGCCAGCGTCATCGGTTTCATCTGGTCTTCTCCCTGTTGTGCCCGGCCGGATGCGTCATCCGGGCCGGTATTTCGGTTCAGGCGACGCGGGCGCCGCTGCTGATGTCGAGGCGGGCTCCGCTCTGCGTGTCGAAGACGTGGCAGATGCCCGGCGGGATCGCGATCGAGACGGTGTCGCCGATCTCGGCCCGGAACTCCTTGTGCGCCTTGACGGCGACCAGCGCGCCGCCCGCGCGGACAGAGATCATGGTGGCGTCGCCCAGCAGCTCCAGCGTGTAGATCGGCGCCGTGATCTGGCCCGCGCCGCCCTCGGCCAGCGTCGCGTCCTCCGCCCGGAAGCCGAGCGTGACGGGGCCGTCGGGCGCCTCGATCCCTGCGATCTCGACGTTCCGGCCGCGGAAGGTGCCTTGCGTCACCTCGCCCTCCATCAGGTTCATGGCGGGCGAGCCGATGAAGCCCGCGACGAAGGTGTTGGCGGGGTTGTCGTAGATCTCCGTCGGGGTGCCGACCTGCTGGACCACGCCCTTGTTCATCACCACGACCCGGTCGGCGAGGGTCATCGCCTCGATCTGGTCATGGGTGACGTAGATCGTGGTCACCTTCAGCTCGTGCTGCAGGTTCTTGATCTGCGCGCGGGTGGAGACGCGCAGTTTCGCGTCGAGGTTCGACAGCGGCTCATCCATCAGGAAGACCGTGGGTTCGCGCACGATGGCCCGCGCAAGCGCCACGCGCTGGCGCTGACCGCCCGAGAGCTCGGCCGGCTTGCGGTGCAGGAACTCGGTGAGCTCCACCATCTCGGCCGCGCGCATCACCCGCTCGTCATGGCTGGCGGGGTCGACCTTGCGCACCTTCAGCGGGAAGCGGATGTTCTCGTAGACGTTCATGTTGGGATAGAGGCCGTAGGATTGGAAGACCATGGCCACGTCGCGGTCCTTCGGATCGAGGTCGTTCACCACCCGGTCGCCGATGACGATGTTGCCCTCGGTCGCATCCTCCAGCCCCGCGATCATGCGCATCGTGGTGGTCTTGCCGCAGCCCGAGGGCCCGAGGAGGACGAGGAATTCGCGGTCGGCGATGGTGAGGTCGAAGTCGTTGACGCCGACGAAGCTGCCCCAGCGTTTGGAGACGTGTTCGAGCCGGATTTCCGCCATGCGCCGTGCCCTTTCCAGCAAGTCGCGTTTCAGCCTAGACAGGTTGTGACGTTCCTGCCAAGGTTTTTTTGCATTCGTATGCAAGACGATTGGATCCACGCAATGAAAGATGCCCGACAGGTCCTGCGCATGGCGCTGGCCGATCTGACGCGCGCCCGGGGAGCGGCGCAGATGGACGCCGCGCGGGCGCTGTTTTCCGAAGACTGTCAGGTGGATGTGGCCCATCCGGTGAACGCGCTAACGGGTGTGGAGGCGGTGGTCGACGGCTACTTCGCCCCCCTCTCGCGCGCCATCCACGGGGCGCATCGGCGGGACCTGATGTTCCTCGGCGGACCCAATCGGCGGGCGGTTGGAGGGGACTGGTGCGCGTCCGTGACGCATGTGGTGGGCACCTTCGCCGAACCGCTCTTCGGCATCCCACCCTCAGGCAAGCTCGTCTTCCTGCGGGTCGGCGAGTTCTGGCGGGTGGAGGAGGGCCGCGTGACGCAGGCCCGCCTGATCCCCGACCTCGTCGACCTGATGCGGCAGGCGGGGCGGATGCCGCTGCCGATGGAATTGGGGCACGAGATGATCTGGCCCGCGCCCGCCACGCAGGACGGGCTGCTGCCCGCGGGCGATCACGGGGCGCAGACGCTCGACCTGGTGGAGGCGATGCTCGCCGACCTGCGCGCCTACGATCCGGAGACGTTCTCGAGCAAGGGGCAGACCGGGCAGAACGGCTACTGGGCCGAGGACATGTTCTGGTACGGGCCCGGCGGGATCGGCTCGACCTTCACCTATGAGGGTTTCGACCGCGACCACCGGGTGGCGTTCCTCACCGCCTTCCCCGACCGGGTGGGCGGCGACCACTACTGCCGGATCGGGGACGGGGACTACGCCGCCGTCTCCGGCTGGCCGTCGATGACGATGACGTTTCAGGGCGACTATCTGGGGCAGAAGGCGGATGGGCGGGCTCTGACGCTGCGGGTGATGGACTTCTACCGCTGCGCGGGCGGGCAGGTGGCGGAGAACTGGGTCCTGCTGGATTATGTGGACCTGTTCCGCCAGATGGGCCGCGACCTGATCGCGGAGGCGGCGGCGCTTTAACCGGAACGATGTGCGGAGGGCCGTGCCCTCCGGGGGGAGGGTGAGCGCCGTCTCGCAAACGCTCCGGCGGAGCGTTTGAGGCGTGAACGGGCGTAGCTCCGGGCGGGCGCGGCGCGGCCTATAGGCCGGGTGGAGGGGTGCTTCTGATCGGTACCGCCCCGGACTCGATCCGGGGCCTTTCACTACTGGGCGCCTCGATCCGAGCGGTCCCGGCGCTTCGGCCGGGACGGTGGAGAAGGGTGTCATGGTTGGGCTTGGCCCGGCCATCTCCCGCATCGGAGATCCTCGGGTCGAGCCCGAGGATGACGTCGCCAGTAGCCTAAACTGGACCCGCCGTTTCCGGCTGGTCAGGGTCCTCCTCCAACTCCTCCCCCTCCGCCTGCTCGATCGCGTATTCCGTCGCGACCTCGACGGCCACCGGCGAGGCCTGGGGGGCGACGTAGGCGAAGCTCGCCGTGTCCTCCACCGGGGTCGGCGCGCGGCGCGTCATCCGCCAGAGCGCGTAGCCCGAGACCAGCGCGAAGTTCGCTGCCATGAACAGGAAGTAGCTGTCCGCCCCCAGCGTCGTCATCATCGCACCGACGATGAACGGCCCCAGGATCGCGCCGCAGCCGTTGATGAACATCAGCCCGCCGGAGGCCGCGGCCATGTCCTCGTAATCGAGATAGTCCGCGGTATAGGCGATCAGCAGCGAGTAGAGCGGGTTCGACAGCCCGCCCAGAAGGAACGCGGCGACCAGCAGCGCGGTAAACGCCTCCGACGCGAAGAAGCCCATCACCATCGTCACCGCTCCGATGGCGGTGAGGATCGCGATCAGCCGCCGCCGGTCCATCCGGTCGCTCAGCCAGCCGATCGGATACTGCAGCAGCAGCCCGCCGGTGTAGATCGTCGCGACGAAAAGGGAGATGTCGCTGACGCTCAGCCCCCGCTCCGCACCGTAGACCGCGGCCATGCCGAACATGCCCGCGAAGATCAGGCCCATGAAAAACATGCCGACCGAGCCCAGCGGCGATGTCTCCACCAGCCGCTGCAGCGTCATCGGCTTCGTCGTCTGGAACATCGGGGCCGGGGTCGCCGACAACAGGATCGGCGCGAAGCTGATCGAGACGAGCACCGAGATCAGGACGAAGAGCGCGTAGTCCGCGGGGTTGGCGAGGTTCAGCATGAACTGCGCGCTCACCACGCCCAGCATCTGCACGATCATGTAGAGCGACAGCGTCTTGCCCCGCGTCTCGGTCGTGGAGCTGTCGTTGAGCCAGCTCTCGCAGACCACGTAGACGCCCGAGAAGCAGAACCCGACGAGGAGCCGCATCGCCGCCCAGGCGATCGGATGCGGGAAGGCGGCATAGAGGATGAACGCCGCCGAGATCAGCGAAGCGAGGGCTGCGAAGACCCGCACATGCCCCACCCGCTGGATCAGCAGCGGGGCCGCGCGCGATCCACCGAGAAAGCCCAGGAAGTAGGCCGACATCACGAAGGACATGGTGAGCGCGTCGAAGCCCTCGATCTCTCCCCGGACACCGAGCAGGGTGCCCTGCAGACCGTTGCCGATCATGAGGAGCAGGAGGCCCAGGAACAGGGCCCAGGAACTGGCGAGCACGGCAAGCATCAGGGGGCACTCCGACGTCGTTTGGCCGCGACGTATCAGGGCTGTGCGGGCGATTCCAAGCCGGAAACGACATGGGCGGTTCGTCCGCGACCTCCTCGGATCGGGGCTTGCCCTCAAGTGGACTTGAGGGCGCAGGATCCGAGTCGCGATCCGAACAGGGAGATGAGAGATGACCGAACTCGAACACGCCAACGTCACCGTCGTGGACAACCGCGCGACCGCGCAGATGCTCTGCGACGTCTTCGGCTGGCGGATCCGGTGGGAGGGCGGCGCGCGCGACGGCGGCCACTCGATCCACGTGGGCAGCGACGCGAGCTACCTCGCCGTCTTCACCCCCGGTCCTGACGAGACGGCGGAGCCGGGCAACGGTCGGCTCAACCACCTCGGCGTCGTGGTCGACGATCTCGACGCGACCGAAGAACGGGTGAAGGCCGCGGGCTACACGCCGACGAGCCACGGCGACTACGAGCCCGGCCGCCGCTTCTACTTCCACGACGAGAACGGGATGGAGATCGAGGTGGTCAGCTACGCCTGACCCGTGCCATGATCGGGGCGCCCGGTGTCCGGGCGCTCCCTAAAGCGGCGAATGGCGGCGTTGACGTGCGCAGGCCCCGGCCATACGTTTGAATACGTATGCAAAGGAGCTTCGCATGAAAGGCAGCCGACCCGAGCAGGCCGCGCTCACCCGGGACACCGACCTCTCGAAGACTGCGGAGACGCGAGCCGTCATCGAGGGGATGGTGGACGGGCTCAACGATCACCGGATCGCGGATATCGGCGAGTTCTTCTCCGAAGGCTTCGGCTGGTACGGCAACCAGGGCTGTGGCACCAAGACGGGTCTGCGGGAGTTCCAGGAGAACTGGCAGAAACCGTTTCAGGCCGCCTTCTCCGACAAGGTCTGCGTGGACGAGGCGCGGCTCTACATGGGTGAATGGGCTGCGGCCTTCGGCCGGCAGGAGGCGCTGCATTCCGGCCCCTTCATGGGGGTGAAGCCCACCGGCAAGCGGGTCGAGATCCGCTACATGGATTTCTGGAAAGTCGTGGACGGCAAGATCGTCGACAACTGGGTGATGGTGGATTTCCCGCACGTCCTCGCCCAACTCGGCATCGACGTGTTCAACGGCGAGGGCTGGGAGGCGTTCGACCGCGGCGAGAAGGTGCCGCCGCAGCCCTAGGCACGACCGTCCCGGACGCGGTCCGGGGCCGACCCGTTTCGACAGGCCCCGGATCCCGTCCGGGGCGGTCCCAAGAGACGCCCGGAGGGGCCGCAGGAGGAAACGCATGACCATCCGTCACCTCAAGACCGCCCGCTCCGAAGCCGATCGTGCGGAGGACGATGCCAAGGTCCGCTCCACCGTCGAGGCGACGCTCGCCGATATCGAGGCGCGGGGTGACGCCGCCGTGCGCGAGCTCAGCGAGAAGTTCGACGGCTACGCGCCGGCCGCCTTCCGCCTGACCGATGGCGAGGTGGAGGCGCTGATGAACAAGGTCTCCGACCGCGACATGGCCGATATCAAGTTCGCGCAGCAGCAGGTTAGGAACTTCGCGCAGGCCCAGCGGGACTCGATGCTCGATATCGAGGTGGAGACGCTGCCGGGCGTGATCCTCGGCCACAAGAACATCCCCGTCCAGTCCGTCGGCTGCTATGTGCCCGGCGGCAAGTTCCCCATGGTCGCTTCCGCCCATATGAGCGTGGCCACGGCGAGCGTGGCGGGCGTGCCGCGGATCATCGCGTCCACGCCGCCCTTCAAGGGCGAGCCCAACCCGGCGGTGATCGCGGCCATGAAGCTCGGCGGCGCGCACGAGATCTACGTGCTCGGCGGGATCCAGGCGGTGGGGGCGATGGCGCTCGGCACCGAGACGATCGAGCCCGTGCACATGCTGGTCGGCCCCGGCAATGCCTTCGTCGCGGAGGCGAAGCGGCAGCTCTATGGTCGCGTCGGAATCGACCTCTTCGCCGGTCCGACGGAGACCATGGTGATCGCGGACGACACGGTCGATGGCGAGATGTGCGCGACGGATCTTCTGGGTCAGGCGGAGCACGGCTACAACTCTCCGGCCGTGCTGGTAACGAACTCCGAGAGGCTGGCGCGGGATACGCTGAGCGAGATCGACCGCCTCCTCCACATCCTGCCCACCGCCGACACCGCCGGGAAGAGTTGGGAGGATTACGGCGAGGTCATCCTCTGCGACAGCTACGACGAGATGCTGGCGGTCGCGAACGACATCGCCTCCGAGCACGTGCAGGTGATGACCGATCGCGACGACTGGTTCCTGGAGCACATGCACTCCTACGGGGCGCTGTTCCTCGGGCCGCGCACGAACGTGGCCAACGGGGACAAGGTGATCGGCACCAACCACACCCTGCCGACGAAGAGGGCGGGGCGCTATACCGGTGGCCTCTGGGTCGGGAAGTTCCTGAAGACGCACTCCTATCAGCGCGTGACAACGGACGAAGCGGCGGCGGAGATCGGCGCGTATTGTTCGCGACTGTGCCTGCTGGAGGGCTTCGTCGGCCATGCCGAGCAGGCCAACGTGCGCGTGCGCCGCTATGGCGGGCAGAACGTGCCCTATGGTGGGGCGGCGGAGTGACTCCTTCGCTTCCTTCCTTCCACGATGCCCTGCATCGTGGACGCGCCCGACCCGCCCCCCAGGGCGGGCGCGTTCCGCACCCCCCCTCGGGCCGGGCGCGAGGCCAGCATCTGAAGACGCCGCACCATGCTGGGTGAAGCCAGATCCCTCCTCACCCCGCTCGCCGCCGCCCTCTATGACGGCGATGACGCCGCCATTGCGAAGGCCATCGACACCGCCTTCGTCCCCGACGCCACGGTCCACCTCTGCCACCCGCTCGGTGACCTGACGCCCACCGGCCTTGCCGAGATCTATGCCGCCCTGCGCCGGGCCATGCCCGACCTCGAGCGCCGCGAGTGGATCCGTATGGCAGGTCAGGACGATCACGGCCATCTCTGGGTCGGCTCCGGCGCCACGCTCATCGGCACCTTCGCCGCCCCGTGGCTCGACATCCCGCCGACCGGCCACCTCGCGCACATGCGCTGCCACGACTTCTTCCGCATCGAGGGCGGCCGGATCGTGGAGATGCAGGCGCTCTGGGACATCCCAGAGCTGATGATGCAGGCGAAGGCCTGGCCGCTCGCCCCCTCCCTCGGCCGCGACTGGCACGTTCCAGGCCCCGCCACCTGCGACGGCCTCGGCCCCCATGGCGCGAACGGGATCGAGACCCGCGACACCATCAAGACCATGCTCGACCACATGAAGCGCCACCCCTCACAAGGTGGCCCAGAGGTGATGGAGATGGAGCGGTTCTGGCACCCCCGCATGACCTGGTACGGCCCCGCGGGCATCGGCACCGGCCGCGGCATCGCGGGGTTCCGGAACTGGCACCAGATCCCCTTCCTCGCCGCGATGCCGGACCGGGGGCAGTATGTGGAGGACATCACCTACCACTTCTTCGGCGAGGGCGACTACGCCGCCGTCACCGGTTGGCCCAACATGATCCAGACGATCACCGATCCCGGCTGGCTCGGCATCGCACCTGCGGGCCAGCGCGTCACCATGCGCTCCCTCGACTTCTGGCGGCTGGAGCGCGGCCTGATCCGCGAGAACTGGGTGCTCGTCGATCTGCTCGACGTCCTCGATCAGGTGGGCATCGACGCGCTCGCCCGGATGCGGGAGTTCAACAAGGCCCGCCCCGGTTTCGACCCCGACACCGGCCATGCGCTATAGTCCCGGGACGCAACGGAGGATCCCATGGCCCGGCCCCACATCGTTCCCTACCTCTCTTACCGCGACGCGAAGGCGGCGATGGCCTTCCTGACCGAGGCGTTCGGCCTGACCACCGTCACGGCCTACGAGGATGCGGGCGTGCTCCAGCATGGCGAGATGGCCTGGCGCGACGGGCTCATCATGCTCGGCACCGCCGAGATCGCGCCGAGTGTGAGCCCCGGCATCTACCTCGTGGTCGAGGATGTGGACGCCCACCACGCCCGGGCGGTGAAGGCGGGGGCGGAGATCGTCTACGGCCCCGAGGACACGCCCTTCGGCACCCGCCGCTACCGTGCGAAGGACCCCGAGGGCCACGAATGGTCCTTCGGCACCTATGCGCCCGATACGGAGGCCAACTGATGGAGCAGCGCGTCTCCCTCATCACCCTCGCCGTCGCGGACATGGAGGCGTCCCGCACCTTCTACCGCGCGCTCGGCTGGCGCGAGGTCGACAGCCCGGACGGCGTCATTGCCTTCGATCTGATCGGGCAGACGCTCGGCCTCTATCCGAAGGCCGCACTGGCCGAGGAACTGGGGGTGAGCGCCGATCAGCTCGCCGGTTCCGCCATCGTGCTGAGCCACAACGTGCGGGACAAGGCGGACGTCGCCCTGCTGCTCGACCGCGCCCGGGCCGCCGGGGCGCGCGTCATCAAGGAGGCGCAGGACGTCTTCTGGGGCGGACACCACGGCCATTTCGCCGATCCCGACGGCCATGTGTGGGAGGTTGCGTGGAACCCGCACGCGCCGCTCTCGCCCGAGGGCGCCTTTCGCTGGACCGGATATCCATGACCTTCATCTTTCCCGAAAATACGCCCGCCGGAGGCGCACGCTGATGCTGCTCACTACCCCCTCCTTCCGCCTCGACGGCCGTCGCGCGCTGGTCACGGGCGCCTCCTCGGGCATCGGGCTGGGCTGCGCCGTTGCCCTCGCCGAAGCCGGGGCCGACGTGACGCTGGCCGCCCGTCGCGAAGCACCCTTGACGGAGGCGGTCGAGGCCCTTCGCGCGACGGGCCTGTCCGCGACGGCGCGGACCCTCGATATCACGGATATCGAGGCGACCGGGGTGCTCTGCTCCGAAGGCCCGCCCTTCGAGATCCTGGTGAACTCCGCCGGTCTCGCCCGGCATACCCCCGCGACCGAGACGACGGCGGAGGATTTCGACGCGGTGACCGGGCTCAACATCCGCGCCGCCTATTTCGTTGCACAGGCGGTGGCCCGGCGGCTGGTCGCGGCGGGCCGTCCGGGCTCCATCATCCAGATCAGCTCCCAGATGGCGCATGTCGGCGGGATCGACCGCGCGGTCTATGCGGCGACCAAGCACGCGGTAGAGGGCATGACGAAGTCCATGGCCATCGAGTGGGGGCCGCACGATATCCGGGTGAACACGATATGCCCCACCTTCATCCGCACGCCGCTCACGGCCCCCACCTTCGCGGATCCTGTGCGTCGCAAGTGGATCGAGGAGAAGATCAAGCTGCCCCGCATCGCCGAGGTCGAGGACATCATGGGCGCCACCGTCTTCCTCGCCTCCGACGCGGCGGGGATGGTCACGGGAACGAGCCTGCTGGTCGATGGTGGGTGGACCGCGGGATGAGGTGGGGTTGGGAGCAACATGGGTTCGGGGGCGCTGCGTTGCGCCCCTTGCCACCGTCCCGGCCGCAGCGCCGGGACCTTTCGCCACTCAGTCCTAGCGGTTCGTTCCGTCGTAGCCGCCGACCTGGGAACCCCGCACCCAACGGCCCCGGATCAAGTCCGGGGCCGTTGCAACCCGTCCCACCGTCCCGGCCGCAGAGCCGGGACCTTTCGCCCTTCAATGCTACCGTTTGGTTCCGGCGTAGCAGCCAATCTGGGAACCCCGCATCGAAAGACCCCGGATCAGGTCCGGGGTGGTGGCACGCAATCCAGCCGTCCCGACACCCCAACCGCCCGACTGGGAGCCGCCCATGCCCGTGACCGCCACCGATGTCGCGCGGCGGGCGGGGGTGAGCCAGTCCGCGGTGTCCCGCGTCTTCACCCCCGGTGCCTCCGTCTCGCCCGCTATGGCGGAGAAGGTCCGCAAGGCCGCCGACGAGCTCGGCTACCGGCCCAACGTGCTTGCCCGCGCCATGATTACCGGGCGCAGTCGGATCATCGGGCTCGTCGTCGCCTATCTCGACAACCAGTTCTATCCCGACGCGATCGAGCGGCTGTCGCGCAGCCTTCAGGAGGAGGGTTACCACGTCCTCCTCTTCATCGCGCCCAATGACGGGGCCGATATCGACGGCATGATCGGCGAGATGCTGAGCTATCAGCTCGACGGGCTCGTCATGGCCTCGGTCGCGATGAGCCACGACCTCGCGCGGCGCTGTGAAGGCGCGGGGATCCCGGTCGTGCTCTTCAACCGGGGGCAGGCGGGCGGCGTACATTCGACCGTGACCTCGGCCAATGTCGCGGGGGGCCGGCGAGTGGCGGAGTTCCTCGTGGCCTGCGGGCACCGGCGCATCGCGCATGTGGCGGGCTGGCAGGGCTCGTCCACGGGGCAGGAGCGCACGGCAGGCTTCCTCGCCGGGCTGGCGGAGGCGGGGTTGCCCTGCACCGGCCAGATCGACGGGCTCTACACGCGGGAGGGCGCGGCGGAGGCGACGCGGCGGCTCTTCGACACTGCCGAGAAGCCCGACGCGCTCTTCGTCGGCAACGACCACATGGCCTTCGCCGTGATCGACGTGCTGCGCTTCGAGCTGGGGCTGCGCGTGCCGCAGGACGTTGCCGTGGTCGGCTACGACGACACGGCGCTCGCCGCCTGGCCCGCCTATGACCTGACCACCGTGCGCCAGCCGGTGAACCGCATGGTGGAGGCGACCGTCACCGCCCTTCTGGCCCGTATCGAGGGGCGCGACCCCGCCCCCCGCCGCATCGAGATCGAGGGGGAGCTCATCGAACGCGGTTCCACCCTCCGACCGGAGAGACCCGAATGACCTACTCCAACCGGTGGAAGGACTTCCCCGACTACATCATCGGCATCACCAAGGAGATCTGGGAGGATCGCGGCATCGCGACCCTCGACGAGTATTACTCGGCCGATATCCCCGTCCGCTCGCCCGGCTCGGTGGTGCGCGGGAACAAGGGCGTGGTGGCTGCGACGATGGCGACGCTGGCGGAGTTTCCCGACCGCACGCTCTTCGGCGAGGACGTGATCTGGAGTGCCGACGGCCCCGGCGAGTGCGACCGGTCGGGCGGGCATCTGAGCTCGCACCGGCTGCTTTCGACCGCGACCCATAGTGGCGACGGGGTCTATGGGAACGCCACGGGCAAGCGGCTCACCTACCGCATCATCGCTGACTGCCACGCGGTGGGGCAGACCATCGACGACGAGTGGCTGATCCGCGACCAGGGCGCCATCGTGCGCCAGCTCGGGTGGGAGCCGAAGGCCTACGCCGCCGACCTGATCGCGCGCGAGGGCGGGCCGGAGACCTGCGTGAAGCCGCTCACGCCCGCTAACGATGTCGAGGGGCCGTATTGCGGCCGGGGCAATGAAAATGAGTGGGGCGCGAAATACGCGGACATCCTGGGCCGGATCATGGCGGCGGATCTCGCGGCGATCCCGCGGGAATACGACCGGGCCTGCCAGCTCGAGTACCCGGGCGGGGTGACGGGGCACTCCCATGGTGATGCGGACCGGTTCTGGATGGGCCTGCGCGCGAGCTTCCCTTCTGCCGAGTTCAAGGTCGAGCACGTGATCGGGCGCGACGACCCCCTGATGGCTCCGCGCGCGGCGGTGCGCTGGAGCCTCTGGGGCACCCACGATGGCTGGGGCGTGTTCGGCCCGCCGACGGGGGCGCAGGTCTACGTGCTGGGCGCCTCGCATGCGGAGTTCGGTCCGTGGGGCCTGCGGCGGGAATACACGCTCTACGATGAGACGGCGGTGTGGAAGCAGATCCTGCTCAGCACCGGTTGAGCAGGATCCGTCCCGGGCTCGACCGGGGGCCGCCCGGAAGCAGGCGGCCCTGGATCAGGTCCGGGGCGGTGGCAAGAGGAACAACCGTCCCGGCCGCAGCGCCGGGACCGCCCGGATCGAGGCGCTGGAAGCCGGCCGACCGGTTCGCGCACCGGCGAAAGGCCCCGGATCAGGTCCGGGGCGGTGGCAAGAGGAACAGCCGTCCCGGCCCCGCGCCGGGACCGCTCGAAGCAGAACCCAAGCGGCCGACACGGCCGCCGGAGGAGAGGATGGACATCTTCAAGGGGGCCGAGCGCCTCATGGGCATGGACGACGCGGCTTGGGCGCGCCATGCCAATCCGTGGAGCGGCTGGACGCGCGCGGCCAACGCCCCGCTCATCGTCCTTGCGATCTGGAGCCGTACCTGGCTCGGCTGGTGGGCGCTGGTGCCGCTCGGCCTCTGCATCCTCTGGATGTTCCTCAATCCCCGCGCCTTCGCGCCGCCGCGGGACTATGACGAATGGATGAGCCGCGGCACGCTGGGGGAGCGCATCTGGCTCGACCGCGCGAACCGGGACATCCCCCGGCACCACCGGACCGCCGCCAACATCTCCACCCTGATCTCCGCACTCGGGATCGTCCCGCTCGCTTATGGCCTCTGGGTGCTCGACGCGGGCTGGACGCTCGCGGGCTTCGCGCTCAGCCTCGGCGGCAAGATGTGGTTCATCGACCGCATGGTGTGGCTGCACGCCGACCTTAGCGGCTCCACCCCCGGCACGCCGCTGCCCAAACCCATTCTCGACAAGGGAGACCGCGCATGAGCGCACCGCAGATCGTCCGTTACGGGGAGCTGATCCCCTGCCGCACCGCCTTCATCGACGCGCATACGCCGGGCTCCGACCAGAAGGAGAACTTCACCATTATCGGCGGTGGCGTGAGCGAGGCCGCGGACCAGCACGTCCACATTCAGGAGACGCCGGGCTTCAATATCGGCGCCGCGGGCCAGCCGCCGAAATGCCGCAACTCGCTGCATTCGCACCGCACGGCGGAGGTCTTCTTCGTGCTCAAGGGCCGCTGGCGCTTCTTCTGGGGGCGGCACGGGACGGCCGGCGAGGTGGTGCTGGAGGAGGGCGACATCTTCAACATCCCCACCGGCATCTTCCGCGGGTTCGAGAATATCGGCACCGACTACGGGATGATCATGGCGATCCTCGGCGGGGACGACGCGGGCGGCGGCGTGATCTGGGCCCCTCAGGTGATCGAGGAGGCGGAGGCCCACGGCCTGATCCTCGCCGAGACCGGGCGGCTCTACGACACCAAGCGGGGCGAGGCGCTGCCCGAGGGCGTCGGCCCCATGCCGCTGTTGTCGGAGGAGGAACTGGCGGGCTTCCCGGAGCCCACGACGGCGGAGGTCGTGCCGCACTACGTGGCGCGCTACTGGGACCTGATGGCGCTCGCCGACCGCAAGCCCGCGCGGGTGATCGGCGCGGATGCGGTGCTGCGCGACAAGCCGGGCTTCGAGGTCGATTTCCTCACCCGCGGCTCGATCCCGTCCGATCCTTATGTCAGCGAGGCCCACGAGGTGCTGATGGCGATGCGCGGCCACTGGCGGCTGATGTGGGAGGGTCACGCCCAGGTCCTCGCCCCCGGTGACACGGCGCTGATCCCGCCGGGCGTGGAACGCACGCTCTTCCCCGCGATGACCGGCGAGGCGAGCCTCTACCGCGTGCGCTCGACCGCCGATCCGGCCGGGCCGACGTGGCGAGGTTAGTGCCGCATCACCCCGAGATGCTTCTTACTACGCTGCCGCGTCTCATAGCTTCTCGCAGATGGGTTGGATGCCAGGGGGCCAGCGACTGTCTGGAAGCAGAAGGCGCCCCTGGCAGTCGCCCTCAGGTACAGAGAGAGTCGAGCTAAGAGACGAGCGACGGTGAGCTTTCTACTTTGCTCAACAGCATAGTCGAATGCGTGATCCACGGACGCAGTGCTTGTGCTGTTTACAATCCTCGTTGTTTTGCGCGCGACGGTCTGCCCACCCCTCAGTTTCCCGGGGCCGGATTCCGCGCACCTTCAGTTGCGGTTCAAACAAGTTGGGAGTTGCGCCGTCGATGCCGTTGAAACATACGCCCGTAAGAGCACTCACCCGGGCAGGGCGAAGACGAATGTTAACATCAAACAGAACGCGGGGCTCTTCGTCACCTCGACGACAATGAAAATGATTTTCAAGAAATTTCAGAAACTTAGTCTGTGGAGTGCGCAACTCGTCTTCATGTTTCGGTCGTGCTATCGCATATGGATGTCTTTCTTCCAGTCTTGAAGCTATAATAAGTTAATCAACGCATTGGAGGCTTGGTTGCCTATCTGCTCTACATACAGAGGCATGAGGCAACTCACTTTTTCAGCTTTCGAGTATACATCTCGGGATGCTTAGCAATTGTGCGGATCAATCAGCAGCCAAGGCCTCCTTGCAGAGTTCAGCCCGTCTCTCTTGCGCTCTGCTGAATTCAATAGAATTGGGGTGCAAAGGTGTCCAATAAAGCAACTTTGTTGGACATAGCGGACAACACTGGGTATGGCTGCTTCTACATCGTATTTTGGGCAAGAGGCCGTTGTGCCCTAGTTTTGTGCAATGACACAAGCCGCTGAAAGCTTTGACACGCTACCGCGAATACGCGTACGGGTAATCGCTACACGACCCGAAACCCCTGAACATATAGCGTTTTGCCGGGCGCGGCTTCGTCATCCTTTGGTATTGGCCGTTATTGCTGCACCGACCGCGCTAGGCAACTGTCTAGCCCCCTGTGTCTGGGCCACTGATCAGGGGTTTCTCTAATATTGTTTCAGGAACGGGTGGGCGCATGTTGAGTGCCTGATGCGGTCGGGTGTGATTGTACTGCCTGAGCCAGTGATTGATGACGATCTGAGCTTGCTTGGTCGTCGTGAACCACTCCGCATTGAGAACCTCTCGCCGTAATGTCCCATTGAAGCGCTCGTTGTATCCGTTCTCCCAGGGTGATCCTGGGTAGATGCGGATGGGCTTGATCCCAACACGCCGAAGCCAGCCCTGCATCGCCTCTGCTGCGAACTCGGGTCCGTTATCGGACCGGATATACTCCGGGGAACCGTGGCGCAGCAGGAGCGGATAGAGTGCTTCGAGAACTTCGTCGGCACCCATCTTGGTGCGGACCACAACAGCCAAGGCCTGCCGCGTGAACTCGTCGAGAACCGTCAGCATCTTGTAACTGCGCCCATTGCTGAGCTTGTCATGCACGAAGTCTATTGCCCAAACATGGTTCGGGTGCGTGGGCCGAAGCCGGATGATCGAGCTGCCCTTGTGGTAGAGCCGCTTGCGCTTTTTGTGCCGCTGCGGAAGCTGCAATCCTTCCTCACGCCAGAGCCGCTCGACCTTCTTGTGATTGACCCGCCAGCCTTCCATGTGAAGCAGCTCCGTGATCTTGCGGTAGCCATATCGCCCGTACTGCTTCGCCAACCGGATCAGAGCCAACCGTAGCGCATCATCGTCTCTCTGTGTTGGCTGATATTGCAGGGAGCTCCGCGCCAGGCCAATCACCCGGCAGGTCCGCCGCTCAGACGTGGCAAGCTTCTGGCGTGTGTGAAGGACGGCCTGACGAAGCTCCTCTGTGGTCAGGCCCTGGGCTTTAGGTGGTTCAGGCTTTCCTTGAGTATGAGCTTGTCCAGTTCGAGCTCGGCGACGATCTTCTTCAGTCGGGCGTTCTCTTTCTCCAAACTCTTCATCTCCGACAGCTGCGACCGGCCCATCCCGCCAAACCGTTTCCGCCAGTTGTAGTATGTCGCGTCGCTGATCCCGACGCCGCGGCATGCAGTGGCCACGTCATCGCCCGCCGTCAGCTTCAGCTCGATCTCACGCAGCAGCTTCAAGATGTCTTCGTCTGAATGTCGCTTCCTCGCCATGCCCAATCCCCCTCTCGCGGCCAATGTAATGGCCCAGTTCTAGGGGGGAAGGACACGGATGGGCCGCTCCGGGCGATCATGAAGCGGGCGATAGAGCGTCTCGCCCACGCCGATGATCTGGGTGAACCCGTCGGGAGACGTGTCAAGCGACGGCAGGCGCTCCGCATTCGAGCGGGCCGCGTCCGGCGTGGTTCCGGGGAGCCATTCGAGGAACAGCACCCGCACGGCAAGGTCGCCCGCGTCGTCGAGGCGGGTCGCGGCGGACCGCATGCCCCGATCGAAGTTGAAGCCGCCCGCATCGACAATCGTGGTGACGCCGCTGGCGTTCAGCGTTGCCGCCAAGGCCCGGAAGCTGTTCGGATCACCGCCCGCGCCGCGGATGGCATGCGTATGATTGTCGATCAGGCCCGGGAGGGCAGTCGCACCGTCGAGGTCCAGCAGGTCCGTCTCCGTTCCCGCGAGCGCGAGGATCTCTGCATCAGACCCGACGGCGATGATCGCACCGTCCGCGATCGCCATGGCCTCGGCACGCGGCCGGTCCAGGTCCATCGTGATGATCCGGGCGTCGTGCAGGATGAGATCCGGCGCGTCTTGCGCAAGGGCGGGCGTGGCGGTGGCGAGAACGGCTGCAGCGCAGGCGCAGACAGGAAGGCGCATCATGTCCGGCGCTCGCCGCGACGCCGACGCACCGGCAGGCCGAGATCCCGTCCAGCCATCCCGGCCTGCTCTGGACCCCACACTTTGCCTGCACCCGCAGCCCACGGCCGACCCGACGCGATCACGACGGCAGTCCGACGACGAGGATCGGATCGGCCGTCCAGCACAGGCGCGGACCGTCGCTGGTCTCGATGATCTCTCCGAGGGAGGACAGCACCAGCCGCTCGACGCGCTCGCCTGCGCCGACGCCGAGTTCGTCCAGATCGAACGCCGTCCCGTAGACCTTGAAGTAGTGCAGCGCCGCGAGCGGGCGCAGTTCGAGCTCCCGAAGCTGGTCGATGTCCTCCATGCGGAAGTCCGGATCGGCCATGTCTGCGATGCCATGGTTCAACTGTGGTCCGGCGGGGCCGAAGTCCCAGAACGCCTCCGCCGGAAGGGTCACGGGATCGCCGCCAGGACGGGATATGGTCATCGGATCGGCGCCCGGCGACGGGACACCGGGGCATCCGCCCGAGATCCTGCCCGTGGGCAGGCTCGCCTCCAGCACGACGAGATCGGGGCCGGGGCCATTCGGAAGGCCGCCCTCGAAGCGGAGCGTCATGCCGTCGCGATCATCGGCAATGTTGAGCAGCATGGAGTTCGCCAGATCATCGGTGACGAGCGTCATGCGGCGATCCGGGTCCATGGGCTCTCCGCTCACGCCGTCGAACCGCGTGACACCGCGCGTGATCTCGATCTCGGGGCCCGCGGGTTCGCCGTAAGCCACGAGGATACGGCTGGCGGCCTGCACGTATCCCTCCAGCACCGGGCGGATCCATTCGTCCGGTGCGTAGGTCTCGACGGTGCCGTTTCTCTGAACCAGCAGCGCGGTGATCCGGTTCTCCCCGGTTGCGGGGTCGAGCTGCATCTGGACATCCCAGGGCGGGGCCGTCTGGGCGGTCGCGGTGCCCGCGATGGTTGCGGAGACCGCAATCACAAGCAGTTGTTTCATGATCGCTCCCTCTCACACGACGTGGCGGCCGAGATGCCGCTCGGGATCATGGCGGATCGTGTGCAGGTGATCGGGCTCGGGCGGGTTCGTGGCCAGCTCGATCACGAAGGTCGGGCCGTGCAGGCGGTAGTACATCTGTTGCCCGACCTCGGTGCCCCCGGCCCAGCCGAGGCGGATCGTCTCCGGATCGCCCTCGCGGATGCGGGCGGCCTGCTGCGCGGCGAGCGGTGCCACGAGATGATCGACGGCATAGGTTTCGACGAGGCGCAAGGCAAGATCGCGCTGTGCGGGGTGCAGGTCCCCGAGTGCGACACCTTCGGGCGCGGCGTCGAACAGCCGTCCCTCGCGCCCGGCCGTGGCGAGGATGTTGCGGAACGGCCGGGCAGCGATCGTGGCGCGCTCGGCATTCCGGGCCGACAGGTCGCGCCGCAGGCGGGCTGCGCCCTCATGTTCCATCCGCAGGGCCACCAGACCGTCATGGCGGCCGCCGCGCACGGCATTGGGGTTGGAGGAAAAGGAGGACGGTGCGACCGAGACCACCTCGTTGCCGCGCATCGTGAAGGACAGCGAGAGGTGATGTCCCTCGACCCGCAGGCCCCAGGGGTCCGTGTCGGACGGTGATCCGAACAGCGCGAAGGAGAACCGTCCCGCATTGCGATCCGACGGCCCCGCGCCGCGCTCGGCCAGCACGTCCTGGAGGACGCGCACCCGGTCGAACTTCGCCATGCCGTCGCGGTCGAGCAACTCGGACAGCAGACCGAGGGCGGCCTCCTGCTTGTCGGAGCGCATCTGTTCCAGCCGCAGGCCGGGCTTGGGGCGGGCTCCGAAGTAGTTCCAGCGGGCCCGTAGCGGGTCGTCGAAGCCAAACAACGCGACATCGCGCTGGGCAGGGCTGAGCAGCGCGACGAACTCACGCGCCCGGGCAACCACCGATGTCGATGATACGGCCTGTGCGGTCGTGGGCAGCGCGAGTGCTGCGGTGGCCGCGGCAGCGCCGGCCAGAACCATGCGTCTCTTCAGTTGCACTCGTCGTCTCCCTTCCGATCAGGTTTGAGGAGACGGGGCCGGCCGTCCGGCCCCGTCAGTGCGGCTTCTGCTCGATGAGGCCCGCGCATGACCGACCTCGGCCGTTTTCGAGTACCGAGGGCGCCTTTGCGCTCTTCTCGCCGATCGGCGGAGGAAGTGCCTCAACACCCGAGACAGCGATCATGGCCTCTCGGGCATGGGCGACTTCCTCTCCCCCGCACTTAGAAGATCAGCCGCGCGCGTCGTCGGTCGGGAAGACCGGGTTGGTGTCCTGCTCGGCCGACGCGCTCCGGTCATAGGCGCCCCAGTTGCACCCGCCGCCGCCCTGGGCGAGGACGGGAGCTGCGATGAAGCCGAGTGCGGCGAGGGTCAGGGCAAAGGTCCGGATCTGCATGAGATGTCTCCTTCGTTGCAATGTCGCGACGGACATGTCGCGGCACGCCTCGAACCTGCAGCAGGGACTCTCCACGATGATGCCGCGTGCGACGCGTTCTGTGACGCCCGGTGACAGCGGCCGTCCCTGACACAGACTGTCACCAAATTCCGCCCCGACCGGCCCGCGCGATGCGCTAAAAGGAAGGGCATGAGACCGATGGCGCCCTCCCCAGATCCGCTCCTGGCTGTCCGCGACGGCCGGCCGCCCAATGCGCCTGCGGCACGGAGCCATCCTGTCCCGGACGGCCCGGCCGCCTCCGAACCCGCGCTGCATGTGGCGGTCGTGGATGACGACCCAGATATCCTGCAGCTCGTTGCCCAGCATCTGCGGAGGTTCGGCTACCGGGTGACGACGGCCGATGGTGCCGCCGCCTTCCGGCAGGCGGCAGGCGCTGCGCGCTTCGATCTCGTCGTGCTCGACATCATGATGCCCGGCGAGGATGGCCTGTCCCTCTGTCGCGACATCCGCGCGACCTCTGACCTTCCGGTCATCCTGCTCACCGCGATGTCGGAGGATACGGACCGGATCGTCGGCCTCGAGATGGGCGCCGACGACTATGTCGCGAAGCCGTTCAACCCGCGCGAGCTCGTCGCCCGCATCCGAGCCGTGCTGCGCCGTGCGCAGGCGCTGCCGCCGATGGCGCAGGCGCCCTCGGGTCGGGTACGGTTCGACGGGCGGACATTCGATCTGACACGGCGCGAGCTGTCCGATGGCGACCGGAGCGTCGTCCTGTCGGAGGCGGAGGCGCGCCTGCTCCGCGCGCTGGTCGAGCATGCGGGTGTCATTCTCAGCCGCGATCAGCTCCTCGACATCACCCGGGGCCGGTCGTCCGACCTCTTCGATCGCGCCATCGACACGCAGATCTCCCGCCTGCGCAGGAAGGTCGAGCGCGATCCGGCCGATCCGCGCCTCATCCTGACACATCGCGGCGGCGGCTACAGTTTCGATGCTGAGGTGGAGTGGACATGACCTTCCTCAGGAACATGCGACTGTACTGGCGCGACAGTCTCACCGCGCAGACCGCATCGCTCATGCTTCTGTGTCTCGTCGGGGCGCAGTGGGCGTCGATCTGGGCGTTCTGTGATGAGCGCGCGGCCATGCTGCGCGGCGTCGCGACGGAGACGCTGGCGCGGGAGTTGTCCCTGCTCGCCGCTGCAGGTCCCGGCGCGCATCTGCCGCCGCAGGAGGGCGTCCACGTCTGGACCTCGGCCGAACGCCCGCGCAGTCTGTCAGACGCGCCGCCGCAAGCGGTCGCCTCACTGGAGCCCGCGCAGCGGACTGCATTCTTCGCGGCGTGGGCAGACGAGCCTGCCGGACCGCTCGACTGGCGATCCGGTCCCGCCGGGGTGTCGCTGGCAGATGCCGGTCGCCGTGCCGCCGTTCTCACCCTGCCTGCGCCCGGTGGCGGCTGGCTCAATGCTACGCTGGCCATGCCCCGCTGGACCGATCCCTGGGCGCAGCAGAGCTGGTCGGCTCTCCTCTTCACGAGCATCGCACTCATTGCGGCGGCCGTTGGCATCTCGCACCGGGTCATCCGGCCCATGCGGGCTTTGGGCCGGGCCGCCGACAACTTCGCGGGCGCCCAGCCGACGCCGGTCACCGTCGGCGGACCGGGTGAGGTCGGCCGCAGCATCGCCGCCTTCAACACGATGTTGGAGCGGATCAGCGTCCTGGTCGGAGAGCGCACGCGCATGCTCTCCGCCCTCGGCCACGACCTGCGCACCCCGATGACCCGCCTGCGGCTGCGCGCCCATCTGATCGCGGAGGACGACCTGCGTGCCCCCGTGCTCCGCGATCTCGATGAGATCGAGGACCTGACCGAACGGGCACTCGAACTCGCTCGCGGCGGTGGTGCAGAGCCGATGCGCAGGGCCGATCTGCGCGCGTTCCTCACGACCTTGGCCGATGATCTTCAGGACGCGGATCTGAGCGTCGCGCTCGGAACGATGGCCGATGTTTCGGCGCCGGTTCAGCGGGGCAGCCTGCGGCGCGCGGTCACCAATCTGGTGGAGAACGCGAACCGCTACGCCGACGGTGCGCATCTCGCGCTGGAGGCCGACGCCGACAGGCTCCGCATCATCGTGTCCGATGACGGCCCCGGGATACCGGAGGAGCGGCTGTCCGATGTCGTCGAGCCCTTTCTCCGCCTCGAGAAATCCCGCGCGCGGCGTACCGGAGGCAGCGGCCTCGGCCTCGCGTTGGCCAATGCGACGGCCGAGGCGCATGGCGGCGCGCTCCTGCTTCGGAACCGGCCGAAAGGGGGCCTTGCGGCGATCTTGGAGCTGCCGTCCGGGTCGTCCCGCTGAGCTGATACGGCGCGCACTCTGGACGCCGTTACTGAGAGAGCTTTCCGGTTTGCCGAGACGGGGTTCGGCTCCATTCCGTCGTTCTGAGACGTCAAACCGCCGGTTGCCGGGCCGCTGCCCGATCGAAAACGACCGTTCTGGTGTCGAACGATGTCAGATGCGGTCGCCGACACGTTCGGTCGCATAATCGCGGTCTTCTGAGACGGCGAAGCCGCCCGAGGCACCTAAAATCCGAAAACGAGAAGCAGCTTATCCGGCTGCAACGCACCGCTGCCGCGCCGGCCGGCCATGCCCCCTGCTGGCCTGACGAAACCCGACGGAGGTCCCCCATGATCCGTGCTCTCACGCTCATCCTCGTCATTGCCGCGACGGTTCTGGCTTATGCCCGGAAAGACGTGATCGGCGATTTCCTTTCCGCCGCTGGCAACTGGTTGGTGCCCACCGGCGTCGCCTCCGCCAATGCCGCATCTTCGGTGAGCGTGCCATCCGTCCCCGTCGTGACTAGAGCGGTCGAGGCGCATCGGTTCACGCAGATCTATTCCACGGTCGCGACCGTCGTGCCGCGGGAGGCTGTCGTCCTGACCCCGCTGGTAGCCGGCATCATCACCCAGATCGGGTTCGAGGAAGGAGCGGAGGTCGCTGCGGGCACGACCCTCTTCCAGGTGGATGCCGGGCAGGCCCGCGCCGAGCTTGCCGCGGCCGAGGCCCGTGCCCTGGAAGCGGCCGTCGCCGAGGAGCGGGGTGCTGCGCTGCTCGACAGGAACGTGATCTCCGAAGCTCTCCGGGACCAACAGCGGACCGCCGAGGCGGTGGCGAATGCGG